>NZ_JAGIKV010000001.1 GCF_017874615.1 Paenibacillus xylanexedens
TTTCTCCACCAGCTGCCCGTCAGCTACGAGGCGACTTGGCTCTTACCTCGACCGGACTTTCACCGGCTAGTTATGTCTAGCTTGGCTAGGCGCGCGAACAGAAAAAATCCCGTCAACTTCAAGTTAACGGGATTCATCCTATGTTCATTCAATTGGGACAGATCAGGAGATCATCCGATCACAGGTGAACGAGCCTCTCAGCCGCGTCCAGCGCCGCGCAGAACGATGGAATCCTCTACCTTGATACAACGATTCGTTACCGCTGTCATGCCGTTCTCTGCAGCAATCTGGACCGCTTCATCACTATGGATGCCAAGCTGCAGCCACAGCACATTTGCTTTGATGGCAGCGGCGTCACGAGCGACATCCGCGCAAAACTCTTCGCGACGAAACACATTGACAATGTCTACCGGCTCTGGAATATCCGCGAGTGTGGCATATACCGTCTCGCCAAGGATTTCACCTTGCACCTGTGGATTAACCGGGATGATGCGATAACCTCTGCTCTGCATGGCTTCTGCCACCATATAGGAAGTGCGATCCGATTTGTCTGATAAGCCGACGACTGCGATGTTGCCTGCCTTGCGCAAAAGTTGTCCAATTTCTTCACGAGTAGGGTTGTTAAATTCCATGTTCAAGCACCATCCTTTTCTGAATTAAAGTGCGTGTTCAAAAGACAGGTTTTCAGTTATTTACTCTTTTACCCATTGAACCGAGGCGCCAAGCGCCTGCAAATGATCGAAATATTGCGGATAAGACTTGGCTACATGGTGTGCATCCCGAATACGAAGCGGCTCCTTGGAACGCAGACCAACGACAGTGAGCGCCATAATTACACGATGATCGTAGTGAGCGTTAATCTCAACGCCGCCCTCAACGCCTTCTGGACGTCCATGTACGATAATCTCAGCTTGACGCTCTTCAACGTTCGCTCCTGCCTTCCGCAGTTCGTTCAAGTAATCGGTGATTCGGTCACATTCCTTGTAACGCAGGTTCTCTACATTATAGAACCGTGACGTGCCTTCCGCAAACACTGCTGCGGCTACCATAGCCAAAACGGCGTCCGTCGCGGCATCCCCGTCGAATTCGATCGCTTTCAATCTGCCATTACCTTGAACGTGTACGACATCGTTCTCATGTGTCAATGGCACTTCCATCATGCGCAGCACGTCAACGATGGCACGTTCACCCTGTTTGCTCTGCTCCATCAGGCGCAGAATTTTCACATCAGACTGTGTAACCGCTGCTGCGGCAAGAACGGCTGCCGAGCCGGGGTAGTCCCCTTGAACCGTGTAGGTCGTCGGCTGGTAAGCCTGTCCACCTGGTACACGGAAGGACATGTAATCATCACTTGCATGGATAACGATGCCTGCCTGCTCCAGCACTTCCAGCGTCTGTCCGATAACGACCTTGGACTTCAGGTCATTCAGCACTTCGATGGTGCTGTCTTCTGCAAGCAACGGAGTTACAAACAACAATGCACTCAGATATTGGGAGCTGACGGAGCCGGATACACGAATGTGTCCACCCTTCGCATTGCCACCCTTGATTGTAATCGGCAAGCGTCCTTGTTCGTGCTGTACATCTACACCCAATTGACCAAGCGCATCGATCAGATCATCATGGGGGCGTTTGCCCAGTGAATCCGGGTACGTATTCACAAATGTAACTTCAGGGCAGAGCGCTGTAACGCCCATCAGGAAACGAAGTACAGCACCCGCATTCCCAACATTCAATTCACGCACATCACGGGGATGACTGCCAAAGCCCTGGATCACAATCTTGCTGTCGTCTTCTTCAAGCACTGCCCCCAGATCGCGAATACATCTGCGCATGGCGTCACTGTCTTCACTGTGTGCCGGGAAATGAATGGTACTTGTGCCTTCTGCCAGCGCAGCAGCCAGCAAATAGCGAGTCGTGTAGTTTTTGGAGGACAGAGCCCCGATTTCCCCGTTCAGCGTGGGGGTTGGTTTAACAATAACGTCCATGGATGAAATTCTCCTTCATTGATTATATTGTGGCCAAATTGACATTCCGTGCATCGCTTGGGTATCATTATAGCGTTAAGTCCATACAGAAAAGAGGACCTGAATATGACACAAATAGCTGAAATTGAAACGTCTGAGCTGCGCCGCCGTTTACAGGCGGGAGAGAAGCTGCAGATGATAGACGTCCGCGAGGACGATGAAGTCGCGCAAGGCATGATCGAAGGAGCCAAGCATATTCCGCTTGGACAGATTCCGGACCGACTGTCTGAGATTGAGAAATCAGGCGAGATCGTGATCATCTGTCGTAGCGGTTACCGCAGTGAGCGTGCCTGTGAATATCTGCAGCAACTGGGATATGAAGGCTGTACAAACATGGTCGGCGGTATGCTTCAGTGGCAACAAGAAGACTAGAGAAACCCGGAGAGAAGCGAAGTCATTTGTAACCTTGTGACTTCTGCTCTGCTCCACTCCTAGAAACGGGCCTATATGGCCCGTTTTGTTCTATCTGCCACCAACTATCAACCAACAAACTTCGATGATCACAAGCTTAGACGCGGTAATGCACTAAAATTAAACGAGTCACTTCAGCAGCGGATAACTCGGTTGTATCCACCGTATAATGCGCGAACCGATATGCGTCTTTCCGTTCTTCCATAATCGTCTTGATGCGTTCCTCTGCATTGCCTGCAAGAAGCGGACGATTGTCGCAGGCGCTAACACGTTCTACAATCACTGCCGGATCAGCAGTCAAGGCAACAACCCAGCCATTATTCGACATCACGTCACAATTATCCGAACGCAGCACCACGCCACCTCCGGTCGCTATGACCTGTGACTTTTTCTCCAATACCGAGCACAACATGCGGCTCTCGGCATCACGGAAATACGTCTCTCCCTTGCCAGTGAACAGTTCGGGAATCGTACAGCCTTCCTCTTTTTCCACCGCGGCGTCCACATCAATCAATCGGTAACCAAGCTCGCGTGCAAGCATGTCAGCGACGGTTGATTTGCCGGTTCCCATCATACCGATGAGAATAATATTGTTAGACTTGCTCAAGGTGTACACTCCTTTAATTCAAGCAATTCGTGAGCACTTTTGTCCTATCATAACACAGCCCTGCGGACTGGGAAAGAACAAAAAGAGGCCTGGCGTTAACCGGCAATAACCGGAACACCAAACCTCTTAATGAGCCTTTCAACAGGCCAAAGCTACCACTTAAAGGCGCTTTAGCCAAATCTCATTGACTCGTATATGCGGTGGTACTATTCCATCCAGTTGTGGTGGAAGCTGCCTTCTTTGTCCACACGTTTGAATGTGTGAGCACCGAAGTAGTCACGCTGTGCTTGCAGCAAGTTGGCTGGCAAACGCTCCGTACGGTAGCTGTCGTAATAAGACAATGCGCTGGAGAATCCAGGTACTGGAACACCTTGTTTTACAGCAGCTGCTACAACTTCACGCCATGCGCCTTGATAAGACTCAACAATGTTTTGGAAGTACGGATCCAAGAGCAGGTTTTTCAGTGCTGCGTCTTTATCATAAGCTTCCTTGATATTTTGCAGGAACTGCGAACGGATGATACATCCGCCGCGGAAGATCATGGCAATGTTGCCGTATTTCAGATCCCAGCCATACTCATCGGAAGCTGCACGCATTTGTGCAAATCCTTGTGCATAGGATACGATTTTACTTGCAAACAGCGCTTTACGCACGTTCTCAATGAACGCTTTTTTGTCGCCAGAAAATGCTTCAGTCGCTGGTCCATTCAGGATTTTGCTAGCTGCCACACGCTCGTCTTTCATGGCAGAGAGGAAACGGGAGAATACGGATTCCGTAATCATGGACAATGGTACGCCGAGATCCAGCGCGCTTTGGCTTGTCCATTTACCTGTTCCTTTTTGTCCAGCAGCATCCAGAATGACGTCAACCATTGGTTTTCCTGTTTCTGGATCGTATTTGGAGAAGATATCTGCTGTGATTTCGATCAGGTAGCTATCCAGCTCTCCTTGATTCCATTCTGTAAAGATCGCATGCAACTCTTCAACGGAAACGTTCAATACGGATTTGAGCAAGTGGTACGCTTCACCAATCAACTGCATATCTCCGTACTCGATACCGTTATGCACCATTTTCACATAGTGTCCGGCACCATCAGGTCCAATATATGTACAACATGGATCGTCACCGACTTTGGCCGAGATCGCCGTCAGGATCGGTTCAACCAGTTTATAAGCACTTTCCTGTCCACCTGGCATGATGGAAGGGCCTTTCAGTGCGCCTTCTTCACCACCGGATACACCTGTACCGATGAAACGAATGCCTTTGTCTTCCAACTCTTTGCTGCGACGTTGCGTGTCAGGGAAGTATGCGTTCCCTCCATCAATGATGATGTCGCCCTCATCCAGGTGAGGAAGCAGTTGTTCAATGGTAGCGTCGGTCGCTTTGCCGGCTTGTACCATGATCAAAATTTTGCGCGGCGATTCCAGGGATGCTACGAACTCTTCAATGGAGAATGAGCCTGTCAGGTTTTTACCTTCAGCTTCTTTCAGAAGATCATTGGTTTTCTCCGGGGAACGGTTATATACCGATACTGAGAAACCTTTACTTTCAATGTTAAGGGCCAAATTTTTGCCCATGACAGCCAGGCCAATTACGCCAATTTGTTGTTTTGTCATCTGGTCCTCCATCCTTTGCTCCAATTAATTTTATTGAAATAAATTCTCAACAATACTCCCATTTTAACGGTTTTATGTATAGAAGTGAACCCCGTGGCACAGCTACGCAACGAGAAAACACCCCAATCTGCTGAGGTGTTCATCGTATTTTCATAAATACGGCCTTATCTTGTCATCCTTCCAACATTAACAGATGTCCAGACAACTGTTTTAAGACTTGACGGCAAGCATTTGCTTTTTCGATATTATCCATCTGCATGGCCGTGTAGAGGCGTTCCAGTTCATCGTCCACTTCCATGCGTAGCAACATGAGCCTTTCCTCACCTTCACGCGAGAGGAACATTTCTTCCATCTCTTCCGCCGTCGGCGCAGGTTCCTTTTGAAAAATGACACGCTGTTTGAATCCGGAAACTTCCACGAGCCGAATGACTTCACCGAATAAAATGTTCTCCACGGTCATCTGCTGATCCTTGAACCGCTTCACAACTGCATGCCCGCGTGTATCTCCAATCAGCTTCTCCAGCCACTCTGCAAGCTTTGCATCCTTAATGATATAATCTCCAGTCATCTTGTAGTTCCCTGTGCGTGTCTGTTGAAAGCGGAGCTTTACCAGCTTGCGGCCGGTCCGGACTGACAGGATAAAAAAGGATTCGTCCTCGCTCCAATATAGTGAATATCCCTCACGAATAAGGTCTCTGATCAAATTTTGGATATGCCGACGGTTGAACCGCAGCTCCAGATTGCAATATTCAACTTCATAACTCTTATTCACGGCACTCCCTCCATCTGTACCGGATCAACTCCGGCCCTCGTCTTCAATCGCTTCTACTCAATCGGCTTACCCTATTTTATACTTCATTTTATGTAAGGGTACTTGGTTATTTGACTATTTTTCACCGAAAGGACCGCCGGATTGCAGCTTTCCGCAGACGCACAGGGGCAAGCCCCCGATTATCGTGATATATTGGACGCGAAAAAGGGAGCCCCACAACCAAGACGGCTGGTGAAACTCCCTTTTCTTTTTCTTATTTGGCCGGAACGGTGCGAAACGGATTGCGGGATAACACAAAGTGCACAACGGCAAGTCCTGCCATGACGATGGCACTGCCGATGAATGGAGCCGGATGGCTCACGTGGTCCCACAGCAGTCCGGAAACAATGGGGCCTACAACCATGCCTGATCCCTGCAATGTAAGGAAGAATCCCCAGATCGCACCCCGCTCCCCTTTGGGAATCAGTGTGGCTACAAAAGCATTCCAGGCGGGCAAAATCATGGCATAACTGATGCCCACCAGCATGACAACACCAAACACCACCGGAATGGATGTTATGGAGGAAAACGCGAACAGACTCGCCGCCGCCATCAAAAAACCAACGTTCAGGAACGGTTTCGTGCCAAACCTGTCTACCATTTTACCAACAGGCAGCAAGGCAATAACGGTTATTCCACCACCCGCAATCAGCAACAAACTGTAAAGATTTGGTGAGATGTGCAGGTCTGTGCGTGTATATAGCGTGATTACTGGACTGAGCAGCCCGATGACAAACGACTGCATAAACAAGGCAGGATACACCAGTGGATTAACATTAAGCGTGCTGCGTACCCGTTGCAGTGTGCCCTTCACACTCTTTTGCAGCCGGATGAACGGCGTGAGCAGATTCGGTTTGGCTGCATATTTCACATCACTATTCTTCGCTGCTTGCTCGGCATGCTCTCCTTCAACAATGACACGTCCAGGAAGAATCATGGCCACCAGAATAACGAGAATGGCACACCCCATTAATACAAGAAAAATGGTGCGATAATCATGATGCGTGCGCTCCAGCAGCCAGTTCATGCCTATAGGTCCAAGCCCCGTTCCGCCGAGAGCAGCCATCTCCAGCGCCCCCATTGCTGTACCATTCTTGTTCTGTGGGCCTGACATCGCCGTCACCCCTGTCATGGCGCAAGGCCAGAGCGGTGACGTACCAATGCCAAGAATCAGACAGGCCATGGCCAGTCCAACGGCACTTTTGAGAAAAAGGATCATAATAACAGCGATTAAGGTACAGATTAATGCTGTAACCATCGTTGCGCGGAACCCGATCCGTTCTGCTGCCCAGCCGGAAGGTGCACGGAACAGATTATCTCCCAGATATTGAAGAGCAAATGCCACACCAATGACGCCTGCAGACAGACCCAGTATATTGTCCATATACACGGGCAGAACAGCTACCAACAGGGCTCCTTTGATAATTTCAACTAGAAAAAGTGTCAGCCACATCGCGATAAAAAATGGTGATCGCAAAATTTTGGCTGGTTTTGTATCGGTTTGCATTCTTTTTCCCCTTTCGGTGTTCATTTGCCTATTCCCTATCCTTAGTGTAACCGTGGGGAATGTGCCCAAATCTCGGCAATTTAAAAAATTGTCGATTATACTGTTGCATTCGGTTCTACATTTGCTATACTCATCTTTGTTTACCAATTTTATTAGGAAGGGTTGTGACAGCACTGATGAATCACCACCGTACGCCGCTGTTTACCGCTTTAAAAAATCATGCGGCACTCAATCCGGTACAGTTTCATATTCCGGGCCATAAAAAAGGATTGGGAGCGGATACCGAATTCCGTGAATTTATTGGCGATAATGCCTTCTCCATAGATTTGATTAACATCGCACCGTTGGATGATCTGCATCAGCCAACCGGTGTCATTCAGGAAGCACAGATTTTGGCAGCAGATGCCTTCGGAGCCGATTATACCTATTTTAGTGTACAAGGCACAAGCAGTGCCATTATGACCATGATTCTGTCTGTATGCTCACCGGGTGACAAAATTATTGTGCCCCGTAATGTGCATAAATCGGTTCTGTCCGCGATTATTTTCTCAGGCGCCAAACCCGTATTTGTTTCTCCTTCACAAGATGCCAATCTGGGCATTGACCATGGAGTGACTACACAGTCTATCCGTCGCGCACTTGAGCGTCATCCAGATGCCAAGGCATTGCTTGTAATTAACCCGACCTATTACGGCGTGGTTACCGATCTAAAAGAGATTGTTGAGCTGGCACACAGCTACCAAGTCCCTGTACTTGTTGATGAAGCACATGGCGTACTCATTCATTTCCATGAGGATCTGCCGTTGTCTGCGATGGCAGCAGGTGCCGATATGGCTGCAACCAGTGTCCACAAGCTTGGTGGCTCCATGACACAGAGTTCCGTACTCAACCTGAATACGAAGAATGGGTTCGTGAATCCACAGCGTGTACAGACGATCCTGAGTCTGCTCACCTCAACATCAACTTCATACATTTTGCTTGCTTCACTCGATACATCAAGACGTAACCTGGCACTCCACGGTCGTGAGATTGCACAGAAGGCGATTGAACTAGCTGAGTTTGCCAGACGTTCGATTAACGATATGGATGGCCTGTATTGCTTCGGTAGAGAACTGCTGGGTACAGAAGCGACCTTCAACTATGATCCAACCAAGGTAACGATCCATGTTCGCCATCTGGGTATTACAGGGTATGAGACAGAGAACTGGCTGCGTGAACATTACAACATCGAGGTTGAACTTAGTGATATGTACAATATTCTGTGTCTCATTACGCCAGGAGATACGGATAATAGTGTGGATATCTTACTGAACGCTTTGCAAGATCTCTCCCGTACCTATTATCAAGTGAACCCGGCCCATGAACTGGTAGTTAAAGTTCCGGATATTCCACAGTTGATGCTGACTCCACGGGACGCATTCTACGGTGATACCGAAGTGATTCCGTTTAAGGAATCCGCAGGACGTATTATTTCAGAATTCATCTATGTCTATCCGCCAGGAATTCCGATCCTGTTGCCGGGTGAGGTTATCACCCAGGAAAATATCGACTACATCATCGATCATGTCGAAGTTGGATTACCCGTCAAAGGACCCGAAGATCGCAGCGTAACCAACGTTAAAGTGATCGTGGAAGCCGATGCCATTTTCTAAAACAACCTCCTTGCGCTGTGCAGGGGATAACCTTAAAGGACCAAGCCCTAGCTTGGTCCTTTTTTATTTTATGGGACAAGCGAGTTTGCATTTTCCCGTCTATTTCGTCGTTCAAACCAGTGGTGTAAATGCTCGTATACCTCTTAAAAAACAAACAAAAGGCCCCCTGAGATCAAGGAGCCTTCATGTTATGTTCCAAAAGAATGACTATTCTTGTGATGCAACGAGTTCGTTGTAAGCCGCTTCAACGCGGTTCCACTCTTCTTCGTCTTCAATATTGTAGAGCACCATTTCCTCGTCTTCTTCTTCCATACGCAGGATGATGCCGTCAGCTTCAGGATTGTTACGTTCCAGCAGGAGCGCATAAACATGCTTCTCCACGTCAAACGTCTCCACCAAAACCATCTCCACGTCTTGGCCGTTCTCGTCTGTTAATGTGAGAAGGACTTCTTCATGCTCGTGGTCGTGGTCGTGGTCTTGCCCGCATCCGCAGCCATCGCCGTGTTCATGTGTGTGATCGCTCATTGAAATACCTCGCTTTATAAATAGAAATTGTGTAACCTTGCATATCGTAACATGTTCAATGACCCAGGTCAATTTAAAAGGGAAGCGTTACTTTCGCTTCAATCGTTCAGCGCTGTAATGATTTTCTCCGCTACCAGGACGTAGCTGCTGTTTGCATTTTCTTTAATATGAAAGCCGACCTGATACTTGCCGGCACGACTGAAATCGTACGTAAAATCATATGTTCGGAACCAGAAGTTATCCTTCTGGGTCGTAAGCTCCTGGGACTGGATATCCTTCACCTGACCACTCGGGTTAGTGATCGTTACTTTCACGGCAGCTACATCTGCTGTCAGACTGTCCACTTGTGAAAATACATTGAATTTCAGCTTACCTACGTTAACGTTGCCAAATACAGTGTCTCCCTTGAAGAGAAAAATATGTACATTCGGTTTGATCACCGTTACTCTCTTGTTACTGCTGTCCCATTTGACGACGCCTCCGGCTTCCCTTACAGGAACGTAGGTCGTTCCATCAATTAAATAACCTCCGTCAGCTGCTTCCTTGCCGTTAATGAGAACTCGAATCTTCTCGTTCACGGAATCTGCAAACAATAAAGACCCGCCGAGCAAGGAGAATACCGTGACACAAAGCAATATTCGTTTCCATTTCATCCCGTCAATGTTCCCTCCCCTGCTGCTAGCTGTTGTACATTTATACTGCAGATTCATCCACAAAGTTGCGCTGTTTTTCATCATTTTTCATTTTTTATCCAGAATTTTTTCCACCCCTTGGAATGCACAAAAAGAGGCGATCCTCATTTAAGGATGCCCCTGATCTATAATTGTTATATATACGGGATTATAAGAAGAGTTTATGAAGAAGTATGGCGGGTCAATATACAGGGAACGCCCTTGCCTAAAGCCCCTTCAATTCTCATCCGTGCAGCGTAATCCATGCCTCGTGTACATGGTGTCTTACATCTCTCGCATATATCCGATGTGACCAACTTCATGGATACACGTATTTTATCACTCTTTAATGCGGGAGCTTTCTTACCTTTTGCCTTTGCCATCCCGGATTCCCCATTTCCCCAAGTGCTTACTGATGTAATGCATCATATGGGGATTCGCCCGGTTGTGTGTCTATTTAGAAAACGTATTTAAATAATAAAAATATGACAAGGAGGATACCTCCGAGAATGAGCCAGTTGCTGATTTCATACCAAATGCTCTTGCCTCCGGACAGGTATTTCTGTTCATTCTCCTGATGACGCTGACGGTGGGTATCGGTCTCAGAGCCATGGGGTGGTTTGCTAAAATCCATCATAAGTACATTCCCCTTTCAGCAGTTTTGAGTAAACTTAATACCATTATAACCCACAATTGAGTGCGAAATTGATTTTTATGCATAAAAAACCAAAAAACCTCCGATTTCTCGGAGGCTCCCTATCAACAACAAATTAGTATCAGTGATTACGCCAGTTCCACGTTAACATTCACGTTCCCTTTGATTCCTTTGGAATATGGGCAGTAGTCGTGGGCAAGTTTCACAAACTTCTGTGCTGTCTCCTCGTCCAGACCAAGGATTTTAACTTCCAAATCGACTTGAAGCTTCACGCCGTTATCCTCAGAGTCCGTCACCAACATTACGGTTGCAGCTACGGTACTTCTTTCAATTTCAACTTTGTGTTTCTTCAATTGAAACTCCAGTGCGGAGTTAAAACACGCACTATACCCTGCTGCAAACAACTGCTCCGGATTAGTAGCTGTCGTCACTTGTCCTCCGAGTTCTGGTGGTGCAGCAACATCCAACATAAACACGTTATCTGGGGATTGTACGATGCCTTGACGTCCGCCTGTATTGATGACTGTTGTTTCATATAATGTTTTCATGGTTGAAAACTCCTCTTCATCATTTAATTTTTTTATGTGTTATACAGAATTTCTTGTTTTTTTGTTTTGCTAACAATTTGATTGTACACAATTTAATTTCGTTTGTAAACATTATTATTAAAATAAAAAAAGAAGCCGCTTATCAGACGACTCCTCCGTCATTCCAATCAGTTACTCCAGATATCCACTTTCATCTGTGCACATTTGAAATACTTGGCCTCGGCCTTACTTGTAGTCAGTTTCAAAAGACATTGCAGTTCTCCATGTTGGAACAACCCACCGCTAAGGTCAGCAGCAACACCGCCATATTGATCATCCGCACCAAGCCATACGGACGGTCTCTCGAACCCAGCTGAGAACTGTAATCCGGTACAGAGCAACACAGTGAGATTCTTACGGTTCTGTGCTTCATCTCCTGCTACGCCATGTGTGGTGAAGAACACCATGTTTTGATTAAAATCCGTGTACGTTCCATCTGCTTTATAGGCACGGACCATACCATATTTCTGATTTACGTTTTGAAAAAAAGTGATTCCGGCCTTGCTATCCTTCGATTTAATGCCAACCTGAACTGAGATTCCAATGTTCCCGTTTAATTGTAGCGCTTCCAAAGTGATTGCAATTGCTGTTACTTTCGAGCTGTCAATCAGATGTTTCATTTTCAACTCTGCCGTGGCTCCTGCCGTTGTCGGAGTTGTAACGGTAATGGTCCCTCTGTCGGGCAAAGGCTCAAACGTAGGGGTGCCCACCACCTCCACCCAATCCGGTAACGTTCCGTAAAGAAAATCGGCCACAAGCTGTTTGTGAACCTTTCCAAAGGGCACAATCTGACCCGCTGCATCACGTATAACCATCTCTACACCCCCACCGAATAGGCTACACCGATATTATGATCGGTATTGTAATACACGTACACTACACCGTCCATAACGGACACCATCAAGGACTGCATGTTGGTCGTTTCCCAATCCAATGCCGGAAAATATATATCTGTAGGTTTGTCCAGCAGTTGACGAAAGTCTGCACTGATCTTGGCAATGGCAGGCCGAGCTACCGTCGTAACCCCACCGGAAGCATAAGCTGATAACATACCCAGCCACCACATGCTCCCTTTGTACATAAATACACCAGCATTGGGTCTCGAAATGTTTTCTCCTGCACTTAATGTGGCATCATTCCCACCCATTAATGGTCTTGGATCAGCTAACCAGCTACGTCCGTCATGTGAATGCCAGATACATTTACGACCAAAGTCCCCACCGCCCATCACTGAGAAACCGATCCATTTGCCACCATTTCTGAAACACGAGAAGTAACCGGTGTGACCATCACCTGGGAACCCGGGAGGTTTGTCCAGAATCAAACCCACTCTTGTCCAGTTAATCATGTCTACAGAGGTCGCAAGTGCCGTTGATTGATTGATCCCCAGTCCGTTTTGTTGATAATACATAAAGAACAATTGTTCTTCATCGTTCCAGATCACAAATGGAGTTTCCGTCGAATTCCCAACCACAGTATCGAGATACACCTGTCCGTGTTTGGTCCATGGTCCTGTCGGGCTGTTCGAGTAGGCTAGTCCAATTCCTCCGATGTTATTATGGTTGGTAGAATACGTAGCATAATAATCTGCTTTTGCATCAGAGATAAGCCCCTTTACCTTGATCGCCCGAAACCAATAAATTGATTGAAGGCCCGCCATTGCAGCGGTATACATAGGATTGTCCATTTTTTTATCAAATTGAGGCGTGTACATCCGTCTGGTTTCTGCATCGCAATAATCATAAGGCGCAACGGCCCTGTTTGCCTTCATCGCTGCATCGAGTGCTGCCTGAGCAATATTTTCAGTCATAGACATGGGAACTCAACTCCTTCGTGAGCAGGGTATCACCATGTACCGGTCGCGAATATAAAACATCCGAAGTGTCCTTTAATAGGATTGAAAAATCAACAACATTACCCTCATTCGCAGCCGGCTCCTGAGTATTACAAATGATAGGACAAATTCTAGCATTATATGAATACGCTTTCATTTTGTTCATTCCTTTATTTCCTTTACAGTTGTAATCAGCAACTGTCCCTTTCATTGGTACGCCCGGATAATGTTGATCCTTCATATTAATCCCTCCTATTGTTTTCTCCCAATAAGTATATTCATGAAGTTGCCTTTATGTTAAAGCATTATGCCCATCTTACAGCCTATTATTCTAAGACTGGTTTTCATATAAAACATAAACAGGCTAACCAATACAAATTGGCTAACCTGTTTGAACGAAGAAACTGCAAAAACCAATTACTTATTATTCCGCAAAAAGTGAAGATATGGGATTCGCAACTTTTTTATTGGATTGCTCCTTGCCTTGGTTATCCAATACATAGTACTGGTAAAAGTCGTTAGTGAATCCGATAGACTCCTGTATTTTCAGCTTAAAAGCTTCAAATGCCGCATCACTCAGATGATCCTCATTCCAGAAATAATGAAGCATCAATCGATTCTGGTTATAGGGATGTTTGATAACATATGCACCCGCGGCGAGAGGTTGATCCATGGTATTCTTCCAAGGAAAACCCGTCTGTTTCGTCCGGTCGATAATGTTGAATTTTAAAGCCTGCACCAATCCATTTGACTTGGCATTGCCAATGACAATAAGGTTGCTGTTGCCGATCTCTTTTTTCATCTTTTGCTTCAGTTCCTTGCGATCCCGTATAATGTCGTATCTCATACCAGTCATATCAAGGAATCCGGTCAACTGGTTAACCATATCTTCCTGCTGTTTAGTTGCAAGCTTACTCACCTGATCGCTGAGCACAATGGTTAATTCCTCGCCTTGAAGGGCTTTGTCCATCAATCGATTCATCACTTCATAAGGCAGATCAGGGATCATACCCATGACAGTCTTATATTGCACTTGTAAGACATCATGCACATAGGCGGCGGTCTCTTCCTGTGATAATTGGTATTCCGGCTTTAAGACAAAATTAGGCTGATATAGGGCCATCTGCATTTCTGAACGTATTTCTTTACCAAGCACATCTTCAATGGTTTGAAGCAGCCCCTCTACCGTTGCATTTTGGTACACGTAGCGTTTGAAATATGTCCTCATCAACTCGTCAAATTTCTCTTCACCGACGGAACGGTAAAGCTGATAGATCGCTTGTCGCCCCTTCTGATAATATACCAAACTTGCCAAATCCCCAGCTTCATCGTTTGTTGACACAATCGCCATATCTACGGGCGCAGTATCAAACTGTATGGATCTGAACCCATTTAGCTTGTCTCCCTGTTTCTCGGCAAAATACACCATGGAGAAATCAGCAAAGCCTTCATCCAGGAAGGATTCTGTCTCCGAATTATTACCGATCAATGCATGGAACCACTGATGCGCTATTTCATGAACAAATGTTGTGTCTTCTTCTGGAACAGCACCATTTTGAATCTGTCCCATCTGGATGAGCCTCGCATATTCCACGGCAACACCTTGTACATACGTCTCGACAATTCGGAACTCTGGATAGGGATACTTGCCATATTTCTCACTATAGAAATCGATGACCTTGAATGCCTGATTAATGTAGCGGTCAACTATCTTTTTCTTGGATGGATCATCGTTGTAATAATAGTATTCCACCGTCAGACCGTTACGGGTAACACTCTCCACTTGAAGGTTTGGACTAGCAAAGAATACAAACTCCCTTGTGTTCTCGGCCACAGCAGAAACAACTTTACGACCATGTTCTGTACTGTCTTGAGTGGTGATCGTACCCGGCATGGCTACCTGATACTCATCAGGAACATTGAATTGAACTTCAAAGTCCGATGAGGTGTAATAATCGCTCTCAAATGTTCGACTATACGGTGCCTTGTTCCATTGATGCTTAACCTCGTCGTATACAGACATCACCGGGAACCAGTGTGCACCATTGATCATGTCTTTGTAGTAGGAAACTCGCTGTGAGCCATAGGGTATGTTCAACTGAAACTCCAGTTGGAATGATACCCATTCACCTGGTTGAACGGGCTTTTTCAACTGCACGGTCAACGCCTGGTTTTCCTTATGGAAGTCCAGCGATTGGCTATCTGCGGTTACAGCCTGAATATCGATGCCACCCAGAAAGTCCTCTGCTGTCTTCTCCGGGTGATCTTCACTAATCTTCTCATTATGCTGTTGGTACATGCTCGCCTGTGTAGACTTGGAGAGGTTTGCATCAGCATATGTATGAAGGACCAGCTGCTGGAGTGCATCCTTGCTTGTGTTGCGATACGTTACCTTCTCGCTCCCCTGGATCGTCATGTCCTTCTCATTCAACCGAGCCTGGATCTGGTATTGAATCGGGGTCTGCTCTAGAGAATCTTTCGGTGTGTTATATATCTTCGTAGATACAGGCGCTGGGTCTGCTTCCGCGGCAACAACCCCCATGTTAGCAAGTGGGCTTGTTGCCAGTATTAAAGCCAGTGTACCCGCGATCCCTACTCTGGCTAACTTTGATGTAAATGGGTTTGAATAATTCATAAGTTCTCTCCTTCTTCTGTTCTATATTGACCTCAGAACCAAGTATAGAAGACGAACCTTACGCTGAATTTATGTTTTATTTAAGTTTTGTTTAAAAAAGAGGAGAGAAACTGAATCGCTTGGAAACGCATTTATTTTTGTATGTGAAAAAAAGAAAAGAAGCCTTACATTGTAAGGCTTCTCGTGTATGATCTGTAGTGGGCTCGAACCACTGACCCCTACCCTGTCAAGATAGTGCTCTCCCAGCTGAGCTAACAGATCATGATATATAATTGTTTCCCCAATCAAGTAACAGTATCATATCAAGTAACCGTGTTCATTGTCAATGATTTATTTGGTTATAATTCACCCGAAATGGTGCACAATAAAGGAAAGATTACCATTTCTACAACGAGGTGAATTCCCTATGAGAAACTTAACAAAACGGTCAAAATCCAATAAATATACATTCACCAAATGCTTCTTTCTCTTTGCTGGGCTTATGATTCTCATTACAACCGTTACTGGTTGCGGCTTGGAGAGGGATGAACATACGGTACAATTCCAACAATTACAACAGCCCAATGAAAATGGTGAGTCTCTACCCGTCTGGCTGGACGTATACTCCAAATCTGTAATTCAAGATGTGTATTCTCCGCGAGGAAGCAGTGAAGTCTTGCCGTGAAGGTTAACAGGTGAATTACTCATCTTCATCCCACTTGCGTGAGTATGCTTTCTTCGTAACGTAATACAACAGAGTAATCATTGCCACCGACATTAGCAATGTAATTACCATGATGCCTGTCATGCCCATCACTACCCCCTCCTCTCCCAATATGTTCCAGACTTCACTATACAGGAAAAACATTTTTTTGTATAATTCAGTCTGATATGTCGCGCAAGAGCAGAAAGAAGGAATGGAATTGGCAGCTGAGATTAGTTATGTATCGACAGAAGAACAACTGGAGCAAGCCCTGGGAATTCGCCATCACGTTTTTGTGATCGAGCAACAGGTGCCTGCCGAGATTGAGATTGATCAATATGATGTCATCAGTCCGGATGTGCATCATGTATTGTTAAGTACGGATGGCCAAGCTGTAGCCACAGGACGTCTGATCTATTACAGCAAGGATACCGCCAAAATGCAGCGGATCGCAGTGCTTGAATCTCATCGTTCATTTGGTTATGGACGTGTGCTTCTGCTCGCGATGGAGGAGCTGGCACGTGAACTCGGCTTATCCTATTCTGTACTGGATGCGCAGTGTCAGGCACAGAAATTCTATGAAAAACTGGGTTATGAAGTGATTTCGGAAGAACCTTTTTATGATGCAGATATTCTGCATGTTCGTATGAAAAAGAGCTTGTAAAACTTCGACGTTGGCAGGTCTTATCAGCACATGATGCATACTTCCGAGGAAATCGGATAGGCTAATCAGGTAGACAGATTCCTATCTCGTCATATAAGGAGAGTGTGACATCATGGATCAAACGACACGCGAGAGCTTCACAGCCGTACAGAAAAATGGTGACGGTGACCTGACGGCCTTTCAGACTTCAGCAGGACGTGTACTGGATTATCAGCAGGCACTTGCAGAAGTAAAGGCTGGCGCTATTGCCGGCGTGAATGTATTTAAAGGCAAGGACGGCGAAATGTACATTCGCGGCGATGCCGACGGTGACCCAACCAACAACCTGGACCAACTTCCCCATTTCTAAAATAGATGCACATGTCTTATGTGTGACACAATAAGCGCCGATCCGGTTATCCGGGTTGGCGTTTTCTTATTATAATTAGTAGTCCGTAAAATATTTTACGGAATCACCGGAAGGTTGGCTTTTGCGAATCGGCTGTTGTGCCTGTTCCCATGCCTGTAAAATCTGTATCCCTTCCAGAGTAGACCGGTTCTCCCACGCGATGTGCCCGGTGCGTTCAAGCTCCAGCAATGACTCATGAATGTAAGCTCTGCTTCGTCCCGTCTTGTTCTCCAGTTCATCCATACGCGGCAGCCTGCGCCGTTGTCCTGCATAGTTCACCATAATACGCAAAATCTTGCGTTCAAAGTCGTTCAGCATACTTTACCTCCCCATTCAGATCGGTAACAGGACGCCATGCCAGAATACCTTGCTCCAGAAATGTTCGGGGCGAACCTTCTTTTCCCGCTGATGCTCTAATCATCCCGCCACGTACACTGTTAATTCGAATCTGTCGCTGCGTAATCTGCCCTGCACGATCCATGTAGACAAGCTCCACCATCTGGCCAATATATTTCCCTAGCATAATCATCCCTCCGATAAGAACGTTTGTTTGTATTTCATATTATATGCGAACATAAGTTCTTTATTCAATAGTAAAAAAAGGATTTTGTAAAATAAAAAAACCAGACTTACACCTCAATGATTAAGGCAGTCTGGTTCAACCCACAGTATAGCTAATATGAAAACATGGCTTGTAATGACCAAGTCCAGCGGATCAGTGTCGATCCGATTCGGAAAATTGTACTTTCTTTAATTGCTGTGTAGACGGATTAAAATCAACATTCACATAGACTGCGAATTGCTTGCCGTCTTTAGCACGAACCCATAGCTTGAACTGTTCCCGTGATTGATCCGCTGTTAGAGAGGTGCGACCGATATGCTTATAGTCCAAAATATCCACATTATACTTGGTCTGTGTTTCTTTGACCGCAATAATTCCCCACTTCGCATAATCAGGGATAGCGGCACCTGTGCCTGATGTAATTCCAGCTAAACTCAGAACTACCGACATGACGGTAACGATGAGCATTCTCATTTCACTCACTCCTTGGGACAATATGTTTCTGTTATATTGCCCGTCCGGGTTTCATTTTACACGAATAAACGAAAGATCCAGGCCAGTGCTGTAGGGAAAAAGGAACCACATGAACAAGTCGGTCAAACGAATCAGGAGGCTCCGTCCGGAAACTCATTCCCCAGTCACCCGAGAAAAAGTGTTGTTGTGTCTTCGGCTCCTCAGGACGTTCCAACCCGTATTTCTTTTCAAGCCTTTGCCTCGTTTGTTCATCCACCTGAACCTCGTTCGTAACGTCATATGCTGTGGCAGGCTCGCTGCTTATGTACATCTGTATCATTAGAAACATTACAATCCCAACTATTTGTATCCAACGCTTGTTCATCTCTTACTCCTTTATGGATTCATGACTCTCTTCTCTTGTACGTGAAGACTCGTTTGAATGTTTGATTATACATAAATTTGACCGTATTGGAAATAACAAATGGGAGAAGAGTTGGGGCATGCGTTATGCGATGCTTAATTCCCATTTGGTTGATTTTTTGTTTAAAAAACCCATAAGACGTGTAATAGGCCATGACAGAGTGACTCCACGATCTGAAACTCTACACGATCTGCAATACTAATTTGAGGAGGTTACACCCGAATGTTCAAACGCTTGGATGAAATCCTGATTGAGATTCCCAATGTCGAGAAGCCAGATCCGAATGCTGCGGCAGCCATACAAGAATTGCTCGGCGGTAAATTCGGAGAAATGTCAACGTTGAACAACTACCTCTATCAATCGTTTAATTTTCGATCCAAAGAAAAGTTAAAGCCCTTCTATGACCTCGTCATGAGCATTACGGCCGAAGAATTGGGTCATGTTGAACTCGTGTCTCATGGCATCAATCACTGTCTGCGGGGTTCTACAGAATACAAAGAACCTGACGATACACCGCTGGGTTCGGTCAAAGACGCGCGTCTCTCCTATCACTATCTTGCAGGAGCACAAGGCGCGATGCCATTCGACTCCATGGGCAACCCGTGGACGGGGGCGAATGTATTTAACAGCGGCAATCTGGTTGAGGATTTGCTGCATAACTTCTTCCTAGAATGTGGCGCTCGTACCCATAAAATGAAAGTATATGAGATGACGGATCACCCGGCAGCCCGGGAAGTGGTTGGTTTCCTGCTGGTACGTGGCGGCGTGCATGTTGTCGCATATGCGAAAGCACTTGAGATTGCAACTGGCGTAAATGTGACCAAGCTGGTTCCTATCCCTTCACTGAACAACAAAGCCTTCAACGAGGCTCGCAAATATGAAGAAAAAGGGGTACACACCAAGCTGTATACCTATAGTGATAAAGATTTCAATACGATCGGCCAGATCTGGAAAGGAACTCACCCCGAAGATGGACAACCTCTTGAAGTCATCCAAGGGATACCCGAAGGATTTCCGATTCCTGAAGCTCCTGCGGTCGAGGAAGAATTCGCACCAGGTATATCGCAAGAAGACTTCAAGGAAATTGCGCGTCGCCTAAAAATGGCTGGGAATATTGCGAATTAAGGAACAATTTGTTTAACAAGTTCTTTCCTATATATATTGTTAACTCTATGTTTAAGTGAAGCCCTCGAACCCTGCTGCTGAATGCAGAGAGGATTGGAGGGCTTTGTTATACTAAATTTTTGAAACCATTTTATAATGCAAAATGAGTATGTTGTATGCACGTCATTTCCTGAGAATTTAGCTGTAAAAGTAAACCGGATCTCTACTCACATCGTTAAACTTAGTTAAACTCCAACACCGATTCCTCACGCTGACTCATGACTTCAATCAGCATATTAGCACCCAGACGAAAACCTTGTGCAAACGCCGCTTCTGTATGCATGCCCTCACATCTGCCACACAGGTCAAATAACTGTTCAAGCTCACGGAATTCTTCCTCGCTCAATCGATTCTTCCACTGCTCTGTCAGAGCTGCAATCTGCCGTCCTAACGCTTGGTATTCAGGATGTATCGGCATCATCATCTCATCCGGTCGAAGTCGTCCATTATATAATGCTTCTAATATCGAATTCATGTGCATCCTCCTGTATATCAATTCGCACCTCACTTGAATGAACGTTCTACACATGGTAGGATATTTATGCAGTCGCTCATTCAAGTGATTGCGGGATAGGAAGCAGCGTGTTCTTCGTGGGACTCAAGCTGCTTCCTTTTTTATTTTTGGAGCTCGTCGTAAATCTTCTCAATCCCTTTGCGAACGATGTCTGATCGATTCGTATTCAGCTTCTCAGCCGAAATATCGAGCTTGTTCATAATTTCCTCGTCGACACGTATATCAATCGTTCTGCTTTTGGGTTTGTCAGATTTAGGGCGCCCCATCTTTTTGGCGGACATTTGCTTCACCTCTTTTTTTGTCCTGACAATAATATATTATTGTCAGGACAAAAAGTCAATTTAATTATAAAACATACGTTCGTTTTTGTGACAGCAGATTCATAGATAAATGTATAGTCTGTAATCCGTTTGAATGATAAAAAACAACCTTGAACGGCTAGGCGCTCAAGGTCGTTAGAGTACTATTTCACTCTTCCATTGGCTTTCCATATCTCACTAAGACATGCCAGAGTAATTTTAACTCTTGTAGAACTTCTGTGTAGGTTCCTCTATCGCTCCAATGGCTTGGGTTTCGTTTCAAGTCCATAGCCGCAGAACCAATGATATTTGCATCAATAAATTCATTTTTTGCAATTCTCTTGGCTAGTGAAGGCATCGAAGGACCTCGAAAATCCATTGGAACGTCATCAACCAATAGTGTAAAGCCCATGTGCCAATGGAGATCAATGGAATACTTTAAACATATCTGCTCTAAGATTCTTCCTGTATGGGCGCCTTTAAATGATGGGTCGGCAACAAGCATCTTTACATCTTTTTCAAGGGAAATGTCACCATGAACCTGAGCTTCGATATAATGGTCCAGATTTCGGTTTGGCTCTTGGTTTGATGGATTTTGAAATGGTTTCTCAAGATTGACGAGCATATGGTCGATTAACTTTTGAACCGTTAGATTTCTTTCACCAATGGCAAAATCACTATAGAATACATCCCTCATGAGAGCAGCCAAAACGAGGTCAAATTCCTCATACGTTCCCTTTTCCTCTGGGTCTTGGTGAGAATCCAAATATGTATACGTGCAACGTTGAGAGACCTCAGTGGATAAAAGGAAGTAACATGATCCAAAACGCGGAGCAGGTCCATCGGGATGTAACATAACATTGAGTGCCCCATACTTGGGCCGTTCACTATTGGTTGAGCCATTTATTTGGTACGCTCCGCCATACATTTTATTCTCCCAAACGTCACGTTCACCGCCTGAAAATGCGGAGACACTTCCATTTGATAAGAAAGTCTCAAACTGACTTTTATAAAATCCCTGCTCAAGTAGTGCTTCAGCAACGCTTTTCATGGTCGGATCTAATCGATCTGGGTGAAAGTGTAGCGCAATACTTGCATGAGATTTTAGTTTATTGATAGCTTTTTCAAATGTCTTCAACTCGATGTTGGACATACGAAGGATTTCCCTAATGGTTTGCTCCGCGTCATTTTTGCGGCTTCTTGCATAATTGGTTACATGCTCTTGAGCTAATTGCTGAGACCTTGATAATTCCATGGGCAGAAGATTCCTTTCCATTTTTATAGAATCATAATGGCGTTTTCCTTGTTTATCATATAGATTATAGCCTAGTTATAGTTTTGGATTTTCAATCTATTTTTCTAGGGATTAGTTCGTTCTCAGAGAAGTTCCACCAATTGCATTCCTCATAATAAATTGTTTTTGCCCAAAACTCAGGGGACTCATGAAAAATCAGGTCTTCTTCTGATAAAAAATCATTGCCTTCCCAAAAAGAATTAATCCTGAGAAAAGCTTCCTTCTCTGAAATATCAAATAATTCAATTAATAGTTGAACAATGTGCAAACAATATATTTCCGAACTCAAAAAGGTAGGGAAAAGAAGTTGGTATTTTAGAATTTTTATCACTCCATCTTCAATATTTCAGTCTTTCTTAGAACGCTAATTACAAGTCTCTATGTATCCAAACTTCCATCTTTTCCAAAAGCTCCAAGACAACCTCATCCAACTCCTCTAGTATCTCATCATGTGTAGGAGACTCAAGTATCCTTACCAAATCCGAACGTAACATACTTAGATGAGATACAGGCAATCGATCAATTAATCCAACCAAAATAAAATATTCCCAAGTAGAATCTTGGGTTTGCAATACATCCTTAATATGAGGAATTAAGTCTTCACCCAGTCTCAATAGTAGATCCTCTACCGGCTTATAGATAGGCCAATTCCCGTCTTGCAACCACTCCATAAGCTCTGGGATGATAACTTTCAACTCTTCATTTCTAAATTCATTTAACTTGTTAACCGCTTCAAAGTCATGTTTATCACTGGGAAGACACTCCCTAATATCCATTTAAACAACCTCATCTCAATGTGCAAAATCATATATTCCCTCTGCTAATCTACTGGCTCTACATCCTCTACTCTGATCTCAATCTCATCTTGATTCTTCGTCGTTGACATCGCATCTCTCATGCGAATCGTCCACATTCCTGCATCCTGATAATAGTGTACATCTTCAATCACAGGAACACGTAATTTTTCTCCATCTGGTAAGTATAGTCCACCCCGAATTGCGTCCGGCTCACTTAGATGAGCACCATCTGGAGTATTTGGACAAGATACCGCTATCTTATCTGCTCTGTCCTGCCCAGGATAGGGTTCATTTTCCGGGCCTCCATCCGTCCAGACTTCAACATAAGAACCGATCTGCGGATCAGGCGCATTGGAGAACCATTTTGCAGGATAATACCGATTTCCTCCTCCGTTCGCACTGAAATCTTCATATGCAGGATCAACCACAAGAATGGAATTGTCTTTGCGTTCAACCACATAACCAGTGAATCCATCTTCACTTGGTGCATTCGCTTGAGTCTGCACGGAGTTGCACTCGATATGTCCTGAACATCCCGTAAGGCATACGATTAGGATTGAGAGCAATATGAGGACTCGACGAAGATTGGACATCTGTAAATCCCCCTTTAATAACACCTCTTTCTAAATTTAACGTTCCATATCAGTTTATTGTTACAAATACAGCTGTTAGTTCACCCTTAACTTCCTGACGGGCTCAACACGATCAACCCAAATATTCACTTCTTCATATCCCTTTTGTACACGTACCTTCCCCATACCACCAACGCCGCACACAACAAGATCACACAATAAGCCCATACAAATAACATGGCAAGCCCCAACCCGATGTTGGCATCCAGGCGCTTATCAAAGATCTCTGTGTATAGCGAAAAACCGAGTGGCACGGCGCCAACAACGAAAAGTCCAATGGACCATCCACCCCCTAGTCGGAAACCGGACCCCGCACGAGTACTGGAAAGTTTGCGAATCCCTTGAGTCAATAGCCACCAAATCAGAATAAATAATAGACAGGTTATAAGAATTTTCAGCATATCGTTCAACTGCATATCATGTACCTCCTACATCTTGCAAGATGATGAACATATCTTACACGTTAAGTGTTCTCTTTACTATATTACCCGTTTCCACATCCATGATCACAGGCAGATATGAGCACAGTACCCCTGACCCACAATTGATCATGAAAAAGAAAAAAACGCCAACGTCCTGACTCCTTCCAAGTCAAGAACGATGGCGTTACTTCTCGTATTTACATTGTTACATCCACATAGGATAGGTTACGCGCCAAACTGCGCATAGTGAAGGCGGCTGTACACCCCACCTGCTGCGAGTAATTCTTCATGACGTCCCTGCTCCGTAATGCCTTGTTCAGCAACGACAATAATGCGGTCTGCATTTTTGATCGTAGCCAATCGGTGAGCAATAACCAGCGTAGTCCGGCCTTCAGACAGCTCAGCAAGGGATTGCTGAATCGCCGCTTCCGTTTCTGTATCCAGCGCGGATGTGGCTTCGTCCAGGATCAGAATTGGTGGGTTTTTCAGGAACATACGGGCAATAGACAAACGCTGTTTCTGTCCACCGGACAGCTTCACACCGCGTTCACCAATTAACGTATCCAATCCTTCCGGCATGGATTGAATCAAAGGTTCCATCTGGGCACGTCTAGCGGCCATCCAGATTTCTTCTTCGGATGCATCCAGCTTACCGTAGGCAATGTTCTCCCGAATGCTTCCATCGAAGAGGAACACGTCCTGTTGTACAATTCCGATATGACTACGCAACGAGTCTAGTGTCATATCCTGTATCTCCTGCCCATCGATTGTGATGCGACCTTCCAGCACATCATAGAACCGCGGCAGCAGACTGCATAGCGTTGTTTTACCTGCCCCCGATGGACCGACAAGCGCTACAGTTTCACCTGCACGTACGTTTAGATCAATACCTTTGAGAACAGGTTCCTGATCGGAATAACCAAAGGTCACTTGCTCATAACGGATATCTCCACGCAAATGGGATACCGTAACGGCTCCTGGACGATCTTCCACATCCGGTTCCATATCAAGCAGCTCCGTATAACGTTTGAAGCCTGCAATCCCTTTGGGATACGTCTCGATAACCGAGTTGATCTTCTGGATCGGTGTCAAGAACACATTGGACAACATAATAAATGCAATAAACTGACCGTAGGTCATACTGCCTTGAATGACAAACCATGTTCCGCATACCAGGACAAAGAGGGATACCAGCTTCATCAGCATATAACTGACAGAGGAGTTCCAGGCCATGATTTTGTATGCAATCAGTTTCGTCTGACGGAAACGACCGTTGTTCACAGCGAATTGTGCTTTTTCATGCTCTTCATTAGCAAAAGCCTGAACAACACGGATACCTGTAATATTGTTCTCTACGCGAGCATTGAAGTCCGCAATATCACCAAACATTCGGCTGAATGCCTTGGACATTTTGCTACCAAAGTAGAGTGACAGATAAATAATCAGCGGAACGATGATAAAGGTTAAAACCGCAAGATTCCCGTTAATGCTCATCATGATGCTGAATGCACCAATCAGTGTCATCACCGCGATAAATACATCCTCTGGACCATGATGGGCGATCTCGCCGATATCCATCAGATCGTTAGTCATGCGGGAAACGAGGTGTCCTGTTTTCGTATTATCGAAGAAACGGAACGATAACTTCTGCACATGATTAAACAGACTTTTACGCATATCCGTCTCGATGTTAATACCTAGCTTGTGTCCCCAATAGGTAACCACGAAGTTCAGGAATGAATTCAATAAGTAGATGCCCAGCAATGCCAGACACGCCCATAGAATCCAGTCCCAGCGACCGCCTGGCAGCAGATCATCGACTACCCGGTTGACCGCCAGTGGAAATGCCAGCTCCAGCAGGGCGACTAAAATCGCACAACTGAAGTCAAGAATAAAGAGCTTTTTGTAAGGCCTATAATAGGCAAAGAAACGGCGAAGCATGGACTGAAGTCCTCCTTATGCAATCACACAATGATGATTACGTTCTATTTCGTCTTGCTTAAAAGGTACAGGAAGTATGGCGCACCAATAATGGCAACCAGGATACCGGCAGGTATCTCTGAAGGCTGCAGTATGACACGGCCCAGCGTATCTGCAACGAGCACGAGCAATGCGCCGACCAGTGCAGATGCGGGTAACAGGAACTGATGTTTTGGACCCACCAGACGACGTGCCAAATGCGGGCCGATCAGACCGACAAAACCAATGCCCCCGCTCACAGATACACATGAGCCGGCAAGCCCTACGGCAGCCGCAAGCAGAATCAGCCGCTCACGCTCAACTGGAGCCCCAAGTCCACTCGCAGTCTGGTCACCCAGATTAAGTACGTTCAATACACGTGCCTTATACAGAACAATCGGTACAAGAACGATTAGAAACGGCAGCAATGCCGTTACAAATTTCCAGTTCGAACCCCAGATGCTGCCTGCCATCCAGGTCGCTACAAACTGATACTTTTCTGGACTAAGCCGCAAGGTAAGCACGATCATGACCGAGCTGATCCCTGCGGCTACCCCGATCCCCGTAAGTAACATACGAGTAGGCATAATGCCCTCTCCTTTTTTGTAAGAGAGCACATAGATCAGAAATGCAGCAAAACCTGAACCGATCAGGGCCAGAATTGGCAACAGAAATACAGGAGCCGCTGTGGTTGTCGGGAAAAAGGAAACAAATAACATGACGACAAGTCCCGCACCTGCATTAATCCCAAGGATACCCGGATCTGCCAACGCATTCCGAGATACTCCCTGCAAAATACAACCAGATAACGCAAGTCCGGCCCCGACCAGCACCGAAATCACAATCCGTGGCAGACGGAATTCAAACAGGATCAATTCCTGTTTCGCCGTTCCTCCGCCAAACAGGGTACGCATCACCTCAAGCGGGGAAAGCTTGGTAAAACCTGTGTTCATACTCACCACAAAAGCCGTAATAATTAATAGGGCAAGCACAATAAGGACAATCGCACTCTTGGCTCTCTTTTTACGCTCTGCTCCAATTATTGTTGAGGATTCCATCGTTACAGAGTCCTCCTTTCTTTACGCGCCAGATACAGGAAGAACGGTACCCCGATTAGGGCAACCAATGCGCCAATTGGCGTCTCGTACGGCGGGTTAATCATTCTTGCAGCCAGATCCGCAAATACAAGCAACAGACTGCCCATTACAGCGGAACATGGAATAATCCAACGATAATCCACCCCAACTATTTTTCGCGTAAGGTGGGGAATAATGAGTCCAACAAAACCAACCGCACCCACGACGGACACCGCCGTACCTGCGAGGATCAGTACAACAATCAGGCCCACGAGCTTGATCAGCCCCGTACGTTGGCCCAAGCCCACGGCAATATCTTCTCCGAGACTAAGCAGAGTAATGGAACGGGAGATGAGAAGACCTGCAATCAGTGCAGCGAGAACCCATGGGAACATGACCTCCAGTTGAGACCACTTCGTTCCAGCTACACCACCGGCTGTCCAGAAAGCCAGATCTTGTCCAATTCTGAAGTACAATGCGATCCCTTCACTGAGTGCTGACAGCATCGCTGATACAGCTGCACCTGCAAGCACAAGGCGCAGAGGTGTAAGGCCTGATTTGGAAGCTGCACCAAAACCATACACCAGCAGAACACCAAGCCCTGCTCCAATGAATGAGTACATAATGATGTACATAAACGGCAAGCCCGGGAAAAAGGCAAAACAGATCGCAAGCGCAAATCCAGCGCCCGCATTCAGCCCAAGCAGACCCGAATCGGCCAGCGGGTTACGGGTCATGCCTTGCATGATCGCACCAGCTACAGCGAAGCATGCACCGACCATCGCCCCGCCAAGAATACGCGGCAACCGAATCTCCCATATGATCTGATGTGGAGTCAGCTCAGGATTGAAGTCGAAGATGGCCTTCCAGACTACACTAAGCTTAATATCAGCAGCACCAAAAGAAATGGACAACGCCATACCCAGAGCGAGTAGCAAAACTCCCCCTGTAAGAATAAGTGTGGCCGCCCACGGACGAGTGTGTATCTTCGCTGTGGGTGAATCCGGATTATGTTTTTCTGGTGAAGCTTGTGAACTCATACGCGCCCACCCTCGTTATGAGTGGAGCTGCTCAAACCTATGTACATAACAATCACCTCTCTATAAATGCCAAACTTTAATGATATTGATTCTCATTCCCATAGACCATTGTAAGGGAATCCACGGGCGCTGGCAATGGACAAATAGGACATGTTTATTGCATATATGAAGATTTGCACACAATTTTACCCGCAAAAAGGCTGCGCAGGAGCCAAAAAGCTCGAACACAGCCTTATCATTGCATATGTAGAACATGTAAAATACAGACTCGTTTAACGGGCATGTACCGTAAGTAAGGATGCCAGGACATCCGGAACATCGGTAATAATCCCTTGCACGCCCATGTCAATCATGGCCTGCATCTCGGCAGGATCATTCACCGTAAATGGATAGGTAACAATGCCATGTGCCAATGCAGCAGCAACATCTTCTTGTGTGATGGCCAGCTTGTAGGGATGAAGGCCGGTAGCTTCGAGTTTGGCAGCATAATCATAGGGACGATATAACTTTTCCATATATAGAAGTGCTGTACGAATCTCCGGGGCAAGACGTTTACATCTCACGAGCGAAGCATGATTGAAGCTGGACAGCACGACCTGTTGCTCCAGATTCCAGTCCTGGATTGCCTCTATAACCTTCTCCTCCATCCCCTTATAACTCACAATACCATTTTTCAATTCCAGATTAAGCAGTGTTCCTTTCCCCTGTACCAGTTTGAATAACTCCTCCAGAGAAGGAATACGTTCCCCGGTGAAATCAGCATGGAACCAGGACCCCGCATCCCGTGTGCGCAATTGATCGTATGTCGTATCCTTAACCCAACCTTCTGCGCCGCCAGTTCGACTTAACGTCTCATCATGAATCAGTACCAATCTGCCATCACTCGTCATCTGCACATCGGTTTCGATGCCTGTTGCTCCAAGCTCCAGACTCCGTTCAAAAGCGCTCATCGTATTCTCCGGGCATACGGCAGATGCACCGCGGTGGGCAATAATCTCCATGTTCCTCATTCCATCGCCTCCTGTGTTCAAGCTTCACTCTATGATCCTCACTATAAACACCGTTTGTTAGACCTGTATTAACAGAGCGTATAATGGGTTACCTGCTTCGCTGATACTAGCGAACGGGTTCAACAGCTAACGGGCTGGGGATTCACTCATTTTTGCGAACTCAATCTGAAAATCGACATAACATAGTATGAACGATGGAAGCACTGAACTCCGTTATAAGGAGGTTGACTATTGAATCCCTCAAAGAAAAAATCGATACCTACGCGTCCTCACACATCCCAGTTACAGTCGGCTTCCAGGCTTTCCAGAACATCTGTCCATATCAAAAACAAATCCGGCAAGACGGCTAATCAGCGTTCTTTTAACTCCACTTCATCCAGTACACTGGATCAGCTGGCTATTGTTGCAGCAATACTCTCCTTAATTGCAGCCGCCATCGGGCTATATATCGCCTGGAAATCGTTAAGTGTTCCCGATCAAACTGCTGTTGTGGTGTAGACTGCTTGTTGCGCAGCTATTGGCTCAGGAGGCTCTCTCCTGCTTCTGACCTTATTCAGGGGCAGGTTTTTGCTTTTTCAAATACTCAACGTATGCTGGAAACGTCAAAAAACCGTTCCCCTGAAACGCCGGGAGATACCGACGTCTCTTTGGAAAGGTTATTTTTTATTCGGGCGCTGCCTCTGCAGCGTGATCCCCGTCCCGGGATACTGACCGAATTACAGAATGAATGTGCGAGAGATGATAACCAACAGAATAAACAATACCAGAATTGCACCTGTCGATGTCCATGCTCCACCACCGAAGCCTCCGCTATATCCGTAACCTGTACCTTTGAGTTCGCTCATGAGTGACACTCCCCTCTTCATCGAAGTACACTATAGACTATGTCCGGTAGCGCAACTTGCTTGGGCAGATCAAAAATTCTCCCGAGGAACAAGTGAATTCAGGCCCGTCTTCCTATGCACTCATTTCCCGTTGAGTTGTGACCACTTCTGAGTCAGCTCTGCAGGAATATAGGATGACATTTGTTTGATCAGTTCAGCCGGATCAGCTTCCAGACTCCACAGACTGAGATGGGAGGTGTTGGAGAATCCTTCCTGTACGCTATGTTCTACCATCTTCATCAGCGGTCCATAATATCCGTTGACATTTAATAAGCCAACAGGCTTACGATGAATACCGATCTGTGCCCAGCACAGTACCTCGAATAGTTCTTCAAATGTACCCATACCTCCGGGAAGTGCAATGAATCCATCGGATAATTCAGCCATCGTAGCCTTCCGTTCATGCATGGTTCCCACTTCAATCAGTTGTGTGAGCCCTCCATGAACAACCTCGCCCCGGAACAAACCGGTAGGCATAACCCCGATTACTTCTCCCCCTTGCTCAAGAGCAGCATCGGCTACTGCACCCATCAAGCCCATGCAAGAACCACCATAGACCAGTGCATAACCACTATCAGCAATCTGTTTGCCCAGTTGAATAGCCTTCTCTGTATAATCGGGGTGATTTCCCGGATTGGAGCCTGCAAAAACAGCTATACGTTTCATTGGGTTTCACTCCTTCTCATGATCTTTTTAGATTGAACTAAAGAATATTTACACTTGCCACTTCGATGACAGAACAACCTTCCGATCGCTGTTATCCCCAGATTTTTTAATTCAATTTTACAAAGGTGAAAATCTGCTGATAAAGGCGAACGCTTCGCTTCTTCAGGTTATTTCTGCCCTCTACGTTCTCGTGTAAATGTTTAGTTCAATTTTCTATTTTAATAGTATACAACATGATTGTAATGGGTATGTACAACGTACAACAGGTTAACAGAACCAATGGGCAAAAAAATACCCGACCGTTTGCAGCCGGCCGGGCTCCCATTTCAATACACATCAATTTAGAAGGGGTTGTTATTACCTAATATACAGACAGAACATTAAATCCGTATGATCTTTGCATGAAATGAATATTAAATCTTTGTGGTACTAACGTATCCCACGGCGTGAACGTACGACAAACATATGCTTGTCTTTACGAAGAACTCGACCATCTGCAAGTTCAACCTGATCCTCGTCATGACGCAGAATCGTCGTGGATAACGCTACAATTTTGGCCCGGCGCCAGATCATAACCTGTGACTTGAAATAGATCGCATTTTCGAACTGAATCGCCTTTTTCATCACATAGCCAACCTTGTGTACTTCAGAACGTGCTTTCTTTAAGGGAAGACTCTCTTCGGGAAGAGGTCTGATCATTGCGATATTGTCAAACGATACCTTAATCCGTTTCGGTCCGATTCGTACACATTCCGCTTCTTCATCCCACTCGACCAGCGTTCCCTTTAATGGCTCCCGTATGCCTGTTGCACGATATACCGCTACTTTTCGTCCTATCCAATGTCGCAATGTTCTCACCTCCATCTGTCTAGTTTTCAGGTATCTTCCAATCGATCGGTTCAATACCTTTGGAGGTCAAGAAATCATTGGCTTTGGAAAAGGGACGACTGCCGAGGAATCCACGATGCGCAGCCAGCGGACTGGGATGTGTAGACTCCAGTACAAGGTGCTTGTCCCTGTTAATAAATGCACCTTTCTTCTGGGCATGACTGCCCCACAGCATATATACCATCGGCTCTGAACGTTCATTCAACGCACGAATGACAGCATCCGTAAACGTCTGCCAGCCCAATGCCTGATGGGAGTTCGGCTGACCTTCACGAACCGTCAGAACTGCATTTAATAGCAGGACTCCCTGCTGTGCCCAATGAACCAGAGATCCATGATTCGGAATCGGCAGGTCCAGATCTGCCTGAAGTTCCTTATATATATTTTTCAGAGAAGGAGGTACACGTACCCCCGGTCTAACCGAAAAGCTTAATCCATGAGCCTGTCCCGCTCCGTGATAAGGGTCCTGACCAATAATAACGGCCTTAACCTGATGATATGGCGTCAGCTTCAGTGCGGAGAACAGGTCTTCTTTGGGCGGAAAGACCGTCTGCGTTTTGTACTCGGCGGCGAGGGTGTAACGAATCTTGTTAAAATATTCGGCTTCCGTCTCTTCCTGAAGCACCTTGTCCCAATCGTTTCCAAACATATGTATAGACTCCTTTCCCCTGGTGAATGCAGTTTCGTTCAGCCCAACTACTGGGCTCTTCCTTCTGAGAGCCGCATGTCATGCAACTCATAGACTATCCACCATTTTAACATAACCGGGGACAGCAGACCAGAATTGCACATCAGGTATACGTTCACCTCAAAAAAAACCGTATTCTTGCTACATTCCGTATACTCATACAAAAAAGTCACCTCGCTGTTGCGTGATGACTTGATGAATTTATACTTGAACGGGCACCTCTTCGACTTCTTTCACAAGCACACTACTGATTCTTCGTAACCCTTCCTGAAGGACAGAACGCGGACAAGCCAGATTCAACCGAATACAACCCTCACCATTGGCTACAAACATATGACCATCTTCGAGCAATACACCCGCTTGCTCAGCGAAGAATAAAGGTAAACTTACATGTTCGGGAGCATATGCCGAGATATCAATCCAGGCCAGATACGTGGCTTCCGGGATGTGAAAAACAGCCCGTGGCAGATGTTGCTTCACATACTGTTCTACGCAGGCGAAATTGGCGTCTAAATAACCTTTTAATTGTTTCAGCCATTCATCACCCATTTCGTAAGCCGCTTGAGTGGCAGCAATGCTCAGTGGGTTTTTGAAACCATAATGGCGTGCCTGCCAGATGTCTCGAAGTGCTTTGTTCGGAATGATGACATTGGAGAACATCAGACCAGCCATGTTGAATGTTTTGCTCGGAGACATACATGTAATGATTCGATCCGTATCCGGAAACAGCTTTGCAAGTGGCGTATGTCTCTTACCCGTCCGCAGCAGATCACAGTGAATTTCATCCGAAATGACCCATACATTGTTCCTCAGACAGATCTCACCCACACGTTGTAACTCTTCCGTTGTCCAGACACGTCCAGACGGATTATGGGGGTTACAGAAAATACATACCCTTACCTTCTCATCCTTGGCCTTGGCTTCAAAATCCTCAAAATCAATCGAGTAACGCCCCTGCTCGTTGATCATATCCGAACACACCAGTTCAAGATTGTTATGCTCCGCTGCTGACTTGAAAAAACCATAAGACGGGGTCACGATCAGTACTTTCTCATCCGACTGACAGATATATTCCACCAGTTCATACAAAGCGGGAATGATCCCGTTTGAGGTCTCCAAATGTTCCTTCGGGAAGGACCAGTCATAGTATCTTTTCATCCAGTTCGAGACAGCTTCGTAATACGCCGGATCAAACACCTGGGAGTAACCCATAATTCTACGGTCTAGACGCTCCTTAACTGCATCCAGAATCTCGGGAGGTGTGGCAAATTCCATATCTGCAATCCACATGCGAATAAATTCTTCATCCTTAAATGGAAAAGTCATGTCCTCTGTGGCGTTAAAAATATATTGACGGAAACCATCCGTATTCATGGCATTTGTTCCTGTGCGGTCGATAATCTCATCAAAGTTATATTTCATAGCTTCTGCTCCTCTATCTGCTTTACTTTTTCATTGTCGTTTCATGTCGTATTACACCTATTATTTCATGATGCAGGAGTTGCATCAAATGCAACACAATCTATTCTGACGAAACAAATGAAGTTTATTGTTTCTTCAAAATAGGTATTTCCGTGAAAAAGTGATATATTTCTCATATAACATCATTTTTATGAATGACTTTCATCATTTTCACGTACTCTCAAGAAACATTGCATAAGGAGAACCGGTTATGAACAATATCAATCAGGAAGTTGGCAAGAAAATACGAAACTTTCGGAAGTGGCGGGGACTGACCATTCAACAGCTTGCGGATCAGATCTTCAAAAGCAAAGGCACCCTGTCCAAATATGAGAGCGGAGATATTACACTTGATCTGGTCACGTTACATCATATTGCTAACGCACTCAACATCCAGGTGGAGCAACTCTTGTACCAAGAACCAAGGCATGCATCTCCCCTGATGAATGCGGTCCCGTCCAGCTTTTTCAAGAACTCCACCCGTTTCTATTCTTACTTCTATGACGGGCGTAACAACAGTCTCATTCGTTGTGTCATTGACATGATGGCTCAATCGGATGCCAACCGTTATCGCACCGTGATGTATATGAATGTGAAGGATTTTGAGAACTACCAGGAGTGCGAGAATATGTATTGGGGCCACACCGAGCATTATGATACACTCACCACGCTGATTTTGAAAAATCAGGCCACGCCGCTGGAGAATCTATATATTAATATTTTGGCGTCTTTTCAGGAATCGGAGAAAAAATGGGGACTGATGGCTGGTGTCTCCTTCAGACCTTTCATGCCTATCGCGCTCAAAATGTTGTTTTCCAGAACCCCGCTGCCCGAGAATCAGGAGTTATATAATGAATTAAAAATCTCAAAGGAAGATCTGCGGACCCTGAAAATATACAACATGCTCGCTGTCACTTGAATAACGCAGCGCGTCACACATTCTCATATCATATGGATGGAGACAGTCCCTCCCCATAAGAAAAGGCACTTCTATAAGCTGTTGAAACCAGCTCATAAAAGTGCCTTTCGCTTTGACGCCTATTTGATCCGGAAATAAACGACTAATGCTTAGTTTTTGATTAAATCCAGCGTTTCGTCAAACATTTGTTTCTGTTCCTCAATCTTGTTCTCATTACCGATCACGCAGCGCTGTTGCTGCTCAAGTATGGCCGATAAAAGCTCAGCAAAACCGATAATGTCGCTTTCCTTCGTGTTTAACACTTCGTCACGTTCCTGTTGCAGATCCGCTTCAGTCACATTCGACAGATAACACTCCAGCGAGAATGCTCCTTCGCCATAAGGGGTTCTCGGCGTATCGAGATCCTGGATCGCACCAATGATATAACGCGTCATCTCCCGCTCGTCTGCCCGGAAATCGGTCAAATATTGCGGTATCTCTTCATATACTTTGTACGTTTTATCCAGGTTCGGATCACGATACGATGCAACGTAGCTGTCTCCGTTCCGTCTGAAGCCTGACATACAACCATAAGCTCCGCCTTTGGCGCGGATATTGGTCCACAAGTAATCCAGAGACAGGATACCCTGCAAGACCCGTAGGGAACCGGTGTATTGATATCCTTTGTCGATATAATTGCCTGTTTGCACCACGTACTGCACCTCTGAAGGAGAACGGAATCCTTCCTTATGAGTAGCCGGTGTGGACGTAAACTCTTCCTTGGCAACCTCATGTGTGAACAGCTTCGCTTTCAGATCGAATACCTGTTGCTCCAGTCCTTCATATCCCTGCTCATCCGCAGTATAACTAACAAGCAAGTTCTCCGGTCTGAAAATATACCCCGTCAACTCTTGCAGACTGGAAGATAACTCTTCTTTTCTAGCCTCAAAGTTCGCCTGAAGATCCTCAAGCCACTGGTAAAAGGCAATGCCACTCACAGCTTCTCTGAAATCCGCGACCGCTGAATGTTTGGACGAAGACCGGCCAATTCCCGCAGAGTGTCCGCTATTAATCAGATTACGTTGCAGATTACCTTTCATCTGAGAGATGATCTCATACAATCGCTTCGAATTATCGAATTGGGAAGTGAACACGATTTCTTTGATCATATCAAAGGCAAATCCAAGCTTGTCATACAACACTTTTGCGTTGAACTCATAGGTAGCCTTGAATTCATTGTGCTTATGCGCGTTAGCATAAGATCCAATCCCGCTATGAATACCGCCTGAATGGATGTGGATTTCATTGGACAATTCATTAAACGAGTAGTTTTGAGTATCCACGTAACCCAGTACATTCTTGAGCAATCCTGCATACGGCAGGAGATGACGTGGCACTTCTTTAATATCAAACAGCAGTCTCAGATAACCAATTCCGTTGGTGTACAGGTTATGATGGAGAATGGTTGTGCCGTCGACCTGGTTCACCGTTTGATGCAACGTAGAGGCTTTTGGTTCAATATCTTCAATCGATAACGTCGGAATGACCTGCTGTTGCTCTTTGGTTGAAGGTGTATTCTGATACTCGGCGAGTGCCTCCGTTTTCTGAATCAACGTCTGAACTTCTTCCTCGCTAAGACCGGCTTGAATGGTTTTCAGACGTTCTTTCAACGCTTCTTCTTTGCGTGAGTTCAGCCCCTTATCCGGGGTTAGCGCCACAAAGGAAGTATGTGTGTTTTGCAAAATATATTTCTCAATCAGTTGCTCGAAGTAACCTTCGTTCATTTTTGTCCGCAGTTCAGCAAATACGTCATTGGCTTCCAAATGAGTAAAAGGTGCTTCTTCATCGTACAACCAGCTTTGCAGGGAGGAGAATCCGTAAATCAGGCCTTTCGGCATTCTGCCATAGTCCGCTTCTCTATGATTGAACTCATACGAGTTAATTCCAGCAAGCAGCGCCTTTGGATCAAAGCCTTCTTTTACCACACGCTCAAGCACTTCTTTGACCGTTCCCAAGAAATCCTCTTTGCTCGCCAGATTGCTCTTCTTCAGTCCAACCGTGAACACAGGCTGATACAGGCTATCATCATACGAACCGTAGACGTCCTTGGCAATGCCCTTATCCAGCAACGCCTGCTTCAGTACCGCTCCCGGAGCGTTCAGCAGGGCGTATAACAAAATTTGGAACGAAATGTTCAGTTCCTTATCCAGACTTGTGCCAATTACCGCGTTATAGGTCAAGAAGCTGTTATCCACTTCCGATTCCGTACTTCCCGCAGAGTAAGTCTTAACTGTGTCTACCCGTTCTGCAAAGGCAGGTTGAAGTTGAATGGCCGAATCAATCTCGATTCGATCATATGCACTCAGATAGTTCTCATCCAGCCATTGCAGCTTCTCTTCCATATCCATATCGCCGTAGAGATAGATGTAACTGTTGGAAGGATGATAGTATCTCGTGTGGAAATCCAGCAGCCCCTGATACGTTAGATCCAGAATAGCTTCCGGGAATCCGCCAGACTCGGAGGAGTATGTGGTATCCGGGAAAAGGGAGTTCAGCACTTCTCTGCGCACCATTCGTTCCGGTGAAGAAAAGGCACCCTTCATCTCGTTATATACAACTCCGTTATAGGTTAACTCATCATCTGCAGAGGTCAGATTGTAATTCCAGCCTTCCTGCAAAAATATCTTTTCATTCTCATAAATATTTGTATTCAATACCGCATCCAGGTAAATATCCATCAGGTTATGGAAGTCATGATCATTACGGCTTGCGATCGGGTAGATCGTCTTATCCGGATACGTCATGGCGTTAAGGAATGTATTCAATGAACCTTTCAGCAACTCAACAAAAGAATCCTTGGCCGGAAATTTCTTGGACCCACAGAGCACGGAGTGTTCGAGGATATGGGCTACCCCTGTATCATCTTCCGGAGGTGTGCGGAAACCGATACTGAATACTTTGTTGTCGTCCTGATTGGACAAAAGTACAATTTTGGCCCCGGATTTCTGGTGTTCAAGCAGATACGCATCCGATTTCAGTTCTTCGATTCTGCGCTCCTGTAACACCTTGTATGGCTTAAGCTGTTTCAACATAAACTTGAGTCCTCCGTCCATAAGATTGTTTTATTGGTTTTGTGACTCTATATCGTTCAGCAAGGTAAAGGTAATATATGCCTACAGATAGTATACACCATTGTTCTCTCTCTTCATAAAAGTCAGGTAAATGTCCCTTCTGATATGTATTATGCAGGGTTTATGTTTATGAGCTGCATGGTGATGTGGTCTGCAATGAAGTGACATTCATATTAAAGAACACAAAAAAAGATCGCATGCAGCTTGGTTAACAAGCGTCATACGATCTTTCTTTTTAAGATGCCGAGGACCGGGATCGAACCGGTACGGTAGTCACCTACCGCAGGATTTTAAGTCCTGTGCGTCTGCCAATTCCGCCACCCCGGCAGGATTATGTATTTCTTGGCGACAAGAAATATCTTACCATGAACTAATTAACTTTGCAACACCTTTTATTAAAAATAATAAAAAAATGAAACAGGCACTGCAAGCGTCAGCTCACAGTGCCTAGAAAGTCCGAGTTGCGGTCCCGGACTTCCGGTAAACCAATCTATATTAAGGGAGGTGTGAGATAAGAATACCTCCCCAACATTAAAGAAACCTAAAATCAGCCTTAAATTAAACTAAAAAAGTAAAATAGGTCGAACACGAGCCGCTTCTTCCTCACTGCACTCCACGATAACCAAGATATGGTCCTTTAACAGCCAATCTTCGTAATACCGCGCATCCTCCTCCGAGATCCCCGCTTCAGTCAGTGTAAGCACCAAATCATCGGTCTCACTCCCAATCTCATTACCAGCGAGTCTACGCACTGCATTTCCGATCGACATCGTCTGATCCATTCGCTTCCCCAGACCAGCCAATATGCCTTTCAGAGCGCCAAAGGCACCATCTGTTCCGGCACCCTTCAAAGGTTTGGGCAGCCCCGTCTTTTCGCTCACCAGCTCCAGATTAAGCTGTTCCTTCGCCACCGCTCCTAAATATTTATCCTTAATCCCTTCCTCTTTGACCTTATTCAGCATAATTATAGCCTCGTTCTCGGTACGGGCCAGCCCAATAATCAATTGTGTCATTCCGTTCCCCTCCTTTTACCCTAATATAACCCCGTAATCCCCATTCAAAAACGGCTAATCCACAGCTAAGACAAATCACCTAGAAGAATGTTGATTTCTCTTCTGGAAATCTATACCTAGTTCTGATAGACTAGATAAAGAAGACAAATTAACCATTGAAAACATTGACATATGGATTTAACATCTCATAATCAGGAGCAATGACTTATGAAAAAAGAGGTAGAAATTGCCATCCGGCGCAAGCAACAGATCATGGTTCGTAATACAAGCGGTCAGACGGTAACCGGATTTCCCGAGCGTACCGCTGATACATCCATTCTCTCCTTACGTACGGTTCACGGAAATCTGTGGATACCGTTTGATGAGGTTGAACATGTTACGCGTCTGTTAAGCATCCGTTCTCATCATTTAAGTGGAATGCAACTCGTATAGCCGGCTCTATAATCCTTGAAACTCCAGTTCCAGTATAGATACGTTAACTAGATCTATTTATGCCAGCACTTTATACCAAAAAACCAGACGCATGCACGTCTGGTTTTTCTCTTCTACTTATCCTGTACCATACTGCCACTGCCTCACAAAAAAGGCCTTACTATCCTTTTTTTCTGCCCAACCATATCCTGTTGTTACTTCACTACAAACTTCACTCGCGTTCCATCCGGATATGTACTTAACTGATTCCCTACCCATGAACCTGCACCACGATTATCTTTCGGGGTAATGTACTGGATATCTGCACCTGTTCCTCCCTCAGCACACATCGCCATGGGCCACTCGTCACGATCCTTACCTTTTTTGACTGGAACACCCTTAAGTGATAAATCCCGATTGCCTTCCGCTCCATTACGATCAATGGTGCATACATCCGAATGCCCTGCCTTGATAGCTGCTTTAATATGTTTGGCTGTTTCGGGATAACGCTCTGAAGGGAACGTAATGGTATGGTCTACACTATTATTAGTCCCACCGAATGGATTAGGTATCTCCTCCGGCCATTCTCCCCCAGCCCAGGCATAGAGGGCTACCAGCAGCATCGCTACCAGCGTCAGAACCTGCTTTTTAAAGCCTTGCTTGCCTTTGCGTTTTCTTCTTGTGCGTCTCTTACTCATGCTGTGTCTCCCCCATTCAACACTTGCATTATAACAGAACGCCCGTTCGTAAAACAATCCAATAAAATAAAAAAAACAGCCGAGACCGCCGGCTGTCCTGCTTGATTGATTATCCTACATTGGGAATGGCCTGTTGGCGCAGCAAGGGCAGTGTCACCTCAAACTGTGTACCTTTCCCTTCTGTACTCTCCACCGAAATCTGACCATTCATCAGTTCCAGCAGTTCTTTGCAGATGGTCAGCCCAAGCCCGCTTCCGCCAAATCGGCGCGCATGGGAGATGTCGGTCTGGGTAAATGCATCAAACAATTGTTCGATCTGATGCTGAGGAATGCCAATTCCCGTATCACGCACAGAGAATACCAATACAACGGTATCCATCAGTTGTTGCCTCACATCCACCTGTAATTGCACTTCACCTTGTTCTGTGAACTTAATTGCATTACTCAGCAAATTATCCAGTACCTGCCGAAGTCTTAGCGGATCACCGATAAGCACATCAGGAACATTCAGATCAGCATGACAGAGCAGACGAATTTGTTTATTCCGTGCCGCAGGCTCATGTGTCTTCACAATTTGTTGGATCAGCTTCAACGGCTGAAATTCAATGTTTTCGACATCCATTTTGCCTCTGCCCAGTTTCGCCATATCCAGGCTATTGTTAACGATGTTCAGCAGTGCCTCACTCGATTGACGTGCAAGCTCCAGATATTCTTTCTGCTCATCCGTAGTTTCACCCATACTGGCAAGTTCGATCATGCCCATAATGCCGTTAAGCGGGGTACGAAGCTCATGATTCAGCTTTCCGATGAATTCCAATTGCCCTCTGCTATTCATCTCAGCCATGGAAGTTGCAAACTTCAACTGCTGTTCGGCATACTTCCGTTCAGAAATATCGTATTGAATGCCTACAAAATATAAACACTCTCCGGATTCATTAAAGATCGGATCAATATTCAGTTCGTTCCAGAACTTCTGACCACTTTTTGTATAATTTAAGATATCAATCTTAATGGACTGTTGTTTCTTTAATGCATCACGAATCTGCATTACCGTTTCCGGGTCTGTATCCTGCCCTTGCAAAAATCGGCAATTGTGTCCGACAGACTCTTCATACGTGTATCCTGTCAGTTGGGTAAAGTGTTCGTTTACATACATGAGCGGAAGCTCAGGCAAGGTAGCATCGACCACCGTCACGGAGGATTTCACTTTCGAGATGATAAATTCCCATTGTAATGAGAGTTGATTATGTTGGCTCATGCCTTCCTCCTTCATCTCACACACATTAATGTTTATATATTCTGCAATCGTACATTATAAGGAGAGAAAACTAACCAGTCGGAATGTGTTGATATTAAATCAATATATTTTAATTGTAACATAGTTATTCAAGTCATGTGGTTTATGGGTAATAGTTGATAACTAACATTCCACAATAACCTAACTACTCACCAGGAGGAACATACATGAAATTTCTGTTAATTATCATCATTATTATTTTGATTGTAGTCTTTTTTACCAGACGCAAACGTTAAAATAAGATCCGTTATGTAAGTGAGAAAGGAAGATGGGTATGAGAACCCTCTTTTTTATATTCATGGTACTCTGTATCATCAATCTCTGTTTCCCAAAATTCGGCTGGTATCTGCGCTATGGCTGGATTTCCCGGGGCGAAGCCGAACCCAGCAGGCCTTATATGACTATGGTCAGAACGACCAGCCTGCTGATGTTGCTTATCGCCTTCACACTTGCTATGGCATGAATTATAAGCATTAGAAGATGACTGCCCTGTTGGGCAGTTTTTTTGTGGTGAAATGACGGGAAAATGATAACTTTGTTTGTGGTGCAATGATGACAATGCCCGTAATATAGATATATCGTTTCGGAAAGGACATCATTGGCATGAACATCGCATTTTATCCGTACTGGGCCGCCAAGACGCTGCTCTCGCTTATTAATGTCATATATATTATGGTCATTACTACATTTATATACGGTCTCACTGGATCGGTACTCTCTGCTGCAATGTTTCCACTGATTCAGATCATTACACGCATAATAGCAGGTTTCACTTTGCCATTACTTGTGAACCGTTTCCCATTCTCCAGACTATTGATCAGCATTTCCATAGCCAAAACATTAATCATGACCTGTATAGCCATTTCGTTGAATCAATTAACTTCACAACTGCCGCTTCTATTGCTCGGAGTGGTCATACTATCCTTCTTGGACGGATGGGAAACTCCGTTACTGAAGACTTTAACGCCACGATTGGTTCAAGGTGAAGACCTTATAAAAGCAAATAGCCTGCTATCTTTCTCCAATCAGACTGTAACCATTGTCGGTTACGCCATGACGGGATTCGCCGTGATGAACTGGGGGGCGTCACAGACCTTCTGGGCAGCTACAAGCCTGTCCTGGGCCGTTCTGATCTTCATGATTGCCATGGGCTCGCTCACACGGAATGTAGAACAACCCCAGAAATCTGCTGTATCGCGGAATGTATTAAGGGAAGGTTGGAGTATTCTTTGGAAGAATCCAACCTTACGACTGATTACGCTTATGGACATTGCCCAGGCTCTTGCGGGTTCCATCTGGATCGGAGCTGTTACGCTAGCCTTTGCAAAAGAAGCTCTGGGACGAGGAGAAGGTTGGTGGGGACTCATGAACTCGAGTTACGCTGCTGGAACCATGCTTGGAGGTATTCTGGCTCTTGCACTGGCCAAACGTATTCAGAAGCATCTAATCGCTAGCATAACCATGGGTTCTCTTCTCTTCAGCCTGCTGACCGTCGTTTATGGTCTAAACAACCTGCCATGGCTCGCTCTGGTGTTATGCATACTCATGGGTCCAGTTCATCAGATTCGTGATGTGGCTCAGCAGACAGCGCTTCAGAGCAGTTTACCTGTCGAATCCCTAACCAAGGTATACGCCACCCATGGCGTCCTGATATCCACGGTTATGGGTGTATCCATAGTCATCTTTGGTCTAGTCGCAGATCAACTAGGCGTTCGGTGGGTATACCTTATCGGTGGAGCCTTGTTTATTGTGTCTGCGATATGCTCATTATCGTTGAGCAGGGTTCACAGGAACCAGCCCATTACTAAACATACGAAAAATATGTAAATGAAAAGAGACGAGCAATATTCTGCTCGTCCCTCACAATCTCAATCCAATCGATAATCTGTCAGCGGCTTGCCTTTTTTATAATACAAAGTAGGTGACAATATATTGAAGAAAATATGCACATCCGGCATGTATGCTTCTTCCAAAATAGCTTGCACCGACGATGCAATCCGATTATGAATCTCCTGGTCACGTTGAAACATCAAAATCTCTATAGAAGCCGGAGAAGGTGTTAGCGCTTGTACATCATGACGCTCTGCCTTCATTCTCTCCCTTGGAATATGAGTAATTAGGGCCATCTGCTCTGTAATTTGAGGTACAACTTCCTCTAGCTGAGGACCTGTGAATCCTTTAAAGCGAATAAACGGCATTGCTATCCCTTCAATCTCTGTTAATAGTCTCTTATGTGATTTTAAGCACATTGTTTTCAGTTGTCAAATGTCATGGATGGCATATGTTGCTTCTTATAAATAGGAAAAGCCCCGCTGAAGTCTCAGCGGAGCTACTGTTTGTACGTTTCTACACGTGACTTACAGCCAGAAAGATTTTGTGATGATCACGAGCAGGATGAAAAGCACGAGAATTGCACTTGTGGAAGTCCATCCGCCGCCGAATCCACCAACATTGCCACAACCGTATCCAACTTGACTCATTTGATTGGCCTCCTTTGAATTTCAAGGTATGCCATAACATATGCGTATTTCGCGCAAGTGACAGGGCGAATCGGCAAGTTCATCAGCCCATTCATCTGGGATTCATACCCGTTAATTTAACCGGATGGGGCTATGGAAATTTTCAGTTGTTTTTCTTGTGACTCCTGAGGTGAAGGGTCTGTATTTCCTCTGTCCAGAAGGATTGTACGAGTACGTGTATCACTTCGGGATGCCAGAACAACCTCTCCATCAGGTGTTATGCAATAGGCGATTGGAATGGAGATCTCGCTATCACGGTACGAACCATCCGCATGGCTTGTCCCCATGACAATACATTGATGCTTCAAGGCGATCTGCCGAGCCTCTTCGACCCACTCACTGTACTGCTCTTCACTGAACATGCCCACACCAATGGAATGCATCACAATGTCCACATTTTCTATATTCTCGTTGCGAAATCCTTGCAGGACCAGCTCATCACACAACAAAGTGCTTATTACCAAACCCTGTTCCTCAACCGTCTCAGCAGGTGTATATTTAGCTTTCTCCAATACAATCTCTCCAGCCTTACTGATGATAATCGATCGGTCCTTTGGACGTTCGTGCAACCTGCGATGACCTGATACAATCATGGTCCCATATTCAGCCGCCAACCTGCAAGCTTCCTCAACATTCTGGTTCAGATAACCTTCAGGAAAAAACAATATATCCGCATCAGGATGTTGCTTGAGTTCGGCTTCAAGCTGCAACAAATCCTGTTCGAGCCTCGGTTGTCCGATGATAATTTTCATCTGGCATCCCCCATTCATAAATAAAAGCCGGTTCATACCTGAATAAGGTACGAAACCGGCTTAAAGGTTGTACTGACAGAACAGAACTCCTGCTCACCGTACTTCGCTTCAAGAGTAATTGGTTCTCATGTTATTGCTCGGTGAAACAATTACCTTTACAGTTGAATGATATGTAGTTAGGCATTTCTACGTTCAATACTATCATAGATGGCCTGCCCATCATAGCTTCGATCTGTAGCGATATCTTTCACCAATAGGACACTGTTTTCATTTCCAGATAAGATACTCAGTGCCCCCAGCACCCAAGCAAGTGGATATAATGCAACGGATAACATTTTCTTCATAACTCTGTCTCCTTTTCTGCTTAAACAGATGATTGGTTGAATATCCCATTAATACGATTACACCCCAAATAAGTTTCAATTTTATATACAACCATAACCAACATTTTACATACAGGAGACAAACTAAATTGTTCCGTTCAGATCAACTCGAAACTCTGGAGCAACGCTACTGCCTCTTCATGATCAGGTTCCAGAGCCAATACTTTATGCGTATATGACAGGGTTTCTTCTTCCAGTTCAAGTTCGTAACAGCACACAGCCAAATCGTATAAGACCGCTGGATTATGGTTACTCGGATCTGCAACCAATGATATCTCCAGAAACCGCTTGGCATCCTCATACATATACATCTCATATAATAGCTGCCCTGCCAGAAATGCGAGCCCCCCTTGCTGCTCCATCACATAGTAGGACGACCACATTGTATGAATTCCAGACTGAATATCGAGCATTTCCTCATCACTTGCATCAGGAAGAAGACCGGAAATGTGTGTCGCACTGTGGATCAGGAACTCGGCATCATATCCACCCAGACGCCAAAACGGTAAAATATGCTTTAACTCCATACTCTCTATTCGAGAGTCTACCCATTGTTTCATGCTGAAAAAGTCATCCGGTCCAAACCGTTCAACAAATCGATGGTAGGCCAGACGTGTGTTCACATAACTGATGGGTTCGTCCACCATCAACATACACCCAACATTCAGATCTTTATAATGATGTGTTGTGAATCGTGTATGGGCACCCTGTTGTTCCAAGACATATTGAATGGCATGGTAGTTAGCCGTTAGAGAAAAACTCCCGTGAAGAACAAATTCAGGTGGCTCTGCAAACTTCCAGTTATCCAGGCGATGATCCCCTTTATCAGCGGTAATCAACACATAACCTGACTGTGACAGCTTGTTCAACCGTTCGAGACAGGACAACCCGATTGCAGGGAACAGAATGTGCGAATCCTCCAGTTCCTCTTTGTACAATGTAATAAGCTCCTGATACGGATAGTTATCCGCACTGTATTCCGGTGCTCGGCGATACTCATAACTCAGCGTCATGTTCTTCAGCATCTCAGCGGGATCAAGATCAAGACGACGATCCGGAGACTGAACAAGCAGATCGCACTCATAGATCTCGCCATCCCCAATGTAGATTAATTCCTGCGGAATGCTGTCAAAAAAGTAATTGGCAATCAACAACAACGGTTGTTTCAGATCACCGGGCCGAATAACCGTGCCTGCAACGACCAGATTCAATTCCGTATCCGCTACAGCGTCAAAACGTGCAAAATCCACTATACCTTGTTGAATAAAGGATTGCATGGATGGATGCTCCTGCCAACCCAGCACATTCTCCGCTACGAGATCCGTCATCACATATCTGAAAGGCGGTAACTGTATTCCAGCAAATTCCTTTAACTCAAGCAGTTTCAGGAGAACTTGGTGTGCCAAACGCCCTACACCCGCTCCAAGTTCAAGAATGGTTACGGTCTCGCTGATCTTTCCTTTGTTCGAGAGGTCCTGAAGAAAACCAAAGATTATCTCTGCATACGCCGTGGCAATCAACGGATTACTGGTAATATATTGAGGGACTTGGTTCTCTGTCCAAGCTTGTAGCCCCTTCTGCTCATAATAAGCTCTCTGCCAATCCCATACCGGAGCTTCACTGTAACGAAAACGTTGACTTTCATTTGACGTCATTAAACGGAAACCTGCTTTCTATCACTAATTTCATACGTTTCTCAGATGTTCACGTTTTATCTGATGTCCAATATCATTCAATCTCTGTAATGCATTATATCATAGAACCCTACCTACTCGATGAAGTTCAGTTTTCCCCTTCAACAGGAAAAAAACCTGCTTTTGAGGGCAGGTCAATTGATGTCTTTCATTTAATTAGTCGGAATACACGGCTCCATCAAAGTTCTCAGGGCCTACACGGATCGTACCGAGCAAGTTGGAACTGATAAATGCAGTGTACGTCAATTGAGGTGTGATAGGCGGATTGAAATCATCCGCAGAGAACGTAATAATCTGAGGTGCAAGGACACTCAAGCTGAACGTAGACGTTGCGGAATAGATCACAGGGTCCGTAGACAAAGTCCCCCTAACAATTGTGATGGTTACACCAACGAGTGCCAAAGGAAGTTGCACAGACACCGTTCCTTTGAATTGTACCCGTGGGTTTGCCCCTGCTCCTGCTGTTTGCAGACCAATCTGGCCGAATAATTGTGGTGTATTAATAACCAGAATTGGTATTGCAATAGAGTTAGCCAAACTCGCATTCTGAGATGTTCTTGCATCAAGAAATTGACTCATGAAATCTACCTCCTATGGGTTGGGATAAGGTAGTATATGCGAGATTTGAGATATGGCATGGACATACATCGTGATTCGAAAAAAAGGGCATACTAAAAAGACACCATTAACAAGATACCTTTTCCTCTAGAGCTTATATGCAGACAGAAAAAAACCCTTGCTAGGCAAGGGTTTTAAGAGTATGGGCCCTACAGGACTCGAACCTGTGACCAATCGGTTATGAGCCGACCGCTCTAACCAACTGAGCTAAGGGCCCTAGACATAATGTATAACGTGCAGATGATGGCTGTGAATCATCCAAGTGAAACTAAATTGCGGGGGCAGGATTTGAACCTGCGGCCTTCGGGTTATGAGCCCGACGAGCTACCGGGCTGCTCCACCCCGCGTCAGTAAGAAATATTAAAACAGCGACTTAATTAATATACACCATTCTATCCCAATAAGTCAAGGGGTAATGTCAGGGAATAAAACGTACACCATAACGTCCTTTACGTGATCGATAAACTTCCACTTCTGCTGGTTCATTATGACCGTAAATCCATCCATCCTGCTCCATACGTTTGGCCAGACATCCTGCCTGAAATTTGGTTGCATACAACTTGCTGAAATATACCCAGTGCATACCGCTCGTCCTTTCCGGAGTCGTCATTTATTCCTGCTTTTTGTAGAATACCCCATTTTCATAAAAATAGCCGCCAAAGATTAAAATCTTCAGCGGCTATCCTTAACTTATGATGTGACTACTTCATCAAATCTCATTCAAACGTAGCTTTGGGATCCTTTTTCAATTTCTCCAGCATCTCGTTTCCTTTAGCTGCCCACTCACCAAGTGCTTCTTTTGGTGTCTTTTTGTTCTCTAGTACCTGGTTGAAATATTCCATACCTTTTTCATTGACTTGCCATAAACCTGGGGATTTTTGATACATTTTATCCAGATTGGTATTTGTTGGCGGAATCGGCTTCAGCGAATAGAATGCTTGAATGTTATAATCCAGGCCGTCTTTGGGCTTAATGAAACTCTTCCGTGATACCATCTCATAGCTGCTGCGTGCTTTAATCTTAGCCCAGTCCTCACTGTTCATGTACTTGATCAGTTCCCACGCATCATCCGGGTTCTGAGCCGCACTATTAATCGCCATGAGGTTGCTCAAGTAGATGCTGCCTCCAATTTCAGGAGCTTCCGGGTGAACTGGAGGTGTTACCACATCCCAATCCACTTTCGTAAAGTCTTTCATTTTATCCGCATTTTTATTAGCATCAATTAATTGATTAATATAGCTGTAATCACCAATAGCCATGGCTGCCTTGCCGCTCAGGAACAGGTCACCCTGTACTGGATCATAACGTCCACTCGGATTCTGATCCTGCGGTTCGTCGCCTTTAGGAATAACTTTGTCAATCGCAAGTTTGCTGATGGTGCTCCACACTTTCTCCCATTGAGGAGAATCTACTGTCATCTTCTCTGCTTTGTCATCAAACGTCTTCAGTTGCAACGAGCTGTAGTACTGCTGCATGGAGTAGTACGGCGAACCACCCTGATATGTCGTGAAGGTGAAACCAAATACGTGATCTTTACCTTCACCTTTTGTAAGTCGGGTACCCAGATTGAAAATATCGTCCCAAGTCATATTGTCCGTTGGTGGTTCAACGCCTGCTTTTTCAAACATACCCTTGTTATAGAACAAAGCCGAGGAGGAAAACGTTGGTGTCAATGCATAGATGCTCTGGTCCCCAAGGTCCTTAATTCCCTCCAGCACACTAGGCACAATATCACTGGTATCAAACTTGTCTTCCTGCATCAATGGGTCCAGCTGTTTGACCAGATTCTCCTGAATTAATGATTTGACTGTAGAGGTATCCGCCACGATGACGTCAACCGGATTATCCCCAGTCATAATCTTCTTCAGACTTTCCATCGTATCCGGAGCTTCCTGCTGTTCTTCTGTGTTACCGTACCCATACATGCTGCTCTGATCAACGGCAGCAACAATCTCGATCGTTACATTGGGGTGTGTCAGTTCAAAAGCATCGGTAAATTGCTGACGGAAGTAACTGTCATCCTGTCCGCCCCACATCGTAGCCACACGCAATACGCGCTGCTCCGTATCCTTGGCCTCACTTGCCGTACAACCGGCAATCAGCGGCATTGCCAGCGTTGCTGTAGCCATGACGGCTAAAACACGTTTTCCCCACATACTGTTCTTCATATCCCAGTTCCCCCTCTTAATTATCTTGGCGGTGTAATAACAATGCGTTCACCGTCAAATTCCAATGTAGCCCGGTTATCAATGGATAAGGCCTCCAGATACTCTTTAGGCACCTGAAGTCGCCCTGCACGGTCAATAATGACAAATGCTTCGTGAATGTCCGGCATACCCGCCTCGGACAAGCTGTGTTCATCATCCAGATTCGGGTTGCGCTTCACAAACTCGGTACTGGTCAAGCCGTCCCGGATCGCTACGATCCGGTCTACCTTGCCAGCAAGCGTCAAGTCATGGGTAACGATGACAATCGTAACGCCGAGTTCCTTGTTCATTCTTCGGAAAATGCCCATGATTGTATCACATGTCTCGGAATCGACCGAACCGGTAGGTTCATCTGCAAGCAGAATTTTGGGACGATTGGATAATGAGATCGCAATCGCTACCCGTTGCTGCTCTCCTCCTGACAATTGATGCAATTTGTTATGCATCCGATCCTTGAGACCAACCCATTCGAGCAACTGTTTCGCGTAAGCACGATCACGCTTGCCTCCCAGAATCATGGGAGTCTCCACATTTTCCAGTGCAGTGAGATAAGGCAGCAAGTTACGACCGTTATTTTGCCAGATAAAACCTACCGTGTGACGTTTGTATTCGACCAATTGGGCATCTGTCATTTTCAGCAAATCCCAGTCTCCCACAACAGCCGTACCAGCTGTAGGACGATCAAGTCCGCCCAGAATATTCAGCAGCGTGGATTTACCGCTACCGCTGTTCCCGATGATGGCCATCATTTCACCTTGATTGACAGTCAGGTTGAGACCCTGAAGGGCAACGACTTCCACATCGCTGGATTTAAAAATTTTGACAAGTCCTTCGCATTGGATCACGTTTACCTCTCCTCTCCCATTTTGACCGCCTGGTGAACCCGCAGCCTGCGAATCTGCCAGAGCAACATCGTTGCACCAATGACCAGCATCACCACGGTGACCCCATACAGTTGCAACATATCTTGCTGTTCAAACACAATCCGGAACGGAGGTACCTGAGCAGATACATTATCCGTCGTTTGCAGGAATGGCAGGAATAAACGACTGGATACCTGACCAATCCCAATACCTAGCAGGATCGATAACCCCGCTGTGAACACCTGCTCCAGCAGCAGCATACCGCTCAGTTGTGCGCGTGATAACCCCATGGCTCGTAATACACCAAACTGCACAACACGTCCGGAAAGGTTGAAGAACCAGTACAGCACGTATCCGATCAACGAGATAATAACCGATACCAGGAATCCAAGGCTCAGTATCCCGAATACGCCACCTCTTGACGGATGTTTAGCCTGAGATACCAATTCAGTACGTACGTCACGTACAGATGATAACTCAATGCCTTCTGCTGCGAGTTTCCCCATTAGTGGAGCCACTTTGGCATCCGGTTCCATTTTCAGCCACACCTCATAAGGAATCAAAGGTACCTGATCATAGATATAATCCAGATTCGCCACGAAAAATGGCATCTGATCCGGATACTGGGCGGGCCAGTAAGGAATGATCCCAAAGACTACGAATTCAATCGCCTGTCCCTGTACACCCATGGAGACGAGATCTCCAGTTTTGAGTTTGAACTTGTCAGCAAATTTGGAAGAGATCAATACAGCCCCTTCATATTTACCAAGCAAGTCAAGGTACTTGTAGGGATGTGCCGGGAACAGATCGTTGCGGAACCATGCCACTTGAGCAAAATCCACATTATCAATTCCGACCAGCATCCCCTGTCCGCCCGATTTACCAGAGACGATAATATTGCCTTTGGTCTGCAGCACGCGTGCTGCATGTTCAACTCCGTCTAATCTGCGGAACACTTCGAATGGAGGTTCGGAGTAGATGACTTTGGATGGCTGCGAAGAACCGCCGCCACCACCTGGAGCACCACCACCGCCGTTGCCTCCGCCGGAACCACCACCAGCAGAACCTCCTCCTCCATTGCCACCACCTTGTTGACCTCCACCCGTACCGCCGTTCTGTCCGGAACCACCGGGTTTAACCTCAGGTGTTCCTTCCCACACAGTCTGCATAATCACATCAGAACCATAACGGTACAAGGTACGCTCAGTGGAATTCAGATCAATTGTCCGAGCCGCAGCCGAGTTGTACACCCCAAGTCCCAGTGTCAGTACAAGGAGGATCATCAGCGGATAATATGAAGAAGATGAACGCGATAATTGTGTTAATGTCAGATACAACGGGACCGGGAGAAACTTGCGACCGATCAACTGAATAAGCTTTAATATCCACGGGAACAAGCGCAGGAAGAATAGTCCGAGCGCAAAGATCGCGAGTGCGGGTACAAAAAACAGAAACGGCTGTACCTGCAACTGATCCGTTGTCATTCCGGTCTGGAAGGTCAACATCTGACGTTCATAGAACAGGTAGTATCCATATCCGGCCAGACCCAGCAACACAACGTCCAGGAACCAGCGCTGCCATACTGGAGCACGGTCTGTCCGTGCTTGCCGCCGTTTGGCAGATACAATGGTTGCCCGTGCATAGGTTATCGCAGGGATAAGTGATGCGATGATCGCAACAAGGACCGCTGCTACGCCCAGGAGAATAGCTTCTTTTGATACACCGATCGGAATAGACTTCCGATCTACGAACGAGAGAAAGCCACTTGCTGAACCGATACTCTTGGCCATGAACCAACCAAGCAACGGCCCAATAACCAGCGCAATAGCGCCCAGAAATATGCCTTCAAGCAGGTAGAGAGAGAAGATCTGCCGAGCTGAAGCTCCACGGCTACGCAATACCGCAATATCACTCTCTTGCTTTTGTAATGACTGTCTGGCGTTCATCGCAATAAAATAAAAGACCATCGCAATCATCGGTGCTGCCAAGGTAAACAACATCGTCTGCAACTGCAGACTCTGACTGCGGAACTGCTTGAGCAGATCACCAAAGGTGATGTCCACTTTTGTATCTTTCAGCCGCTGGTACAGATCGATATCCAGCCTTTCCAGCATGGAAGTCAGACCTGATAACTGGCTGGTTTGAATTTCTTTCAGATCAAAGGCATAATACCAACGTGAATTTTGAAGTGGAATCCCTTTTTCCTTCAGTAAAACATCATTAAAAACCGATTCATCCACATAAAGTCCATTCATCATGCCGTCAAATCCTTGTACCCAGTAAGGGCTGTTCGGATCATCTGCCTTGAAGGAACCCGTAATCTTCACACGTAACGTGATATCAAGACCGCTATACACCGGATATTCCAGAATGTCACCGATATGCAGGTCGTTACGGTACATTCCCTCTTCCAACATGACTGCCTCGATCATGTCATCTTTGACCTGGTTTCCAGGTTTCACCCCGGCAGAGTAATTCACCTGTGCATCCAGCCCACTCATCGTACCCAGACTCATACTGCGCGCCCTGCTGGCATCCACTTTGGTTGGATCTTCCGGGCTCACCTCTGTGCTGCGAATGGATCTCGAATTCACATACGTATGAAAAGGAAACCCGATGTCGCGAGGAACATCCTCACGAATATAACGATCTACTTCATCCAGACCCCGTGTGTCTGTCTTCACGCCACCGGGTGCCTGATAACTCATAAGCAACGAACCAGCTGGCAACCCTTCACTGTTATCCTGCAGCGTTTGCGCGACGACCCGTTTCAACGCACCATCGGCATACATTGGAATACTGACGGTGAACGCTACCGCCACAATCAATCCGATCAGTGTGCTGAAGGTCATCCAGCGGGTGTTCCACATTTTGCGGAACAGCAGCCGAAGCAATGGCAGCCCCATTAGCGTCCCACTACTTTCTGACCTACGGTCAGACCTTTCAGAATCTCGACATCTGTCGATGTCTGCTGTCCAACTTCAACGTCCACTTCACGCTTGCTGCCATCACTCTCCACGACTTGTACATACGTTCTTGAACCGATGGAGCGTAAAGCGGATACAGGAATCACAATCGCGTTCTCGGTACGCTGCGTTACAATCGAGACCGATAGTGGTGTGCCACGTTCCACGCCTTTTGGCATTTTTGCAAGTGTAACGATAACATACTTATCCAGCGTTTCCTTGGTTGGAGGTGTCCCGCCTTCCCCCGTTCCTTCGCCACTGCCGCTTCCCGATGCTTCCGCGATAGGCATGACTTTAATTTTGCCAGCGACTTTACCGGCTCCATTAATATCTACTTCTGCCTTCATACCCGCTGAGAACTTCTCCAGATCTTCCTTGGCAAAGGTTGCAGCCACAACCAGATTCGATGTATCCGCAATCGTAGCAATCGGATCATACGCTTTCACAGCTGCACCCTTCTCTACCTGCACAGCAATAACGGTGCCGCCAAACGGAGCGGTCAACGTGGCTTTGCCCAGTTGTTCCTCCAGATCAGCGAGTTCCTGGCGTAGTTCTTCAAACGCAATCGTTGATTCTTCGAACTCTACCGGGTCCATCTCATCCTTCTTGCGGAGTGTTTCCTTCATTTGAACTTCGGATTTGCGAATAGCCAGTTTCTTGCCACGGATTTCCTTCTCTACACTCTCCACATCGAGCACAGCAAGAAGTTGACCCTTTTTCACTTTATCCCCTGGTTTAACATTTAACTCTTTGATATGCATGCCATCAAGCGTGAAGTACACCTTCTCTTCCCGCTGACTCATCATCTTGCCACTACCACTTACTTTTTTCTCCAACGTTTCCGTCCGGACTTCATATTCCGGTTTCTTGGAGATCGTTGGTGGTGTAATAGGCGGAAGTACTTCTTCCTCTGTTTCTGACGGCAGCAATGAGCAGCCGGACATCGTTGCAACCATTATCGCACCGAGTACAATAATCGCTGCGCGTTTCCCCCTCTTCGGAGCGGCCTCTTTACCTGATAAATCTGCCGTCCGCCATTTCATAAACATGGTCCGCAACCTCCAAAATTGTAGGATCGTGTGTAGTCATACATATTGTTACTTGTTCTACTTCAATAATATTGCGGAATACGGCCATGACCTGAGCGCCCATCTTGGAATCCAGTTCCGCTGTAGGTTCATCCGCAAGCAACAATCTGGGTCTATGGGCAATCGCCTTGGCTATAGCCACCCGCTGTTGCTCTCCCCCGGACATCTCGAAAGGTCGGTGCTTCACCCGTTTGGATAGTCCAACCAGATCCAGACAGTGACCAACCCTGTCCTTCCACTCCGCTCGCGGAACGTCCGCCATTCGCAGCGACAGTTCTACATTTTCCCAAGCAGATAATAAGGGCATGAGTGCATACGCCTGGAAAATAAAACCGATCTCTTTGCGCCGCAAAGCGGTCCGCCGCCGGTCTCCCCAATCCTGAAGAGGCTGACCAGAGAACAGAATGTCTCCACTTGAAGGCTGATCCAGTCCACCGAGCATATTCAGCAGTGTTGTTTTGCCTGAGCCCGATCGCCCCTTCAGCATGACCAGTTGTTGCGGATTCACTTCCATATCAATGCCTTTGAGCACATGGATAATGCGACTGCCTGTCTGGAAACTGCGATGCACGTTACGCACCTCCAGTACAGGTCCATCATATGGAGGCAGCATATCCTTCTTTGGTTTGATCTTCTTCTGGGGTTCATCAACGGTAGTGACAGCAGCTGCAGCCACTTCATCTGAAGCGATTTCACTTTCAGGTAACGGAGTTTCACTCGTCGGGTAATCATGTTCATTGTTGTATGTATTTTCCCCCGACTCCGTCGATGCCTCCAACGGTGTTTCCCCCTGTTGATGTTCATCGCCTGACTGGCTCTTGGCAGGTCTTTTTCTGAGAAATAAATTCTTCATGCCAGCAATCACGCTCATCCTTTCTTGAAATCCCGTTCATTTCTTCAAAAAACCTAAAATTAGAAATCTGTTCCATCCTACACTGAATTATAAACGACCGATCCCAACTAAAAGTTACAAGCTTTTTACAACGGTAGCGGGAAAAAGTTAATATTTTGATGAACAAACGAAAAAAGCACCCCAAAGTGCGGGATGCCTCTTGCATATTCGATGGTTTTGCCGCTATGACGGCAATCATTACAATTTTGATACCGTTCATTCCTGAACATTTTTTCGAGCTATCAATGATATTATTTACCAAATGAAGAAGGATCTTCACGCCAGGATTTGAGCAATTCAAAATCACTCTCCTGAATCGTTCCCTGAGCCAAAGCCACATCCATCAGCGCCGTGTAATTAGACAACGTCTGAAGTGGAATTCCTGCGTCTTCGAATGCTTTCACACCTTTATCCAGCTGGTAGCTAAAAATGGCAAGTACGGCGAGCGGTGTTGCACCTGCTACACGTACAGCTTCGGCTGCTTTGATCGAACTGCCACCTGTAGAGATCAGATCTTCAATGACAACCACTTTCTGTCCTTCGGTAATCAGACCTTCGATCAAGTTCTCCTTGCCGTGTCCTTTCGCTTTATCACGAATGTAGGCCATCGGCAGATCCAGCTTCTGAGCCACCCAGGCAGCATGCGGGATACCTGCGGTTGCCGTACCTGCAATGACTTCTGCATCCGGGTATTGGTTACGAATGATTGTTGCAAAGGCTTCAGCGATATCGTTGCGAATCTCGGGATAGGACATCGTTAAGCGGTTATCGCAGTATATCGGTGATTTGATGCCGGATGTCCATGTAAATGGCTGCTGTGGACGTAACGCCACGGCTTTAATTTTCAACAGTTGGGAAGCAATATGATTTGGAATCTCATTTAGTTCGATCATGCGTTCAACATCTCCTTCAAAATGGTTTCTGCCGCTTCACGCGGATTGGGAGCGCCTGTAATGGGTCTGCCTACTACAATGTAATGACTGCCTCTGGCGATGGCTTCACCCGGCGTCAAGACGCGTGTCTGATCTCCCAGACCGCTACCCGCTGGACGAATTCCTGGTGTAACGGTATGAAAAGCACTGCCACACGCTGCCCGAATTGCGGGCACTTCCAGCGGGGAAGCAACAACCCCATCCAGTCCGGCCTCTTGGGCTAGTCCTGCATAACGGACCACAGCAGCTTCCACACTTCCCGGGATGCCAATCTCGTTATTCATCGTTTCCAGACTTGTACTGGTCAGTTGTGTGACTGCAATGATCTCAGGTCTCTGTAGAGAAGGATCAGCAACTATAGCTGCATCAGCCCCTTCACGTGCAGCACGCATCATGAGGGCTCCACCTGCTGCATGTACATTGAACATGTCTACACCCAGACGTGTGATACTCTCAGCTCCGCCACGAACGGTGTTGGGAATGTCATGCATTTTCACATCCAGAAAAACGGAGTAGCCTTTGGATTTCAGCTCCCGAATAAAGTCCGGTCCTGCTGCGTAGAACAGCTGCATGCCCACCTTCAGATAACAGGGAATACCTTCAAGGGCTTGTACCAATGCTTTCGCTTCTTCCGCTCCAGAGTAATCCAGTGCCACCATCAGACGGCCAGCCATTTCATTGAAATTCGTGTGATTCATCACCAGCGCTCCCCTCCACTTGCTCATTTTTCCGTTTTTGCCCGATATAAAGGACATCCCGCCAGCCCGCAGGCTGACTGATGTCCTTCATCAGAGACTTATTTATTTTACAGAGACAGGCATTGCTTCCGAAGAGAAGTTGATCGTTTGCAGCATGATCAGCAGCGCACGAATCGTATCCAGTGAAGTCATACATACAATGCCGTTCTCTACCGCTTCACGACGAATTCTGAATCCGTCACGTTGCGGTGTTTTGCCTTTGGTGAGTGTGTTGAAGACAAAGTTTGCTTCACCGCTACGGATCATATCCAGAATGTTCGGCGAACCTTCACTTAATTTGTTCACAGTCGTTACCGGAATGTTCGCTGCTTCAAGCGCAGCTGCTGTTCCGCCAGTTGCCATGATTTTGTAACCCAGTCTGTAGAAACCTTCGAGCAAAGGAACCGCTTCGTCCTTGTCTTTGTCTGCTACAGTCACAACAATCGCTCCGGTTGCCGGAATTTTCATTCCTGCACCGATAAGACCTTTGAACAACGCTTTAGCGTAATTCGGGTCACGACCCATAACCTCACCTGTAGACTTCATCTCAGGTCCGAGGGTTGGTTCTACACGACGCAGCTTCGCGAAGGAGAAGACCGGAACTTTAACAGATACATGATCCGATTCAGGCCACAGCCCGTCAACATAACCAAGATCTTTTAGTTTCACACCCAGAATGGCTTGTGTTGCCAGGTTCGCCATCGGAATGTTGGTTACTTTGCTCAGGAATGGTACGGTACGGGATGAACGCGGGTTCACCTCGATAATGTACACTTGGCCATCATGGATAACAAACTGGATGTTGACCAAACCTACCGTTTTCAGTTCTTTCGCAATTTTGATTGTAATCTCTACAATTTTCTCTTTCAAATCCTGGGACAGATGTTGAGGAGGATATACCGCGATGGAGTCACCAGAGTGAACCCCTGCACGTTCGATATGTTCCATGATTCCCGGAATCAATACCGTTTCACCATCACAGATGGCGTCAACCTCAACTTCTTTACCCATCATGTAACGGTCGATCAGGACCGGATGCTCTGGATTGATTTTAACCGCCTGTTCCATGTATGTCAGCAATTCAGCATCGGAGTATACAATCTCCATCGCACGACCGCCGAGTACATAGGAAGGACGAACCAGTACCGGGTAGCCCAGACTTTGAGCTGTTTCTACCGCATCATCAACGGAAATGACCGTTTTACCTTTTGGCTGTGCAATCTCCAGACGGGAGAGCAGACGCTCGAACTTCTTGCGATCCTCCGCCTCATCGATGCTTTCCAGATCCGTTCCGAGAATGGTTACGCCTGCATTACGCAGTGGTGCTGCCAGGTTGATGGCCGTTTGACCACCGAACTGCACGATAACCCCTACTGGTTTCTCCTGTTCAATCACGTTCATGACATCTTCGAAGAAGAGCGGTTCAAAGTACAGGCGATCCGATGTATTAAAGTCCGTAGACACCGTCTCCGGGTTATTGTTGATAATGACTGCTTCATAGCCTGCTTTTTGCAATGCCCATACTGCGTGTACAGTAGAGTAGTCAAACTCAATCCCTTGACCGATCCGGATTGGTCCTGAACCCAGCACCACAACTTTTTTCTTGTCTGAAGGGATAACTTCATTCTCTGTCTCGTAAGTTGAGTAGTAATATGGCGTTGTTGCTTCAAACTCGGCTGCACATGTATCTACCATTTTGTAGACTGGACGAAGATTTTCCTGTTCCCGACGAGTTCTAATTTCCGCTTCTGTCGTCAATGTGCCGCCAGGTTGACCTTGCGCACGCAGCTCGGCAATGGCACGGTCCGTGAAGCCGAGACGTTTCGCTTGATACAGAATGTCGGAAGACAATTCGGATTCTTCGCGAATGCGATCTTCGAATGCGATCAGACCTTCGATTTTGTCCAGGAACCACCAGTCAATCTTGGTCAGATCCTGTAGCTGTTGCAACGTATATCCTCTGCGGAATGCTTCGGCAATCAGGAAGATACGCTCATCATCTGCTTTGATTAGACGCTCGTTCAGGGTAGCTTCGTCCAGCGTTTCGGCATCCTTCAGGTAGAGGCGATGTACGCCAATTTCCAGGGAACGAACTGCTTTGTGAATCGACTCTTCGAATGTCCGGCCAATAGCCATTACTTCGCCTGTTGCTTTCATCTGAGTTCCCAGTTTACGGTTCGCCGAGATGAACTTGTCGAACGGCCAGCGTGGGATTTTGCTCACGATATAATCCAGCGTAGGCTCGAAGCAAGCATACGTTTGGCCTGTTACCGGGTTCACAATTTCATCCAACGTGTAACCCATCGCAATTTTGGCAGCCATTTTTGCAATCGGATAACCCGTTGCTTTGGAAGCCAGAGCTGATGAACGGCTTACCCGTGGATTTACTTCGATAACATAGTATTGGAAGCTGTGTGGGTCCAGTGCAAACTGTACGTTACATCCACCCTCGATATTCAGGGCACGAATGATTTTCAAGGAAGCTGAACGCAGCATTTGATATTCACGGTCCGACAATGTTTGGCTTGGTGCTACGACGATACTGTCACCTGTATGAATACCTACCGGGTCAAAGTTTTCCATGTTGCAGACAACGATACAGTTATCGTTTTTGTCTCGCATAACCTCATACTCGACTTCTTTCATACCTGCAATGCTCTTCTCGACCAGACATTGCCCGATCGGGCTGTAACGAATTCCCGCTGCCACCGTCTCGCGCAGCTCTTCTTCGTTCGCACAGATTCCGCCGCCTGTTCCGCCCAGTGTATAGGCTGGACGCACAATGATTGGATAACCAATCTCATTCGCAAATTCAAGTGATTCTTCAAGTGTCGTTACGATGACACTCTCTGGTACAGGTTGTTCCAATTCACGCATCAGGTCACGGAACAGATCACGATCTTCCGCTTTCTCGATGGATGTTAACTGTGTTCCGAGCAATTTCACATTTTCACGTTCCAAAACTCCGGCACGTGCCAATTCCACAGCCATGTTCAGACCTGTCTGACCACCCAGTGTTGGCAACAAACCGTCTGGACGCTCCTGACGAATGATTTGGGTCACAAAATCCAGTGTGATTGGCTCAATATAGACTTTGTCAGCCATGTTTGTATCCGTCATAATGGTCGCCGGGTTGCTGTTGATGAGTACAACTTCCACGCCTTCTTCTTTCAGTGCCTGGCAAGCTTGTGTACCGGCGTAGTCGAACTCGGCCGCTTGACCGATGACGATTGGACCGGAACCAATCACCAGGATTTTTTTGAGATCTTTGTTAATCGGCATGTTATTGAGCTCCTTTCACTGCGGCTGCCAATACGGCTTGACGCGGCTTTTGCGGGTTAGTGATTTTGTGCTCACGAATCATCTCGATGAAGCGGTCAAACAGATAGCTGTTATCGTAAGGTCCCGGGGCTGCTTCTGGGTGATATTGAACCGAGAAGGCCGGGAATGATTTATGTTTCAGACCTTCAATGGTCTTATCGTTATTGTTGATATGTGTAACTTCCAGGTCCGTGCTCTTCACGGACTCTTCGTTTACGGTAAATCCATGGTTCTGGGATGTGATGAAGCAACGTCCGCTCTCCAGTTCTTTCACCGGGTGGTTTCCACCGCGGTGTCCAAACTTGAGTTTTTCGGTGTCTGCTCCTGCCGCAAGTGCAAACAACTGGTGACCCAGGCAGATGCCGAAGATCGGGTATTCGCCAAGCAGTTCACTGATCATGTTAACCGCGTGTGGTACGTCTTTCGGGTCCCCAGGGCCGTTGGACAGTTGAATTCCATCCGGGTTCAGGCGACGAATCTCGTCTGCTGTTACATCGTGTGGAACAACAACTACGTCACAGTCACGTTTGCTGAGTTCGCGCAAAATCCCTGTTTTTGCACCGTAATCCACGAGCACAATACGCTCAGCCGTTCCCGGGCTGTTGTAGACATGCTCTGTAGAAGTCATTGGCACCTGGTTACGCAGTTCAGCAATGGTGGTATCTCCCATCATCTCCAGCAGTTCTTCCACAGGCTTCGATCCTGTTGTGAGAATTCCCTTCATTGTGCCGTGGTGACGAATCCGGCGAGTCAACATGCGTGTATCAATTTCGCTGATTCCTACGATGCCGTATTCTTTGAGCAGATTGTCTACGCTATATTCCGCACGCCAGTTGCTTGGCGTTGGCTCATGACGACGCACAACGAAACCATGTACATATGGACGAATCGACTCAAAGTCATCACGCGTAATGCCGTAGTTTCCGATCAGCGGATACGTCATGGTTACGATTTGACCGCAATAGGAAGGATCCGAAAGCACCTCTTGATAGCCTGTAATTCCCGTATTAAAAACGACCTCACCTGTAGTTTCACCTTCAGCACCAAATGCTTTCCCGGTGAACAGTGTGCCGTCTTCCAACAATAATCTTGCCTGTGCCTGCATCCCATTTCACTCCTCTGTGTTTATCAACGTTGAATGCATTGGGTTGAACTTTCTGGAAACTTCGTGCGGCTCCGTGGGCAGAAAACCCTTTGATCGCTGTTATCCCCGGATTACTTTGATCCCATTCTTCAAATGGAGTAATCCGGTGATAAAGGCGAACGCTTTGCTTCTTCGGGTTCTTTCTGCCCACTCCGCAGTTACGTTAGTGTCCAAGTTCAAAATCATGACATTCAACTTTGCTTTGTTTCGTATGTTAGACTCTCGGCATGATTTGCCTCAAGTTAGTTGAAAAGATGTTACTGGTGTAAAAGTTGTAGATTAAGTTTTAGAGTTAAAAAGATTTGTTGTTTTAAAAAAGTTAAGATTTACTGTTACTGATTTAAAGAGTTAACGATATAGAGTTACTGATTTATTAATTTACTAAATTACCGTTTTACTGTTGTACCGTGTTATTCCACACGCTTTTGCCATCCACCCATGTTTGTACGGCCCAGCCTTTCAGCTTCCAGCCTGTGAATGGTGTGTTTCTTCCTTTGGTTGCAAACGTTGCAGGATCAACTGCTTTTTCCTCGTTCAGGTCAATCATCGTGATATCGGCTGGTGCTCCCTCTTCCAGTTTGCCTGTATCCAGTCGGAATACACGTGCTGGATCAGCTGTCATGCGTTTCACCAGGAAGTCCAAGCTCCACAGTCCTGTTTCTACAAACTTCGTGTACAGCAGCGGGAAGGCTGTTTCGAATCCAACGATTCCGAATGGTGCCAGCTCCATGCCTTTGGCTTTCTCTTCTTCACTGTGTGGCGCATGATCAGTTACGATCATATCCAGCGTGCCGTCCAGCAAGCCTTCGATACAAGCCTGCACATCGCGTGGTGAGCGTAGCGGTGGGTTCATTTTCCAGTTGGCATCCATGCCCGGGATATCTTCATCCGACAGCACCAGATGGTGTGGACATACCTCAGCAGTTACTTTAATGCCGATGGACTTCGCCAGACGAATCAAGCGAACCGATTGCTCTGTACTTACGTGACAGACATGGTAGTGAACTCCTGTTGCTTCTGCGAGCAGGATATCACGTCCAACGTGGATAGCTTCGGATTCATTTGGAATCCCTTTGATGCCGTGGCGCTTCGAAAACTCACCTTCCGTCACATATCCACCAACAACCAGTGAGTCATCTTCACAGTGAGCGATCACGGGCATATCCATGCTTGCTGCGAGGCTCATGGCATCCTTCATCATTTGAGCGTTTTGTACGCCTACACCATCATCTGTGAATCCAATAGCGCCTGCTTCTTTTAATGCGGCAAAATCGGTAAGTTCACGACCCAGTTCATTTTTTGTAATGGCTGCATAAGGCAACACTTTAACCAGATCAGCTTCTTTGGCTTTATCCAATACCAGTTTCACAACTTCCGCTGTATCTGTTACTGGTCTTGTGTTCGGCATGCAAGCGATTGTTGTAAAACCACCTTGTGCTGCTGAACGGGCACCTGTCTCGATCGTCTCTTTGTGTTCGAATCCAGGTTCACGCAGATGCACGTGCATATCGATCAATCCCGGAATGACCAGTTTGCCTGATGCGTCTGTCACACTTTGCGCTGACTTTTCGGCATCCAGTACGGCTTGGTCTTCCAGACCAACGATTTTTTTAATTTTACCTTCATCTATAATGATGGTTTTCCGTTCAAGTTCCCCTTGTTGGTTCAAGACGTTCGCGTTTTTTATAATCTGTAGCATAATTGCCCTCCGCTTCGGTTCTGTCCGGCTTACCAGGCAAGCCGGATGATTTTCTTTATCGTGTACTCTCTTATTGCTCTATAAGAACGACCGTACCGTCAGCCTATGACCTACAGCCAGACCCTGTTACAGTTTCATCGCACGTTCCATAACCGCCATGCGGATGGGAACGCCGTTTGCCATCTGCGGGAAGATCCGTGATGCTTCACTCTCCACAACCGCGTCATCTACCTCGACGTTGCGATTCACTGGAGCAGGGTGCATGATAATGGTGCTTGGTTTTAGGCGTGATGCCCGTTCTTCCGTCAATCCGTAGTGTTCGCGATAATCCTCAGCTGAAGTAATTAAGCCATGTTGATGACGTTCCAGTTGAACACGGAGCATCATGACTACATCTGCATCCAGCGCTTCTTCAAGACCGACATAAGGAGCATGCTCTGCGAGTTCCGGTGCCTGCATCGTTTGTGGTGCACAGAAGCGTACATCTGCACCAAACTTTTGCAGTGCCCACAGGTTGGAACGAGCTACACGGCTATGCAGGATGTCACCAATGATGGAAACACGCAAGCCTTTCAGTTCGCCAAATGCTTTCCTCATCGTGTAGAGGTCCAGCAGTGCCTGTGTAGGATGCTCATTGTTGCCGTCTCCGGCGTTAACGAGTGGTACATTCACTTTCTGAGCCAGTTGTTGCAGAACGCCTGCCGGTTTCAGCCGGATCACCCCTGCATCAATGCCCATCGACTCAAGTGTTCGTACCGTATCGTAGATGGACTCTCCTTTTTCCACACTGGATGCAGCTGCCGTAAAGTTCAGCACTTGTGCGCCCAGGCGTTTCTCTGCCATCTCGAAGGAGAAGCGGGTACGTGTGCTGTTCTCGAAGAACATGTTCGCAACGAAGCATGATTCCAGTACAGGAACCAGTTTCTCTTTCTGCGCTTCCCAGTGAGCCGCTCTGTTCAGAATGGACTCGATTTCTCCTCGACTAAGTTCCTTCAGTCCAAGCAAGCTTCGGTCTCTCAATGCTGTCTGTGTAATCATTATGCTTGCTCCCCCCGGTTCTGAGTGATTTTGACTTCGTCCTGTCCGTCCGTTTCCATGAGTGCAACTTCGATCTCCTCTGATTTGGAAGTCGGCACATTCTTGCCGATAAAATCAGGTCGAATCGGAAGTTCCCGGTGTCCGCGGTCTGCGAGTACAGCCAGCTGAATGTTCTGCGGTCTTCCACAGTCCATCAGGGCATCCATCGCTGCGCGAATCGTCCGTCCGGTATAGAGCACATCATCGAACAAAATCACTTTTTTGTTATGGATCGAAAGTGATTCAGGTGTCATAATCAATATTTCCTTGCGATTCGCTTTATTTTCGTCCAAGCGGTCATCGCGGTAAGGAGTCACATCCAGTTCTCCCCAGGGGACTTTGGCGCCCTCAATTTCTTCAATCTTCGCGGCAATCCGTTCTGCCAGGTAAACCCCGCGTGTACGGATACCGACCAACACACAATCGTCGATTCCTTTGTTTTTCTCCAATATCTCATGGGCAATCCGTGTTAATGCGCGGCGGATCGCCGTCTCATCCATAATGACATGTGTCTCTGTGCTCATGCGTTCAGCCTCCTCAGGATTTCCCTTCAGCATCATGGCCCCGTGACGAGGAGAAAAAAAAGACTCCTTGCCGTGTTTATTGGCAAGGAGTCTCCGAACTTCAGACCGCTCTGAAGAAAGTTTACTCTCGGGGATACATCGCTTCATTTGCCGCAGCAAAAAAACGATGTATCGTTCACGTTACCTTGCCAGTCTCACGGGACTGATTTAAAGGTGCTATTCATGTCGTTCATATTGCAGGACCTCACAGGGTTCTGTAATCAATATGTCCGTTTGTCTTCATGAATTATGACAGAAAGACAACCCCCTGTCAACACCTCACCATCGCAGGTGAAAACCCTCTGCTACGTTCTTCTTAGAATCAGCAGTTAGGCTGAAAAACATCCATGCACAATACATCTCATTGGTTATTCATAATTATACAACATTTCTGCATATTTATCCATAGGCAAATGAGAAATTTGATATAACCAAAATAAACCTCTGACTATACTTAAGTAGAGGCAAAACACTTCTTTTTAGAAAAGACAGTGAGTTTCATTTTACGCAATATATGAAGGCTCTGAATTAGTACCAAGTGAAATGGGTACAGTTTATAAACATGAACCCATTATTAGATGCTGCAATAATGCGATATACATAAGATTCACAAATATGCGACAACATGGAAATAAGATACGCCCTACATTTATGTACATTTAGGAGGAAGTCATGCGTCACATATGGCACGTTTACAAAACAGACTGGTTGCATATTCTTAAGGTTCCCACAGGTATATTTCTAATTGTGGCTATTATTCTACTTCCCGGGGTGTATGACTGGGTCAACGTGAAGTCCGTCTGGGACCCATACAGTAATACCCAGGGGATCAAAATTGCAGTGACAAGCGAGGACGCGGGTGCGACTGTTGAAGGAATCCATGTTAATATTGGAGACGAACTGGTAACCAGCCTCAAAAATAACAAAAAGCTGGGCTGGACTTTTGTAGATCGAGCTGAGGCTAGTCGGGGGGTACATACAGGAGAATATTATGCCAGCCTGCTCATTCCCGGAGACTTTTCGTCCAAAATTACAGGTATCGTTGACGGAAAGCTGGAACGTCCAGAGGTAATCTATACCGTTAATGAAAAGGTGAATGCCATTGCTCCTAAAATCACAGGCTCTGGTGTATCTGCCATAACAACACAAATCAATGAAAATTTCACTGAAGCCGTCAGTGAGGCTGTTCTAACCAAGTTGAATGAAGCCGGGGTTGAGATTAATTCCCAGCTTCCAACATTACGCAAAATGGAGAATGGCATTTTTACACTGGAGAAAAATCTTCCGGCTATTCAAGCCGCAGGTCAAAAGGTTCTGGAAGTAGAAAAAGCCATGCCCGAGATTGTAAAAGATGCTCAAAAGATCGTTGAAATCGAGAAAAAACTGCCTGAAATCAATGAAGCAGCACAGTATGTGCTCAAGGTGCAGGAGTATTGGCCACAAATTAATGAGGCGGCTTCCGAAGTGCTGGCTATTCAAGGGCGAATACCGGATATACAAAAAGCGGTAGAACGCATTCGAGAAGTGGATGAAAACTTTGGTCAGGTATCAGATGTCATCCAAACGGCGCTGGATAAAACGAACAAAGCTCTGTCTATCGTAACGGCAGCAGAGCAAGATTTGGACAAAGTATCACAAATCGCCGGCAACGGGATTGAGCTTGCAGAGGGATTAGATCAGTTCGTGGATTCCAGTGAAGAAGCGTTTCAGACGATTGGCCCGACGATCCGCCAAAATCTGCTGCTGGTGCAGCAGATTTCTAACGCTGCAGGAGACGTATTTGCACAATTGCAAAATTCGGATCTTAATAACCTTCCTACAGTAGAAGATCTCGACCGGATTGCTTCACGTTTAGGGGTTGCGGTAAAACTCGTGGACAGTATGGCAGAACTACTGGGCAACATCAATAACTTGCTTCCAAGCCAGCCACTTGCCGATAAAATTCCACAACTGAACTCCATTTCAGATAAACTTCAGTTGCAGATCCGCTTGGCTGGTATCATCAGTGATGCCATGCGTCGTAATACAACTCCACCAACAGACGTCATCGCTCAGTTAAATACTCTCTCGAAGGACATCAGCAGCGGGAGTGGCAATATCTTAAACACTTATGAAAGTGAAATATCGCCTGCACTTGCAGCTGGTGCGGATAAGCTCAGGTCTACCCTCTCCACTTCAGCAGAAACTCTGCAAGGAGCAAAAGATCGTATTCCGGATATTGCGGACATTCTTGCATCAGCCAAAGAAGGAATTACGTTTGGGCAGACCGAGTTGACAAAAATCCAGAGCGAACTGCCTCAAATACAATCTAAGATCCATGAGATATCAGAGACACTCGCGAACAAAAGTGAAGGTTTTATCCAAGCTCTGAACACAGTATCTTCATTAATTCGAAACGATCTGCCCAAGCTGGGAAACAAACTGAACGAAGCAGCTGATTTTGTTCGTAATGATCTGCCTAATGCCGAGAAACAGATAGGCAAGGCATCCGATTTTGTCCAGAACCAGCTGCCGGAGGTCGAAAAAGGAGTACATCGTGTTGCCATGCTGGTACGTGATGATCTGCCAGCATTGGAAAGTGCCATCAGTAAGGCTGCTGACAAACTTCGGGAAGTCGAAGGTAATAACCAGTTTGCCGAGCTCGCCAAACTTTTGCGTGGCGATATCGAAGAAGAAAGTGCTTTCCTTTCGAGTCCCGTGCAAATCAAAGAACAACAGCTTTATCCGATTCCGAATTATGGATCGGCCATGTCACCATTTTATGGCGTGCTGTCTCTGTGGGTTGGCTCAACACTGCTGATTTCTCTGCTTCGTGCCGAAGCTGAAAATCCAGAGGGCAAGTTCCGGGGATACGAGTTGTATCTCGGACGTCTTGCTACTTTCCTAACCATTGGATTGCTCCAAGCGGTATGCGTCACCCTGGGAGATATCTTAATCCTGGGTACATATGTCGCAGATAAACTGTGGTTTGTCCTGTTTGCCATGCTGGTGAGTGCCGTATTTGTCACCATAACGTACACCCTGCTGTCCGTTTTTGGGAATATCGGAAAAGGGATCGCCATTATCTTCATGGTGTTCCAGTTCTCCAGCTCGGGTGGTACGTTCCCGATCAGCATGACATCACCCTTTTTCCAGGCATTGAATCCGTTCATGCCCTTCACGTATGCGATCAGTCTGCTGCGTGAGTCGGTCGGCGGCATATTGTGGTCTACTGCCATCAAGGATATTCTGTGGTTGTGTATGTTCATCGCGCTGAGTCTCATTGTTGCTCTCGCTTTGAAACGTCCACTCAGCAGTCTCACCAAACGTTCAGCCGAGAATGCCAAGAAGACCAAGATTATTGCTTAACTCATGTGCTGGATACTAAATAAGAAAAGGCCATTGGACTTTACATCCAATAGCCTTTTCTCGTTTCATTATATGAATCGATACATTTTGATTAATTCACTGAGCGTTCCTGTTCCAACTGATCATAGGATTGTTTGATTGTTGTTAATGTTTCTACATGGCGATAGATGTTGTTACTTGCCGTGACGATAACACATAACATGATCAAGCCTATAACCACTTTTTTCCCCAATCCCGGACGAAGGCTGATCACAAAACCTCCACCCAACAGGAAGAACGCAAACAGATAGTGCCCCGCATACAGGTACATATCGTATTGAAATACAGCCAGGCCAAAGCCCACGACTACATGAAGCAAAAAGGCAAACAGAATATATGGCACAAGGGTCCACACTTCACGTTCACGAATGCCCTTAATGAAGCCAATGAACGCCAGTAGTAAAATAAAGATACCTGTCATCTGCACATAGATTGGATTGGAACGAGATAGATCCGTAACAAAGGCTGCCATGCCCGGGTCCAGTAAATGCATCTTCGGTGTCAGCATCGGATTAATGGTTAGCATGTTCAATGCTTTCCAGTGAACAGCGAACTGGAATGGCGTTGCATAGCTGGTTCCACCATTTTGAATGCCCAACAGCCAGTTACTAATCCAGCTTCTACCTCCAAAGGCAACGTACTGAATACCAGTTAATACGACGATGATCAGAACCGCCAGTGCCATGATACCGATGTATTTTTTCAAATTCGCCTTATTGCGCCATGCATGCATATTGAAGAATGTGGCAGCAGCAAATGGTACGATATTCGTCGAGGTTAGTCCAAAGTTAATCGATGCAAGCAATGCATTGGGTACATAACGTACGTCCTGACGCTCACGAGTATACTGCATGTAAACCACCGACAACAGAATAACGAACTGTACATACGGATACGAATCCGGGATCAATGCAGTAAACATTAAGTAGGAACTGAAACCAAACAGTAAGGCAAACAGCAGCGGTACGATGGTCGGTTTATCTTCTTTTTGACTCAGGAACAGATACGCCAGCACCACCGAACCCGCATTCACCAGCGATTGCAAGATTAGAAAGAACCAGTTGCCCCCCAGCAGTTTCGCTACAGCCGCAAGGGTGACTGCGAGAAAGGAAATCAGCGGATGGATCACGGAAGAACTGTTGTCCCCATAATACATTGAAGGATCAAAGTTGAATAAATTAATTGGAAACAGCGTCGTATTAAATGGGCTATATGCCCCCAGCATCTCTGCATTATTTTCAATGTACAGAACATACGAGCCGTTCATCAAACCATAGAACAGCGCAAATCCCGCAAACAGGTAAAAGGCTGTCCAGTTGGCTCTGCGATTATAAAATAAGTGATCTAAAAAGTTCATGCTTTCATTTCACATCCAATAAATTTTATAAAAACTATCATAATTTGAACTAATCATTTACACAAAAACGGAGAGGACAGAAAAGACCTGAAAAAGCGGAGCGTTCGCCTTTATCACCGGATTTCCCCTTTGAAAAAAGGAAAAAAAATCTGGGGATAACAGCGATTGGAAGGTTATTCTGTCATCGTAGTGCTCGTGTAAATAATCATTAGTTCAAATTAGAACACCAGTAATAGTAAGCCACCCATAATACATGCCACACCTATCCAGCGTAAAGGGCCCACGGTCTCTTTAAATACCAGCCGCGCTATGATTAGAGTCCACACATATGTTAATGCGTTCGCAGGCAACACTACGGTTAATGGAAGAAACTTCAACAATACAATATTCAGCAACGCACCCGTTCCGTAGAATCCAAGTCCCATGAGTACATGCAGACGATTGCGACTGGATGCATAAGCTTTCAGTCCGGCCCCACCCAGTGCACCACACAACGTCATGACAATTAATACGGCAACCATCCAGCTATCGATCAACACTGGTTAATGTCACCCCGATTCCAAGCAACACAACTGCTGCCAGCTTCTGCACCGTAATTTCTTCCCCAAGCAAAAAATATCCATAGATTAAGGCAAATACGTAGCTGGCACACATCAGAGGATAAGCAACTGAGAGTTTTTCCAGAGCAAAAGCTTTAATCATCAAAATCGCTCCAAGTCCATAACACAGAAAACCAACACCCAGGTAGATCCACTCGGTTAGTCCCCATTTCCAGAACAATTGACCCGTTGCTGTCAGAAAAGCGGAAACAAGCATCAACCATTTACCGGTATGATTCGATTTTATTTCCCCCACGTTAATGCCTCCATGTCCGGAACACGCTTGTTAATAAAGTATCGTTGACTTACAAGCTGCATGACCGGAAGGTCGGATAAGGAGTCCGAGTAGGAACACGACTGGTCATAATCAATGACCATATTCTTCTCACTCAGATAAGCCTGAATTCGGCGTACCTTCTCTTCCCCTTTGCAATTGCTGCCATCAACTCTGCATGTGTAACCATTCTCATGACGGACAAGTTCAGTTCCAATTACATGATCCACCCAGGGAAAATTATTAAAGTATTTCATATAGGCATGCGGAGATGCAGTTACCAGCAAAACATGATAGCCTGCTTCTTTGCGATGTTGCATCTCTACACTGGCCTCGGCAAAAATGGACGTACGCAAGCGGGTATCAAAGAAATGTTCGAGATCTTTTTCAGTCATACGCTCAATTTCTTGAAAGTAGGATCGTTTGACTTGTTCAACCGTCATGAAGCCTGCCTTGAATAACACGGTATGTAATGCAATGACAGGTAATCTCCATACCTGCCATGGGTAACGGCGAACACCGTAATGCACAAATTGAAACATAGAATCACTGCGTATGATCGTTTTATCAATATCAAAAATTGCGACTTTCGTGCTTTTCACCCTGATCCCCCTCCGCCTTTATTCAAAGATTGCAAAGATTGTAATAACACTTATCACATACAACATAACCGTAATTAATATAGGCTTGTCCTCAAACAGCACACGATCGGGCGAACCTCCCTGGTTCTTCATGTGGATCAGATACAGGTAACGGAACATGCCGTAAATGACCAATGGAATCGTCCACATGAGATGAATGGTTCGATCTGAAGTGAATGTGAACAGGGAATAACTGATAATCGTAGCTGTCGTCACAATCGTATTGAATTGATCCAGTAACGTAATGGAGTAGTTATCCAAAACTTTACGGTGTGATCCCATATTTCCCTCAAGCAACGTAAGTTCATTTCTGCGTTTTCCAATGGCCAGAAATAACGACAACAGCATTGTACAGATCAAAAACCACGGCGTGAATGGCACATGGATCAGCACACCACCTGCAATGGCACGAAGTACAAAGCCGGCTGCAATGGTCATCATATCCAGAATAACGAGATGTTTCAGTACAAATGAATACGATACATTCAACAGAAAATAGACGATACATAACACCCCAAATAGAGGGTTCATCATGAAGGCCGTTCCTACGGAAAGGATTAATAGAATAATGCCAAACATCAAAGCATGACTCGGATTCACCTGCCCAGAAGCCATAGGACGATACTTTTTCACCGGATGCTGTCGATCCCTGTCCCGGTCTACAAAGTCATTTAAAATATAAACACAGCCTGCAACAAGGCTAAATAGAATAAAACCAAGCAACGTCGCAAGAATGGTTTCAGTCCGAATCTCCTCAAAAGAAAATAGTAACGCAGCAAATAACAGCAGATTTTTAGTCCACTGTTTGGGTCTTAACAATCTGATTAATCCTGACACTGTACTGCCTGTTCCTGTAGCCGGTGACGACACCGTACTCGTTCGTGATGATAACAATTGTAATAACTCCCTTCAACAACAACTTCTGTATATAACAAATAACGTAAAGATCTAATCATATGTTGCTTGTATAATTTTGTAAAGGGAGTAAATGAAAAAATTCTAATATGGGCATAAAAAAGAGACCGTTTCCGGTCTCTTCGTTAGTACATGATTTAACTATTGGGTGATGCGATTAAAATTCAAATTGTACGTCGCTCAGACGACGTTTGATCTCAGCAATAACACGTTTCTCTTCCTCTTCACCCTTCGCTTCAAAGGTTACGGAGAAACGAACAAAGTTACCCGCATCATCCCAAGGTACGGATGAGATCAATTTCTCACGGATCAGGAATTGGGAGAAATCTTCGCCGGATTCGAAGCGACGTCCGCCAACCACACCTTTTGGTGCTTCTACATACAGGAAGAATGAACCTTTAGGTTTTTCAGCCTGGAAGCCCAGTTCGTTCAATGCGGCAACGAGCATGTCGTGACGGCGAGAATATTTCTCTGCAATTTTTTCCGTAATCTCAGGGTGATTCAATCCATAAGCAGCAGCCTTTTGAATCGCGATGAACTGACCGGAGTCATTGTTGTCCTTCACGTCACTGAATGCTTTGACTACAAGCGGGTTACCCGCTACAAATCCGATTCTCCAACCCGTCATGTTGTAGGACTTGGACAGAGAGTGCAGCTCTACGCCGACATCCTTCGCACCAGGTACCGAGAGGAAGCTGAACGGTTTTTTGCCATCATACGTCAATGCTGCATATGGAGCATCATGTACAACCACAACATTGTATTTCTTAGCCCATTCCACAACTTCAGTGAAGAACTCCACCGTCGCGCTTGCGCCTGTTGGGTTGTTCGGATAGTTCAGGTAGAGCAACTTCGCACGTTTTGCGATGTCTTCCGGGATAGCCGTCAGATCAGGCAAGAAGTTGTTCTCTTTCGTCAATTGGATGTTGAACACTTCTCCACCCAGATACTTCGTATGTGTACCCATAACCGGGTAACCTGGAACGGTCATGATCGTCACATCACCCGGATTGATGAAGCATGAAGGCATCATCGCCAAAGCCGGTTTGGAACCAATGGAGTGCACGATTTCAGTATCTGCATCGATACCTTCTACGTTGAATACGTTTTTCAGGTAGGAAGCAGCAGCAGCTTTAAATTCAGGAATACCATTGTCGGCATAACCACGGTTCTCAGGTCTGGAAGCTTCTTCTGCAAGTGCAGCTACAATGCCTGCATCAGCCATTTCGTCCGGTTCACCTACACCAAGGTCAATCAGTTCCACATCGGGAAAATCTTTTTTGGCCGAAGCTTTGGCACGTTTGATTTTCTCGAATTTATAAATGTTCGTGTCTTTACCATAGTTGGAGCCACCGATACGGTCGGCAAAATTAGTCTGAATGTAAGTTTCTTGATATTTATCGATACTCATAACGTTGTTCATCTCCTCATTTGACGCAAATTTCTACACTTTAATATGAAGCATTTGCGTGATCAAAGCCATGGACAAAGTATCCGAACATTTGTACTTTCTTGGAGCTGTTAACGACTGCGTAGCGAAGCAAGCACGTCTTCCATATCCTGCGGAATCGGAGCTGAAAATTCAAGGTATTCTCCCGTTGTTGGATGCACGAATCCAAGAATGGCCGCATGAAGAGCCTGTCCTTGCATTTTGATGCCTTTATTCCGTCCATAAGTTGGATCTCCTACAAGCGGGTGGCCGATAAATTTCATGTGAACCCGGATCTGGTGGGTACGTCCTGTCTCCAGTTTCAAATCCAGCAAAGTATAGTCATTAATGCGCTCTGAAACGGTAAAATGCGTAACGGCATGTTTACTGTTGCGTTCCGTGACTGTATACATTTTGCGGTCATTGGTATCTCGTCCAATCGGTGCATCAACGGTCCCTTGATCATGATTAAGATGACCATGAACGAGCGCAATATACCGTCGGTTCACCGTATGGTCCTTCAACTGAGCAGCCAGTGATGCATGGGCACGATCGTTCTTGGCAGCCATGATCAAGCCTGAGGTATCCTTATCGATACGATGCACAATACCCGGGCGCAACTCTCCATTGATACCCGAAAGGTCTTTGCAGTGGTGCATGAGTGCATTGACGAGTGTGCCAGACGTATGTCCTGGTGCTGGATGCACCACAAGACCACGCTGTTTGTTAATCACGATCAGGTCGCTGTCTTCATATACCACTTCCAGCGGAATATCTTCGGCAATGATCTCAACGGCAGCCGGTTCAGGAATCTGTAGTTCAATCAGATCCCCTTCGGATAACTTGGCATTGGCTTTGACTACAGCACCATTTACCGTAACCATTCCGTCTCCGATCCACAATTGAACTTGGGAGCGAGATACGTTATCCACAGCTTCCGTAATATATTTGTCAATTCGTTCTTTTTTATGTTCAGCGGCAACGGTCCATTCCATACGTTCATTGCCATTCATTAGTTCTTCGTCGTTAATCTGTTCCTTATTCGGATTACTCATGATGTTCATTCCCTTCAATCTTCGCGGCTGCTTTTTCGCGCCGTCCTTCAAGCAATGTCTCCACTATGATCAACCCTACACCGATGCAGATTGCCGAATCGGCGATGTTAAAAATGGGAAACGTATAACTTCCAAAATTAAGTTGTACAAAATCTACAACTTCTCCGGTCAATGCCCGGTCAAGGAAGTTGCCAATTGCTCCACCAAGCACCAAACTAAGCGCCACAGGCAGCAATTTGTGCGGGGTATCTTTTACCTTTTGCAAATACCAAATCAAGGCAACGACCACAATCAACGTAACCACAATAAAGAACCAACGCTGGTCTTGCAGAATGCCAAAAGCTGCTCCTGAGTTACGATGTGATGTGATGACAAAGAAATTGCCGATGACCGGAATCTCTTCTCTGAGTTCCATCCGGGTTGCAATCAGATACTTGGTTCCCTGATCCAATAAAAATACGATAAAAGCGAGGATATAATACACCACGTTTGTTTGTCACTCCGTTCTTGTCTTTTCCAAACGATACCAGGCTTACGCCAGACTTGTTTATTGTAGCACAGCTGTTTGGAAATCGTCCACGACGCGCTACATCGCAATGCTTATGGCAAAAACGATAACATTTCCCTTCTGTAATCTTGCCCTCAATAGCACATCCTACAATAGAGTCAAAATCCGGATTCCAGCATGAAAGCAGAAAGGGGAAAATCATGTCACACTTTACTAACGAACAACTACAATTTTTACGTTCCCAACTGATAACCGATAAGCGAGATATTGAACATAGACTGTCGGAGAACGAACATTATGGCCTTGGTGACTCCCTCAAACTACAGACAGGTGAATTATCACCGATTGATAATCATCCTGGCGACATAGCTACGGAGGTGTATGAACGCGAGAAAGATATTTCCCTGCTGGAACATGATGAATTCCAATTGGAACGAATCGATTCTGCACTGCACTCCATCGAAGAAGGACATTACGGTACATGTGCGGTCTGCCAGCAACCCATCCCTTATGAACGCATGGAAGCCGTACCCTACACCAAATACTGCAAAAAACATCAACCGGAAACCGTTGTCTCCGAAAACCGTCCTGTAGAGGAAGAATTCCTTGCCCCGGCATTTGGTCGAACCAGTCTGGACGAGCGTGATGATCAAAATGGCTTCGATGGTGAAGACACGTGGCAGATTGTTGAAAGCTGGGGCACATCGAACTCACCAGCCATGGCTGAAGGACGCGATATCGACAGCTATGACGTTATGGCGATTGAAGCCACCGATGAAGTGGAAGGTTGCGTTGAAGCGTACGAAAGCTTTGTTGCCACGGATATCTACGGTCATGACGTCTCCATCGTGCGCAATCGGCAATATCGCCAGTACCTGGAGAACCGTGAAGGCGATGGTCTGTTAGAACCGGATATGGAGACGGATGACACGTATTAATTGCAATTTGGTATCATTTGCATCTACTTTTTCGCTTAATCGCTTAGTAGGTGTTCATATCAAGCTGACGCTGCACAATGCGCACAATATCAGCGATGTAGTCTCCAACAATAGGAAGATTAAGCGCCCCAAGTACCTGTAACACGTAGATGATCGTTGCTGCGAAAAAGGTAAACCCAATCGCAATCCCCACACCCCGTGCGGCTCCAGACAACAGGTTAAGTCCAATCAATTTCCATGGCCTGTTCAGCAATTCTGTGTATTGCGCTATTCGTGAACGTTCCAGTTCATTCGCCAGACGGTTCGTCAGGGTATGTAACTCTTCAATTTTGTCATGCGAATTCAGATTATCTGATGTTGATTGTTGTGAAGTGGATGCGGTTTGCTTGTCATGTTCGCTCATGTTTTGGTCAGTTCCTTTGATCAATATAGATTGACTGCACTATAGAATCATTGCCTTATTGCTTAAAAAACAAACGAGCCCAGAACCAGGGAATATGTCCCTGCCTCTGCGGCTCGTTTGTTTATACGCTATATTCTGTCCTAATTGAATGGGACATGCTCCGAATTACGCTTCGATGTAAATACCGATCGATTTGCCTCCGGCTTCAACGCGTTCCATCGACTCATTCGAACCAAATGTCACTTCGGTTACGAGAACATTTTCACGCAATACATCATCAAACGCCTGAATAGCTTCCTGAAGGGATGCATCCACATCCAGTGTCAAACGTACTCTTTTCTCAATTGGCAGGTCCAGTCGTTTCCGGGTATCCTGCACAGCACGAACCACTTCACGGACCCAGCCTTCCTGTTCCAATGCTGGCGTGATTTCGGTATTGAGTGCAACCGTCAGACCGTAACCTGATGCTGAAGCAAAACCTGATTTGGCCTGTTTATCAACCAATAATTCTTCGCTCGTCACTTGTAGCTCTTCACCTTCCGGAGAAACGATGTTCAGCACACCCTCCGAAACCACTTTACGCGTCTCATCAGCTGACATTCCCTTGAAGAAGTTTTGCAGGAATCCTACGTTTTTACCGTATTTTTTACCTGCAACTTTCAGGTTCAGCTTCAATGTAAAGTCAACGAATTCTGCGTCATTATGCTCCGTACGGATTCCTTTTACATTGATCTCTTCTTTGATGATCTCTTCATAACTTGCCAGGTCAAAGCCTTTATCCAGGGAAACGATCAATTCGGACAGCGGCTGACGTGTCTTGATGCCTGTTTCGTTACGAACGTTACGGGCAAGTTCAACCACGCGGCGAGCCGTCTCCATATCCTGTTCCAGTCCTGCATCAATCAGTGCTTCATTAGCTACTGGATAGTCTTCCATGTGCACACTCTCACCTGTTGCAAGGTTCAGATAGATGTCTTCTGCCAGCATCGGTGTGAACGGAGCAACCAACTTCGCAGTAGTCACCAGTACTTCGGTCAATGTACGGTAAGCGTCCAGTTTATCGTCTGTCAGGCCACTTCCCCAGAAACGGTCACGGGAACGACGGATATACCAGTTACTCAACTCATCAACAAATGCTTCAATCGCTTTGGAAGAGTTCAGATAGTCGTTAACCAGCAACGCTTTTTCTACAACCAGGATCAGGCTGTTCAGTCTCGACAGAATCCAGCGGTCCAGCTTGTGTGCGGACAGTTGGAACGGGTGCTCCTGTGGATCAAATCCATCAATGGTAGCATAAAGCGTCAGGAATGCATGGGTGTTGACCAGCGTATCCACCATTTTGGATTTGGCTTCCCCTACGATACCTTTGGAGAAACGTTTGCTATTCCACGGTGCACTGTCAGACAACAAAGCCCAGCGGAATGCATCTGTACCGTATTCTTCGATCACTTCCCAAGGATCGATAACGTTACCTTTGGATTTGGACATTTTCTGTCCGTTCTCATCGAGAACGTGTCCTGTAGCCATAACTGCTTTGTAAGGCGCTTTGCCTGTCAAAAGGGTGGAAACCGCCAGCAAGCTGTAGAACCAGCCACGTGTCTGGTCAATCCCTTCACAGATCATATCCGCAGGATACTGCTGTTCGAATACTTCTTTATTTTCAAATGGATAATGCTGCTGGGCAAACGGCATGGAGCCGCTATCGAACCAGACATCAATCACTTCCGGTGTACGTTTCATTTCATATTTGCCACAAGAGCTCATGACTTTAACGTCATCCACATATGGTTTATGCAATTCAAGATTCTCAGGCACATCACCTACCGCACGAGCACGCAATTCTGCAATGCTGTGTGGAGCAAATTGTTCGCCAGTCTCCTCGCACACCCAGATGTTCAGCGGTGTTCCCCAATAACGGTCACGGCTGATGTTCCAATCGACAAGATCTTCAAGGAACTTACCGAAGCGACCTTCACGAACATGACTTGGGAACCAATCCACTTCACTGTTGTTGGCAATCAGTTGGTCCTTGATCGCTGTCGTTTGGATAAACCAGCTGTCCATCGCATAGTACAGAAGTGGTGTATCACAACGCCAGCAGAATGGATAGCTGTGCTCATATTTTTCTTTGCTGAACAAACGTCCATGCTCAGACAGATATCTCACGATATCAATATCACAATCCTTCACGAAACGTCCGGCAAAGTCAGTAACCTCAGCGACAAATTTGCCTTCCAGGTCCACCATGTTCACAAAGCTGATCCCATTCTCACGGCATACACGGTAGTCATCTTCACCATGGGCAGGAGCCATGTGTACGATACCCGTACCACTTGCATCCGTTACAAAGCCTGCACCCAAGATGATGTTGGCTTTCTCAGCCTGTACGTAGTTGAACGGAGGATCATACGTTTTGCCAACCAGATCGGCACCTTTCAGTGCACCAACGATCTCATACTCACCCTTGGCATCTTTCATCACTTTCTCAACCAGATTGGTTGCCATGATGTACACTTCATCACCTTGACGAACACGAGAGTAATCCATATCCGGATTCACGGCAAGTGCAACGTGCGAAGGCAATGTCCAAGGTGTTGTCGTCCAAGCCAGTACAAATTCTCCGCTGTCATTCAGTTTGAATTTCGCTGTAGCGCTCAGGTCTTTGACGTCTTTGTACCCTTGTGCAACTTCATGGGAACTCAGTGTTGTCTGACAAGAAGGACAATACGGGCTCACACGGTGACCACGATACAATAGGCCTTTCTCGTGGATCGTCGCCAGGATGTTCCATACACTCTCGATGTAGTTGTTATCAAGGGTGATATACGGGTTATTCATATCCGTCCAATATCCGATGCCTTCTGTCAGATCACGCCATTGTTGCTCGTATTCGAATACGCTCGCTTTACATTCGTTAATGAATTTCTCCACGCCGTAATCTTCGATTTCCCACTTGTGGGAGATACCGAGCTTCTTCTGTACACCCAGTTCTACAGGCAGACCATGTGTATCCCAACCTGCTTTACGAACGACACGGTAACCCTTCATCGTGTTATACCGTCCAACGAAATCCTTGATTACCCGTCCCAGTACGTGACCGATATGCGGTTTACCGTTTGCTGTAGGCGGCCCTTCATAAAATACGAAGTTTGGCTTGCCCTCCCGGTTTTCGATGGATCTTTTGAATGTATTCTCCGTTTTCCATTTATCTAACACGCGTAATTCTCTGGCGCGTGCCTTCTCTTTGACGTCAACTCGTTGCATGATGATTATCTTTCCTTTCTTTGGTTGGATTCTGGACCGTCCACAAAAAGCGTTTCAATCCCCCTTGCCAAGGGGGACCCCATAGGCGCTCCGCCCTCTGGACACCCGGGATGGGTTGTCAGTGGGGGATCGGTGGCGCTTATGTGCGAGGGTTTATGTGCGTAGTGGCGGCCATTTTGCGGCTGTTCCCTGCGTGAACCCCGCATGGCCTTACCGCGAGGCGGGTATTGCCGGGTGCTTCGCTCCCCCGGCGGGCGGCTCTCTCCTTGAGGTCCCTCCGGGCCTCATGGACGTTCGCCTTTTTTGGACACAAAAAAGCCCCATCCCTGGAAAGGGACGAGGCTATACTCGCGTTACCACCCTAATTCTGTTCATCACAAACCACATCCAGGCAAGCCTGGGTATGCTCTGTCATCAACAGCGCTTATGCCCCGCTATACTACCGCAGGGTGCCGTTATAACGTACGGCTTACGGTTCGGCTTACACACGGCAATCAAGATCACCGCTTCAGCGTCACTTCTCCGGGGAGATATTCGGCTATAACTCATCCATTGGTTTGCACCAACCACCAACTCTCTGAGGGATGAGATCATAACGTACTGAACCCGTCATGGAATCACTATTCATTATGAATATAGTTATAGCCTCTTTGCAGACAAAAGTCAACCAGGCGACAGACTAATAAATTTCTTTCATCTCCCGCTCACGGTCACGCACTTCCTGCTCCCGGCTCTCCAGCACTTCCCAACCATCCTGAGTCAACAGTTCAAGCTGCGCTTCAACAAGCGTGCGGAAACGGGCACGATAAATCGAGGCCTGCTTTTTCAGTTCTTCCACTTCCAAAGCAATTTTACGCGATTTTCCCAATGATTCGTTCACGATCCGGTCTGCATTTTTCTCTGCTTCCTTCACGATCAACTGCGCTTCTTTCTTCGCATTACCCTTCACATCATCAGCAGCTTCCTGCGCAATGATGATCGTTTTGCTAAGCGTCTCTTCAATTGTAGAAAAATGATCCAGCTTTTCCTGAACGGACAGCAACTGATTGCTCAGCTCTTTGTTCTCGCGAATGACGCCTTCGTAATCTTTGATGACTTGATCCAGGAATTCATTGACTTCATCCTCGTCATACCCGCGCAAACGTCGGGAAAATTCCTTGTTGTGTATGTCCAGCGGCGTTAATGGCATGCTGTCCACCTCCTGTTAAAGTTCCTTCCCGTCCAGAGAAGGTTTGCAGCATATGGGTACCACCCAAGGGGCCGTATCGTTGATGCCTAACCTTGGCAACGTATACGGAATGCAGGATCAGAATTGCATCCTCCAACGTTCATGTAAAGCATTGACTTAATGTTTATCGGATACACCGCGTATTTTCTACACCTTTATGATAAACATTTCGACAAGAAAGCGGATTTTCCTGCAACAGACTCAGGCAAATTTACCGATTTTCACTCGGCAGCGCCCTTTTTTGGTCATCCCATCCTGTTCCATAACCTTGAAACGGCCAAATCCCTGAATGGATACGACATCACCCGCTTTTAGCGATTTGGAGGGATCTTCCTCAACCTTCCAGTTCACACGGCAGCGACCAGCTTTGATCGGCACCAGCACTTTACTGCGACTAAGCCGATACACATCTGCGCAGATTCCATCCAAACGAAGAGAAGCGACCGTAATGTCCATCGTCTCCAGTTTACTCTCTGACCATCGCATCTGATCCAAAGGAAGTAACTCTGTGAACACATGTAACCGATGCACCTGATTCAGTTGAAGCGATAAAAAAGCGCCGGTTTCCGCCGCCACCACTGTATGGCAACCGTCCTCCAGCACTTGGATATCTCCGATCTTTCCACGTTTCATCCCAAGCCCGAGCAGGGAACCCATATAGTCCCCATGCTCCAGCTCCGAGATTTTCTGATCATCAGACGTGATACTGAGCACCTGCATTCCCATATCCTCATCATCCAGATACATATAATCAGGTGCAACCAGCGCACGCTTGCGTTCAGCAGCCTCGTAACCACCATCCAGACGAATCTGAACGTCGTTACGGCGATTGGCAAGAGTCTCTAAGATAAAAACCTGTCTTGGATCAAGAAAGTCAGTTAGCTTCATGTCATGATACTTACCTGCCTGCTCAACCCAATCCGAAGCCTTGTCTACAAAATCTCGCTCATCATGGCTAAAATGTTCGTAAATTTCACCGCTCATCTATGTCACCCTACCCTAATTGTCCGTGTTCAAAAAGACCGGTTTTCAGTACCGAGAAGATGGGATAAAGCTAGAAATGGAGTAGCGGAGCGTAGAAAAAACTACGTGAGCAACTACAATGTTTCCGAAGAAAACATACTTCGTAAGCCTCCCGCTTATTTCGGCTGAATTCCATATTCGATGCTGACGATGCCACTAGGCATCCTTCGTAATCAAAAGCGGACTTTTTGAACAACCTCTAATATGCAAAATACCGGAGTATGGAAATCAGCCCATTAAGCGCAAGCTGCAGAACGATCAGCGCCACAATCGGGGAAATATCCAGCACACCGAACAAAGGCGGTATAAATCGGCGAAACGGTCTTAAATATGGTTCCACTAATTTGCCCAGCCATTCACCGATGAAGCTTTCCCGCGCATTGGGAAGCCAAGACATCAATATGTAGACAATGACCATGTAAAAGTAAATCTGGTATAACGTGTACAACACGCTTTCAATCTGATACAAAAGTGGCTCACCTCATTCTGTTATAATCTTGCTCGCTGTCAGCCAGTATTTCCGTAATTGATCCCTGAATTTCAACCGTATCTGGCGTACAGAGAAAAATGTTTCCGCCGATTTTGGAAATACCGCCACCCAATGCATATACCGTGCCACTCAAAAAATCAATAACGCGCAGCGCTTGGTCCTGGCGAATTCGTTGCAAGTTCACCACAACGGTACGATGCGAACGCAGATGGTCGGCAATTTCCTGAGCCTCGTCATAAGAACGCGGTTCATACAGGACAACTTTAACATTTTTCTGGGAATGAATGCTCACCACATTATTCCCCCTTTGGTTTCTACGTTTATCGAGACTGGAGGTTTCAGCTTCCTGATGTTCAGCATCATTTTCCTCCTGCGCAGCCATTCGCTCACGTTCCACAATCTCTTCCTCTTCCTGAAGTCCGAGGAAATTCATAAATTTATTCATTACGCCCATCGTGAACCCCCCTCTTTTCCTACGAGAATCGATCCTAGCCGTACCCAGGTTGCCCCTTCTTCAATGGCCACTTCAAAATCATTGGACATTCCCATCGACAGCTCAGTTAATGGCTCTGCTGTAAGGGCTTGTCCATTCAGTTGATCTCTCAGCTCACGCAATCCACGAAATACGGGACGCGTCAGCTCCGGATCTTCCTCATGAGGTGCCATGGTCATCAGGCCAACGACCTTGAGATTGTTGAACGAACGAATATCACGCAAAAAAGAACTTGCCTGTTCAGGCTGTAAGCCATACTTGCTCTCTTCACCTGAAATATTCACCTGCAAAAACGTTTCCACTTGGATGCCAAGTGAAGCTGCTTTTTTATCCAACTCCTTCGCCAATGACAAACGATCCAGTGAATGGATATAACGAAACTTGCCAATCACGTCTTTCACCTTGTTTGTCTGCAAATGACCGATAAAGTGCCAGGTACCCTGCTGACCAAAAGCTTCCCATTTGGCCTGTGCATCCTGCCACCGGTTTTCTCCAATATGCTCAAGACCATGATCCAGCACCGATCCCGTTGTTTCAAGTGAGACATATTTCGTGACCGCAATCACATTCACATCATCACGATGACGGTTACTGCGCCGACATGCATCCTCGATCTTCTGATTTACCTGTTGTATACGCTCCTCCAATGACACAGAGGGTCACCTCTCTTCCAGCCCAATCCAGCTCGCCATCCGCCCTGTAACACTACTTTCCTTCCGATAGGAGAAAAATAGTTCGGGATGACAACTTGTACACCATGTTGTACATTCGATATGATCCGGCATTATTCCTGCTTTCATCATAATGTGTCGATTACATTCTTTCAAGTTTAACATCGTTTTACCGTTATTCACGGCTCGATATGCTTGTTTAGAAGCAGAATCCTTGTATTCATCATTAACCGGGAAATCATCAAACCAAACCCGTACATGCTGCATGACCGCCTCATCCACTTCATAACAGCAATCCCCAATCGACGGACCGATTGCAGCTCGAATGTCCTGCCTACGGCTGCCATACTCCCGTTCCATCGTCTCCACCATGGATACAGCGATACCCGCGACTGTACCTTTCCAGCCGGCATGAGCAAGACCTACCGCCTGCTGCACAGGGTCATAGAAATAAAGCGGAACACAGTCTGCGTAGAAAGAAGTCAACAGCACACCAGGCACATTCGTGACCAATCCATCCGTATCCTGCAACGCAGATTGACGATCAAGTAATCCTCTGCTCCGATCTTCAGCGGTAATTACAGCTACATGTTTGCCATGCACCTGCTCTCCACAGGTCCATGCTTCTGCTGCAAAACCAAGCTTCTCGGTTACAAGCCTGCGGTTGTTAAGTACAACTTCAGGGTCATCCCCCACATGATAAGCACAATTGAGCGTAGCATACGGAACTTTTCCAACTCCACCATGCCTCGTCGTAAACCCGACTGACAACTGTTCAAATTGCTGTGTCCAGGGCTCAACATATAATAATAACGGATCAGGACCGAAATCTGAATTTGGGTTCTTGGTCCGTTCAAGTAATTCCTTATCCAATACAAAGGGTTCCATTATCTCACCTCACCACTTCCAGTGTACCAAATGAGCCACATTCTGTCTCATTTATATCGTTCGACGCTGATTACGTTCCGACCGTTCAATGCGTTCCACTCGCTCTGTGCGGTTATGCTGCTGTTCATCATACAGGCGCGCTTCGCGATCACGCTCGTCATACGTATTTTCCTTCACCTCATCCATCTTCACCAGTATCACATCTGAACCAATCTTCACAATGTTTCTCCAGGGAATCACCAGATCCGTTCCCCCGCCAAAAAGACCCATAAAACGGCTGTACCCTGGCACAACAATCGCTTCAATTCGTCCCTGCTTCAGATCCAGCTCCAAATCACTGATCTGACCGAGGCGTTTACCATCCGTAATGTTAATGACATCCTTTGTCTGAAAGTCCGATATTTTCATGCCTCGTGCCGCTACTTCGCTCGTATTTACTTTCATTCATTCCCGCCCCCTGTTATTCCTCTTCTGCCCGTTCTTCACGCTTCTATACAATATATGTTTCAGGGGCGAAAAATGTCCTGTTTTTCATCGAATGTGGAAACGGTCCAAAACAAAAAGACGACCAACGGTATACACTGCCCCGATTGATCGTCCTTCTGCCTTTACATCGTGTTATGACTTTACATGTTTTTGCATCTGCTGTATCGCTGATTTCTCCAGACGTGATACCTGAGCCTGGGAAATGCCAATTTCATCAGCCACTTCCATCTGGGTTTTCCCTTCGAAAAACCGCATCGACAGAATCATTTTTTCCCGCTGACCAAGACGATGCATCGCTTCACGAAGTGCAATTTCCTCGATCCATGACACATCTTTGTTTCTGTCATCGCTGATCTGATCCATAACATAGATCGGATCTCCACCATCATGATAAATCGGTTCGAAAAGCGAGACCGGGTCCTGAATGGCGTCCAATGCAAAAACAACATCTTCCTTCGGCACATTCAGTACTTCCGCAATTTCGAATATCGTCGGTTCCCGGGAATTTTTATTCGTCAGGCTGTCACGGACCTGAAGTGCTTTGTAAGCAATGTCCCTCAAGGAGCGAGATACCCGAATTGGGTTATTATCACGCAGGTATCGACGGATTTCACCGATAATCATCGGCACCGCGTAGGTTGAAAATTTGACATTCTGGGATAAATCAAAATTATCAATGGCTTTCATCAGGCCGATGCAACCAACCTGGAACAGATCATCGACAAACTCCCCCCGATTGTTAAAACGCTGAATGACACTGAGTACCAGACGCAGGTTGCCATTCACTAATTTCTCTCTTGCTGAGCGATCATGGTGTTGCTGAAGGGAATGAAACAATTCCCGCATTTCAGTGTTGGTGAGGACAGGCAATTTTGCGGTGTCCACGCCACAAATCTCGACTTTGTTTCGGGTCATCGTGATTTACCTCCCAAGGAGAAACATTAATGTACATTATCTCCGGGGCAGGCTTTTTTATTCGTACTTGGCACCCTTGCCAGTAATACCCATTCTGACCAACGATGTATTTCAGACCATTTTATTGAACTCCTTGCGGAGTCTTTTAATGATTCTTTTTTCGAGTCGAGAGATGTAGGATTGGGAGATTCCAAGTAGATCGGCTACATCTTTTTGTGTCTTTTCTTCCCCATCCGTCAAGCCAAAACGAAGCTCCATAATCATTCGCTCGCGCTCCGTTAATTTTTCCAGTGCCTTGTGCAAAAGTTTCCGGTCTACCTGCTCTTCAATATTCCGATAGATTGTATCGTTTTCAGTACCCAGTACATCGGATAATAATAGTTCATTTCCATCCCAATCAATGTTGAGCGGTTCATCAAAAGAAACTTCAGTTCGGATCTTACTATTACGTCTCAGGTACATTAAAATTTCATTTTCGATACAACGTGAAGCATAGGTTGCCAGTTTGATTTTCTTTTCCGGGTCAAATGTATTAACTGCCTTGATCAATCCGATCGCTCCAATGGAGACCAAATCCTCAATATTGATTCCTGTGTTTTCAAATTTGCGTGCAATGTACACCACCAGACGCAGGTTGCGCTCAATGAGCATTGCGCGAATGGCCGAGTCTCCCGAAGATAATTTTTGCAGCAAAAATTCTTCTTCTTCCCTTGTCAAAGGCGGCGGAAGTGCCTCACTTCCCCCAATGTAATAAATCTCTTCACTCTTGAGTCCCAATAAAAATAACAGACGGTAATATTGCAGCTGCGCCACCAGTTTCCATTTCACAAGCATGTACGTTCCTCCTATACCACATTCAGCGGCTTTTCTGTTGCTCCCGCAGAGAGAGCCGTAGACTGCGCAGAAGCAGCGTCTTGCACAAGTTCAGGATGAATCACGGCCTGGTATTTCCCATCCGACGACAAAACACCTCCATCCAGCCCAATGAGTACTCTTGTCGTCTCATAACATGTTTCCTCCATCGTCACCTTCACCCGGTCCGGCTTCATTGCCAGCATAAACGCAGTCCCTTTGTTAATGCCCCGATAAGGCACCAGCCGCAGTCGATCCTGCCACTGAAAACTTTCCTGATCCAGCTCCAGAATAAGGTTGTCCGGCGCCTCGTCCTTGAGTCTACCCTTCCATGAAGCGGGTAACATGTCTTGCCATAACGAAACCTCCATCACCATGACCGGCATGCGCGATAAGGGATCTGTAAGTTGATTGCCCGTATCCAGAAGGCCTGTACAAGAAATGACTACCTCATCGATGCAGACCTCAACTTTACCCAAATAGGTCGTCATGCGATCCGTTTTCCGTTTGGAGCTCTGCACAGCTTTGAATAAAAACAGGACAGCAAAAAATACGATAAACGTGAACCAGAAAGCAATTTTCAGATCAAATGACATACCGCCAGAAGCCGTGAACCAAATGCCGTTAAACAACTCACCGGAGCTCTGAAGCATGTAATGCACACCCAGAATACCTCCGGCAGCGACAAAATTAATCACATAGAAGGTACCGAGCGTCCTCGCAAAAGCCTGCAGACCTTTAAAACCAAAAGCAATCGTAAGCATGACCAGCGAGAACCCGAACTTGATCAGAAAGGTGAACATAAAATCAAACTCCGGTACAAACATCATGACCACGTATAATGCACCCACAATGGCTGACAGCAACCATCGCCACCAAACCAGCTTTGTCTTGCGCATCCAGGCGGTCATTCCGATGAGTGCACCGTCAATACACAGGTTTGTCAAAAAAATCAGATCCACATAAACAACCAAAGTCTTCACCTGCCTGCGCGCAACATATCGAAATACCGGTACCCGATATCCTGATATTCATGAGCATATTCACAAGTATACGGAGCCCCCTGTTCAAAGTCTGTCTAATCATGGGGGTGTGGTTCCAACTTTTTTTGTCGGAATTGCTCAGGCCCTTTGTTCAGAATTTGTTCATTACTGTATGCTATGATATCTAAATAAACAGAAAAAACCCGGTCGCTCCATAAGGAGTACCGGGTTTCCAATAAATTGATTTGCGTATTAATCGTTGTTATTATTGCGTGAACGATTGCGTAAAAATGTCGGAATGTCCAGCTGATCATTGCTCGGCTGATTTCCGAAAGGACGCAGGTTCGGCGAACGCGTATCTGTCGTCTCCGCTGTTGCTGGAGCTGGCTTACGTCCTGGTGGTGGTGGAGCAGGTTTATCTTCAAAACCAGTTGCGATAACTGTAACCTTAATCTCCTCTTTCAGGTCTTCGTCAATGATGGCACCAAAGATCATATTCACTTCCGGGTCGGAAGCAGAAGTTACGATCTCTGCCGCTTCGTTCACTTCATACAGGGACAGATTAACGCCACCCGTAATATTCATGATTACTCCGCGAGCACCTTCAATAGAAGTTTCCAGCAAAGGACTCATAATGGCTTTCCGTGCTGCTTCTGCGGCACGATTCTCACCGGTTGATTCACCAATCCCCATAAGGGCTGAACCACGTTCGTGCATAATCGTTTTGACGTCAGCAAAGTCAAGGTTGATTAGACCCGGTACAGCGATCAAATCAGAGATACCTTGTACAGCTTGACGAAGTACGTTATCCGCTTGACGGAATGCTTCAAGCATAGGAGTCTTTTTGTCTACGATTTCGAGCAAACGATCATTAGGAATCACGATCAGTGTGTCGACTTTTTCCTTGAGAGCTTCAATACCTTGCTCTGCATGGCTGGAACGCTTGCGTCCTTCAAATGTAAATGGACGAGTTACAACACCAACTGTAAGTGCACCACACTCTTTAGCGATTTCGGCAATAACCGGAGCCGCACCTGTACCTGTACCGCCGCCCATACCGGCTGTAACAAATACCATGTCTGCACCTTTCAACGTGTTCATGATCAGATCGCGGGACTCTTCCGCTGCTTTTTTACCTACATCCGGGTTGGCGCCAGCACCAAGACCACGAGTCAATTTATCACCGATTTGCAATTTATGCTCGGATTTCGCCAGGTGTAACGCCTGAGCATCCGTATTCACCGTAATAAATTCAACACCTTGTACACCATTTTCAATCATACGGTTGACTGCATTGCTTCCGCCGCCGCCTACACCGATGACTTTAATTTGAGCCAAGCTCTCCATCTCGAAATCAAATTCCAACATATTATTCCATCTCCCCCTCAATGTGCATGGATGGCCCGTCCAATTTTTGATTTGAACCGAATCAATTTCATATATCGACGAACGAAAGCGTTTATTTTAGTACCGGCGCATTCAGACGGCTTCAAGAAATGTATGAAATGGATCCAACCTGTTATATAAATTCACTGAACATATTCTTCAGCCGTTCGAACAGACCGGGTTTTTGCTCCGATTCCTGTGCCGCATTTGGCTTCGGACGGTTGGTCGGTTTCTTGTTGTTATTATTATTATTGTTATTTCCACCGCCGTTATTGATCGAGGGACGAATGCGCAAACTGCGAATTACACTGTGCAATATGCCGACTCCGCTTGTAAAACCAGGGTCACGCACACCAATATAATCCGGAACTGCAACTCGTACCGAAGCAGCAAGCTCATGCTGAGCGACCTGCAGAACCCCCGGCATAGAGACCGTACCTCCCGTTAGTATATAACCTCCAGGAAGCTCGTTGTAACCAAGACGCTTCACTTCTTGGGATATCATCTGGAATATTTCCTGAACCCTAGGTTCAATAATAGCCGCCAGATCCTCCTGTGAAAACTCCTTGTCTACATTACTGCCAATTCGGGTGACTTTAAACATCACATCCGCAGCAGCATCATCCAACCAGGCGCAGCCATATTTCAGTTTCACCTTCTCCGCCTGATCCGTTAACGTGCGTAAGCCATAGGCGATATCATTTGTTACGAATTCCCCACCTATAGGCAACGTTGATGTTGCAACAAGACTGTCTTCTTCAAAAATGGCGATGGTTGTTGCACCTGCTCCAATATCAACAAGCACTGAACCCATCGTTTTTTCATCTTTGGACAAAGCCAGTTGACCCGCTCCAAGCGACATGAGAACCAGATCGCTTACTTTCAGACCCGCTTTTTCCACGCAGCGCAAAAGATTATGTATCGCGGTTTTTGCACCCGTAATGATCGTTGCTTCAACTTCCAGACGAACACCAATCATACCACGGGGGTCCTGTATGCCCTCCAAGCCATCCACAACATATTGCTTGGCGACAACATCAATAATTTCCCGTTCCGGCGGAACTGCAATGACTTCGGCTGCTTTCAACACCCGTTCCATGTCTTCTTCTCCGATTTCACGATCCTCATTAGACACAGCCACGACGCCGTGACTGCTCATCAGTCCGATATGATTTCCCGAGATTCCAACATACACTTCGGATATTTGAATACCTACCATACGTTCTGCATGATCCACTGCGTTGCGAATCGACTGCACCGTCTGATCGATATCTACGATTACACCTTTGCGAATTCCCTCCGAGTCGGCAGATCCAACTCCTATAATATTAAAGGTTCCATTATTCATTTCCCCAATAATAGCGCGAATTTTGGATGTACCGATGTCCAAACTAACAATGATGTCATTGTTGCTCAAGTCTGTGGCACCTCCTGACTCCAATAGTAAATTACGTTCGAATTTAAACACTCTTAAAACATATTCAACACACTTCAGGCTTTCCCTCTTTTTTCTACAATGTTTTTGGGTGTCAAAATCTGGTTGCCAGACATAAAACATTGAAGAAAAAAGAAGGAGGCAACTCATGTGCCATAAGTTCAAGTGTATCATTTTTTCTTCATCTCAGAAAGAACAAGTTTCATTGCTCTGACGGGGTCAAACCCCGACCTGCCTAGGCTTTCATATTCAGTCCAGCCTCATCATGGCAAAGATCAGGGGCTTGCTCCTGGTTCAGCATCATCTTCCGGGTCATCCGGGATGAAAGGGACATAGGTATCTGCCTCAAGCATGGTGATTTTCCCAGGCCGTTCGGTCTCAATCACCTGATTCAGATACTCCACTTTATCCGATAAAAGAGAGACGGTTGTAATCACTTCAAACTGCGATTTGGTATACATCCGAATCTGATCCGGAAATGAAGGCGTTGGATTCGGAATAATTTCCGAAATATCCGTCGTCAATTCATTCGGAATTTTAGCCAGTGCCTGGCTCAGTTTGGCTTTGAGTGGATCATCATCCTTCCATTGGGTCAATATGGGCTTCTCCACAGCAACACCAATTGTTGCCGGAACCGTCAAGCTTGTCCCACTGGCTAATATCGCTTTTAGCGTACCGTCAGAACCAAGCTCATAAGCAACCGTGGCATATTCCTGAACCTTGATATGGATAATCCCCGGAAATTGCTTGTCCACGGTAACGGTGGAAATCGCCTTGATGGTCTTGAGACGCTCAATAACCTCGGCAGTACTTGTCCCAAAAAATTGTTCGCCTTCTTTCAGCCCGCTTTTCTCCAGCAGTTCTGAAGTTGCTGTATATACATTACCCGTAATTTCAATTGCCGAAATCCGACTCATGGAAGAACGAAAGAATAATACAGCCAGCAAAACAATAAATAATAATAAGAGAATAATTACAATTTTGCGGCTTGTGTTTCCTTTTGGCCGATTCTTCTTCAGAACCGGAATTTGACTTTTAGGCATAAGTAGCGCTCCACAAAGCCTCAGGTCCCCTCCTTTCAAGAAGGGGACGCCAAGGACGTTAATTGGCAAAATCCAACTGTTTCGAAACGGGCGACTGTCGCTCAACCGATGCTCCAAGACTTTGGAATAACTTCTCGATCTGATCGTAGCCCCGGTCAATATGATGCACTTGCTCCACAACCGTTTTGCCTTGAGCAGCCAGACCAGCAATGACCAGGGCTGCACCTGCACGAAGATCGGTTGCTTCTACTGTAGCCCCGTACAGACGGGGAACACCACGGATAAATGCTGCGTTTAGATCGACTGAAATATCAGCCCCCATCACATTCAGTTCATCCACATGTTTGAACCGGCCCTCGAATACCGTTTCCTTCATCACACTGAATCCGTCTGCCAAACTGAGCAGCACCATGATTTGCGATTGCAAATCTGTCGGAAACGAAGGATACGGAGAAGTCACAATACGGTCTACTGATTTGGGACGGCTCATACAGCTCACCGTCATTATATCATTGCAGACTGTGATTTGAACACCAGTGCGCTTCAATACATGTATAAGTGAAGTAAGATGAGCAGGATTGCAGTGTGTAAGCGTAACATTGCCTCGTGTCGCTGCTGCTGCAATCATCACGGTTCCGGCAACGATTCGATCCGGTATAATCTCATAGGAACAAGGTTTCAGTCTCTCAACGCCATTGATCGTGATTGTATCCGTTCCTGCACCAATAATGCTTGCACCCATAGCATTCAAAAAGTGTTGCAGGTCCTGGATTTCAGGTTCTCTTGCGGCGTTGCAGATGGTTGTCGTCCCTTTAGCCATAACGGCTGCCATCATGATATTCTCGGTCGCTCCCACACTCGGGAAATCCAAATGAATATCTGTACCCACCAGATTCTGCCCATGACAGATAATCTGTTGGTCCTGCTCTTCAATCAAAGCTCCGAGCGCTTCCAGGCCCCGGAGGTGAAGATCAATTTTGCGTTCTCCAATGGCACAGCCGCCTGGCTGATACACTGACACTTGCCCAAACTTAGCCAGCAATGGTCCCATCAAAAAAATGGAAGAGCGCATCTGCTTCATTAGATCTTCTGGCACATCATATGACCGGATAGACGAGGTATTAATCGTCACTGTTCCCTGTTCATGCCGACACGTGCATCCAAGCCGTTCCAGGATATACAGCATCACTTCAATGTCCAGCAAGTGTGGAACGTTATGCAGTGTAACTTCTCCATCTGCCAACAAACTTGCGGCCATAATCGGTAAAGCGGCATTTTTTGCTCCATGGATGCGTATGGATCCTGAGAGGGGTTTCCCGCCTTCAATCACCAATTTGTCCAATGTATCACCTCCGGGGTTTACCGCTCACCCACTACGAAGACTTCCGGTACCAGGTTAATACCGTTTTGAGATGATATAGTGCTCTGTATCTGCTGCATTAGGGTGATAACGTCCTCTGCTGTTGCTTGGCCTGTATTAACAATGAAATTGGCATGCATGGTGGATACCTGTGCGCCTCCCTGGGTCATTCCTTTCAGCCCTGCTGCTTCAATCAGGCGGGCTGCATGATCACCCGGTGGATTTCGGAATACACTACCTGCACATGCCATCTGCAGTGGCTGTGTGCGGCGCCGGCGATCTTTGTAAGCCGCCATGGCTTCCGAAATGACTTTGCGCTCTCCCTGCTGAAGTTCGAATGTAGCTTCCAGCACGATGCCTCTCCGGTCATGCAGAACAGAGTGGCGGTAGGCAAAATCCATGTCCTCCTTGCTGTAACGTATCAATTCCCCTGTCTCCAGTACAATCTCAGCGAATTTGAATATCCGTGACACATCCGATCCATGGGCACCTGCGTTCATATATACGGCTCCACCGACAGTGCCGGGGATACCGCTGCCGAATTCCAGACCGGTCCATTCCTTTTTGGCAGCAACCACACTGAGTTTAACAAAAGAATGCGCCGCTCCGGCGGTTACACCGCCTTCGTGAAATTCGGCATAATCAAAGCCCTCGCCTGGTTTCACCACAACACCACGTATTCCTTTGTCTGACACCAGCATGTTTGAGCCCCGTCCAAGTTGCATCCACGGAATCTGATACGTGTGAAGCAATTGAACGAGATTCATCATCTGCTCTTTATTCTCGGGAATGACCAGTGCATCCGCAGGACCGCCGATCTTCCATGTGGTGTATTTGGCTAGCGATTCGTTTTCAAGAACTCTGCCAACATTATTCTGGGATAGTAACGATATCCACTGATGCATGTTTGCTTCCTCCTTTGCTTCAAAACCGATGAGCACGGTATGTTCTGTTGTTACAGACCGTGTTCTGGCGCCATGGAACGATGGTCACGATTTATACGGTATCTTATGTCAGCCCCGTCTTGTGTGTGACAATCGCCCACAATCACACTTTATCGGCCTGCAGCAAGACGCTGAATTTCATGAACAAGCACTTCAGCTGCATCGGGTTTCCCCAGTTTCCGGGAGGCTTCAGCCATTCGTTTGCGTCCCGATTCATCATTCATAATCTTGGCGATGGCTTCATACAGGACTTTGCCTGTAAGATCCTTCTCCAGCATCGTGAGTGATGCGCCTCCACCCTCAAGCGTGCGTGCATTGGCTTCCTGATGATTATTAGTCACGTTAGGTGACGGAATCAGGATCGAAGGAATACCCAGTGACGTAATCTCCGCAAGGAATGATGCACCTGCGCGGTTTACAATCAAGGATGTGCAGGCAAGCACCTCAGGCATATTGTGCACGTAAGGCAGGACATGCAGGTGGTTTGGCATCGTACCCAATGAGCTGCGAATGGCTTCACGCGTTTCATCAAAATAGGTATCCCCTGTAACGTAAACTACATGGACATCATCCAGTTGTTCCAGCAATGGAGCCATGTCCACCATGGCCTGATTGATTGCTTTTGCCCCGCGACTGCCACCAACCACAAGAACAACACGGCTGTTCATCGGTACACCTAACGTGGCAAAACCACGATCACGGCTAGCCTGGGCTACCGTAGTCGCTCGCGGATTACCGGTGTAGATCACCTTTTTTGCGCCGGAAAATGATTTTTCAGAACCTTCAAAGCTAACGGCAACCGTGTCCACATAACGCATCAAAAATTTGTTCGTCAGACCAGGGATGGCGTTCTGTTCATGAATTATACTCGGAATTCCCAGTTTTGTTGCTGCATATACCACAGGTCCACACACATATCCACCTGTACCAATCACAACATCCGGTTTGAATTCCTTCAGCATTTTTTTGGACTTGCGCACACCTTGAATGAAACGCATGACCGTTTTCAGGTTGTCTATGGACAATTTCCGCCGAAAGCCCGTAATATCAATGGATTTAAAAGGAATATTTTCTTGGGGAACCAGTTTACTTTCCAGCCCTCTGGTTCCTCCGATGTATAGAAATGTCGAGTCCGGGTTCTCCGACTCGCATTGTCTTGCTATGGCAACGGCCGGATAGATATGTCCACCCGTACCGCCACCGCTTAGAACGACTCGCATCGCATAGTCACCTCGCATAACGGGATAAATTCACTAAAATGCCCAGTGCTGTGAGCATGAGGGTCAATGATGATCCGCCGTAACTGATCAGAGGCAATGTAATGCCCGTAACAGGCATCATGCCAATGACGACACCAATGTTAATAATGACTTGTACGGCGACCATACCTACGATACCAACACCAAGCAGACTGCCGAAGGCATCCGGAACGGTCATGGCTACACGCATCCCTCTCCACACCAGCACCAGAAACAACAATAATACAATCATTCCACCTATAAAGCCGAGTTCTTCGGCCAAAATACTAAAAATAAAGTCCGTTTGCGGTTCAGGTACATAACTGTACTTCTGCCGGCTCATACCCAGTCCCAATCCCGCCAGTCCACCCGGACCAATCGCGTATAAGGATTGAATGATCTGATATCCGGCACCCAGCGGATCGGACCACGGGTCCAAAAACGCTGTGATACGCTGCAACCGATAGGGTGCTGCTGCAATCAAAGCTGCAAACCCCGCTACGCCACCAAGAGCAAGCAAGCTCAGATGTTTCATTCGCGCTCCGGCTGTGAAAATAATAAGCATCGATGCTCCCATCATCACGGTGCCAGTCCCCAAATCAGGTTGCAGCATAATAATTCCAAAAGCCAAACCGATCAATCCCAGCGGTGGCAGAAGCCCCGTTGTGAAGGTTTTGATTTTGCCCGGTTCCTTACTCAGCCAGTGAGCGAGAAACAGAATCATGCCCAGCTTCATAAATTCTGAGGGCTGAATACCGAACGAACCAATGCCCAGCCAACTTCGTGCACCACCGCGAACCACACCGATTCCAGGAATGAGCACCGCAATGAGCATAATAAAACAGGCAATCAATATAGGCTTGGCATATTTCCTCCACACCCGGTAGTCTACATTAGCAGTTACGAACATGGCCACAAGCCCAAGGACCGCAAACAGGGCCTGTCTTTTTACAAAATAAAATGAATCGCCATAGTCATGAAAGGCAAGCACCGAGCCCGCACTATATACCATAATAATGCCGATGGCAAGCAATGCCAAAATACAAATCAGCAACCAAATATCTGGTGCCGGTCGCGTCTGTTTCATCAGGAGGCCACCCCTTGCATGGAAGTAGGGGCTTTTCCACCCCCCTACTTACAAGTTATGCGCCGCCTCTTTAAAAATGCGTCCCCGCTCTTCATAGGAAGCAAACATGTCCCAACTTGCACATGCCGGGGATAACAAAACGACATCACCGGCACTGGCAAGCTTCGATGCTTCCTGCACAGCAACGGTTAACGTCCGGGCAGCGTCCTCCTCATTATCGACGACCTTAATTTGCTTTAATCCAGCAAGTTCCGCGACCTTGGCAATTTTTGTCCGTGTCTCTCCAATTGCAACGACAGCTTTTACCCGTTCCTGGAACAAGGGTAACAACTCCATCATGTCTGACCCGCGATCCAACCCTCCAGCAATTAATACAACAGGCTCCTTGAACGAGTTCAGGGCCATAACCGTAGCTTTCGAATTGGTCGCTTTGGAGTTGTTGTAGTATGCAGAGCCATTATGCTCCAGAACATATTCAAGCCGGTGTTCAACTGCCTTGAAATCTGCAAGCGGAGCAGCCAGCACTGCTGGATCAGCTCCTGCAGCTACGGCAATGGCCACAGCGGCCATTGCATTTTCCACATTGAATTGTCCAGCGATGCCAATGTTCTCGATGTCGATAATGGTGTGGTGATTTCCCTTTTCATCCGCGTAGATAATCTGACGCTTCACATCATCCTCTTCTCCATCCACATAAGGAGGATCTGCATACACACCTACATCCAACTTCTCAATCATTGAGAAGGGAAGCAATCTGCCTTTGATGTAAGGAACCAGACCACGACATACCGCATCATCCCAATTCAGAATGGCCACGTCGTCAGGCTGCTGATTCGCGAACAGTTTCGCTTTGGAAGCCACATAATCATCCAGATCCCCATGATAGTCCAGATGCGTCTCTGCAACGTTAAGCAAGCTGGCAATCCGGGGACGGAAATCAACCGTTCCTTTGAGCTGGAAACTGCTAAGTTCAACAACCATCCAGTGATCTGGAGAAGCTTGCTCTGCCGCTTCACAGAGAGGTGTTCCGATATTACCGGCAACGATCGGGTTGAGGCCGGCATGTTCCAACATTTCCCCCACCCAAGTGGTTGTTGTTGTTTTGCCGTTCGAACCCGTAATCCCGATCATGGGTGCAGCACATAGATGATAAGCAACCTCTACTTCGGTCACCACTTCAATGCCCAATGCCAAAGCTTGCTGCACAGGAGCTGCATGGTATGGGATACCCGGGTTTTTGACAACCAGCTTCACACCACTGTGAATCAGATCATCCGGATGTCCTCCGCATACAACAGAAATTCCCAAAGCCTCCAATTCGGAAGCTTCGGGACATTGATCTCTCTCTTTTTTATCATTTACTGTAACCTTCGCTCCGGCGCGATCCAACACTTTGGCGACCTGTACGCCGCTTTTGGCCAATCCGAGCACAACTACTTGTTGTCCGCGATATGATTCAGGATGGTTCATGATCTACAACCCCTTGTTGAGATAAAGTCCAAGAGCGGCCAAAATTGCGCCTACCGCCCAAAAGGTAATAACAACCCGCCATTCTGACCAACCACTCAATTCAAAGTGATGGTGAATGGGGCTCATTTTGAACACACGCTTGCCACGAGTCTTGAATGATACCACTTGAATGATGACAGACAGGATCTCGATAACAAAAATACCGCCAATGATGACAAATAGAAGCTCTGTTTTGGTTACAATAGCTACCGCACCAATCGCACCGCCAATCCCCAGAGAACCGGTGTCTCCCATAAACACTTTGGCCGGATGTGCATTGTATACCAGAAAACCAAGCACGGCTCCGATCATCGCTGCTGCACACACTGCTGCCGGCATCGACGTAGCTTGCATCGCCACAATGGCAAACGCGCCAAAGGCAATCGCACTTACCCCTGACAGCAAACCATCCAGTCCGTCGGTAAAGTTAACCGCATTGGTAATGGCAAGCATCATGAATACAACAAACGGATAATAGAACCATCCGGTCCAGTCAAACGAGAATGACGTTCCCGGAATAGAGATGGCTGTGCTGTGTCCATTCTGAATCAGCAAGAAACACATCACTGCACTGAAGAACAATTGGCCCAGCATTTTTTGTCTGGCCGTCAGTCCCAGCGAACGTTTGAATACAATTTTGATGTAATCATCCAGGAAGCCAATTAGCCCGAATCCCAGCGTAGCCACAAGCAAGACATAAAAGTCTGTATTCTTGACTGCCGAAAATTTCAAAAAGGCCAATGTGAACGCAACTAAAATGACGACTCCACCCATTGTAGGTGTTCCGCTTTTTTTCAAATGGCTCTGAGGCCCATCTTCCCTAACTTGCTGTCCGAACTTCATCCGGCGTAACAGCGGAATCAGGAGCGGTGCGGCAATCACCGCCAGAATAAATGAAACGCCGATTGTTAACAGTAATACCTGAAAATCCATGGGTTCACCCCTCTAGTCTACTCGATTCTGTAATGGTGCTATTTGTAGTGCTTCGACCACGTCCTCCAGCTTCATGCCTCTTGAGGCTTTGAACAAAACAACGTCTCTGGGATGTAGTTTCTCCAGTAGATAACGGGTCATTTCTTCTTTATCTATAAAAGCATGCACAGCCTCTGTAGGCATATGCTTGCTTGCTCCTTCAGCAATCTTGGCTGATAGCGGACCATATACCAGCACCATGTCCATTTTGGCCGATGTGATATACTCTCCGATTCCGTAATGCAGATCCTGCTCTTGGGGACCGAGTTCAAGCATATCACCAAGCACAGCCACTTTCATTCGGTATCCTTTCAGACCTTCTAGTACATCGATTGCAGCCTTCATGGAGGTTGGACTTGCATTGTATGCATCATTCAGCAGGGTTAGACCACTAACGCCTTGAGTAACCTCAATACGCATGCCTGTCAGTTTCAAACGAGACAATCCCGCTGCAATCTGCTCCGTCGTCACTTTGAAATGACGGGCTACCGCTAAAGCAGCCAGACAGTTAACGACATTATGCGTTCCTAGCAGAGGTAGCGTAAATGCATGTTCTCCAGACTGTTTGGTGGTGAAAACTACCCCGTTCTGCGCATTCATAAGTCCGGTAGGATAGTCATCATTATCGGTTTGCAGACCAAATGTAAACCGCTGCAATCCATCGGGTTGTTTCGTTGTGGGCTCTTCAAGAACTTGTGCAATTAAAGGCTCGTCTCCGTTGTAGATCAGTAACCCGCCAGGCTTCAATCCCGCGGCAATCTCGGCTTTGGCTCTGGCTATCTCCAGTCTGGACCCCAGCTGAAGCAGATGTGATTCACCAATATTGGTAATGACCGCTACATCAGGCTGCGCAATAACCGACAGATCGTTAATTTCCCCGCGACCACTCATACCCATCTCCAAAATGATAATCTCGGTATCCGGGTCCATGCTTAGTACAGTCAGTGGTAAACCAATGTGATTGTTGAAGTTGCCCTGCGTCTTGTGCACTTTAAACGTCGTCGAGAGAATCGCATCCACGATGTCCTTCGTTGTCGTCTTGCCGTTACTCCCTGTAATGCCAACAACAGCAGCTTTATTCTCCGTTAGATAAGCAGATGCGAGTGCTTGCAATGCGACAAGTGTGTCGTTAACAATAATGACAGCTCCTTGTGGCGGAGTACCATGATCCTTTTGCCAGATCGCCCCTGCAGCACCCTTCTCTAGACAGGCTTGCACAAATTCGTGTCCGTCAAACCTTTCACCCACTAGCGGGATAAACAAACTGCCCTCCAGAGGTTTACGCGAATCGGTAAACACCCCTTCGACCATTACATTGCCATGAGCAGCAACGTCACTTAATGTTCCTCCACACATCTCGGCCAATTGTGCCAATGTTCTTTTTATCAATTGGATTTGCCCCTTATCGCTTCTTTGGCTATGATTCGGTCATCAAAATCGGTTTTGGTTTTGCCGATAATTTGATAGGTCTCGTGACCCTTGCCCGCAATCAATACTACATCGGCTGGGCTTGCCATTTCAATAGCTTCATGAATCGCCTGGCGCCGATCCACAATCATCGTATAACGTTCAGCAGGAACGGATTCTTCAATCAGGCCCTGTTCAATGTCTTTGAGAATCAGATCCGGATCTTCTGTCCGTGGATTATCGGAAGTAACCAGTACAAAATCACTATAATTCGCAGCAATTTTCCCCATGAGAGGGCGTTTCGTACGGTCCCTGTCACCACCACAGCCAAACACGCAGATTACACGCCCTTCGGCAAATTCTTTCACCGTCCGCAGCACATTCTCCAGTCCATCCGGTGTATGGGCATAATCGACAATAACAGCAAATGGCTGTCCTTCGTCCACTCCTTCAACACGTCCATCCACGCCCGGAACCGTCTCCAGACTGCGCTTGATCTCTTCCAGCGGAATACCTTCCACCAGTGCTGCAGAGATGGCTGCCATTGCATTGTATACATTGAATTTGCCTACCATGCGCAAGCGAATATCCGCGCTGCCTGCAAATGTATCCACGTGGAAAGAAGTTCCCTGAGACGTGATTGAGATTTGGGATGCGCGTACATCCGCCTTTTCACCCATGCCATATGTAATCACTTCAGCCGCAGTCACAGAGATGAAATAAGCCGCAGCCGGATCATCTGCATTGATAACAGCGAATTTACGCTGTGAAACATCTTCCGTATAACCGTTACCCAGACGTGCAAAGAACAATCCTTTGGCCCCGCGATATTCCTCCATGGAATGGTGGTAGTCCAAATGATCCTGCGTCAGGTTAGTGAATACCGCAGTACGGAAATTTGTTCCCTTTACTCGCCCTTGTTCCAATGCGTGAGAAGAAACTTCCATAACACAGCAGTCCGTACCTTTCTGAACCATATCATGCAGACTACGCTGCAGATCAAGCGCCTCTGGTGTTGTTCCTGACATCGGGTAGGTGCGACCGTCATACCGCATTTGAATAGTACCGATCAATCCCGTCTTGCGTCCAAAATCGCTCATGATTTTTTCAATCAAATAGGTGGTCGTTGTTTTTCCGTTCGTTCCCGTTACACCAATCATATTCATCTTCTGGCTTGGCGAGTCAAAAAAGAAATCTGCCAGAACAGCCATCGCAAATCGGCTGTCCTTCACCAGCAATTGTGGTACAGGCAGATCCAGCTGCCGTTCAACCACCAATGCAACTGCACCGGCATTGACAGCTTTTTCTGCATAATCATGACCATCTACCGTATGTCCCGGAAGACAGATAAACAGATCACCCGGTTTTACCTGCCGGGAATCTGTCTGAAGGTTTTGGCATTCTGTATTTGATTCGCCCACGAGGCGGGCGGTGGTCAGCATCGATGCGAATTGTTTTAAAAGCACATGAATAACCTCACTTTTCCAATTATACTTCTGTTTTAACATATGTCTGTATTTATTAATATCGTCAATACAACCCAATAATGAAACGCACTTGGATGAATTTTGTTGCGCTAGAAGCCTCAAACTACCCCTAAACCCCTTTATTCATCCTTTGTGTGATCATGTGCATCGTTCAGTACATTCCCCATATAAATGCGGATGGTTGATCCCTGATCTACCCTCGCCCCAGGTTTAGGTGCCTGATTAATCACGTATTTACCACTGCCAGACTTCGCCAGCATAAAATTCATGTTCAGGTCCTCGTACAGATCTTCAACAGTAGCTCCTGTCAGGTCTGGGACTGTCACGATTTTGGTTTCACCATACTTGTATTCTTTCGCGACCTGATCCTTCCGAACAGGGACATTCATATAATGCAAAGCATCTTCAAGGATGTTCTGCACAATCGGGGCGGCAACCACACCTCCGAACTGAATTCCTTTGGGATTATCAACTGCGGTATAGACCACAATCTGTGGATCATCTGCCGGTGCAAATCCGATAAAGGATACGATATGCTCGGTCGAGGAATAACGTCCGTTGATAACCTTCTGGGCTGTACCTGTTTTGCCACCGACCCGGTATCCATCAATGAATGCCGGACGCCCGGTACCTTTTGCGACAACACTCTCGAGTGCTTCACGTACTTGTTTGGATGTATTCTCCGAGATCACCTGACGAACCAGTTCCGGCTTGGCTTCTTCCATGACTTCTCCGGTGACCGGATGGACCCACGCTTTCGTAACATAAGGCTTGTAAAGTTTACCCCCATTGATGGCCGCTGACACAGCAGCTACTTGCTGAATGGGCGTTACCGATACACCTTGACCAAAAGCCGTCGTTGCAAGCTCGACAGGTCCCACTCTGGACAGTTTGAACAGAATTCCACTGGCTTCTCCGCTGAGGTCGATCCCTGTCTTGGTGCCGAAACCAAAGTCTTTAATATAGGAGAAGAGCGATTCTTTTCCCAGCCTCTGCCCCAAAGCCACAAAGCCCGGGTTACATGAGTTCTCCACAACTTGTAAGAAGGTCTGACTTCCATGGCCGCCCTTTTTCCAGCAACGCAGACGGGCTCCACCCACCTCAACATATCCGGGATCAAAAAATTGATCCTGTTGCAGATTGACCTTTTTCTCTTCAAGCGCCGCCGCCAAGGTAATAATCTTAAATGTGGAGCCCGGCTCGTAGGTCATCCAGATCGGTAAATTGCGATTGTATATCTCCGCGGGATATTGCTGATAATCGGCAGGTTCGTATCCCGGTCTGCTGGACATCCCCAAAATTTCACCCGTTTTGGGATTCATCGCTATGGCCAATGCTGAGTTCGCCTGGAACTTCACCATGGCCTGATCCAGTTCTCTCTCCATGATGGACTGAATGGATTTATCAATGGTCAGCTTGAGGTTAAGGCCGTCCTTCGGTTCCACATACTTCTCGGATGAGCCCGGCATTAGCCTTCCGGCCGCATCGGACAAGTAGGACACACTGCCATTCAAACCATTCAGCTTATCATCATATTTCTTCTCGACACCCGTTAAGCCCTGATTATCAATCCCCGTAAAGCCGAGAATATGAGCAGCCAAATCATCATAAGGATAAAAACGTTTATTGTCCTCAGCAACAACGATACCCGGAAGCTTCAAATCACGGATGCGCTGAGCTTTCTCCATCGTAATTTTGCGGCCGCCGGGTTGTAGTCGTACAATGAGTTCTCGTTTCTTGATGGTTGCCAGCACTTTTTCTTCCGTCATCCCAAGCAATGGGGCCAGCGCTTTAGCTGTCGTTTCAGCTTCTTTAACCTGAGCCGGAATGGCCATAATGGTTGGTGTTGTCACATTATAGGCCAGAGAGGTTCCATTTCGATCCAGGATCTCCCCTCGCTTGGCTGAGTAAGGTATATTACGCCGCCAGGATTCTTCTGCTTTTGCTGACAATTCAGGGCCTTCCCCGAGCTGTACATAAGCAAGCCTGATCATCAGGGCCGAAAATAACAAAACTAAAATCATTAAACTCCATAGCAGCCTGCGCCGCAGATTTACGCTTGATCCCTTCACGAAAAGATCCCCCCACTCGTCCCAAAATCATGACATTCGTTCCATTCATGAATATTCAGGACAACCGGGGGTTAGAACAAGCTGTAGAGCTCCCTATGGAAGAGAAGCCCCGTTTGTTGCTGGATTATCAGAGGATTCGGATTCATTGGCAGGAGCCTTATTGTTATCTGTTTCGTCTGTTCCTTCGGTTTTACCTTCTCCGCCCGAAGCCTCTTGTTCCTTCACCTCAGCTTCTGACGACGGATCAGAAGAGATTGGAGCCTCATCGGCTATACCTGTCACTGCAGCTTTGGCAGTTTGCAAGTTCAACTGTACAGTTCTCTGCTCACCTGCGACCTGCTCGGTTTGCTTCACGACATAACCCTCGCCCTTGACTGTAACCCCCACTCTCATGAGAGAAAGTACTTCAAGAGCATCGCGGAGAGATTCACCTGTTAGATCGGGAATCTTCATCTTGCTGCTTTCTTCCGTTAGCAGATAGATTCGTTGGCCCGGATTCATAGATGCGCCAGCAACCGGATACTGTCGAATTACATTATCACCTTGACCAAGAGTCACATAAGCAATGCCTGCGCTTAGAAGCTGGCTTCTGGCTTGTTTGGCTGTCTTGCCACTCAAGTCAGGCGCCTTGGCTTGCACGACAGAGACTTCTTTTGACTTTTTGTCAGGAGTTTTGGCTGTATCTTTGGGTATTCCCATGTATTGAAGAGTCTGGCTGACAATCTTTTTGAACACCGGGGCCGCCGCGGTTCCTCCCCCAATGTTGGTTCCATCCGGTTGGTCAATGACAACAAGTATAGCAATCTTCGGATTATTCACGGGTGCGAATCCAATAAACGATACAACGTCTTTTGACTTGCTGTATGCTCCGTTAACAACCTTTCTTGCCGTACCCGTCTTACCAGCTACACGGTAACCTTCAATATAGGCGTTACGACCGGTACCAATCGTCTGGTCTGCAACCACTTGTTCCAGATAACCACTCACCAGTTTGGAAGATTCCTTGGAAATCACCTGACGAACAACTTTAGGTTTGATCACTTCCGTGGACCCATCATTCGGGTTCTTGATCTCCTTCACCAGATGCGGCTCCAGCAACTTGCCACCATTGGCAATCGCCGAGATCGCTGCGACCTGTTGAATTGGTGTTACCTGTACAAGACCGTGACCATAGGCTGCGGTAGCAATCTCGGATTTGTAGACCAGTGGCTTGATCGGTGAAGCTGCCTCACTCGGCAGATCAATACCTGTCTTTTTGCCAAAACCGAATTCGTCTATGTAATGACGCAGACGTTCACCGCCAAGCATGTTGTAACCCAAGTTAACAAAAGCAATGTTACTTGACCGTTTGACACCTTCGAGATACGAGATCCAACCATAGGAATGACCATTATCACTAATCGGGAAACCACCGATATACATGCGTTTGGATTCAAAACTTGCATTGGGATCGAAGAGTTTTTCTTCCACAGCCCCTGCTAGCGTAACTATTTTGAATGTACTACCTGGCTCATAGATTGATTGAGTAGCATGATTAATAAAGTTCTTTTGATCGGGCGTACTGCCGTACGTATTAGGATTAAAGGTTGGCCAGTTGGCCATCCCTAGAATCTCCATCGTGTTTGGGTCCGCAGCAATGACCGTCATACTCAGTGGATTATACTTGGCAACGGCTTCTTTCATTGCATCCTCAATGTAGAACTGGATCGTATCATCGATGGTCAGCGTAAGGTTCTTACCGTTCTGGGGTGGCAGATAGTTATCCTGTGAATCCGGAAGTTTAATGCCTTTGGCATCCTTCTGATAATTCAGATATCCGTCTGTACCTGTCAGTGCTTCATCATATGAGACTTCAAGTCCATTGACAGCTTTCCCATCACGGCTCATATATCCCAAGAGGTGAGAAGCAAGTGTTTCTTCAGGGTAAAACCGCTTCGATTCTTGAGCCATGACAATGGCATTACGAGCCTTGTACTCTTCTTGTAATTCCTCACGCAGTTCGTTGACTTTTTCCGCAAGCTCAGGACTTATCTTATATCCTTCACTGCGTACTTCACGTTGCTGAAAAAAATCGCCATTTTCTTTCTTCGCTGTGACCAGAGCACGCATCTCACTCTCATTTTTCCCAAGAAGGGCAGAGAGCTTCTTCGTAACAACATCCTGAATTCCGAGTTCATTAATTAATAATGGATTAACGGAAACCGTATACGCAGGCGCATCGGTAGCCAGAATGTTACCATTACGATCCGTAATCGTTCCACGTGCAGCCTTAATCGTCTGTTCCCGCTCTACCAAACCGGCCGCACGTTCCTGCCATACACCGCCATTCACTACTTGAATGAAAAAGATTCGGGTTACGAGTACAAGAAAAAAGAGGGTAATACATCCCCCTATTAGCAACGTGCGCATCTTTATTCTTTTTATCATCGGAACACCTCTTTACTTACTGCTTGCTGTATTCGAGGACGATTCAGTACCTGTTGATTTCGTACTTGTTGAGCGAGGTACAAAAATGACATCCTTACCGGAAGCTTCAACGTACCCAAGTTGTTTTGCATTTGCGATGACTTGGTTGTTCAATGTTTCTTTTTCCACTTGCAGGTCTGCAATCGTCTTCTCAAACCCCTTGACTTCCGAAATAGTGGACTGTGCCTGCTTGTTCAGATCATAGATATGAGCATAACGAGACATCAAGGCTCCTCCAACAAGGATCACTGCAACCAGGGTAATCAGATACAAAATCTTCTCGCGTGCCGGAAGACCCGTACGACGGGTCACCACTTTGGTGGTTTCTTTGTATCGTTGCTGGGTCACACGTTCCTGGGACGCTTTTTCTTTTACAGCGAGATTACCACGTGTATATGCCATACTCCGATTCTCTCCTCCACTCTTGATCTACAATTTCTCGGCTACGCGCAGCTTGGCTGAACGTGCACGTGAATTTTCGGCCAATTCCGTTTCCGTTGGAATCAGCGGTTTTCTGTTAATTAAACGCAGGGACCCCTTGCCCCCACATACACACAACGGAAAGTCGGGTGGACATGTACATTTTTCCAGATAACTGCTTAAAATCTGTTTACATATCCGATCCTCAAGGGAGTGGAAGGTAATAACAGATACACGTCCTCCTGGTGCCAGACAACGAACAGCCTGATGCAACCCTTCTTCAAACGCACCCAACTCATCGTTGACGGCAATGCGTAATGCCTGGAAGCTTCGTTTGGCAGGATGTCCACCAGTACGGCGAGCTGCCGCCGGGATGCCTTCCTTGATCAGTTCCACGAGTTCACCTGTCGTCTCAATGGTAGACTGCGCTCGTTTTCCGACGATAACACGGGCAATTCTTCTCGAAAACTTCTCTTCACCATAGCGATACAAAATTCGAGCAATCTCTTCTTCTGGCCATTCATTCACAATCTCTTTGGCCGTCAGCATTGCATCCTGGTCCATTCGCATATCGAGCGGAGCATCGTGATTGTAGCTGAATCCACGTTCTCCTTCATCAAATTGCGGAGATGACACACCCAAGTCGTACAAAATACCATCGACCTGTGGTGCACCATCCTTCATTGGTACATCCAGATCCTTGAGTACCTGTTCCAGATCTCGAAAATTGGTTTTCACCAATGTTACACGTTCTCCATAAGCTGCGAGCTTCTCGCGAGCATTATCCAAAGCCCAATCATCCTGATCAAGTGCGATCAGACGTCCCCCTGGACCGAGCTTGGAAGCAATCACGGAGCTATGTCCGCCACCGCCTAAAGTGCAGTCCACGTATATACCGTCCTGCTTGATGTTTAATCCCTCTGTTGCCTCTTCTTTGAGTACGGTTATGTGGTGAAACAACCTGCACCCCTCCTGACTTTATAAATCAAAATTAAAATCGACCAGCTTTTCGGCAATGTCGTTGAATGCTTCTTCGGATTGATTGAAATAACTCTCCCATATGCCTTTGCTCCAAATCTCCACCCGGTTCGACACGCCAAGAACAACACAATCCTTGTCCAGCTTGGCATACTCTCTTAAATTGCCCGGCAGATTTACCCTGCCCTGTTTGTCCAGTTCACATTCGGTTGCACCCGAGAAAAAAAACCGGGTAAACGCACGTGCATCAGATTTCATCAATGGCAGTGCTTTGAGCTTCTGTTCCATGACCCCCCACTCCTCCATGGGGTACACGAAAAGACACTGGTCCAAACCCCGTGTGACAACGAAAGACGGTCCCAGAGATTCGCGGAATTTAGCCGGAATGATCACCCGACCCTTATCATCAATGCTATGTTGGAACTCCCCCATAAACATTGGCCCACTCACTCCTCACCCGTTTCTCCCACTTTGCCCCACTTTCCACCACCTAAGCATAATAGATTCGCACAAAAAAATCAAAACCCTTCTTGCATGACTTGATTTTTTAATTTTTCAGCATAAAAAAACGTCCTTGATCCTGTCACTCAGGATCAAAGACGCTTCCCTTAAACGGGCAATCGTATGTCTACCCGCACATGAGCCATATCATCAATAAACCATTCTATACCTATTGAACCATTTCATCAGCTTGTAATTATTGGATAGTGCTTAAAATTTCCAGCTATCCAGGTATTTCTCTTGCTCAGCTGACAAGGAGTCGATGCCAATATTCAGGCTTTCAAGTTTATAGCTGGCAACCTGCTGGTCAATATCATAAGGTACATTAACAACGTTTTTACCCAAGTCTTTATAATTCTCACTTACATAACGCAGACCAAGCGCCTGCAGAGCAAACGTCGTATCCATAATTTCGGCAGGGTGACCATCTGCTGCACCCAGGTTCACAAGACGACCTTCTGCAAGAAGGTACATTTTACGACCATCTTTAAAACGATATTCCTCAATGTTGCGACGAACTGTGCGAATCGATTCCGAACGTTTAGCCAATTCAGGTTTATTCACTTCAACATCAAAGTGACCTGCATTACTCAGGATCGCTCCGTCCTTCATCACATCGTAATGCTCACCTGTGATAACATCCTTATTGCCTGTAACCGCGATAAAGAAATCGCCCAATTTGGCGGCTTCCACCATCGTCATGACCCGGAACCCATCCATGTGTGCTTCTACCGCTTTGATTGGATCGATCTCGGTTACGATCACATTCGCACCAAGACCTTTGGCACGCATCGCTACACCTTTACCACACCAGCCATAACCTGCTACCACTACGTTTTTACCAGCGATAACCAAGTTAGTTGTACGAATAATCCCGTCGAATGCAGATTGTCCCGTACCGTAGCGATTGTCAAACAGATACTTGCAGTATGCGTCATTAACCGCAACCATTGGAAACTTCAATTGGCCTTCTTTCGCCAATGCTTTCAAACGAATAATACCCGTTGTCGTTTCTTCTGCTCCTCCGCGAATTGTTGCTGCGAGGTCAGGGCGCTCGGATGCAATAATGGTTGCAAAGTCTCCACCATCATCAATAATGAGATCAGGCTTCACCTCAAGCGCACGCAATTGCAGTGATTTGAATTCCGCAGGCTCCGGATTGTACTTCGCATACACCGTAACGCCGTCTTCCACCAATGCTGCGCAAACATCATCTTGTGTAGACAATGGATTGCTATGCGTAATTGTTACTTCTGCACCACCCGCTTGGATCACTTTTGCCAAGTAAGCTGTTTTCGCTTCCAGATGAAGACAAATGGCAACCTTCAAACCTTTGAAGGGCAGATCCTGTTCGAACTGGCGACGAATGCGGTTCAGTACCGGCATATGCGCTTCTACCCAATCAATTTTCAGGTGACCCTCTGAAGCGAGTCCCATATCTTTAACAATACTGTTTTGCAATGCAGGTGTAGTCATATCATATCCTCCTCGTTTTGGTGTTTCTTCTATTATAAAGGGCTCTATAGTGCAATAACCTTATGCTCTCCAAGGAATTCGCTTGAGGCCTTAATCAGTTCATCGATCCACTCGGTGCCATAACGATTCAGGTAAAAGAGTGCATTATGTACTCGTTCCTGTGGTTTGCCCGTTGGGAATAAGGAGTTCTGAATGCCGTTCCAGTGCCTTAGACTCACATTATGTTTATCTTCGATAGCTTTGTGAGTCTGCTGTTTCAGATACTGCATTTGCTCGTTGATTTTACTCAAATTGGTATCGCCAATTCGTTCCAGCCCCGGATGAATCTCCGCGATCTCATCAAGCAACGGTCCATACAGATCAAGAAACGCTTCCTGAACCTTGTCAAACTGTTCATCTACCTGGAACGTCTCCTGCTGCGCGAGCCACTGCTCCTTCTTTTCTTCCATATGATATTGAACATCCTGAAAAGAAAGTCCATATTGTTTCATATGTTTGTGATGAATATCTTCCATGATGGTGAAAGATAACCGCGGCAACAAAATGGGCATTTGCAGGCCGAACTGACGGAATGCTTCCCGAGTCAAACCCCAATATGCAATTTCACCTTGCCCCAAAATAACAGCGGCTACAGGCAACACGGAATCTTGCATTAATGGTCGTGTCAATACGTTGTTACTGAAGCGCTCCGGATGTTCTCCCAGTTCCTGAAGCAAACGTTCCTCTGAGAAAGAAACCAAACCTTTGCGATCACTATATAAACCGTCCTTCAACAACAAGAGCAGACGCGTACCTTCATGAATGTAGAACAGATTGGCTCCATCCTCCGCCACTTCGGCAGGCATAGCATAACCAGCTTGTTGTACCAGCGAAGCACCTTGAGTGTATGCGCTGCGCAGCACTTCATTTTTTCGTATCAACCGCTCAAACACGGGCTGTTCCAACCTGCGTAAATCTGGATCCGATGCATCCATTAGAACAAGTCCACTGCTGGCAAACAAAGCAGATATCATGCGGGCAAATGCATCACTCAGATTTGAACTGGATTGATGGATCTCTGTGATGCATTTCATCAGTCCTGGTTTATGTATCGTATCAGGTAAAAGATGTTCCACCTGTTCGAGTACATTCATCCACTGCTGCGTATCCACATGAACATTACTCACAGAATCCCTTCCTGCGAATCGTCCTTGTAACTTAACCTTCTTCATGTCTCCCAGATGATCAGGCAGATATGTGTGGTTAACCTCATCCCAGTCGTGGTCTTCACCGGCAATCCAAAATAATGGGACTACCGGGCGTTGAAGTCTTTCTTCCGCTTCACGCGCAGCTGCCACTACGCTGGCGGCTTTGTATATGACGAACAGTGGTCCGGTGAGCAGACCGCTCTGCTGTCCTCCTGTAACCACTAGTGCATCTTGTTCTGCAAGACGTGTGATGGACGCATGAACCTCTCCATGGTCGTTCACCCGCTTATTATATATACGTAAATACTCTGCCAGATCACGACGATCAATACGTGTGTTTTCCGATTGGTCCAGCCACTCGGCACGCGCCTGAAGTCCTGATTCCCAGCGAATGTCATACTCGTAAAGGCCACGCGCAGCATCTCTTGAACAGATATAATCTTCTGCAAGTCTTGATCCGCTGCGGAGTGCCTCGGTAATACCGTTCATGAGGTCTGCCTCCTATTCTGCTTCAAAGAGCCTTTCTTGATTGTACCGAATTCAAGGCCGCTTCGTCAAAAGAAAGTGATTAAAATACGAAAAAAACCGCCGAACGAGTCGGCGGCACTTAATACATCAATAATAGCATATCGCTTTAATATTCCTATTATACGTAAGGTTCTGCAACCCAGTGACCTTTGGAAACCTCAATCAATTGAGAATTTTCCAGGTTGTACGGATCATTTGCAGGACCGCCAGATCCATTCTGAATCGGGCTCATATGCTCTTCTGGCAGCAAGATGCGACGTTTGTTCGCTTCCACTTCCGGATCAGGTACAGGGATCGCGGAAAGCAATGTTTTGGTGTAAGGGTGGACAGGGTTCGCATATAGTTCTTCACTTTCTGCGAGCTCAACCACTTTACCCATGTACATTACAGCTACACGGTCACTGATATGTTTAACCATTGACAAGTCATGCGCAATAAACAGGTATGTCAAGCCGAGACGTTGCTGAAGTTCTTCAAGCAATTTAACGACCTGCGCCTGAATGGATACATCCAGTGCAGACAATGGCTCATCACAGATGATGAATTTAGGGTCTACAGCAAGCGCACGCGCAATCCCGATCCGTTGTCTTTGACCACCGGAGAATTCATGTGGATAACGAAGTGCATGACTTGGATTCAAACCTACCAGATCAAGCAGTTCCTCCACTCGTCTCTTGCGCTCTTTAGAGCTGGAAGCCAGACCATGAATATCGAGTGACTCCCCGATAATATCCATAACATTGAAACGCGGGTTAAGAGATGCATATGGATCTTGGAAGATCATCTGCATATCTTTACGCATTTCTTTCATTTTGCGCGGGGACAACTTGTAGATATCCGTTCCGTTGAAGTTAACATTTCCGCCAGTTGGCTCATAAAGACGCAGAATGGTACGACCTGTTGTGGATTTACCACAGCCAGACTCGCCTACAACGCCAAGTGTTTCACCTTCAAAGATATCAAAGCTTACGTCATTGACCGCTTTGAGAATGTTACCTTTACCCAAATTAAAGTACTGTTTCAAGTTTTTCACTTGTACCAGAGGCTTATTGCTGCCTTTGATAATGCCAGCCGGAGCTGGTTTTTCCTTTTTGGGCTCGTCCAGACGAGGCAAAGCATTCAGCAATTTAATCGTGTATGGATGTTGAGGGTTACTAAAGATTTCAGCAGTTGTTCCTGTTTCAACAACTTCGCCTTCCTTCATAACAACAACACGGTCACACATACCCGCTACGACACCAAGGTCATGCGTAATCAGCATGATCGATGTTCCCAGCTTTTGCTGCATGTCTTTCATGACATCCAGAATTTGAGCCTGAATTGTAACGTCAAGTGCAGTTGTCGGCTCATCCGCAATCAGAAGGGATGGACGACATGCAAGCGCGATCGCAATCATGGCACGCTGACGCATACCACCAGAGAATTGGTGAGGATAATGATTCATGCGAATAGCCGCATTCTTAATACCTACAAGTTCCAGCATCTCCAAAGCCGCTTTATTCGCCGCTTGTTTGGACATGTTCTGATGCTTGCGCAATACTTCAGTAATTTGTTTACCAATTTTAATGGTAGGATTCAATGAAGTCATTGGATCTTGGAAGATCATACCGATATCTTTACCACGAATCGCTTCCATTTGTTTGTCTGTCTTATTCAGCAGGTCTTGCCCGTGAAAAGTAATTTCTCCGCTTTTGACCTTCGAAGGCGGGGAGGGAATCAATTTCATGATGGTTTGGGCGGTAACACTCTTACCACTACCCGATTCACCTACGATCCCCAGCGTCTCTCCTTTGCCAAGTTCAAAACTCACATGTTTAACGGCATCAAATTCACCAGAACGTGTTGAGAACGACACACTCAGGTCTTTGACAGTTAAAATCGGCTCCATAATCCCACCTCCTGTTTCTATTTACGTAATTTCGGATCGAGTGCGTCACGCAGACCGTCTCCGAGCAAGTTAAATGCAAGCATTGTAAGAACCATCAGACCTGCTGGGAACCACATCCGCCACGGGAATAGCGTCCAGCCTGTAAGTGCATCATTAATCATAGAACCAAGTGAAGATCTTGGTGCTGATACACCCAATCCAAGGAAGCTCAGGAACGCTTCAGCAAAGATTGCATTTGGAATGGACAACGTCAATGTTACAAGAATCGGTCCTATTGCATTGGGCAGCAAATGACGGAACAATTGACGTCCTGTGCTTGCTCCCATGGACCTTGCAGCAAGAATAAAGTCTCTGTTTTTGAGTTGCATAATTTCACCACGCACAATCCATGACATGCTGATCCAGCCTGTGATGGTGAGGGCAATGATAATCGTTGTCAGACTTGGTTCCAGTACAACCAGCAACAAAATTACAACAAGCATGTACGGCAAGGAGTAGAGGATTTCGGAAAACTTGTTCATAATTCCATCTACACGTCCACCGTAGAAACCCATGATCGCTCCATAAATAACCCCGATAACAAGGTCAATCAAGGCTGCGGCCAAACCTACAGTAAGGGATACACGTGCTCCTACCCAAGTTCTTACCCACACGTCGCGACCAAGCTCGTCCGTACCGAACCAGTGCTCCGCACTCGGTGCTGCATTGGCATTCAACAAATCATTGGAATAATAATTATAACTTGTAAACAAAGAAGTTGGACCAATCAAAGAGAAAATCACGACAAGAACCAACACACTCAGACTGATCATTGCAGCCTTATTGGTTGCAAGTCTGTACATGGCATCTTTAAAAAGGGATACACTTTCTTGCGGTTTAACCGCTGCCTGACTAGTCAGGTTCGTGTTCGCCGTTTCATTCTTTTTATTATTCGTGCCAGACAACGTTATGCCCCCTTCCGGCTTTCCAGCTTAATTCTAGGATCGATCAGCACGTAAGCGATATCCGTAAAGAAACGAGCCAACATCAGGAGGATACCATAGAAAATCGTAATCCCCATGATCATAGTATAATCACGGTTTGTGATACTCTCTACGAATACTTTACCAATTCCCCCGATGTTAAAGATCTGTTCAATTACAACGGAACCTGTGATGATATTCGCTGTCATTGGACCAACATAAGTTACTACTGGTAGAATACCGTTTCTTACAACGTGTTTAAACATAATTGCAGGCCATTTCAGACCTTTGGCTTTAGCTGTTTTGATATAATCTGCATGTAAGACTTCAAGCATGCTCGAACGCGTCAAACGAGCGATAAAGGCAATTGGTGATGCAGATAGCGCTGCAACCGGAAGAACGTAATCCAATGGCCCATCAAAGCCCATAACGTTAAACCAGCCTAATTTAGTAGCAAAGAGATACTGCAATAGTGAAGCAAGCAAGAAGCTCGGAACAGCTATCCCTATGACAGCGAGGATCATCGTGATATCATCAATGAGTTTACGATGGTAAACTGCAGCAATAAGGCCCAGCAGAACACCCACGATAATGGAGATAACAATTGCAAACACTCCAAGCTTCAGCGAAGCGGTGAATGTTTCGCCGATCATTCCGGCTACATCTCGATTGAGATATTTCATTGAGACTCCGAAATCTCCCTTAATGATTCCACCCATATACTTCAGGTATTGTTCATACATCGGTTTGTCCAATCCATACTTCTGTTCCAGCAAGACCCGAATTTCAGGCGATACTTTTTTCTCGGATGTAAAAGGGTCACCCGGAATAGCCTTCATCAGGAAGAAGGTTGCAGATGCGAGTATGAAAAGCGATAGCAGCATAAATAATAGTTTTTTCAACACATACTTAACCAACCCTTGCACACCTCCACAAACAATATTTTGTATACAAATCGATTGTAGAATTAGACAGAAATAAAGTCCAATCCATTTATCGGAAATTTCAAGAATTATAAGGAAAATCGGTGCACATACAAAAAATCGGGATATATATGGAATTCCACATATATATCCCGAAGTATTCATATTAGACTTCAGAACAACTTATTTCTCTTCCAGATATGCACGCGTGAAGTCAATAGCTCCACTGAAATCAAGTTGTACGCCTTTCAGGTAAGGCTTGGTCAAAGATACGTTAGTGTAGTAATAGATTGGCATAACGCCCATTTCATCTTGAATCAGGATTTTCTCAGCGTCAGCAAATGCAGCCATACGTGCAGCTGGATCAGCAGATTTTACAGTTTCTTTAACATCTTTGTCATACTGTTCGTTGCTGAATTTGGAATCATTGTTTGTGTTTCCAGTAGTCCACATTTCCAAGAAGTTGTATGGATCGTTGTAGTCAGCAGACCAACCTGCACGAGCTACTTGGAAGTTTTGGTTTTGACGGTTCTCAAGGAATACGCCCCACTCTTGGTTTTCTGTTTTCACATCAACACCAAGATTTTGTTTCCACATGTCAGCAACCGCCAAAGCGATTTTTGCGTGACCATCACTAGTATTGTAGATCAAAGTAACAGCTGGCAATGTAGTGTAACCTTCTTCTTTCATACCTTCAGCAAGCAATGCTTTAGCTTCTTCCACATTTTCTGTGAAGTAATCGTCTTTGTGCTCATCACGGAATTCGCCGTTTTCACCACGGATACCTGGAGGTACAAAGCCGAATGCTGGAATTTGTCCACCTTGTGTAACTTTGTCAACAATCAGCTGACGCTGAATTGCCATTGCAAATGCTTTACGGATTTTAACGTTGTTAAATGGTGCTTCGTTTACGTTGAACTGGTAGTAGTACGTACTTGCAATACCAGTAGCTTTGAACTCGTCCGACAATTCCGCTTTTACAGAAGGAATTTGGTCGGATGGAATTTCACCGTTAGGTGCACCAGTGTAGTCCAATTGTCCTGATTTGTAAGCTTGCAGTTCGGAAGCACTGCTGTTTGTCAGAGACATATCGATTTGAGTCAATTTAATATCGGCAGCTGCATGGTAACCATCGTTTTTCTTCACAACAATTTTTTGACCTTTAGAATATTGATCCATTACAAATGGTCCGTTAACGATCATGTTTTTGTAGTCTGTGAAGAATTTGTCATTTGTATCAGCAGATGCATGTACTGGGTAGTACGTGTAGAATGCTGTCAGACCCAAGAAGTAAGGTGTTGGGTTTTCCAACGTTACTTCCAATGTGTGCTCATCAGTAGCTTTAACGCCTACTTGTGAGAAATCTGTGACTTTAGTACCTTTGTATGTTTCATCTTTGCTGAGGTTGTAACCTTCAGCGCCTTTAATATAGTACAATTGGTATGCATATGGAGAAGCTGTTTCCGGTTTCAAAGCACGTTCCCAAGAACGAACAAAGTCTTCGGCAGTGATTGCATCACCGTTGCTCCATTTAGCATCCGGGTTCAGGTTGAAAACATATTTCAAACCATCTTCGGAGATTGTCCAGTCTTTAGCTACGCCCGCTTGTTCTTTACCATCAGCATCGATGCGTACAAGACCTTCGTACAAGAATTTCAGAACTGTGTTGGTTTGGCTGTCTTTTGCTTGAGCCGGGTCCAACGTAGGAGGTTCAGCTGACAGGTTGATTTTCAGAATTTGATCTTTTGCAAGACCATTTCCTTCGCTTGCAGAACCAGTATCGGTGTTACCTGTGCCTTCGTTTTTCGATCCGCACGCTGCAAGTACGGTACCGAACGCCAAAATCAGCGTCAAAAGGACTAATAGACTTTTCCTTTTCATCTAACACGTTCCCCCTAAATTGATATGGTTTATATGTTTATAGATTATACAACCACCGGTCAAAAAAATCTACATTACTTTTTCAGAAAGTAATGTTTTTTTCAGTTTTCGACAGAATCGACACATTTTTTGCCTCTTTTGCGTTATGTAACCTTACATCTGTTGCATGAAGTATCTAAATAATCCAAATAAAGTAAACAAAACATACCCGAAACTCATGATGACGAAAGACATGCGCCATACGGCCCGGAACATTCTACCCCTATCGACCTTCCCTTTTAGTCGATTTTGCGCACCCCCGATGAATCCAAGTGCTACTAGTATGAGTATTAATGTCAGATAAAAACCAAAATTCGAATCAAATGTTAAGTTGAATAACGCTGAAACTGAAAATACAAGAAAAAAAGTAGTTACATCCATTGCCATTCGCAATGCTTTACGTTTGTCTTTTTTCCATACGTACATGCCCCAATAGACAAGAAAGAACGGAAAAAAGGGTAATATGCTTAATACAATAAAAAGTCCCATTAATTCACTCCTTCCGGTTGCATTCCTTCAATCAGATGAAGCAGTATTTCATTTGTAGGTGCAACAAGGTCCAACTTCTGTGCCATCTTTACAATATGACCGTTAATTGACCTCACTTCTGTACCACGTCCAGCGAGAACATCCGCAAGCATGGAGGAAGTATTCGTGGCAGTAGAATGACAGACCGATATCAGTTGATCCCACATATCCTGATCCATACATATTCCACTTGCAGAGTAGATTAACAATACTTCATCATATAACTGGCGCATTAGCCTCTTTCGTTCTTCCTTGACGATCAATTCTCCATTAGGGATTCGCCATAGTGCTGTAAGCGAGTTAATGACTGCATTAATCAATAGTTTCCTGTATATCAGCTTATCGATTTCATTCGACACTGTACAGTCAAATCCTGCCTGCTGCAACGATCCTGACAGAGTAAATGTTCTCTTCTCCTCTATAGAGGTAGAAGCTACTGTATGTATGTTGTACCTCCCCAGCCTGGTTTCACCTGTACCTGCACGAGTCACCTGACTTTGTGTACGCTTCGCACCTTCAGTTGTAACCGCACTACACAGAAGCGACTTTGGCAAAGCTGCTTGAAGTTTGGCCAGATGGCCCATCCCATTCTGAAAACAAGCGACATTCAGCACATAATCTTGTAATGGACTAATCTCATTAATGAAATCATCAATGCTTGTCTGCTTAATCATGAGCAGTAACCATTCACCTGGTGTGTTCTTCCATGTGTCAGTCAGCTCACTTACTGGTTTCGCCTGTATTTGATCCGATAGAATATGTATCTCCTCGTCTTGTTCCACAATGGTTACTCCATCATGGCTGAGGAGGTCTGCCTGAGCTGCTGTTCTCGTCCAAAATCTGACCTGGTTACCTGACGCCAGCAGTTTCCCGCCATACAAAAGACCAAGTGCCCCCGCTCCTACGATGTCGATAATCATATGATGCACTCCTCTCCGCTTCAGTAGTTGCTCTTCTATTATCTATAATAGAACAAAAACACCAAACTAAAAACCCGTCATACCTGCCGTTGTGTAACGGAGGTGTGGCGGGCTCATACCTGACTTTCACAAATCAAACGTCTGAACTTGTTATTCAATTCGTTCCAGATTCCCGTTGGCATCCATCTTGAAACGTGTCTTAAGTTCCTCTTCTTCTTCGGACAAAAATGCGAGTCTGCGAGCCCGATCCATAATCTGAATCAAAGCTTTGTAGTCGTCATTCACCACACGGTAATCCGTCTGTACTTCATTCACTTCCTTGGAGAGACGGTCATTCTCAAGACGTAGTTCAAGCAATTCATCTTCTTTCTCCCGAAGCTCCTTCTCCAGCATCTTGAGTTGACGACTACTCTCCTGCACCGTTCCCTTCCATTGTCGCAGGAAGCGGATTACTGCATCCATCGATAATGAATCGTCTGAGATCCCATCTGATTTGTACAGATGTTCTTCAGTGTCCAGTGTAGACAGTGCTGCAACCTGCGGTCCGAGCATAGCTGGTTGCTTTCTGAGATAACTTCGTTTTTGTCGTTGTGCCTTGGCGTTACTGATGGCAGAATCATACTTTTTACGTACACAACTGTTCCAGCGAAAACCGCATGCGGCAGATGTTCTGCCTATTTTTTCGCCCACCTCTTCAAAAGCGGCCAATTGTGTACTGCCTTCACGAATATGACGCAAAGTAACCTCAGCCAATATCAAATCGTCTTCTGTACTCCAAGCATCCTGTCTCACTGCAGTCATGCTATAATACCCTCCTAACAACATCCTAAAATAACCGTCCGCATTACCGGAAGCCCGGTATGTGAATTAGGTATAAAAGCTGCTTCATTCATTCTTATGCCTCTCATAGAGTTCATAGAATTGATTTCATACTAAAATGTATTTCCACATTCAGGCTTGCTCATACGTGACATACGTAAAACATATCCCTCTATACTTACTTTGAGCAAAAAAAGAATTCGCTTTCATATCCAAATTTGTTTACACGTTTTTCCTTTCCCGGTATAATGTTGTGTAGACAATCTATGAACGTACTTAGGAGAGGAGGATTTACCGTGGCACGCATGTTTCGGGTACTCGGGTTCTTCACGCTTGCAATTGGCCTGATGGCTTTTGCGGGAGATCTGGTCGAAATGGCTTTGCTTTTTTTCCTGCAGACTGCGTTTTTTGTCATTTTGGGATACTTGAAATTTACCGAGCGAACGTACATATTGCTCTTCTGGGGTTATATGATCGTAACATTCACGGGGTTCAGCTACTGGACCGTATTCGAAATGGGTTTGCCGCTCTAATCCACCTGCAGCATCAAAGTGATCCGATATCTGTCGGGTTGCTTTTTTGTTGTGTTCAGATTAAATGAATGTTCATGGTGTTATGTAACCACTAAGGATATTTCACGTATTTGTTTCATATATTGTCTGGAAGACAACAAGCCTGTACGATTGTCATTTAAGAAGTGGAAAGGAGAATGGATCGGTGAAACGTCAACACGGCATTTCCGCCTTTATATTATGCATCATTTTATTCCTCCAGCTACCTTTAGCCTATGCCTACGGAGAGTCTTCACCTGAGGATACACGTGAGATATTACAAAAAAGTCTATCCATCGTTGAAATCGATCATGAGATCGAACGCATCGCCGAAAGGCAGAAGCAGCTAGCTCAACAATACGAGACATTATCCGTCCAGCTTCAGGAACAGGAAGAGCAGATACATATTCAGCAAGATCGGGCCGGAGCTGTAGTGAGGTCCTACTACACAGGAGAACGCGACAGCCTCCTCATGACGGTCCTGGGAGCCAGGTCATTCAAAGACCTGTTTGTACTGTATGATTATTACCAGATTATTATCGGACGGGATCAGGCTGTGCTGGACAAGTATCAGGACCGTTATCGCAACCTGCAACAGACTTCCACTCAGATTCGTCAGACTACAGCAGAATTATCCGAAATGAAGGCTAATCTTCAGAAGCAGCGGGAACGTGTAGTCGCCTTGCAAAAAGAAGTGGATGCCCAAATAGCCACCAGCGGAGATGCGGCAGCGATTCAGAAACTGATGGATGAATTAACCCTTTATTGGGAGAATATCGGCATCTATGAGGTGAAACGATATTTCAAAGCATTGGCATCTGCCATGCAGAACCTGCCTGATTTTATCCAAAAACAAAACGGAGGCATATCCACGACTGGAACAACGTATACGATTCGAATTGGGCAGGATGAGCTTAATGCATTTCTGCGTTCCCAGAATTCAATCTTTGAAGACTTTGCCTTTCAGTTTAACCAGGATAAGATTATAGCTTCCGGTCAGCGGGATCAGTTGCAATTAAGCATCGAAGGACATTATACGGTAGAAAATGAACCCAAAAACTCCATTCGTTTTCATGTGGACAAACTTGTATTTAACCAGCTTGAATTGCCAGACACCACTCGCCGAATGCTAGAAAGAGAATTTGACCTTGGGTTCTATCCACAGAAAATCCTGTCGTTTGTCAAAGCAACCGATGTTTCAACAAGTGAAGGCGTACTGGAAGTAAAACTAGCTATATCATTTTAAAGAGGTTGTTGAAAAAGTCCGCTTTTGATTACGAAGGATGCCTTGTAGCATCATCAGCATCGAAGTTGAAATCCAGACTTTTTGAACACGAACTTAAAGTTAATTCGTCGTTCTAATACTGTCTACGTATTGATTCGCTGTAATTTCTCCCTTTAAGAATTGTTGTACTTTTTTATGAAAACGAGTTATTAGAGCATGACTTTCGGTCGTTGCAGCAGGGACATCTTGGGTGGTCGAGAACCAGGATTGTCCCTTTGCCATGTCATAACGTCCAACGAGTTTCTCAGACTCCAAATCCAGCTCCTGTTGCTTTGCGGGCAACCGGTTAACCTGTTGGTACCATTTCAGCTGTGTCGTAGCGGACGTCATTCCTTCAATCCATCTACTGGCCTCCTCAGCCTCAACCGAACCTGCAGTAATGACAAGGCTTCTGGAGTTTACAGTTTCCAAGGTTTCGAAAGAAATCCGCTCCAAAGAATCTTTATCAACTTTACTCGCTTGATCCGCACTTAATAATTGAGATAACAATGATACAACCATCGGTGTGCCGTTCTGGTCAGCAGTTGGAGAGAACTCCGAATTGGTAGACTCAAGCCTAATAAGGGGCTGAATCTGATTCATCAACTGAATCCCCTGCTGAAGATCCCCCGTTTGCGAATCTAATTGTGTTCGTTGAACTTGATCTGGTGCCATCCTCGGTTCCAAATGATTCAGCCACGCATTCGTCCCGTACATATCATTGATGTTCATTGTAATCAAACGGATGCCTTCCGCAACGGCTTGTTGAGTAAGTTTGACCCACTGATCTTTATTGCGAGGTAATGACTCCAGACCAGATCTCTTCAGAAATGAAGATTGGGCAGCCAAAATGTACGGATCAAAATCAAAAGGCATTCCCCACTGATAACCATTCCACTCTGTCATTCCCCGTAACCCAACTACCGTATCTCCTAGTGACTTCGATAATGTTGTTCCGTTTAACGGATACAGGTACCCTTTCTGGGCATAGTATTGCACTTCCTCACTATCCAGCAGAACAACATCACCGTTCTCCCCTAGTGAAAATTCAAGATCCAAAACATGCTTATATGTATCCGGCTTCTCATTCCGAAGATTAATCTCTACCAGCTGGGAAGCAGCAACTTCTTTAGCTATTTTTTGAAAGGCTTGAAACTCTTCATCCGACATGGCCACTACAATCTCCAGCGGAGCTTGAGCATCTTCATTACGGGATGAAGACCCAGGAAAAGCATTCTTCTCCTGATCGCGTTCCTGATTGAGCTGCGAACCTCTAAAGTCAAAACTCGGTGACAAGATCGTTAACGAAAGCAGCAATACCGCGAATAAAACAACCTGATGTCTACGCTTCATTAACTCCCCTCCCTGTTCACCTAGTTTTTTCCTGCAGCAATTATTGTAACAAATAAGTAGTACTCTTGTCCTACCCTGCCGAAAAACACTTTTTCAGATTTTTGCATAATACGAGCATATCGAGTTCTGTGTAATAACGCTTACTTATTTTTTCAGCAAAAAGCCGGCTCCAGAAGCCGGCTTCAATAACAACATTTTCCGGGAAATAAATCCCCTAAATATTACAATAAATCAGCTGCAAGCTGTGCCAGCTTGGACCGTTCTCCTTTTTCGAGCATGATGTGTCCGCTGATTCCCTCTTGTTTGAACCGTTCCACGATATACGTCAGACCGTTACTGGCAGAATCAAGATACGGATGGTCTATCTGTTCGGGGTCTCCCATCAAAATAATCTTACTGCCTTCACCGACCCTTGATACAATGGTCTTCACTTCGTGGCGCGACAGGTTCTGAGCTTCATCAATAATGATAAACTGTCCAGGTATCGATCTTCCACGAATATACGTTAAGGCCTCCACCTGAATACTGCCAAGCCCCATTAGAATTTTATCGATATCTCCGGCTTTTTTGGTGTCAAACAAAAACTCGAGATTATCATAAATCGGCTGCATCCATGGACGAAGTTTTTCTTCCTTCTCACCAGGCAAATAACCGATATCTTTCCCCATCGGAACGACAGGACGGGCGATTAACAGTTTTTTGTATTTATGATCATCCTCTACCTTAAGCAGACCTGCTGCAAGTGCCAGCAAGGTTTTCCCTGTTCCAGCTTTACCGGTGATGGTAACAAGCGGGATGTCATCATTCAAAAGCAGTTCCAGTGCCATGCGTTGTTGTGCGTTACGTGCGCTGATGCCCCAGACATTATCATTACTGAGGAAAAGCGGCTCCAGCTTTGTTCCCTCTGTATTAACTTTAAGCAAAGCAGATTTATTGGTTCCCATCTCATCCTTGAGAATGACGAATTCATTCGGATACAACGAATAAGACAACTGCAACGGTTTGATCGGTAAAAAACGATATGTGTAAAACTCATCAATCACTGACGGATGAACTTTTAGGGCCGTATATCCTGGATATAACTCACTAAGTCCTGCCGTCCGATCTGATAAGTAATCCTGTGTGAACAGACCAAGTACATCCGCTTTGATACGCACAAGTACATCTTTACTGACAAGCACGACCTGACGCTCGACTACTTCCTTTTCATTTTCCTCAATCTGATAATTCAGTGCGACAGCCAAAATGCGATTATCATTGGACACTTCACCAAACATTTCCTGAACTTTCACGAAACTCCGATGATTCAGCTCTACTTTCAGATTACCTCCATTAGCCAAAGGTACCCCGCTGTGCAAGTGGCCCAGCTCACGTAATCCATCTAACAGTCTGGATACATTACGGGCATTACGCCCAATTTCATCGGCATTTCTTTTTTTGGAGTCGATCTCCTCCAGTACAACCGCGGGAATGATTACCTCATGTTCCTCAAAGGCAAATATGGCATTGGGGTCATGCAGAAGCACGTTGGTATCCAATACAAAAATCTTTTTCATTCAATCCCCTCCAAAGCGGCGTCGTTAAAGGCATGAATAGTGTGATCTTTCAGCAGCGGCATGGACAATCATGATCCCATACATAAATGTATTCGACTAGGGCAAAATAATTGTCAACCATTCTGAAAAACTCCAAGAAAGGATGAACATTTATGAAAATATGGGTTTGCACGCTGCTTCTGATCTTTATACTTACAGGTTGCAACAGTTCCACACGCAGCGCTTCGCCGAATCAAGGTACACATGCGAAAGGTTACGGAGGAAATGTAACAACTCAGCAAGATCAAAGGAAAGGATCTCACATGCTCAATGCACAGGAAGATCGGATGAATCCTTCACGTTTGGACCGTCTCAATGAGAATACAGGTGAAGTCCATGATACCAACATTGCGGATGATGCACAGAGTGGCCGGATGCCAAATGAGAAACGAATCAATCACCTTAAAGCCCTTGCCAAGCAAGTGGAAGGTGTTGAAGATGCGAACTGCGTCATACTCGGTAATACAGCCGTAGTTGGCATCGATGTTGATGGTGAACTGGAACGTGCTCGGGTGGGTACCATTAAGTACTCTGTTGCCGAAGCACTTCGCAAAGACCCCGAAGGTATAGATTCCATCGTTACTGCAGATGCAGATGTCACTGAACGAATTAAAGAGATTGGTGAACATATTCGTCAAGGGCACCCAATTTCGGGTTTTGCTTCAGAACTCGCTGACATGGTGGGACGAATTATCCCTCAACTCCCGAAAGACGTCAAAGTCCGTCAAAATCCGGATGAACCCATGAATCAAAAACAACAAATGCAGCAGCTGCATTCATCTGACAAAAGACAACAAAAAGCCCAGTGATCTCTCACTAGGCTTTTTTCATGGCAGCAAAAACCTGCTCATCTAATTTCTCAGCAGCACGCTGATCATATATTTTGACATATTGAGGCACCGAGGACAATTGAGCGCCGTAAAACAGAGCATTCCTCACCGCTTCAATTGTAATGTCGAAACAGCACATATTAAATGGAACGTCCAGCAGCGGATCTTGTCGTACCGCAGCACGTCCGTTCACTGCGTACACCGTCTCTTCTCCAAAGACAGTGACCGTAATGAGCGGATTAGTAATCATGTTATTCACTAAACGTGAACGATGATCAATTGCTACACGAAAAGTAGAAGCATTCTCCGCATAAATCCAGGAGATGGCTGTTGAAGTCGGACCTCCGGATTCTACATCCACTGTGCTTAGAAGCACAAAGGTCTCATTCTTGAATTGCTGTAAAAGAGATTCAGTTAATTGTGTGACGGCTTCGGACATTCAACCAGCCCCCTAACCTTCTTTATGCAATTCTTGTACTTGGTTTATGTTATTATAGCATACCGATTAACGTGCTTCCAATCCCAAAAGAATGAAGGTTATTCGCCTGAAGGTGAAGCCGTTACTTTACCTGAAAGTGTATCTTGTAATGCCTGCTTTGCATTGGCGAGTTCCGTCTCATTAATATACACATATGGACTTCTCCACTCTCCGGTAACCGGAGTATAATGCACATCCGAAGTGGAAATGTTCCAATACGTCGAGATAAAGTTTTTCATTTGTTCCGATTCCACATCTGTCGTCATATTCTTGTCAACTGCACCAATCACTTTGCTGATCTTTGTAATGCCCCCAAGAGATTTCATCTGATCCAGCATGGAGTTCAGCACTTGGTTTTGACGTTTGTTACGATCAAAGTCATTGGATTCATCAGTCTTTGGATTACAATTGGATTTGCGGTAACGAACAAAATCTAGTGCTGCTTTACCATCGAGATGTTGTGCGCCTGCGACCAGATTGATATCTGTACCATCGGCTGTATCTCTATAACACATATTTTTATCCACAGTCACATCCACGCCACCCACGGCATTGACAGCATCACGGAAAGCCTGGAAATTCAGGACGGTTGTATAATTAATATCTACATCCAAATACTTGCCCATCATTTCCTTCATCTGATCCTCTGCATTTTTGCCAGTGGTTTTTTCCTGTGCTTTGAATCTTGGATAATAGGAATTCAGCTTGTTGGATTTGTACCCATCCAATTGAATACGCGTGTCTCGAGGCAAAGATACAATGGTTGCCGTCTTGGTCTCCGGATTCAACGAAGCCACCATAACAACATCCGAGAGATATGTGCCAGTTTCAGGACGGTTATCTGTGCCTAATAACAGCATCGTGATCGGTTTGGTTGTGGCTGACATCCCGGGAGGTACCGCTTTATCGATGCCTGTATCCACGACTTGATTGTATACCCAGTACGCATATCCACCGCCTACCACAATGGCAATAACCAATAGACTTAAAAGGATTCTGCCAAAAGCATTCATTCTCTTTTTCTTCTTAGGCTGCTTGCCATTGCCATTCTTCGATCCAGAAGCACCCGATTGCGTCGGTGCCTGTCTCCGTGGAGGCAGTCCGTTCGAATTTGAGTTCATATCTTCAACACCTTTATCACATCTGTTTTTGTCTAAATAAAAGACAACCGCTTTCCCTAAGGAAAACGGATGGTCTGTACAAGACAGGATTTATGAGTTTCGAGCGGCAGCTTCCGCTTTTTTCTTTTGACGACCTTCAATAAAATAACGCACTCTCACTAACAACATCAAACCAACCGCGACCAACAAACATTGAATGATGGGCAGCTTGTCGATCTGAAAAACAAGAAGCATGAATGTGCCCATCGCCATCAAAATATAGAGAACGATTTCCTTACCAAGTGGCAATTTCTGACGTACCCGAAACACCTTGTTATATACGTAAGTAATCAATACAAAGATGACGATGTAGGCTACGATCGGGTGTGATGCGAACCATGCTTGCATGCACAGCCAGCTCCTTTCGTGTTCATGCTAGGATATAAGTTAACTATTGTGAAACCCTTTCGATAACTCTGAGTAAAACACACATCGGAGGTGACCGTTCCGGTATCGGATCGTTCTTATGATCGCTGTTATCCCCAGATTTTTTTGATCCATTTACTCAATGGTAAAATCCGGGGATAAAGGCGAACGCTTCGCTTCTACAGAATCGATTCCGATCCCTTCACTACTTCCACTGTGCATAACATCGTTAACTTCTGTATTCCATCAAATGCTAACTTATATAGTTTATTTTGTTGTTATTAGGCTTTAGAAGCCATTTTGCGTTGTTTTTCTGAACGCTCACGCTCGGATTTATTCAGGATCTTTTTACGAAGACGAATAGATTTTGGTGTAATCTCACAATATTCATCTTCATTCAGATATTCAAGCGCCTGTTCCAATGAGAAGATAATCGGAGTTTTAATTTTAACCGTATCATCTTTACCCGAAGAACGAACGTTAGTCAGTTGTTTTTCTTTGCAGATGTTAACAACGATATCATTGTCACGTGTATGTTCACCAACAATCATACCCTCGTAGATCTCAGTACCCGGCTCCAAGAAGAGCGTACCGCGATCTTCAACGCCCATCATGCCATAGAACGTAGATGTACCCGTTTCAGTTGAGATCAGCACGCCTTGGTGACGTCCACCCACTTGACCGGATACTACTGGAGCGTAGCTGTCAAATGCATGGTTCATTACACCGTAACCACGAGTCAATGTCAGGAAGTTGGTGCTATACCCGATCAAACCACGTGCTGGAATCAGGAACTCCAGACGAACTTGACCACTACCTGTGTTAACCATGTTAACCATCTCTGCTTTACGTGCGCCCAGGCTCTCCATTACGGAACCCATGCTCTCTTCAGGGATATCAATCAACAAGCGCTCAACAGGTTCCATTTTCTTACCATCAACTTCTCTTACGATAACTTCTGGTTTGGATACTTGAAGCTCATATCCTTCACGACGCATATTTTCAATCAGGATACCCAAGTGAAGCTCACCACGTCCGGAAACGATAAATGCATCTGGGCTATCCGTTTCGTCAACACGAAGGGAAACGTCTGTTTCCAACTCTTTGAACAAACGCTCACGAAGTTTACGGGAAGTTACCCATTTACCTTCACGACCTGCGAATGGACTGTTGTTCACGAGGAACGTCATTTGCAGTGTTGGCTCATCAATTTTCAGAACTGGCAAAGCTTCCGGGTTGTTAGGGTCGGCAATGGTTTCACCAATGTTGATGTCCTTGATCCCTGCAATGGCAACGATGTCGCCTGCTCCTGCTTCTTCCGTCTCAATACGTTTGAGACCTTGGAAACCAAACAGTTTCTCGATACGTGCAGTTTTGCTCTTACCATCACGCATAATAACCGTTACCGATTGTCCTTGACGGATCACACCGCGGTTAACACGACCAATGGCAATACGGCCAAGGTATTCATTGTAGTCCATCAAAGTAACGAGGAATTGAAGCGGTTCTTCAACATTTTCGGTAGGGTGTGGGATATGACTAACGATGGTATTGTAGATCGCCATCATGTTGTCATCTTGTTTGGCAGGATCATTATCCATGCTGGATGTTCCGTTCAATGCGGAAGCATATACAACAGGGAATTCGAGTTGTTGGTCGTTGGCACCCAGTTCAATGAACAGGTCCAATACTTCATCAATAACCTCAGTCGGACGTGCCGCTGGACGGTCAATTTTGTTTACAACAACGATTGGTGTCAGGTTATGCTCAAGTGCTTTACGAAGTACGAACTTCGTTTGTGGCATACAGCCTTCATAAGCATCAACAACGAGCAATACACCGTCAACCATTTTCATGATACGTTCAACTTCACCACCGAAGTCGGCGTGTCCTGGTGTATCCACAATATTAATCAGGTAATCTTTATAAGTTATAGCCGTGTTTTTGGCCAAAATCGTAATACCGCGTTCACGCTCCAAATCGTTGGAGTCCATTACGCGCTCCTGTACCGTTTCGTGATCTCGGTAAGTACCGGATTGCTGGAGCAACTTGTCAACGAGTGTTGTTTTTCCGTGGTCGACGTGGGCAATAATCGCAATATTGCGAATGTGTTCTCTTGAATGCATGTTTTGTATCCATATCCTTTCCAATTTCAAATCATATCTACTTAAACTTCCCGCAATTTCGCAGGTTACTCACAAAATAAGCGTCGGTGATATCCCGACGCATGTCTATATCCCTTATATTATAGTTTATTATAGGTAAAAATCAAGATATTTCGCACGAAAAGACCACTGGGAATGTTACCAGCCTCTCCCTTGACGTCCTCGTCCAAGCAATAACCAGACTCCGCCCAAGATCAAAAGGACAGCAAGTACATAGATTATTCCCGTTTGCAGCAAGGTAAATCCGAATAATATGATGGACACCGCACCAAGGATCAAAGCTGCAGGTAACACATATTCCGGTCTTCGCCGTTCAGCCATACTATATTCGAGTAACCCTATGGCGATCCCAAGCAAGAATGCTGGCCACAGCCTGCTCATAAGTCCAGCGCCCCATGTATTCGTTATACTGAATAAAACACCATACACCGTTAGTATGCCGGCAGGAACAAGTGACCACGATGGTGAAATACGCGCATAATATAACGCATGAAGGGCGATGCCTGGCAGCAGGATCAGCAAAGGCCAGAAATTACGACCAATAAATCCAAACACGCCAAACTTGCCAAGCAGAATAATAATTCCCGCAGCTGCAATAAATAGTCCAATCGCTTTTTCATTTCTCATCCTCATCTACAATCACCTCTTATACTATGGCTATGTACTTTATTTCTTCATAAACGATACGAATTCCATGCTGACTGTTGATATTCAAACCTGTAATCATGCTTCTAGTGTATCCGATGTTTCGGCAAAAAACTATACTTTATGTCGCACTTTGCATGCGTCCTTTACTTGTATTACCCTAAAATGCGCAACTTATGACTAGCCCAATGGTTGTTGTAGTGACAAGCGTATTCTCTCAACACAAAACCGCCTAAACCGGACGGTTCAGACGGTCATATGTTCAAGCTTTTATCCGAAATTAAACTATGCGTTCTTCCGCACAAATTTATGTGCGCCTCCAATCGCAACCACAAGACAAGCCATTGCTACGGGTAGCAGCGTATGCACCTCTGATGCCATACCTCCCAGCCATTCTCCTAACTTGGGGTCTTTCATCACCATCTCACCTGCTGTGAAGGCTAGGATGCCTGATCCGGCGAATACAAGAATAGGAAATCGCTTCAACAAACCAACAATTAACCCGCTCCCCCATACAACAATGGGGATACTGATTGCAATACCGATGACGATCAAAGCCAAATCCCCATCTGCCAAAGCCGCTATGGCCAAAACATTATCCAGACTCATTACAAAATCGGCAATCAGAATGGTTTGAATAGCTTTCCAGGTCGTAGAAGCTTCTCGAATATGTACTTCATCCTCATTTTGAAGCAGCAGCTTTACTGCAATCCAGAGTAGCAGCAGCCCACCTGCAGCTTGGATAAACGGAATCCCCAGCAGTAATACCGCTACGAAGGTTAATACACAGCGTAACAGAACGGCACCAAAAGCCCCCCACCATACCGCCTTTTTCCGTTGTATCGGTGGCAGATCCTTGCTGGCAAGCGCAATAACAACCGCATTATCTCCACTCAATACCAGATTGATCATTAAGATTTCAGTTAAAAGCCATACTGTATCCATGTCCTCATCCCCCCACATTAACTTGTATGTCAGAGTTGTCCATGCTATTCTTAATGATTGAACTTTATATAAGGAGTGACATATGGAATGGAGCTATTTAGTCCCACATTCTGGCTGGCTTTGCTGAACGTTGTCTTTATTGATCTCATTTTGGCTGGAGACAACGCCATCGTCATTGGTCTTGCAGCTCGAAATTTGCACCCTTCCGTGCAGAAAAAGGCGATTCTATACGGAACGGGCGGCGCACTTCTGATTCGAATTTTGGCAACGGTTGTTGTTTTATGGTTGCTTAAGGTGCCTTGGCTCTTGCTTGTGGGAGGCATACTTCTGATCTGGATCGCCTATAAATTATTGGCGGATCAGGGAGATGAACACAATGATATCCAGGCAGGAACTTCTCTGTGGACGGCTATTCGTACCATCGTAATCGCGGATGCAGCCATGGGATTAGATAATGTGATTGCAGTCGCCGGAGCTGCACAGCAGCATCTCGTGCTTGTCATTCTCGGACTCCTGATCAGCGTACCCATTATCGTCTGGGGCAGCACCCTGTTTATCAAGCTAATTAATCACTTTCCTTGGATCATCTATGTCGGAGCCATTGTTCTCGGGTATACGGCTTCTAATATGATCACTGAGGAGCAGCGACTCTTGCCTTACTTTACTGAACATCCGGCATTGCGCATTCTCTTCATCGTTGTGGTTATTGCAGGCGTAGTCTTTGCAGGTTATCGCAAACGCTCCAGTAGCTCCAGCCACAAGGGATCTGGCGGGGAACAGCAGCGCTCCTATTCGTAGGCTAATTTAAACTAAAATTAACATCTGAATACAGCAAAGGACTGAACGATATTTCATCGAACAGTCCTTTTTTTGCAGTTTACATAGCCCTTATTATGTAAGGCATGCTAATTTTTGTTGATTTTAGAACCAGTCATCCTTCATGTCATTATCACCTGTCTGATTCGATACCACAGAAGTTTCACCGGCATGCAGAGTAATCGTTTCAGTTTGTTCCACCGCTTGATCCACCCATTCTGACAGATGGCTCATTGTAGATTCAATTTTATCCACAATTCGAAGATTTGGATTGGTTGAAGGTGACTTTGGCACAAAGAGAGTACAGCAATCCTCATATGGCAAAATAGATATGTCATACGTTCCGATCTGTTTGGACAGGGTAATGATCTCCTGTTTATCCATCATAACCAGTGGTCGCAAAAGTGGCAGATCCGTCGCACGACCAATGACATTCATACTCGGAAGAGTCTGACTCGCTACTTGGCCCAGGCTATCCCCGGTGATCAGTGCGAGTGCCCGCTCACGCTCGGCAAGTTTGGATGCAATTCGCAGCATTGAACGTCGCATCAGCGTAATAATCAGATTGTCCTGACCCAGCTGGGTAAATGCCGTTTGGATCTCTGTAAATGGAACCAGGTGCAGCTTGATTGTTCCTGCATGATCAGCAAGGGCACGTGCCAAATCAATGACTTTCTCTTTGGCGCGCTCGCTTGTGAACGGGTAACTGTAAAAATGTACACATTCCACTTCAAGTCCACGGCGCATGGAAGACCAGGCTGCCACCGGGCTGTCTATTCCACCTGATAGCAGTACCATCGCTTTGCCATTCGTACCCAGTGGAAAGCCACCTACTGCCGGAATGGTTTCGTTGAAAATATAAGTACCCTGATCACGAATTTCCACTCGCAGTTCAATATCAGGTTGGCGAACATCAACACTCAATTGCTGAAACTTCCGAAGGATCGGGGAACCGACCAGATGATTCATTTCATGGGAAGAGTTCGGGAACTCTTTCCATACCCGCCTTACATTTACCTTAAATGTGGTGCCTTCCTTGAATTCGTCTTCCCTTTCGTCCATAAATGCGACTGCTGTTTTCACAATCTCATCAAGCTCGGATGGAGTAACTTTAACCGGACTAATCGACATCACACCGAATACCCGCTTCAGCACCTTAATCAGTTCAGTATGTGATTCACCGCCAAGATCCACATAGACACGGCCATATTCTTTGCGAAGGCTCGCTCCTGGATAAGGTTTAAGCAAAGCTTTCACCTGTGTAATGATCGTTTTCTCAAATCGGGCACGATTTTTCCCTTTTAACATAAACTCTCCGAAACGGAGAAGCAGCATATCATATTTCATATCCATTACATCCGCCTTTCGAGGGGCCGCAACTGCGCCACCATCTGATGTAAAGCCTGTTCAAGCAAGGCTACATCTTCTTCTGTATGTTCATCTCCAAGACTAATACGCAATCCGCCACCAGCACAAGCTGCATCTCTGCCCATCGCAAGTAGAGCCCGACTCGGTTCAGCCGAACGCGAAGAACAGGCAGATTGGGTCGATATGGTTACGCCAAGTTGCTCCAAGGTGTGCAGCGCCACTTCTGCCTTCATCCCGGGATAGGAGAAGTGCACAATATGAGGTGCACCCTCTGGGCTACTGTTCAATTCAAATTCAGGAATAACACGTATCGTTTCCATCAATCGATCACGGAGCACCGTTGTACGCCGGGCAAAATCAACCTGATCTTCTGCTGCCATTCGCATGGCCTTTGCCATGCCTACCAGCAACGCCACGTTTTCTGTGCCTGCTCTTAGGCCTTGCTCCTGTGATCCTCCTGACAATAGTGGCGTAAGCTCCACTCCACTTCGCACATACAGGAGACCTGCCCCCTTAGGTCCACGGATCTTGTGAGCAGACAGACTGTACAGATCTGCACCCCAAGCGGCAGGTGTAGCCTTCATTTTTCCAAAGCCTTGAACACCATCCACATGGAAAAGCACCCGTGGTGCTTTCTTTTTGAGCTGATTGCCGATCTCTGCAATCGGATGGATGGCTCCTGTTTCATTGTTTACATGCATCAGACTCACAAGCACCGTGTCGGGCCTGATCGCGTCTACAACCTGCTCAGCGTTGACCTCTCCATCGGAATTCACGGGAACTAATGTCACTTCCCATCCCCACTGCTGCAATTGCATAAAACTTTCGTACACAGAGGCATGCTCGGTAGCTGTTGTGATGATGTGTCTGCCTCGTGACTGATAACGTAATGCCGCACCTTTTATCGCCAGATTATTACTTTCTGTCGCACCGGAAGTAAATACAATCTCTTCTGGCTTAACGCCGATTGCCGCAGCACATCCAGATCGAGCACGACGCAGCAACTGATCGGCACGCTCTCCATACCCATGGATGGAGGACGGATTACCGAAATGTGTCTCCATAATTTCGGCCATCGTACGAATCACATCAGGATGGGGAGGTGTGGTTGCAGCATAATCAAAATATTTCAAATGAGGTTAGACCTCCCTTATCTCTTCGTTCTTGAACCTACAGTGAGCATTGTAACACGATACCCATACAACACAAAAAGACCAACCGGGAACAGGCGTTTCAAGCGCTTCTGCTCCCACATTTGATCTCATCCTGCCTATGATGTGTTATCGCAAATGTCTATCTGTGAGTTTAGATCACATATTTCGACTGTGCCTTCTCCACCTTGGAGATATAATTCTGAGTTTCGGAAGGCAGACGGTTAAGTACACTCATCAGTTCGCTATCACTCGACACGCCCAGACGTGAAACACGACCTGGTCCTGCATTATATGCAGCAAGTGCCATCTTCACTTCTCCACCGAAACGCTGGAGCTGAAGGGAAAGATACTTCGTACCCGCATCAATGTTCTGGGCAGGATCAAATGAATTACTCACACCCAGCCCTGCAGCCGTGCCATCCATTAATTGCATGAGCCCTTTGGCACCGGCAGAGGACACGACATTTGGGTTGAAATTGGACTCTGTGTCAATGACGGCCTTGATCAATGATTCAGGAACACCGTATTTGGCACTTGCTTCGGCTATCAAAGATTCATAATCCGTAGGTACAGATGCACCGGAATCCACAATTCCTGTATTGGACACAGATAACAAAGACTCAACAATATTATTGGAGGCAGAGGATAATCCTGATGTACTTATATCCGGGTTGTACGTGCTTCCAAGTTGTAACCACAACAATCCATCACTGGATCTTTTGGAGACCGTAGCGGTGGAATCCGTATTGTTTGTCGAAATGGCACCCGTACCTAACAGCCCGTCCATCACATTGGCGAAATCCACTGTTGAACCAGCATCCGATTGTGATCCACTGGTTTGGTTATTCACATTGGACAATTGCAGTTCCAACAACTGCCGCGATCCGCTTGGATCAATCTGCATGAGTTATACCCACTCCCGTATAATTAAGCGTATTATGACCTTATTCTACATCGTTTTACAGCAAGGTTCCATTGTTTTCAAAAAAAAACCTTCTGTAGTTCACCACATTTGGGTGAGAACAGAAGGCTTTTTAAATAACATTTTACACTCTAGCGAGCAAATGGAATCATAAAAAAATAACTCAGCGTGGCTACAATACCCAGTCCAATGGACCAGGCTCCCGCTGTCTTACGACCATTCACATATGCATAGTAACCCAGTACAGCTGCGGCCGGTCCAAGTACGATTGACCACATGAACAAAGACGCGATCCCAAAGGCAAGTCCCATGTAACCCGCAACCTTGCCTGTTGATTCCATGACCCGGTCTGCCTCATGCTTCTCAGGTACAGGCTCTGCCCGTTCGGTACCTCCAGTTCTTACGACAGTCGGAGGAGCGACCTCTGCCCCGTATTCTTCGCGATGTACTTTTCTTGGATAATCGACACGCATACGCTGTTTTTCACCTTCCCCCTTGGTCTCAGGGCGATCAGTGGAATGAATGTTATTATCGTCATTTTTCATTGGGAAGCACCTCCGTTATGAATAGGGATGACTGCTCACTTGGGTTTGAACGTGTGACAGCATGTTGCAGAGGATGTGCGTGCGTGATCATGGTGATCGGAGTCAAATGTCTCACCGGCAAATTCCTCATGCAGACGACGGGTGGCATGTTGGTCGATGTCAATCATGATGGCATCAGCGTGGCAGAAGTTGTTCTCTCCCCAAAAGTTGCAGTTGGAGACGCTGCATTTGACAATTGGTTTGTCTTGGCTCATTTTTTATCACCTCGACTACTATTGTCTCCCCGCCACAAACCTGATATTCCCCGTCAAAATGCCAGATGATGACATGATCACACCTCGTCTGATTCTCATTAAAAACACAAAAAAACCGCCACAAGGGCGGTTTCGTCCAATTTCATATTCAGGTTTAAACGTTAATTAGGCGTGATTCCGTTGATTTTGCATACGGCGCTGAGTCAAATAATCACTTTCATAATATGCCAGATCATCGCGCAATTCTTCGTACGTTTTGGAAACCTCAAGAATAACATCCCGTACTGCACGGATTGGCTTGTCACGGAAACGAATGGCATCTTGTCCTGTGTAAGCGTATCTTCCGTCTTCGGAATAACATTCATTTTTGGGATAGAAAAAGCTGTTTACGCATTGATGATACGTATTATAAAGAGCCTTTTCGGCAAAATCGACATCAAAGTTGGCACGACGCAGCACAACGCCAAGTTTTTCGTAAGAAACTTCAGAAAAAACGAGCAAATGACGGAGATCTGAAAGAAATCCTTTGTAGAAGGCTGTTGATTCTTCCGTCTGATTCTGATCCAGTTCAGGCAAAGCATTCTCATTCAAAAATTTTTCAATCCGATCGATAGCCGGTTTTAACTTTTCCCTAGTTGACTCACATGTTTTCTGTACATTGGCTGCTGACATAAAGGTAGCTCCCCCTTAAATAAGTCCTTACATATAGGTCGGCCAACGGTGGTTTTCCCCTGACCTTTGAATTCTCAGCTATAATCCTACCATAAAAAGATGACGAGCGGTATCCCTTAATCATGCTTTCCGCTTCTGCCGTTAAACATGCCTATTATACGCAGTCAGACTCGAACTCGTCTGCATAAAAATATCCGCTTTTTCTAACGATAGATATAACCAGTGACAACGACGAAGCACTGTTAATGATTGTCCAAAATGAACGAAGGAGGTTCCATCCACCATGTCCAGACCGAAATGGATTAACTGGGCCCTTGCAGCTGGTGCAGGAGCACTCGCCCTGACACTCCTGCTTCCAACATCCAATCGTCCCGAACCCAAGCCAAGTGCCCTGCCCGATTCTGCTCATGAAGAGCACACGAACAAACAGCGACTGAAAGTGCAGGACATCAAAGCAACAGATCTCCTGACCCGCATGGATGCCAAGCAACATCTCAGTATCATGCTGGAGAAAACCGCCACAATGAATGCTGCGCAGGTAAGCCGATATGTGAATGATCTCCAAAGTTCACATGAACATATCAGATCCATTCATCTCATGAATACCAATGGCTCTTTTAACAAGCCCTTTGATCACGCCTCCACACAAGGAAGCAAGTTGGAACAACAGAAGCTTCAACATGCGCTGAACCTTGCCAAAAAAGCGGCCAACAAACGTCAAAGTTTTGAATCCTCTTCTTTTCCTTTGGGGAAAGAAAAATATTTTGTTATGGGGCAACCCTCCAAAGATGGCAAAAGAGCTGTGATTGCCTTGTTCAGTCAGAACGTATTGAATTCTGTTGAACAACATCAGCGCAAAAATCTGCGCATGATCCCTTATCCGCGTGAAGGTAAGTTCAAGATAGAGTCTGTTCACCCAGATACCCTTAACGAAATCACGGTAAAAACCGGACATGATAATGCCAATGCCAGTCATTTTTACGAAAATGAAATCGTCATCCGTTTTCGCCAAGATCCCGGTGAACGGGATATGCGTATCATTAAATCCGATCTGAGAGCGCAATCTGCACGCAAGCTGGGATACACGTATGTTTTTCGGTCAGAACACATGAGTTACAAACAATTGCATAGTTATTTCGAAAGCAAATGGAATCCACTCTATATGGAGCCCCACTATATGTATTTAACCAATGATACTGCAACTGAACAAACAGATGTAACTATACCCAATGATATTTTGTTCTCCGATTATCAGTGGAATTTGCCTGCGATCGAGACGAACAGAGGCTGGAATATTACCAAGGGAAACAAGGATGTCATCGTTGCCGTGGTCGACACGGGGGTTGATATGAATCATCCTGACCTGAAGGGCAAGCTCCTTGAGGGTTATAATGTGGTCGAGCCGGGAAGCCAACCGATGGATGATGTGGGACATGGGACACACGTCGCAGGCATTATCGGCGCTATTGTCAACAATAATGAAGGCGTGGCAGGCATGAGCTGGTATAACAAGGTACTACCGGTTAAAGTACTCGACAACTCGGGTTCTGGTACCACGTATGCCGTTGCCGAAGGCATCATCTGGGCAGCCGATCATGGAGCCAAAGTTATCAATATGAGTCTGGGCAATTATGCTGATGCGCAATTTCTTCATGATGCCATTAAATACGCTTTTGACCGGGATATCGTCCTAATTGCAGCCACGGGGAACGATAATACGGAGCGTCCAGGATACCCTGCTGCCTATCCGGAAGTATTTGCTGTATCTGCTACGGACCCGGATATGAGCAAAGCTTCCTATTCCAACTACGGGGATTATGTAGATGTGATGGCCCCAGGGTCCAGTATCGCCAGTACCTATCCAAATAATCAGTATGCGGCCTTGTCTGGAACGTCCATGGCTAGCCCCCATGTAGCCGCACTTGCAGGTTTGATTCGTTCGTTAAACCCGGACTTGACCAACACGGAAGTGATGGATTTGATGCGCCAAAGTGTTATTGATCTCGGTGATCCGGGTCACGATAAGTATTTCGGTTATGGGCAAATCGATGTCTATAAGGCACTGCAAGCCGCATCAGGCAACAGCGCTCCTTTGCAGTTCTGGCCGCAACATGTCAGACAACAAATGGATAATACGATGAAAAAGTATACCCAGTAACCGTAATAACTCTACTCAGTAAAAATACAAAAGCAGCTGCGCCCCGGGGCGTACGCTGCTCTTTGGTTTGGATATCCAATTCCCCGGGGCCCCGCTGCAATTAGCGTTTGCGAGAAGTTGTGCGGGCTTTGCTTGATTTTTTCACGGATTTTTTCTTCGCATTATGGCTGGATACATAGCAAGGATCTTCTTCTTTGACAACAATAGGGTACATGTGGTGGTGAATTGGAACACAGTGATGTTTTTTGATCACTTCAATCGGGTGGATTACAGGCACGATTTGTGGGATGTAATAATCCTCAACAACCTGGATCGGGTCACAGACAATTGGGCAAAGCGGTGGACAGTAATGGTTCATTTCAAAACCAACTCCCTTTCTGGTGATACTATAACCTATTGCAGCAGATCGAAAGTGGATTGGATGTATGTCCATACTCCGAAAAATTATATGAGCGGTAGCCTGTCCGCCACTGTCCCACCCTGCCCAGGTGTTACTCTGTCAATAACTCGGCACAGTACACGAAGCCCTTCACACAAAAGCTCAACGTTTGTTACAGTGAAGCAGATGCGCAGACTTGGGGTATCCATCTCCCCTACATAACAGGCGGAACCCGGCAGAAAAGAGACCCCTGCAGCAAGTGACTGATGATGCAACTCACGCATATCCAAGTTACTCGGAAGTTGGAGCCACAGATTGAGTCCTCCCTCCGGCAAGCGCCATTGCATGCCCATAGTAGCATGCTCTTCCAGCACTTCAGATGCTGCGCACAAGCGGGAATACAACTCATCCCTCAATCGGGATACATAGGCACCGTACTGATTCTGAATAAAGGATTGCAACGCCTTTTGTGTAAGCAGCGGACTGCCCAAATCCGCCGTAGATTTCGCAGCCACAAGCCGGGTCAATACACTTCCGTCAGCAATGGCGCAGGCTATACGGCAACCGGGAGAGAGCACCTTGCTGAAGCTTTTGATATATACGACATGACCTGTCCCATCCATCGATTTAATGGAAGCCGGGGGAGGGTCCCTAAAATAAAGATCTGCAAACGGATCATCCTCCAGAATAAGGCAATGGTAGCTTTGCGCAAGATTAAGAAGTTGTGCTCGTCTTCTTGCACTCATCGTAATACCTGTTGGATTGTGATAGGTCGGGATCGTATAGATCAGCTTGGGCGGATAGGTATCACATAACCGGGTCAACAGATCAATACGCATGCCTTCGTCATCCATCGGGACCGTAATGATCTTTGCACCTCTACTCGTAAATACATCAATAGCTCCGGTATAGCTTGGTGCCTCCATGTATACAACATCCCCAGGTCCGACAAAAGTCCGTGCCACAAGATCAATTCCCTGCTGAGCACCACTTGTAATTAGCATGCGTTCAGGTGCCACCTGTAGTCCACGCTCGGCAAAATGTTCGGCGAAGATCTGTCTAAGCTCCCGATCTCCCTGAAAAGATCCGTACGCTGCCATACGCTCTGTATGATCAGAGGAGAGTCGGTAGGCGCTGTCGATAATCTCGCGTGTAGGCAACAGTTCAGGCTGAATCGCTGACATATGAAGTTCATACCGCACTTGAGGTGAGGTATCAAAATGTCTCCAGAGCTGCGCTCGCGGTAAATAATCCACCAGTGCCATCTGCCAATTCCATGACGTACTGGATTCGCTGTTGGCATTGTTTCGCTTCGTTCGGTCCACATCCTCCATCTGATCCACGTTCAATGTACCTCTCACATAACAACCTTTTCCCTGGGAGCAAGTGATCAATTGAATCGCTTCGAGTTCAGCATACGCTTTGGATACAGTGACCAGGCTGACACCCAAATCCGCCGTCATTTTACGAATAGAAGGAAGTCGGGTTCCAGGTTCAATGAGTCCTGATCTGATGCGATCGGCAATCGTTAGCGCAATTTGCACGTACAATTTGGTACTGCTTCCCCGCCTTAATTCAATATGCATATGTGCTCCCCCAACTGTTATGATCTTCATTTTACTGTTATAGTGTAGTCCGTCTATTATAGTTTATAATATCAGTATAACAGTGAATAACAGGAGATGAGAATAACATGAGTATCCCTTGGTCCAAAATGGCACAAAACACCCCGTCCTCTGTCGTTCGCGACATGCTCCAGGCCGCTCAGGCACCTGGAATGATCTCACTAGCCGGTGGATTACCAGCCCAGGCTTCATTCCCGCTGGAAGCCATCCGCGTTGCATATGAAAAAGTATTTATGAGCGGAGCAGCCGCTCTTCAATATGCGGAGACTGAGGGTTACCGTCCTCTTCGCGCCAAAATCGCCGAACGTCTTGAATCCAAGGGCATTCCCGCTTCACCCGATCACATGCTTCTCACTACGGGTTCACAGCAATCCATTGACTTGGTTTGCCGCATCCTTCTCGACCCGGGTGACCGCGTATTGGTTGAATCACCAACCTACCTCGCAGCTCTGCAAGTCATTCATTCCTATCAGGCTGAATCTCACGGCGTAGCCTGTGATGATCACGGTATGTTGCCTGAATCTCTTGAGGAACAGCTCCAGTTGCATCGTCCAAAACTTGTCTATATTAACCCCACGTTCTCCAATCCTACGGGAAAAGTATGGTCGCGAGAAAGAAGACAGCAGGCTGTGGATCTTTGCCGCAAGTATGGTGTACTCATTCTGGAAGATGATCCCTATGGTGAAATTCGGTTCAATCCGGAGCAATTGGATGTCCCTGCTCTCGCAGAACTGGATGCAGTATCCTATGACGGCCCTTCCAACGTTATCTACACCAGTACATTCTCCAAAACGGTAGCACCTGGCCTTCGTACTGGCTGGATACTGGCTGCTCCCGATATTGTCAAAATGGCAGCACGAGCCAAACAAGGTGCTGACTTGCACTCCAGCAGCATTGACCAAAGAGCGCTTCATGCACTGCTTGAATCTTTCGATCTGGATGCGCATATCCGTCATATTTCAGAGGATTACGAACAACGCATGAAAACACTGACTACTCTTATGGCAGCCAAAGCTTGGGAAGGCATCTCGTGGAATTCACCACAAGGTGGCATGTTCTTGTGGCTGCAACTGCCTGAAGGCATGCTTGCAAGCAATCTGTTCACTTACGGTATCCAGGAGAAAGTGTGCATTGTCCCGGGTGATTCCTTCTATGCAGGTACACCAGAGTTAAACCGCATGCGAATCAACTTTACTCATACGGACCCTGAGCTTCTTCCGGAAGCTGTGGAAAGAATGGATCGCGCTATCCAACGCTGGCATGCTTCCTTAACATCGGACAGTGTTGTTACACTGTAATGAACTGTCATAAACGTTTGACTATTCCATTAGCGTATGAAGGTTAATAACTTGATATTGAGTAACAAAAATAAGGCGGCAGGCCCGAGAACCTCGGAACTGCCGCCTTATTTTTATAGAACCTGTTATCAACAGGAGTTATGTTTTTTAGATATTCATGGGTCCTTCTGATCAGTCAGGCCATCGGATGATTCATACGAGTTGTCCTCGACTGATAGGTGGACTACATTGTGTTTGCAATAGTGTTGTTGTTGCAGTTAGGAAAGCTTACCGTAAGCCGGGTTCTGTGCTCTTCGTGGTTCATACGGGAACTACCCTCCCACCAGAAGCGACAATCATCTATCTAGGCCATACATTGCTGCACAACTCAAGCGACCAACCTAGACACACCTCGGGCTAAGGTTGCCTCCTCCAAAGAGGCGGCTGTGTCCCATTAGGTCTTGCTCCAGATGGGGTTTACCAGGAACGAAGTCACCAGCGTTCCTCGGGGTCTCTTACACCTCGGTTCCATCCTTGCCTGTACCGGAAAATCCGGCCATCGGCGGTCCATTTCTGTGGCACTATCCTTCAACTCGCGCTGACTGGACGTTATCCAGCATCCTGCCCTGTGGAGCCCGGACTTTCCTCTCGTGGCAACAAAGGCCACCAGCGATTGTCTGTCAAGCTTTCCGAACAACATTACATAGTATACAGGCATTTAGGTTCCCAGACAAGCTTAATATTACTGGGAGCTGCACATCAACGGTCTTTTTAGATAAACTGGAATACTTCCGTATTTACCTCTGAAGCTGTAACTTGCGTATCATATCGTTTTTCTTCCAAACGGGAACGAAGCCAATCCGCTGTTTTTGGTTTCATAATCTTCTCGGAATTATGTCCCGGGTCGATGATACACATACCAGCCATTAACGCATCATGAGCCGTGTGGTAATCGATATCTCCAGTCACAATAACATCCGCACCTTTGAAGCGGGCAGTGAGCGCGTAACGGCTGCCAGAGCCGCCAAGAACCGCTGCTTTTTTGATCTGCTTGTTCAGATCTCCTACGACACGCACATGAGGCACATTGAATTGGGTCTTCACGACCTCCACCAGCTCACCTAATGTCTTAGGATCCCTAAGGGGTCCCAAGCGTCCCAAACCGAGCGTACGGCCCTTTAAATCCATTGCATAGAGGTCGTAGGCCACTTCCTCATACGGATGAGCCTTAAGCATCGCCTGAATGACCTTACTGCGCAGACTTTGGGGTACGATGGTCTCAATCCGCATTTCTTCCACACGCTCCATCTGCCCTTGGGTACCGATAAACGGTTGAGTCCCTTCACCAGGTACAAATGTTCCTGTACCTTCCGTGTTAAAGCTACACTTGTTGTATTGACCGATACTCCCCGCTCCGGCTTCCAGAATGGCCTGAAGAACCTGTTCATGATGGGTACGAGGCACAAAGACAGCCAGCTTGTACAGATGATCTGTGTGTACATCTTCCAGCGATTCTTTACTCTCGATACCGAGTGCCTCGGCCATCCAGTCATTCATACCACCCTCGGCCACATCCAGGTTCGTATGACTGATATAGACAGCGATATCATGTTTAATCAGCTTTTCATACAATTTACCCATAGGTGTATCTGTACTCAGTGATTTAACTGGACGGAAAATGATAGCGTGATGAGCGATAATCAGGTTGGCACCAATACGAATCGCTTCGTCCACCACTTCATCCGTCACATCCAAAGCAACTAACACGTGACTGATTTCTTTTTGCAAACTGCCGAGCTGCAGACCAATGCGGTCATCCGGTACAGCCAGATGTTTGGGAGCGAGTTGCTCCATCAGTTGAATTACAGTTTGACCTTTGGCAAACATGCCAAAACCTCCTTCAAGTTTGCGATAAGACGCTCTACCTCAGCCGCCTTGTCCCGGGAAGAATCCTGATCGGATTTGGAGATGGAGTTTACAACCCCTTGCAGTTTGATGATCTCACTTTCCCATTTGGCAAAAAATACATCCGTCGGTCGATCCACCAAATAAGGTCCCATCCGCAGCAGCAAATCTTCCGTTAATTCTGCCCCGCCTTGAAGCGGACGTGCACGATACACCTCTACATTGGCAATCGGGCTTACAGATTGTGGCATCGCCGTTATAATCTCATAGATCTTGCCATCTTCTTCGAGCAACTGTTCTGCTACAACCACCCAGTGATGCTCCAGCAACCAGCGTCTGAGGATATCCTCACCCACATTTGGCTGCAAAATAAGTAACTGGACTCCTTCCAGTTTGGATAAACCTCGGTCCAAAATAGAGGCAATCAAGGCACCACCCATGCCTGCAATGGTGATGACATCCACTTCTCCTGCAGAGATTACATCCAATCCGTCTCCACGGCGTACCGTTATTTTTTCTTTCAGGCCAGCATCGCTGACTTGTTTGCATGCAGCATCATAAGGGCCAGGATTGACTTCCCCGGCTACTGCACTTGCAGCTTTCCCACTGCGGATAGCGGCTACTGGCAGCAACGCGTGGTCTGAACCGATATCAGCCATGCGGCTGCCATCGGGAATTTGATCATGTATTCGCTGTAATCGATTCGAAAGTTTCATGAAGCACCTACACCATTCATTTAATTTATTGATTTGCATTGAACAAGGAAAAGCGATAAAATAAAATCCAATAAAACATTTCAAGGATGAATTTCCAAAACCAAGAAATCAAGACGTTTAAATTAAAAATAAAGGAGACCCCGCCGCCGCTAAAGCGTCTTGCGGAAAGTCTCCCATAGTTCGATTATTCGAGGAAATCCTTGAGTCGTTTACTACGACTCGGGTGACGCAACTTACGAAGAGCCTTGGCTTCGATCTGACGAATACGCTCACGCGTAACACCAAATACCTTGCCGACTTCCTCCAGCGTTCTCGTCCGTCCATCGTCCAGACCAAAACGTAGACGAAGCACGTTCTCTTCACGTTCAGTCAATGTATCCAATACATCTTCGAGCTGTTCTTTCAGCAACTCATACGCAGCAGCATCCGCCGGAGCAAGTGCTTCCTGATCCTCAATGAAGTCACCCAGATGGGAGTCATCTTCCTCACCAATCGGTGTTTCCAGAGAAACCGGTTCCTGAGCAATCTTCGTAATTTCACGAACTTTCTCCACACTCAGATCCATCTCAGCAGCGATTTCTTCTGGTGTCGGTTCACGCCCAAGTTCCTGCAACAGCTGACGGGATACCCGGATCAGCTTATTAATCGTCTCCACCATGTGCACAGGGATACGAATTGTACGCGCTTGGTCAGCAATAGCACGAGTGATCGCTTGGCGAATCCACCATGTGGCATACGTACTGAACTTGTATCCTTTTTTGTGGTCGAACTTCTCAACCGCTTTGATCAGACCCATATTACCTTCCTGAATCAAATCAAGGAACAACATTCCACGTCCAACGTAACGCTTGGCGATACTGACTACGAGTCGAAGGTTTGCTTCAGCCAGACGACGCTTGGCTTCTTCATCACCGTTCTCAATCCGTTTAGCCAGTTGTACTTCATCATCTGCCGACAACAATGGCACACGACCAATTTCCTTGAGATACATACGGACAGGGTCATTGATTTTAATACCTGGCGGCAAGCTCAGATCATCATCAAAGTGGAATTCGTCCTCTCCCTCTCTGGTGTTGTTCTCGGAATCTTCACTAGGACGAAGTGTAACCTCTTCATTATTTTCATTTACCACATCGATACCCAGATCGCTCAGTTGCTCATAGAACTCATCCATTTGCTCTGCATCCTGCTCAAAAGGAGAGAGTTTTTCTATAATTTCCTTGTAATTCAGCGAAGCTCTTTTCTTACCTGATTCAATCAATTGATCTTTAACCTGATCCAGTGTCAATTCTGTTTCTAGTTCAGTATGCTGATCATTCGCCATAATTCGACTCCCTCCTCCCTAGAAACATCTAATCATCAGACGTTCACTGTCTCTCTAGGGCAATCATTTCAATTGCAATCTGTGCCGCGCGTACAGAATCACCTGCCCGCTCTGCAGCAATCATTTCTTCTTTTTTCAAATCGTACTCTTTCTTACGCGGATGCTTCAGCACTTCCCTGATGCAATCATCGAGCATTTGAATACTCCATTCACCTGGACCATCCATCATCGAGATTGAACTGACCGTTTTTTCCAGGCGATCATCATGCAGTGAAGACATAAAACGGCTTGTATCCGACGGTTTGCCTTGCGCATAGTAGGCATATAGATAAGCAGCAATAGCTGCATGATCATCCAAGTTAAAAGCTTCACCAAGATGCTCATTCACGTACTGGGCAGCCTCATCATCCTGCAACATCCAGGCAATCAGTTTGCGTTCGGCAGCGTGGTAAGCCGGCAACAGATTGGGTGTAGGCACCTGCCTATTTTGTTGCCTACCATTATTCCACCTTTTCGGGTTATTATCCCCAAACTGGAGGTTATTTTTCATCGCCTCCCGTTCTTCATTACACTCCTGCTTCAATGTTTCGAAGGATACGTCCACTTCTGCAGCCAGTTCACGAAGATACACTTCCCGCTCTGTTGGAGAAGGTAAGGGGGCAATCAACTTTACTGCTTCTTTCGAATAGGCGATTTGTCCGCCACCCTCTAGCAGTATATGGCTTTTTTTTAAGTTTATAAGTTTAAATTTTGTAGTTGTCACAGCACCGTCCACAATCTGGTTTCGGAACCGTTCACCACCATGCTTCCGGATAAAATCATCCGGGTCAAGTCCCTCGGGAATGAGAGCCACTTTGACCTGCAATCCGGCTTCCTCAAGAATAGGGAAGTTTTTGAGTGCAGCAGCCTGTCCTGCTCTGTCGCCGTCATAACATATGATGACTTCGTCGCACATCCCTTTGAGCATCAGTGCCTGATTCTCGGTTAACGCCGTACCCATTGCCGCTACACCGTTCTGAATATCCTGATCCCATGCGGAGATGACATCACCATATCCTTCGAACAAAATGGCTTGCCGTTGTTTGCGAATTGCATTTTTGGCATGATGCAGATTATAGAGAACACGGCTTTTGTTAAATAACCGGGTTTCCGGTGAATTTAGATACTTCGGTTGCCCGTCTCCCAATATGCGTCCTGCAAATGCAATCGGCTTACCGCTTCTGCCATTAATCGGGAACATAATTCGGTCTCGGAATCGGTCCACATACCCTTGACCTTCATTTCGAGGTGACAGAAGCCCGCCCTTTTCCATCTCTTCGAGCGGATAGTTGCGTTTCTCGAGAAATTGTACCAGGGTGTCCCAACGATTTGGTGCAAACCCAATCTGGAACTGGTCGATCAACTTATCGCCAAAACCTCGTGAGCGTAAATACTCCATGGCTGTTTTGCCGTGCTCTGTATTTTTCAACAAAAAATGATACAGCTTCGCGGTAAGCTCATAAGCCTCCAACAGACGTTCTGTCTCCGGATTCACATGAGCAGATTCACGCCCTTGCCAGTCCCCCATAGAGATGTGACTTTCTTCCGCCATCGTCTTGACAGCCTCGGGAAAGGATAACCCTTCGATTTCCATCCTGAATTTGATGCCATTTCCACCCGTGCCGCAACCGTAGCAGTAGAAAATTTGTTTCTCAGGTGTAACGGTGAACGAAGGCGTCTTCTCGGAATGAAAAGGACAGAGGCCTTTCATATACTTCCCCTGTTTGGTCAGATGCACAAATCGGCTCACCGTATCGACAATATCATTCTGCTGTAACACCGATTCAATAATACTTTCGGGTATACCGCCTTGTCCGGTACTCATCTCTGGCCACCTTCATCTCTTCAACACGTAAATATAATTCGATAAACTTACACATTCTCCTGCAAATCTTTTAAAAGTTTTGTCAGTTTATGTTGAAACATTTCTCGATCCTGCTCTGTGAAAGGCTTTGGGCCTTTCCCGTAATGGCCTCTTTTTCGTGCTTTGGCCGCAGTATGACGAGAATCCAACATGAAATCAATGTCACGATCGTTGAACTCACGACCACGAAAGGACAAAACATAACAACGTTTGCCAAGCGCAAGTGCCGCAAGTCCATAGTCCTGAGTGATAACCACATCATATGGCTTAATATGATTAGCAATATACAGGTCTGCGCTCTGATCACTGCGATCCACTTGCACGGTTCGTACCCCTTCTCCTCCTTGAAGCAAATGATCAAATGAAGAGACTAACAATACGGGGATGTTGAAAAGGCGAGCGGTTTGCGCAATCTCGGTTTTAACCGGGCAAGCATCACCATCCACAACAATGTGGCGTATATTTAACTCACTCAAACCCAGACCACCCGGTTTCATAAAATAGCTGCATATTGTTATATACGACCCCGGCCAGGCAAAATCCTTCTGCCGGAACGAGGGAAATCAAAGGCTAAAATACGGAGCGGTTGTCAAAAATACATTTCACAACCCGTTCCGTATATTTATACCCTCATATATCCTTCTTTAATACTGAATTTTAGCTTTGCGTAAAGTCTGTTGAAAAGGACTCATGAAATACGCCCAATTACCAAACCAACTTGGAAAAATCAGCAAATCCTTTCAAGTCACGATCAATCGCCGCGAGCAAGGCAAGTCGATTCGCCCGAACAGCTTCATCTTCGGCCATAACCATGACCGAATCGAAGAATGAGGTAATACCATCCTTCCAGGCAGATGCAATAGCCAGTGCTTCAGCAGCATGATGCTGCGTCAACGCCTGACGATATTCTGCATTCGTTTTGCTCCATGCCTCGTGTAGCTGACGCTCTCCATCTTCTGTGAACAGTTCTGGATGTACGGAAGCATTGGATGCTTTGGCAGCCAGATTACCCACACGGTTGAACGATTCAACCGTTGTTTTGAATGCGTCTCCTGTCAGAACAGCCGCCATCAACGCCTCACCTTTTGGCACCACAGCGCTGATATCATCGAATCCGGAAGAAATTACGGCATCCACTACGTCGTAGCGAACTGTTTCGGACAACAATTTTTTCACACGAAGCCCGAAGAAGTCTTGCAGATCTTTACGAACCTCTTCATCTGCACGTTTCAACAGGTTCATCTGGGCATGCACTTGAAGTGCTACTCCGAATACGTCTGACAATGTCAGCGGAAGCTTGTGATCCAGCAAAATCTGTACAATACCTGCAGCCTGACGGCGCAGCGCATACGGATCTTGAGAACCTGTTGGAATGATGTTGATGGAGAAGCAACCCACGATTGTATCCATTTTGTCCGCAGCACTCACAATGGCACCAACAAGAGAAGCAGGGGATTGATCTCCAGCGAAACGTGGCTGATAGTGTTCAAATACCGCTTTGGCCACTTCTTCTTTTTCACCAGCTTTACGAGCATAATCCTCACCCATCACACCTTGCAGTTCCGGGAATTCTCCCACCATCAGTGTCACCAGATCGAATTTGCAGATATCTGCTGAGCGGCTAACGGATTCAGCAACATCACCGGATACTTGCAGTTTGGCAGCAAGCCCATCGGCAATCTTGCGAATACGACGTACTTTATCTCCAACTGTTCCCAACTCTTCCTGGAAGACGATACTTTCCAGCTTCGACAATGCATCCTTAATCTGTAGCTTCTGGTCTTCCTCATAGAAGAACTTGGCATCAGACAGACGTGCACGCAGAACTTTTTCATTCCCTCTGGCAATAACGTCCAGTGAATCACTTCCGCCGTTACGTACCGTCACGAAGAATGGCAACAATTGTCCTTCATTGTCCAGTACAGGGAAATAACGCTGATGCTCACGCATGGAAGTAATCAATACTTCTTGTGGAATATTCAAGAATGAGGAGTCAAATGTCCCGAACAATACGGTAGGTGTTTCCACCAGGAACAAAACTTCCTCCAGCAAGTCTTCCTTAATCGCAATATCCCATTTTTTCTCCGCAGCCAGTGCCTGAATCTGGGATACAATCATCTGTTCACGTTCCTGGATATCAGCAATGACATGTTCGGAACGCAACACTTCCACGTATGAAGACGGAGTGGAGATCACGGCCTCCTTACCGAGGAACCGATGTCCACGAGTTACATTACCCGACTTAATACTTGTCACTTCCAGATCGATAACCTCACTGCCGAGCATAGCTACAATCCAGCGGATTGGACGTACAAATTTGAAATCATAGGAAGCCCAACGCATGAATTTCGGGAACGCCATGGCATGTAATACAGAAAGTAATCCTTCGCCAACTACAGAAGCTGTTTCCACACCTTTGCTGCTCTTCGTTGCATAGATATATTCGACACCGTTCAATTCTTTGAACGTGAATTGGTCTGGTTCAACACCTTGACTGCCAGCGAATCCGAGTGCAGCTTTGCTCCAATTGCCACTGTCGTCCAGGGCAATTTTGCGTGAAGGACCTTTCACTTCTTCCTCGATATCTTCCTGCTTTTCAGCCACATTCTGAATCAAAACAGCCAGACGGCGCGGTGTAGCATATGCATTCACTTCACCATAAGCAATGCGGGATGCGTCAAGCCATTTCACGACACGCTCTTGCAGCTGTGCGATTGCTGCGCGCATAAAGCGTGCAGGTACTTCTTCCAGCCCGATTTCGAACAACAGATCCTTAGACATGCTCGGCTCCCCCTTTCTTGATCAGCGGGAAGCCCAGCTTCTCACGCTCTTCCATATATGTTGCAGCGACTTGGCGAGCCAGATTACGAACACGTGTGATGTAACCCGTACGTTCCGTTACACTGATAGCTCCACGTGCATCCAACAGGTTGAACGTGTGGGAACATTTCAGCACATAGTCATATGCCGGGAATACCAGATGCTGCGCCATGGCCTTGTTTGCTTCTTCTTCATGCATGTTGAAGAGTGTAAACAGCATTTTGACATCAGATACTTCAAACGTATATTTAGAGTGTTCGAATTCCGGCTGACGGAATACATCACCATAAGTGATACCTTCCACCCATTCCAGATCAAACACATTCTCTTTATCTTGAATGTAAGAAGCCAAACGCTCCATACCATACGTAATTTCAACAGCTACCGGATTTGTCTCGATTCCACCAACCTGTTGGAAATACGTAAATTGTGTAATTTCCATTCCGTCCAACCATACTTCCCAACCAAGACCTGCACAACCAAGGGAAGGGTTCTCCCAGTTATCTTCAACAAACCGAATATCATGTTTGAGCGGATCAATGCCCAGACGCTTTAGACTTTCCAGGTAAATTTCCTGAATATTGTCCGGTGAAGGCTTGATGATTACCTGGAACTGATGATGCTGGTACAGCCGGTTAGGGTTCTCGCCATAACGTCCGTCCGAAGGACGACGAGAAGGCTCCACATAGGCCACTTTCCAAGGCTCGGGTCCAAGCGAGCGTAAAAAGGTCATCGGGTTCATCGTACCTGCCCCTTTTTCCGTATCGTATGGCTGGACAATAATACAGTTATGCTCGGCCCAGAATTGTTGCAGCGTTAGAATCATCTGCTGAAAATTCATAATCATGCTCCTTTTCAATGGTTTGTTAGCAAGCTTAGGACGGTGAAGACAACAATAAATAGCCCCCGTCCTACGCCTGTTGTACAGACGTAGGGACGAGAGCTATTCCCGCGGTTCCACCCTACTTGGCTTAGATCAAACAAGATGATCCTGTTCGTTCCAGCCCACTTTTCCGTGTCCATTCATGCTCCCGAGTGCCGTTTCAAAAACCGATTCAGCCAGGCTCCCACCATCCCCGGCTCGCTCATTCATGATTCCCAAGTGTTATACAACGACTTGTCTCCATAAATGTAATAAATCCAGTCTTTTACTTTCTCGTTCAATGCATGTCTCATAAAGAGAAATTATATTTCATAATATATAAAATCTAGTATGAAGTCAAGATATAGTTTCACTTCCACCAAAACGCCTCAAATCCCGTACTTCTCCATCTGATCGAGGAAAGAACGGGATTTAAGATTCAGACCGAGCTGATGATCCATAAAAGCACGCATCAACTTTTTGATCTCATCACGGGTAGATTCACTCACTGATATATTCCCCAAGCGCTGCAGATCCAACTGTGCGAACAAACGCAACAACTTCAGAGCCTTTGGACTAACTGACATCGCTGGAGGATCAAAATGTTTGCACGCTCGACACAAGACGCCACCTAGTCTGGGACTTATAAACAACTGCTCATCTGGTCGCTCCTGGTTGCAGGAGATGCACTCATCGAACTGTGGACCATATCCGGATGCCTGTAATATTTTCATTTCGTACAGACTTGTAATAACAACCGGATCTTTCTCATCCTTCAACGCCTGCAAACACGCCTTTAACTGTTTGAACCAAAAAGTACCTGTCTCTTCATCCTGAAGCACGCGATCCAATAGTTCACACGCATAAGAGGCATAGGAGGCCTTGACCAGATCTTCACGCAATTCATGATAGGATTCAACGATTTCTCCAGCATTCAGTGTACCTAGACCCGTATTGCGAAAATAAACATATTGACCAAACGTAAACGGCTGCACCAGTGCAGCATGTCGGCTCTTGGGCTTTTTGGCACCGCGGACGAGTACCCCTACTTTCCCGCCGCTTTCGGTGCAAAGTGTAATGATTTTGTTCCCTTCGCCGTAGTCCATGCTGCGGATGACAATGCCTTCCACCCTGTATAGCATGCCTCGTCACCTAACCATTCCCGAATCAGCCAGTTATCCTTCGGCTTCTTCATCTTCAATCACTTCCCTTGCATTATCCGACTCCTGTCCTAACGAGTTACACGCCTCGGTATATAACAAATAGGACTCCACGTCCCCCGTCATCGCAAAAACCTTCCACGAAAAATCTCGCATCGGAATTTCATCCTCTCTTCGGAAATGACGTCTGCATCTACCAAATAGGATGGAGTCTTGCAAGGTAAACTATGTGTTGCAATTACTGGATACAACGCGGATGATCAGTCGCGCCCGAAGCCAAGATCACGCAGAACTCGATCCTGATTTCTCCAGTCTTTTTTCACTTTAACCCACAGGTCCATGAAAATTTTGGAGCCAAGCAAGTTTTGAATGTCATGTCGAGCACGTTTACCTACTTCTTTCAGAAGGGCACCCTGCTTCCCGATAATGATCCCTTTTTGCGAATCCCGTTCCACAAATATGACAGCCGAGATATAAACGACACCGTTATCTTGCACTTTCATATCTTCGATCGTTACAGCAATGGAGTGAGGCACTTCTTCACGAGTCATTTGCAAAATTTTCTCACGAATCAACTCGGCACATACAAACTGCTCCGGATGGTCAGTAACCTGGTCGTCAGGATAGTACTGTGGACCTTCAGGCAAATACTTGCCGAGCTGTTCCAGTAATGTGCTGACATTATTGCCATGCTTGGCAGACACAGGGACAATTTCAGCGAAATCGTGTAATTTGCGATACTCTTCAATAAGTGGTAACAGCGCTTCCGGCTCAATTTTGTCAATTTTGTTCATGACGAGAATGACAGGCGTACGGATATTTTTCAGCTGTTCCGCAATATAGCGGTCACCACCGCCCATACCTTCGGAAGCATCAATCAAGAATAAGGCTGCTTCTACTTCACTCAGTGTGTTCAAAGCGGTCTGGTTCATATAATCGCCTAATTTGGACTGACGTTTATGAATCCCTGGTGTATCCAGAAAAACGATCTGTTGATTGTCCGATGTATATACACCGTGAATTTTATTACGGGTTGTTTGCGGCTTGTCCGACATAATTGCAATTTTCTGTCCGATGACTTGGTTCATCAAAGTGGATTTACCAACGTTAGGACGTCCGATAATGGCTACAAAACCGGATTTGAATTTTTGTTTTTTCATATGTTCCTCCTCAGGCGCCTAGGCCTGGAATGTATTGGTTTATTTTTTGGCGGAATTCAGATCAGAAGGCCCAAAAGCCCAAGGCAACAGTTCAGCAACGGTGGTCTCTTGCAGATCACCTTTCAAGTTCCCCAAGATGACTTTCATATCGGGTTCACACAGTTCGTACATGACCTGACGACATACGCCACATGGAGCAATCGGACCATCCGTGTCTCCCACAATGGCAATCGCTTTGAAGCTGCGAGGCTTCTGCCCACCTGCAATGGCACTGAACATCGCTGTACGCTCAGCACAATTACCTGGTGTATACGCAGCATTCTCAATATTACAACCATGATGCACATGACCTTCACTGTCAAGCAAAGCCGCGCCAACACCAAAATGGGAGTAAGGCGTATACGCCTTCGTACGTGCCTTAATTGCTTCTTGCATTAACAAACCGTTATCCATCATTATTCTCTCCCTTAGGGTGCAATATAAAGTTAGTGCCTACGAATTAAGCTCAACCAAAGCCAATTTTACACTAGTCACTCCGAGTCCAGAATAACCCTTCGATCGCTGTTATCCCCAGATTTTTTGATTCACTTTTTCAATGTGAAAATCCGGGGATAAGCTCATGCTTCCGATGTAGCTTTCTTTCAGAAAGCTTTCAGGCGAACGCTTCGCTTCTACAGGTTTATTTCTGTCCTCTTCGTTATCGTGTAATGTCAACAAGTTCAACTTAAAAAACGGTCTAACTTCACAAATTTGTGTAGTATTAAAATCACAAAACGAATCAAAGTTAATACAAAATCAGTACAAACCTAGCCAGCTCATCACCGGCTTAATGAAAACGATACAACCGATGATGACGGCGAATACCGCAGCCAGCAGAACTGCCCCGGCCGCGGTATCCTTCGCCGCTTTTGCCAGCGGATGGATATGGGGATGTGCCAAATCAACTGCTGCCTCTACAGCCGTGTTCATCAATTCAGTCACCAGGACCAAAAAGACAGCGGTCAGCACAAACATCCAATCCGTTCTTGAGATTCTGAAAAAAAAGCCGGCTACACACATCAAAATAGCCACTCCCGTGTGAACTCTCACATTACGCTGAGTCCGCAACCCATATGCGATTCCTTCCGCAGCATTGCGGAATACCAGACCCCAGGAGCGTCTTTTCATTATCGTGTCAACCCGGCCTGGGCCAATACCGTTTCTTGTTTGCCCATCATTTCAGCCTCACTAGCTTCATCCTGATGGTCGTATCCGAGCAGGTGCAAGAAACCATGGACAAACAGAAAACCAAGCTCACGTTCAAATGAGTGTCCATACTCCTCACTTTGCAGGATGGTCCGTGGTACGGAAATGATAATGTCTCCAAGAACATCCGGCATTTCTTCCATTTCTTCATCTTCGTCCAGCTCATAGATAATATCGAGTTCTTCATCCACCGTGTCGTTCATTGCAAAAGACAATACATCCGTAGGACGGTCAATACCGCGATAATCACGGTTCAACTCATGGATCTGCTCATCGTTCACAAAAGTCAGAGCCACTTCCCCGTCTGCTACATCTTCCGCTTCTCCGGCGAGATTCAGCAGCTGTTCCAGCATTGCAATCATCGGTTCTGTAATTTCTTTATCCTGTTGTTCATTATTCCATGCCAGGTTAAGACTCATTCTTTCATAACTCCTGTCTACTAATATTATTGAATTAGCCTGCTTCGGGTGAAGTCGGCTTTGGTTTCTTAATCTCCTCCGGATATTCTATCCTGGAGTGGAAGATACCCATCACCGTTTCCTTCAATGTTCTGGCGACGATATCCAGTTCACGCATCGTAAGGTCACAATCATTGAATTGATGATCGTCCAATCGTCCTTTTATAATCTTCTCAATCATGGACTCCACTTGCTCCACTGTCGGTTTGCGCAAAGATCTCACAGCAGCCTCCACACTATCGGCAATGCCAACAATAGCCGATTCCTTGGACTGAGCCTTCGGCCCAGGGTAACGGAAATCTTCTTCCGTGAAATCAGGCTCAACGCCTGCTTCTTCAGCCTGGCGCAATGCTTTGTGATAGAAATAGTGGAGAAATGTTGTGCCGTGATGCTGTTCCGCAATATCCCGAATAGGTCTGGGCAGCTTGTAGTCCTTCTGCATTTCCACACCATCGCGCGCATGGGCAACGATAATGGACTTGCTCAGTTTCGGATCAATTGAATCATGCGGATTCTCCATATTGTTCTGATTCTCAATAAAATAGATGGGGCGCTTCGTCTTGCCAATATCATGATAATACGAACCGACTCGGCAGAGCAATCCGTTAGCTCCTATGGCTTCTGCTGCAGCTTCGGACAGATTCCCTACCATAACGCTGTGATGATAGGTACCCGGTGTCTCCGTGAGCAACTTGCGTAGAAGCGGATGGTTCGGATTAGACAGTTCCACCAGTTTGAGCGCTGACAAAATGCCAAATGAAGTTTCGAAAAATGGCATCAGCCCAATGACCAGTATGGCAGTTAATACGCCACCCGCAAATGCAAATCCAATGCCATACAGTGTCGTGGTTCGGTTCCAATCTCCCGAGTCAATCAAAGCCAGGGTGAAGACGGCTATGGACCCGAACAGGCAGACCATAATGGCCCCTTTCAGGATCGTCGATCGCTGGCTAGCCCGATGCGTTGCGAAGATCGCAACAAACGAAACTACCACGGCGAAGAACCCTAGTTCGAAGTCAAAAAGCTGACCCTGATGCGTGTTCAAAATGATGCTGGACAACATACCGATCAAGATCGAACATACAAAGGCGAGCGACGTATCCAGCAACAACGCGATTAACATTGCCCCTACCGCAACAGGTGCAAGGAAGCCCACGTATGACGTCTCATTGGTCTGAATAATCGCCGTCACGTGCATAACTACAATCGTAATAATAAAAATAAGAACAAGCATCAACAGCTGCGCATTATTATATTTAAAATGCGTTCCGCTGCATTGCTGAATATACATCAGAATTGCTGCCGACAACAGACAGGAGAACATAAGAAGTCCAAGCTGCGGCCAGTAGTTCACTTCATTTTTCAGCAAATCATTCTCATCCAGCAAAGTATACATCTCCGGGGTGATCATCTCACCTTTGGCAACTAATGTGTCCCCTTGCTTGATAAAGACGGTTTGCGTGTTCTCACGCGCCTGAACTTTCGCTTCCTTGGTTCCCTCTTCATCGTAGAAGCGGTTAGCGGTCACTACGAGGCGAGCAAGCTCTTGCACGACCTCACGTTGCGTACGCTTACTAAGAGAACTGACACTCACCATCTCAGCTACTTTGGCACGGGCAGTGGTTGCGTCGCTGATCTGATCCGTCATTAACCGGGCAACAATATCCCTCGCAACTGGTTTCATCTCCTGGATATCATCTGATGTCAGACGTGAGATTTTGATGTAGGTTTCTTCGGGAATACGGTAGCTTTGCTCCTGTACCACATTTCTGATCTCTTCCAAAAGAGTCTCGGAGTATGTACCGGCTTTCCGATTATTATTGATATAGTTGGTCACAAAATCCTTCTGGCGCTGCGGAATTTCATCCCGATAAATATCAATCTTGTCCTGACTTGAAATCTGATCATCCTGATTTAATCGATCTACACGATCAAGCAGGGTAGTCATCAAATTTTCGTTTCGCAACTGGACAATCTGAAACATCGGCTGTACCCGTTCAGCAGCTTCTTCCTGTGCTTTGAGTGTGGCCTTGTTATTCGGAATCTGCATGGGCGCAGCAATGTCTACTTCACTCCGTGTCCCTTCCTGAATATCATAGCGCTCAGGGAGCAGCTTGGAAGCCAGACTCACGTAGAAAAGAATCACCAGAAACAAAAACAGAAGATAGCGTGCCCACACGCTATACTTCCATCCTGTAGCCTTATTCTGAAAAGATTTGCCTTTTGACGGTTCCTTCGAGGTCACTTTAGACAATCCCTTTCTATGCTTGATTTTCTGCGGCGTGGTTGTAAGCCACGATAATTTTCTGGACGAGAGAATGCCGCACAACATCTTGCTCGGCAAAATAGACAAATCCAATCTCGTTAACTTCGTTCAAGATCGTATTCGCTTCCACAAGCCCGGATTTCTTACCACGCGGTAAATCAATCTGTGTCACGTCTCCGGTGATGACCATTTTGGAGCCAAAACCAAGACGGGTCAGAAACATCTTCATCTGTTCCGGCGTTGTGTTCTGTGCTTCATCGAGAATGATGAACGAGTCATCCAAGGTACGCCCTCGCATGTAGGCGAGTGGTGCAATTTCGATTAACCCACGCTCCAATGCCTTCGCGGTCTGTTCCTGTCCCATAACGTCATACAGGGCATCGTACAGCGGTCTCAGATACGGGTCTACCTTCTCCTGAAGATCACCTGGCAAAAACCCAAGGCTCTCTCCTGCTTCAACAGCAGGCCGTGTAAGTACAATGCGTTTGACGCTGCCTTCTTTAATTGCGGCAACAGCCAGTACAACAGCAAGGTAGGTTTTACCTGTACCGGCAGGACCAATGCCAAATACAATATCACGTTTTTTAATTGTAGTTACATAGTGCTTCTGTCCAATGGTTTTAACACGGATTGGTTTACCTCGGTACGTTGTCGTAATCTCGCCCTTGAACAGATCCAATAGCTGGTCTGCCCGCATATCCTTGGCAAGTTCAATCGCATACTTCACATCTCTTTCAGTTAACACATATCCGTTGCGTATCAATTGCAGTAACACATCAAATAATTGTTCAAGCGATTCCACCTGCTGTGCGTTGCCGAAAATCACAATCTCCGCTTCACGGGATGCAATCTGGGCAGGAATCTCGGATTCAATCAGTTTAAGAAAAGTATCTTGGGGTCCAAAAAGAGATTGACCCTCTCCCGCACTCTGGAGGGAGATTTGTATGCTGCGTGTTTGCTCTGACAAATATCCTCATTCTCCTTGACTATGGACTAGCGGAAGTTCTTCCGCAATGCTTTCTTCTACTTCAAATAAGACTTTCATATAAACTTTACCATTCTCTTTCTTCTCATGCAAAATTTTTTCACTTATAATTTTTGTTCCTTTACCGTTTTTGGCGATAATATCGTTCCTTGCTCCTTCCAATCCTTTCGTTCTGGCCCATTCTATCGTCTGTTGTTCCTCATGCTCTCGGGTCTCCAGATCTTTCTCTGTCAGCCAACCCATGGGCAGTGTAAAGGATCGCCACGTCAATGGTCTATGATTACTCTCAGTATCAAATGAACTGAACGGTGTACTTCCGTACCCCCACAGTTGGATCGCCCAATTCCCCAGCACCATGTAAAAACGTTCTCTGCTCTCACCTGTCATTGTATTATGTTTTTGCACTAGCGGAACCTCTACCTGGTACTCACGCCATACCAGACCACGAACTTCGCCTTTGGCAACGATGGTTTTGGTGTTCTCCTCATCCCCGAGAATCCCCGAGATTAATACCTGACCCTTTTTGACACGCATGTCCTTCTGAACAACAGGGCGTCCCTGCTCCGCATAGATTTGAGTGATGACAGCATCTGACTTGCTGATCAGATGTCTGGGATTCAGTAATGGTTCGCGCTTTGGTTGCGCCGATTCTACGACCTGAATGGTAATGGTTGTCCCCTCTTTACTCACGCCAATCCAGGTTACATCCGGCAGAGCGAGTGCAAGCTGCCTGGAGAGCTTGTCTTGGCTTTGCAGACGGAACCCCCATTGCAAAGGATATATGCCCTCTTTCTTCGCTGCTGCAAGCACCTCGTCGGTGGGAATGGTGACGTTACCTTTGACCTCCACACTCCATACCATCGAAGACAACGCAAACAAAGCTGCCACAAAAAATAGCATACCCCCAAGAAAGAACTTCCTCCGCAATAAACGGGCCGCAAAAAAAGGGAAACCGCTGCGATGGGTTACTTTTACCCTGCAGCCTGTCCGTTTCAACACAGGACGCAACCTGAAAAAATGCGGCAGCAGAATGTTCATCTCTGCCACGCGTCCATCGTGAGCACGCAGGTTCCACACTTCCAGTCCCTGCTCTGCCACCGTGTTGATCAGTGTTTCAATGTCTCCCCCAGTGACCGTGATTCGGACTGCTCCCCGCAGTTTATACAGACTGGGCTGCTTCATCCGTTCCCCTCCACTCCATTCATATGAATATCCAGAATCGTTCCTTCAACAGCTACTTCATCCGGCAAAATGTTACGTATCACCAAGGCATTTCCTCTGATCTCCAATTGGCCTTGGGAAAGAGCCAACACGATGCGATCCGGTGTGAAATGGATGACACCGCGATGATTCTCTATATACAGTTGCTTACTGCCGATCAGGGTTAACCGTGGCATATCATAAAGCACATCCTGCGGCAGATCCAACACTTCACTGGTCCATCTGCGCAGCTTGCGGCTGATCCGGGTCATTCGAAGGTCTTCCCCCTTCCTCTACAGTTCAACTTATGCGCAGATTCATGAATTTATGAAAATTCCGGGGCGTGTTAGGGACAATTGTTGAGAAAAAAGGATAGAACACAGAAAAAGCCGTCTCCGGCGGCTTTCTGCTCACCAGAGACGACTCTATTCCGTCCAATAGCTTGACTTGTTACAGTTTCCCTCTTGTACCAAACGGCTGTTTGGAACGAGGGGAACCCAGTACTTCTGCCCACAGGACACCTGTGCGAATGTCTGCCGGACGAAGCGGAGACGCTCCCGATCCATCGGTGCTGGTCTCATCCCAACTGGAATCAGACACAACTGGCTTATTCGCAGAAGATATGCGATTCAAGCGTTCTTCGATCAAACGTTGCTGTTCTTCCATACCTCTCATCTGTTCCTCAAGTGAATTTGCCATCGCACTCATCGTGCCCTCACTTCTGTAGTCAGTTGCGGGGCGAGAAGTTGCAGCAGGCTCCGAATACGGCTGATCATACTGATTCTCATATTGCACGTCATCATACCGATCGTCATACTGTTCATCATAACGCGGGTCTGCAGGTCCGGAAGACTGCTGCGGAGATGAATTGTCTCTTGAACGTTCATCCCGGCCTGCATCACCACTGCCTCCAAATGTAGGCATCCCATTGGCAGGACGCTTTTTGTTCGGATCAGCCAATTTGGCAGCTTTCCCCAAGAAGGAGAAGAGTGCAAAACCAATAACCGCTACAATGTACAAATTATCAAAAATCCATTCAAATAGGCCCATTTGCACTCACCGCCTATCTTCCGTTTTTGGAATCACCCTGATCGTTGGAATTCGAACCTTCACCAGGTTTTCCCAATGTGTTACGCATTTGAGTATCCGCTTCAATGTTCTTCAGGTTCATGTAATCCATCACACCAATTTTACCGTTGCGAAGTGCCTCAGCCATGGCAAGAGGTACTTGGGATTCAGATTCAACCACACGTGCTCTCATTTCCACTACGCGCGCTTTCATCTCTTGCTCTTGCGCTACGGCCATTGCACGACGCTCTTCTGCTTTCGCCTGAGCGATACGTTTGTCAGCTTCTGCTTGCTCTGTTTGCAAGAAGGCACCAATGTTCTTACCTACATCAACGTCCGCAATATCAATGGACAGGATTTCAAAAGCAGTACCTGCATCCAGACCTTTGGACAATACGGTACGGGAGATCAGATCCGGATTTTCCAGGACGTCTTTGTGAGAATTGGAGGAACCGTTCGTACTTACGATACCTTCACCAACACGGGCGATGATTGTTTCTTCACCAGCACCACCGACGAGACGGTCAATATTGGCACGAACCGTAACCCGTGCTCTAACTTTAACTTCAATACCATCTTTGGCAACCGCAGAGACAATCGGTGTTTCGATAACTCGTGGGTTAACGCTCATTTGTACGGCTTGTAATACGTCACGACCTGCGAGGTCAATAGCAGCTGCACGTTCAAATTCGAGTGGAATGTTGGCACGTTGTGCAGCAATCAGAGCGTTTACAACACGGTCAACGTTACCACCGGCCAAGAAGTGACTTTCCAGTTGGTTCATGGTTAATTTAAGACCCGCCTTGGTAGCTTTGATCAGTGGATTTACGATACGGCTAGGCGTTACACGTCTCAGTCTCATCGCTACCAGTGTAATAATACTTACGCGTACGCCGGATGCAATCGCTGAAACCCAGAGCATAACCGGGAAAAAGCTGAAGAATACGCTCAATACGATAATACCTACTACCGCAATGAGCAAAATCGTAATCATAGATGTGTCCATTGTTTAATTTCCTCCATTTGCAATTTGAATTTGATAAAAATATTTGAGAAGAGAAGACACTCTTGAATCCGCTGCTAAATTAAAGAATGCACCACCTCGCTGGCAGCTTCAGCTACGTGGTTATGTACATTGCCGAAGCGTTAATCCGCTTCGACAACAGAGCGGGTTACACCGGCAAAGCTTGCTGAACCACAATCCGGGTACCTTCCGCTTTAATCACAATAATCGGAGTATCGATGGGAATAAAATCTCCGTCGGTCACAACGTCAATTCGTTCCCCTTCAAACATCGCTGTTCCAGAAGGACGAAGTGGTGTCAGACTGATTCCTTGCAGACCAACCAGCTCTTTGCGTTCTGTGGCTGATGAATAACCCCGATCAGCAGACATGCTGTCACTCAGTATGAACCGATTCCATATCCCTCGATCTTTAAACAGTACTGCGATAATCGCAATCACTACCAATGCTGCTCCGAAAGCGATACCCAGGGAAACGAATGCATCACTCGTATCATAAGCAGCCCTCACAACACCTGCAACAAGCGCAATGGATCCCAAAATCCCCAGAATACCAAAGCTCGGAATAAACATCTCCAGAATCATCATGATGAGTCCGACGGTAAATAGCACCCATGTCTCTGCTCCGGCAAATCCCGCAATGTAATTACCCGAGAAATACAACACGAAACACACGATACCTACAATACCAGGAACTCCAAAACCAGGAACAATCAATTCAATGATCACACCCGCGATTCCGAGGAACAATAACACAGTCATAACAACCGGATTGGTAAGAAAAGAGGAGATATTCTCCGCTGTCGTTCGTTCTACCTTAAATACGTCATCCTGACTGTAACCGAGCCAAGCTGCCGCTTCTTCCGGTGTGTTGCTGATGTGGTCGGCATAACCAACTTTCAGCGCTTCTTCAGCCGAGAGAGCAATAATCTCACCTTTTTGCTTCGTTTTATTGATCTCTGGCATTTCAACAACGATGTTGACATCCGTCATTCCAGCTGCAATCTTGCCATCACGACCACTGATTTCAGCCGCTCCCTGCATTTTGCTTTTCCAGAATGCAACAAGCTTTGGATCATCAACATGTTTACCCGAACTGTCCACCATTGCTGCCGCACCAATCATACTTCCTGGTGACATTACGATCTTATCTGCATTCAGAGCCAGAAAACTCCCGGCTGAAGCAGCATCTCCACGGACAAATGCAACAGTCTCGATCGGACTGTCCTTAATTAGGGTACCCAATGCTTCTGCAGTGTCGACACGGCCTCCCGGCGTATTGATATCAAGAACGATCAGCCCAGCATTCATCTCTTCTGCTTGCTTGAACCCGCGTTCCATGAACTTGCCAAGTCCCTGCTCGATTGGTTTATCAACCGGAATAATATATACGGCGCCACTCTTCTCAGCTGCATGCGCTGACGGTGATCCAATCCAGACAGGAAGCAACAGCGTCAGCAGCATTAAGAGCATCAATGGCCCCGTAAGCTTCTTCCGGCGCTTTCCCTTCACAATAGTCCCCCCCTTTTCCATTAATGTTATACTGTCCAGCTTATGGTATTTATTACGTGCAATGCAACATTTCGTTTCAAAATCTTAAAATTATATTTGAAAACTCGATCAAATGCAAGAATAAAAATCCATAATAATATATATTAACCATTAAAAAGAAATTTCGCCATCCCAAGGACATCATGCCTTCTGATAAATGGAAAAAACACCTCCTGACAAGTCAGAAGGTGTTTATTGATTTGCTTTATTGCAGAAATTGTTGAACTGCTTGATTTACCAGTTTGCCGTCCGCTTTGCCTTTAACTTTCGGCATAAGGGCCGCCATGACTTTCCCCATCTCGGCTTTCGAAGAAGCACCGGTTTCCTGGATGGTCTGCTGTACAATAACTTTAATTTCTTCTTCGGTAAGCTGTGTGGGAAGGTACTGGATGAGTACTTCAATTTCCGCTTTTGCATTTGCCGCGAGATCTTCACGGCCCGCTTTGTCAAATTCTTGGAGGGCATCTTTGCGCTGTTTGATTTCACGACTCAGGATATCAAGCACTTCGTTGTCATCCAAATCTCTTTTCAAATCTATTTCAAGATTCTTGATCGTCGAACGAATCAACCGAATGTTGGAGAGTCTGAACTTGTCCTTACTCTTCATCGCTTGCTTCATATCTTCGTTCAATCGTTCGCTAAGATTCATGTAATTAAAATCCTCCTAAAACTTTCTCTTACGAGCAGCCTCGGACTTTTTCTTGCGCTTTACGCTTGGCTTCTCATAATGCTTACGTTTCTTCACCTCAGCCAATACGCCATCTTTAGCGATGGAGCGTTTAAAACGACGAAGTGCAGCATCAATAGTCTCGTTTTTGCGAACTTTAGTTTCAGACACCAGTTTTCCCTCCCTCCGACCAGACCGTCCAAGAGCAATAACACGGTTCATCATCTTACATTATAGGCGAAAGATAATAAAGGTGTCAACCTCAATGTAATGATCACTTATTTGAATCCATTTCATAACTCAAAGGTATTATGAAATGGATTCATTATATAAGCATTTGGTCACACATTCATGGATTTAATACATATGACTAAATCCTCAATAGTAGTACCCATTAGCTCGTTTATTTGTGAGAATCGGACAGACTTGTCAACACGCCAAGCCTGGTACCACCCAACAAATGGTAATGCAGATGATGAACGGTTTGTTCTCCATCCTTACCACAATTGTTGATCAAGCGATATCCTGTTTCCTCCACACCAAGGCGCTTGGCCGCTTCTTGAGCAGCCAGATGAATCTCACCGATCAAAGGCAGATCTTCTGCGGTAACTTCATTCATCGAAGCAATATGTTTCTTCGGAATGACGAGAACATGTGTCGGTGCAGCGGGCTGGATGTCATGAAACACGATAACATGGTCATTCTCCAGTACTTTATTGGAGGGAATGGTGCCCTCTACAATTTTGCAAAATAAGCAATCCATAGTTCATACCCTCCTTTGTATTCCAATGTATGTATTCCCTTCTATCATACTAGAAGTAAAAACCCACGTCCAATCTCTAGGCACACAACCAGGTAATCTAGGTCAACTCTCCATCTATCATCGAGCCAAATACTATACGAAATTGGATGTATTACAAGCCATTTTATCGAAATATGGTTTTATCACGCACTTTTCCCGAGTAAACAAATATGTATGGTTAATGAACGTAAAAAAGGAGATTGGTTAATTTGACCGTTTATCAACATATACAGGAACTTATAGGTAATACACCTCTGCTTGAATTAACTCGTTATCCATTACCGGAAGGAATCCGCCTGTTCGCCAAACTGGAATTCATGAATCCTGGAGGAAGTGTGAAAGACCGGATCGGCAAGTTTTTATTGGAGAAGGCCTTGGCAAGAGGAGATGTTAAGCCAGGTGGAACAGTGATTGAAGCTACCGCAGGCAACACAGGAATTGGTCTTGCAATGGCCGCTGTAGGCCTGAATTTAAAGGTTATTTTCACGGTACCTCAGAAGTTCAGCGTCGAGAAGCAGCAATTGATGAAAGCCCTTGGAGCTACGGTTGTGAACACACCCACATCCGAAGGAATTACGGGTGCCATACGCAAGGCGGAATCGTTGGCGAAAGAAATACCAGGTTCGTATATTCCAGGTCAGTTCTCCAATCCGGATAACCCACTCGCACATTATGAACATCTGGGCCCTGAGATATGGCGTGATTTGAACGGACAGGTGCATGTATATGTCGCCGGAGCCGGGTCAGGCGGTACTTTCATGGGAGGATCCCGCTATTTGAAGGAGCAAAACCCGTCAATCAAAACATGTATCGTCGAACCCGAAGGTTCGATTCTCGCAGGAGGTCCATCGGGACCACATCGTACAGAAGGAATAGGAGTCGAAACGTTATCTTCTTTTATGGATGTGAGTTACTTTGATGCCATTCATACGATCTCAGATGAAGATGCCTTTGAGCGGGTCAAGGATCTAGCCTTGTTGGAAGGTTTACTGGTAGGAAGTTCCTCAGGAGCGGCTATGCAAGCCGCATTAAACGAAGCTGGTCGCGCAGCCCCCGGAAGTAACATCGTCGTTATTTTCCCGGATAGCAGCGAACGGTATTTAAGCCAAAATATCTATAATGGAGGACAATAAAATGAGACCAAAAACCAAGCTGATTCATGCAGGTATTGTTGGTGATCCACACACTGGAGCAGTGAGTGTACCGATCTATCAAGTAAGCACGTATGAGCAAGAATCGGTTGGCGTACACAAAGGATACGAGTATTCACGTACAGGCAACCCTACCCGTCATGCGTTGGAAGAAATCATTAAAGAGCTGGAGGATGGCGTTCGCGGTTTTGCTTTCAGTTCGGGCATGGCTGCAATTCACGCTGTGTTGTCTCTCTTGAAAACTGGAGATCACGTCATTCTGACGGATGATGTATACGGCGGGACCTATCGCATTTTCACCAAAGTGCTGAATCGTCTGGGGATCGAGTCTACCTTTGTAGATACCACCTCACTACAAGCACTGGAGCAGGCTTTGCAATCCAATACAAAGGCCATTTATGTAGAAACACCAACCAATCCGTTACTCAAGGTCACCGATATTGCTGCTGTAGCGAAATGGTCAAAACAACATGAATTGCTGTTCATCGTGGATAACACGTTTAGTACGCCTTATTGGCAAACCCCGCTGGCTCTGGGCGCAGATATTGTACTGCATTCTGCAACGAAATATATCGGTGGTCATAGTGATGTCGTGGCAGGACTTGCGGTTGTCAACAGCGAGCAACTTGGAGAAGACCTGCATTTCATTCAAAATGCCATCGGCGCAGTCCTGGGACCTATGGATTCCTGGCTGTTAATGCGAGGTCTTAAAACATTAGGATTGCGCATGGAAGCGCAAGAACGCAATACAGAGCAGCTTGTAGCATTTTTGAATCAACATCCAACAGTGAGCAAAGTCTATTATCCCGGGTTGCCCGACCATCCGCAGCACAAGCTCGCTTCCACGCAAGCGAGAGGATATGGCGGTATGGTTTCCTTTGATGTAGGCAGTGCCGAGAAAGTAGATGAAGTGTTAAGCAAAGTCCGTTATTTCACATTGGCTGAAAGTCTGGGCGCGGTGGAGAGTTTAATCTCTGTACCTGCCCGAATGACACATGCTTCCATTCCCTATGAACGTCGGCAAGAATTGGGGATCACGGATGGTTTGATTCGTATCTCCGTTGGGATCGAGGATGTTGAAGATTTACTTGAGGATTTGAAATCTGCATTAAGTTAAGGGCTTTTTGAAGTCCATACTGCCTGATGCTCGCGAATGGGTAGTCGACGATTTTCTAAGGAACACAGGACGTCTTATTTGGCGTTCAGGCCCTCATTTGAAATTATAAGGAACAGTAGGCACGTTATTTCCCAAAATAACCTCAAAAAAATGCTGAAAGCAGCTCTTTATTCGGTTATAACGTGTATCAGATTCCTTAAAATTCTGCGGGCGCTTCAAAGGCTTGAATAAGATGCCTCAGATTCGTCAGCGCTCGCACACCATGCTCTGCTCCTCCAACCGTGGGCAAGAGAACAGCAGCGATTCCATCCCGAAGCGAAGATTTTTATCGAATAGAGAATTAAAGCTTTGCGGTGTCTTAATCATTTACTCGCACATAGGCACGTTCTCACATATTCAGGATGCGGTTCGCGTCTGCTGCGGACACGTTCAGGCCAGCTTCTGCTTTCAGCAAGTTTGAATACACGCTATGTACTATCCGTTCATCATCGACCTTACACTAATTAGGTTCAAAAAAAGGTCATGCCTTACAGAAGTTCGCTTCTGCACAGGCATGACCTTTTGGATGTTCGGTATGTTGCCCGTTGTATTGCAATGACTGTCGCGATACATCAGGCTGGACTCCATATGTGATAAGACCGCTCTATTTCATACTTTACAGTATCCATGAATGAAACATAGCCATCCTCAACTTATTCTTTTTCAAAAACTTTCATAAGGTGCATGAGAATGACTCACTATAGTTTATGCCTGATATTCAATCTCAATAATACGGTAACAGACTTAACGCTGTAAGCCCAAATAACGGGAGCACAAGCCGGTTAAAACGTCTACGTCCATAACCATAATATGGATAAGGAGTAGGGTACCCGTATCCTGGGTAAAATCCGCGAGTATGACCTATCGGATAGTTTGCTCCCGGCATTGCATTTGGAGCCCAGTTCGCATGATTCACCATGGCTTCCGGTCCAACGGGAACAGCCAGGTAGATCATTTCGTCATCCACATTTTCCATAATGCCATCGTAGTGCATACCGTCATTCATCTGTACACATACATAACGGTGCATGTGTTCCTTGCATATTTTCTTCGCTTCCACTTTTTCCACTTGCCAACGCCTCCCTGATTCTGCTCTTGATCACCTTTTCATGGTATTCAGAACTGGGCGAATTGACACTACTGACGAGCAAACACAAAAAAAAGAAGCACCCCGTGAGCGGCTTCCTTGGAAGTCTGCTGCGCGGACATCTATTCAGGAAACGTCCTGATCAGATGTCCGCCGGGGTACTTAAATAAAGTTTGTCGGCTTAACTGTAGTATAACAGCAGGATGAACCTGTATCTGTGATGAAACTCACTCCGCTATGTTATAAAAGCAAGAAAAGAAATATTTTTACAATAATAATATTCGGTAATAGTGCGTGTTTAAAAAGGGCGGTTTTCAGTACCAAAAAGACGGGATAAAGCTAGAAATGGAGTAGCGGAGCATAGATAGAGCTACGTGAGCAACCGCAATATTTCCGAAGGAAACAACCTTCATAAGCCCCTACTTATTTCGGCTGAATTCCATATTCGATGTTGATGATGCCGCTAGGCACCATTCGTAATCAAAAGCGGACTTTTTGAACAACCTCTATTATTCATTTTGCTTGGACTATTAGAGGCGCTTCTATGTCCTATATTGCTTACACATTGCCCTCTACAGTGTCTCCAAGACCACCCGTGAGCCGTTTCCGGCCTCACCTGCTGGAATCACCACAAGTTTGCGCGGCAAGCGTGCACGAAGTTCAGGCACGTGACTGATTACACCGACAGCCAATCGGTCGTCATGCAGTTTTTCCAAAGACGTAATAACGGTATCCAACAACTCCGGGTCAAGTGTACCGAACCCTTCATCCAGGAAGAAGAATTGAAGCGGGTACTGACCTCGCAGCTGAATCTGGGCCGACAATGCCAAAGCCAGTGACAATGAGGTCAAGAACGTCTCACCACCTGACAACGTCGATACCGGTCGTTTGACTCCCCCGTTGGCATCATCACAGATTACAAAACCACCACCGGAATCCACCTCCAGTGAATAACGCTGTTTGGTCAGGAAGCGCAGACGCTGAGATGCCGCATGACTAACCTGCATCAGTTGTTCTTCGGCAATATACTCGACAAAAGCATTGCCTCTGAACGCGGATTGCAGCTTGCTGAGCAGTTCGCCTTGACGGCTTACCTCCACCCGCTTGTTCTCCAGTTCGGTCCAGCGAACATGTCGCTGCTCCACATCCTCCAAATCACGTTCTGCGCGTGCCTTGGCACGAAGGGCTGCCTCATCTTCAATTCGGACTTGCTGCAAACGTTCGGTGCAGGCTAACCACTGTTCCTCCGATACGGCAGCACCACCCAGCTTTTGTTCCAATTCACGCAACTGGGATGCCAGTTCACGCTCACGTTCACGGTGCTGTTGGATCTCTCCTGCCAGTCGTTCTGCTTCATGTGAAGGAATTGCCGCGGATACAACAGCATCATCCGAGTCAAACGGGGACTGTTCCAGCAATTGCTTCCACCGTTCCTGTGCCTGTTGCAGATGTTCTGTTGCCGAGGCGGCTGCCTGCTGAGCCATAACGTCTTTCTTCGCTGATTCCTGCTTCAGCGTGTCCGCTTCTTTGAAGCGTTGTGCCGAGTCCGAAGCTGTTTTCCGCAGTCCATCCAGACGAGCCTGAGCCGCAGTAATCAGATCTTCTACCCGCTGCTCTCCAACCCACTGGCGCAGGCGTTCTTCCTTCTCGGCCAGCTGTTTACTATTGCCCTGCCACTGCGTTTGCCACTGGATCAGTTGTTTGTCCAATTCAACCAGCTTCTGCTGGAGAGTTTGGATGCTCTGATCTTTTTCCTCAAGGAATGTCACGCTTTTGTTCAGACGTTCCTTGATGTCTTCGGCGCGCGCATCGCGCTCCTGCATCGCCTGATAGAGGGCCTTGGCCTCCTCCTGAGCGACGCCCGGCAGTTCCGTGGCCCAGCGGCCCTGCAAGGCAACCACTGCGGCCTCACTCTCGGCCAGCTTGCGCTCCGCCTGGGCGAGCCCGGCACGGCCGGCCTCCTGCGCTGCTGCCGCTTCCATGCGGCGCTGCTGCGCGCCCACAGCCGCCTGCTGCAACGCGGCGGCTTCGGCCTGGAGCGGCGCTGCTGCGGCAGCCAGCGCCTGCGCGGCTTCGCGCAGCGCAGCGGCACGCGATGCCCAGCCTGCCGGGGAGCGCCCGTGTTCGGGCGACCCGGCGGGCTCGGGCTCCGCTGCCGCAGGCGCGGCCTCGGCTGCGGCAGCGGAGCCGGCCGCAGCGCCAAGCTGCGTCAGCAGGCTGCGACGTTCGTGCAGCTGCTGGCGCAGCCCAAAGCGCAGCTCCTGCAGCTCCGCGTGCAGGCTGCGCAGCAGTTCCAGGTCCGCATCGCCTGCGTGCGGACCTTCTCCCGGCGGCGCAGCCGGGAGCGGGTGGTGCGGCGAGCCGCACACCGGGCATGGCTCGCCGTCACGCAGCTCGGCGCGCAAGGCGGAGGACAGCCGGTGCAGCTCCTGCTCACGCATCGTGCCACGCAGCTGTTCCTCCGCAAGGGCCAGCAGGCTTTGTTCGCGACTGATGTCCTGCTCACAGCCAAGCAAGGCCTCAAGACCTGCTGACGCCTGTTCTACCAGATGCTGACGCTGATCACTCAGGCGTGTTTCTTCCTCAGCCGCCCCCTTCAGCTTGTCGGCTCCCTGTTCTGCCGACTGCTTATAAGCTTGCATGTCAGTCCTGTTTTGCTGCAGCTGCTCCGCGGCAGTATCCACACGATGCTTCAGTTCAAGCGCAGCCTGAAGTTGCCTGCGTTCCTCTGATTTCACTTCATTTGGCTTGAGGCTCTCCTGTAGTTCCTCACGCCGTTTACGCCCACGCTGCTGCAACTCCTTTTCTTTCTCAAGCTGCTGTCCCAGCGCAGTCTGTTCGCCTTGTCCCTGTTCCAGAAGCTGCGCGAGACGCGAGCAATCGGCTTGAAGTCCGTCCCGTTCCCGTTGCAGCTCTTTCGCTTGTTCGAGTTGCTCCAGGCGCAGCAAAAGTTTCGGTTCTTCCTCAGTCATTTGCGTACGTGCCGTCTCGGCCTTCTCCGCTTCCTGAACAGCCAGACGCTCATGTTCCAGTGCTTGCTGATGAGCTGTCTCGGCGGTATCCTGCCGCTGCTTCTGTGTAGCTGTGGCATCTCGAACCGTCTGCAATGCAGGCAGTATTACATCTGCCGCAACGGATTGTTTCAGCCGTTGTTCGCCAGCCTCTATCTGTGGTTCCAGTGCTTTCAGCTTCTGCTGTTCATCCGTACGGGCCTGCCGTTCGTTGCTTAACTCACGTGTTTTGCCCAGCTGTTCGGCTTCCTTCGCAGCTTCATCCAACGCTTTGCGGGACAATTCAGACTGTTGAACTGCGGTTTGAAGAAGACGTTTGGTCTCTTCCAGTGTCTCCTTGCTGGCATTACCAAGTCCCTGTTGCTCCGCAGCAAGAGATTGGTGAACCATATCATTATCCTTGACCCGTCGACTTAATTTGATGGCCAACTGGTCCCCGTACTTCTCCAGATGGAATAATCGTTGCAACATCTGGCGACGTTCACTGCCTTTGAGTGACAAAAACTCGGCAAACTTCCCTTGCGGAAGCACCACTGCCCGTGTAAAATCATCCATCTTCAAACCAATCACATCTTCAACGCAGCGATTCACATCTGCCAATTTGTCGGCACGTACCTGTTCTTCGCCATTGACCGTCTCTATGAATTTGCTGATCGTGTTACTCACCGACACTTCATTATTTCGTTTGAAACGTCGCTCTACCCGGAACCTCCGAGTGCCTTCAGCTGACATCAGTTCAAATGTAAAAGCAACCGACAACGAATCTTCTGCATGATTCATAATGCCTTGCGTGCCGTTCACCGCACGTTCCACTTTTCCGTACATGGCGAGTGTGATGGCATCGAGCAAGGAAGATTTGCCACTACCCGTTGGACCGAAAATACCGAATAGTCCCGTCTCCGTCAGTACGGTAAAATCAATTTCCTGCATCTCCCGATAACTTTGCAGTCCGGCAACTTTTAATAGAATTGGCTTCATCTTTCCTCGACCTCCTCACGCACTCCCGGCTCGTCTTCATCCACAAGTTCCAGGAAAAGCTGTACTAGGCTGTCTTCCGGCTGTGCACCACCGGTCTGACGCTGATAGAATTTACGGAACAGTTCATGTACAGGTAACTCGGATCGTTGCTCCAAAATTCCTGCTGCAGCCATCTCGGGATACACGGGGCGTATGTGAATGATACCTTCATGTGATTTTCGCAGCTGCTGAATCTCCTTCAGGGACATTGCCTCGTCCAGCCACACTTCCATGTCGATAAAAGCCTGCGGATCACGTCCCTCGTCCAGCCAGCGATATACTTCTGCCAGACCACCCCGCGCCTGCCAACGAACAAGTGGACGCCCGGACGTTAACAAAACTTCTTCTACCTGTGCTGCTCCACCCGGTGCCAGATCAACCATCGTGACAGACTTGCTCTGCCCCGCTTCTGAGAAGCTGTAGGCGAGAGGAGAACCGCTATATCGAATCACACCGTCTCCTTTGACAGCCTGTGCACGATGAAGATGTCCGAGCGCCGTGTATTGCGCACCAGTCGATAAAGACGAAGGGTCTACCGTGTAGGCCCCACCGATCTGAATCGGACGTTCCGAATCACTCTCAAGTCCGCCGAGCACATAGATATGGCTCATGGCCAAGTTCACGGTATCCGGGCGAAAAGAAGCTGCCAGACGCTGCATTAACATGCCCACCCGTTGACTGTATGCCTGACGAAGCACATTTTCGTCCCCATCTGTTGTCAGCAATTCATTCAATCTGGCTTCAGAAGGATAAGGTAGTGCGGCAATCTGTGCAATTTCTCCGGTTCGCTTTGCATGAATGGTTACCGCTTCTGAAGTAGGCATCCCTACGAGTGTAATGCCCTGCCTGTTCACAAGTGGAGTTACAGAAGCTACACGTTCTGGCTGATCATGATTTCCTGCAATCACCACAAGAGGTCTTCCATGCTCCGTCAGACGTGCTGCCGCTTCATAAAATAGTTGTTCCGCCGCTGCGGGAGGATTCACCGAATCATACACATCCCCGGCCATCAATATGGCATCCGCCTGCTGCTCATCAGCCACCCTGACGAGTTCATCAACGAAATCTTCCTGTTCACGCAGTCGGCTTCGTCCTTCCAGCGTTTTTCCCAAATGCCAGTCCCCTGTATGCAAAATACGCATCGTCCGTTCCACCCCTCTCCCATATAAAATCCATGGTTTTGAATTCCGATCCAGTTCTTTTACAATTTCACTGCATGTCCACCATCAAAAAAGTACAGCCACTTCCGGTCAACTTTCCGTCCCAATATATCTTCAATGGCCCGTCCATACAGCTCCAGCTGGAAGGCATAGTTTTCCGTAAGTGTACGCAGTCCACCGCGATGCTCCAACACCCGATCTGTCTTGTAATCGAGCAACACAAGCTCACCATCCACCTCATACAGACAGTCGATAATTCCCCGGACCAACACCGTTTCATTTTCAATGGTGGCCTGCATTTTATTTTCTTCATCAACAGTCTGGATTTCTGAGTTCGTAGACTGCGCATGTAGCCATTCAACAGGGGACTGATGTGCCGGAAGTCCATACACAAACGGAATCTCCCGTTTTACCCACGCTGCACGCAACAGCTCTTTCCCTGGTTCTGTATCGAAAAATCCGACCAGTTCTTCGAGTTCGATAGCCTCCACATGGTGGGGTAGCAAAATCTGAAGCTCAACCAATCGCTGAATGGTCTGCTCAATAAGCTGTGAATCAATAGCCGATCCATCTACAGGAAGATGTTGCATCAACGTATGATACACGGTCCCCCGCTCCGTTCCTGTCAATTGCTTCTCTCCCATAAATTTGGGACGACGCAGATGCAATTTGAACGATGTACCCGCAGATCCCGCATCCGAAACGTTCACCGTACCGTTTGAATCTGAACCTGATCCAGTCTCCTGCTCGTTAGGTTCAATGGATGTGCCACGTAGTACATGACATGCTTCATCCTTGATGTAATTGATTCCTGGGGTATTGTGATCCAATAATATCTCGGACTGTTCTCCCAGTTCCTCCATCACCTCTACGGACTGGATGTCCTGCATCGCGAGTAACGTTTTCAACTCAGTAACAGATGTGCTGGCTGCCACTTGAGTTGCTGCTTCATAGGGGTACGTCCATGAAAGCCGTTGATCAACCTCGCGAATCAGCCGTGTCTCCTCTTGTTGAAGAGCTACTGTAACTGCACCTTCATCTCCAATGTTTTGGTTAGCCGTATCTTGTGCACTCTTCGTCAGCTCTTCTACAGTTGAGGATGTAACCAACTTCACAGGCTGAACTGCTTTTAGTGCAGCAATTCGTTCTTTCCGCACCTCAGTCATCCCGTCTTCTTCCCCAAGTGTCTGATCCACCACATGGTCACGAGAAACCTGATCGGCAGAAACAATAGAAATCGCCCATCGTGATTGATCATCTGCAAGACAGGCTGAGAACGAATCATTGCTTCCTGCAAGTTCTCGCAGCACAGCCGCATCTGGATGTCTCATCAGGGATGGCCCAATCCAGTCCAGGTAACTCCGTCCTGCAGCAAGCAGATAGTCTGGTAATGCCACTTCAGAGCTATCCTTGACCTGAGACCACGCCATCGCTTTTTTCGCGGCATCTTTTACGGTGCCCAGCAAAATCATTTTCTCTTTGGGACGAGTCAACGCAACATACAGCACACGCATCTCTTCAGCAAGCAGTTCAAATTGCGCCCGACGACGAATCGCCAGATTGGCTAATGTAGGATAAGCTACCCGGTTCTCACGATCCACAAACCTCGGGCCAAATCCCAGTTCCTTATGCATTAGAAACGGTGCGTTCAGATCCTGTTGATTGAACATTTTGGATATGCCACCGACAAAGACAATTGGAAACTCCAGACCTTTACTCCGGTGAATCGTCATGATACGTACGGCGTTGTCCTGCTCACCAGAACTACTTGTTACAGTCCCGAGGTCTCCCCCGTTTTCCCGCAGTCTGGAAACATAGGTCAGGAAACGGAACAAGCCGCGATTCGCAGTTGATTCCTCATATTGTCGTGCGCGATCGTACAATGCCTTAAGATTACTTTGACGTTGCAGCCCTCCTGGAAGACCACCAACCCAGTCCAAATACCCGGTTTCCCGATACATACGCCAGATCAGTTCACTTAAACTGCCTTGTCTTGCCTCAAGTCTCCACTGCTGCAATTGACGCATAAAACGAATTAACTTCTGCTGCAGCTCCGAGCCTGAAATCTCCGTTATGTCCATATCCTCGCTTGCCTGTCCAGTAAAACCAGCATCTTGAATTCCATCTCTATGCACATCAAATTCGTATACATCGTCCAGAATCTCTGCCTCTACTGAAGCTGCTGTCTCCCGCTGTCCCTGTTTCATTTCTGACCAGGCTTCTGGCCACTGCAACTGGACCATATTCGAATCAGGATGAAGATCCTTCCCGGATTGTTGTACTGAATTAGTGGAAGAATTGCTCCACTCTCCCGCAGCCGATATAACCGCATCGTAGAATGATTGTCTTTTGTCACCAAGCCGAATCTGTGCCAGTTCTTCTTCATCCAGCCCGACAATCGGGGAACGAAGCACGGAAGCGAGCGGAATATCCTGCCTTGGATTATCAACAAGCTGAAGCAGAGACATCATGATTTCCACTTCTGTAGCCTGGAAGTAGCCCTTGCTCTGTTCCCCTCCAGCAGGAATTCCCTGCTGCCTGAATTCCTCAATCATGAGCGGAGCCCACATCAAGGTCGAACGCAGCAAGATGACCATGTCGCCGTAACGTGCCGGGCGCATCGTTTGCAGGGCTTTGTCATATACATGGAGAGCAGGTTTGTCCGTATCCCCAACCATCTCACGAATACGCCTTGCGATCGCCCGCGCTTCCAACTGGGCCGTTTCAAGTTCGGCACTCTCCAGTTCTGCGGAGACCGATGCATCCCCGTTCTCATCCGTACTCTCTGTCAGATCAGGACCACCACCCTGACGATCAATTAGCATGAGTTCAGGTGTATACGCCTCATCGCCAAGCGTCTCTGACGGGAACGTAGCTCCATATGCCAGCTGAGCTCGTTCATCGTAAGCAATCTCTGCCACACCTTCGTTCATGAGTTGCCGGAATATCATATTGACCGAATGCACGACTTCCTTACGACTGCGGAAATTCCGCGCAAGATCAATACGTTGACCTGTACGATGCAGACGATCTTCCACCGTTCCATCTTCACGTGTGCTCGCTCCATATTGGCGATACTTGTTCATAAATAGACCCGGCTCAGCCAATCGGAAACGGTAGATACTCTGTTTGACATCACCGACCATGAATCGGTTACCCGGGTTTTCTCTGGAGATCAGTTTCACGATATCTTCCTGAACCGTATTGGTATCCTGATATTCATCTAGTAACACTTCATCGAATCGTGAACGGTACTCCATAGCCGCATCGGAAGGCATCGACAGTTCAGGCGTTGAATCCTCATGTCGCAAAATGTGAAGACAGTAATGCTCCAGATCACTGAAGTCTACTTGCCCACGTTCCTGTTTGGCCTGTCGATAACGTTCTCCAAATGTACTAACCAGCCTCGACAGTTCCTGCATGAGCGGTGCCGCCTGCTCCAGTTCCTGCCAGAACGAAAACGCAGTTCTTCCAAACAATGAGCCTTTCAGGTCAGTAACTGCCTTTTTCGCAGCCTCGCGGAGTTCCTTCACCTGATCCTGTAAAGCTGGGTCTGTCTGATCTTTTTTGCAGGGTTTCAGTTTACCAAATGCAGCGGGCTGAAACACTTCGGGCAACCTTTCCCATGGCATAACCTCCACCGCAGACAACAGCTCTTCCACCATCACCAGATCTTCTTTTAACGTATCTGCATAAGGTGCCGGACCTTCAGGCTGCATAGAAATATGGATGCCTTGACGGAGCAGTCCTGCTGCACCACTTAAAGCAAGAGCCGCATCACGCAAAATACTCTGAACCCATGCTGAATGTCCAAGCGCCTCTACACTTTCCACCTGAAAAGCAGATGCCATCTCTGAGAGCCAATGATCCGGCCAGGAATGACTGCGGGAGAAATCATACAATCGTTGCACCAGTCGATGCATCGCATCATCGTTTCGTTCTCCACTGAACCAGTCCACCAATTCGCGGAATGTACTCCCTTCATCTTCTTCGCCATACTTTTCCTCAAATAGTTCTTCGAGCAGTTCCTGCCGCATGATTTCCGCTTCATTTTCATTCAGGATACGAAAAGCCGGGTTCAACGGAATTTGCTGATAATAACGGCGAATGACTTCCATACAGAATGAATGCAGCGTTGTAATAGATGCCCGTCCAAGCAGCGAGAGCTGCTTACGCAGATGCTCTTCTCCAGGCTGTTCTTCAAGCGCACGTTCCAGCGCTTCCCGAATCCGTTGTTTCATCTCAGCGGCGGCCGCTTTCGTAAACGTAGCTACAAGCAAGCGATCCACACTGAATCCTTGGGAGGGATCTGCAATCTTGCGAATAATTCGTTCAACCAGCACGGCTGTCTTGCCTGATCCCGCCGCTGCGGCAACCAGAATGTCTTCTCCGCTTTCAGAGATGGCACTCCACTGGTCATCACTCCAGAAGCTACCTTCCGGTTTTGGCATATTCGTCATAATGTTTCCCCTCCCTTGGTGTGAGATAACATATCCCAGATTTGCTGTTTGCCCGGTTTGGACAACAGGTTGTATTCATTTCCTTCTATATTCTCATCAAACTGACAAACAGGCTTATATGGACAGAACGTGCACGCCACTTCCTGCTGAATACGATAAGGCTCAATGGCCACATCCCCATCCGTAATTCGGGTACCAATCTCACGGATATTACTGCGAACCGAAGCAAGCAGCGTCTCCCATTGCTCTGGGGTAGCTACAGCAGCGCTGCTATAAAAGCTGCCATCTGCCTTAAGGGCAACTGGAATAATGGCTGAATACCCCTTATCCAGGGTGTTGTCCATTTGAGCGATTGCGTCCCGATCCGCCAGCAGCAAACCTTTCATTTTGAACCGTTTCAGCAGTTCTTGTCCTGCCTGCTCTGATGTCATGCCGTTTGCGGATTGCAACAGCGGGTTATGCACATGGAAATACAACGTTCCTCCCGGCATCGCCGTTTCCCCAAGCCATTCTTCGGCAGCACTAAGCAGCACCTCCAGATAGGTGAGCATCTGCAATGACAGACCATAGTACACTTCATGTAACTTGAGGTCCGTCTGGCTTGATTTATAGTCAATGACACGCAGGAGCAGACCATTCTCGCCTTCTGCCACATCCACACGGTCAATCCGACCCACGATCTCCATCACACAGCCGTTCTCCAGTTCAAAACGTAGTGGCGGCAGTGTTTTATCCGGTCCAAAATCAAGCTCCAATCCAATCGGTTCAAAACTTCCACGTCTGGACTGTTCACCAAGAATAACGGATGCCCGGCTAACAATGTCCTTCAATTTGCGGAAAATATAACCGTATCGCTTGGTGCTTAGCAAAATCTCCCCTTGCAGCTGTGGTGCAATCTGCTCCACCGTTTGCTCGGCTTCCTGACGGCATTGGTCTGGAGTCAAACTGCCCCAACTACGATTTTCTTCACGCAACCGCATAGCCAGTTGGCTAAGTGCAGCATGAAACAGTTGTCCGATATCAGGAGCCTGAAGGCGGTACAATTGCCGTTCTTTGAGACGCAGCCCGTGCGAAGCAAAATGGGAGAACGGACAAGCTACGAACCGCTCCATTCGCGAAACACTCGTCCTCACCTCTGTACCATACAGTCTGCGACTGGTAGCCGTACGTAGTGGTAATGCTCTATTACGATAAAAGATTGATCCCATCAACCGTTCCAGCTGAGGTCTGCTTGTCTCTCGAGATACATGCCAATTGTAGACCGCCCACCACATTTCAGGGATGTCTTCTCCGCGGCGCCATTTGCGCAATTGTCCAATGAGCGTTGACAGACTCTGACCCGGATGGGTGACATAGGACCAATGCGCTTCTTCCGAGTTCGCAACCGGTGGTTGAGCGAGCAATGGCTGTTCTTGTAAACCAAACATCTTCCGTACATGACGGACAATCTCGGAAGGAAGCAGTGTTTTCCCCTCATCATCAGCAACCGGATAACTCAGCCACAACTGGCTGCTTGCCGCTGTAAGTGCTGTATAGATTAGAAAACGTTCATCTAACATTTGCCTAGTTGCACCTGGTCCAAGCGCCACGCCTCTTTCTGTCAGTAACGCTCGTTCCAGTTCCGTTAATACGCCATCATCCTGAGGTACGGCAGGTAATTCACCATCAACGGCGCCAAGGATAAATACGTATTTGATGTCCTGAAGGCGTGTACGGTCCATAGAACCCACCAAAACCTGATCAAGTGCTGGTGGTACCAGACCCAGCTTCAGTTCCGTCAATCCGGTCTCAATCATCCCGGCAAACAGCGTGATATCCAGCCGTTCATTCCCCATCATATCGACCATCTGATCCAATAAATCCAGCACAGCTCCCCACATCTGTCGATGTTCTCTCGACCGTTCGGGGTCACCTTGTGCCTTAGCTTCAGCAGACATGTTCTCCAGCTTCCATGGGATTTCAGCATCTTCCAGCAATCTGTATAGTGCCTCGCACTGGGCTTTGGCTGTCTTTGCCTTTTTCATTCTTTTCTCAAAAAGACCCAAGGAATCTGTAATGACCGTTCGGCAGCTCTCCATTAAAGAAAGCATCTGGTCACGTCCTCGACTACGGCCATCCTGACCGTTGTCTTCGAGCGACAGGCTTGGTACATACTTCCATGGTTTGCCGTCAGTCCAGCGATACCCGTGAATACCACAAGCCAGTACATAATTCTCAAGCTGGTCCATATCTTCACGAGTGATGGAACCATCACGGGGAAGCAGCAGATCCGTTTTGACACAGCGAAATACATCCTCGTAACGCCAGTGGCGCCGAACAATATCCAGTGCGGAACGGATAAACTCGGATAATGGATGATGAAGTTCATTTCTTCTGCGATCCAGAAAGACGGGTACGTCATAATCCCTAAATAACGGTTCAGCTATATCAGCGTAGGTATCCAACTGACGAACAAGTACTGCCATATCCCGATAACGTGCACCTTCGTTTTGCGCCAGACGCCGCATCTCACGCAGTGCTCCCTCCATCTCAGCTCGTCGGTTCTCCGCTGCAACCAGTCGGATTCCGGAATCAAGGCCTTCACTTTTCCAACGAATTCGGCGGTCGAAACCAGCCTCCAGATGAGCAAGTCCCGGACGATCCTTGTATCTTGGTGGAATCTCCGAATCTAGCACGGTTATATCGCTCGGCACACCCAGTTCGTCAGCCATCCCTTTCAGGCGTGCGTAGGCACTTGCCGTGGGATAAAACAGTTCCAGTTCTCCAGGCAGTGTGCCGTGATCATAAGGACGATCCAACGTCAGTGCTATCGTCACGGAAGAGGACTGCAACATCAGCCGACCAATCACACTCATCTCCTGTGGTGTGAATCCCTGAAAACCATCAATCCAGATCTGGGCATCCTGCAGCAATGCACTTTCCCACAAACGATCTGTCAGCTCAGTCAACGTGTCTTCATCATCAATATATAAATTAGTCAGTTCCTGTTCATAGTCACGATATATCAGATTCAAGTCATGCAACTTGTCCTCCAGAATCGGCGAAGTCGATGAGGTATTCCCTCCAGACAGCCCTTCTTCCAGCAATGATGGATCAACTTCATAACGTTTAAATTCACTATATAAGTCATTTAATTCGCCTATAAAACCCAGCTGGCTGCCGGATGCACCAAACAGCTTTAATTCTTCCTTACGACGCTGGATGACTTTGTAGAGCAGCATCTTTTTGCCTTCGGCTCCGATCGGAATACGAGCAGAACCACCTGCTTCCTGCATTACACGATAGGCTAAACGGCGAAAGCTGAGCACTTCTGCGCGCATGGTACCTTTAATTGCTCCAGAAGACACCAATGCCTGCTCTGTTCGAAAGGAACTCTGTTCCGGAACGAGTAAAATCAAAGGTTTACCTTGCGGCTCCTTTTGAAGCAGGGATGTAATTTCCCGGGTAATCAGCGAGCTTTTTCCGCTGCCTGCCCGGCCAATAACAAAACGAACGGACATGTCTAATCCTCCAAACCACACGTACAAGATTTTAATTCCCAGTATAACATATCTGACTTGGTTCGGAACATACGTTTGCCACTTTCCGGTAAAACCGGAGATCATCTCCGTTAACACAACAAAACAGCAAAAAGCCCGCAGCTATCACACTGTGGACTTTTAACCGAAAGTATCATTCAATTAAACTTCACTTTATCTCACGAGAGATTAAAAAAAGTGAAAAGAGACCCTTCTAATTCTTTTTACTGCGCACTTCGAAAATAGCAAATTTCAGGTAATGTCCTTCATCCACGCCCAAAATTTGTGGGTGATCCTTACCAGCTGCTTTCCAGTCGATCAAACGAAGCACTTTGCCTGCATCTTCCGCTGCATCAGCAATCGTGTCCAAGAAAAGATCAGGACGCATGTGATACGAACAGCTGGCTGTTACCAAATATCCACCCTCATTAACCAGTTTCATTCCTTGCAGGTTGATATCCTTATATCCACGGCACGCACCTTTAACTGCTGATTTCGTTTTGGCAAACGCCGGGGGATCGAGGATGACCACATCAAATGTTTTACCGCCAGCTGCAAGGGCTTTGGATGTATCTACTTTCTGTTCGGCAGCACGCGCACGTGCGGTACGTTCATCCAGTCCTTTCACTTGTTCACGCAAGTACTGGAATGCATCAGCAACTACGAACTCGACCCGGTCAGTGAAACCGTTCAGCTCCACATTTGTTCGTGCACTCTCAATGGCATGCTCCGAAATATCAAGACAAGTCACTTTTTTGGCTCCATACTTGCAAGCATTCAACGTAAAGCTGCCCGTGTGTGAGAAACACTCCAGTACGGTGGCACCATCCCAATATGGGAATGTAACTACCTTACCGCTTTTATTCACAGGCAAGAGCTGCTCTGTGCCATCCTGCTCGGTCGTTTGAAGTGTGATTCCACTCTTGTAGCCCCAACCCTTCATAAGCGGTTCGATGGCTGCACGATTCTCGCGTTGGTCGAAGAAGTAACCTGTCTTCTGCCCTTCCACGATATCCACTTTAATGAGTAGTCCATTTTCTGTAACTGTGACATGCCGTGGGCACTCTCCGTACAGCGGACCTTTGGTCTGCTCCAAACCTTCCAGTTCACGAATCGAGACATCACTGCGCTCATATATGCCTTCTGGCTGCATTACTTCAATGAGTGCTTGTACAATGGCTTCACGGCAACGATCCATGCCGAGTGTAAGCAACTGTACAACGAGAATGCTACCGAATCGGTCAACGATCAAGCCTGGCAGAAAATCAGCTTCGCCATAAACGAGACGGTATGCCTCTCCATCCTGGATAAAACGTTCCCGATGACGCAAGCAATCGCGGAAACGCGCTGCAAAGAACGCCGTATCCATCTGTTCGGACTCCAAGGGTTGATAAGCTACAACTCTTACTGTGATTTGAGATGCGGGATTGTAATATCCTGTCGCCAGATAGCGACCTTGATGATTCAATACATTGACCAGATCTCCCGGTTCCGGGTTTCCGTCAACAGAAGCAATTTCATTGTTAAATATCCATGGATGTGCATGTTCAAGCCGCTTTTTGCGACTGCGTTCGAGTGTAACTGATGGCAAGGTAGATCCACTTCTTTCATAGTTAGTTGAAAAGATAGGTTTGGTGCGGCGCGTAAATGGCGTTCCGGGTTCGAATCGATCTTCCGATCGCTGTTGTCTCCAGATTTTTTTGATTCCCTTTCTTAAAGGGAAAATCCGGAGACAAAGGCGCACGCTTCGCTTCTTCAGATTCGATTTCGTCCCCTCCACTACGCTTGCACGAATCACCGTATCTTTCGAATTCGGGTGGGGAAATTGAGAGCATGTCGGTGCTAATTTGTTAATTTGAGAGCTGTATGAGTGACGTAGCGGTTACGGATTGGTTCTGAGCGTTGTTATTCTTTTTTGGGACTCCCCTACTCAAAAAAATCTAAAATAAACGCCACACATGTGTGGCTCGCTTCCGCAGATTTGATTCGTCCCTCCGCTACGTTTACACGAATCACCATATCTTTCGAATTGGGGTGGAGCAGTTAAGACGCATTTCCTGACTTTTGGAATTGAGGGGCCGATAATTCAGGTCACTTCCCTCTGAATTCCTTTAGGCTTGTCATGGTTGTCTTTTCTTACTCATAGGATGAGTTAAGGAACCGGACGGAAGGAATGATGTTTCTATGTTTAGAGATGTTATATTGCCCCTACTCTATGGGCTTATTATCTTTTTTGGTGGCATGAAGCTGATGGAAACGGCCTTGCAGCGCATGGCAGGGCCCATGTTGGCGGGTTGGCTCAATCGAGCCACCTCTGCTCCATGGAAAGGCATGGCCTTCAGTGCAGGTGCAACGGCCTTGTTGCAGAGTAGTACTGCGGTCACCGTACTCACCATTGGACTGGCTAACGCCAGATTGCTTACCTATGGACGCACACTCGGCATCATCCTCGGCACCAACATCGGGACATGCCTGACAACGGAGCTGGTAGGACTGCAGATCGGACGTGCTTCCCTGCCGCTACTCGTCCTGTCGCTAACGGGCTGGGCCATGTTTGTTGTTCTTGGTGAACGCAATCTGGCCGCTCCTGAACGCACGCGCCGGACTCTGTTTAATATCCAGTACAGCTTCCTCGCAGCTGCGGGATTTGCACTTGTTATGACAGGTATTCAGGTGATGCAATCCATTGCCTTACCCTTGCGGAGCATGGGCGTATTTCAATGGTTTCTCGACCGCTCGGCCGACAGCTTGTGGTGGGGCTTCCTGGCAGGTGCCTGTCTGACAGCGCTCATTCACAGCAGCGCTGCTGTCATTAGCATGGCGATTACGCTCGCAGCCACAGGGGTATTGCCTGTGGAGATCGGCATCGCCATTGTGATTGGGTCCAATGTGGGGACCTGCATCACCGCTGTGATTGCTGCCGCGGGCGGAGCATCCGCAGGCAAATTTGTCGCAGCCTCCCATGTTGTATTAAACATTGCGGGAGCGCTGCTGTTTATGCCGCTGATCAGCCAGCTGCATGCAGCTTCGGCCTGGCTGTCAGCGGACAACGGGGCACAGATTGCGCATGCCCAGACCCTTTTTAACATCACCAGTTCACTGCTTGCTTTGCCATTCTGTTACTTGCCAATCTGGCACAAAAAACCACCGGTCCACGCCCCCGCGGCGAAGTCACCCGTGGCTTGATGATCTGCCTATCCAGACCCACAGAGCGCGCGGCTAACTGACTCGAACTCGAACTAGAATGCGTTATACGTTAATGCCTAACTTGTTCAGGGCTACACGCAAGATGTCATCGTTATTATCATATCCGTTCTGCTGCTGTCTGGACCATGCTTCTTCCGGAGCATACCAATCCACACCCTTGATTTCTTCAATCTGAGGCTGTAGATCACCACTCTCGGCTTCAACGAGATAATAATGAACTTCCTTGTCCACCGGGCCAAAATCTGCATGTTGGTACGTGTAAGCAATGATATCAACCGGCTCTACAATGCGGCCCACCATACCTGTCTCTTCCAAAATCTCGCGCAGTGCCGTCTGTTCAATTGTTTCTCCATCTTCCATTTTGCCCTTGGCGAGAGTTGTTTTACCATAACGATCTACGATAAGCTGAATTTGAAGACGTCCGTCTTCCCCTGTTCTATAAACAACTCCGCCTGCTGAAATTTCTTTTTTGTTCATCGTGCTCTCCCCCATCAACTTCGATATCTTAATCTTATTTTTTGCAAAAGAAGGACCTCATCTCCCCGGGTAAGCTCCCCAAGGAAATGAAATCCTTGTTTCTGACGCCTCGATTACATCGCGGCGGACTTAAGATTCTCTTCCAACACACGTACCAGCGTAGCCTGACTCTCGTTGACGCCAGCTTCAACCACTTTGACTCGGCACACTTTACCGACCATGTCCATCGTTCCGTCAAAGACCAGTTGAATGTAGTTGTCGCTATAACCGTGCAGCTTGCCACTTCCCTCGCGGCCTTTGGCTTCACCTTCGGGAATAACATCCAGTACCTGTCCAACAAACTGCTCAGCGTACTCCAGCTGCATCTGCTCAGACAAGTCAATCAGTTCATGCACACGTGCATTTTTGATCTCTTCGTCCACCTGATCTTCCATTCGTGCTGCTGGCGTGCCCGTACGCTTGGAATAAGGGAATACGTGCATTTCGGAAAAACCGATCTTCCGCATCAACTCATAGCCATTACGATACATCTCGTCCGTCTCACCTGGAAATCCAACAATGATGTCTGTTGTAATCGCTACATCAGGCATTGCTTCCCGAATGCGAAGCATCTTGTTGTAAAACTCTTCTGTCGTATATTTGCGGCGCATGCGTTTTAACACCGTATCATCACCCGCTTGCAGCGGAATATGGAAGTGACGAACAAGTTTGTCCGAACGTTTGATCACGTCGAGCATACGGTGGTCAATCTGACTGGCTTCAATCGAGCTGATTCGAATGCGCTCCAAACCCTCTACCTTATCCAAATCCCACAGCAGATCGGTCAGATCATAGTTCTCCATGTCATCACCATACCCACCTGTATGAATACCGGTCAGAACAATCTCCTTGTATCCGGCGTGTACGAGTTGATGCGCCTGTTGAATAATGCTGTTTGCTTCCCGACTACGTGAGAGACCACGAGACCACGGAATGATGCAGAACGTGCAAAAGTTATTGCATCCATCCTGAATTTTCAGGAAAGCTCGGGTACGATCAGCAAAATCAGGTACATCCATTTCTTCAAACACACGGGTTTTCATAATATTACGCACCGCATTAACGGGTTGACGGGACTCCTGAATTTCATTAACATATGGCAAAATCTTGTCACGGTCCTGTGTACCGATAACTAGATCCACCCCTGGGATGTCCAGAATCTCTGCCGGAGAAGTCTGCGCGTAACAGCCTGTAACGGCCACAATCGCCTCCGGGTTGCGCCGAATGGCACGACGAATAATTTGACGGCTCTTTTTGTCGCCGGTATTGGTTACTGTACAAGTATTAATCAAGTATACATCCGCTGTCTGTTCATCAAAGTCCACTTGATCGTAACCTTCGTTTTTGAACAATTGCCAAATCGCCTCTGTATCATAGAAATTAACTTTGCAGCCTAAGGTGTAAAACGCCACGGATGGCATAATTACATTCCTCCCATTTCTCCGGATTCATATAGCACGCAAGTTAGTGCTGCCATTCCAGCTGTCTCAGCACGCAAAATGCGTTTGCCCAGTCCAACAGATACAGCACCTGCCTGATCAGCCTCTGCCGTCTCCTTCTCAGAAAATCCACCTTCCGGTCCAACCACGATCAAAACTTCTGCACTTGCATCAGGTGCAAGTTGCTCTATAAACGGCTTCAGTGCATCTCTCAGCTGTTTACCGTTTTCTTTCTCATAACAATAACATACCAGGCTATAGCCCTCAAAAGAAGATAACAGCCCTTTCCAGGAAAGCGGCTGCTCAACGGATGGAATGCGATTCCGGTGACTCTGTTCGGCAGCTTCCTTGGCAATTTTCCGCCACCGCTCCAACCGTTTGCCTTCTTTCTTGGCATCATATTGCACAATCGTACGCTCTGAGAGGAAGGGTACAAATGATACCGCCCCAATCTCAGTACATCTCTGGATGACTGTTTCCATCTTGTCACCCTTGGGCAAACTCTGTGCCACAGTTACACGAATCCGTGCTTCATGGTCCATCTCGAGAGGTTCCACAATATTGGCTGTCACTTGGCCAACTTCAATACTCTCAATTTCCACGAGTGCTTCTCTGGAGTTTCCGTCACTGACAATCAGTTTATCTCCAGGTTTACCACGCATGACCTTGCCAATATGGCGTGCATCATCACCTGTGATAATCACAGCGTGTTCATTAAACTGTTCTGCAGATACAAAATATCGCTGCATTAGTCAATCCACCCATTCTGTCCTGTTATGACTGGAATTCACCCCGCCTGATGACAGGCGTGAATCCAATCGCCACAGATGATCATACAACTTTTACGTGTTTCTGACCAGTATATCAGTCCAAAACACGATACGCTTTTAGCGATATAATTCAATAACCAGCTTTGCCAGATCTACATACATCGTTTGCGCAAACTCATACAAAGGTTGAATAGTCACATTTTGCAACGGAGGTAAAACAAGAATCAATAGGAAGATAAAAATAGACCATTGCTCCACCCCTTGCAGCTTGCGGCTGATTGAAGGTGGCACTACATCTTCCAGAATCCGATAACCATCCAGTGGGGGCAACGGAATCAAGTTAAACAGGAACAGGAAAAAGTTGGTTAAGTTAAAGATAGCGAAGAACGTCGTGATTGCTGTCAGCAACCGCTCATTATCAATGCCGCCGAGTGCTCCCGAACCAACCAGTGAAGCATAGATAATTGTACCGATGATCGCGAGCAACAGATTGCTCAGAGGCCCTGCTGCGGATACGATGATGCCCATCAATCTAGGCTTGTCGAAATTAGCCCGATTAACGGGAACTGGACGTGCCCAACCAAAGCCGGCAATAATGAGTAACAGCACACCAAACAAGTCAAAGTGTACAACTGGATTCAGCGTGACCCGACCCAACAGCTTGGCTGTCGGATCACCAAATTTGTTAGCAAAATACGCATGCGAGAATTCATGTACCGTAAATGCGATCAGAATGGTCAGCAGGAAAAACGGAAGCTGATCTATCGGATATCGAAAGAACGAATTCCAAAAGTCCATACGTTACCCCTTTCTGGCTACAAACGCCAGCCAATCCTCATCACGGTGGATCGCACTCACTTCAAACCTGGAGGCTACCAGAGCATCATGTACAACCTGCTCTTTGTTCTTCCAAATACCGGATACAATATAGGTGCCACCAGACTCAAGCGCATTATAGACATCGTCTACGAACAACAAAATGATCTCAGCCAGAATGTTCGCCACGACAACCTTAACCGGCAGTTGTACACCAAGTCCAGGGTCCTGACTCCCAAGGACGGACAACAGATCACTCTCTTTAACCGTAATTTGTTGCTCCAGCCCATTCAGTTCCACATTCTCCCTGGCACTGATTACCGCAACCGGATCAAGATCAAGCGCCAGTACATGTTTTGCCCCAAGTTTTATCGCTCCAATAGCCAAAATACCAGAACCTGTACCTACGTCAATAACTTCCTCGCCGCCCTGAATAACCGTTTCCAGTGTGCGCAAGCAGAGGGAGGTCGTTGGATGTGTTCCTGTACCAAAGGCCATGCCTGGATCAAGCTCAATAATTTTCTCATCTGGACTTTCAGGCGTATACTCTTCCCACGTTGGTTTGATCGTCAAATGTTCCGATACACGTACCGGCTTGAAATATTGTTTCCAGGCTGTTGCCCAGTCATCTTCATCCACTGTACGCGTCTCATAACGAACCTCACCTGTATCAATTCCGAATTCGGAGAGTTCCTCAACTCTCGGATTAACTTCTAACTGTAATGCAACCATATCCGTACCTTCGGAGAAGTACCCTTTGATGACCGCAAAGCCTTCCGGAATATCATTCAAAGGAACGTCGTATAACTCACCATATGTCGTGTCCCGTTTTTTATTTAAAGTACCGGACTCTTCAATCGAAACCCCTCCAGCACCCGCTTCATGTAAAAAATTCGAAATCATCTCCACAGCTTCTTCTGTGGTATGTATTGTTAGTTCATGCCATAACATACTTGGTTTTTCCTCCTCATTTTTCAAACATCCCAACTATTGTACTACACATGCTAGCCGGAGCACAAAGCCGCACCAGTAAAAGAAAAACAAAACAGGATATCCGCAGCCTGACTGCTCGAATATCCTGTCATCTATTCATACATATCTGTTTTATTTACTTCAGCATTTTGCATAATTCGAATCTCAGTTAGCAAAAACGTCCACCATTCTGCGTGATCATCTCTGCGGCTTGCGGAAGCGAATCGTTGGATACGGACACGGTCAGCAAAATTTCTTGTTTTAGCCTGTTGGCCGAGTCCTCTTTGGGTGTATCATACACCTGACCATTGGACAACATTTCCGTTTCATCACTAATCAGGGCAAGTACATTCAGTTCGCCACTAAATCCTCCGACGACGGCCGTAGGAGAATTATCGGAGCCCGTAACATCGTTTGAGTCCAATGCAGACGCTTCATTGCCAAGGCTCTCAATACTCAATTGGTTCGGATGCAACAATTCCAGGGCTCTGCGTGCAGACTCGGCCTCAGTCCAGCTTGTAAAAACAGCTTCGAGGGTCACTGCCGAGCGATCTTCAGTCATGAAGCTCCCGTCCCTGTCGTCGATCAGCCGCTTCACTGCGGCGTAGTGCTTCGATATCTTCATGATCCGCAGCTTCAGCGCTGAATTCCACGTCCTCATTTTTAGCGGATTGCATACGTTTCATCTTTTCCGTTTTCGTTAAAATCTTGCCTGGGCGCTCATGTTCTGCCATTGTAATGCTCCTCCTTCAAATTGGGAAACTAGATCATTCCACCGGCTTGTTCAATTATAGACATAGCGCGGTGATGTACCGATTCATCTACGATGACAGTTAGCAATACATCTCTTCCTGTAGGGCCACCCTGTCCACCATCACTCATGCCGCTTGCAGAAGGGTCCGCCGCAGCCATGATTCCAGCACTGGCATTTGTTTGCATCGAATCGGGCACCCATGATGAAAAACTGCCGGAAACGCCCGGCTTGTAGGAAGCCCCGCTTGGTCCTACACCCGCATATCGGCTGAATCGATTAATTGACAGGTCCTCCACTCGCAATGCCTCCAGTTTTTTGGCTGCCCCTTGAGCTTGCTCCGGGCTGTGAAAGTACGCCAAAATATTTTTCTCGGTCATCCGCTTCACCTGCTTTCCTAATTTCTCGCATATCAGCTATGCATATCATTCTCGCCATGCTATCTTTCCGCAAGTTAGTTCAGAATATACCGAAATGCTCCCACAAATTGCTGTCGTTCTTTGTAGCATAAATCCATGGATTCTGCCAAAACCACTGGACCACTAAAAAAGGCGTACAAAAAAGGACACCCCGCGGTAAAACCCGCTGTGGTGTCCTTTTGAACTTGCTTTATTTTATTCTCAGTCGCCGCGGAAGGCGCGTTTCACTCTATCAAAGAAAGATTGTTCATGCTCATGTGTTTGCTCTCCATCCAGCGAAGCAATTTGGCGAAGCAGATCTTTCTGCTCGTCATTCAGCTTACTAGGTGTAACCACAACCACTTTCACATGCTGATCCCCTTGCCCCATACCGCGCAGGCGTGGTACACCTTTGCCTTTGAGGCGGAAATACGTTCCCGTTTGTGTACCAGCTGGTACTTTCAACTTCACTTTCTCGGTCAACGTTGGGATCTCAACTTCATCTCCCAGAGCTGCCTGAGCAAAGGTAAGTGGGATTTCGCAATAAATATCGTCACCTTCACGCTCGAAGAAATCATGTGATTTCACGCGAATGACAATATACAGATCTCCCGCTGGTCCGCCACGCAGGCCTCCCTCGCCCTCACCTGTCATACGCAGTTGCGCGCCATCATCTACACCCGCTGGAATGCGAACATGGATTTTGCGTTGCTTGCGGACTTTACCGCTACCACTGCACGTTGTACATTTTTCTTTGATAATTTGGCCCGAACCGCTACAGTTCGAACATGCACGACGATTAACCATACGACCAAACGGTGTATTTTGCACGACTTCCTGCTGACCGCTACCTTGGCAGACCGAGCAGGTTTCCGGTTTCGTTCCAGGTTTGGCACCTGAGCCATGACAGGTATCACAGCCTTCGGTACGCGGAATCGTAATATCGGTTTCTTTACCGAATACAGCTTCCTTGAACTCAATCGTCATCGTGTACTGCAGATCATTCCCCCGTTGCGGAGCATTTGGATCACGTCGTCCACCGCCACCGCCGCCAAAGAACATGTCGAAGATGTCGCCAAATCCGCCGCCGCCAAAATCACCGCCACCACCGAATCCACCTTGATTCGGATCGACATGACCATATTGATCATATTGTGCACGCTTCTGACCGTCACTCACTACGTCGTAAGCTTCTTTAACTTCTTTAAATTTAGCTTCCGCATCAGCAGCCTTGTTTACGTCAGGGTGATACTGACGGGCAAGCTTACGGTAAGCCTTTTTAATTTCATCGTCGTTAGCCGTTTTACTAACGCCAAGCACCTCATAATAATCACGCTTTTCAGCCACTCTTCCACCCCCATATCATTCACCATATCGCACATCGTGACAAAAGGAAAGCCAAAGCGCGGGAGCCCCGGCTATGACTTTCCCTCTAGTTCGAACGTCACCGATGTTTAATTCGCGTAGAACTACGAATTAGTTTTGTTTTTTATCTTCATCCACAACTTCGTAATCAGCGTCTACGACGTTGTCACGTTTAGCAGAACCTTGTTGCTCTTCAGCACCTTGTGCTTCTTGCTCTTGCGCCTGAGCTTGCTCATACAGTTTCACAGACAGTTGTTGAACGATCTCTGTCAGTTCTTCTGTAGCAGCTTTGATATCTTCCAGGTTGTCGGAAGCCAGAACGCCTTGCAGTTTTTCTTTCGCAGCATTTGCTTTTTCAACTTCGCCAGCATCTGCTTTTTCGCCAAGATCTTTGATCGTTTTGTCAACAGAGTAGATCAATTGATCTGCACTGTTTTTCGCTTCAACGAGTTCTCTGCGTTTTTTATCTTCTTCAGCGTGCAGCTCAGCATCTTTCATCATTTGCTCCACTTCAGCATCGCTCAAACCGCTGGAAGAAGTGATTGTGATTTTTTGAGTTTTGTTCGTACCTTTATCTGTTGCAGATACGTTAACGATACCGTTGGCATCAATATCGAAGCTAACTTCGATCTGTGGAACGCCACGTGGAGCCGGTGGAATATCACCCAACATGAAACGTCCAAGCGATTTGTTACCTGCTGCCATCTCACGCTCACCTTGCAGAACATGAATCTCAACGCTCGGTTGATTGTCTGCATATGTGGAGAACACTTGTGATTTGCTTGTAGGGATCGTAGTGTTACGCTCGATCATTTTAGTGAATACGCCACCCGCTGTTTCGATACCCAGGGACAATGGCGTTACGTCGAGCAATACAACGTCTTTCACGTCACCTGTCAGTACGCCCGCTTGTACAGCAGCACCCAAAGCTACAACTTCATCCGGGTTAACGCCTTTGTGTGGCTCTTTACCCGTCAGTTTTTTGATTGCTTCTTGTACTGCTGGAATACGTGTCGAACCACCAACCAATACGATCTTGTCGATATCGTTAGGCGTCATACCCGCATCACTCAATGCACGACGAGTTGGTTCAAGCGTACGCTCAACCAGACCTTCAGAGATTTCTTCAAATTTCGCACGGCTCAGGTTCAACTCCAAATGCTGAGGAACGCCATCAGCAACTGTGATGAACGGCAAGGAGATCGTTGTAGTCAATACGCCGGAAAGTTCTTTTTTCGCTTTTTCCGCTGCATCTTTCAAACGTTGAACCGCTGCCTTATCTTTACTCAAGTCAATGCCTTGATCTTTTTTGAATTCACTTACGAGGTAATCAATGATCACTTGGTCAAAGTCATCCCCGCCTAGTTTGTTGTCCCCGCTAGTTGCTTTAACTTCAAAGAAGCCATCACCCAGTTCAAGAATGGATACGTCGAACGTACCGCCACCCAGGTCATATACGAGGATCGTTTGGTCTTCGGATTTCTCCATACCGTATGCCAAAGCTGCTGCTGTTGGCTCGTTGACGATACGCAGAACTTCCAAACCTGCAATTTTACCCGCATCTTTAGTCGCTTGGCGCTGACTGTCATTGAAGTAAGCCGGTACAGTGATAACTGCTTGAGTTACCGTTTGACCCAGATAAGCTTCAGCATCGGATTTCAATTTTTGCAGGATGATTGCAGAGATCTCTTGTGCGGAGTAGTCTTTGCTATCGATTGTTTCCTTGTGGGAAGTACCCATGTGACGTTTGATCGACATGATGGTACGATCCGGATTGGTGATGGCTTGACGTTTTGCTGTTTCACCAACAACGCGCTCTCCATCTTTTTTGAAACCAACTACGGATGGAGTTGTACGTGCGCCCTCCGGATTTGGAATTACGACAGCCTCGCCGCCTTCCATTACTGCTACGCATGAGTTTGTTGTTCCTAAGTCAATACCAATTACTTTGCTCATCCGAAAATTTCCTCCCTCAACAATTTAAAATGAATGGGTCTGATCTGACCCTTATTTAGATGTTCATGTTGCTAATCGTGCTCTATGTGTACAAACCTTTATATTAAACTTCGCCCACATTGTTCAACCATGGAGCCGACTCATTCCTTCCTATAAGGAATTTATGAGCTGACTTTAACCATAGCTGGACGAAGCACTTTATCTTTCAGCATGTAGCCTTTTTGGACTTCCTCAACAACGATACCTTCTTCGTACTCGTCGCTCTCCACTTGCATAATTGCTTGGTGGAATTCAGGATTGAACGGTTGTCCTACCGATTCCATAGCCGTCAGACCTTCATTATTCATCACGGTTTCCAATTGACGGAAAATCATTTGGATGCCCTTGGAGAAAGATTCGACCTCTGCTCCTTCCGGTACAGTAGCCATGGCGCGCTCGAAGTTATCAATAACCGGTACCAGTTCGGTGATCAGCTTCATCGAAGCGTATTTAGCCAATTCTTCTTTTTCCTTCTGCGTACGACGACGGAAGTTATCAAAATCAGCCTGTGCACGGACATAACGCTGTTGTTGCTCCTCAGCTTCTGCCTTCAGACGTGCAAGCTCATCCTGCTCCTGACCAGCCATCTCTTCAGCTTGTGCTTCTGCAGCGCCAGCTTCATTAATAGGCTCCTGCTCAGTTGCTGTTACCTCTTGTTCTTCTGTAAATGATTGCTCCTCTTTCAAGATGTTCACCTCCTTATACGAATGAAATGGTTCATTCCCGAATCTTATTTGAAACGATGTGTCAGCATCGCCGTCAAGTCACGGGATAGTGTATTTAGAATATGAATGACACGTGCATAATCCATCCGCGTGGGTCCTAGAATACCGATCGAACCCAAAGCCTCACCGTCCAATGAATAGGAGGCTGTAATCAGGCTGCAGTTGGCAAAGGCTTCATGATCATTTTCAGTGCCGATTCGCACTTGAATACCAGATCCACCCGGCACGGGCATCATCAATTTCATGAGTGTTGGTGTCTCTTCCAGCAGGTCAAGAATATCTTTTACCTTTTCGATATCTTTAAACTCCGGTTGAGTCAACATATTGGTGGCACCACTGAGGAACAGACGATTATCATGTTCATTGTCAAAGGCACTGTTGAGCACCTGCATAACTTCCTCATAACGTGTAATATGCCGTTCCATCTCTTGCCCAAGTTCGGTATAAAGACGGGATTTCAATTTGTAGATTGGTACGCCCACAAGTTTGGTATTTAACAAGCGAACCACATTTTCCATCTCGGCTACCGAGATTTCTGGTGGAATCTGAACCGTCTTGTTCTCCACTTGACCTGTATTGGTCACGATGATTGCCACAGCTTCACTCTCGTTCAGCGGAAGCAATTGGAAGTGACGTAGGGACGTATGGAATACTTCCGGTCCAAGCAGGATCGAAGTATAATTCGTCATATGTGACAAAATATTGGATGCATGCTGAATAACTTGTTCCATGACGTTCAGTTTTTCAGCGAAGAACGACTTGAGATCATCCAACTCCTGAGGCTCCACCTGATTCCAGGGAACCAAATGATCGACATAATATCGATAGCCTTTATGGGATGGAATGCGTCCAGCCGATGTATGAGGCTGCTCCAGAAAGCCCATATCTTCAAGGTCCGCCATTTCATTACGGATCGTCGCCGGACTGTATCCAACATCTCCCCTTTTGGAAATGCTCCGGGACCCTACGGGCTCAGCTGAACGGATATAGTCATCCACTATGGCGTTCAGAATCATTCGTTGACGCTCTGTTAACATGGTGAGTATTCCCTCCTTCTGACTGTACTGTCCCATGTCGTTAGCACTCCGGTTAGATGAGTGCTAAGCGGTAATACAAAAATACCAAACTGACGTGAACATTGTCAAGTGAGTTTGATGAGTGGGCTCATCTATTTATAGTATAGACCAATGTCGACGAGTCCTAACAACTTTATTGAACATACTTTGAAGTAAAAAAGGACTGCATGTAGGGCAGAGGCTGACTCGGCTCGATCCATGCAGTCCATTCAGTTGTTATGCTGAAACGTTAAGTTCTTTCAGTACCGCGATCTCATCGCAACAATCCTGCTTGCTGCAATGAACACAGTCGGTCCATACTTTCTCGGGGAAAATCTCTTTTTCCACCACAGCAAAGCCGTTTTTGAGGAAGAAGGACACTTCATATGTCAACGCCATTACCTTTGGAATCTGTTGTTTCTCGGCTTCTTCTACCAGTCGATCCAGCAATCGTGATCCAATACCGAGCCCTTTATGCCCTTCCGAGATACCGAGTGATCTGACTTCCACCAGATCATTCCCCAGACGACAAAGCGATCCGCAACCCACCACTTCACCATCAACTTCGGCTACAACAAAGTGCTCCAGCTGTCGGTGCAGTATTTCCCGTGATCGCGGAAGCATGATCCCACGCTCTGCATAGCCCTTAATCATTTCATACAGTGGTTCAACATCTTCCGGTACGGCTTTTCTGCATATTACCGACATCCTGCTCTCCTCCTATTACCAAGCTTTCCAGAGGAAAGCTGACTTCGTAGTTGTTAAATTAACACGCTCTGTAAAATCAACATGAATAAATATACAACAAAGCGTATACAATTTCAAGCTACGAATTCAGCGATATGGACCCGATAAACTCCGCAAAAACGTCATTTCCGAACAGGATACCCTGCTCGCTCAGTCGGAAGCCGTCTGCCGTCCGTTCAAGCAACCCTGCGTTCAACATTTTGCCCAAAGGCTTCGCAAACACTTCTTCCATAGACTCTCCGAACTGTTCGCTAAACCGAGAGGCCGAAGCTCCCTCCAACATTCTCAGTCCAACCATCAGATAATCTTCCATGGCCTCCGGGCGAGCAATCTCAAAATGATCCAGACGAGGCAGCCCTGCTCGTGAAGCTTCAACATAAGGATTTATACCTTTAATATTCATATGCCGTTCACGGCCTACATATCCATGTGCACCTGCACCCAGACCATAGTAGTCCTCATTACGCCAGTAGGTAATATTGTGACGACTCTCAAAGCCTGGCTTGGCAAAGTTGCTGATCTCGTATTGTCCATAGCCTGCTTCTTTCATACGTCTCATTAATAGAAGGTACATCTCCAGCTCGTCATCTTCATGAGGAAGTGGCAACTGGTTCTTCTGATACAGGGTATGGAAAAGTGTATTCTCTTCCACTTTCAGGCTGTAGATGGAGTAATGCGGCAGATCCAGTTCCAGCGCCTTGTCGATACTCTCATTCAACATCTCTACGGTCTGGTTTGGCAAGCCGAACATCAGGTCAATGGACAGGTTATTCAGTCCCGCTTTACGAGCGTTCTCCAGACTCCGATATACATCATCCGTATTATGAATACGGCCAATGCCTGTCAGCAGATCATTCTGAAAAGCCTGCACGCCAAAGCTGACGCGGTTGACGCCGCCTTCTTTCATCGCAGCGAGTTTCTCCGCATCCGTTGTTCCCGGGTTGGCTTCCATCGAAAATTCAATATCGTCCGCCCAATTTGGGAAATACGTCTTCACGGAACGAAGAAATACTGCCATCTCATCCGATTTCAGAGCTGTTGGCGTACCCCCACCTACAAATATAGTCTTGATCTCACCCGGTGGATTGGCCTTAACTGTATGTTCCATCTCCCGTTCCAGCGCTTCGAGATATTGCATCACGGGCTGATCTTTCAGAACGTAGGAGTTAAAGTCGCAATAAAAACATTTATTCGTGCAAAAGGGAATGTGAAGATACACCGCTTGGGGCGCACCTGTCTTCCGGCTGTGTGCTGCCAATGTCATGGCAAGTCCCCCTCTATTTGAAAAAAGGAAAGCCATCCGGCTTCCCTTTCAGCTTAGTTATTTAATATTCTGTGTTGTAACCATGTTTGCAAGCAAACGTCCTATAATTCAATTTCGATACACACACTCTGTGATGTACCCGAGACAAAATATCGTTTATCCTTTCATACACAAATTATTGATGTACCAAAAAGATTCACGTGACGTTTGCAAGCAAACGTCCTAATCATCAATTTTCAGTACCGCCATGAATGCCTCTTGTGGCACCTCAACGTTACCAACTTGCTTCATCCGCTTCTTACCTTCCTTCTGCTTCTCAAGCAGTTTCCGTTTCCGCGAGATGTCACCACCATAACACTTGGCAAGTACGTTTTTACGCATTGCTTTTACCGTCTCACGAGCAACGACCTTGGTACCTACAGATGCCTGAATTGGCACCTCGAACATTTGCCGTGGAATCAGCTCGCGCAGTTTCTCACAGACAATGCGTCCGCGGTTATAGGCACGATCACGGTGAACGATGAAGGACAGAGCATCCACCTGTTCGCCATTAAGTACAATATCCATTTTCGCCAGATTGGACTGACGGTAACCGGACAGCTCATAATCCAGTGATGCATATCCTTTGGTACCGGATTTCAACTGGTCGAAGAAGTCATATACAATCTCGGACAACGGAATCTCATAGGTAATGGTAACCCGAGTTGTGTCCAGATATTCCATATTTACATATTCACCGCGTTTAGTCTGACACAGCTCCATAATGGTACCTACATAATCATTCGGTACGATAATATCTGCCTTGACGTATGGTTCCTCGACGTAATCAATCCGTCCCACCTCAGGATAGTTGGATGGGTTGTCGATTTTCATCACTTCACCATTCGTTAAGGTGACGTGATAGATTACACTTGGTGCCGTTGTGATCAACGGAATGTTAAACTCCCGCTCGATTCGCTCCTGGATAACGTCCATGTGAAGCAGTCCAAGGAATCCGCAACGGAATCCAAAACCGAGAGCACTGGATGTTTCCGGTTCAAAGCTCAGAGACGCATCGTTCAACTGCAATTTCTCCAACGCTTCACGCAGATCAACATAGTCCGATGTTTCGATCGGATAGAGACCACAATACACCATTGGGTTAATTTTACGATAACCCGGCAAAGGTTCCGGTGTTGGATTTTTGGCATCCGTTACCGTATCCCCGACTTGTGTATCGCCAACATGCCGGATACCTGCAACGATAAATCCAACATCCCCGACGTTCAGCTCGTCCACGATGGTCATGCGAGGTTTGAACGCTCCAACTTCAATGACTTCAAATGATTTACCTGTTGCCATCATTTTGATTTTGGAACCGGTTTTGATTTTGCCATCAACAACACGTACATATACGATTACACCTTTGTACGGGTCATAGTGCGAGTCAAAAATCAGCGCTTTCAAAGGCTGGTCAGGATCACCAGTTGGTGCCGGAACACTTTTCACCACTTGCTCCAAAATTTCTTTGATTCCGATTCCTGATTTGGCCGAAGCCAAAACCGCATTACTTGTGTCCAAACCAATAACATCTTCCACTTCCTGCTTCACCCGTTCAGGATCAGCGCTTGGAAGGTCAATTTTGTTGATAACCGGTAAAATTTCAAGGTTGTTATCCAATGCCAGATACACGTTGGCAAGTGTTTGGGCTTCAATTCCCTGAGCCGCATCCACAACCAGCAGAGCACCTTCACATGCAGCAAGACTGCGTGATACTTCATACGTGAAGTCTACGTGTCCCGGTGTATCAATCAGATTCAATAAATACTCTTCACCGTCATCCGCTTTGTAAGTCAAGGCTACTGCTTGTAGCTTGATCGTTATTCCACGTTCGCGTTCAAGGTCCATTTTATCCAGAACTTGTTCCTGCATTTCACGTGAAGAGAGCGCACCTGTGTACTCCAAGATCCGGTCCGCAAGTGTTGATTTGCCGTGATCTATATGTGCAATGATAGAAAAGTTACGAATTTTACGTTGTCTTGCCCGAATGTCAGTCATTCCTTACCCCCAGAAACAGCCTAGTGTCAATCACTTCATTATAACAGTTGAAGCACAGTGCATCAATCCCGTGATGTCTCAACTTTATAATAAAGTGTCATCATGCACTCCCGGAGGTTATATTGTACCTTAAAATTATGGTATTTTATTCAGCAACACCGCTAAAAAGAGAGACCACCCACTTGATTCCACTGTGCGAGAGATTTTGCAATAGTCCAGCCGTTTTGTCTGCCAACACATCAACCGGAGCCTTATTTTGATCTGCCCCAAGCACTTGGCTTGGTGACTGAACAGGTACAAATGGTGGTTCTTTGATTTCCTTTTGGACAGGTGCAGTCGGAACAGATTCGGTCACCGATGAAGTTGGCTCAGTTGTCACAACGGTTGATGTGCCTCCTGATGGATTGCCCATATGAAAGTTGCTGCCAGCCAGCTGCATTCCAAACAGAACACCCAGCAACATTAATACAGCGATGGATAACAGTCTTTTACCGAATCTGGACATGTGCATTGCCTCCTGTCACTCTCTACTATTTTTCCTTCTTACATATATGGTTCCTATCCACCCTGCGACGAAGTTTTGGCACTGGCTTTGTCCACCTTCTGATCTTCCCAATACACTTGGACAATCATGTCTGCTAGAATCTTCGATGTCCGTTGGAGCTCAGCTCCTGTGTTGTCGATGCCGCCAATCTCAATCAAAATGCTGTTGGGTGAAAGGGTTTGGTTATACTCTCCATTGTTGGCTCCTCCGCCATCTTTGCCCCACACACCACGGGATACCCCAGGATACTTGGCTTCCAGTTTCTTATGAATTTTCGCTGCAAAGGCTTCATTCTGCCGCCAATTTGGATTTTCATGTCCAATAATGAAATACACTTTGGCGTAGCCCAAGTCATTAATAGTGGTTGTTGTTTTGCCATGACGCTGTGAATCGCGATGAATGTCTATGAGATACGTCAGATCATCATTTTGAGCGAGTGCCGCTTTTACCGTTTGACGGGAATATTTATAAGAATAGTTCCAGTTGTAGTCCTTTACTTTAGTGGGGTAATCATCCTTGGCGTGTTCTACGCCGATTCCCAGCTTCTTCAGACTGTCTGAGAGATAGGTTCCCACTTGAAACACATTGCCTGTTGATTTGCCTGATGATGGATTATCGCTTTTTGTACCTAGCAGTGGATTGTAGCCTTCCCGTGGATGGGAATGATAGATAAGAATTGACTTTTTGCCTGTTGCCGGTGAGCCTGAATTGTCTTTCTCACCATTCTTCGCTGGGGGATCTTCTTTACCTTCTCCATCTCCAGGCTCACTCGACTCAGGTGGATCCGTATTGTCCTGGCCTGGTGGAACATGAAGCTCGCTACCGGGTTTTCCTCCACCTGCGGAAGCCGTATCCGTAAGACCTGGACCGGGCTGATAATCTTCGGGAGCCTCGGCTTTTTCGTTACCAGATCCAGGACGGAGCAGAACTGGTTGGTTGGAACCCATGCCCGGCATTTCTCTCGCAATCAGGCTCTTCGGATCTTGAGGATTTACATTCGTTAGTAATTGGAAAACAAATGAGGTGAGATTTTCACCGGATATAGCAGACGTCTGTTCCTTCTGGGTGAGATGGGGCATCTCCATACCGAGCATATCGACGAAAAAACGGCTTGATACGGCACTCGCAAATCCTTTCATGGAAGAAACGGGGGAATTATTCAAGCGTTTCTCTGCCATTCCCCCCAGACCCAGTACAACAAAAAACAAGGCAGATATGATCATAAGCAACAACAACGTACGGCCCATGGCCAGCACGTGCAGACATCTTTTTTTCCACTTCCCAATATTCCAGGCCAATATCTTGTTCATTCTGCTGTCTCCTTCCCTGCTGGACAACTCTTATACTTCAACTCTATGAGCCCGCCCAATTTGATAGAACAGGAAAATGAAAGATTCCAGAAACAAAAAAAAGAAAGTCCGATAGATTCGGACCTTCTTCTCAGCAGTTTTAAGTTTTAATGTGTATAGGCGGCTACGTTATCCGGATTCACGGCATCGTGGAGTGCGGCGTTAAGTCCTGTAGCGATAACATTGGCAATTCCCTCAATAAACTCATCGATTTCCTTTGGGGTAACAATGAGGTCATGACCCAGTGGCTCCAGTACCTCTTTCACCAGACTCAAGCGATCTTGCTCACCGATGTCGTCCAGCATGCCCATGATCTGTTTGGTCTGATCCGTTTCCTGGCGGAAGTGTGAGCGCATCATCTCAATCACATTGTTCACAATGGTGGACGCATAACATACGGTTGGTACTCCGATGGCGATGCAAGGCACACCTAATATCTCACGGGTCAGGCCACGCCGTTTGTTTCCAATACCGGAACCCGGATGAATACCAATGTCCGCTACCTGAATCGTTGTATTTACACGTTCCAAGGAACGGGAGGCCAGGGCATCAATCGCAATAATGGCATCAGGCTTGGTCCGGTCTACAATCCCCTGTACGATGTCACTGGATTCAATGCCCGTTGTACCTAACACGCCGGGAGCAATCGCGCTGACTTCCCGATACCCTGGCGCAACCTGATCTGGCACCAATTCGAAATACTGACGCGTCACCATCAGATTTTCTACAACAAGTGGACCGAGTGAATCCGGGGTGACATTTAAGTTGCCCAAGCCAACAATCAAGACCTTGGATGTTTTGTTGATTCCGGCCTTAACCATAAAATCTTCCATTTCACGTGTGAACTCAGCAGCAACTCGCTCCTTTAACTCGGTATCACCATTCCGTAGTGAAGGTACTTCCAAGGTGACATAGTGGCCTTTTACCCGACCAATGGCCGTGGCTGCTTCTTCATTCAGGACATCAATACGTGTAATCGTAATGCCCTCTTTTTTCTCTACATCTTCCCGCAGTCCAGGAATCGTCTGTTTCTGTCCACCTTGCGCCATTTCCTTGGAGTCGATCGCCAAATCGGTACGAACTGTATAGTTTTGCAAATCCAGTGTCATTCTGTCCCTGCCTCCCTTACCGCATTTGAGCATATTGTGTGGGAAAAAGGGTTCCTTTATACAGCATGTCGAACATCGTAGGAATATCTGTTGCATTTTACATGCTAGCGTGATAGAATATTTTAAGTTGTGAAACGTTTGTATTCATGCAAATGCCTTACAGGAGGTGAATGTAATGCCAAACATCAAATCCGCTGTTAAACGCGTAAAAACGAACGACAAGCGCCGCGCACTCAACGCTTCTCAGAAGTCTGCACTCCGTACAGCTGTTAAAGCTGCTGATGCTGCTCTGGTAAGTAACGAAGTTGATACTGCAAAAGCTGCGATTCAAGCTGCTTCCAAAAAGCTGGACAAGGCTGTAACTAAAGGTCTGGTTCATAAAAATGCTGCAGCACGCAAAAAATCTCGCTTGGCGAAAAAACTGAACGCTCTTTCCGCACAAGCGTAAGAAGCGTTACTTATACGATCCAATGGAAAAATCCTGAACAGCATAGGCTTTCAGGATTTTTTAGTATCTGATTCGATAAGTATAAGACACAGATAAAGCGACCTTTATTCCGATGATTTAACTATCATGGAGCAAAGGTCGCTTTGTTTGTTCCTCACACTAGTAATCTATTACGTTTACTTATCCATTCATGCACCAAGTCTCAATAAGAACAGCTCCAGACCAAGCACTTTATCCACCGCTCCTGTTTTCATCTGGTAATCCAGTTCACTAAGGTGACTCAAGATCATTCTCAGACGTTCCGGCTGAAATTTACGGGCTTGTTCACCCGCAATCTTAACAGCATACGGATGCAGACCAAGCTGACTGGCAATCTGCTGCTGAGAGTAACTTTGTTGTCCCAACTCTTTCACCTGGATCATGATCCGAAACTGGCGTGCGATTAAAGCCGCAATTTTAATCGGTTCTTCCCGCTGCTTCAGCAACTCATAGAAAAGAGCCAACGCTTTCTCCAGTCGCAAATTAGCAAGTTCCTCCACCAGTGAAAATACATTCTGCTCTGTACTACGGGCAACCAGTGACTCGATATCAGCACGCTTGATTGTTCCCCCATTACCCGCAAACAAACATAACTTGTCTACTTCAGCAGACAGGGTCTGAAGACCTGTTCCTGCATAGCTGATCAACGTTTCTGCCGCTCCCGTCTCCAAGGAAACATCCCGCTGCTTCGCCAGTTTCACTATCCAATTCAATAACTCTTCTCCACTGAGTGGAGCAAAAGCAAGAACTACTGCCTGTTTCTTGACAGCTTTCACCAGTTTCTTACGCTCATCCAGCTTATCCCCTTGGGCCAGGAAAACAATCGTACTGTAATCTGCCGGATTTTCCATATATGTAAGCAGACGATCAACCTGATGTTCAATCTTGGATTCTTTACCTGCGGTGAACAGACTCGCATCCCTTACAATTATTAATTTGCGAGGAACCAGAAAAGGTACGGTCTCTGCTTCTTCAATAACGACCTCCACAGCCGTTTCAGACAAATCATATGGAATAATCGCAAAATCACGATGTTCTTCTTCAATAACCTGTTCTTTTAACATATCCGTAAATTGCTGTATCTGGTACTTCTCCGTCCCGTACAGCACATATATCGGTGCCGTTTCTCCATTACGTATTGCCTTTGTTGCACTTTTTACATCCATTCACGGCGCCTCCTTATCCCTCTTATCCTACCAGAAAAAGCGCAAGACAACAAAGGGACCTTACATCCAATTGCGGATGAAGGTCCCCTGTCCTACATCTATATAAACGCTGACACCAGCAGTTCTAGAAAAAGCCGGTGCGCGGTCATACGACGTCAGTTGTTTGAACTGAGATAGGACGTGTTTTGTTACTTCCACTATATGCTTGTCATACTAAAAATGTTCTTTCGTTTAGAGGAGCGCACTCCCCATTTTTAATTATTTCGCAGGAGCTCCACCTGAAACAGCAGGTACATTAAACGAATTCTTCGCCGTTGTTCCGTCCTTGTCCGTTTCGTAATTAAACAGGGTACCATCCTTTGACCAACTCGCTGACTTCAGCGTCCCCTCTATACTGCGTTGTTCAACCAAATTTAGAACATCCGGTTCATTGGCAGGTTTGGAGTATATGCTGATTTGATCACCAATAAGCATAACTACATAGGAGCCGTCAGGTGATTTCCATTCTTTTGGTGCTGCTGTTGTAGTCATTCCCTGATCCGGTCCTGCTGCGAATCCTTTGTTTCCTCCAGAGGTGTCTGCACCTGCACTGGAATCAGGTACAGTGTTACCTTCAACCGGAACATCTTCAGTCATATTAGGTGTTGTATCCTGAGAAGTGAAGGATTGCGCATCTCCATTGTCCGTTTCTGTTACTCCATTCTCTTCCCCATCTGCAGAAGATTTAGGAGAATCTCCTGATCCCTGAATTCTCTGCTCAGAATCTTGGTTCTGAACCGGATTTTTCTGATCATCGGTCGAAGGAGTTTTGGACGAATTATCCTGAGTTCCTTTATTCCGAGCAGGCGTTGATTCAGTAGCCGGTTGTTGAGGTGTCGGATCTGACTGAACTTCAGGCTCCTGTACCTCATCTCCACCGTTCTCTTCAGGAATTGTTTCTACGTCTTGGTTATCTGGTTTAGTTGGTGAAACATTCGATTGATCCAAATACACATCGTTGCTGCTTGGTTGGGACGAAGTGGCAGGATCATAATTTTCAATATTCTTGCTTAATGAATTCTCATCCAAATTGCCGCCCTCTTGAGAAGCTCCAGAGCTCATCAGCATGGAATCGGCATTCTCAATCTGTTCAGGCTGATATCCCCAGATGGCGAATCCCAATACAACTGCCGCAGCCGCTGCACCCATGGACATACGTCCTGCCATCGAGTTAAGCCATTTTTGCTTCGTTTTCCGCTCACTTGAACGTTGTAAATTCTCAAATGCAGCGGGGACAGGATTCATTTCCTGTATGGTGCTACTTTGTTCCTTCCGCGCTTCGTCAATGGCATCAAGCTGTGGCATAATCGCATCAACCAGACTAAATTTCGGGCTTACTTGCGGTAATTCTTCCAGTTCTCTGGAAAGAGCTCTGAGTAAACTAAAATTCTCGGCGCACTCCGGACACTTTGCCACATGCTGTAGCATCTGCGCGGTTTCCGCCTCGCCCAGATCATGATCCAGATAGCGGTGCATCCATTCCACCACCTCTTCGCATTTCATCCTGTCACACCACCTTTCTGATATTCCTGTAGTAGATTCTGTAATTGCTGCCTGGCTCTAAATAAATAAGATTTCACCGTATTCAATGGAAGATCGAGACAATCCGCAATTTCATTGTAGGATAAGTCCTGCAAATATCTTAGAACAATAACGGTACGATGATGCTCGGGAAGCTTGTTGATCGCATCCTGAATGTCTTGGGCCACATATGTAGACATGACCTCGTACTCCACATCCTGATTATCCTGAAAAACCATGTCATGTTCATCAATGGAGACAGACGGCTTGGTTCTTCTGAATTTATCAATACAGATGTTCGTGACGATGCGTTGTACCCATGTTTTGAATTGGGCCTTTTCTTCATATGAATTAATTTTGGTGTAAATTCGGATCAACGCTTCCTGAGCAGCGTCCAAAGCGTCCTGTTCATTATTTAGAATGTAATATGCGGTCCGATAGACATGTTGTTCAATCTCCCGCAATAGGGTAATTAGAGCGTCGCGATCGCCCGATTGAGCGGCTCTGATGAGTTCCGACTCTACCACAAAGGATCCCCCTCTCCCTGCAACCTTACAGACGTGATCATCAATAAAATTGTTGCAAAGTTAAGTATTTTTTTAATTTGCCATAACAAAATAACGGCGTATGTATTAGGGCCGCTGAAATCTTCTCTTAGAATAACAGAAATTGCATAACGAGTCACCAAACGTATCCAAAAGGGATTCCATTACTTACACGACTCAATTCAAATGCAATGGCATACATTATAGATAAGCACTTTTTTGGTTCCTAGAATAAAAAAAGTCGAAATTAGTCCAAATTTAAGCTGATTTTAATGCAATTTTCATGAAAATAGTGTATTGTAAATTTACATTCATAAACACGAGGTGATGAGCATGCCAGCTCTTGCGAAAATTCAAGCTTTAAAAGAACAAATGCCCAAAGAATACCAAAGTATTTCCCACTTTGTGGAACATGCATTGGAGTCCATTGATACTCTGGTCGAGGAACATCGGAAGTACGTTGCTGCACAGGCATTATACGGCGATAAAATCGTTGGATCGGAAGAACGCTTGTACAGAGAAACCGTACTTGATGTCAGAGCACAGTTGTTGATGACTCTTGAGAAAACGGTAGAAGATCTGTTGCACAAGGGCGATAAACACTGGAACAAACACTTTAAGGATGGCATAGAGTAGTTCTTATATTTCTTCTACATTTTGAAAAAATGGCCCGTTTTCCGATATTCTCCCTCGTGGAGTGTAACGGAAAGCGGGCTTTTTTTTGTGCTCTGACTTGCAATCAAATGGTATCGCCTCGATCAGCATAAAATTGTTTTACTTCTTCTTTTTCAACATGTGTATGTTAAAATATAGTAACTCCCTTAGCCTATCCTCTTGTTGAATATAGTTATTTAAGATGGAGGTTAATATTCGAATGACAAAACCCCATAGAATCAATAGGCCGCGCGGAAAAATACTTGCAGCTGTATTAACTGCCGTTCTCATTTCACTTGCAATGGGGATATATCACTATGTCCCTATAGATGAAAGATTAGAAAATACTTACTATTATTCATTCGGGTATAAATTTGCGGTTGGATTATTGATTAACCTCGCTATTTTACTTTTCTTACTTACGCCACTTTCTATATTGGTGGATGGATTACTTTTATACAGAAAAAAAGATAATACGTATATCAGATTGCTCGTTGCAATCGTTGCATATGTTCTATTAGGCTTCACAGGTGGGATCATCTACTCGATATTTACACTTAACTTCACTACTTTTTCCGCTCAGACTATCCACATTATTGCAGGATCTCTTGTCTTTTTAGCATTCCAGTTGGTATTAAATCGGAGTTTTCTTCACTCATCTTCACACCGATAAATAGATGGCGTGCCGTCACTCAATCTCAACCAGCTTGTATCGAACATCAATCTTCCCATCTTTCACTCTCATCTGGACCTCGCCCATCTGATCTGTCCGATAAATATCCGACCCGGTAGCCTCCAGACGTTCCATCACTCCCGGATTGGGATGCCCATATGTATTGTTAACTCCTGCAGATATCACAGCGGTTTTGGCGTTCCAGTATTGGAGCCAGGCTTCGGTGGACGACGTTTTACTGCCATGATGAGCGACCTTTAGAACGTCAATGGAGACAGATGCCGCTGAAGCATCATTTGAATCAATCTGCAATGGTCGTGTAAGTACCCTTTGTACAACTCCCTCTGTAACTCCAATATCTGCACCTTTCTGTGCAAACTGGGCAGCCAATGAGCCATCCTGAATCATATAGAGCAGGTCCTGCTCTGCCGCAGCATCCATATCTCCGGTGAACAACATGGAAGCCCCGGCCATTTCCAGCAAAAAGACAACGGAATCATGATTCTGATGTTCAGATACAGGCAAATTGTCTGATTCATTTACATCCATATGTGCCAGATCCGGAGCTATAAAATGTAAAATTGTCTCTTTACCAGCCTTATAGGACATGCCCTGCTGAATGGCGTACAGAGGAATTTTCCGTTCCATGGCCGTGTCCAGTAACTTATCAAAGTTATCCTTACCGCTGGTCGTTCCATTAAACATGAAACGTTTAACCGGAATCTGTTCCAGCACAGCCTGTAGTCCTCCGGCATGATCCTGGTCAGCATGCGTTACAATTACAGCATCCAGTTGATGGATACCTCTTTTTTTCAATAGAGGAACAACGACCTTGGCTCCCACCTCATACGGATCACGCCTTGTTTTCCAAGATTGTTCGGTGTTCCCAAAACTAACTGTTCCCCCGCCATCCACCAGAATGTGTTTGCCTTCCGGGGTTGTAATCAATGTGCTGTCCCCTTGTCCAATATCCAAAAACTGCACAATGCCGGTTCCAGCAGGCTTCGGAGTCTGATATGCCCACCATAATCCAGCAATAAAGCTGAGCACGAGCAACCCGCACAACCATTGCTGAGTTTTACTCATTCGTTCATGTGCATAATATCCTGCACCTCGTGCAGTAAATGCACTTGTATACTCCGGCCAGGCAATACTGGCTCCTAATGTCGTTAATGAAGTTTCTTTTCCATCTACATGGTTCTTACCTTGATCCTGTACCACGGTAGACATCGAAGAGCGAATGCCCATATTCCCCATTGAAACTGAAGGTTGTCGCCTCACAAGAGGAGCCGTCTCTTCCTCAATAAACGCTGTTTCTTGCTGCTCACCATTGCCACGATGCAAGAGGTAGAGTAAGGCATACAACACAGCATAATATGCGGCAATCCATAACAAGGGCGGTGTTGCCCAGATCAATACAAAACCTGGCAGGCTGTTCATCCACTCCACGCTTACAAAAGTCAGTTGATTCAGTTGCATCGCTATCCATGCGAGGGGTTTAGCCAAGGGAATCCATATAAATGATAACAGCATGGCGACCGTCCCAAGAGGTAATACAATCGCACTAATCAAAGAAACCAGCAGAAAGTTAGCTACAAATGAGAGCAGCGAAAACTGGTTGAAATACAAAATGGTTACTGGGAACGAAATCAGCTGAGCGGTCACGGTAACGGATGCGGTTGCGGCCAGAGATTTCGGCCAGTTGCTGAACAGCCGATTAATCAGTGGCATATAGATCATCAAGCCTGCGGTCACGAGAAAGGATAACTGAAAGCTGACACTCAGCAAAAAATAAGGGTTCCACCACATCATCAACAATGCTGCTGCACTAATCATCTGAAGGCCGTCTCTCGCGAGACCACGACGTGCCATGTACAAACCAATCATAGACATAATCCCTGCTCGAATGACTGAAGGTGAACCACCGGATAACAGTACATAAGCTGGCACCAGGATCAGAACAATCGTGAGTGCCGTCTCTCTGGTAAGCCTTAGCCAAGATAGAATGAGAAGCAACGAAGCAACATATACAGCGACATGGGTTCCGGAGATTGCCAGGATATGCGTTAGACCCAGTTGTGAAAACTGACCATAGGTACCTGGATCGATATCAGTAGCCATCCCGATAATAAGCCCCTTCATATATCCTGCATGAGGCGCTGGAAATAACTGCTCAACCGCCGAGCCCAACTTATGCCTAGTCCAATCCGTCCACCGTAATACGTTATATTGTCCAAGTCCCTCAGGAGCAACTGCTGTTACCAAACTGGCTCCCTTCACCTTGAACAACCAGTGGATATGCAGGGTGCGCAAGTAACTGCGATAATCAAACCCGCCAAAGTTCCTCGCTTCACCAGGAAGGACAAAAGAACCATTAAGCGTAATCAAATCGCCCCTCTTCCAGCCCGCTGCTACCTGTTGTTCTTCTTCCTCCAACAGTCTGACTTGTACCATCAATTGTTCATCTATGTTGAATGCAGATGATGCTGTCAGATCTGCATCTGCTGACGAATCCGATGTTGCCAATATCGAAGACATCTGAATCTTAAAGTCAGCCCGATCTCCATCAATGCGTACATCTGACACAAGCTCACCCTGAATTTCAGCTGACCATCCGTCCAACTCATGAGCAGCGATATGCATGGTCTCCGGCAGACTACTGTGATTGCGTGCGTCATTCCACTCCCAATGTCCAGCACCTCCAATAAAGGCAGCGAGTAAAAATAAAACAGACCATCCACGCACATCCATAAAACGAAGTAAAAGTGGCACACATGCCAGAGCTCCAATTACCCCCCAGATTAACGTCCAGCCTGTTAACGCGCATGCTATCCCACTCCCGCATAACCAACAAATCGTAAAACTTAGTAACGGTCTGCCTTTCATTTCTACCCCTCCTTCATTTCACCCGTTGAACGCAGAAAAACCCCCGGAAAGCCAATTCAGGCTTGCCGGAGGTTCTCCCTCACGTATTCGATCATATTTACATTAATTGCTCACGGTCATCATCGTTTCCCGCGGGGGCTGGTAATTCTCCAGCCTGCGGAACGTTATTCCCTTCTGTTCCATCATATTTGTAACCTTGCCGGTATCTTTAGGATAAGAACGATGAAACACGATTTCTGTAATCCCGCTATTCGCCAGCATATTGGCACATGTCCAGCACGGTTCGTCGGTCACATACACGGACGAGCCTTCGCGGTCGATTCGATCTGTGAATAAAAGCAAATTTTGCTCCGCATGAATTGTGCGAATGCATCTTTGCTTTTTCACCATTTCTTCTTGCCCATCGGTCACGACCAACTCATACTCTTCCGATATCATGCAACCTGCTTCAGAACAATCCGGGACGCCGGTGGGTGCACCATTATAGGCTGTTCCCAGCAGTTTCTTTCCCTGAACAAGAACGGCACCCACATGACGACGCGAACAGCGGGAACGCGTGGAAACCATATACGCGATGTCCATAAAATACGTATCCCAGTCCTTGCGTACCTCTGTACTCATGCTGCATTCCTCCCGCTCAACACATTTTTTATTCTAATATTACCGGATCTGCACATACGGTGCCATCTTCTCCAGCATCTTTATACCGATTCCTTTGACCTTTGTCAGATCACTGACTTTTGCAAAAGGACCATGTGCATTCCGATAGTCCACAATAGCTTGAGCTTTCTTCTCCCCAATTCCGGGAAGCTCGATAAGCTTGGAGACAGGAGCGGTATTCACATCAATCTTGCCATTGTCGCCAGCTTCCTCACGAACTACAGGTGGATTACTGTTCGAGCCCGTCTCGGAGGTAACCGAAGGATTCGAATTCGTACCCTGCACAACTGGTTCAGTCGAATTTGAGGTGTCCGGTGGATTATCATTCGTCTGACTTATAGTTTGAGCAACTGAATCACCTTCAACCCCAACGCTCGCAAGCTCTTTAGACTCTTCTGCCTTTGCCTCATTCCCAGTCTGCATCCCACTTGCATCCGCTCCCGAAAGTACTCCTGTATTTCCCTGAACCGAAGTAGCCGACTGTACAGCAGGGAGTTCCTGCTCTATCGTCGGCTTCTCGGTGCCGAGCTGCAAGGGTTCCCAGCCACTAGGTGGTTGTTCACTTTTGCCCGACCATAATATGAGTATACTTCCAACCACCGCAGCAGCAATGGTCATTCCTTTATTCCATCTCATTCTTCCACACCTCTCCCTGAATTCAAAATCATTCATTTCGAACACGGGCGGTGCTTCCGAACCGTTGAACTTTCCTGATGAAACAAGTTGTGTATTTTTCATGTCATGTGAAACAGGTCCTCACGCATAGAATAGAGGGAATGAACTGCGCCAGTACCGTAAAGCATGAAAGGAGGCCTGAAACAATGAAGGTTGGATTTATCGGAACCGGCAGCATGGGCAGCCTGCTAATCTATGCCCTGATCCAATCGGGTGCACTTGAGCCCCGGCAGATCGCGGCCAGCAATCGAACCCCGTCCAAAGTACGTCAGTTATCCCTCCGTTACCCCGGTCTGCATGAATCCCAGAGCAATCGGGAAACGGTGATCCGAAGTAATATCATCTTCCTGTGCGTGAAGCCGCTTGAATTCAAACATGTTATTGACGACATCCTGCCTGTCGTGAATCCCAATCATATAATTGTCTCGATCACCAGTCCCGTGCAGCTGCGACATCTGGAATCTTCACTTCCTTGCAAAGTCTCCAAGGTAATTCCCAGCGTCACACACCAAGTCGGCAGTGGAGCATCCCTCTGCATACATGGCGAACGAATGACCAGTGAAGACCGCGCTGTGTTAGAGAGTCTGCTTAGTCATATAGGCAGGCCGTACCAAGTGGATGAAGCCTGTACACGAATTACATCCGACTTCTCCAGCTGCGGACCTGCATTCATATCGTTCTTTTTGGAACAGTGGATCGAAAGTGCCGTGAAACTGACTGGCATCAAAAGGGCAGATGCCTGCGCTCTGGCTGGCGAAATGCTCCTGGGAACAGGCAAGTTGCTCACCGAAGGAGGATACACCCCGCAAGAGCTTCAGGCTCGTGTCGCTGTACCTGGCGGTATTACCGCTCAGGCACTTGCACTGCTGAAGGTAAGTCTCGACGGTGTTTTCGACAGTCTGATCCACACGACACATGACAAATATGATGAAGATTTGTTAAAGCTGGATGAACTATTCCGAGCCGGTGAGATTAACCGGCAACAATATTAACGAGTTTGCCTGGAACGGCAATGACCTTGCGAATGGTCTTGCCTTCCAGCGCCTGCTTAACAGGTGCCAGCTCCATCGTAAAGTCCTGCATACCCTGTGCATCCAGATCCTTCGCGATCGTAGCACGAGTTACGATTTTACCGTTTACCTGAACAACGATTTCTACTTCAGCATCCACTGTCATGGACTCATCATATTCAGGCCAAGCCACGTAAGAGATTCCACCTTCATGACCCAAACGGCTCCACAGTTCCTCTGCCATATGCGGTGCCAGTGGTGACAACAGCTGCACAAATTTCTCCATCGCTTCACGAGGCAGTGTGTCCGCTTTGTATGCATCGTTGATGAAAATCATCAGCTGGCTTATGGATGTGTTGAAGCGCAGATGTTCCAGATCTTCCGTAACTTTTTTGATCGTTTTGTGTGCAGTCCGTTTGAACTCATCCGTTCCACCGTCCACCGTAATCTTGTCATTGATGGCTCCTGTGTCTTCGTTAATGAAGAGACGCCATACACGTGACAGGAAGCGGTGCATGCCTTCAACCCCGTTTGCATTCCACGGTTTTGTCGCTTCCAAAGGTCCCATGAACATCTCGTACAGACGCAATGTATCTGCACCGAATTCATTCACGATTTCATCCGGGTTAATGACATTACCACGAGATTTACTCATTTTCTCATTATTGGTACCCAGGATCATACCTTGGTTCACCAGTTTGTGGAAAGGTTCTTTGGTCTCCACAACACCCAGATCATACAGCACTTTGTGCCAGAAACGAGCGTACAGCAAGTGAAGTACCGCGTGCTCTGCTCCGCCAATGTACAGGTCAACTGGCAGCCACTGCTGCTGTTTCTCCTTGGAGATCAGTTCCTTGTCATTGTGTGGATCGATAAAGCGCAGGTAATACCAGCAGCTACCCGCCCATTGTGGCATGGTGTTAGTCTCACGACGTGCCTTCATTCCCGTTTCCGGATCTACCGTATTCACCCACTCTGTAACATTCGCCAGCGGTGATTCTCCAGTACCCGAAGGTTTGATCTGGTCGATATCAGGCAGCAGCAGTGGAAGTTGATCCTCCGGTACGGTCTTCATCGTTCCGTCTTCCAGATGCAGAATCGGGATTGGCTCACCCCAGTAACGCTGACGGCTGAACAGCCAATCGCGCAGACGATAGGTTACTTTACCTTGTCCTTTACCGTTCTCTTCCAACCAAGCAATCATCTTGGCAACCGCTTCTTCATTATTCAGTCCGTTCAAGAAATCGGAATTCACATGCGCGCCATCACCCGAATATGCCTCTTGTGTAACGTCTCCGCCTTGAATAACCTCGATGATATCCAGACCGAACTGCTTCGCAAATTCCCAGTCGCGTGCATCATGACCCGGAACTGCCATAACCGCACCTGTACCGTAACCTGCAAGAACATAATCGGCAATCCAGATCGGCAGTTTTGCACCATTAACGGGATTGATTGCATAAGCGCCAGTGAATACACCTGTTTTGTCTTTGGCCAAATCTGTACGTTCCAGATCACTCTTACGAGAAGCCTGCTCCTGATAAGCCTGAATCGCTTCACGTTGGTCATCGGTTGTAATTGCTTCTACCAATTCATGTTCCGGAGCAAGTACTGCAAAGCTCGCACCAAACAATGTGTCCGCACGGGTAGTGAACACCTTGATGACTTCCTCGCGACCCTCAATGGCAAATACAACTTCCGCACCTGTCGATTTACCGATCCAGTTGCGCTGCATATCCTTGATGCTTTCAGACCAATCCAGCTCTTCCAGGTCTTCCAACAGACGCTCTGCATACTCGGTAATTCTCAGAACCCATTGACGCATCGGTTTGCGTACAACCGGATGTCCACCACGTTCACTCTTGCCATCAATAACCTCTTCATTAGCAAGTACCGTTCCAAGGGCTTCACACCAGTTAACTGCAACTTCATCCACATAAGCCAGGCCCTTATTGTACAGCTGGATAAAGATCCATTGTGTCCATTTATAGTATTCAGGGTCCGTTGTGCTGATCTCACGATCCCAGTCATAAGAGAAACCGAGCGATTTGATCTGGCGACGGAAATTGTCAATATTACGGAATGTAATATCTCGTGGATGTTCACCTGTATCCAGTGCATGCTGCTCAGCAGGCAGACCGAAAGCATCCCAACCCATTGGGTGCAATACGTTGTAACCGCGCATACGTTTGTAACGGGAAACGATATCCGTTGCCGTATATCCTTCCGGGTGACCTACGTGCAGACCTGAACCGGATGGATAAGGGAACATATCCAGTGCATAAAATTTCGGTTTAGCAGGGTCCTCACCCGTTTTAAACGTTTTATTTGCATCCCAATATTGCTGCCAACTTTTTTCCATGACTTGTGGCTGATAGCCGTGTTTCGGCTGGTTATTCTCACTCATCTATTGTTCCTCCTTCAGGTTATTCACTTTAGCTTTAATTGCAACAAAAAAACCTCAGCATCCCGTAGCGTTTGCAGCGCTAGGGACGAGAGGTTGAATTCCCGTGGTACCACCCTAGTTAGCGGACGAACGTGCTTCGTCATCCACTCCCTTTGGACCTGTAACGGCGGTTAACCGATGCGGATTTCCATTCCTGAACCCAAGCTTTATACAAGCAGGTTAAACAGAATGGTGTAATCACCGCATTTCTCCAAGGCGAGTTCGCAAATCACTGTCAACCGGCTTGCACCAACCGCCGGCTCTCTGTTATGTACAGGAATTACTACTGATCCTTATCATCGAAATATGTATACAATATCGGGACCATTATATAAAAAAGCAAGCCCAAAGTCAATATTACACGTTATAATCGCTATCTTGAAGTCTACGCTTCGTACCGTTCATAACGCTGGTTTCTTTTCAAGATAACCGAAAACGCTCAATGCCTTCCTCCAGATTATGAATGGTCCAATTCACATGTTCCTGATTATCATATTGACGATAAGCGCACTCAATGCGCAGCACCAGATCAAAGTACAAGTCATAGAGACTTCTTCTTTTCAGCTCACTTTCAGTCGTAATCGCATGCCCATACCCTTTCACAAAACCGGGCGTATAGTTAAAATGACTGAAATAATGCTCCATCAGAGGATCTGCCCACAGTGAACGTTCAAAATCAATAATCGCTGTGATGCGACCTTTGTCTACTAACACATTGCCATCCCACAGATCCCAACTGACAAGAACAGGTTCTTTGACATCGTTAAGCGCATCCGACTTATCTTCAATCAAGCGTCTCAATTCAGGATAGTCGATCGAAAATGTAATTCCGGCTTCTTCCCCATCGGTAAGAATGTCATCCATCAGATTCATAAATGCTTCTTTCCATGTGGAATATCGCTGTTTGTGCTCCGAGAAATATCCAAACTTCTCACCCTTGATTTCATTAATTCGACGATTATAGCGCCCCAGTTGTTGTTCAACGGCTTCCTGCTCTTCCGCAGAATATTGATCCTTGACCTGATTATAGGGTGTTCCAGACATGTACTCCATGATAAAATAACGCGCTGAAGCCATAGTTAACGAATCATCATAAGCCAGTACTTGGGGTATGGGAACATCTTGCAGCTCGCTGATGAGTCGCAGTGCCTCAACCTCGGCAATCATGAGATCCTGCTCACAACGCATCAGATTGGTCGAAGCCGAAGGTGCAATTTTGAGTACCACTCGCTGTACGTCACTAAGTGTGATGAGATATGCATGATTGGCCCAGCCATCCACCATTTCCTTGTAGTCCTGTATACTTGCAGAGAAATGCTGCTCTATTATGGCATTCAGTTGTTCTGACGTAAGTCTTGTTTTATATATACTTTCCATTTCTACACCTCACATTGACAATTGATTTATTTTCTTAGAAAACGCTTTCTATCCGACTATTATCGCCTCCTTTACTATAACTGGCAATACTTTTTGTCACGTCATTATGTCTTTCCTAGCAGTTCCTTGCCGGATTACAGAAGCTTTTATTCATTCTCCATAAAAAATCAAAAAAAACTGCCCTTATGCACCATACATAAGGACAGTTGTCATCTTTCGCTCTTACTTTACAGCCACGTAGAACAAGCGCTGCGCGCTGTCTCCGGCCTCTTTCCATTCAAAATCTGCATATACCTTCACGTCTTTAAAGCCTGCCTTGGACAACTCCAGCTTCATCCAGTCCGGATCATACGCACGTTGAACATGAACTTCTTCAAAACGCTGGTATATATCCTTTCGACCATCATCCACACGCGAAAAAATACTGAGATGATGCTCAATTTCACAGCGATCCTGGTCCAGATCACAAGTCCAAATATAAGATACGGAGCGCTCATCCAGTACAAAAGGCTGCTCCTCATCATAACGAATAAGGGTATTGGGGTGATGCACATCAAACAGGAACGTTCCACCAGGCTTCAGCATCTCATATGTGCGCTGGAATGTTCGAACGACATCTTCTTGTTCAAGCAGATAATTGACGCAATCACAGAAAGATATCACCGAATCCACAGGTTCCGGAACTCGCCATTCCCGCATATCCTGCTGCACCCAACGGACACTGCCCTCGCGATACAAGCGATGCCCCTGAGGCGTAGCCTCCATCTTGCTGCGCGCAACCGACAGCATATCTGCTGAAAGATCAATGCCTGTAACTTCGAAACCGGAATTCACGAGCGGGATCGTAATGGAGCCCGTTCCACAGCCAAGTTCAGCGACACTTTTGGGCATTCCATGCTTTTCCCATGCTGTTCTTGCAAACCTTATCCAGTCCGGATAAGGCATATCTTCCATTAATTCATCATACACATAGGCAAATTTCCGGTAAGACATGTCAGGCACCGCACTTTCAATTTCATTTTCCAATCCTGTTAACAAAAGAAAAGACAGGGGCATCCGGTGTTTACCCAGCCTATCCCTGCCTTATCCGAGTTCCATATTACAACTATTTAATCAGGAAGATTACTTGTTTTCACTTTGATCCGCAGGAGCAGATTCGGACAGATACGTCCAGCTTTCCTTTTGGACCACCAATCCGTCTTTCATCAATTTGCCCAAGGCACGCTTGAAAGCAGATTTACTGATGCCAAAGCGCTGCTTGATGATATCCGGCGGAGTTGCATCCGAGTATGGCATGCCACCCATAGGGCGTTCTTTCATGAAAGCGAGCAGTTTGTCTGCATCTTCGTTACGTCCAACTTGTTTGAGTTGAGTCATCGCCAGATTCACACGTCCGTCTTCACGTACCAGTGTCACCCGACATTTCACTTTCTCACCAAGACGCAGCATATGACTACGTTCGGATGAATGAATCATACCAATCGCGCCAAAGCCCAGTACACCGCCCTCTACAAGTACAAAAGTACCCATCTGCAGTGGCTTGTATACCGTCGCTTCAACCCACTCGTTTAACCATGAAGTTGGCGCATGGAAAGACAATGGTGAAAGTTCACGTTCCCCGGCCAATTTGGCACGCAGACGTCCCTGTTTGTCATGTTCCATGATTACAAAGACTTCATCCCCCACTTGAGGACGCAGTTCTTCCAGTTCAGGCAGTTCACGAATAGGAAGCAGCAATTGCCGTCCAAGGCCCATTTCCAGGAAACAGCCCAGTCGTGGGTGAACATCAGCCACAACCAGTCGTGCCATTTCGCCAAGCATGAGATAAGGTTTTTTCATCGTTACAGCCAGACGATCTTCTGTATCAAAGAATACAAATACCTCAAGCGTCTCACCAATTTTAATATCCCGTGTTAACTCGGTGTAGTGAAGCAGTACATCTTCCGATCCTGTCGTCAAAAAGAAGCCAAACGGAGACACTTCACGTGAAACCGGCAAAGAGACGACTGTTCCAGCAATCAAACTCATACAGTTTCCACCACTTTGGCATCAGACCATAGTCGTTCAATGTTGTAGTATTCACGCTCGTCGCGGTGGAAGATATGAACAACAACATCGCCCATGTCCATCAGTACCCAACGTGCGGAATCCATACCTTCGATACCTTTGATCGTCGCTCCGGCTGCATGAGCCTGTTTGCGAATTTCAGTGGCAATGGCTTGTACCTGTGTATCGGAATTCCCGTGACAAATAACAAAATAATCCGCCACCAGGGAAACATTAATCAGATCCAATGCTACAATATTGGATGCCTTTTTGTCGTCAGCGGCAGCAACCGCCATATTCATAAGTTCTTTCGATGATAATGTCATGAACCAACCTCCATAATCTATAATTGTGCAATTAAGTCATTCCGCGACAGCATGGTCAAAGGATAAATGACACGTCGTTGCGAGATCAGCAAGCTGATCGTCGAATCAAATCCGGCAATTAAACCTTCCTCCAGACTACGTTCAGCCTGCTCGCGAATGTGATCTACTCCCGGGAAATCTCGTCCCGGTTCAATGTAATCGGCAAGACATACCACTTTGTCCAGCAAGCTCATGCCTACCCGACCCGAGGTATGCCACCGGATGGCATGAATAACTTCAGAATCTTCCACACCGTAATCACGCTTGGCTACAAAAGCACCGACTTCGGAATGCCAGAGTTGCTTGTCATGCTGAAGAAGTTCCTGGTTTAATCCGTTATCGCGGATGACCGCTTCCATCTCCGCTACGGGCCAGTACTTCGCCACATCATGCAATATCGCTGCCAGATCTGCTTTCACAGGATCAGCCCCGTATTTTTCAGCCAACTTCACTGCCGATTCCATCACACCCAGTGTATGCTTCCAGCGTTTTTCCGGCATTTGTCCGGATACGGCTTGAATCAGTTCATCACGGCTTAGTGCCATATAAACCGCTCCTTACAATGTATTGGTGTACCTCATCAGGAATCATGAAACGTACCGAATGTCCCTTGGCCAGACGTCTGCGTACGGCTGTCGATGAAATATCGACCAAGGGCATCTCGGCCAGCAGGACCCGATCCTGTAACTCGTCTGGTAGATCATCCAGATGTAACTGGAAGCCCGGCCGACCAACTCCGATAAAGGTTAAGCGTTCTGCAAGCTCTTCAATCTGCTCCCATTTGGGAAGATAGTTCACCATATCCGCCCCGATAATGAAATAAAATTCATGTTCAGGATGGCGACGCCACAGTTCCTTCATCGTATCGATGGTATAAGACACTCCGCCCAATTCCATCTCGATACCCAGCACCTCATATTGCTGCACACCCTTCACAGCCGCTTCCGTCATATCGAGACGCTGCTGTCCCGAAGCTCCGGCTCCGCGCTTGTGAGGTGGAACATGGGAAGGCATGAACCAGATCTCATCCAGTGCATGCGAGTCCCTTGCCGCCTCAGCTGCCAGGAGGTGTCCCATGTGGATCGGATCAAACGTACCACCCATGATGCCGATCTTCACCTGCGTCACGCTCCCTTATCTAGGTAGTTCGATTTGTTTGTTATCGCGAGATTCTTTGTACAGGATGATTGTGTTACCGATGAGTTGTACAAGCTCACTTCCCGTTTCACGGGCAACTTCTTCTGCCATCTCTTTTCTGTCCTCGTCATTGTTGTTCAATACTTGCACTTTCATCAATTCGCGCTTCTCAATCGCATCTTCGATGTGACGGAACAGGTGCTCGTTGGTTCCACCTTTACCAATCTGAAATACAGGGGTCAGGTGATGTGCCTGTGACCGCAAAAAGCGCTTTTGTTTACCGTTTAACATGAATACTCCATACTCCTTATGTTGAGCAGGCCCTGATCGACAGAACAAAAACTGTCCGGACCTGACCATTCAATTATTATTTTCACACTTCAAAACTGTTTAGTACCGCACGTCTCATCGTCTCCACAGGAGCCGGAATGCCGAGCCAATGCTCAAAGGCCACTGCGCCCTGGTATACAAACATCCCCAGACCACCGTGCACCGTGCATCCTCGCATCCGCGACTCTCGAAGCAGACGGGTCTCCAGCGGATTGTAGATCAGATCACTCACCGCTGCTCCTTCACGGATCAGTGCAGGATCAACTGGTACGTCATCCACATGAGGATGCATTCCGGCAGCCGTTGTGTTAATCACGATATCAGCCGTAGCCAGTACCGTTGCAGCGTCTTCCATGCCACTGCCCGAGATTTCTCCCAAGCCATGGCCTCGTAAATCCGAAGCAAGTGCAATAGCTCTGTCCGCTGTACGGTTCAGAATGTGGATGCGTTCAGGCTTCTCCAATGCAAGTGCATATATGACACCTCTAGCTGCTCCACCTGCTCCCAGTACAGCAATACGTTTACCCGCAAGCTCAGGCACAGCCTCTTCCTTCAGCGATCGGACATAGCCAATACCATCCGTATTGTACCCTGTCAGTGTTCCACCTTCATTAACGATGGTATTCACCGCACCAATCAGGCGAGCACTTTCATCGATCACATCCAGATACTGCATCACCTGCTCTTTGTGCGGGATGGTGACATTGACACCACGATAGCCCAGGGCCACAATTCCCCGAACTGCCGCCTCCAGTTGATCCGGATGAACATGCAGTGGCATATACATTCCATTCACTTCTGCAGCCTCCAGAGCCGCATTGTGCATTGCCGGAGACTTGGAGTGAGCAATCGGATCACCCATAACACCAAGCAGCACGGGAAGTGAAGAGTTGAATTTTTTCTGCTCAGACATAGGTCCGCCTCCGATCCATCTGATGTACAGATTCTGAGAATTTACTAGATCAAGGATGGGCGGATCTGTACACGAATGCCTTTTGGAGCATGAACAGCAACCAGCGCTCCAATATCGCCATTAACCTTAATCCAGCCCAGACCCGAGATGAATACATCCGATTGACTGCCGCGTTTGATGCGGAATTCATGTCTGGTCCATTCAGCCATCTCTGCTGCATCCTCACGGGTTGGCGGAGACAACAATTCTCCCAGGTGGTCGCGGTACAGATCATCTGCACGCTCCAGCTTCGTCCGGTGAATATCAAGCGCAGTGCTGATAAAACAAGTGAACGACTGACGATCACCTTCCACAAAGTCAAATCGAGCCATGCCGCCGAAGAACAGCGTCTGACCAGAGTTCAACTGATAAACAGCCGGTTTAAGCGGTTTTTCCGGCATGATGGCAGCGAGATCCTTACGTGAAACAATCTCACTGAAACGCCATGGATACACGATTCCAGGCGTATCAATGATATATTTTCCATCATCCAGCGGAATGTTCACCATATCCAGCGTTGTTCCCGGATAACGGGATGTGGTCAGTTCCTGCTCCAGATCGCTGTAATCACGGATCAGACGGTTAATCAGTGTGGATTTACCCACATTGGTGCCGCCAACCACATATACGTCACGATCTTCGCGATAGGTTCCAACAAGCTCAAGCAGACGGTCGAACCCTTGATTTTGCTTCGCACTGCACAGGACTACGTCCACTGTACGCAAACCCTGTTCTTTGGCTTGCTTTTGTACCCAGTTGCGAATCTTGTTCCAGTTGGTTACTTTCGGAAGCAAGTCCGTTTTGTTCACAGCAAGCAACACTGGATTGTTGCCTACAAAGCGTTGCAGACCAGAGATAATACTGCCATCAAAGTCAAACAAATCAACGATATGGATGACAAGTGCATCCTTATCCCCGATTTTGCTAAGCAGCGCCAGGAATTCGTCCTGATCCACCGTAACGGATGATGACTCATTGTAGTTTTTGATACGGAAACAGCGCTGGCATATAACCGGTTCACGATCCAGTGCCTTCTCAGGAATAAACCCTGGTATTTCCGAATTTTCTGTTTGCAGATGCACGCCGCATCCGCTGCACCTTACGGCAAGGTTGCCGTTATGCGGTTCTGTCATTTCTTCTTTTCCTCCTCAAGCCATAAGCCTTTCTTGCGTAAACTCGTTAGAGCAATCCGTTCCACGCGTCGATTGAAGCGAGTCATAAAACCTTCGTCCCCAATGGAGATTGGCAGTACCAGAACGGTATATAACCCCATTCGGTTCCCTCCATAGACGTCCGTAAGCATCTGATCACCTACTACAATCGTTTTTTCAGGAGATAACTCCATCATTTTCATTGCTCTACGAAACGGTACATTCGATGGTTTGCGTGCACTATGCACAAACTGGATATCCAGCGGGGTCGCAAACAGGGATACACGATTCAAATTGTTATTGGACACAATCATCAGCTTGAAACCTGCCTCTTTCACACGTGCAAACCATTCAATCAGTTCGGGCGTAGCGTCAGGGGCTTTGGCTCCAACGAGTGTGTTATCCAGATCAGTTATAATTCCACGGTAGCCTTGAGCGTACAGCTCTTCCAGATTAATGTCAAAAACCGTGTCTACACGCAGCTTGGGCATTAACATTTTAAACAAAGAAGTCACCTCAGTTTCATACGACACACTATATCACAAATCCGTCTTTCCTGAAAATGCATACAACGCCTGATGGCATCGAAAAAAAGGAAAAACGGGACGGGCAACAACTATGCCCGTTCCGCTTTCAGTTCCTTCCGCAGCTTCAAGGCGGTCTGATAGACGCCCTTCCAGTCGTCGGCAGTTACGGACGCCGGACTGTAACGAGTCTGTTCAAACTTCGTGAGAAGCTCATGCAATGTAGCTTCTGCAGCCGGTTTGGCTTGGCTCCAGCGAGTTACCGATTCACGAAGTGTCTCGTCTCCGCTCCGGGTCAACCCTTTGCGTTTCACATACTGAATCCAACGCTCGGTCTCTGCCACTACCTTCTGTTCAGGGGTGAGCGGTCCACCTGTCCGTAGACGAAGCAGGAAGAATCGCATGGAGAAACGATTACGCCAGAACATGTATGCTACCCACAATACGATGATGGCTCCTGCAGCCCAGATAACAAAAGTCGGGATGGCAGACGATGTCTGCTCAGGTGCAGGGGTCTGCTCTTCCTCTTGTACCGGCTCCTCTTCTGGCTCTTCTTCAGGCTCATCTACAGGCTGTACATTCGGCTGTTCCGTCAGCAGCGGCATATCAAAGCCTGGCGTTGCTTCAACAGGAATCCATCCATACTCACCAAAATAAACCTCTGCCCAGGAGTGTGCATCTGCATTGGTAACGGTGTAGGTCGTCTCAATCTCCGCGCCAGGTTGACGTGGAGCCTGCATGTCCGAATTCAGGGACAGTTGTCCAGGCGCATAACCTTTAACCCACCTTGCAGGAATGCCCTCCGAGCGCGCCATCATCACCAGCGCAGTGGAGAAGTAGTCACAGTAGCCTTCCATAATATCGAACAGGAAACCTTCCACAAAGTCGCTGCTTACTTTTCGAGATAAATCCGGATTGTTTGTGTATTCAAAATTAGTTTGTAAATAGTTTTGCAGTAATGCCACTTTTTCATACGGAGTATTCGCAGATGCCGTTATCTCGGCTGCCAGATCCGAAACCCGGTCAGGGAAACGGGATGGTAACTGCAAGTACATATCATCTGCAGAATTACTGTTATACAGATCTTCAAATGACTTCGTACGAAGCTCATCTTCCACAATCACAGGGGCTTCCGATACGATAGTATATGTCTTGGGATACTGTGGTTGCTGACGGTCTGTCACCACATGCAGTTCAGCCTGTTCGGCATTCCACAACATCCGTTCCGTTCTGTCCTGACCATTAATAGAGCTCACTTCCGAGATCGAATAAGCACCAAAGAGAATCGGATAGACATTATCATTCAGCATCGTTACGTTCTGAGTTACTTGTTTGGTATTCACATTACCGGATTCTTCGTTCTCCAGAGGCTGTCCAGCTTGAACATTCTCTGTCGTACCCCGTCCACGGTCATCCCAACCTGTGCCTGTATACTCTGCACGTGTCTCACCGCGCCAGTAACTGCGCTCATTGGTCGTGACAGACATGACAGGGGTATAGTCGAAGTTGAATCCTCCACCAAGCTGATTGTCTTCCCTGCTGTATCCCGATTCGGTAGCCGCGGGAATATCAAGGTTTCCGTTACCAGCCTGACTTGTGGAAGTTCCGGTATAGTTACGCCACGCCGTATATGGGTCCGTCAAGGTGGGTGGAATCTCCGGCATATTAACGCTGGCTACAATAATCAAAGAAAAGATAATGGCAATATTGGCCAGGACTTTATAAGGATACCGGATGATTCGTTTCCAACCTTGTGGATACTGTAGCTGATAGTTACGGAAATGCTGACATACGAGCCATCCCATCCCCGCAAACATCACCCACGCGATTTCAATCCAGAGTGGAATCTGAGTGAAAGAATCGAGAATCCCCATCGAAATGATGTTAACACCCAGAAAAACAAGAATGCGACGTGTTGTGGTCACGAGTCGAAGCGCAGCTTCAAGCATCACCCATGCACACAGGGAGAACCAGATGTACGGCGTCATGTGTAATATGAATTGTTCCGCTCGGTCCGTTAAAGAGCCATAAGGGATGTACACCGTATAATCAATTAGCGTTTTATGCAAAATGTAACCAACAACGACCGCCTTGATGATCGCCCGATAGATCGTTTTGAAGGGCAGAATGACCTCCAGCACACTGACCGCTGCAAGTGTCCATAACACCAGAGAAGTGGTCTCCGTGTACCACGATTCCTGCGTAAATGAAATCCACTGCATTCCAATCAGGAAAATCCAGAGCAATGACGCTGCATGATACCAGGATCGTTTGCCTGTAATACTCTCATTTCCTTTTGTACTCATACAGAACCTCCCCCCATCACCGTTGGAAGCTCCTGCAAGTGAGAAACAGTGAATGACCTCGTGCCTCTTCCACGCAACATGGCATTCCACTCGGCACTCCGGCGGGATTCACTGGTATCGATCAGAATATGACATGGCGTCATGCCCCGCGTATCGGCCCAGCGCAACAGTTCCATTATTTTTTCATCCTTCTGGGGAGAAATCACGACAAAGTAAGCTCCCTGAGGCAGTTGACGTGCGATTCTTTCCACGCCGGGCAACAGATGGGTATCCTGACCGTTATATTGAATATCCACCAGATGATGCATCATCTTCTGTCGTTCCATCAGACTTTCACTGGGGGCCATGAAGGATGTCTGGTCTGACAATGTCAATAACCCCATCCCCATTCGTTCCCTGACACCATACTCCAGCAGAGAGGCAGCCGTGGAAACGGCAATTTCAAATGCATCCCCATGTTCATAACTTGATGCCAGCGCATCCAAAACCAGAACGGTTTTGGGCACAGACTCATGTTCAAACTCCTTGGACTTCCAGTTCCCTGTCTTTGCCGTTGCATTCCAGTGAATGCGGGAAAGTCGATCTCCGTATACGTAGTCACGTACACCATTGATCTGAGTGGTCTCTCTCCGTGAGCGGGTTAACGCCGTCTGAGGACCGGATAACCGTGATTTGCGGTCGTAAAGCTGCCAATATGGAATAAATACCGTTCTTGGCAGTACGCGAAACTCACCTTTGGCCTTAAACTTTCCTCGATGTTCAATCAGTCCAAATATGTCCTCGCTGGCACATTCCGTTTCTGAAAAAACATACTTCCCCCGCTCAAGTGGCGGTGTCTGAAAAGACAACTCGCCATTACCTCGCATATTGGGAATCAAACTTTCCTTGAACGACCACGATTCTCCGTTATGCCGATGCAGCATTTCACGCACAACAACATAAGGAAGCGGGAGGAATCCCGGAATCGTCAGACTCAGCTGTACTTGAACCTGGTCACCCGCATGCAGCAATTCTTCGTGGTCTGGACCAGAAGATAACCTACGAACTCCTTGAGCACGTCTTACCCCGCTAAATCCAGCAATGGCAAGATACACACAGAGCAGGGTCACCATCGACAGCAACATAAGGGATGTCTTCCCGCCCTGAAACAAAACATAAGCCAAACAGCACATCCACACCATTGCGATGCTCCATACGCGTGGGTGGCGTAACCCTCTATTAACTGTTCTCAAAAGCGGCTTCATGAACTATTGCCCCATGGAGACGGGCACGCGTACTTGCTGGAGTACGGCATTCAAAACAGCCTCGGAACTCATACTGTCCAGTCTCGATTCGGGACGAAGCACAATACGATGAGAGATCACATAAGGGGCCATCGTTTTCACATCATCCGGAAGCACATAATCACGTTCCTGCAAGAAAGCAAAGGCTTTTACGGCCATCATGAACGATATGGCTGCCCGTGGGCTGGCACCCAGCAATACAGATGGGTGGGAGCGGGTTTGACGAACAACATCCAGCAAATAGTCCATAACCGGATCACCGATAAAGACCTCTTTAATCTCCTGCTGAATTGCCGAGATCTGGTCCATATGAGTCACGGATTCAAGGCGATCAACAGGCTGACCGAGCTGATGCTGTTTCAATAGGATTTTCTCAATTTCTTTATCGGGATAACCTAGACTTATTTTCAACATAAACCGGTCGAGTTGTGCTTCCGGCAAAGTATACGTACCTTCAAAATCAATCGGATTCTGAGTTGCACAGAGCATGAATGGATGTGGCAGGTCATACGTATCGCCATCAACGGTTACGCTGCGCTCCTCCATAACTTCGAGCAGAGCCGATTGGGTTTTTGTTGTGGCCCGGTTAATCTCATCAGCTAGCAAAATGTTGGTCATCACAGGACCTGGCCGGAAATAAAAACGTTCATCCTTCGGATGGAACACAGATACGCCCGTAATATCACTAGGTAAAATATCAGGGTTACATTGAATACGCCGGTACTCACCACGCATAGATTTCGATAATGCCTTGATTAATTGCGTTTTGCCAGTTCCCGGTACGTCTTCAATCAGAACGTGCCCGCCTGCAAGCAAAGCTGTAAGTAAAAGTTGAATTTCAAAGGATTTCCCCATAATACAGGATTCCAGATTAGAACGAACTGCGGATATGATTTGGATCGACTCTTTGCGCACAGGCATGTGGTCTAACCTCCTAAAAAAGCATACAGATTTCCTTTTATTGTACATGATCCAGAGTCACGAGTACACTCGAAGGAACTCACAATTTGTTTCCAGCCCGTCAGATTCACCGCAGTTCTCGCATGAATACGACAAAAAAGGCCCGGATAAAAGTTATCCGAAGCCTCTGCTGAATCGTAATATGTTCAAGGAGATTTCTCATTCTATGTTAGCCTTTTGGTCTAACCACCAATGCCGCGAGAAAAGAAAAGATGATCGCTGACGAAATCCCCGCCGCAGTCAGATCGAAAATACCTGTAATCACACCCAGCCATCCCTCTTTTTCCAGCTCCGTCAATGCCCCGTGCACCAAGGAATTACCGAAACTTGTGATGGGGATGGTAGCACCCGCACCTGCAAATTTAACCAAGGGGTCATACACGCCAAATGCATCCGCAAGCGCACCTGTCACAACAAGTGTACTCATGGTATGAGCTGGCGTCAGTTTAACCCCATCCATTAGAAGCTGTCCGATAACACAGATTAAACCACCAACAATAAATGCCCACAAGAACTGCATTACCTTTATCCCTCCTTTTCTATGGCTACGGCATGTGCAATACAAGGAATACTTTCACCCTGCTGGTACGAAATCGGAGATAACAGCGCCCCGGTAGCAACAACGAGAACCCGTTTAAGATCACCCTTCTGCATCCGGTTCAAAATGTGACCATAGGTGACGGTGGCAGAACATCCGCAGCCACTTCCCCCGGCAACCACATAAGGCTGTTTCTCCCGATCATAGATCATCAGGCCGCAGTCATTAAAAACTGTCTGTTCCATGGGAATGCCTTCTTTTTGCAAAAGCTCTTTCGTAATAGGCAGACCGACGGAAGCCAAATCCCCAGTCACAATGAGATCATAATAGCCGGGTTCCAATCCCGTATCCCTGAAATGAGAGATTATAGTGTCAGCTGCTGCTGGCGCCATGGCTGAACCCATATTAAAGGGATCTTTGATGCCCAAGTCCATAATGCGTCCAATGGTGGCTTTGGTAACAACGGGACCATCACCAGTACGGGAGACCACACCACACCCTGCTCCTGTGACGGTATATTGCGCATAAGGCGGCTTTTGGGAGCCATACTCCGTCGGATAACGAAATTGTTTTTCCACCGTACAGTTGTGGCTCACCGTTCCTGCAAGGGCATAATCTCCAGCTCCGGAGTCAACAATCATGGAGGCCAGAGCTAATGTTTCCATGGATGTGGAGCAAGCACCAAAGACACCCAGATAAGGTACACCCAGTTTTCGTGCTGAAAAGGAACTGCTGATAATCTGATTCATCAGATCTCCACCAACAAAAAAGTGGAGCTCTTCCTTGGTGATATTTGCATTAACCAAAGCCAGTTGGGAGGCCTGTTCGAGCAGTTTGCGTTCTCCCTTTTCCCACGTCTTCTCGCCGATCTCGAGGTTGTCATAGACATAATCGAAATCAGATGACAGTGGACCCTCGCCTTCTTCTGGTCCTACAACTGTAGCTTTACCGATAATTCGCGGACGATTTTCAAACTGCCACGTTTGACGACCCAATCGCTTCATAGGTGCCCACCTCCAAATCCCAAAAAGGCATAAACGATCCCTACGACAAATGCTGCCACAACACCAAACACAATAACGGAACCAGCAAGTTTAAACATGTTGGCCCCTACACCGAGCACCAGTCCTTCAGCCCGATGTTCCAGTGCAGCAGAACACATGGAATTGGCAAAGCCGGTAACCGGTACAGCAGTTCCCGCTCCTGCCCATTGAGCCATTTTATCGTAAACGCCGAGACACGTTAGAATAACCGATATGAGAATCATGACCGCTACCGTAGGACTGGAAGCTTCCTTCGATGTCATGTCGAAACCGGCCATAAAAGCCTCTTGAATGGCCTGTCCAATTAAACAGACGGTACCCCCAACCAGAAATGCTTTGAGGCAATTTTTCAGGATTGGACGAGGCGGCTCATGTTTTTTTGCGACTTTTTTGTACTCCTTTTCATCCATGGACAGGGACGATGATTTTTTTTCGCTTCCGGATGCAGATTGAGCTGGCAAGATACAAGACCTCCTCTATGTGAAAATGGTTCAAAGCTACGGCTGAATGCCAATGTGTGTAATCCTATATTCATTGTTTGTTAATAATCGGAAGGTTATGTATCCGGCGACAGACAGCATATGTTTCCAACAAGATTATGTTGTGAAAACAAGATGGGAATACGCCGGATCTGAGGACTTTTAGATACGTCTATAAATAAAGAAGAACAATCACGAGCAAGATAAAAAGAACGATAAACAGTACTTTTTCCGTGCCCTCTTCTGGAGGCTTCATTGTATATTTAGCTCCTTCCTTTAAACAGACAAACAAATATTGAAATGAAGAACTTCAAAAAATGATGACATCTCCTCCATATATTCATATTCATTGAAGTGGCATCAGGACTGCGACTACAGCGGATAGAATCATGAAACTTGGACACGGTAAGCGCCCAAAATATGCCTTAAATACGTGACATAAACATGGACAATCACTTGCGCAAGGTTCATACTGTAATGTGACCAGTGGTTAAATAACAAGTCCTCAGCATATTAAAGTGCATGTTCAAAAAGATAAAAGACTTTTTGAACTACATCTTAAAAGGACAACAGGCGGGTAGCCGTTCTACTGTGACCTGAAATACATACCAACAGAGGAGTTGTTGACACATGAATGAAAAAACGATGGATATGTTCCGTACGTTGACGGAATTCCCTTCCGCATCCGGTTTTGAACGTGAGCTTCGCGGCTGGATGAAAGATAAGCTTTCTGCTTATACCGATGAGTTCGTCCAGGATCGCCTGGGGAGTCTATTTGGTGTATTACGCGGGGAGGAATCCAGTCCTAAAGTTATGGTAGCCGGACACTTTGACGAAGTTGGTTTCATGACTACAGGCATTACGGAAACGGGTATGGTCAAATTCCGTCCACTGGGTGGATGGTGGAGTCAGGCTGTACTGTCTCAGCGATTGGAAATCATCACACCGGATCGTCGCATTACCGGAGTTGTAGGTTCTACACCTACACACTTGCTGGACGAGTCCCAGCGGAACAAACCTGTTGATCTGAATTCCATGTATCTCGATATTGGGGCAGACAACCGTGCGGAAGCAGAATCTTGGGGCATCCACCCAGGTATGCAGATCGTACCGATCTGTGAATTCACGCCGATGACGAACCCGAAAAAAATCATGGCCAAAGCATGGGATAATCGTTACGGCGTAGGACTTGCACTTGAACTGGTTGAAGCGTTGCACAAGGAAAAACTGCCTAACACGCTTTACGCTGGTGCAACGGTTCAGGAAGAACTGGGGCTTCGCGGTGCACGTACGGCGGCCAATCTGATTCAGCCTGATATCTTCTTTGCACTTGACTGTAGCGCGGCGAATGATATGACAGGTGACAAACAGTCATTTGGACATATCGGAGAAGGCGCATTGCTTCGTATTTTTGACCCGGGTATGTTCACCCATCGCGGAATGGTGGAATATGTTCAAGATACGGCCTCATCCAATCAGATCAAAATGCAGTATTTCATCTCACCAGGTGGTACCGATGCAGGTCAAGTTCACTTAAGTGGCATTGGTGTACCATCAACAGTTATTGGTATCTGCGCACGTTATATCCACACGTCTTCTTCCATCATTCATACGGATGACTACGATGCGGCCAAAGAACTGATTGTGAAACTGGTCAAAGGTCTGGATCGGACAACAATGAATACCATTATTAATAACGCGTAGTTCGGTTAAAAGAAAAGTCCTTAAATATGATGTACCTGAACGAGATGTCCCGTCAGACCGGGATGTCTCTTTTTTTGGTTTAATCAACTAGTTTAATAGGTTGAACATTATGGAGAATGCCACATAAGATATACGATAATGGAAGATCAATAACCAAACACCAACCAGTGGGGGACCTGTTATGGCAGTGGGAAGGAACGGAAAATCAAATAAAGGTTCTAACAAAAAACCAAACGCTGCTAACACCCTCCTTAATGGAAGCCTCAAAGGGAAAAATCTCGAACTGATTGTAGCAGCGCTATTGGTGAGCGGAAAGTTGAGAGTGGATGCAGTCACGTTGTTTCGTGAGGCTACATTGGTTGTAGAATTAGTTGGTCAATATAAAACACTTCAAAAGGTCACACCCTCCAATTCAGACAAACTGGTACAATTCCTGGATGAAACTGGCGGCGATATGACGCTTAATGGTGTTATACAGGCATTTCAACAGAGAATTAATTCTTAAACGCCAAGAAATGAGGTTGAAGTGATGTCTGACTTTGACGGAAATGGGTTCGCTGAGCTACTGATCATTGTCATTCTTGTTGTTTTATTTGTATTTGGTTCTTCCGATATTGACGACCTTACTGATTCACCATCTTAATCCTGAATTGGCTAGGTTATTACGATCCATTCATTATGAAATGCATACCTATAAACGCCAGCCTACAATATGCAGGCTGGCGTTTATAGGTATGGCTATAGAAATAGCGGCGAGAATGCAATCCAGGCCAAAATAAGGGTAAGCACAATGCAGACATTCTCTACAACGGCCCCACGCTTGGTCCCTGTACTCATCAGATTCACCCGTATGCGCCACTTGAGCGGAGGTAACGGACGAATACCCCGATTGGTTAGTGAATCGGCCAACAGATGCATCGCATATGCCGTGCCTCCCGCTACCCAGATCTCCGGTCCCTGCTGCTGGGTCGTGCTGTAGAGTAAACCAGCCCATACCGCAGTTCCATATAAGGTATGTGTTAATCCCCTATGAGTTAGCGTGGTGCACAGCATAAGCAGGCTGCCTGCAATCAGATTCCACGGGGCAAATGCGTGACCATAGAAGACTAGCCCCAGTCCAATCGCAAACATCAACACTTTGCGAAGCGAACGCGAAGGCAGGAATGACACGAGCGCAATGAGGATCGCAAGCAACAGGTTCCATGGTTTGGCATGAACATAGAAGTACACAAATACAGCTGTGGGCAACAGAATCGTCTGTAACAACCTGATCAAACTGTTAGGCAAGGCTCTGGATACCAGCAGCGAATTCGGCTCATCGATGTCAGGCAATAACGAACCAATCAGAGCAACCGTAACTGCCGGCGCAGTCACCGGCATACCGGCCAACTGCAGAACAGAAAGCGACACGCCTGTCCCGATAATAAGGTGGGATCTTCCCATCATGATGCAAAAACGTCCTTTCGAAGAAATCGGGAACAATACGGCCCAGTTCCGATTTTACAACGAAAACAAAATAAGAACAATAGTTCGCATTTCTTATTTTATTGACGGTCGATTTTTCAACAACACGATGCGGAAATCGCTATCCTTTCATACCCTATGGCTTCACACGCCATCGCTGTATCTTTCAGACAACACAACGGCAGATTCAAGACTGGTCATTTGTAATGCAGCAGTACGTGCCTCAGCAAAAGCCTCTCTCGACAAATCTGACAAAACCTGTCCCGGGGGCATCTCCAGAAAAAGCCTTCCTCCCAATTCATAGATCAGCGTGGACACCTCATCCCAGCGGACGGGATGCGCAATGTTGGTGGCAAGATCCTGTCCGATGTCATTGGCCGTCCGCAGTACACGTCCTCTGACATTGCCCGCGTAAGGAATAAGAGGTTCTTTCATTTGAATATGACCGATGGCTTCCTTTAACTTCAAAGAAACGGGGTCCAGCAGCTTGCAGTGGGAAGGCACGTTCATGTTCAGCCGTATGGCTTTGCGGGCTCCATTCTTAAGACATGTAGCGAGCACCTTGTCGATGGCCTCCAGTTTGCCTGCGATCGAAATCTGGGTAGGTGCATTCAGATTTGAGATGTACACCGGATTCTCTTCAGTATGAATCTGATTCACTACAACCTCTACCTCACGCCGAAGAAGTCCTGTCACAACGCCCATGCCATAACCTTCCGGGTAAGCTGTCATCATGCCTTCACCTCGTAACCGGACCAGCGGCAACGTGTCCTTGAGCGTTATTGCGCCCGATATAACCGCTGCTGCAAAAGCTCCTGCGGAATGCCCCGCCACATAGGCTGGCTTCACACCTTCCTTCTGAAGGGCCCGAGCCACAGCAACGCCGCTGATGCACAATGCCAGTTGTACGTGGTCGGTTGTCTGCAGTGATGCCTGAGTATCAAGTGCCAGCACGTCCATGTTCAGAATCTCACTGGCCTCATGCAGTGTCGCCTGAATTGCCGGATGAGAGGGTAATTCATGGAGCATGCCTGGACGCTGGGCTCCCTGACCAGGGAATAAGAAGACTAGACTCATTCTATTTCTCCTCCCTTATTTCGAAATCTCCCATGGATCATTCGTAAGTATAGGACCTGAGCATGTTTTTAACATCACCTTCGAGCCCCCTCTGGCCCACTCCGCCAGCGAGAACGATCCTGCCGCAGTTTCTGCCTGTACATCCAGCCGAACTCCGCTCCATTTACCGGAGATGCTCAAATGTGTAGTTAGCTTTTCCAGCAGTTCTGTTGCCAGCTCAGGTGAAAGTCGTTCGGGTAAACGAAGAATCAGATCCAAATCGCTTTCCGGACGTGTGACCTCTTGCCCTGTAGCCAGCTCAAATCCAACACTGCCTCCCGGACCCCAGATCCGTTCCGTCCTGCTCCAGAATTCAGCAACCTGCTGCAGCATAGCGATCGCAGGGATATGCCAACGTTCCTCCGGGAGGTTATACCATGCTTGATCTGCCACCAACTGCTCTGGGCTTACCCTAGCAATTACATCGTCTGCGGAGACGGAGGCGGCCCAGCGTAAATGCCGCTCTGACCCTCGGACGCCAACTGGAATGTTCTCCGCGGTTTGCTCTGCCCTGCGAACAACAACCCAAGGATTCTTGCTCATTGTGGTGATGACCCACGCTGGAACCGGCTGTTCTCCCCTCAGCACAGCATTCCCGTGAATCTTTAACAGGTCATGCACTTGAAAAGGTCTGGCTATTGGTCCCACTGTTCCTTCAGCAGCTTGCGCACATGAACAGAAGCTGCACGACCAGACTGAGCCGCCTCGGAGGTCAGACGGGAACGGAGGTCCACCGGGGACTGACGTATTTCCTGTATGGTATCCGTAAGAATATGCTGAACCTTCTCTACATCAGACGGATCGGGTGAGGATGCGTTAATCCCATCAACCAGTTGGTGGAGGGCACCCAATTTGGCAAAAGACTGCACATCATATGCGGCCCCTGGCACTTTGGTCGCTGCTTCATTAAGCTCTTCAATACTGCGACGAGTGATGCGCGCGGCAGATTGTTTGGACATGACCTGAACCGTAACCTCTGGATCATTAAAGGCGATAAGGCGATTGGACTGCATCCCGTGTGCCAGGAAAGCACCGGAGATCGCGTTGCCCACGATCAGGGCGATCACCGGATGGCCTGCTAATCGAGCAGATGCATATGCATCTGCTGCCGCTGCGCAAGCCAGATGTATTCCTAGCAGTTCCTCACGATAACCATAGGCCTGACTTGGTACATCAACGATTGCTACAATTGTACGGCGCTGACCATCTTGATCTGCTTCCATGGCTTCACGCACATAAGCTGCAATACTCCAGCCCTCGTCCAGTCCCACTTCGCCGTTGCGGGCACGAACAAATCTGGCATTGGGATCAGGAACAACCGAGATGAATCTGACGTTTTCCTCCCCGATTCGACCATCTGCACACAGAACAGAAGGTGCTTGCCCTTGTCTGATATCCCCATGATCCGCCAGCAAGTGGAACCACATTTCTCCCCGTGTTCCTGACGAATTGGAACTGGAGGCCCATCCTTGACGAAGTTGCTCCAGCTTCTCTGCGCCCGTTTCGTCCTTGCGATTCTTCCATAATTCGCGCACATCTTCCGGCTTGAGATTCTCTGCACTGCCAATCTCGGCAAGCAGATGCTGATAGAGCTTCACTTGTGCGCTCCGGTTTATTTTTTTGACACCTTGCTGGAATGAATCCCGAATGGCTTGTTTAATCTGGCCAATATCATCTTCAACCAACTGATCTGCAAATCCGGCTTCGACACGCTGTTTGCCACCCACCATGGACCAGATCTTTTGTTTGTCACCCGAATCAAGTTCGGCGATCCCTGCCTCCTGTTCAATAACCTCGGACCCGTTCAACTGCATTCGGCCCTGACGTGTCATGATCAGATGACTGGACAAACCTGCTGCACAGATCGACATCCCGCCGTAACAGCCAATCATCCCTGAGATCACACTGACAACAGGTGTATGAGGACGTAAAGCTACAATTGCTGCACCTATCTCGGCAATAGCCAGCAGACCGTAATTACCCTCTTGCAGACGTACCCCGCCAGTTTCAAGCAATAACACCGGACGTGTCGGTACACCCTGTTCATGGTTCTGCAACGCCAGCTCCAAAGCCCCGGCGATTTTGGCACCACATACCTCGCCGATGCCGCCCCCCTGGAATGCCCCCTCTAGCGCAATAACAACAGCAGGTTGTCCATCAATGGTTCCCCGGGCGGTGACCACACCGTCATCACTTTGCGGGACGATGCCCTGAAGCGGAAGATGGGGGGATTCCACACGCTGAAACGGATCAATCAATTCGCGGAATGTACCTTCGTCCAATACCGACTTGGCACGATCACGCGCACGCAGCTCAATGAAGCTCTCTTTTACCGCCATCCATTCTGCCTTATTGTTCATGGGTCAGCACCTCCATCGCTTGGGCCAAACGCAGATTCACAACACCTGGCGTTGCGCCAAAATCATTGATTTGGATCGATACCGCCACGTCGTGCTTTTGAAAAAACCGGTCCAATCCTGCCCGCCATATATCGCCAAATCCTTTGGCCGTTGTTCGGATCTCGACATGTGCCTGCCCGTCCGCAGACGGTTCCATCAACAGCTCCAGATCTCCTGAACCAGCCACCCCGACATGGGCTTTACCTTCCAGCTTACGTGATGTTTTATAATTAAAAGTCATGGTTTCCATGGTGTCCTGCACCTCCAAATTGTTTCTGTTATAACTGACTCGTTGCGAGCGGACATGCACCAAGCTCGGTTGACGCACTCTGATCTATGCGGTCGAGAAATAAGACCGCAGCCAGCAAGTCCGCGCTTCCGCCAGGGGAAGCGCCGATGCCGACAAGGCGGCTGCCAAGTTGCTCCAGGGCAGCCATGCCTTCCGCGGTGCCGCTGCCACCCCGCGACAGCACAGTGGCGGCACCGCTTCTTGCGGCGGCGAGGGCATCGTGCCCGCCGCGGTGCAGCAGGCAAGTATCTTCGAGACTTGCCATGATGGCCAGGAGCGCATCCAGACGCGCCTGCGTTTCTGTGCGCCCTGCACTCCGGGCTGCGCGTAGCGCTGGCAGCCCAATGTCCACGACGTGCGGGAAGCCTGCTTCGGCTTCTTCCCGCGCGCCGCGTGCGCCGTAGCGGCGCTGCACACGCTGCCCGTTCGACGCCCGCTGCTGCGGCGCATGCCGGTCGGGCAGCCGGGCAAGCGCCCCGGCGACGGCTGCAATCTCAGCCGCGCCATGGCCGGGCCCACTCACCGCGGCAGCGCCGGTGAGCAACCCAAGTGCCCACACAGCTCCGCGATGTGTGTTGGTCCCGCCTGTGGCTGCGAGCATACTGGCTTCACCGTCACGCCCAATCGCAGCCAGGCGTTCACGCAGCGATTGATCCGCAGCCTGTGCCCATCCTGCCTCACCCATCGCTGTAAAGGCAGGCCGCAGCGCCCGTGCCGAGCGGCGCATCAGCTCCACGTTCAGATCTGTATGCGCGCCATTGTCACGCAGATCAACAAGACCCGGCTTTGGCGTCAACTCCGCCTCATCAATCAACGCCTGCACGGCCAGTTCACCAAGCAGCACGCCGCATCTCTGTGCTGCCGAACTGGCCAAAGCCAGCTTCATCGGCTTCAAGTCCTGCCACATAGAGCCAGGTGTATTCCTCTTAGAACTTACCAACTGCGGAACTTGGAAGGTGGATTGTACAGTCCACTGGACCATTCCACCAGCTCCTCGACACTTTTAGCTGCCAGAAGCGACCGTCTGGCATCCGTGCGGCGAATGTCCAACTGTTCCGGGAACGCAATCAGTCCGTCACTGATCAGACGTTCATTCAAGCTTGCATCATGAGCCTGTCCGAGCGGAGTAACACCGGCAACCGCCGCGAGCGCGAGTTTGCGTTCTTCGATGTTCTGTGCTTTGTACAGATAGGCAATCCCCTCTTCCGTCACCACATGTGTCACATCCTCACCATAGATCATGACAGGAGCAATGGGCAGATGAGCTTCCTGACCGACATGGATGGCATCCAGGGAATCTACAAAGGTTGGCCTCTCTCCGTTCTGGAATGTTTCCACCATCTGTACGACCAATTTTTTACCCCGAACCAGCGGCCCATCTCCATTCATCATGTTCAGCCAGGCTTCGGTATCATGTCTGCGTCCATGTGGATCATGTCCCATATTGGGCGCGCCGCCGAATCCGCTGAGACGACCGGAGGTCACCGTTGATGAGTTGCCTTCTGGATCGATTTGTAATGTGGAACCAATAAACATATCCACTGCATACTGACCTGCCACTTGACAGAGCGCACGGTTAGAACGCATGGAGCCATCAGGTCCTGTGAAAAATACGTCCGGACGAGCCGCAGTGTACTTCTCCATCCCTACCTCGCCGCCAAAAGAATGGATACTTTCAATCCAGCCACTCTCAATTGCCGGAATTAATGTGGGATGGGGATTCAACGCCCAGTGTTTGCATATTTTTCCACGCAATCCAAGTGACTCCCCGTAAGTCGGAAGCAATAATTCAATTGCCGCCGTATTAAACCCAATGCCGTGATTCAGCGATTGAACGTTATGTTTGGCATATATACCTTTGATCGCCATCATGCCCATGAGAATATGAGTCTCTTTGATTTGACGCGGGTCCCGTGTAAACAGAGCTTCCAACTGATACGGCCGATCCGATTCAACAACCAGATCCACCCATGCGCCAGGAATATCTATGCGTGGAACCTCATCCACCAGTTCATTCACTTGTACAATAACGATTCCGTTACGGAAGGCTGCTGCTTCGATAATGGTTGGTGTTTCCTCCGTATTGGCTCCGGTGTACAGGTTCCCCTGACGGTCTGCTTTATCCGCCGCCACCAGCACAACATTTGGAATCAAATCAATGAATAATCGACCATACAACTCCAGATAAGTATGAATCGAGCCAATCTCGATACTGTTATCCTCAATCATCTGCGACATCCGAAGACTTTGTGAACCCGAATAGGAAAAATCAAGCTTCGAAGCGATCTTTTTTTCAAAGATGTCCAGATGATCCGGACGTGAAATACTCGACATAATCATGTGTAATTGATTGACCTTCTCCGGATCGACCTGAACCAGTGCAGCAGACAAAAAACTGGCCTGTTTCTGATTATTTCCTTCCAGTACAACACGATCGCCCGGTCGGATGAGCAACTCAAGTGCATTTACAATTTGCTCTGTCGGCAGTACCTTTCCCTTGAGTAAAGACTCTACCTTTTGCATTCTGCTATGTTTCTCATCTCTTCTGGTCGTCCAGCTTGATGGGCCCAAGGGCTGTTGCTGCTGTTTGGTCGTACTCATCTCTGACCAGCCTCCCTTAACTATGATTTAATGTTCATCTGCCATTTGGTTTCATTATCATGTTCTCTAATTCAATCTGAAATTCGTTCATTCACATGCGTTACAGGTTTTATTTTACTCCTCACATTAATAATGTATAATATATAATTATACATATATACATAACCAAATGGATATGGATGGTGATTGGCATGGATTTACTGCAACTTCGTTATTTCTGCAAAATCGCAAGGCTGGAGCACATCACACGAGCGGCAGAAGAACTGCATGTCTCTCAGCCCGCCTTGAGCAAAACGTTGAAACTGCTTGAACAGGAATTGGGAACCGAATTATTTGATCGAACAGGAAAGTTCATCCGGCTGAACAACTATGGTCGTGTATTTCTGAAATATGCCGAGCAATCTCTTGAAGCACTCGAAAATGGAAAACGGGAACTTGCGGATATGTCATCTGGTCAGGCAGGCGATATCCGTCTTGCATTCCCTGTAGGCTCTCACGTGGTGCCCGCCCTGTTATCCCGATTCAGACAACAATACCCGGATATCACATTTACGTTAATCCAGCATTTTGGTCCTTCTGATCCTCCCCGATTTGATCTCTGCATCTCTTCGCTGCCCTTGCAGATTCCACGAGTGGAGAGCTTGCCTCTTCTTACAGAGGAACTGTTCCTGGCTGTACCCGCTGACCACAAACTGGCTGGGAGAACATCCATCCGATTGGAAGATGCATCCGAGGAACACTTTGTCACGCTACGTACAGGAAACGACCTTCGTGAACGAACCGACAGCCTTTGCCGAATTGCCGGGTTCAATCCAAAGCGTATTTTCGAAAGTGATGATCCGGCAACCGTTCGCGGACTCATTCGCGCTGGCCTTGGTATTGCACTCGTTCCTGCGGTGTCCTGGGATGGATCTGTGGGTGAACATGTACGATTGATTCGGATTGAACAGCCTGTATGCGAACGAACGATTGGGATTTCCTGGTTGGAAGATCATTACCTGTCCAAAGCTTGTCTGATTTTTCGCGAGTTTACGGTCGCTTATTTCCATGAGCTGGCGCTGGCTAATGCCCCTGGTGATTCCTCGGTCTGAGAAGTCGCATCACTGCCTTGCACAATTTTTCAATGTAATACACCATCGTGAATGCTAGAATCGCAGTACAGATCAGCAAAAACACGATGCTGATGGCGAGCGGCATCTCCTTCACATAACTGCCCATCATCCAGATCGTCAGATTCAGTGCAAAATAACTGGCGAGATATGCCCGAAAGGCGTATTTGGCAATCCAGCGAAAAGCAGGCAGAAATCGGACATTCATACGAATCAGTCCCGTTGCACCAGCGTACAGGAGCAAGATGAGCGCCATGTTAAACAGCACCATCGACGGTTTCAGATACGAAGACTTCAACAAATTCATATCCTCAAATCCATAAGCAAATAGTTCCCGGTTCACCCAAATAAACAACAGCACACCGATGGGCAGCAGCGCCCACTTCATTTTGTCCAACCAGACAAGGCAAGCTTCCTTATATATGGATGTACCCATTCCCAGCAATGCAAATAGTCCATACATGGCAAAGATTCGATCCGTGTACACCAGATCGGGATGCAGAAGATCCAGCAGAACATATCGGTCATAGAGCAAAATCAGAATGGCATACACGATGATGGATACCACCCATGCCACAGCTGCTTTTTTTCGATTCCGAATCATGAGCAGAGCCAGTGCAGTCACCAGCGGAATGAGCAAATGATATTGGAACATCATGACCGTATACCACAAATGCGGGGCGGCCGTTCCCAGCAGAAAGGCTTGTACAACATCCCCCACCTGCTCATATCCGCCTGCATTAACCGTTAATATATATACGGTAGTCCAGAAGAGATAAGGCCCGATGATCTCTTTAGCTTTATGCCATACATAGTGTCCATACTTTACGTCTCGCAGCTGTGCCACATCATACAAAATGGCAAAAATAAAGGCAGGTGCCGAGAACTTCGCCAGATTGTACAACATGCCAATCTCTATTCTGTGAGATACATCGGGAAACTGCTTTAAGAGAACCGACAGGATCAGCTGCATCATCACAGCAGTTACTGCAACCGCTTTAATAATCTCCGGCTGGGTTGCAGCCGGTGAGGTATCGTCCATTCTTTTTACACCCATAGGTGATCTCCTTTCAGCCATGTCAACACAATGAGAATTTACGTCCCCATCTTCACTTCTGAAACTTCATTAAGCCCTAGTAGTGTGTTTCGTATTAGCAAAAAAAATACCAAATTTTGAAAAGATCATATCGACGCGTCGTTATGCCTCGTAGTATATGCCTTGATTAATCAGCCTGTATAATATCCATTTGGATATGTATATATGTCGCTCTGGAAATATATATAAAAATCTGTGACCGGGATCACACCAACGAATAGTTGACTCTTCTATCTTTATTAGTGAATTAAATCACATAAACTGTCGTCAACTACTTGTATAATTTCAAATATAAACCACTAAAATTTTGAGTAATGTACAGCGTCTATTCAAGGAGGCATACACACATGAACGGAAAAAAAGAGAACCTCATTATCATTGGTAACGGAATGGCAGGAATCAGTACCGTTGAGCAAATTTTAAAATTAACTACGCGATTTGATATTACCGTTTTTGGCACAGAGCCCTATCCTAACTACAACCGCATTATGTTGTCTTATGTACTGGAAGGAAGCAAAACACTGGACGATATCGTGCTGAACGACCTTCACTGGTATGAAGATTACGGCATTACGCTGCACACAGGCACAACGGTTACACGAATCGATGCCGAGACACACGAAGTTGTGACTGAAGATGGAACTCGCGTTCCTTATGACAAAATTATCATTGCGACTGGCTCCAACTCCTTCATTCTCCCCGTCCCGGGACATGACAAAGAGGGTGTTGTCGGTTTCCGCGATATCGCCGATTGCAATGTCATGTTGGATGCTGCCAAACAGTATAAAAGAGCAGCCGTTATCGGGGGCGGACTGCTAGGCCTTGAAGCTGCCAAAGGATTGGTACAACTTGGCATGGAAGTTACTGTAGTGCATCTGATGGAAGATCTGATGGAGCGTCAGCTTGATCCACAAGCTTCAGCCATGTTGAAGGCAGAACTCGAACGTCAGGGTATCCGGTTCAAGATGGGTGCGCAGACTTCCGAACTGCTGGGCGGCGAACGCGTTGAAGGGATACGTTTTGCAGATGATACGGTTCTGAATGTTGATTTTGTGGTCATGGCTGTAGGCATTAAACCCAATACGGCTGTAGCCCGCGAAAGCGGTATGGAAGTGAACCGGGGTATTGTCGTGAATGACTATATGCAGACTTCACTTGAGAATGTGTACTCGGTCGGGGAATGTACAGAGCACCGCGGGGTATGTTACGGCCTCGTTGCCCCATTGTTTGAACAAGGTATGATTCTGGCGAAACATATCTGCGGTGTCGAAACGGCTCCGTATGAAGGTTCTGTAGTATCCACGAAATTGAAAATTTCAGGTGTAGATGTCTTTTCAACTGGTGAATTCATCGACAGCCCAGAGCACACCGTCATTTCGCACAAAGATGACTGGAAACGGACCTACAAAAAAATTCTGCTTCGTGATAATAAAATGGTCGGCGCTGTTCTCTTCGGTGACATTACGGATTCTGCCGAATTGCAGAAACTGATTAAAAATCAAACCGAAATGACCGAGGAATTGTACGGTTCACTCATGGGTACAGGCTGCGGCGGTCATAAGAAAGCAACCTCTGTTGAAACGATGCCCGAGGACGAAATCGTCTGTGGATGTAACGGGGTAACCAAAGGAGCCATTGTTGATGTAATTACAAACCAGGGCCTTACCACTGTTGATGAAATCAAAGCCTGTACCGGTGCAACACGCTCTTGCGGTGGGTGTAAACCGGTTGTGGAACAGATTCTGCAATATGTACTTGGAGACAGTTTCAGTACTGGAACCAAACAGGGCATCTGCGGATGTACTTCCATGGGTCGAGATGAAATCGTAGCCGAGATTCGCGAAAAAGGATTACAAACGACCAAAGAGGTCATGAATGTACTGGGTTGGAGTCAGCCAGAAGGTTGTTCCAAATGTCGTCCGGCGATCAACTATTACCTTGGCATGATTGCACCAGACACACACGAAGATGAGAAAGAATCCCGTTTTGTTAACGAACGTATGAACGCGAATATTCAAAAAGACGGAACGTATACGGTTGTACCTCGGATGTATGGCGGTGTAACTACACCGGCAGACCTCAAACGCATCGCTGACGTTTCGGTCAAATATGATGTGAAAGCAGTCAAAGTGACTGGCGGTCAGCGTCTCGACTTGATTGGTGTCAAAAAAGAAGATCTGACTAAAGTCTGGGCAGAACTGGATATGCCTTCAGGTTATGCATACGCCAAATCGTTGCGTACGGTCAAAACATGTGTCGGCTCCCAATTCTGCCGATTCGGTACACAGGATTCCATGGCCATGGGCGCTCGCATCGAACGTAAATTCGAACGTCTGGATCTGCCAGCCAAGTTTAAATATGCCGTCAACGGCTGTCCACGAAACTGTGCAGAGGCATGTACCAAAGATATCGGTATCGTTGGTAACGACGGAGGCTGGGAAATCTTCATAGGTGGTAACGGCGGTATTAAAGCTAGACTGGCTGATTCCTTATGCAAAGTGAAAACAGATGAAGAGTTGATTGAACTGTGCGGAGCCATCATGCAATATTACCGCGAGACAGGGAACTATCTGGAACGGACTTCCGAGTGGGTGGAACGCATGGGTCTGGAGCATATTCGTTCGGTTGTCGTGGATAACCTGGAGGAACGTAAAGCGTTGATGCAGCGGATTGAATTTGCACTTGAGCATGTTGAAGAACCTTGGCAAAAAGCGATTCGCAATGAGGAAGGCCAAAGCAAAATGTTCCATGGAATCGAAGTATCGGCTCGTCCATATGCAAGCTTGCAGGATTAATACTGGAGAATGTTAAATAGATAAGGAGTGGTTTAAGATGACGACAAAACAATCAGGCATCTACTTCCCCGCCGGAGTAGTTGAAGAATTCCTGCCACGAATCGGAAGAGTAGTTGAGATTAATGATCATCAGCTTGCTGTCTTTCGTGCATCGGATGGTACCATCTTCGCTGCGGATAATCACACCCCCCACCCTAAGGGTGGGCCGCTGGCTGAAGGCATCGTGTCCGGGCATTATCTGTACGATCCGCTGTATGATTGGAAAATCGACCTGACTACCGGTCTTGTGCAAGCACCGGACAACGGTCAAGTACAGATGTATCCGGTGAAGGTAGAGAACGGCCAGGTCTGGATTGAAATATAGCTCCATTGAAACGTTCAAAGATTGATGCAAAATAATGGGGGAAACCGTGATGTATACACCAAGTGTTGAGGGAATTATTGAAGCTGCGGTTAAAAAACGGGATCAAATGAACGCAAGCCTGTCACGATATATGGTTGCTGCCTTGATGGCTGGTGCCTATGTAGGGCTTGGCATCGTTCTGATCTTCAGTATTGGTGCTCCGCTCCTTGCGGCACAGTCACCACTGCAAACCATGTTGATGGGCATGTCCTTCGGACTCGCTCTCACGCTGGTCATCTTTGCCGGATCAGAACTGTTTACAGGTAACAATATGTTCTTTACCATGAGTACACTGGCAGGCCGAACCACAGTGAACGAAACGCTGAAGAACTGGGGGCTCGTCTTTGTTGGTAACCTGCTCGGCGCAATTCTATTAAGTCTACTTATAGTCGGTAGCGGCCTGTTCAAAACGGCTACGCCGGAACATCTGTTATTCGTTGTCTCTGCCAAAAAGATGGCGGCGCCTGTGTCTGAGTTGTTCTTCCGAGGCATTCTCTGTAACTGGCTCGTCTGTCTGGCGATCTGGATGGCAGCTCGCTCTAAAGAAGATATCGCCAAACTTGTTCTTATCTGGTGGTGTCTGTACGCATTTATCGCAAGTGGTTATGAGCACAGTGTTGCCAATATGACTTTACTGTCTCTATCCTGGCTGCTGCCAAACCACCCGGATACAATCACGATGGCAGGCTGGTTCCATAACATGATTCCGGTAACGCTTGGTAATATTATCGGCGGTGCCCTCTTTGTTGGAATGGCGTATTGGTATACTTCTCCGGTACGTAAAAAAGCATAATTCTTGATTCAACTGCACTTATGTAGCGCTAGAGCACAACATCTACACACTGAAGCCACGATGGATGCCGAACTCACGTTCAGTCACACATCGTGGCTTTTTATTGTTTGTCGATAAGTTGCTACTCTCTTGTACGTTTCCCTTTCATCCTCTCGTCCTTCTATAGAGAATTAAAACTTCATTTTACCTTCGTCGCTATCCGCGTTAATCCACAGTTGACATAACTGGCGTATAGTCGATGGATACTCACATTTATACTCAACCAGCAAAGGATGAACGCTTATATGGGAATTCACACGTACTTCAGGTCACTAAACGATCTTGAACGTATTATTCGTACACCTGGCAAATTCAAATTCGAAGAACACAGCGTATCCGCCCATTCCTGGAAAGTCGTACAGTACGCCAAAACGCTCGCAGATATTGAGGAGCAACATGGAACCACCATCGATTGGAAGAAGTTATACGAAATTACGAGCAGTCATGATTATGGCGAAATCTTCATCGGTGATATCAAAACACCCGTCAAACATTATTCACTGGAGCTGCGTTCGATGCTACAAAAGGTGGAAGAAGGCATGGTTGAACATTTTATTAATGAAAATATTCCTGAAGAGTTCCAGCCTATTTTCCGCAGACAGCTGCGTGAGGGCAAAGACCAATCGGTTGAAGGACTGATTCTCGAAGTCGCAGACAAGATGGATCAGGTATATGAAGCCTTTGCTGAGCTCCAACGTGGCAATACGGAGAAAGAATTTATCGTTATGTACCGTTATGCGTTGGTCAAAATCAAAAATATCGACCTCCACTGTGTGCAGTATTTCCTGGAACAGATTCTCCCCGACATGATCGAAGAAGGTATCCGCTCCCCGTTTGATATTCGCAAAATAACCGAAGAAGCTCTGGCCCAGTAATCAGCTCAAGTCAACATGGTTCTCATCATCCATGGACAGGGCTTTTTTTCGTTCCTGCAATTGCAGTCGGTACTCGCTAGGGTACATGCCCGTTTTGTTTTTGAAGATCCGGCTGAAATAGTGGGAATCACTATACCCTACCGCTCCACCAATGGTCTTGATATCCATATTCTCGTGCGTGACGAGCATGCGTTTTGCTTCATTAATCCGCAGACCTGTCATATATTTTAGCGGAGTCTCACCCGTTACTTTCTTAAAACACTTCCCCAGATAGTCCACACTAAAATGCATCTGTCCCGCCATGTCCTGGAGTGTAATCTCATGCATGTAATTCTGCTTCAAATACAACTTAACGGCCTCTGCGATATCCTCCGGCTTCACCTGCTCATCCAGCACGGCACTGACATGGGCAAGCGAATCCACTGCACTCCCAAGCTTCAATTCCATTGCATCCAGCAATGTACGAAGCTGTTCTTCCGATAATGGTTTGAGCAGATAATCCTCCACCTTGTAACTGATCGCCTGCCGTGCATATTCGAATTCATGATAACCACTCAGAATGACAATTTTCACATGCGGATAGGCAAAGTACAGATGTTTGGCGAGTTCCAATCCATTCATTACCGGCATCTGTATATCAGTTACAACCAGATCAGGTACGGAATGTTCGATCAGCTGTAACGCTTCCTGACCGTTCCTCGCCTCACCGATCACCTCGAACCGGGTGCCCAGTTCCCTGAATTTGCGTGAGACATTACGGCGAATCAGGGCTTCATCTTCCACAATAATCGTTCTATATTTGATTGTCATGGGTTCAGTCATGCTCCTTTCGAATGGAACCACCTATGGTAATCTGGACACCGCCGGAAGGCTTGTTCGTAATCTGCATGTGGGCTGCCGTGCCATACCATAATTTCAATCGGACCCATATATTCTTGAGTCCCATGCCGTTGATTTCGAGGTCAGGCATACGCTCCCACTCCTGTGACTGTTCGATGTAATGCATGATCTTGGCAAGTGCCTCGGGTTCCATGCCAGGTCCGTTGTCTTCCACGTGGATCTGCCAGGTCTGCTGTACCGCATCCATATCTCCAGTAATATTCAGTTTCCATGGAGGGGTATCACCCAGTCCATATTTCATGGCATTTTCGAGTAGTGGTTGTACCATCAGCATCGGAACCTGGATATACTTCATCTCTTCCGGAATATGAAACTCGTAGTGCAGATCATCCTCAAACCTAATCTTCATACACTCCAGATACCGCTCACAATAATCCAGTTCTTGAGACAGGGGAACCCCATTCTTTCCCGGAGTAGAGATATAACGGAGCATGGACGCAATATGACCACAGAACGCGACAATCTGCTCATTCATGCCTTCTTCCGCCATGATGCTAATATTTGTGATGTTGTTATAGAGAAAATGCGGGTTCATCTGGGATTGCAGCGCCAGTAACCTCGCTTCTGTCTCCTGAGATTTCATCGCCAGCCTGTCCTGAAAAGATTGCACAAGCTGTTGATTCAGCCGGATAAACGTATCATTCAGCTCATCCATCTCCCGGATAGAACCGGGATGCTCCAGCTTGAACAAATGCGCCGAATCCTGACCTGATATCAGATCGTTCTCACCCGTCTTCTGGATAATGCGCTGCAAGCGATGTAGCGGCAATGTAACCCGTTTGGAGATCAGATACGAGAGAACCAGAATCAGCATGAGAGTAGCTAACGTGGCACCGATAAACATCACAGCCATCCGGTTGAGACTCGCGAAAAGGGACTGTTTGGACTGCATGACAATAACGGTCCATCCCGTCTCCTGTGACGTCATGTACGTCATCATTTGTTTAGACTGACTCAAAGGATCGGTAATCTCCTGCATCGTATCAGGCGGAAATGAAAGATTTTGAATCAAGTCCACATCATCAAAATGGCCTACTTGAGAAGCATCGGCATCCGAAGAAAGTGGAAACAACCTTGTATTTTGTTCATCCACTACATAGATCCGAAGATCGTCGTTATTTGTCTGCAATTCATTCAAATGCTGAAACAGGGTTCCGGCATCCTGCAAAATCTCAACGACGCCCTGGCTGACATAGTTGCCATCTTTGTATACACGGGTAAGCGAAATGTAAGGTTGATCCGATTTCCCCTCGCCGGTCGGCATGGGCAAAGCTCCGCCCTCTAACAATTGGATCACTCGCCAGCCACTCCGCTCCCAGGTTTCCTTGTACCACGGTCGCTGAGTCAGGTCTACCGACAGTTGACCGTTGAATGCACCCGCTCCCAACATCTTGCCATTCACATCATAGATATTGGCCTGTTTGGCTGTATTGGAGCTGCTGATGATCGCGAGAATGACGTCAATTAGTGTGGTTGTATCCTTATACAATGCCGGATCACTTGTCATTGTCTGCTCACTGTCTTCCGCTGGTGCCAAGTAGTGACTGAAGTGTTCTTTGACCAGATTGGAGTACACGATATTCATGGAAAAGTTGTTCATTTTCACCACTTCCTGATCCAGGTTACCGACGATTGATACCCCCAGTTGTCTCTGCTGTTCTTCACTTCGCTGACGAATGTCACTTGCGAGAAAAACATACAGAAGCCCCGCCACAATCAGCGAAAAGATAATAAATACCGCAGAGTAATAGGCAAACAGACTTTGCTGAAGCGTTCCAAATCGATATCGCAATCCTCACACACCTCGTCCTATGATGATATCTGTCACACCATTCGAAAATGTCCACCCAACAGAACGCTTTTGTCTATTGAGCACATCCCTTGTTCACAGTAAAGTTATCCACATAAGAATACGCTTACATTAAGCGTTTCAGCAAGTGACAATTTTCTTTATATTCCGGGAGGTTCAATGATGAGAAAACGATTTCTATTTTCGCTTGCAAGTGTGCTCCTGCTCTCCACTCTGCTGCTTGCCGGGTGCAACTCAGGTAAAAGTACGGAAGGTTCGGGTAAGGTGACTCTCACGTTTGGAACAAGTCAATCCGGTATTCCGCGTACAGGCATCATGCAGACGATGGCCAAGGAATATGAGCAGGAGACGGGTGTCAAAATTGACTTCCAGGTCGTCCCTGACGCACAGTGGCGGGACCTGATCAAGGTGAAATTGGCCTCTGGCGAAGCACCTGACATTTTCAATGTCGATGTGGACCCACTGAGCATGCCGGCTAACGTAAGACCGGAGGAAAATGCCATTGATCTGACCAATGAGGAATTCACAGGTCGGATGTCTGAAGAGATTTTGCCAACCGTCAGTCACAATGACAAGGTGTACGGGGTTTCTTTTGCGCCAACGAAAATCTGGTATGTGTACTATAACAAACGTATCTTCCAAGAGCTCGGCATAGAGCCTCCTACATCCTATGCCGAATTCAAGGCGATCAGCCAGAAAATTAAGGATAAAGACATCATTCCGTTCTATCAAGCACCTGCCAGCGGGTGGTATCAGGTTCTGCCTTTGTTCGAAACAGGGCCTAACTATGAGCAAACAACAGCGGGAACCTACGAGAAATTAAACAACAATGAGATGAAAGTCGCAGATATGACGCAACTCAAGACGGTCATTGAACAATTGAAGGAATTTGCGGATCTCGGTTATTTCGGCAAAGACTTCTTGTCTAATACGGTAGAAGCGGGAATTGAAGCGTTTGGTCAGGAGAAAGCGGCTATGCTGCTGCGGGTGCCAGGTACGGAAAAGGAAGTGTCCGAAGCGTATCCGGAAATGGAAGACAATATGGGATTCTTCGTCATGCCATGGGGTGACAATCAGACGATTGGAGTGAACCCGGGCGGATCGGCTGCTATGTTTGGTAACAAAAACAGTAAACATCCCGAAGAAGTGCTGAAATTCTTCCGCTGGATTACCGAGCATGATCATCTGCAACGTGTGTTCGATGAAGGTGAAGGCAACCTGACGATCTGCTGGCCGGAAATCGAACCAAAGCTGACACAGGACTACATCGACTATGAGAAAGATCATGAAAAAGGTACGGTTATGCAGGCCGCTGTGAAATACATTGATCCACAATGGATGGATATTGGCAAGGACTTATCAGGTATGTTCGCCGGAGCCATGACACCGGATCAGATTCTGCAAAATATTGATAAACGTCGTGCTGAACAAGCCAAAGTGCTGAAAGATGAGAAGTGGCAGTAACAGCGCAAATCACAGATAAACATAAACGCTGAACAGCGTTACATGCAGCGGGCATTTGCCCGCTTGTGTATTTTGGCAGGAAGGAAAGGTGTTACGGATTATGAATGCAAACAAAATCTATCCCTGGTATTTCTCATCTGGAGCAATTGTGTTATATCTGCTGTTCATCGTTGCTCCCGCCCTGCTGGGCATCTATTATTCCTTCACTGACTGGAACAGTTATAGTTCGGAGAAGAACTTTATCGGTCTGGAGCATTTCCGCACTATTCTGGCGGGTGATCCGACCTATCTGCTTTTTATCAAAAACACAGTCCTCTTCACCCTGGTTACATCCATCGCCAAGACGGTTCTGGGCTTATTTCTCGCTCTACTCCTGGTCAGCGGTGTAAAAGCCGCGAATCTGCACCGAATGATCATCTTCTCCCCACAGGTGCTATCATTCCTGATTGTTGGACTTGTGTTCAAAAGTCTGCTCGACCCCAACAACGGGTTCGTTAACGTAACCCTACGTTCTATGGGACTAGACGTTCTCGCCCAGAACTGGCTGGGCTCCCTGACTTGGGCCATGCCATCCATCATGGCAGTGGACACGTGGAAAGGCATGGGGTACATCATGGTGCTGTTCATCGCCGGACTGCTCGCCATACCCCGCGATTATTACGAAGCAGCATCCATTGATGGCGCCGGCTTTGGGCAGAAGCTGTTCCGGATCACCATTCCCATGCTGATGCCTACCATTACCATCGCCACGGTGCTTAATATTACGTATGGGCTGAGAGTATTCGATGCCGTATACGTGTTAACCAATGGTGGCCCCGGTAACGCAACAGATGTCATTAACACGGCGGTCTATTCCTCTTTTGCCAAAGGATATTGGGGACTCGGAAGTGCACTATCCACCATCCTGTTTGTCATCATGGCAATCATCTCCTTTTTCATCATTCGTTTGATGAACCGAAAGGTGGAATACTGACATGCGATTGAGAAAAAGATTGGCTTCGATCGGGTTAAATGTACTCGCCTGGCTGCTTAGCCTGGTGGTCCTGATTCCTTTTGTCGTCATTGTACTGAATTCATTCAAGTCGGACGCCGAGGCCAAAGTGCTTAAACTGACGTTGCCCGAGAAGTTTATTTTCGAAAATTACAAAATTGTCTATGAACAGGGACATTTAGGAGGTTCTTTTTTCAACAGTCTGCTGCATTCCGGGGCTTCTTCTCTGCTACTGGTGTTTGTTGTAGCCTTCTCGGCCTTCACGTTATCCCGCAACCATTCGAAGCTCAGCAAGTTTCTGTACTTTTTCCTGATTCTTGGTATCACACTGCCGCTCAACTACATTCCGCTGATGGAAGTGATGAAGTCCATGGGTATGATCAATTCACATGTCGGCATGATTTTGCTCTACACCGCCATGGGGATTCCGATATCGCTGTTCATTACGTATGCGTTTGTGTCTAACATCCCGAAGGAGCTGGATGAAGCCGCGATCATGGACGGATGTAATGGGATCAAGCTGTTCCTGCGAATCATTGTACCTTTGTTAACCTCGGTGCTGGTAACGGTATTTGTTCTTAATTTCCTGAGTGTCTGGAATGAGTTTACTGCCCCACTCTATATGCTGAATACAGTGGAGATGTGGCCGATGACGCTGGCTGTATATAACTTCTTTGGACAATTCAGTGCCCAGTGGAATCTGGTCAGTGCCGATATCGTGCTCACGTCATTGCCTGTGTTGATTGTGTTCCTCATTGGGCAAAAGTATATTGTAGGAGGACTAACTTCAGGGGCGGTTAAAGGGTAAGCTCCACCGACAATCCAAATACACAAACACTCTTGTCTAAGTACATCTTCTGACTCCTCAGCACAAAAAAGCCCTTGTCTGCTCATCGTGTGAATAACTTCTTCGTACAGAAGAAGTATCACACGCTGCTGCGGACAAGGGCTTACGCTGTTGGATTCGAATTAATCGTGCGCCAACCCGCCAACATCGGATGGAGCCGCTATATCTGGGCTCTGCTCCAGAGATTTGATCATTTTCAACCGGGATGTGATTATTGCGATCAGAATAACAAACAGACCCGCGATGATAAACAGAAAGGCAATACCTCTGCCTGGCCCAGTTCCAATAATTTGACCAACAGACGAAGCCAGTGCTCCCCCCTCCATCAGTAACGGATTAAACACATGGTCGGCCAGAAAACCAGCCAAACTGTACGCGATAATAAACCCGAGTTGTGACAGAATACCAATGATTCCCCATACCCTGCCCTGCTTATCGTTGGCGATATTGTTTCGCACCAGTACATCTGCGCTCATATTGACAAACGGCAGTGATGACAGGAACAGAAAACCTGCGAAGATAATAAAATAAATGTTGGTGGATATGCCCAGAAGTGAAAAGGACAAACCGCACAAAATCAGACCCATCACAAGCACACTTGCGTATCTCTTTGTTATTGTAAATATGCCGATGCACAAGCTGCTAATCAGCATGCCGATGGCACTAACAGACTGAAACGTTCCAAGTGTCTTTGCATCCGTGAATGACAGAAGCATCGGACCAATGAGTGTCTCCAGGAATCCCAGATAAAAGGTGACAAGTGAAATAATCACCACCAGCAACAGTACTCCCTTGTTGGTTACAACTTCTCTCCAGCCCTCTTGAATATCGGTGATCCAGTTTTTTCCTTCTCGATCCTCTCGCTCCACCTTCATGCTCTTCCGAATAACCAGCACAGCCAGAATGGCAACCAGGAATGTCAGAATATTAATGACCAGAATGACTTCAATGGTTGTTATACTAAGCAGAATGCCCGCAATGATGGGTGAAAACAGAAACTTCGAGGATTCAGCCAGTTGTACAAGACCGCTGCCTTTTGAGAATTGATCCTTATCCAGCAGGTCCGTAGCAGAGGCCTTATATGCCGGGCTCTGCAACGCGGAAAACACGGAACTAAAGGCCACTCCCACATAGATATGCCATAATTGGATATCACCTGTGAGCATAATGGACAGAATGAAAATCAAACCGGCTGCCGACCCCAGGTCGCCGATAATCATCATCGTTCGACGGTCGAATCGGTCTGCCAGTACACCTCCAATAGGTCGAAGCAGGATATTCGGCAGAAACGTGAATAAGGTAATCAATGCAACACTTGTTGCTGTATTCGTTTTTTCGAAGGCATACACCCCCAGGGAGAAGGCTGTAAGTCCAATCCCAATCATGGAGATGAGCTGACCAAACCATACGACCAGAAACTTTTTAAATGATTTTTGAACGGTATGTTCCATGGATGATACTCCTTTCTCGGCTAACCTTGATTCGGAAAATAGAGACGAGTGACGTAGGCGAAGCTTCCTTGTTCTGCTCCCAGCACACGTTCCATAATATGTGTGAATGCTTCAACCTTTTTTTGGAGTTCTTCCTCCTCCCATTGAAAGATGCCTCGATCCAGCAAAAATTGTGACGATACGAGCAAGAATTCGATGGATTCCTTTGGGTTAGGTGTATGAAATACCCCCTCCTGAATGCCCTGCTCTACCACCTCGGCCAAGATGGGACTTAATCGAATTACCGTCTCTACAAGACTCTTTTGGTGCATCTCCACATTATGAACACTGTGCAATTGCTCGATGAGATCATGTTTTCTTCCGTCAGGCTGATTCTGCGCCATCATGATGCGAAAAATTTTGTCATGGGCGTTCAGTTTGGGGTCGGACACCACGTGCCTGGCCGATGCCTCCCCGCTCAGAATAAAACGCATGACGATGGCGTTCATAACCTCTTCCTTGGACTGAAAATAATAATAAAATGTACCCTTGGCAATGTTGCACGCCTGAAGGATATCCATAACCGTAGCTTTGGTATATCCCTTTGTTACAAACAGAATCTCGGCCGCATCCAAAATCTCATTCCTGCGTTCTTCCGGGTTTTTTATCAGTCTCATATCTTGGCCTCCGATACGTTCGACCGACTGTCGGTCTATTGTAGTCATGGAGTTCTTTTTTTAGAACCCCATTTCAGTCAACCATTGCGCCAAATGGCTTTCCCTTGTTTTCAGATCCTGACGCTCTCTTGCATATTTTCCAATATTTCTGTCTGCAACCAGCTTACCGTCCATCATAAACAGTACACGTTCCGATCTGGCAGCGACTTTCACATCATGGGTCACCAGCAGAATGGTTGTACCCGTTGCATTAATATCGCCCAGAATATCCATGATTTCATACGTTGATTTGGAATTCAGCGCCCCCGTTGGTTCATCGCCGAATAAAATATCTGGATTATTGATCAGCGCACGGCAGATGGCAATCCGTTGAAGCTGTCCGCCTGAGGCTTGGGTGATGTTATGCCCAGCAAGCTCATCAATCCCCATTTTTTTCATTAATGACATTGCCCGTGTATTAATCGTTTCTCTGCTGCTATTCTTGGCCAGATACGCGGAAAGTACGATATTGTCTAATAGATTCAGATTCTTGAGCAGATGAATATTTTGAAAGATGAATCCCATCTTGGTCAAACGTAGACTTGCCAGATCCCTCTCCTCAAATGCCGATATTTTTTTGCCATTAAAATAGACACTTCCAGCACTAATCTGATCCATACCACTTATGTTGTACAGTAAGGTAGACTTGCCTGAGCCAGATGGCCCCATGATGGAAACAAATTCTCCCTTTTTTAATTGAAGGTTGATATCTTTCAAGATGTTATGTTCTTCATTCTCGCCGATCGCTACGGATTTATTCACGTCTTTAGCCTCAAGTATAGTTGTCATCGTTGATCCTCCCTATTCGACAATCATTTTGGATATGCTCGTTTCCTTGATCGATTGGATACTAATCCATGCTGTCAGTACAATCGTGCCTGCAAGTAACAATGGACACAAAATATATGCCTGTAACGGGTTAACAACAAAGACAATATTGGAAGCACCAAACGTCGACATAATGGCACTAACCAGCAACGGACCCAACGTATTGGACAATATCGTTCCAGTAACAACCCCTAAGATTAATATGACAAGTGACATCACGACATACTTGAACTTGATTTTAGACAAGGCAAACCCAAGGCTTCTTAGTACAGCAATGTCGTTGTTGTCCTTGGCTACTAACATCTGAAGGAACAGTGCTGTAATTAAAATAGATATGAAGACACCGATGACCAAGGCCAGCATCGTCACCATTTTCAATTGTTGGATGGTTCCGCCTAACGTCTGATCCAGATAACCTTGAAGATCGGTTACTTTGGCTGGCGAGAAAGCCGCCTCAAATTCAGCAATTTTGGTAGCCATGTCCCCGCGATTATTCAGATCCAAACTGACCACGTACCACAACACACTATCCTTGTTGTAGGGCAATAAGGCCTTCGCCGTTTTGCCACCATTCGTAACGTCCTGGTATATTCCGCTGACCGTCATCATCTGGTCCTTGCCATTAACCAGCAAGGTAAGTTGCTCACCAGTCTTCAGGCGCAGCTCGCTACTGTTTGCATCAGATAAAGCAATTTCATTCTCGGTTGTTGGCGCATTACCGCTAACATAAGACAATGGGAAAATACTGAAATCCCCAGTTTCTACACTCAGATTGTCGTAACTTCCTTCCGCATTTTTAATCTTGAACTGGCTTGTTACCAATGGGGAATACGTTTTGATGTCTTTATCATTTTGGATCTGGGCAACCAGATTGTCATAACGCTGCTCCACATCATCTGTGTGCCTCAAGTCAATGCGAATATCACTTTGTCCAACACCCATATAAGAAATAAAACTTGGCGCCTGCAAAGTGTTCAGGAAGTTGACCGGCACAATCATGATAAATGAACTGACTACAAAGACAAATAACAATAATCGGAACATCTTGATTCGCTGTATGACTTCCTTCAGACCAAGAAAGACAGGTACGGAAGACCAGCGATTGCGGGACAAACTAAGCCGGTTTCGAATGATCTGTGTATCTCCCAGGCTCCCAGTACGGAGAGCATCCACCGCGGAGATGGAACGAAAACGCCGCAGTACCGTTCGACAGAACAGAACAACCATGGCAAATATTATTCCAGCGGCTAATAACGGAATCGCGAAATGCAACAGGGTTGCAGGTGCTTTTCCCATATACAACATGATGTTGGAAACAAATAGTCTGTTAACGCCAAGTGATGCAATGTAACCAAGCACGGATGCAAATCCGGCCATAAATACATACTTCATCAGATACAGTCTCTTAATATCCTTCTCTGCGATTCCAATCGCTTTCATGACACTAATCTCACGATAATCCTCTTCGATGGTCGCAAGCATCGTGAATCGGATGCAAAGCATCGCAATCAGAATCAGCACAAGACTGACCAGAATAATAACGGCTGCAATGACTCCGTCGGTCATCGCATTCAATACCTGGAACAGCCCATAGGTTACAACTGGACCCGCGTTGGGAAGTCCGGCATTTTGGTAAACCTGGGTAAATTCACTCGTCAGTCCGGGATCCGTCAACCGGAATTCAATGAGATACTCCATCTCTCCGACGCTCTGCTTCAGTTCCTGCAAATTCCCTGCACTCACAATAAAACGTTTGGAGTGCACAACGGATGGATTCATCTGAGCATCACGGACAAAATCAACGATGGTGTAAGAACGCTCAAATTGACCATTATCGATCCGAACCTGGTCGCCCACGCTCAATTTTTTTTGCTGCATGTAATATACCGGAACCGCGATCTCGCCATCGTTCACCTGAATAATCTCACTGTCCAGATTCAACAAATAGTCGAAACCCTGATTCTGTGTAACAAAGTCAATATCCATAACGCTGTTCTTTTCGGACTCTGCTCCGAGAAACAGATTAGAGCCGTCAATGTTGACCATTTCCACAATCTGATGTTGCTGGACCATGGCATTTTCTTCAGCCCACGTGTTTACTTTGGCCTGATCGATTTCTCCGGCATGCATTTGTACAAAGTGTGGTGTTTTGGATTCAGAGAACAGATATTGGATGGAACTTGTCAGTTCCATAATCATTCGTGACCCCGAAGATACCAGCAAGGCGGCCAGCAGTACAAAAATAAATAACGCAGCCGTAATCCCTTTTTTTCTCGTTATATCATTTCTCAGCATTCGTAGCAGCATAAACGAACATGGCTCCTCTCATCTACAAGTTGTTCCTATTTATCTGGAGTCATAAAGCTTGTCAGACAATGCGCCACCGTTGAAGGTTGATGCATCATGAACATATGAGCACCCTCTTTGATGGTTTGAAGCTTCATGGATGTGCCAAAATATCGGCCCCATCTCAACGCTGATTGAAGGGTAACGGTACGATCCCGTTCTCCCCACAGATACAATACCGGCAATGAGAGCGGCTCATATTCAAGCGTTGCTGCAGATTCTAGCATCCTGAAATCCGCCCGGATGACGGGCAGAAAATAATTCAATAATTCTTTTTCATGTATCAGTTCTTGCGGAAGAGCTTCATAGGAAAACAGATGATCAATCAGATTTTCGTCTGACATCTGATCATAATTCTGCATCCCGCATTCGTCAGGCGTGTTGCAGGCAGATAACACAAGCCGTAGCGTTTTAGCTACATCTGGACGTTCCTGACATAAGCGTTGCGCAACGAAGTAGGCTGTAATCCCTCCCAGACTATGTCCAAATAACAGACTGCCAGGCTGTATAACATCCAGCAGCTCGCTGGTATACAGTTCTACGAGTTGCTGCATATGCTCCAGGGGTGTTTCGGTGTTCAGACCATGACCCGGGGGCGTAAATGCCCAAATTTCCGTGTCAGGAAGGTACGGCACTAGGGGCTGAAAACTGTTGGAGTTGCCACCGAGATAAGGAAAACAGACCATTTGTCTGTTTCCCGCCCCCTTTTGTAGTTGCTCCAAATAGATCGGTTCCATCACTTATCCACCACCATAACCAGGCTTACTTTCTTTCCAGAACATATGCAGGGAATGTCTGAAGTGAAGTATCCACATTTTTACGCTTGAAGATGACATGTATGACAATAGCCGATATTGCAAAAAAGAAGAATTGCATAATTTGAACTTGCGGATTAAAGTAGTACAAATCAATTTGACTTCCTGTCGCTACAAGCCAGAATGCAAGCAGATAAAACAGAAGTGTACCTTTGGTTGCATTGAAAATATAACTTTGGAACACGATAAATGCCATAAGCTGAACAACGTAGTATATGTAAGTGGTTGAGGTGCCAAAAGAGGAAATCAAGTATCCCGGAAGCACCCATAATCCGAACAACAGGCCGGTAATCAGACCACTTGTTATATTATTTTTTAACTTCCCTTGCAAGAATGGAAGCAAAAATCCGATCCAGCCAAACAGCCCACCAATCAGCCCCGTCTCCTTGATCAGATTCACAATCCCCAACCAGATCATTTCAGGTACACTATATGTCAGTTCAGGGACCGGTATGCCGAATAACAAGGAACCAAAGTGCATTGTTGATGCAAAGATGATGGAAATTCCAATAATGAGCGGTATCCAGAACAGGTCCTGTCTGCGCGGAACCAGCTTCATAAACATTCCTTTTAACGCTTCCGTTCCGCCCATCACATAACATGTAATTAATCCGGCAATGGAAGGTGAATACAGAGCAACGATCGCAAGTGGATGCATCAAGGTTAACTCACCTGTTATGGGTACAATAAAATCCGCAAAGAACATGAACAAACTTGCGATTCCATAACATGTGCCAAAGGAAATTCCCAAAAACAAATACATATATTTGTTGGACGGGCTGGTTGCCGGACTTGTGACTGGACGAATGGATGCCTGATTAGCTGTAATCATAGTGCCGCCTCCTTCTCAGTCAACTTTCTCTCAATAAGATCATGCAAACGGTTAATCGTGCAGAAATTAGCCAAATCCAGATCTTCATTTGCTATCTCAATCTGGAATCTACGCTCTACAAAGTCCACCAAACGCATCGCAAAGAGCGAATTGACGAACCGCTGCTCAAAATAATTGTCATTATCATTAATTTGAGTGTCCTCATGATCCATGGTGAGGTTGTTCCCGATAAACTCCCGAATTTCCTGACGATAATCCACTGCCCTTCCCCCTTGTTATTGATGTTGCCCCTCGGGCACTAAAACCTCAATGTAGTCTGGAAACTCTACAGCCTGCTGTAAATCATGATGAAACAGTACTCTTCCTTCCTGATCTGCAGATTGCTGCTTGAAACCGGCAAAGCGATAGCTGATATTCATCATTCGGTTCCTTCCGGTATCCCTGAAGTCCGCAAGCATCTGTTTGCCCTGCTTCTGAGCTTCACGCATGATATACGTTAGCAGTACACTCCCTGCTCCCCTGGACATCACTCTGCATGACATCAGAAGCATGTTTAGCCGCCATACTTTCTGCTGCATGTGAATAAGTGCAAGCCCAATTTTGCCATACGTTCCGTATTTGTCTTCGAGTTCACACACCAATAACATATGGTCCTGCGAGGTCATCAGTTGATGCAGCTCCTCGTAACTGTAGGTAATTCCCGTTGCATTTAGCTGATTGGTGCGGACGGTAAGTTCCTCTGCACGTTGAAGATCATCCTCAGTAGCCTCGTAGATGGAAAATTTCATGCCAAGCGTAGCCAGAAATTGTTCCGAAGGTCCTTCATACTGTTCCTCAGCCTGTTTACGGAGTGTATCCGCCTGGTACATCTGCCTTCTGCACGCAGAGTCGGCTGTAATGAATCGGGGCATCAGCCTTGGGTCATCAAGCATGGCTTCATATTGATCCGCATGAAGTACCTGGATGTCAGCATGTACACTTTGCACTTCTTCCAGTTCAAAAGGTTGATCATCCACAAACAGAATGGCATCCATGCCGATATTAATGTTCTGCTGAATCCGCTGAACAGAGACGGATTTTGCATCCCAATGGATCTCGGGATACAGAAAATATTCGGCGATGCCCAGTTCGTTTAGTTTCGCCCAAGCCAACTCTGCATCATTTTTACTGGCAACAGAATGCAAAATACCTCGCTGGTCCAGTTTTTCAATCACCTCCTTTAAGCCCGGCTTCAGTTGCACATCTGCAGATTCAAGCAAAACTCCATCCCATATGGTGTGGTCCAGATCCCAAACGATACACTTGATATCCTTGAGCTTTTCCATGGTCATGCCACCCTTCATCATTAGTAGGCATAGAATCCTTGACCCGTCTTCCGCCCCCACTGTCCTGCATCAACCATTTTCTGCAACATCGGACAGCATCGGAATTTGGGGTCCTGATAGCTGTCGTACAATACTTTCAATGAATGCACGACCGTATCCAGACCAATCAGATCCGCCGTCTCCAGCGGCCCCATCTGATAATTGAAGCCCTTCTTCATAATGGCGTCCACCTGCTCGGGTGTAGCGATTCCATCCTGTACAATGTACGCCGCTTCATTCATTAACAAGTGCGAGAGGCGATTAGAGACAAACCCGGGCAGATCCTCTATGACAACTGGACTTTTATCAAGAGTTTCCAAAAACGCTACCATCTCATGTTCCGTACCCTGTGTTGTATGATGTCCTTTGATCACCTCCACCATGGATTTAACGGGAACCGGATTCATCAGATGCACCCCAATGACTCGACCTGGGTCAGGCAAAAATGAAGCGAGCTTTGTCACGGAAATACAGCTTGTATTTAGCGCAAATAAAGCATCCGGACGAACCTTGTGGTATAGTCGTGCGTAAACTTCCTTTTTCAACTCCAGGTTTTCGGTTACATTTTCAATAATGATACTTGCCTCTTCCACCCCTTCATCTTGTGTCTGGAACGAGATTCGTTCCATGATCTGATCCAGGGGCACCTGACCGTACCCTTGCTTCAGAAAGCAAGCTGAACGATATTCACGACGTATAACATCAGGGGCGTGTTCGATGACCGACGCCGAAATATCCTGCAAAATTACACGATAACCAGCCCTCGCGACATCCAGTGCTGTGGCGCATCCCATCACCCCTGCGCCAATGATTGCAATGAGTCGATTATGCATACCTAATCACCTCCTTATTGAGCTACCATTAGATCAGCTCGTCGTAGATCTCTTTCATTTCTGCAAGTGCTGCAGGGACACGCTCACCGAACCAGGCAACATCTTGCATATCAAGCAGGATATTCGGATACATCCGCGAGAGCGTAGATACCAGAACACCGTGCTCAGCAAGCTTGCTATTTAACAAAATATCAAAAGACATCAATTCAAACGTATAATCAGCCGTATCCGTAAGCGGCTCCGTGCAGCAGTGATAAGAAGCACAGCCAGACGGCCCTTGAACAATTAAAGGCAGACCTACCTTCACTGCTTCCTGGCAGAGTATGTCATGCATCATCTCAGCGTGGCGGTTCATGCTGTGCATCGCCTGTCCTCCATTGCGGCCCAACATTTCCAGCGTAGCTTTTACAGCAGCTGTACCTAATGGATAGCCATTAAACGTACCCGCATGAATTACTTTTTTGTCTACAAGCAACTTCATGATATCCGCTCGGCCAACCAAGGCTGACACCGGAACTCCGCCACCCGCGATTGCCTTCCCAAGTGTAGTCAGATCGGGCGTTACACCGAATAACTGTTGGGCACCACCGAGTCCCATACGGAAACCTGTTATAATCTCATCAAAAATGAGCACGACTTGGTACTGATCACATAACTGTCTGACTTTTTGCAGATAACCCGGAGCAGGCATGACTCCGCCTCCATTTACACAAACCGGCTCCATGATTACTGCTGCAATGTCGTCTCCATGCTGGCGAAATAGTTCCTCCAGACGGGGTGCGTCATTCCATGGCAAGAGGTAGGATTGAGATTCCATGGCGTCCCTTGCCCTCCCCTTTGTTCCTTTCATGTCACCAGGATAGTCTGAAGGTATAGGCAAACCTGTACGTGCAGACTTGCCACCCATAATATTGTCCGCATTACCATGATAATGGCCTTCAAAACGTACAAAGCGATTTTTACCTGTCCACGCCCGGGCAAGACGAAGTGCATTCTGGACAATCTCCGTGCCTGATAACCCAAAACGAATCATCTCTGCTGAGGGTACATATTGATGGATCAGTTCCAGAGCCTCTGCATCCAGATCGCAATGACTTACGGAAAGAACACGGTCAATGGTATCCTTCAGACACTCGTTATACTCCTCGTTGCCGTGGCCAACAATGAGGGCACCAAAGCGGGCATATAGATCCAAATACTCGTTGCCATTCATGTCCGTCACTCTGCTGCGGGAAGCATGCTTGAAATGGAGCGGCGTCTCTTCCCAAGGAAGGTGAAAATTATAGTGCACACCTCCAGGCAGCCATTGTTTCACCCGCTGGTTGTACTGCATCATCTCCGTGATCATCCCGTATCTCCTCCCCCACTTGTCTGGTTTACTGCTTCATATCGCTCCAGTAACCTGGACCGATCTTGCGGATCATCCAGCGAATAGGCTGCAGGCAAGGTCTTATTCTCAGCCAGCATATTTCTTACGCTCTGGCCTGGACCGATATCGATCCATACCGTCGCTCCCAGATTTTGAACACGTGCCAATGCCTGATTCCAGCGAATGGGTTGCAAAAGCTGGCTGCTCAGCAGCTTAGGAATGTCCTCGGCTCCGCGAATGAACTCACCATGTACTGTAGAGCAGATGGGAAACACCGGTGCAGAGAAGGAAATCCCTGCAAGCATCTCTTCAAGTTCAGGCTGAATGAACTGCATCAACTCGCTATGATAAGGTGCATCTGCCTTCATTGGCATCATGCGAAAAGGAATGAATTCCCCACCGTAGCCATCCACCTGATCATCCAGCAGTTGAAGACCCTTCGCAGTACCTGCGACGACAAACTGTCCGGGTGAATTATAACCGGAGATCGTCACATACTCGTTCTGACGAATATTCTCGACTAATTCTTCAAGCGCTTCTTGGGTTACATCAACGACAATACCCGCTCTTCCTTTTTGCTCCTGAATGGAGCGATGCATCAACGCACCACGCTGAGCTGTAAAACGGATTCCATCAGCAAATCGCAATGCTCCCGCCGCTACTAAAGCCGAAATCTCCCCCAAACTGTGACCTACTGCATAATCTGGAGTCATTCCTGTCCGGCGAACAAATGAGTCAAATAGAACGTAGCTTGCCGTCAGTACAGCAGGCTGAGCATATTCAGAGACCGTCAATTGATCCAGGGTCCCTTCCATAACCAGTGCCTTCAAATCAAATCCGATCACCTCGCTCGCTTCTGCAAAGATCTGATTCGCCTCCGGCTCACTGCCCAACAACTCGCTGCACATTCCGATATACTGGCTTCCCTGGCCGGGAAATAGCGCACAGAACGTCATACGCTACCGCCACGCTTGTAATAGGCTTTTAATCCGTAATGCGAGATCATCTCCTGCTGCATCTGAGAAGAACCTTCAATAATCTCCAGAATTTTGGCTTCCTTATACAGCCTGGCAACAGGATATTGGTTACTAATTCCGTTCGCACCATGAACCTGTAGCGCATCACTTGCAACTTCAACAGCAACTTTGGACGTAAAATATTTGGCGATCGTTGTCTCCATGGCGGCCTGCGGGTCCTTGGCTTCTCTCAGCTCGGCTGCACGTAAACATAATGCTCGTGCTGCATGGACTTTTGTCACCGCATCTCCAATCATGCCGCGAATCAGCTGAAAATGACTCAGCTTCTGATCAAATTGCTTCCGCTTCCTTGAGTAAGTCACCATGGCATCCAGCGCTTCCTGCGCAATCGCCAGCCCTGCCCAGGCAATGCTATATCTGCCCTGGTCCAGCGCCCCGGTTACGATGTACTCAAAACCTTCATTCAGACGTCCAATAATGTGATTCTTTGGTACACGCACCTCATGGAGATCAATCTCAGCTATACCTGTCTCTCCCGCAACCATGACACCTTCAATAGGTTTGGTCTGTACACCCTCAAACTGGCGTTCGACCCAAAAAGCAGTGCTTCGTCCCTGATTCGAAGCAATAATGATAAATACATCTGCCAGATGTCCAAACGTGATCCACTTCTTTTTTCCATTCAAAACATAACAGTCCGATTCTTCTCTCCACTCGGTCTTTACACTTTTGGCATCCGAACCAACTTCCGGTTCAGTCAGGCCAAAGGCAGCAATCCATTCTCCCTTCACCAACTTGGGCAGCCAGGACGATTTTTGCTCAGGCGTTCCGAAACGTACCAAAGTTTCACTTACAAGTGAAGTATGTACCGTTAACAAGCTGCGAACGGCTGGAAGAGCCTTGCCAAATACTTCAGTCAACAGCCCGTACGACTTAGGGCCGAGACCCATGCCGCCATATTCAGCCGGGATCGAGGCAGCCAAGTAACCTTTTTTAGCCATGGCACGGATCAATGTTCTGGGAATGGCTTGCTGCTCTTGAATCTGTTGAGCATAAGGACGAATTTCACGGGCAGCAAACAATTCAGCTTCATGAATGATCTCTTGCTCAATATCCGCTTCAATCATTCGGCAACCCCCTCTTGAAGAAGAGATTCATTGAGATAAGCGGCGAATTCGGCAATTGTTTTGTATTCAAACAACGCAACCGGACTGATGTCAACTTGAAGATGCTTACGCGCACGATTAATGATCTTGAGCGCCTGCACAGATGAGACACCAATTTTCAAAAAATTCATCTCTTCATCGATGTCCTCTGGCTCCTGATTCAACGCTGCAGCAATCTCGCTTTTGAGAAAAAGCTCAATTTCTTCTTTTGTCATATCATGACCTCCGTTCCCTGATTCACATCTATCCAATGTACATACGGCTCGAATGGGTGTGCTGGCAGATGTACAATCTGGCCAGAGCCATTCGGATGTAACTGTTCCCAATCCAGCGCAGCACCACGTACATAAAGCTGTCCCAGCAATAAAGCAAGCTGATCCTCCATGGTAAGTGTCGGCTCGGCAGACAGGCGGATGAAGCTCTCCTTGCCACTGTATTCAAGCTGCTGCTCTGTCTGATCTGCAGCAATTATAATTACAATGTCGGCGTTTGCCATCTTGCCAGGTGTGTCTTGCAGACTGTCTAACGTCACTCTGTTGTTCACTGGAATGGATTGGCTTGCATGAGCGCTGTGATGTTCCTCGCCATCCAGATGTAAACTGGATACAAGTTCCTCTCCTGCAGCTATTCCTCGAATCTCTTGAATGGAAGGGACCAGACGTACAAGTGTCTCAAGCAAGGTCACCCAGTAGTTCAAGGTTGATACCGTATCTTCATTAGAATCGTCTGGCCTGAGTACCTTACGAGCTTGAGCTTCATCTTCTCCGAGAATCTCATGCCCCCCAACCACAATATTGACACGAGCAGCTCGGTTTCTAGGCTTGAAGCCAAATTCCATTTCTTCGATGTTCCACTCTCCGGTTGAACTGACAGCTACTGCTGCACGATACCGATAATGTTTTCTATATCTGTTCCGGGTAAAACAAAGATCCTCTAGTGCCAGGTCCGCATGTTTCTTCACATATTGCTCCGTGTTATCAATCAGCTTTTTTAAAGCCTGCTCTGATTTGGCAGAGAACGTTAACAACTGGCCGCGTGCCGGGGCAGCTGTACGGACAGGGGCTTTCCATTCTTCCAGCACAATATGGGCATTCGTACCTCCCAGGCCAAAAGAACTGATGCCTGCCTTCCGTGTTTTTCCTTCAGGTACATCCCACGTTTTATGCTCGCTAACGATATGGAACGGCGATTGCTCCAGTCGGAGGGCCGGATTCGGATTATCCATATGCAGACTTGGTGCCAGTTCCCTATGCTGCATACTGAGCAGAACCTTGGCAAGACTGGCTCCACTGGAGGCTGCAAATAAATGACCAATATTGGTTTTGACTGAACCTAATCCAATCGAATTGTCGCTTGTATATCCCTTTTCCCGGAACAGCCGGAGCAAGGCATTCACCTCAATTGGATCTCCAATTCTTGTCCCCGATCCATGTGCTTCAATATAAGAAATCTCGCTCGGGTTTAGGTTGGCGTCGCGATAAGCGGCACGGAGTACCTCATATTGCCCCTGAGGGTTGGGTGCCATAATTCCAAGGGAATATCCGTCGTTATTCACCGCTGTCCCGCGAATCACACCATAAACATGCTTATTGTTGCGAATTGCCTCTGTTAGCGGCTCCAGATATACAACAACAGCACCTTCTCCCAAGACTGAACCATCTGCTTCCCGGTCAAATACCTTCGTATGTTGAGTGGAAGAACAGATTCCAGCATTGCGTGATAGTTGATGAACATGCGGTGTAGCCAAAATGTTCGCTCCACCTACAACTGCCCCAGAGATACGCTTGTCCTGAATGGCCGCCACAGCTTGTGTCAGTGCTACCAGAAAAGAAGAACATGCTGTGTCTATGGACAGTGCCGGCCCTGTAAAATTATACATGTGTGAAATGGAGGCCGCTGCTATATTGGACATATTGCCTACCATAGCGTGAGAATGAACAGCCTTTCCCTGGCTCCGGTTCATATAATCAATAACCAGATCGAAGTATGTGCTTGGGTTAATCCCTACATACACACCCACATCACGCTTATCCTCATGATCCACGAGCATACCTGCATCCTCCAGCGCCTCATGAGCAACTTCCAGCAGCTTCCGATGTTGCGGATCCATAAATGCAGCTTGTTCAGACGGGATTTCAAAGAACTCATGATCAAACGTATCCGGTTGCTTCAGTTCCCCAATCCAGTCATCCCAACCGGGTTGCTTGGAACGTGTTGCACGCTCTAAGCTAACCCGGTCAACACTATCTAACCCGTTAACCAGATTGCTCCAGAACTGCTCTTGGGTGTCGGCATCAGGCAGACGCAGAGACAGTCCGGTAATAGCAATAGCACGATGTACATTCAGGTGATTATCTGTTGTTTCAGCTTGTTCAAAGTCCTTCTTTTCTGCTGGAAGTTCCTGCAGATATTCCACCATCTCATGTACTGTACTGCAAAAAACAAGTAGTTCTTGTCCTAATTCACGTCCCATATGTGCAGACAGCTTGTCAAGTAATTGATAGGAGAGAATGGAATTGCCTCCAAGTGCGAGAAAAGAAGTATCCATCTCAATCTTTCCTGCGGGCAATTGAAGAATTTCGGCCCAGGCTTTACGTACGATATACTCCAAAGACGATGCGGAAACCGTCTCGTGTTGTTGTTGCGTGTTTTCGCGAATCAGCTCTTCAATGGCCTCGATGTCCTTGGTAAATACTCCACGCTCATATTCGTTTCTCAGCATGAAGCGCTGAACCTTGCCACTCGTCGTTTTGGGAATAACCTTGATTGGGAGAACATGGGTGATCTCAATACCCAATCCAGCCCTCATACGTTGGATCAGATCCTGTCGTACCTCCAGAAACTGTGGAGCGCTCGATTTGTATTTAACAAATACAAGCAGCTCCTCTACTTGTTTGATGCTGTTAAAGTGCCCGACTACCGTCAGATTCCCTCTCGGAATGCTGCTATTCTGGTACAAAATTTCTTCAAGATCATGCGCATAATGGTTCTGTCCCCGAATAAACACAATGTCCTTGATACGTCCGCTTACAACCAGGGAGCCATCAGCCATATAACCCAAGTCTCCAGTGCGAAGCCACCCATCCACATACATTTCACGATTGATCTCCGGAAGACTGTAATATCCGGAGGTTACCGATTCCCCACGAATCTGGATTTCGCCGACAACCCGCTCATCCAGCACTTCACCCTGTTCATCCGCAATCCGGATCTGAATCCCTGTCATGGGATATCCTTCATGGACAAATTCGATCACATCCGAAGTATGGCTATCACTGCTAGGTAGCTGGACTGGCACAGCCAGTCCTTCCTGCACCAGCCGTGTACGCGAAATACGTTCAATTCGTGGCTCTTCCCCCAGTCTGGAGGTACATACACCTACTGTCGCTTCTGCCATGCCATATGCAGGAAACATCATATTGGGACGATAGCCACAAGAGCTGAATTTTTTGACAAATCGCTCGATAACAGACGTTGATATAGGCTCTGCACCATTCAAGGTCATACGCAGTGAAGACAGATCCAGCGTTGAGAGCTTGGAATCCGGGATCTTCTGAACCATCCATTCGAAACCGAAATTGGTGCAGCAAAACCATTTTCCCTGATGCTCCGTAATCTTGCGCAAGAACAGATAAGGCGACCGTACGAAGGTATAAGGTGACATCACCATGATATTGGCTCCACTCAGGACGGGTGTCAGGTGCTGTCCAAAAATCCCCATATCATGCGTATGCGGCAACCAGGTAAACACATTATCTCCTTCTTCAGCTCCAAGAAAAGTCTTGCATGCAATACTGTTGGCGATAATATTGTGATTGGTTAACTGCACACCTTTGGGAATTCCCGTGCTTCCTGATGAGAATTGCAGGAACACAATGTCATCAGGAGAGGTTGGGCATAGATCAGCCATCTGCTGGCCTGCTTGAAGCTGGTTCACGCTAATCAACATAAGACCTTTGAATACCGGACTTTCCCCAAGCTGCTTATACTTGGGCATGTAGGCTTCCTCGACGATAACGACTGGACGCCCGAGTACCTCCCACACTTTCGTGAATTTCTCCAGACCGGCTGAGCCTGGTTCCCAGGCAGCCGGAGGACTAACCGGGGCGACAATAATGCCCCCCAGCATACAAGCCCAAAATGTACGGTAAAATTCCTGTGACTGGTCAACTTCCAAAATAACGACCTGTCCTTGTTGAATGCCTTGCTCCTGAAGAGACTGCAGGTACTTGCGCGCCTGCATCAGTAATTCAGGATATGCTTCAAACTGTTCGTCACCTGAAGAGCTGATATAGGTCATTCCCTTTTCTGGATGAGTATCTGCAATGTAGATTAGCATCTCAGCCACTGTTGAATAATGTTCTGGCACAATCAGCTCGGGTCCTCGCTGTATGGATTTACTGGACATGTTGCACCTCCATTGCCTCATTGTGAACTACCACTCTCACATCGCTACCAAGCTTGTCATCAATCAGCTGTTTCATACGTTTGATGTCCAGACCAGCCTGACAGGCCAGTTGTACGTACAGACACTCTTCGTCGTAGCGAATAACCCATTCGAATTGGGCGAGTCCCGAATTCGAATCTTGGTCATCCGACGACTGAGACGACATTGGGATCGCTTCGCTACTGGAGATGAAGCCTTGATAATTAAACAGAATCATCTGACGCGGCTCCTGTTCTGCTTGCCTGTAGGCAGTTCCCAATTGTTCCTGTATGCCATCATATTGTGCCGAGAGGGAAGAATCATGTGTAAGTGCCATAAAGTTAATGCTGTGTTGCTTCGTAAATTCCAGACGTTCCAACAGATCTTCCTGTGTGAATTCACTGTCTACCAGCACTGGAATTAGATCTAGGAATTCTCCCACATAATCATAGTAGGATTCTTCGCCATACTCCCTTCCGTAATGCACCAGGGCTATTGGCAATTGGCTTATGTTCAGATAAGCCGCAATGATGTTGGCAAAAGTTTCAAAGCATGTCCACCACACATCTGCAGGCTCCTTCCCTGCAAGGGACAACTCGGCAGTCATCGCTGAAGGCGACAATGTTTCTGTTTCCTTCAACTTGTTCATGACGATGGTGTTACATCTATTCCATGCTTGAAGTGAAAATTGTTTCTCTATTTCATCTTCTGATACCCCTTTGGGGCCTTGAGACAGAAAATTTACATAATCCTCATAATTTCGTACTTGGTACAGAAGATCACTCTCGATCTCTATACCTTGCGGTCTATATAATGCCTTCGACTCAAGTTGCTGCTTGATGATCTGGGCACTCATACCATCAAACGCAAGGTGATCAAAACTCCAAATCAACTTATGCTCTGTGGCTCCTGTACGCAAAATACACAGACGCCAAGGTAGTTCCTTCAACGTATACGTTTTGTGTAACAGAGACTGAACCAGTTTGTACTCCAACTGCTCAATCGTAGCCGGAGCATAATGACGAATATCAAGATATGGGATAAGCTGTTGCAGCATGTCCGCCGCTAACGACATATCACATGGATGCCAATACAATTGTTCTTCCTCATATATCATGCTGTGCAGCAACTGATGCCGGGATATAACCCCAAGAATCAGGTGTTTTACAGCTTGTTCATTCAATTCGCCTTCCAGCGTTGTTGTAAATCCGCTTGCTCGTGAAGTCGTAGAAGAATGTGCTTGTTGAATTGGAGATAGTGGGAATTGACCCATAGGGGTCATGCCCGCCATAAAAGATGAAACCTGATTGCAGCTGTTTAAGACATGCAGGACCAGGCTGTCCAGTTGTTTCTCATGAAGTGTTATGTCCTGTGGTATGACTATCGGGGACTGAATATGCAGGCTATCTTCGGACCAAACTGACGCCGGAGGATTAATATCTACCAATTTGGCAAGTCCTCTAACTGTCGGATATTGGAATAATTCGTTCACATTGATGGCAATTCCTTCTTTTGCCAAAATTTGAGTGAATGCAATCGCTTTGAGCGAATGCCCCCCATTTTGAAAGAAGTGATCTTCCACACCAATGCCCGGATTACCCAAGATCTGTCGCATGGCGGCAAGAATGACACGCTCCGTTTTTGTCCGAGGTGAACTCACTTCCAGAGACGGCTGCTGCTCTTCAACCAAATGCTCGGACAATGCCCTTCGGTCCACTTTGCCATTGGCATTAATCGGAAGATGATCCATTCGAATAATTCGTGCAGGCACCATGTACTCTGGCAGCTGCTGGTGAAGTTCTCTTCGAATATACTCAGCATCTGCTCCAGTATCGGTTGTATAAAAAGCGGCAATGTATAGACTTCCTGATGGTTCTGTAACTGTCATGACAAAGGCATCACGAACTCCCGAAAGACGCTCCATACAATTGCCTATCTCCGATAACTCAATGCGGAAACCTCTAATTTTGACCTGGAAATCCGAACGTTCAATAAAAATCAGACTGCCGTCAATCAGACGTTTAACGATGTCACCTGTCCGATACATTCGTTCTCCCTTGCGGAAGGGATCATCAAGAAAGTGTTTTCGGGTAAGATCCTCACGGTTAAGATATCCAATACCCACCGCATCCCCACTGATATACAGTTCACCTGGAACATTAGGTGGCACAGGCTTCAGCGCATCATCCAGAACATACAAGGCTGTGTTAGACAGGGGGTAACCTATGGGCAGTGAGCCATTATAAGGCTCTGTTTGCTGTAATAAGTGGTAGGAGGCAAAAAAGGTTGCTTCCGTTGGCCCATATCCATTTAACAGCCTGCCCGGCCCCACGCATGCAAGCGCTTTGTTGGCATGACTCACCGATGCAGCTTCACCACCAAACATCACTCTACGCACATTCTTCAAGCAATCAGCATCCCAATCCACCAGCATATTAAACAAGGATGTCGGAATATAAAATACTGAAATCCGTTGCTGTTGTATGACATCCGCCAAACGAGCCATATCCAAAATGGTCTCTTTTGAGATTAATACAAGAGTAGCGCCATTTATTAATGAAGCAAAAATATCGAAAATGGAACCGTCAAACGCATAGTTAGAAATTTGCAGGATACGATCCTCTGGCACGACGGTGACAAAATTACTATTTTTCATGACTTTGGTCACATTGCGATGACTCATCACGGTCCCTTTCGGGGTTCCTGTTGACCCTGATGTATAAATGATATAAGCCGGGTCAAGAGCAGTCTTGTTCATATGTTCAACGGGCTTCTGCATGTCGCCTGAATCAAATGCTGCGAGTTCATCTGCCGGCACGATACAAGGAACTACAGATTGCCATGTGGAGGCATAAGCCGTTTCAGTCAATAACACAGCCGCATCGCAATCTTGCAAAATAAATTCAATTCTCGATGGCGGCGAAGCCGGGTCGATCGGGACATAACTGCAGCCCACTTGGAGTGTAGCAAGAATACTGATCATCTGGATCGGTCCACGGTCCAGAATCAGAGCAATACTAGAGCCTGATTTCACCCCTTGTCCAAGCAATCTGAACGCCAGCGACTGAACACGTTCATACAGATCCGCATAGCTCCATTCACCGTCTTCCCAGACCAATGCTGTCTTCTGTGCATGCACATGAACTTGTTCCTCGAACAATTGGGAAATGGTCGCATCTCGCGGATACTGGGCGGCATTATCGTTGACTCCGTACAGCAGCCATTCCTCTTCCTCCGGTGTAGTGAGCTTAATCTGACCAATTCGTTCATTATCCCCTGTTACGATCTGAGACAGGATATACCGGAATTTATCCAGCATCAGTTCCATGGACTCCGCTTTAAACAAATCTGAGCGATAGTCAAGTTCAACCGTGTAACATTGCTTATGCTCGACCAGTGTCCAAGTCAGATCAAATTTGGCATCCACCTTACCTTCGACCCATGGTTCAAGCATCAGTTCCCCGGCTTCAGGATCATCGGTTCCCATATTAATGTAATTTAGCACCACATCAAATAGGGGGTTGCGGCTTAAATCACCGAATAGACCAAGTTGTTCCACTAGTGCTTCATAAGGATAATGCTGATGCTCATAACAGGATAACAGCTTGCCACGCATCTCATTCAAATACGTCTCTGTGGACCATTCTCTGTCCATGCTGGTGCGAATGGCAAGCATGTTCACGAACATACCCATAACGTTATTGAGTTCTGGCTTCTCGCGCCCCGCAACCGCTGTACCTACGACCAAGTCGTCTTGACCCGTATACTTCCAGATTAATAGATTCAAAGTTGCCATGAACAACATATAGGGTGTAAGCCCTTGTTGAGTACAGAAGTCATTGACCTGTGTGCTTAACGACTCACCAAGTTCAATGGAACATCTGTCTCCGCTGTAAGATGACGCGCAATGTCTCGGGAAGTCTGTTAGCAATTCAACCGGGGCAGGCATGTCCTCGAATTCCCGTATCCAAAACTCGGCGTCTTCAACAGATTGTCCATGTGACGCAACTTCATCACGCCATTCCGCATAATCCTTATACTGGATGTCAAGAGATTGCAATGTTTCTCCTCTGTACATGCGTGCAAAATCCTGCATCAGGATCGCAATGGAACTCTGATCCGAAATGATATGATGCATGTCGATGAATAAGATGTGTTCCTCTTGAGAAAGGCGAATGAGCTTAACACGAACCAATGGTGCGCTGGTCAGATCAAAAGGCTTGATCCATTCCATGACCTGCTCTAACCCTGCCGTTTCTAATTCCAGCAACTCCACCACGCTTGGAACCTGATCCTCGACAACCTGGAAAAGCTCACCGTCAATCATTTCAAATCTGGTACGGAATGCTTCATGTCTCTCTACCAGTGCATCCATTATTACTCTGAATTGCGTAGGGTCAAGTTTTCCCCTTACCCTATAAGAGCTGGCGAGATTGTATGCCGTACTCTCACCTTTCATCCACTCATGCACCACATACATTCTTCGCTGTGCAGAAGTGGTCTTGTATTTCTCTTTCTTAGTTACAGGCAAGATTGGGTCCACTGAATCAGAGTCACTTGTAGCCTGATGTTCAGCAATCCATTGAACCATGTGTTCAAATACAGAATGATCAAAAACCTCTTCCAGCCCCAAATTTAATCCAAACATTTCTTTAATCCTCGACGCCAAGGAAATCGCTTTTAATGAATGACCTCCAAGCTCAAAGAAATCATCTTCAAGGCCGACTGCTCCATTACCAAGCAACTCCTGCCACAATTGCGATAATACATGCCTTATCTCATCATCAGTCCGTTGAACCCTGACTTTCCCGTATGGAGATTGGTCTAATGCTGCGATAGAACCCGCTGCAACCTGCGACATACCTGCAAGCTGATACAACGCAACATCATGTTGATGAACAATGGGGTCAAAGGAATACGTCGGCAGGGAGATTTTTTGCCTACGCCCCGTTCCGTTTAACTGTTCCCAATCCAGCTCCATGCCAGAGCACCAGCAAAAAGCAAGTACTTTCATTAAATACACGTCTGCCTCAAGCAAGCTCTGACGATCTCCAGTAAGAGCAATGATGTTTGGCTCTGAAAATGAATCCGGGGCTATTTGTTCTGTATCCTGCAGCTGATTCGAAACGATCCACAGCGTATGCCCAGCAGATTCAGAAAGCGTCTTGCGATTTAGCAGCGTAAACAGGAAATTTGGAGATAACAGTGGTGCAATACTCGACGCAAGGTCTGTTACAGTTGCATCTGTCATCCTTCCTGTCAAAGCATCTGACAATGCTCCTTCTTCTAGTGACCAATGCTCCAGATTGTATAGAAGCCCCACGGCATGTACTGGATCAAGTGCATCACTAATAACCAACCCCACGAGTTCGCCAACGCCTTGTCCACAGACAGCATCTGGCTTGACACCAAGCTGCATCACGGTTTTATAAAGAGCATATTGCACAACAAAGCACTGCATGCGCTCAAGCCTTGAATCGGTTAACGATCGCCCTATGCCTTGGCGGATGGCATACTGTTCCTTGGACTCAAAGAGGTTCAGTATCTCTTCAAAGTGCTGTTTGAATATCTCTGAGACCTGGCTGCGATACACAGAAGCATATAGTTCCCGAATCTTGCGCGCTTCCCAACTTGCATTTCCGCTGAGATAAAACATGACCTTAGGCTTCCCATTTATCACACTTGCCTGTGTCTCAAACTCCACAGATTGCTCGCTTGGCGGAATATAACCGTCTACAACGATTAGTGCTTTACGATGAATGAATCTGCTTCTTCCCTTCTGTAGCGTCCACGCAGCATTGGGCAACTGCTCCGGCAATGCATGGATCGCCTGTAGAACCGAATCGTACGTGCGTTCCAGCGCAGATTCACTCTTGGCCGAGAAGGGCAGCAGAAGCAAAGACTCATAATTGGCTTGGCTCTCTTGGACGGGCGGCTGCTCCAGAATGACGTGAGCATTGGTCCCCCCGATCCCAAACGAACTGACACCTGCTCGCAGGATGCGCTTCGCGTCTTCTAATGGCTGTGGCTCCCTGTTGATATAGAAGGGACTATGCTCCAGCTCCAACATCGGATTCGTCCGATTCATGTGAATCTGTGGCGGAACCACCCGGTGATAAAGCGTCAGTACGGTTTTAATAAAACCGGCGACACCTGCTGCCGCATCAAGATGCCCAATATTGGCTTTCACAGAACCTAGAGCACAATAATTTCTACGATCTGTTCCCCATGACTGCCTGAGCGCTTCGATTTCAATCGGGTCCCCCAGTTTGGTTCCTGTTCCATGCGCCTCCAGATAGGAAATCTCTTTTGGAGACACTCCCGAACGATGCAGGGCAGATTGAATAACCTTGACCTGCCCGGCCACACTCGGTGCCGTATATCCAATTTTGTCCATGCCATCATTATTAATCGCTGAACCTTTAATGACTGCATAGATATGATCTCCATCTCTCTGCGCGTCGCGGAGTGACTTGAGCACAACCATTCCACATCCATTACCAGACACAGTACCAGATGCCTGCTCATCAAACGTTCTGCAATGACCATCCTTTGAATAAATCATGCCTTCATGCCAGTGATAACCTTCTTTGAGCGGATAGGAGATAGAGACACCTCCCGCAAGTGCCACATCACACTCCCCCCGAATCAGCGATTCAGCAGCTTGGTGGATTGCGACCAAAGAAGTCGAACATGCGGTCTGTACGGCCATACTTGGCCCTCTCAGATTTAATTTGTGAGATACTCGAGTTGTAATATAGTCCTTTTCATTTAAAGTCATAGCTTCAAAAGCCTGTAGCAAATTACCGGAGCGACCTAGAAATTGCACCATCCATGGTAAGCTCAGTCCACTTCCGGCAAACAATCCTATAGCTCCCTCATAACTGTAAGGATCACACCCGGCATGCTCAAGCGCCTCCCATGAGCACTGATGCAGCAGCCGTATTTGCGGATCCATCATGTTGGATTCCTGATGCGGATATTCGAAAAATCCGGAGTCAAAATACTCAGTATCTTGCAGTACACCTTTGGCCCGTACATAATCAGGATGTTTGAAGTCTTCCGGTCGTACACCCGCAGCGGTTAGATCCTCCTCATTCAGACGGGTAATACCGTCCTTACCTGCCATTAGGTTATCCCAGAACTCCTCAATATTTCTTGAGCCGGGAAAATGCCCTGCCATGCCAATGACTGCGATATCCGACGAAGAAGAAATTCTGCTACTGTGTTCTGAAGCAAACGGGATACTCTGTTCCGGTCTGCCCTGATCTGGTCTTCTCTGTTCCACTTTGCTGTGTTCAACTGTGCTCCTCACATACTCTTTTGGAGCTGTTGTCGGGTCCGGGTTCGTAACAGGATATCCAGTCGAAGCGATATGTCCGCTCTCCTCTTGTACCTGTTGTGTAACTGTCGGCAGCATCTGCTCAGCCACCAGATGATTAACAAGTGATGCAATGGAGGAATGCTCAAACAGTTGCACCAGCGGAACGCTTTTATCCAGATAGGCATTCAGCCGATTATTGATCAGAATAAGCCCCAGCGAGTTGCCTCCGATGTCAAAAAAGTGATCATGGATATTAACCGTATCCAGATTCAATATTTCCTTCCACGCTGCAATGAGCATCTGCTCCAGATCAACTTTTGCCCGCTCCATTCCTTGAATCGATGAGCCATAAACCAGAGCCGGATTAGCATTCTCTCCCGTTTCAAAATCAGCCAGACGAAGGGCATTGCGATTCAGCTTGCCATTAGGCAGCACAGGCAGATTTTCCAGACGAATCAAGCGAGAAGGCATCATGTACTGTGGAAGCCGCTGCTTTAACCAGGTCCGAAGCTGTACGTCTTCATCTCCCATAACGGAAGGCCCAATCCCAGGCTTCAGACTGTAGAAAAGGATTAATTGCAATGAATGTTGCTCGGCCCCTTCTACCTTAACGACAGCTTCTCTTACACGTTCATAATTCATCGCTGCCTGCTCAATCTCGTTCAGTTCAATCCGGTAGCCCCGAATCTTCACCTGCTGATCTAACCGTCCCATTAACTCAACATCCCCATCCGGCAGTATACGGGCCAGATCGCCAGTTCGGTACAAACGGCCTCCCAAAACATTGGGGTTTGCAATGAATCGGGCATCGGTCTCAGCTGCATTGTGCAGATAACCGCGGGATAATCCTTTTCCTGCAATGCACAGCTCTCCATAACTTCCAGGTGGCAGTATTTCACCTTCATCATTCAGAATATAAATCTCTGTATTGGTAATGGGCTTGCCAATGGTAATCGCGGCTGTGTCATTCAATTCTTTGGTCGTTGACCAGATCGTAGTTTCCGTTGGTCCATACATGTTAAAGACTCTAGCGGGCGTAAGCCGCTTCAGATCGGTGAGGAGTCCCACAGGGACATTTTCCCCTCCGGTAAGAACACACCGCAGATTGCCCAGCGCTTGAGCGAATTCCGGATTTTCGACAAATGCCTTAATGCGTGAGACCGTGCTAAGAATGTGCGTAATACCATGTTCACGTATTCGACGTGAAGCAAGAGCCGGGTCAAGCTGCTCCTGCTCATTGGCCAGATACAGCGAATATCCGGTGCATAATGGTGTCCACACTTCAAATCCGAAAATATCAAAAGATATGGTCGTTACACTGATGATGCGATCTGTCTCATGTGCAAAAATATGTCGGTGCCTGATGTCCTCAACAAAATTGACCATCGCCTCATGAGTAATCATGACCCCTTTGGGACGCCCCGTTGATCCTGAGGTAAAAATCACACAGGACAGGTCCGAAGACAGGAAGCTTATGTCCGGGTTAACGGATGAGCGCACATCCTGGGCAGTTGGATCATACACGAATCGCTCTCCGTTAAAAGTCACTGTGCCTTCTTCATCAGGCGTACACAGCAATACGTTCATTCGGCTGTCTTCAATCATATTCACGATGCGCTGCGGCGGAAAAGCAGGGTCCAGAGGCACATAAGCCGCCCCAGCTTTCAGCACTGCCAATAGCATAATGATCAACGATTCATCTCGTCTGGACAATATGCCTACAGGTTCATCCCGGCGCACACCTTGATCAATCAGCTTCCAAGCCAGCGTATTAGCTTTTTCATTAAGCTCCCTGTAGGTAAAAGAGGCTCCGGATGATACAAGGAGAGCTTTCTTGTCCGGTGTGTGTTCTGCCTGCAGCTCGAACAGCTGATGCAGACCCACCGCAGGAGTGTAATCCAGACGTGGACCAGCAAGCAGATGGACTGGGTGCTCATGAGAACGCTCGTTTCTCTCAAACAGTTCGCTCAGAGACAGATTGGGCTGTTGTACAACCTCTTGGCAGAGTCCGATAAACTCCTGCATCATACCTTCAACTGTGTCCCGGCGGAACAGATCCATCGAGTATTCGATATATCCTTCAATCACCTGTTTCTCCCTGTTTTCTTGACAGGTCATTAACAGATCATAAGTAGACGTACCCGTCTCCACCGGAAAAGAACTGAATTGCAAACCATGAAGTTCAAGTCCATGCAAATCCATGTTCTGATAATCAAAACAAACATCAAATACCGGATTTCGGTTCAACTCACGTGTCACGCCCAGTTGTGCCACAAGCTCATTAAACGGATACTCCTGATACGCAAAAGCATCCAGTGTATGTTGTTTGAGTTCGCTTAAAAAATCAGTGTACGTACGATCAAACGTTGGAAAATTCCGCATCGCAATCATATTGACAAACATGCCTACCGTCTCTTTCCACTCCTCTTGCATCCTTCCTGCAACAGGCGTTCCTACCACAATGTCCTGCTGACCTGAGCGGTGTGCAAGAAGAAGATTCCACACACTTAGCATTACCATATACATGGATGCTTCCGATGAGGAAGCCAGCTCGTGCAAGTGTTGTGTTAACGAACGACTCAACGTGAAATGGAGACGTCCCCCTTGCATGGATCGCTGTGATGGACGCTCATGGTCAAGTGGGAGCTCCAGCACAGGTAAAGAAGGACCAAGATGGTCCAGCCAGTATGTTTGATGTGAATTGTATTCATTTGAAGCGAGACGCTGCTGCTGCCATACCGCGTAATCTTTGTACTGCAATCGGACTGCATGCTCTTTGCCAAAATATAAATCATTGAAGTCACGAGTGATGATTTCGACAGATGTACCATCCGCGATAATATGGTGAATATCAAAGAATAACAGATGCTTGCGCTCGCCTATCTTAATCAGTTCAACCCGCATAAGCGGAGCACTCCCCAGATCAAAAGGACGAATTAATGTCTCGATCATCGCAGGCAACTCTTGATCATCTGCCACATGCTGCTCTGCGTAGACCATACTTAAGCGAACTGAAGGTTGGATAATCTGAACGATCTTAACGCCCCGTATCTCAAACCATGTTCTGAGCGCCTCATGATGCTGCATCAACTTCTGCAAAGCAACCTCAACTCTTATAGGGTCCAATTCACCTTCAATAATGGTTGCAGACGGCAGGTTGTAGGCCGTATTGCCTGGATCAAGCATCGCTTGTGTGAACATACGCATCTGTGCAGAAGAGATTGGATACGCATCCATAGTGGGTGCAGATTGAATTGTCTGTTGGTCTACTTTTGGTTTCGCCATGACATAGAGATGCTCCGCCAGTTGAATAGGCGTTGAATGATTGAAAACATCTGCTACCTCAGGCTGAATTCCTAAATGAGACCGGATCCATGCAGACAAGCTGACTGCTTTGAGAGAATCTCCTCCGACCGCAAAGAAATTAACCTCTTCATCTAGATCATCGATGCCAAAAATCGTTCGATATGCGTTCAGGACAATCTGTTTCAGTTGGTCTGAACCACCAGTATAAACTGTCCCTTTTACTAGAGTAGAGCCACTTCCCTTACCCTGATCTGCATGCTGCCTAGCATCCCCGGTACCCATTCCTTCCACTGCTGATGAACCAGATAGAGAAACACTGACAGGATAGGATTGTTTGTTGAAAACATAAGTAGGCAGAGAGCATTTGCGCCGTACCGCCAGCCCTTTGAGCACCTTCCAGTCCGGTTCAATGCCTTCGCACCATAACTCCGCAAGTCTGCGGTTCACATAGATACTGTCCTGCTCCGTCTCCCTTACGTGACGTAGCATATTCAGTACCGTCTGGGAATCTCTTGATAGACTGTGCTGTCTGGCAAAGGAGCTTAGCGTTCGTCCTGCACCTACTTCAATTAATACAGCCCGCTCATCCTTTAACACTTCAGCCAGGTTTGATTCAAACAACACCGGCTGTAAAATATGACGGGACCAATAGTCAGGTTGTGTGATTTCATCGCCAAGCGCCCATGTTCCACTGGTATTGGACAGTAATGGGATCTGTGGCGTATGAAGTGAATGCTCTGCTAAATAACGTCTAAATTCCTCGGCGGCCTGACTCATCATTGGCGTATGGAATGCATGGGAAGTCTTCACACGAATGCACTTCCAGCCCAGTCCTTCAGCCTTGGCTTCCATCCTTGAAATGGCTTCAGCTGTCCCACCAACCACGCTGGAACCTGTAGTATTCACCAGGGAAAGCCACATGTCTTCCTCCAGTTGTGACTTCACCTGCTGTGCATCCGCCATAATGGCAAGCATAACCCCGGGTTGTTGTTGTTGCATCAGACGTCCGCGAAGTCGAACTAACTTGACAGCATCTCCAAGTTCGAATACACCCGCTACAGCTGCGGCAGCCAACTCACCAATGCTGTGCCCGATCATGCCATCTGGCTTGATGCCCAGATCCAGCAGCGACTTGGCCAGCGCATAACTTGTCATGAACAGTGCGAATTGGCTGTACTCTGTCTGGTTTATTCGCTCAGGCTGCTGATCCCCGTATACAACGGACAGCATATCTTCTCGTTCTTCCGCAGGCAGAAGGTCCAATATTTCCTGAATATAACTTCTGAAGATTGGAGCTAGGCCTGCTTGTTCTGTAGATCTGTATAGTTCTGCACCCATTCCCTGATACTGACTGCCCTGTCCGGGGAACATAAAGTATACGGGACGAGTGCCTTGAGCCGAATGGTATACCCGTGCTTTCCCCAGCTGCTGTATCAGCTTGTCCGGATTATCCTTCCATGTCTTATCCAGAATGAGTGCCTTACGATACGCAAAAACAGATCTACCTGACTGCAAGGTCCACGCTGCGTTCGATACAGATTGATTCGGCTGCTGAGTCAGATGTTCCATAATCCGTTCAGCGGTGCGGTTCAGCGAGTACTCCGTTTTGGCGGAAAAAAGCAATATATTTACGTCATCATCCGGACTGCACTTCTCCATCTCGGGAGCCTCCTCCAATACCATGTGAGCATTCGTGCCCCCCACACCAAATGAATTGATTCCTGCGCGCATGACTCCAACATTGCCCTGTTTCCAGTCCACCCCTTGTGCATTAACTTTAAAAGGCGTATTCAAAAAATCAATTTTGGGATTAGGCTGCTCATAATTCGCTGTTCCAGGGATATAACCTTGTCCAAGACTGAGCGCTACCTTGATTAAACCAACCACACCTGCGGCAGTATCCATATGTCCCACATTGCCTTTGACCGAACCCAGATAACAAAATTGCTTTTGGTCGGAAGCAAAGGCCCGAGTTAACGAGTTTACTTCAATTGGATCACCAAGCAACGTTCCCGTACCATGTGCTTCGATATAACTCACCGTTTCCGGGTCTACTCCGGCTACCTTATAAGCATCCTGAATGACTTCAGCCTGTCCGCTTACGCTAGGAGCAAGAAAACTGAGTTTCTCTTGTCCGTCATTGTTAATTGCTGAGCCTTTGATGACCCCGTAGATATGATCTCCATCCCGCAGAGCATCGGTTACCCGCTTCAGCACCACAATTCCCATACCATTGGAGAAGACGGTTCCACTGGCTGCCGCATCAAATGGACGACAGTGTCCATCTGTGGAGAACATCATGCCATCCTCAAATATGTAACCCCCTTCATTGGGCAACTCCACGGTAATTCCACCAGCCACGGCCACATCACATTCTCCAACGATCAAAGATTGACATGCCAGATGAGGTGTAACCAATGAAGTAGAACATCCCGTCAGAGCGGTATAGGCTGGCCCTTTTAAGTTCAGCTTATAAGCCATTCGGGTAGCGAGAAAATGATTGGTGCTGAGGGTAAATGCTTCGTATTTACTGCTATAGTTAGCATCGTTAAAAAGCACTTGACGGTACCATTCGAAGTCATCGGACCCGCCAAGGAACACACCCACCTTACCCGCTTCATCCGGTCTGCAGCCTGCATCCTCCAGCGCTTCCCATATTCCCTGATACAAAAGTCTGAATTGGGGAGACATCATTTTGGCTTCACCGGGAGTATAGTCAAAGAACCCTGCGTCAAACTCATCGATGCCGTTGGCACGTCCTTTTGCCTTGACATAACGAGATGAACGCAGCATCGCTTCTTCCACACCAAGCTCCCTCAATTCATCATCACTATAAAAGTGAATGCTTTCCCGCCGTTCAACAAGGTTACTCCAGAACTCCCTTATATCCTCCGCGCCCGGCACATTCACCGCCATGCCCACAATTGCAATGTCCTCACGCATAATGCCGTCTTTTCGTTGAAACAATTGTTCCCTTTCAGTCGGTATCCGAACTCCCTCATCTTTCGGTCCCAGCGCTGCAAATTGACGCAATGTCGGGCATTCGAAAAAACGAGGCACAGGGAACTCCACATCGGTATAATGTTTTAGTTTATTGTGAGCCTGAATGACAGAAAATGAATTTCCGCCCAATTCAAAGAAATGGTCATCGCGCCCTACTCTCTCAACACCGAGCACTTCGGCCCACACTTCGGCTATAATCCTCTCAAGCTCAGAAGACGGAGCGGTATAGAACGTACTGGAAGCGTGAGCATGCGTGATATCTGCCATGAGTGCCTTCCGGTCAATCTTCCCACTGCTATTCAATGGAAATTCGGATTTATGTACAAAAACGGATGGTATCATATATGCCGGTAACAAACGAGACAGGTGCTCTCTCAATTCGACAGAAGGCAGCTCCTGCTCTGACAGATAGTAGGCATACAGCAAGCCGGACCTACCTTCAAATGATTTCATGACTACCACGGTCTGGATGACACCCGGATAGGATGACAGGGTATTCTCAATTTCGCCTGTCTCCAGTCTGGCACCCTGAATTTTAACCTGGAAATCAATGCGTCCCAGATATTCGATCGTACCGCTTGGGAGTGAACGTACCAGATCCCCTGTGCGGTACATGTACCTGAAATGCTCTGCGTCCTGTCCTTCTTGAAAGAAAGGATTAGGGACAAACTTCTCTCGGGTCATCTGTTCCAGATTCAGATATCCACGTGCAAGCCCAACACCACTAAGACAAAGCTCCCCTGGAATACCTAACGGCTGAAGCTCATCATGATTTCCGACGACATACCATCTGGACTCATTGAGCGGGTAGCCAATCGGTACATTGCCCAAGCCTTCGTAATGGCTTAATCGATAATGAGAAACCCATATGGTGCATTCGGTTGGACCATAAACATTTTCAAGACTTGCTTTAATGCCTAACCTGTTAAATTTCTCAATGATGTCTGGCGTGACTGCCTCTCCGCCAACAAACATCCATCTCAGCGTGTCCAATGCTGACAGATCGGAGCGAAGCTCCATCGTTTCCAGAAAAAGACGGAATAGCGTTGGAACAAAGTTGATGTGCGTAACCTTATGTGATGCCACCGTAGACACAATACGAGCAGGGTCTTTTTCTGCTCCAGACTCAAGAATACTTAGTGCGCCTTCACCCATGAACCAGCCGAAAAGTTCCGTGGCCGAAACATCAAAGGTATATGCCGTTTTCAGCAAGTAAACATCCTGCGCCTGCATTGGAAAACGACGCTCCAGATCAAGCAGTGTATTGACTACGCTATGATTTTCAACCATGACTCCTTTTGGCTTGCCTGTTGATCCGGACGTGTACATGATATAGGCAAGGCTATGCGGATTCAGCGCCTCTTCGAGGTTTGAGACATCCCCCGTATAGGCCTGATCGCCCTCAACGTAGATGTACTGGACATCCAGAGTCTCGTCATCTTTTTCGGGCTGCATAGCCAGCACTACGGATATGTCTGCATCCGATATAATATAGGCCTTTCTGGACAAAGGATAGGAAGGGTCTACAGGTACAAAAGCACATCCGGCTTTTAATACAGCCAATAGGGCAATGACCATATCCGAGGAACGTGGCATCTGCACGCCAACTGCTGCGTTATCACTTTTTTTACTCGCAACGATCTGCCTAGCCAATTGATTCGCTTTTGCGTTGACCTGCGCATAGGTCTGCTGCTGCTTCCCTTCCATTAGAGCTACCCGCTCCGGGAAACGTGCTACTTTATCGTGAAATATATCCATAATATGTTGTGGAGTGTAGGGAAAATAAGAAGTTTGATTGAATCGGTACAGTAGGTTTTCTTTCTCATCCTGCATCAGGAGGCTGAACTCCCTGATTTTTTGCTCAGAATTGGTTACTAGTTGATTCAGCAAATATAGAAATCGTTGGCCCATTCGCTCCATTGAATCTTCACGGAACAAGCTCGGTTTATATTGCAGCTTCAACTGAGCACCTTGCGGTAAACGACTCAACACCACCATCAAATCTCCTGGGAACGTAACCTTATCCTGATCCAGAATACGAGTTCCGAGCATATCTTCCTCATAGGAATCATAAACAAAGGAGATATCAAACAACGATGGTGATCCGGGTTGAGCCTGTAACATGCTGTCTCTGACAATGAGGTTATTGGGATATCCGATGTTCCTGTACGTATCCATCCAGGTTGTGGCTACTTGTTGCAGCAGAGGTTTTAGAGTTGATTCGAGGTCAATATGGAATCGCATAGGCAACATATGGACAAAACATCCAATCGTTTCTTCCAAGTCCATACCGGGACGATGAGAATATGGGGAGGCAAAGGTGATATCGTCTGTACCGACATATTTACTCATAAGAATGCCAAAGGCACCCATAAAGAACATAAAAACGGTTACTTCATTATCTTTGGACATCTGTGTAATATCAGCCATTAACGATTCCGAAATATCAAATCGCAGTTCATGACCAATTCCTTCTTGTACAGAACCTGCTGGAAAGTCGTGCTTTAGAGAAAGAGGTTCCGCTCCCTTCATTTTGTTTAACCAATATTCCCGCTCTTTGGAGTACTTGTTTTCGTGCAGTTTCTTGTTCTCTGCCTCAACATAAGAGATGAATCCTTCATCCAGCTTGACATCCACAGGCTGATCTTCAAGAAGACACGTATATGACTGAATAAGTTTGTTTTTCATCAGTTCAAGCGACATGCCATCACATATTAAATGATGAATACATAAGGTCAGAATATATCGGCTTTTATCCATCTGAACAATCATTATACGGAACAGAGGACCTTTCTCCAGCTCAAAAGGTGTCCCGATGCATTCATCCACCAGTGCTTCTAACTGTTGTTCCTTTGGATTCTCCTGATTCTCGCTACTTAGGTCCCACAAGGCAAGTGAATAATCCATATCTTCATGAACGGATAACACGGGTACATCATTTTGAATCTCAATCCGAGTACGCAGCACCACTTGCTCATACATAAGCAATTCGATGGATTGGCGAAATATCTCCATTTGAAGATGATCAAATTGCATTGAAGCTGAGATGTTATACGAAGTGGGATCATTCACCTGACAATCAAAATAGATTCCCTTTTGTGTTTCGGAAAGTTCAACGGTTTTTTGTACCATCACGACCACACCTCATCGTTTAATTGAGATTCAAGCTGTGTAAGGCAAAAAATCAGTTACAGCTTAGTGCATTACCCAGATTCCACCAGCCAATACGGAGAGAACCGTGATAAACGTTTGATACACCACATCCATAATGAGATTCCCGATACTGTCTCCATCTGCCTTGCGATTTTTAATCATGACATAAGTATGTGACCAAAGACCACTTAATCCGTATATGTACATCGTTACCAATACACCAACCCAAAAGTTCCCCTGGAACCAGATGGCCATAATCCCCATAACTCCAAGCCCTACCTGGGAAAAACCGTATTTAACCTGAAATGGTCCACCAGGCCATCCTAACATTTTGGCTGTCTGATCCGCTCTGGCAATGTTGACAACATAACCAATCACTCCAACCAATCCAAACGTAACCACAAACTGATGAAGCAGCAACACCCTGCTAATCTCGCTCATTTCCCCGGGAAAACCTAACACATATAGGTGTACTCCCCCTGAAATTAGACCTAACAACCATAGAACCAAAAACCACATGCCTGTCCCACTCCCGCCGTTTGTTATTTGGAATCATTTGTAACTAAATGTACAATCTTGTAGTTAAACACATTATATAATCGCTTTTACATTTGTCAATTAATACATAATTTTCTAGTTTGTCGAAGCTTTTGTCATTTTTCTTCTTCTGTACGCAAACAAGAAAACCATATAGTTCCATTTAACTTGAAAATAATAGGAATTTAGCCCTATTATTACATTAAAAGGTTTGAAACCTACTTCTTTTTTAACGCTTCAAAAGAACCACAACTCATTTATTTGACATAGCTGATAGTTCAATTATCATCTGTTTGATCATCTACGATTCCAGAACAACAGCAACTATCCATTAAAATATAATATAAAGGAATTGACATCCGATCGCTTTGTAACTATTATAGTTACAACGGTGGTGATTATCCCATGAGACAAATCAGCAGTCGCTTTTCCATTGCGGTTCATACCCTGTCCCTGATCGCTGTTATGCCCAATGAATGCACCGGAGATGTGATCGCGCAGAGTGTGAATACAAATCCCGTGATTATTCGGCGGATTATGTCCAAGTTGAAACAGGCTGGACTGATTGACGTCAGACCCGGTGTGGGCGGTGCTTCCTTGTTGAAAGATCCGGCCAACATTACCCTTCTTGATGTATATCGAGCGCTTGAGGTCGTGGAGGATGGGGAATTGTTTAACTTTCACAAACATCCGAATCCGAAATGTCCGGTCGGCAACATGATTGAACACACCTTGCGTGCCGAACTCATTGAGGCTCAGACAGCCATGGAACAGCGCTTGAATCGTGTAACCATACAGCAGATGATGGATCAGATTCATGTATCTGAATAACAAAGCTCATTATGAGCTTTTTTTAACCCTTTCGTTGTAATCACACCTGTTATAACACCTTTGATTACATCCATATGCAACCAACAACACATATTATAGGAGGAAAAGAAAATGAAAATTTTGGTTACTGGCGCAACAGGTCAATTGGGTTCACTGGTTGTAGAGGCATTGTTAAAAAACAATTCTGCCAAGGATGTGGCAGTAAGTGTACGTAATCCAGAGAAAGCGGAAGCACTCCGCACTCAAGGCGTTGACGTGCGACACGGTAATTTCGATCAACCGGAGACGTTGGAGAAAGCTTTCGCTGGTGTAGACCGTCTGTTGCTGATCTCGACTGATGGTGACAATGAAACGCGTATTCGCCAACATCAGGCTGCCATTGACACTGCCAAGAACGCAGGCGTGGGTTTCATCGCTTATACAAGCGTTGTGAATGCAGAGAAAAACACCCTTTCCCTGGCGGAAGTTCACCGCGCTACAGAAAAAGCTATTCGTGAATCCGGCATACCGTATTCCTTCCTGCGCAACAACTGGTACCTGGAAAATGAAGCAGGCAGTGTGCAAGCCGCTACGCAAGGTGCACCTTGGGTTCATGCCACCAACAACAGCCAAGTAGGCTGGGCTACCCGCAGTGACTACGCCCATGCTGCTGCAGCTGTACTTGCAGGTGAAGGACATGAGAATACCGTGTATGAATTGTCCGGCAAACTACGCACGCAAGCTGAACTGGCTGCCATTGTTGGTGAAGTGCTTGGGCAGGAAATCAACGTGCAAAACGTGGACGATGCCGCTTACGCTGACATCATGAAAGGTGCAGGTCTACCGGACTTTGTCGTATCGATGCTTGTTGATATGCAAAGTGCCATCCGTGAAGGCGCATTGGCTGTAGAGAGTGATACATTAGAGAAATTGCTTGGCCGTCCGGCTCAGCCACTTAGCGAAGGTATTAAAGCAATTGTAGGCAAGTAAGTTTTGGATATGAGAAAGGGACACACCAACAAATGTTGGATGCGTCCCTTTTTTGGTGTAGCTAACGATCAATACAACGGTATACAACTTGAACGGAAGACTGCACATTCAATCCATTCATTGCGACTGCTGCAATTCGAGATAGGTATTTATGTTTTCCACAACAGTTCATCACTCATTGCTCACCAGTCACTGCTCACTGCTCAAGAATATAACGTGCGGGAATATGATCGGCCAGCCAGATATTTTCGTTTCCATGATAAAAGAGGATTCCGTCTGTGGCCGCTTGAGCAGCATTGATTTTCAAAATGACAGGCTGATCATCCCGTCTTCGTCCCACCTGATTGGCCGTATCGATATCTGCGGACAGATGTACATATTGCCTTTGCCGCGGCTGTAAGCCATGTTCCATAATAGAATGCACTGCGCGTGCCGGGGTCCCATGGTACAGGGTTTCCGGTGGCTCAGCAGATATCTTCGATATCTTATGGGGTGTCGAATGTCCATACAATGCCCGGATGCGGCCAGAACGGATTTCATGTCTCTTTTTCTCCGAGGCTTGAATCATCTGCTCCAGATCGGCTTGCGTGACTTCCTTCCAGTACGGACTTTCATGTAAAGCCACCAGCAATTGCGAGATTTCCACCCAACCCTCTTCGTCCAGTTCCAGCTCATACTCCCATGGTGCATGTCGCAGAGCGTATGAGAGTTCCTTGCTTAATTTCATCAGATCCAATACAATCATCTCCCGCATCTATTAAAACCGTCTATTTTTGCGATTGAACCGCTGTTAAAATCTCCTGAATGTTACGTTCCAATCCTTCATCGTCTTCCTGATTGAATTGGCGGTGTCCATCAATCCCACGTTGGATAATCGTATTCATCACCGGATGAACCTCACGATCGGAAGCCACCCGAATCAGATCATCGGCAAAATCAACCGCCTGCTGTTCACTGTAATTAAACGGTTTAATCAGCATCCGAATGCTCAAGGCATGGGCCTGCGGCTCCGCTAGCTGATCCCGATGAGTGATGCCATACACCGCGCCAAAACCAAAAGCAGCCATGACCTGACGCTCCAGTTCTGTCGTCTGTTCCAAAGGCGTGCCAATCAGCTCACACATTTTGTCCACCATCTGCTCCAGCTCGTTTGCTGCCGCAGCCAGAATTACGTCATTAATATCGTCAGCGTTGATAAAATCAGTCATATTGGTTTTCTCCATTTCTGCACCGTATTTGATCCATTCTCTCAGACTCTATGAGAACATTGTATCGGAGTTGGGGTGTTCGTTTCAAATTCATCTATAGGTGGAGCTGTTAATCACGGCATGATTCATCGTCTGGCTCACTCCGAGACGAACTCCATAAAATATAACGTCATTCAATTACATCCGATTCCCTATAACATAATAAATAACAAAAAAACCAAATCTCCTCTTTTATAAGTCGACTTGGTTTAATCTATTGTACGAATATGCTCATCTAGCATACCATTTTATAAAAGAGGTGTTATAACTCAAGCCATCTCATGTTGCTTTTTCGACTCCACTTCATAGACCTGCGTATGTTGATTCTCGGCTAAAGACCATTCCACTGTACCTGGCTTGCGCACTTTCCATACCCAGGCTTGAACTCGTAGCGAGCTTCTGACCCAAGCTAAGGAAGCACAGCGTTTCTCAGAACGAACCGTCAACCCCCAATGAATAACACGAGCGAGCCAAGGATTCACATACTCATTATGTGAGCGAACAGATGGCAATTCATCCTGGAACAACCGCTGTTTCACGTCCATAGGGGGTTGCCCGCATGTCCAATAATGGAGCAGAGCTGCCAAACTATAGATGTCCGACATCGGTCCCTGACTAGATTTCTCCGAATAAAACTCCAGCGGAGAATAACCTGCCGATGTAAATATCACCTGTTTCTCTCCGGATTGCATAGGCCAACGGGTAGCTGAGCCAAAGTCCAGAAGTTTGGGTGTACCATCCTCCATGACCATAATGTTGGAAGGTTTCACATCCCGGTGAAGAATGCCTTGCTTATGTATGTAATCCAATGTATCCACCAGTGGAAGCAGCGTCTCCGTTATGAAGGCAGCATCAAGAGCATGATTATGTTCATTTAAATACTCGGTCAATGTGATTCCCGTGCAGTATTCCATAACGAGATACCCCGTACCATTCGCTTCAAAATGATCCAAATATGATACAATATGAGGATGATCCAGTTTCGATAACAGTTCACCTTCGAGTAAAAATGCACCAAGCAACTCCTGGTATTGCCCACCGTATCCACGCGAAGAGCAGAACACCCCTCGCTTGTCTGCCTGCCGTTCAGCCATTCTCTGTGGGAAAAATTCCTTAATGGCTACTTTTGCACCTGTGTTACGATCTCGCCCTGCATATACAATAGCCAACTCACTGCTGGCTAATACCTGTCTTACCTGATATGTATCATTTATAATCACATTGCGCTGCAATGTCATTTTACAATTGTCTTTTCTCATAACAGACCTCTTTTCAACCTTGTCGATCGGAAGACTTTCCGCGTAAATGCATCACTTGGTTTAACCAGTCAGCAATTCATCGCCAACTATACATATAAACCAAATGATGCAATTTGAAACACCTTAACGCGAAATATTTAAATATTAATGATATCAAGCCTTCTTCGTTCTACTGCTAATCCCTATCTACACTATTCTATAGAAGAAAAGCATTCTCTTATATAGAGTATCGACAGATGGATGTAATTACTTTATTAAACTGGAGAAAAACATTTCCCATCCTTCATTTACAGCTTTTATTAATAATTATTCTGTAAAAAACGCCCGATTTCCTCGTTCATCTGAACCAATACGTCCTGTGAAGGAAAATGTCCTGTATCATACTTGATGGCTTCTACATTCGTAATAATCTTTTGAGCTCGCTCAATACACTTATCCGCTGGGAAAAAGACATCCTTCTCTCCTACCAATAACAAGGTTGGTGACGTATAATTCACCAGTTCTTCTCGCTCCGTGAGCTTGGGCAGATCCTGATCTATGCTGACGTATTTAAAAAGTTTACCGATAATGTTTTTATCCATTTCTTTCATGCAGTTGCACGACATGTTGTCCGTAATTTTTTGCAAAGAAGATGGTGAAGACGTCATGCGATACTTGACGAGTGGCAACGTGATATCCTGAGCTGTTTTAATTTTGGAATTGACCGCAAGACCAGCAGGAGCAACCAATACAGCACACGAGATGCGTTCCGGAATATAGGTAGCCAGTCTGAGAATAATGCCTCCTCCAAACGATGGGCCGATAAATGCACTCTTTTCGATATCATAGTGATCCAGCAGATCCGATACCCATAATGCCAAGCTATCAAACCGTGTCGAGATACTCGCTTCCTCACTATAACCAGGATGGCCAATCGTATCAGGAGCAATAATCCGGTATTCTTTAAATAAAGAAGAGAACCAGGACAACGTCATCGGATTCACACAATTACCGCCTTGGAGAATAAATAACGGCTTGCCATCTAGAGGACCCGTCAGTAAAACATGTGTCTTTCCAAAACGCGTCTCTACATACTCCCGAGTAAATTCCTCACCCAACTCGTTCAAATAAATCTCATACTCTTCAAGTATGCTGCTCTTGCCTTCTTCACTTCTATAAATGGAACTCATGTCTGCCTCCTGCAATATATACTCAAATACCCCATTCTATTGAATGGACTTGCTAATCAATGGACCAAAAAGATAAAGAGGGCCTGCAGATGACAGGCTCCTCCATATGTTTAACTAATCATATTCAGATGATTATAGAGCGGAAACTGGAAATTGTAAATAACGATTCTAATAGACCAGAAATTAAGGAGGCATCCTTTGGAAAAATCCCTACTTCCGGCCGTAATCTGCCTTGATTTCGCCCCACTGTTTGGTCTGCCATTTTAGCACTTTATTGCTATACGTATTCGTCTGGAGCCACTGCTCCGCACGGTCAATCATCAGCCAGATTTCTTCCGTGGAGTTGTCTCTTGGTAACGTTGTGGCTACTTTTTTCTGCTTTAGCCATTTCATGGCATTGACCGAGTCGGTATACACCGTTTTGGTACTGCCTTCCTTTTTCAGATGTGCGAGGGCATGTACAATGGCTAAAAATTCACCCAGATTGTTCGTGCCTCTGGAGATCGGTCCGACGGAGAAAATAACCTCACCGGTGCGGGTGTCTACCCCTTTGTATTCTACAGGTCCGGGGTTACCACGTGTGCCCACATCAACAGAGATGCTGTCGTAATCCACTTCCTCTGACGTTTCCATGCCAGCACTTCTTCCGCTACCAGCCGATTTTGTCTTCGACGCTCCGCCTGCACTTGATCCCCAATTTCCCTTCCACCCAGCACGATACGCTTCTTCTGCGGCTGCTTTGGACTCATAGGATTTATATTTTGCTCCGGTATAATGATCCGTCTGCGCTTTGCAATCTGCCCATGTGTTATACACACCCGGCTTCTTGCCTTCCCAGACAACATAGTATTTCTGTTTTGCCACTGTGACCCGCTCCTTTGTTCACTTCATCAATACCCTATTGTATACGATCCGGTGGGCGGAATGAAAGCTATGGATTCAGCCAACTGCATAATCCCTCCAACTCCAGAACAGCCTAAGAAACAAAGCGCATACTGGAATAGAAAGGAATATACGTATACTGGATATGGAAATCTGTTTTACTTGTACTTATCGGCATAATTCTGCTGCGCATTGCAGGACGCAAGTCGATCTCACAGATGAGTGTCGCCACAACCGTCATCATGATCTCCATCGGAACAACGATTGTACAGCCCATCGCAAATCATGAGCTTGGCATAGCGATAACTCCTCAGATATTTTCCAAGAAGTTAGCAAAGGTGCTCATGCTCATCCCGTTGATCCTAAGCTTCAATAGTTAATCCCTACCCCCATCTAAAAAACAAAAGACCAGCCCTGTGAGCACTCAACAACATCGCTCCGACAGGTACGGTCTATGTTCACTTCAATTGATATTTCGAAAGATTTCTCCACGTCATCCAAACGAAGATATAGTCCCAATCAACGTGTACTCAGGTAAGCAATGCCTAAGCCGCCCGTAACTGGATTTGTATAGATTTCACAATCGACATCAAATACCTCACCAATCATCTCGCGAGTCAGAATATCAGCCGGTTTGCCATGGACCACAATCTGGCCCTTTTTCACCACATAGAGATAATCGCAATATGCTGCGGCGAGTTCGAGATCATGCAGCGCTGCCAATATGCCAATGCCGAGTCCACGGACAATATTTAGAATCTGAAGCTGGTATTTGATGTCCAAATGGTTCGTTGGCTCGTCCAGGATCAGGAATTGAGGTTGCTGTGCCAAGACACGCGCCAATACGACACGCTGTTTCTCTCCACCAGACAGAGACACGTAATTGCGGTCTGCATGTCCAGTCAGATGTACTTTTTCCAAAGCCTGCTCGACGATTTCGTGATCCCGTTCATTATCCGTCTCCAGCATTTTTTTGTGTGGGGTACGGCCCATCATGACCATCTCGCGTACTGTAAAATCAAAACTCAATTCATTAAACTGGCCAACAACGCCCATGTGTCTGGATACAAGCTTTGGACTGGATTTGAGAATATCGGTATTGTCTAGAAAAACCTTACCTTGCTGCGGTTTGATCACTTTATAGATGCTCTTGAGCAGCGTTGACTTGCCACAACCATTGGGTCCGATCAGTCCAACGAACTGTTTACCGTTCACCTGTAATGAAATATCCTTGATGATGTCTGTGTTCAGCACAGAGATGGATACATTTTCTACGTTCAGTTTCATGTTTAATTTCCTCCAAAACCGTAGCCTTTTTTGACCAGCATATACATAAACATTGGTGCACCAATCATGGCCGTAATAATACCGATTGGCAACTCCACGCTGGATATGAGGGATCGTGCAATAACATCCGTCCAGATGAGGAAAATGGCTCCAAACAGCACGGATACAGGCATCACTTTACGATGGTCGGAACCCACCAGACCTCTGACGATATGCGGAATAATGAGTCCAACAAAACCAATCATGCCACAGCTCGCCACCATAACGCCTGTCACCAAAGCGGTTAACAGCATGTACACCCTGCGGTACACACTCAGATTAATGCCCAGTGTAACGGCTGCTTCATCCCCCAATAACATCGTATTAAGAACTCTGGACTGTAAAAGGAAAAATAGAATCGCCACCAGCACGACGATACCCACGAGTGGAAGCTTGTTCCATCCGGAAGCCGCCAGGCTGCCCATGGTCCAGAACGTCACCGTTTTGATGCCTTCAGCATTGTTGGCAAAATAAATAATAAAGTTCGAAAAAGCGCTGCATAACGCGTTAATCACCATTCCCGCAAGCACCAGCTTGACCGACGTCATTTTCCCCCGAATCCCTGCCAAAGTCAGGACCAGTAAGGACGCACCCATCGCACCGGCAAAGGCCCAGAAAGCCACCCCCGTCTGACCTAGCCACCCAATCGCACCGAATCCAATAAGAATTGCAAAGGTTGCTCCAAGTGAAGCGCCTGAGGATATACCCAGTATGTAAGGATCAGCAAGTGGATTCTGCACAGCAGCCTGCATAACAGCACCGCACAAGGCCAAGCCTGCACCGATAAACATCGCCATCAGCACACGCGGGAAACGAATCTGCCAGATAATATCGGTAAAGGAACCTGCCTCAATGGGTGTTGTCCCCCACTGAAATCCCGTTAATTTGTATAAAAGAATACGATACGACTCCGCCAGTGGAATTTGTACCTGTCCAATGGAAACTGCAATACCTACGGATATAAGCGTAATCATGATTAAAGCTGCAATCAGTAAAGCAAACCCGGATTTACTATGAATTAGAGACTCTCTTTTCCCCATACGCTGTGTCTGAACCTGAACGGTCTGTGCCATCTCTTCCCCCATCAATTCGCGTAAAATGTAGAACAAATTAAATTTAGCTATTTACAATGTGTTTTCTCGGATTATAATTGAGAATGATTATCTTTGTCAATTTAAAACACATAGAAAAGGGGTTCATCATTTAATGAAATTCACATCCAGAACCATTGGCATCGCTGCTCTAAGCCTCCTGTTACTGCTGCTTGCAGCCTGTTCAAATGCATCAACTTCTTCCCCTGCCGAAGAAACAACTTCAACAACTAACACGACAGAAACTTCAGCTCCTGCTGAGAATACAAATAAAACGACGTACCCGCTCACCTTTGAGAATTTCACGATCTCGGGTGAGGGCGGCGAGTGGAAACCCAAAGTGCAAGTATTCGATAGAGCACCTGAACGTGTTGTTGCGAATACCCAGTCTGCGGCTGAGATGCTCATCAAATTAGGTCTGACCGATAAAATGGTCGGTGTTGCTGCTCTATACGGTTCCGTTACACCGGATGTGGCTGATGATTTCGCCCAAATTCCGGTATTGTCCAAGGATTATGTAGGTAAAGAGCTGGTTGTAGGTGCAAGCCCGGATCTGGTACTCGGACGGGGCGACCTGTTCGCTGATGCAGACTGGGGCGTGGGTACGGTCGATGGATTGAATGACATGAATATACGGACGTTCCTGCAAACGACGAATCACAAAGGCACACTAGATAGCCTCTATAGCGATATTGCACAACTTGGGCAGATCTTCGATATTCAAGATAATGCCACAACATTCACGGAAAGTCTGAAGACTCGTGTTGCAGCCATTAAGGCAAGTGTAGCCGATCAGCCTGATCATACTTTTGCTTATATCGTACCCGCTACGGAAGACACCATTACGGTAAGCAGCATGCAGAACGATACGTATCAGCTTGATGCACTTGGCCTGCTGAAACTGAAAAATACGTTTGATGGTGTGCAAGGTGAAGTTAGTGTTGAGCAACTGATTACAGCGAACCCGGACTACCTACTCTTGTCCGCTTATGCCGGTTCACCGGATATCGATAAGCTAATTGAGAACCTGTATGCCAACCCTGCCCTGCAAAGTATGAACGCAATCAAAAACAAACAGATCTATGTCACAGATTTCAGCCAGTTCTGGGGTTATGGATATCAAATTCTGGATGGCATTGAGAAAATGGGACAGGAAATGAAAGCAAATCCAATCAAGTAATAACTTGAGCCAATGAGCAGGAGAAGACATTCTCCCTGCTCATTTTTTCAGTCCACTTTAGAACATACTAAATTAACGGATAAACTCACAAATTAAATTAAAAATCATGTTAAAACCTCCTTCTTACCTTTAATCCTGTATGCAAAAGTTTGATTTTTTCAGATAAGCTTATATGCATAGTTCTGGATAGGATTAAAATATAAGAAATGAGGTTTTATTCATGACCGCTCACACATCCCTCCCAAAACAAAGGGAGCTGCCTTCCATATCTTCAGAACGCCTTCCGTGGGCTGGGCTACTTGCTTTAGCCATGGCGGGATTTATTTGCATCCTCACTGAAAGCCTGCCTGCGGGACTGCTGCCGCAGATTGCAAAAGACTTGGGGATCACAGAGGCCCTCACAGGACAGTTGGTGACTCTTTATGCCATTGGATCACTTGTTGCTGCCATTCCCTTGACTACTGCTACACGCGGATGGAGACGCCGACCTCTACTGTTAGTATGCATTAGTGGTTTTCTTGTCTTTAACACCGTTACCGCCTTATCTTCGGATTATATCCTGACACTTGCTGCTCGTTTCATGGCGGGAGTCTCTGCGGGTGTGTTATGGGGAATGACAGCAGGTTATGCTCGTCGGATGGTCCCGGATTCGCTAAAAGGTAAAGCCATGGCTGTGGCTATGGTCGGCACACCGTTAGCATTAGCCCTGGGTGTTCCAATCGGTAGTTTTCTTAGTTCTTATATCGGCTGGCGCCTCATCTTCGGGATGGTATCTCTTCTGACCGTAGCTTTAATCGTATGGGTTCTCTGGAAAATGCCGGATTTTGCCGGAGAGCCAGCTGGTGAACGTCTTCCGCTGCATAAGGTGTTTTTAATTCCGGGAGTTAAGCCTATTCTGTTTGTTGTTCTGGCCTGGATGCTTGCCCATAACATCCTATATACCTATATTTCTCCCTACCTTGCCCAGACCGCATTTGCTAACAGAGTCGACTTGATTTTGCTCATTTTCGGTTTTACTTCCATTGTTGGAATTTGGTTAACCGGCATGCTCATTGACCGATTTTTGAGGAGATTGGTTATCATTAGCTTGGCATCATTCGCTCTGGCCTCTGTCGTGATGGGAATCGCTACTCATCAACCTGTGATTATTATCCTTGGCATCATGATCTGGGGACTTACGTTTGGCGGAGCCGCGACACTGTTACAGACTGCCATCGCTCAAGCCGGAGGCAAAAGCACAGATGTCGCTCAATCGATGCTGGTTACAGCATGGAATCTGGCGATTGGCGGAGGAGGCATCATCGGGGGCATCCTTCTTGAAGTATTTGGAGCAGGATACCTTTCTGGGGCGCTGTTTATTTTGCTCATTCCTGCGTTGCTTGTAGCTATGCGTGCTTATAAATATGGATTTCCCAAGTAAGTAAAATAACAGGAAGGCATTTTGCATGAGTTACACACAGGAGGAAAGAGGAGTTCACTTGATGTGGACTCCTCTTCTGTTTTTCATTTTTAAGACCAGAATCTTATTCTGCCCGTGCCAACAGATTTGGTCCTTCCACGAGATTCTTATGTGCAATTGGAGAAGACATGGTGATTAAAGTCATGTAAGTACCGTACGGATCACACTTGTTCTCAAACTCCTCGAGTCCCTGAATGGTGTCTGTGAGGATTTTCAGCAAGTAATTGTACTCCCCGCTTATCCGATAACATTCCACAACTTCAGGGGACGCACGACAGAAATCCAGGAAAGGATAACAATCCCGCGTACGAAAAAGAACATAGGCTGTGCTTTGCTTGCCCAATTTGGAGGGGGAGATCACGGTTCGATATTCCTCGATGATTCCCTTTTCTTCCATTCGTTTGACTCGTTCAGTAACAGCGGGCTGAGATAACCCCACCAGTTTGCCGAGTTCGGTCATGGATAATCTCGCCTGATTCTCCAAGTGATACAGAATATGCTGATCTATTTCGTCCATGTGATCCACTCCTTTAAATACATAAGATATATTCATAAATTACCTTAAGTATATTCGCCAATTCATTATAATGCCTTTAACAAACCATGTATTACAAGATCAATCATTTATATAATAAACACAGTTATCACGAGAAATCAAATACATCAGTTGGTGAGAGGAAGATAAGCATGAGAAAAAAAGACATGACGACATTGCATAATTATGTTGATGAAGCTATTGACCGCGCTCTAAGCGAAAAAAGAATCGTAGGAACAGTTGTACAAGTTGCAGTAGGAGGGGAACTGGTATATAGCCGGGCTGCTGGTTTCGCAGACAGGGAGCAAAAACGCAGCATGTCGGAAAACGCTCTGTTTCGACTTGCTTCCGTAACCAAACCTATTGTCTCGACAGCAGCTCTGGCATTAATCTCACAAGGAAAGCTGAGTCTACATGATCCGGTGACACGCTGGCTTCCTGCATTCCGGCCCAAACTTGCTAATGGTCAGGATGCTTTAATAACAGTACATCAGTTGATGACACACACGGCAGGCTTGACATACCGTTTCTTCCAAGAAGATCAGGGAACCTATGAGCTTGCAGGAGTATCGGATGGAATGGATTGGTCTGAAATTAGTCTGGAGGAGAATCTGCAAAGGCTGGCTTCTGCTCCGCTTCTGTATGAGCCAGGCAACATGTGGAGATATTCCATTGCGACAGATGTACTTGGTGCCGTTATCGAAAAGGTAACTGGGATGTCACTACGAGAAGCTGTTCAAACGCTGGTTACTCATCCACTTCGCATGACGGACACTGATTTTTTTGCAGTGGATTCGAATCGGTTGACCGCTGCATACGCTGATGGTTCTGAAGAACCGCGTCTTCTTCATCAGGTGTTGGAGCTGATTCCTTTTATTGAGGGCACTGCTGGCTTCCGACTGTCACCCAATCGTGCGAATCGTACTTCTGCTTACTTGTCGGGCGGAGCGGGTATGGTTGGAAGTACCGGAGATTTTCTTACTTTACTTGAAGCATTGCGACAAGGAGGACAGCCGCTCCTTACAGAAGCCGTTGCGGCTGAGATGTCTACCAATCAAATCGGTGATCTCGTGATGCCATACTGGCCAGGAAGAGGGTTTGGCCTTGGTTTTACCGTACTTAAAGATCCTGTCGCAGCCGGTACACCTGAATCAGCGGGTACATGGCGAATGGGTGGAACATACGGTCATTCCTGGTTTGTTGATCCAAAAGAAGAACTTAGTGTTGCAGCATTCACCAACACGGCACTTGAAGGGATGTCGGGCCAGTATACCACCGATATCTGTAATGCCGTCTACACGGGCATTCGTGAAGGCAAAGAGGCTGCAAGAATATAAATACGAATAACCGCCCAATATCATTGGGCGGCTTTATTTGGCAACGATGGTAAGACTACTGTCTGTTATTACTCAAATTTTTCTTGTTGAGAAGGTAGATCCCCGCAACAAGAATAAACCACACTGGCGTGACAAACAGTGCCACACGCGTATCCTCGGCCAATGCCAATACCACTAGCACAAACGCCAGAAACGCCAGGATTAAGTAGTTCGAAAACGGATATAGTGGCAGTTTGAAGCGGTTGCGACTCGCCAGTTCCGGCTGAGTACGACGATATCTGAGATGACAGATTACCATGATGCCCCAGACAAAGATAAAACACACGGTCGACACGCTCGTGATCAGCGTAAATACGCCCTCTGGCATGATATAGTTCAGCACAATCGCGATCAAAATAACAATCGTGGAGAAAAACAGCGCGTTGGAAGGAACCTTCCTGTTATTCAGTCGTGCAAATGATTCAGGTGCGTTGTGATCCTTTGCCATGGAGAACACCATACGGCTTGTACTGAAGATGGCACTGTTACACGCTGACGCTGCGGACGTCAGTACCACGAAGTTCACAATGCCTGCAGCAGCCGCAATACCTACAGCGGCAAACACTTGTACAAACGGACTTTCAGTAGGCACAATGGCGTTCCACGGATAAATACTCATAATAATCAGCAGTGCGCCAACATAGAAGAGCAGTACCCGGATCGGAATCTGGTTAATGGCTCTCGGAATAACCTTCTCCGGGTTCTCCGTTTCCCCTGCTGTCAGTCCCACCAGTTCCATGCCTACAAAGGCGAACACTACCATCTGGAACGATATGATGAACCCATGCAGGCCATTCGGGAACCATCCCCCATGACTCCACAGATTGGTGAAACTCGCTGGACCCTGATCCGTGGTAAAACCTTTGAATATCATATATAAACCAACAACAATGAGTGCAAGAATAGCTACGACCTTAATCAGTGCAAACCAGAATTCCATCTCCCCAAACAACTTGACCGTTGCCAAGTTCATGATTAGCAAAATGACCAGCGCAATTAACCCTGGCATCCACTGAGGTACATTCGGAAACCAAAATTGCGTATACAAACCAACGGCCGTAATATCAGCCATAGCAATGGAGATCCAGCAGAACCAATAGGTCCAGCCTGTAATAAATGCCGCCATATTTCCCAGGTAATCACGCACAAAATCGACAAAGGAATGATACTGCAAGTTGCTTAACAGCAGCTCCCCCAATGCACGCATGATCAGGAACAACACAACACCCGTAATAATGTAGGCCAGCAAGATGGATGGCCCAGTTAGCTGGATCGTTTTGCCTGCTCCGAGAAACAGACCTGTACCGATCGCACCTCCGATCGCCATCAACTGCACATGCCTGTTCTTTAATCCCCTTGTTAACGTTTCTTGCTGCATGATCAACCACCACTCTCTTTCTGCAAATGCTCTCTACGATGTAAAATATTATTACTCATCATATAATAATCTGCTCAGAATACATATCCCTCATTTATATATTTTTTTGCACAGCAAAAAGGCCACCTTTGTAAGAGGTGACCTTTTGATACGCTCGTATTTCATGCCCTTTGCTTTTATAATCTTGAGTTGCATTCGATCCATACTATCATCAGCCTATGTACATTCCTTTGTTATCCTCATGCCATGTCATGCTGATTATACATATCTATAGAAGTATTTAAAAATATAAGCCAAGCATAGAGCGGCAACGACTAAAAAGGTAATTGCTAATGAACGTTCGTTTTTCCAAATTCGAATAGCATTAGCAACATTAATTATGAATAATGCAAGCAAGTTAATGGTACCCGAGTTTGATTGAAACGAGTTGAACACGATCATCATAAATCCTACGATCCAGATTAACAAAAACCACAGTGGAGTTTTCTGAAAAAGCTGCTTCATTATGATGTACTCCTTATATATTAAATTGGTCTGTGTATAAGATATTCTTCAACAGGAATTAAAATTCCTTTATTTAGGTCATAATCCCAAATAATTAATACTATATAGACCAATTTTAAGCATCTTCACAGTAAAAAGGGCTCCCGATAAAGGTGCCCTCTGGTTGTTCAGCTATTCCTTTTGCTTATCCAATCTGTTCTGAGGATATCAATTAGTGTAATTTCATTGCCCTCTTTGTCCGTACCATTTTCAAAGAGCGCGGTGTATCAAATTTTCGATCTTAATGCATCTCGCTACAAATATGGAAGGTTCAGAAAGCACCATCTTTTTAACGAAAAGTGCTATCTAACCAACAACTACTTTTGCTTATAAAACTCATGATACAGCTTCATTAACGCTCGTTTTTCAATCCGTGATACATAAGAACGTGAGATGCCCAGTTCCTTCGCAATTTCGCGTTGAGTTCGTTCCTCCCCGCCCGCTTCCAGGCCAAATCGACCGATTACAACTTCCTTCTCCCGATCATCCAGGATGTCTAGATTGCGATAAATTTTACTTTTTTCAATCTTGAGCTGTACCCGATCTACAACATCATCAGCTTCTGTGCCAAGGATATCGATTAATGTAATTTCATTGCCTTCTTTGTCCGTACCGATAGGGTCGTGCAGGGATACATCTTTGCGTGTTTTCTTCAGGGAACGCAGATGCATAAGTATCTCGTTTTCAATACATCTCGCCGCAAATGTGGCAAGCTTCGTGCCTTTGCCTTGTTGAAAACTTTCGATGGCTTTGATCAAACCAATGGTTCCGATGGAAATCAGGTCTTCCTGATCTTCACCCGTATTGTCGAACTTCTTGACGATATGCGCGACGAGGCGCAGATTGTGTTCAATGAGCAGATTGCGAGAGTGAGCATTGCCTTCAGCCATAAGGCGCAAATGTTTGGCTTCATCACCCTCAGCCAGTGGCTGGGGGAACGCATTATTTTTGACATACGAGACGAGTAACGTTAACTCTTTAATGAATAGAGCAATTGCGGTAAACAATCCGGGCACAGATGACACCTCCTGCAGTTTTACAACGATCTGGCCTGAGCACATGTGGGAACAGGGTCGATCTATTGTATGTAGGCAGAGGCCCAGAAGTGCACGTACACTTGAAAAAGGGGATGATCTTGCGAAGATTTCACAGACTCACAGAAACTATGGAGCCTACCCGCTGAAGCAGGAGAAATTCTTTTTCCACACTTTCGATAAAATACTTCTTTTCACCAAATAGGACAACATCATTCTGGGCTAATGAGACATCGCTTTTAAAATAGATCACATTGTCCGTTTCCCGAAACGCACCTTTGTAATAAAACATCAGATCCCTCTCCTTCATAACACTACCTATGTACTAAATTAAACCATTACTTACACTCTCATTAACCCCATCCCCAAAATTAAAAATACCCATGTGCTCCTTTCAGATGACTTGATTCATAACAAAAACCTCAGCTCTGTACGAAACAGAACTGAGGCAGTGGCTTATCCAATATGAATCCCAGTAATTATCTGAGAATCCCTATGAATACCGGTTAATCACTTGAAGATTCGTTGTGAGAACTGATACAGGCCGCTGTTCCAGACAGATGGTTCGTGTCCACCTACATCCACATAGAAGGTATGCGGAATGTTCATGCTGCTCAAGCCGTTTTTGAAGTTCTGGCTGACCCATAACAGACCGTCACTCGATCCACAGGAGATCCACAACAATTTGAGTTGGCTAGCGACTTGTCCCGGGTTGGAAACCAGCTGCGATACAGATTGCGTATTCGGTGCAGCCGAGAAGGCCCCTACCCAAGCGAAGGTATTCAGATTTTTCAATCCGAAGTTAAGCGACTGTCCACCACCCATGGACAGTCCGGCTAGCGCACGACTATTCTTGTCTTTGTACACCGGATAATTGGCCTCGATATGAGGAATCAGATCCTTGATCAGGTCTTGCTCAAACCGTTCAAACGCAGCCACTTTGTCCGGAGCAAAAATGTCACCGACTGGACGATCGTCCTTCATGGCACGACCATTCGGCATAACAACGATCATCTGGGACAACTTACCTTCAGAATACAGGTTGTCTAGAATGTTCTTTGGTTTCATTGCATTAACCCACTCATGCTCATCTCCGCCGATGCCGTGCAGGAGATACAGGACGTTATACTTTTTATTCGGAGAATATCCTGGCGGTGTATACACCGTCGCTTTCCGTGTATTGCCTACCGTTGTGGAGTAATAGGATATCAGATTGGTATTTCCGTGCGGAATATTGTTTCGATAGCCATCATAACCCGGTGGTGCCGGCACCACCGGAGTGTTAGCCAGCGCATTTTGCCCGGTATTATCCATGGTGCCGGTCGCTCCCTGATCTATCACAGACTGAAAGGGGGCTGGAGCTGGAGTTTCCTGCATATCCGTTGCAGACGCCATCGTTGGCACAAGGAGTGCTGCTGTGATGGAGAGACTCAGAATCTTGGACAGACGTTTTTTCATTAAATATCAATCTCCTTTGGAATATGATTTTAAACCGTGTACGAACCTCATAACAGGTCTTTCAGATACACACAAACCAAAATTGAAAGCCCTTACATTTTAAAACGAAGTCCCTCCTTTCCACGCATGAATACGGACCGCTATCCTTCACCTTTCCCAATACGGAAGTAAACATCCGCGATCCATAATTTACAATCAATTCCAATTACATCTTTATTATATCACCTCACAAGGCCTGTACATCATCAAAAAACTTAAATAACTATATCTTATAGTTTAAAAAGTATACTTCTTCACACCACCAGACCGTCTATTCGCTCCCCTACTCTGTATCTCATCATGATATAAAAAAACCTCAACGCTCCGTGTTCAACGGAAGAATTGAGGCAAACCGATTTCATTTTCAACTTGCCGACGCTGCCTCTGCAACCTCGACAATCTCTGGCCCATGATGTTTACGCTCCATGAACAGACTGAAGAGCAGTCCTAGCAAACCTAATCCGGCAATAACTGCGGCATACAAAGGTACAGATATAAGTCCCGTATGCGTAATTGCATATCCGCCCAGATAGGCACCACCTGCATTCCCCAGGTTAAATGCGGAGTGACTTGATGTTGTCGCCAGCAGCGGCGCTTCACGAGTCATATTCATAATCCGAATCTGAAGTCCCGGCATAATACCAAAAGCGGCTACACCCCAGAAGAATATGGTGATTACCGCGAGATAAGGATTATCTAGTGTAATCGTAAGTGCAGCTAACAGAACAGCTAAGATCCCAAAGTTGACGATCAGGGAAGGCATCAGCTTCCAGTCTGCCAGACGGCCGCCAACCATGTTACCCAAGGTAACACCGAAGCCGAAGAGCACCAAAATCCAAGTCACATTCTGCTCGGCAAAACCACTAATATCCACAAGCATGGGCGTGATGTAAGTAAACACGGCGAACAGACTCCCACATCCCATCGCTCCAACAAGCAGAACCAATAATACTTGGGGACGAACCAGATTCCGGAATTGCTGTCCGAGATTCGCTGGTGCTCCATGCGGGAGGACGGGGATGAAACGAATGATACCAATCAACGAAATGATGCCCAAGATCGTAATCGCCCCGAAAGATGACCGCCATCCGAGCTGTTGCCCGATAAATGTACCAAACGGAACGCCAATAATGTTGGCAATCGTTAGCCCTGCGAGAACAACCGATACAGCTCCTGCCCTTCTCTCGGGCGCAACAAGCCGCGTCGCCATGATTGAACCTACTCCAAGGAACGTGCCATGGGCAAATGCCGTTAATATCCGTGCTGAGATTAACAACCCATAGGTGGGAGCGATAACGGACAATGCGTTTCCGATAATGAAAATGCACATCAGCAGCACCAGCAGTTTTTTCTGCGGAATCTTGTGTGTAAATACGGTCAAAATCGGCGCACCTACCGCTACACCAAGCGCATATCCCGTAATGAGTTGTCCAGCCTGTGGAATGCTTACATTCAGGTCTGTTGCCACATTAGGCAGTAAGCCCATAATAATAAACTCGGTCATACCAATCGCAAATGCTCCTATCGTCAGGCATAACAGGGATAATGGAAACGCCCCTCGTTTACCTGACGGTGAAACCTGTGGTTGCACTGTGTGTCCAGTCGTGCTCATAGATGTTCTCTTCTCCTGTCTCTGAATCAACGATTTTCTGTCGCCTTCAACCACAAGGCATCTGTTAGTTGTTCGAATGTTTCACGCATAGCCAGCTTGTCCCGCCAGTGTGCCGGAATACCACTCAATCCATAATAAGCACCTGCGATTTGTCCGTACACCGCACCCGTGGTATCCGCATCATCACCCAGATTAACAGCTAACAACGCGCCTTCCTCAAAACTTGAGGACTTATAGAACGCCCATAGTGCTGCCTCAAGTGAACGAACCACATAACCACTGCCTTTAATTTCCGGCGGTTCTTTGCTCTGATAGGAACCCATAACAACCTCTTCAATAGCGGGCGAAAAAGTAGGTTCTTCCCTCCACTGTCTGCATGTCTCCGGCATCAGCATGACGCTCTTGTCCGCTCCGCGCAGACCGGCAACAATTATGGCGGCCAGCACTTCACATGCTTCCACGCTTTCCGTTGCAGCATGTGTTGTCCGGGAGCTCAGCCCAGCATAACGAACCGCCTCGTTAGGTTGATTAGCGTAAGCCATCACGACAGGTGCAAGCCTCATGATAGAGCCATTGCCCGCCGTCATCGGGTCAGTTGATCCGCTGTAGGCTTCTCCAGTTATCTCAAACCTCTCCAAGGCACTTCTTGTGGCCCCGCCGATATCAAAGCAATCGCCTGTGCTGCTCATATACCCGACCTTGTACCAATTGGTGTATCTTCGCATCTGATCCGCAGGATCAAAGTCTGCTTTACGTACCAAACTTTCTGCCAGACACAGAGCCATGGATGTATCATCTGTCCACTGCCCTGCCTCCAGCCCGAATACACCGCCACCCACGATATCCGTTACGGGTTCAAATGTGCCCGGGCTGCTGAATTCCACGGTAGTTCCCAACGCATCACCCGCTGCAAGCCCGATGAAGCAGCCATTAAAACGGTCCTTTTGCAACATGCTTGTCTTCCTCCCTTACTCCATATACTTTCAGAACCTTTCTTCCATTCTCCCACAGGGCCTGATCTGGCGTAAAGCTAATAAAATCCAATAAATTCAGCTCCATTTCTTCTATTATAAAAGTGTCGAAAGCTGTTGAACTACCAGATTATAAAATTTTCATAAAAAAAGTTTTATTTTTTTGAGCTGTAAAAACAGTTTATTCAGTACACCGCTTACATGCAAAAGGGTTAACGGTTTGCAACGTTCATCATTTTCTGAAAACAAATCATATATGTGAAAATTTTCAATGTAAACAATCATGACGCGCTTGACCCTTCGGTTTGTCCTATGTTACGGTTTTATTAGCTTAAAACGCATATTTTTTCCCAAATTAATATTCATTTTCGGTGTATTGCGTCAACTAATATCCCGCAGGTTAATGAATACAGGGAATGAATTTGCAGAAAATTTTCACTTTTTATCCCCAAACTAATTCTGAAACAGGAGGAACAAATTTATGATTAAGGCACTGGTGTTTGATTTCGACGGAACGATTATTGATACAGAGACAGCATGGTATATTGCTTTTCGTGATGCTTACAAGGAACACGGCGTAGATTTAACCCTGGAGATGTATTCACAATGCATCGGTACCAGTCTGAAAACATTTAATCCATATGAGTACCTCATCACAGATTTGAATCTTCCGATCGATCGGGAAGCGTTCAGGGAATCCGTTCAGTTGCAGCACGCTGCATTGATGAACAAAGAAAAGGTGCGTCCTGGTATTCAGGAATATCTTGAACAAGCACGTGAAGCCGGGCTGAAACTGGCTGTAGCATCCAGCTCAAAACGTGAGTGGGTTGAACAACATCTGGAACAACTGAAACTAAAAGATTATTTTGAAGTCATTCGTACGGCAGATGATGTTGCAAATGTGAAGCCTGACCCGGAACTCTATACTCAAGCGCTTGAAGCCCTTGGAGTAACTGCAGACGAAGCCGTAGCGATTGAGGATTCACCTAACGGCGCGCGTGCAGCTGCTGCGGCTGGTATGCACTGCGTAGTCATCTCGAATACCATCACAGGAACACTGGAATTCGATATGCCTCACCAACGGCTGTCTTGCTTGACTGACCTTACATTTAACGATTTGATTTCGAAGCCACTCGTCACTACCGTCTAAGGTCTGCACGAATTTCGCGATTTAATCCTTAAAGGGGGAGTCCACACATGAAAGCTGTACATTTTGGTGCGGGCAATATAGGCCGCGGTTTTATCGGTCATATGTTGTCCGCTTCCGACTACGAAGTCTGCTTTGTCGCACGTAACCCGAAGAAAATCTCCATGCTTCAAGAGAGACAGGAATATCCGATTACCCTTGCCAATAGAGATCAGGATACAACGATTGTCAACAACGTGACGGCTATCAATGTGAGTGAGCAGAATCTCGTTGCTGAAGAGATCGCTTCAGCCGATCTGATCACAACCGCGGTGGGGGTATCTGCACTCGGAGATATCGCCGAACCGATCGCCAAAGGCATTCAACTTCGCATGAAAAACAATAATCAGGCTCCACTGCATATTATCGCTTGCGAAAATGCCATCGGTGGTAGCACCAGGCTGAAGAAACGCATTTATCCATTTTTAGATGAACAAACTCGCAAAAAAGCCGAACGTTATGTTTCTTTCCCCAACGCAGCTGTGGACCGGATTGTTCCGGCTCAAAACCACAAAGACCCGCTGCAGGTCACTGTTGAACCTTTTTACGAATGGGTCGTTCATCGTCCAGCACTTCTGGATGGTTTTAAGAAAATAGATGGCGTCCACTATGTGGATTCGCTTGAACCTTACATTGAACGTAAAATGTTTACGGTAAATACAGGTCATTGTGTCGCTGCATACTTCGGCTATCTCGAAGGATTCAAGACGATCCGCCAGGTGATGAGTAATTCTACCCTGCGGGCCAAGGTGCGTCATGTTATGGAAGAGACCGGTCAGATGCTCATCCAGAAGCACGGATTCAACGCTCAGAAGCATAACAAATATATCGATACCATACTGGAACGCTTCGCCAATCCCAACCTGACGGATCAGGTTACCCGGGTCGGACGTTCCCCCCTTCGCAAGCTTTCACCTCATGATCGGCTTGTTCGCCCAGCGATGCAAGCCAGTGAATTCGGAATTGAAATTCCTCATTTAACTTCTGCTATGGCGGCCGCAATGCTGTTTAATGACAAGCGCGACGAGGAAGCCATGAAACTACAACACATGATTCGCGAAGATGGCGTCTCCGCCTTCATCCGTGAGCGCATGGGAATTCCCGACGAACATCCCGTTCATCAGAATGTAATCGCCCGTTATCAGGAACTCAGAGGACGCAAGGAATCGACCATACTAACCTGAGTAACGGATCAGGGCATGGGTTTGATCCTGCAAACTGAATAGAAGCACGGCCAAGAAGCCGGGAGGAACCTATGCAGCAGCATCGCTCCTTCCGGCTATTTGTCTATGCACGGCGTGGCACGGCACATCTATCTATATTGTAGTAACGTTAATAAAACAGCGTATCTCCTCTCTCAAGGAAACACGCTGTTTAGGGAATCTTTTTAATTTTCTACTCATTCATAATGGAATTGAGGGATGCATATGCCATGGGCAGGAAACCTTCCGAAGGTTCACCAATAGGTGCTTGGATGTGGAAAATGAAACCATTGCCGTCCAGTTCTTTCACGATAAAGTACTCTGTTTTCTTATCATTCTGGGACATCATGTATAATTTTGCATCCTTCATCGAGCCGTTGCTGAGTTGTTCAGCCGTTAATTGCTTCACTTCTCCGGTCTCGGACAACTCTTCCTTGGCATCCATCTTCAGCGCATCCAGATTGTAATTCGCCGGCAGCTTCTCAATCTCTACCTCATAATCCGGATCAATCTTCATTGTTAATTCATGGTCTTCGGCGTCAAAAGCCATCGGTTCAAACACATAAAGTGAATAACCTTTCGCTTGTGCCAGTTTCACTGGGCGTTTCTCGGTCATTCCTTCTACCGTCACTTCCAGCTCTGATGTCTTCGGACGATCGGACGTTACTGTACCGCCTGCATTGGAACCGTTATTGTCATCACTCGATTCAATCTTTGCAATCTCTGTAAGTACCAACTGTTTCGTTGTTGCATCAATCGTTTTCTCTACATATTTGAAACGAACGGAATCTTCGTCATCGATATCATCCAGAGACTTCTGCAGATCTTCGCTCACCTGGAATGACATCGGCTTCTCATTCACTCGAATCTCAACGGTATGCGGATCAGCCCATCCAGTCAGAATACCTTCTGCTTCTATTGCAGCACTTTCATTTGGTTGTTGCTCCAGTGCTGGTGACTGTTCTTCCGTATTATTCACTGTTGGCTGTGCAGCAGGATTACTGTTCCCACAAGCCACAAGCGAGAATCCCATAAGTAAAACCAGGAGTGATGCACTGACTTTCATTGTATTTCCTTTTCGCATATGAACACCTCCGTTAGCTTATACGCAATGATGCTTGTCCATGTTGCTTCTCATCCATTGGCTTGGCTGTATACTAGTACTTACACGGGAGACAGGCAGCTCAATCATGCAAAATGTCTGAATGGTTGCTCAGATCCTCTGCTCAGCTGGCCTGATCCATCTGTACCAGTTTGGCATTGGCACCGTTAAATGCTTTGGTCTGGAGGTTAAATTGCTTTCGGAATTCAGCAAGCTTCGCATATTCGCTATTCCGTACCCGAATGGCTCGCTTAATCTTAACAAGATTAGGTTCTGCACTTTCTCTCATCAGATCATACAACTGCTCATCGGCACTCAGACTCAACTGATACGAAGCAACAAAATTTTCCAATGCACGTGCTCTTGCTTCATATTGATCCAGCACCTTTTCAGCCTGTGCCAACGTTTCTTCTTTTTCAAATGATAGTTCCTTAAGGGAACTGCGCAGAGCCACCGTCTTCTCGTTGGTCAGTTTCATGGCCTCTTCCGCCTGCTTCAACAACGTTCTTCGTTCATGAATATGACCTGCTGCCTGATCCAATAGTGCTTCGAGATCACTATTTTTGTTCTTGCCTTTGTCCAAAATAGACTTGTATAACTTCATATCTTCCTGCTCATGACTGGCCAGCGTCTTCAAACTCTGATCGATCTCCTGACCGCTGAGCACCAATTGGTTTATCTGATTTGCCGCAGGCTCCTGCGGATCTCCACAACCACTCGCCAGCAGAATTAGCAATACACTGACTGCCGCAAGCGCCACTTTTTTACTCGTTAGCACCCAAGTCCTTCCTCTCTTGCATCATCTTGTTGTTATATTACAAGCGGGTATCTCCGCTAAAATTGGCTACCCAGTGTGCATCCGGATCGTATACTTCGAACTCGTAACCCCGATCTTCGAGTAACTTCAGAATGCGTGGTAAAGCCTGAACCGTCTGCTCCCGCTCATGCATCAGAATCACTTCCTTATCACGATGTACACTTTTGCTCACCCGGGCCACAATCTTGTCCGGCTGACCGGGAAGATTCCAATCGAGTGAATCTGTCGTCCAGTCCCACATTTTGAATCCAGCCGCCGCAATGTCACCTCTGAACTTTTCACCGATCTGTGGACTGCTGCCATAAGGTGCACGAATCAGATGAGGTGTAAAACCAATCAGGTCTTGCACCATCTTCTGCTCTTTCTTGAACTCTTTCACAAAGTTCGCAGAGCTGCCACTCTTATACAGCTTTTTATAGTTATGCGTCATGCTGTGAAGCCCAGGATAACTGCCTTCCTTCAACAGCCGTTTCACTGCTTCCGGATGCTGATTCAACTGACGTCCGATCATGAAAAAGGTAGCTTTCGCCTCATGCTGCTTCAATATATCCAGCAGTTGTTCTGTATATTCAGTTGGCCCATCATCAAACGTTATGTAAGCCAATTTGCGAACCTGGCCCTGGAACCGTGCCGGCTCCTCCTTCGCATCAGGAGTAACTTGTATCATGCCAAGCTTGGCCGGCTGTTCGATTACAGTAATCGGAGGCGGCGCCACAACGCTTTTGATCCAATGCGTCATGCCAAAGAATACATATGTAATACCGGTAACGAACAGAACCAGGAGCATTAGAGCTATGATTACCCTTCCATACCGGATTTTTCTTCGTTTATGTGTTTTCGTGCGACTTGTGCTAGGCGGAATACTGCCACGTTCTCCCGCTCTCTCTTGTTGAACTCTCACTGTCATGCCACTTCCTTACTTTCATTTTTTCCCGATTATTGGTATATTATCTCGTTTCATGTCTCTATATAGAAGATTAATAGAAAAATGGATCGGGAGAATGACAGAATAGTTACAAGCCCGGTTACAATCTACTTATCTCTTCGTTCACTTTATCTTTCCTGCGGTTGTCTTCTCCTGTATAATGAAGTGATTTACGCTATCAGACTTCAAGAAGGAGCTACACCCATGACAAGCTTGAACCGTGCCGGCAGATCCATCTATCTGTTATTCTTTGTCGGCATTATTGCCATTTCTTTCTCTTCGATCTTTGTACGCTGGTCTACCGCAGATGTTGCGGTCATTGCCATGTACCGTCTTTTTCTCACCAACCTGCTAATGCTTCCGTTTGTCTGGAAATACAGACATGAGATGATGCGTCTAAGCTTACGGCAGTGGGGCTTGCTGCTTGCATCCGGTGTGATGCTGGCCCTTCATTTTCTGCTCTGGATGGGTTCGCTACGGCTCACCAGTGTTGCCAGTTCCACAGTTATTCTCGCGCTGGAGCCTATACTGATTCTTGCCGGTTCGGTATGGCTGTTCAAAGCCAAAATTAACCGCATGATGATCATCGGCATGGGCATCGCCCTGCTTGGATCAATCGTCATTGGCGCAGGAGATTTCCAGTTGGCAGGTACTGCCCTGCAAGGTGATGTCCTGTCTTTACTTGGCACAATCGCAGTCGCCGTTCATATGCTGCTGGGTCAATTTTTGCGAGCGGGACTTAGTGCATTTTCGTATAACTTCTGGGTGTTCTTCGTGGCTGCTTGCACGCTGGCGGTATATAATCTGATCATGGGCCATCCGTTCGGAGGTTACGCTGCATCAGAGTGGGGAATCTTCCTGCTGCTCGCCATTGTGCCAACGATCTTTGGACATTATCTCTTCAACTGGCTGCTTCAATATATGAATGCCACAACGGTATCCATGGGCGTACTTGGGGAACCCGTATTCTCTTCATTACTGGCCTGGATGCTGCTCGGCGAATCCCTCAGTGCATTACAGATGTCTGCCGGGGTCGTCATCATATTCGGGGTATGGATTTTCATTCGATATGGCAAAACCAAACCTCAGATTGCTTCAACAGAAGCTTCTGTTGCGGGAAAAGGGCCTATTGAACCTACAACGGTATAACGTATTTTTTCGTAAATCATAGTAATAAACGACTCTACCACTCTCATAAGGCGGTGTATTTTGATGAAAAATATTGTATCCATGCGCTGGCTGCTCGCCAGAATGTATGAACCGGATGTCGTCATTGCAGATTGCCGATTCTTGCTCGGTCAGCCGGAGGCTGGAAGACAAGCCTATGAAGCTGGACATATTCCAGGAGCTGTCTATCTCGATTTGGAAAAAGATCTTTCTTCTCCTGTGTCTGCGCACGGAGGACGTCACCCGCTTCCTGATCCGGCTGTGCTCGCAAGTCGTCTCTCCAAAGCTGGCATCGGCTCCAATAGTCGTATTGTTGCTTATGACGATCAAGGCGGAATGAATGCATCTCGGCTATGGTGGCTGCTTCGCTATATCGGTCATGAACAGGTGTATATCATGGACGAAGGTTTCTCTGCTTGGCAAAACGCCAAGTTCCCGGTGACCGTGGATGAGCCAGTTCAGATCCCGTCTTCCTTTGAGGTGAATGTGCAGCCAGCCATGCTGGCAAGTGTTGATGATGTTCAGCAGGCATCGGCAAGTGACAGTGCCGTACTAATTGACTCCCGTGATGCTCGCCGTTATGCGGGTCTGGAGGAACCGATTGATGCCAAGGCCGGACATATTCCGGGTGCGGTGAATTATTTTTGGAAAGATGTGTTGGATTGGGATGGACGTTGGACAGATACTGGGGTGTTAGAAGAGCGTTTCAGTAAGCTGGACAAGGATGGTGCAATTATCGTGTATTGCGGTTCTGGCGTCTCGGCCTGCCCTAACGTGATTGCGCTGGAAGAAGCGGGTTTCTCGAATGTGAAGTTGTATTCTGGAAGCTGGAGCGACTGGATTAGCTATGAGGGGAATCCGGTGGCTACAGGTAATTCGGAAGCGGACAAAGACGTATAGCAGCGTATTGATGTTGAATACATCGCTAGGTGGCTTATCTGCCCCGGCGATGTATTTTTCTATGTTCGGAGTCATTCATGATGACAGAAAAACCGTGATGGACATCTGTCCACCACGGTTGAATAATGAAATCTATTATTACTTTTTACTTAACGATACATTAGCTGTTAACGTCTTGTCGATCGTCGTCCAGTTGACATAAGCACCTAGTATTTCATTAATAACAGAAACCGGAACTACGGTTTCGCCATTTAAAAGCTTAGGTACGTTACTATTGAACACTAGTTTATCGTTAATTGAATACACATCTGAACCAATTTGAGCACTTATATTTTTCGTACCTAATTTGATTTGCGTTGTACGCGTCTTATTATCCCACACTACTGTACCGCCCAATAACTCCGAAATTGTTCGAATCGGTACGTAGAATTCATTGTTATGAACAACCGGTTTGATTAACGTACCACCTACGTTCATTGCAACGTCAACATGTTCAAGGAAATCGGTTTTTCGAATGAGTCCATGAACCCCTTTCGTTCGGTCTACGACCTGAGATACTTCATAATCCGTTGCGGCCGATAGGTACGCATATGCTACACTTCTATCCATATCAAGCTTATCGGATAAGAATTGAATCGATTCACGTACTGATTCTTTCATGGCTTCATCCAAATCAGGGTCCAGTCCAATTGGAATCCAATAATCCTCTGTTTCAGCAAAGGGTTGCGTAAATTCTCCACTGTGTGGTAGTGATGGATCACCTTTCTTTAACACCGTTAAACGAACTGTCCCCCTTAAGGAAGCTTCCAATGCAGTTAACGCTACTTCCCCATCTCCTTGAGCAAAGTGTGGATCTCCAGTATAGAATAGCCCGCCTTTAACTTGAATCGGATAATAAATAGTTGCACCAACACCCAACTCATTAATATCCATATTCCCTCCTGTTTCAATAGGTGGGATAGAACTTACAACTTCACTGGTATTTGGTGCAACCCCCATAACACCTAGAAACGGGTTAATTGGGAAACGTACATTTTTGCCAGCTTTTGTTGGTAATACTCCATACCAATTGCCGTTGATTTCTTCAATAGGCGTAAATATAGATACATTATTATATAATTCCGGTTTTGTTGCGCTAGCTCCCTCTTGTGGGCCTGTATTTTCTGGAAATTCGTTAGGAAGGGCCCCTTTACCATGGCGGTTAGAAATGACACCATATGGAACTCGAGTTTGCAACGAAAGGACTTCTACTTTAAGAACATCTCCTGGCTCTGCTCCCTCAACCGCTACTGGCCCAGTGATAATATGAGGTCCGTCTTTTACATAATCATGCTTAATCTCAGAAGCCGCAATCACCTTCGCATCATCCAATACTCCATCGGGTGAGATCCCGAATTTGCCGAAGTATTCCACTGGATTTCTCCCTTGATCCTCTATCAGTCCCTCATGCGATACCGTATCAAATGTTACAGCACTTCCTGATGGTACAGTAAGAATCGGAGAGCTTTCTCGATTAGGCAGTGATCCCCAGCGAATGTTCTCAATCGCAGACGTTACATAATAATCACCTTCTACCTTATCGATGGTTGTTGGTTGCAGTGGCATACTAAAGCCCACTGAAGGTAGAGCAAATGTAAACATACTTATAATCCCTACTGAAACTCCAAATTTCCTAATCGTTCGGTTAATAAACATTATGTTCCCCCTCTATCCTATGTAATATTTTCTAACACAAATAAACACTAACATATAAATAAATTTACAACAATATTTTTTTGTTAACAAAAATAACATAAATGAACTACATTCCAAGAATAAACTTATAAATATAAATAACATGTAAATATACTTACCACAACTAGGTCATGTAAAACTTAAATACATTTAGTAAACTTAAGGAACCTTCTTCAGAGATTTGAACAAACGAAATTAAGTTACAGGAAAACTATGTATGTCTTTGATTTTTATGAACCCGCCCCAGGAATACTACTGCACTCCGGTTCAGGCTTAATCACCTGTCCACACGTGATTGCACTGGAAGAAGCGGGATACTCAAATGTGAAGTTGTAATCCGGAAGTTGGAGTTACTGGATTAGTTATGAGGGGAATCCGGTGGCTATCGGGGAAAAATAAAGACTAAGAGCCCACGTCAAACGTGGGCTTCTTTGTGTTTTCATTATATTCATGTATTATTTTAGATGCTTACATTTCCGACCTCTGTAACGTTCAGATTCAGCCTATGTTTTCGGCATACTTCGTAAAAATCTTTTGAAACAATGGGTTTGAAGATATTTATATAATCCAGCATAAAAAATTCATGCTCGCCAATTCGCTCTTCATGAAGGCAGATTCGAGATACAACTTTGACGATCTTACGTGGAGGTTGTTGTACAGATGCAGCAATGACCGCTTTGCGCCCATATTCCGAACGTTCATAATCAAAAACATCCAAACGATCAAGCTGATGTGCAGTCCAATAGGTTTTTTCAACCGCACGACCGTCGTGGTAACACACCGTTGTTGGAATAAACTGTGTATTCGTTTTCGTTTCCTCCAACAGCGTTTTAAAAAGATCTGATACGTGTCTCGTTCCTGTGATCGTCTCAAAATAATCTACGTTCAGGTTGCGTACCGTAGACACTAACTCAACCTCTGCCGTTGTCCCCTCAGGAAACGGATTCTCTATCGCCAAATAATTCATATCTAATTGGGGAGTGAAGGTTGTTCCGCCACTAATAAACCCTCTACGTGGATATTGAGATTCCAGAAAATAATAGTTCAAAAGAATGATGTCTCCTTTCCAAATAAAGTGCCTTTCAATCAATTATACAGGTTAAGCGGCCCCTCCAATTACTCCGCGGTTTTAAGCAAGTTATCCACAATAAAATCAAGCTGTTTGTCTAACGAATAAATATCATTGTAGAAAAATAAACCAAAGCTCATATCAATCAGACGTCCTTCTTTGACTGCGGGGATGTTATTCCAAATTGAATTGTCTGACAGATCAACCATTCCTTCAAAGGAAGAACGGAATATATAATCACCCACATATTCAGGTAATACTTCATAAGAAACGTCCTTGCTTGTTGCATCGTTTCTTGCATTTTCAATTTCACGTTGCAAGACTTCAGGTGCTTTCATCCCTAAATATTGATAAATAATCTGCGACCCCCGGCCATAGCCCAAGCCTGTCATTACAGCCATGGAACCTTTGTTGCTTTCCATAATTGTGACGGTTTTATCCAAGATACCTGCTTGTTCAAGTTTTTCCTTGCTTTGCTCAACCTTTTTGTGAAGGTTATCTAACATCTCCTGAGCTTGTCCCTCTTTACCCAGAATTTCTCCAAGCAAATTCATACGTTCTTCTACTGGCAGGTCATAAGGAATATATACTGTAGGGGCAATCATTTTAAGTCCTTCATATATTTCTTCATTGGTAACAATAATGAGATCGGGATTAAGCGCAGTTACTGCTTCCGGGTCCGGATTAAATGCTCCTAATGAGGTGGCACCTTCCAGCTCGCTCGCAAAAGCCGCACCTTCTTCTACAGAAGAGATCCCCACAGGATTAACGCCTAAAGCAAGCAAATCACCCATTAAATACAGGACAACTACTCGTTGTGGATTAACCGGTACTTCAATATCCCCTTTTAAGGTGGTTACAGTCTTCATTTGAGATTGTGTATCTGTATGGTTAGCGTTGTTGGCCGCTACCTGATTCGTTGGCTTCTGAGAACCTTCATTGGCTGCAGGACTTCCTACCCCACCAGTTGAACAAGCGCTGAGCAATAGGGTTAAACAAAGTAATAATGTGATAGCCAAGGGTGTCTTTCTACTTCTGTACATCAATAATTCCTCCTCAAATATATGCTGATTATGATTATGATAATCATTATCAATATATAAGGAAGTTAGATCCTGTACAATGCCTAATCGTGCCACAGTCGATGGTACATTAGGACTTTCATGCTGCTTTCGATAACGAATAGGTGCAATCCCCATATATTTTTTAAATATTTTAGCAAGATAATAACCATCCGGATAACCAACAGCCTTGGCAATTTCCTGTAAAGTAGCATCTGTAGTAAGCAGCAGTTCCTTCGCTTTGTTCATTCGATTTTGAATGACAAAATCAATCGGACTACAACCAGTCTGGCGTTTGAATAGCCTTGATAAATGACGTGGACTGCTGTCCATAAGCTCTGCTAACAAGTCCATTGTAATGGGTTCAGCATAGTGTTCCTGCATATAGTATTTCATTTGCGCTACCAGATCTGGCTTTATTGTTGGCACGCGCCCATTGTGGATTTGCCATAACAACTCGTATACAAATTGATAAAATAATGACTTTACATGGAACTGTTCCAGTGCCTCTTGCTCTTCCCAAGCTGTCATCATGTATTGTACTTTGCTTAACAAGGAAACAGGCTGATCAGGTGCAAAGCCGTATTGAAGCTTGAAGGGATTACGGTGCTCCATCAAGGCCAGAATATCCTGACGCTCAGGTAGCGGGATGATGGCTTTGTAATAAATCATATAATATTCAAGGTCCTCTTCAACAGGCAAAATGTTCAGGCAACAGCCCTTCCCACCATGCAAAACATGGAATCGTGAGACCTGATGATCTTTTCCATCCAACCGTATAACAGCATTGCCACGCACCGTGTATAAGAAACAGCTCGCAGGGAATCGATAGGAGTGAAGTCCCTCCTTCCTTTGCATAGTTATATGGCGAATATCCATTATTTTAATAGATGCCTTGTTCCATAATAAAAGATTTTCATTGAAATGTAAGATGGCTTCCCAGCTCCTTAAAATCATTGGTCATATATAGTCAACAGAGAGTCAACTTGCATGCAAAATAGGGGCCGGATCACCCACTAACGTGAGTACCCGACCCCTTGCTTTGATATACATATCGATATACAGACCTTAATCAACACTTTAACAGATCGAAAAGAAACAGTCTATATTTTTGGGAAAATGTTCTATATATTTAGGTTGCTGGCCGGCAAAATACAGTTGAAACGGAGCTTAAGTCGATGATGTCCAACAACCATCTTACTCGTGAAGAATTACAGGATTATGTGCAACATGTATTTGGCGCCAGTTACCTCATAACGCAGAGCGCAAGAATACATGGAGGTGCACAAAAAGTCATTTACAAAATTGACTGCACGAATGGTTTCACTTGTATGCTGTATGTTTGGGATATTTCCAGCAACTATTTTCAAGAAGAGATCTTGAATGAACCCACTTTCCACAGTTCCTATGGCAGCGAACTTTTCTCTTTGAATACTCGCTTTCTCGCTCAACATGGAATTCGAACACCAATCTTGTATGATCTAAATAACGATAGAGACCGGCACTCTTATGATTTTGCTCTTGTTGAGTATGTGGATGGACAGAAAGCCGAAGCGTATTTCCAGCATAAAAATCACAAAGATCGGGATGAGTTGTTTCAACGGATCAGGGATATGTTGTCTAATATGCATGGAATCCAAAGAAACGTTTATGGAAACGCCAACGATAACAGCAAAAAGGCTGGGCCTTGCTACCAAGTTCAACGGTTGGATGCCGAAACAGCCTTATCCTATGCATCCAAACACATGAAAGATATAAGGAAAAATGACAAAAGGTTGCTTGAGAAACTTTGCGAATTGGAAGCAGCAATTCAACCTAGAGATCTCTATAATTTCATTCATGGAGAGTTAGGTCCGGATCATATATGGATAGATCATGCTATGCAACCATGCCTTATTGATATTGAGGGCGCAGGATTCTTCGATCTCGAACATGAGCATAGCTTTCTGGAGTTTCGATTTGGAGACTTTTATCATTACTTAAAAAATAACGATCTTGACCCGGAGCGGATGACATTTTATCGATTTTGCCATCATTTGTCCTTGATATCAGGAGGACTGAAACTGCTTCACAGACAATTCCCCGATCAACAATTCGCTAGGGGGCTCGCGGAGTATCATGCCAGATGTGTAGTTCAGATGCTTTCATGAATATGGATATAAGCCTGGAAGGAGATTTGAGCATGGAGTTTATTCACGAAGATGAAAAACTTGCAGTGAGCGTTATTCAAGCCATTCACACTGGAGATATTCCAACGTTAGAGCAACTGCTGGCAGAGAATCCGGGATTGGCAAACATAAGAATATTGGAAAGAAAGCCTGACAACGTAGATGCAGACTCCAGTATCTCTCGAACGCTGCTGCACGTGGTGACGGATTGGCCGGGGCACTTCCCTAATGGAGCGGATGCCGTGCGAGTATTGACCAAGTTCGGTGCGGAAGTGAACGCTCCTTTTGTCGGTCCAAACATCGAGACACCTTTGCATTGGGCTGCAAGCTCCAATGATGTTCAAGTGCTTGATGCCCTTCTTGATGCTGGCGCAGACATTGAAGCGCCTGGGGCGGTGATCGCCGGTGGCACGCCGCTGGATGATGCTATTGCTTTTGCACAATGGAATGCAGCACGGCGCTTGGTTGAGCGTGGCGCGATCTTTGCCCTTTGGCATGCGGCTGCCCTTGGAGATATTCACGCTATACAAGAACATTTTAAAGTAGCCAAACTCCCGGAACGTTATCCTTGGGGAACAAGCACCTCCCCTTCTCCTCCCGATGCAGTAAGCGTTGCCTTCTGGTGTGCTTGCCATGGAGGTCAAAGAGAAACAGCCGAATACTTGCTTGACCAAGGCGCCGAACTGAACTGGATAGCCAGCTGGGATGGAATGACTCCACTGGACACAGCAAAACGTAATTTTTCATCCGAACTGATCCCGTGGCTTGAAAGTCAAGGTGCCAAATCCGCTAGCGAGATTCACAGGTAGATGAATAGCTAGCATGGAATTGCCAATCGCCAGTGGCTGCGAATACAGTTATGAGGAGAATCCGGTGGCTACTGGGGAAGTGTAGAAGACTCCAACAAATATACACAACGAAAAGTACATCGCCACTTGAGCGATGTACTTTTCGTTGTGTGGTGATTCTAAAACCGTGAGAGGCGACAAGGGTCTAATTCATATCTTGATTTGCCATCAATAATTTCACTTGCAGCCAGATTCGCAATCAGCGGCGCCAGCGTAATTGCAGAATGCATTAGCGTCAGATAAAGTCCATTCATGTGATCATGGAAGCCCACAATCGGATAACCGTCTTCAGGCATGGGTCTCCATCCAACTTTTATGCTCTCCAGTTCCAGTTGATTACCGTGCTTGAGACTGCGACGCAATGTGTCGTAAGCTCGCTTACCGACTGCCTGTGGTCCGTTTGCCTCCGACTCGTCGATATAATCTTCCGCAGCCAGCAGCGTATAATCTGTCAGTTGACGCGCTTCAAATTGCGCATTGGAGATTAATGTGTGTATCAGTTTATTAGCAGTTTTCATCCGAATCAGAATCGATGGTGACGAAGTTATCGGCACGTGACAACCTAACGGGTTACAAAGTTCGGGTGTACCTGTTCCTGCGGCCAATACCATAACATCCGACTCCACAAAACCCTTGGATGTATGAACACCAACCAGACGGGAACCCTCTTGCTTCAGCTGTGTAACGTTGGTGTCGAACTGAATCTTTGCTCCGTACTCTTGCGCTTTGCTCAACAACAGCTCCGTTAGCGCTATAGGGTCCACCGCACCTTCTTCGCTGACAAACATGGCTTCATCCGGATATTCCTTCAGATTGGGCTCCAATGCCTCAAGCTGCTCCCGGTTTAATTTTTGAAAGTGTTGATCCCTTAGAGGCGGAGTGTCCCAAGTTAGCGCACCATGCCAATGAATGTTCAGTTCGGACAACTCTTGCTGAAGGGTGTGATATTCTTCCACAGATGCATCGTACAAATGCCAGTATTCAGGAGCCACTCTATGCGTCGTATGTATCCAGGCAAATGACTTTTCCGTGACTTCACGCGCCGCGGCTGAGTGCCGTTCAATAACAGTTACATCTTGATTTCGTTTGGCTAGATGATAGGCCATACACGCCCCAACAATCCCTGCACCAATAATCACAATTTTTTGTTTATTCAAAACTAACTCTCCCTTGTCACCCTATCCCCCCAAGGAATCGATTCTCCGTGGTTCGGATGGGTGTGCTCCTTTTTCGTCTTCTTCGCTGTACAGCTTCTCCATATGCTGCATATGGCCGGCTCCCCAGTCGCTCATTGTCTGGAGCACAGGTTTCATGAGCTGTCCGTACTCCGTAATCGAGTATTCGACCTTAGGCGGAATTTGAGCATATACTTCGCGATGCACAATATCGTGATACTCCAGTTCTTTTAACTGCTGGGTCAGCATTTTTTTTGAAATATCTGGAATGGCTTTTTGTAATTCGCTGAACCGCATTGTACCGTTGCTCAGCAGTCGTAGAAGAATCAAAGATTTCCATTTACCCGTAAGGATATCCAAGGCCGTTCCGAATTTGCAATATACCGTCATTCTTATTCCTCACTTTCTGACCATACCCGGGTATACTTTTGGTTACCTGGTTAGGTTTAAGTGCCTACTTCCAGATTGGGCCTTCTCACTTTAGTATAGAGGCAGATATTAAAATCGAGCAAGTGAGGGGATAAGAAAAGATGAATGTAACGTTATGGATCGTGCAAATCATATTGGCCCTAGGTTTCATATATTCAGGATGGATGAAAACCATTCGTATCGAGTCGTCAAAAAAGACCTGGGCCTGGGTCAATGATGTGCCAAAAAGTCTAGTTATTTTGATCGGAATCGCGGAGCTACTCGGAGCGCTGGGCCTTGTTTTGCCTTGGGCGCTGAACATCACTCCGGTGCTTACACCTATCGCCGCAATCGCTTTGGCTACGGTCACCCTGTTCGGGATGCTGTTTCATGTTTGGCGTAAAGAGTACCGGGAGCTCGGCGTAAATATCTTTTTTTATAGTTCTGGCATTGATCGTAGCCTTTGGAAGACTGTAAAGGAAACGGTGAAGTACAAATCCAAAAAAAACTCAAAAGTGGATGGACAGGTGATGAGAGTGGGGATTCTGTTTTTGAAGGTCCTATCTGGGATAACCTCCCTGCTGTCCAGAATAATCACGTTTATCGCGAGGAAAGCCGTGGCTTCGTGTTTAGTGACCCAATTTCGTTGGAAGCCCAACTTAAATTTGTGGTAGACACCCTAACCAAAACGGAGTGAAATTGAGTAGACCACGGTATGTACGAGGCGAGGAGCAATCCTCGTCTTTTTATGTTTTTGTATAGTCCTTATCTTTCATTTGAAGAGAGTTTGAAAACAAAAGCACACACATAAACAGGGACCTCTCACCATGAACGCAAGGGGCCCCTGTTTATGAACTTGTGATATAGCTGATTTTCCGTTAAGTGATGGTAAGGCCGCCGCTTGCATATCCGGCTACGGTTGTAGCCACATCAATTCCGGCTGTTACTGATGCTGAGAACACCATAAGCAGGCGGTCACCGGCAGATACCGGAATACTCAGTCCTGTAGTCACCCCGCTGGATATTGTGCCCAGTGCCAAAATGCCGGTCAGTGGAGGAGCTAAGGTTACCAATGCACCCGGTACAGCTGTAAAGGAGTTATTAGGTGTAGTGGATCGGAATAATTGTGCAGTTAAGGTTACTGTAGATCCAACCAAACTAAGTCCGGCTGTCGTGCTGAAATAAGCTGCCAGTGAAGTAATCGTTCCTGCACGCGATGCCGAGAAAGCAAAGTTAAGCAATGTGCCTGCAGCGCCTGTGAGATCAATAATTCCTCCGCTAACACTTACTCCGGTAGCACTGTTGCCAAAACCAACTAAACTGGAAGTATTCAAAAGTCCACCCAAAACTGTAGTCAAGACAACGGGAAGTCCTGATGCATAAGGAATAATTGTTCCAGAACCTGTTGCACCCGTAGCCCCGGTTGTGCCTGGTGCGCCTGGTGCTCCCGTTACTCCGGTTGTCCCTGCTGTGCCTGTCGCTCCTGTTACACCCGTTGTACCTGATACGCCTGTCGCTCCGGTTACACCCGTTGTACCTGCTGTGCCTGTTGCTCCCGTTACTCCAGTTGTCCCTGCTGTGCCTGTCGCTCCCGTTACTCCAGTTGTCCCTGCTGTGCCTGTCGCTCCCGTTACTCCAGTTGTCCCTGCTGTGCCTGTTGCTCCCGTTACTCCCGTTGTACCTGCTGTGCCTGTCGCTCCTGTTACTCCCGTTGTACCTGCCGTGCCTGTCGCTCCCGTTACTCCAGTTGTCCCTGCTGTGCCTGTCGCTCCTGTTACTCCCGTTGTACCTGCCGTGCCTGTTGCTCCGGTTACACCTGTTACACCTGCTGTGCCTGTTGCTCCGGTTACACCTGTTATACCTGCTGTGCCTGTTGCTCCGGTTACACCTGTTGTACCTGCTGTGCCTGTCGCTCCTGTTGCTCCGGTTGTACCTGCTGTGCCTGTCGCTCCTGTTGCTCCGGTTGTACCTGCTGTGCCTGTCGCTCCTGTTGCTCCGGTTGCGCCTGTAGCTCCGTTGATGCTTGGGGTTTCACCCAGCAATTCGGAAGAAACCAAACGATGGGCTGTTACCAATGCGCCTGTGCTGCTCTTACCCCATACGGATACTTGCACAGGATCATTAACCGTCGCTGTTGTTGTAAAAGTAAACTCGAAGGCATCAAGATTCGCAAAATAGTTGTTGGTTACTACTTGATTGGGTGCGACGTCAAAAAACTCACTGACATACAGAACCCTCATTCCACCACTCATGTAATACCCTTGAATTTGTATGGTTGAGGTAGTCACATCACTGCGGTTATCAATTTTGACTGTAACTGTCTGAGTCGGCCTTACACCGCTAACAGCATTATTTTCTATTGGCCCTGTTGATAAAAAGCTCATCGCTACATCTCCTTTTTGAGTAGATTTTATCTTTTAGCTGTTATTAACTGTTTGTTCGTGCTCCACCACCCGGTGTGCATCAACCAATTGTCCAGAGGCTTGTTTGCCCCACACTGAAATCTCTACTTCCTCCACGCCTTCCACATCTGTTCCAAAAACAAACTCAAAAGCATCTAAATCTGCAAAATAATTTCTGGTCACTGCTTCATTAGGGGCAATACCGATTACTTCACTCACATACAGCGTTCTTGTTGTGCTTAACACATAACCCTGAATGGATACTGTTACAGAATCCACATCAGCCCGACTTACCAATCTAATAGTTACCTGTTGTGTCGGTCTAACCCCGGAAACCGGATTGTTTTCAATCGGTCCAGTTGACAAAATAGCCATTTTTCCCATCCCACCTTTTATGAACCTCTGACTCTAGCAGTATTTGGCATAAGCTCACTAGATAGTAATATTCAAACACTCAATCAACGGTGTGGACAAAACACAGGGGGCAATCCACCAATATCAATAAACAACAACCTTCTGCGCTTTTTAGCTATACAAAAACTGGAATATGTACAACATGGGGATGAAATTATGCTAGTGCAAGTTGAACAACAAGTAAGCGAGTATTTTGTTATATAACCAGGATCGATTCCAGAAAAAAACGAAATGACCGCCCCCCCGGTAGATTCCAGGGAAACGGTCACAGCTTAAGACGTCTTTTTTTCGTATCTAATTCATGGGGCGGGTAAAGCTGCTTGAAAGTGTAGTTTTATAGAATATGAGATCGTATTTTATCATCAAGCCCAATGTTAAACACATAGAATAATAATAAACTTCTTCATCTTCTACTAAAAAATAGAAAAAGATTGTATTATCTTAAAATTGTGATATGATATCGTCAAGATAATAAACATTTAAAAGAAAATATGAAAAATAATTACATTTAAATGTGACCAATCCTCTTTCTTCGCCAAATTTCAGTGTTCTAACACATTTTATTGAAAGCGATTACAAAAAGAAACCTGACAGATTATAGCTTTTCTAATCGTACACACAGATGCAGGCTTACTTCGGGTTATAGCCACTCCCCTTGCTGCCGTGACCACGTACCCGGTGCACAGGTCGTCTGGCTTAAACCATATATGACAACACGAAGACTTAACCTAACAGCCAACCTAACCATTATTTCAAGAAGGGGGTGACATGAGGGAAATCTCTTCGTTTTTTCGGCATTTCATCATCACTGCTATTCTGAATTTCAGCTCACCAACTAATCCAATCTCATGGAGGCGAAACGTATGATTCGTAAACCGCTAGTTTTGTTGTTGTCTTGTCTGCTAATCTTTGTCACCCTGCCCGTTGAATCGAGCCATGCAGCCAATGCAGCCGTTGCCAAACTTCCTGGAAATTCCAATCCCCTCATCGATCATAAACTGGGAGCCGACCCTTATGTGCTCGTCCATAACAATCGGGTCTATGTCTACATGACAGGTGATGCATATCTGTATAACAGTGACGGCTCTGTCAAAGAGAACCAGTACAGCACGATCGGGAAAATTAACGTCATCTCTTCAGCTGACATGGTGAACTGGACAGACCATGGCTCCATCCCGGTAGCAGGTGCGAATAATGCCAATAATGGACAAGGAATTGCCAAATGGGCTACCCAGTCCTGGGCTCCTGCCATGGCGAAGAAAACCATTGCTGGCAAAGAAAAGTTCTTCCTGTATTTTGCCAACTCAGGTGGAGGTATTGGCGTGCTCACGGCGGATTCCCCCATTGGACCGTGGTCCGACCCGCTCGGACGTGCCCTCCTGACACACGGAACACCGGGTATGTCCGGTGTAACTTGGCTCTTTGATCCGGCTGTACTTGTCGATGATGATGGCTCTGCTTATTTGTATGCTGGCGGCGGCATTCCGAACGATACCAACGCTGCTTCCATTGCCAATCCCAAAACAGCTCGGGTCATTCGTCTCGGTGCCGACATGACCAGTGTGGTGGGCAGTGCTGTGACTATTGATTCTCCTTATATGTTCGAAGATTCTGGCATCCACAAGTATAACGGCAAATATTATTACTCCTACTGTATCAACTTCGCGGGAACACATCCCACTGCATATCCAAAAGGTGAGATCGGATACATGGTCAGCGACAGCCCGATGGGACCTTTCACGTATAAAGGACACTTCCTGAAAAATCCCGGCACGTTCTTCGGCGTAGGCGGCAATAACCACCATGCCGTGTTTCAGTTCAACAACGCATGGTATGTGGCGTACCATGCACAAACGGTGAGTAAGGCATTCCTCGGTGATGGCAAAGGGTACCGTTCCACACATATCAATAAGCTGACCCACAACGCGGATGGCTCCATCCAGGAAGTGCAGGGTAACATGACTGGTGTATCCCAAACGTCCAACCTCAACCCGTATGTCCGGGTGGAAGCGGAAACCATTGGCTGGCAAGCAGGAATTAACACTGAACCAAGTCAAGCGAGCGGTGGACCTGTAGCCAATCAGAATGTCACTAATATTCATAACGGGGATTGGATCGCGGTCGGCAATGTTGATTTTGGCTCAGCTGGAGCCTCCAAATTCAAGGCCAATGTCGCTTCTACCGGAAATGGCAACATCGAGGTTCGACTGGACAGTCCGACAGGCCCACTAGTTGGAACACTTAACGTAAGTTCAACTGGCGGTTCGCAAACTTGGCGCGAGATGGAGACCAATGTTACCAACGCTACAGGGGTACATCGTTTGTATCTGGTGTTTACAGGCTCGGGAAATGGAAATCTGTTCAAACTGGACTACTGGCAGTTCACATCCGGTTCGGGCGGTAACCCCAATCCTAACCCGTCCGTTACTCGAATCGAAACGGAAAACATGACGCTTGGCGGTCAATACGCTGGCGTAGTCAGTTCCCCTTTTAATGGAGTCGCTCTTTACGGGAACAATGATTATGCAGCCTACAATCAATATTATGCTTTCCCGACCCATAATTTTTCTGTCCGCGGTGCTTCCAACAACAATAATACTGCACGTGTCGATCTTGTCATCGGGGGTGTAACTGCAGGTTCATTCTACTTTACCGGAACACAACCGACCGTACAGACCCTCTCGAACATCACACATGCTACAGGCGATCAGGAAGTTAAACTAGTCGTAACAACGGATAATAGCACATGGGATGCCTATATTGATTACCTTGAACATTCGCAATAATTCTAGAGACATGATCGTTCGGGAGGATAGAATATGTGGAAAAAAATGAGTACTCTTCTACTCGCTCTTCCTTTGCTTATAGCATCACTCCCTCTGACAAGTCCATCTGTTTCCGCAGCAACGTTCAGCAATCCGGTAATTTACGCGGATGTTCCTGACAGTGATGTCATTCGGGTGGGCAATGCATTTTATATGACAAGCACAACGATGCACATGAATCCGGGAGTACCCGTCATGAAGTCTTATGATCTGGTCAACTGGAGCATCGTAAACTATGTATACGATACGCTTGGAAACGGGGATATACAGAATCTGAACAATGGACAAAACGAGTATGGGCGTGGTTCCTGGGCGAGCAGCTTGCGGTACAACAACGGTATATATTATGTGGCCTTTGGCTCGCTTTCTACGGGCAAGACGTATATTTACCAAACCAGCAATATTGAAACAGGGCCATGGACACCTTACACATTGAACAGTTATTACCATGACCCCTCCCTTTTGTTTGACGGGAATCGAACCTTTCTTGTTCATGGCAGTGATAACATCAGTATTGTTGAGCTGACACCTGATGCCAAGGCCGTCAAGTCCGGCGGGCTCAATCAGGTCCTGATTCCAAACGCGAGTAGTGTTGCCGGCTCCAACATGATTGTAAAGGCAGAAGGAGCACACATTCAGAAGATCAATGGTATGTACTATGTATTCCTGATTGCCTGGCCTTCGGGTGATGGTCGCATTCAGCTTGCCTATCGTGCAAACACATTGACAGGTCCATACACAGGTAAAGTTGTACTCAGAGACTCGGGAATCGCCCAAGGAGGCATCGTGGATACCGCATCCGGCGCTTGGTACGGCTTGCTGTTTCGTGATAGCGGGGCCATTGGACGCATCCCCTATCTCGTTCCAGTCACGTGGTCGGATAACTGGCCTGTGTTTGGGGTGAACGGCAAGGTTCCCCTTAACATGAATATGCCCGTTGAAGGTCAGCCTGCCGCCAAAATCTACGGGTCCGATGAGTTCAACGCATCCACATCAGGCATACCCTCAGTAACGCAACTGTTAGTGAACGGCGGCTTTGAGGAAAGCAGCATTCAGCCGTGGACCAGCAACAATACGGCAAACATCACCGTAACAAATGCCGAAGCATTCAGCGGTACAAAAAGCCTGCTCGTCAGCGGCAGACAGCAGACAGCAGGCGGAGCCAAACAGATGGTTACAGGAAAGCTGGTACCGGGAGGAACATACTCTTTTTCGGCAAAGATCAAATACACTACTGGTCCTGCAACCAAAACGTTCAATCTTAGCATCCAGAACGGTGCAAGTTATACCGGAATTACCATTATGGGCAGTGCGACGTTAACCCGTGGACAGTGGGGTACCATTCAAGGTACGTATACCGTTCCGTCGAATGCAGACCTGTCCCAAAGCTTCATTTTTGTGGAAACACCGTATAACTCGAATCCGGACCCGACCAATGATTTGATGGCGTTTTATGTGGATGACCTCTCCCTGACAAGCAATTCATCTTCTGGTACATCCAGTCTCGCTACTTTCTGGCAGTGGAATCATAACCCTGATGCTGCCAACTGGTCCCTGCTCCAGCGGCCCGGTTTCATGCGGTTAACCGCAGGCAAAATCAGCAAAAACCTGTTAGAAGCCCGCAACACGCTGACACAACGAACCTTTGGTCCAAAAAGCACAGGGATGACCGCTTTGGATACAGCCGGCATGAAGGATGGTGATTATGCTGGACTCGCTGCTTTTCAGGCCAAATATGGTTTTGTCGGCGTTAAAATGACAGGCAGCAACAAATCCATTATTATGACTAATGCCAGTTCCGGCACCATGACTGAAGTAGCAACTGTGCCATTAAACCAGAACAGAATCTATCTCCGCGTCATCTGTGATTTTACGAACCAGACCGACAAAGCCTACTTTGCTTATAGCCTGAATGGTAGCAACTGGACAAACATTGGCAATACACTTCAAATGTCTTACACCCTGCCACACTTTATGGGATACCGGTTTGCACTATTCAATTATGCAACGAAGTCTACCGGAGGATATGCAGATTTCGATTATTTCCGCGTAGAATAAATGTAGTTTTATTCGGTTATTAATTTTTCACTTATTGATCAGGACCTGGACTTCACCATGTGTGGAGCCAGGTCTTTTTCAGTACATTTTTTATGAAGAGCTTCACCTTTCAACTTCAAAAATCCCGAATCTTGATAAGGATGAAGCATACCTCATGTAAACTTCATGTTCCATATATCACCTCTATAGTAAGATATAGATTAATGTAAATATTATTAAATTTTAATTGATAAGGAGGGCTTTATTTGAAAAATATAATTGTCTTTGGTGCAAGCAAGGGATTAGGCGATGCATTTGTCAGAGGCGTGCCACAATCCGGTGATAAGGTCTGGGGGGTCTCCCGCAGCAAGCCGGAAAGTCTGTCCGTGGAGGATGGCGTCGAGCGAATATGGATTCAGGCTGATCTTTCCGAGCTTCAGGCCGCAGAGCAAGTTGCCAGCCAACTTCAAGGCGAGACGTTGGATGTGCTTATTTATAACGTGGGGATCTGGGAAAAGGAAGGATTTGAAGAGCACTACACGTTTGATAAGGATGAACCCGCAGATATCAGTCAGCTGATCCATGTGAATGTGACTTCTACAATTGTATGTATACAGGCTTTACTGCCTCAGCTCCGCCTGTCTGAAGCAGGGAAGATTATCCTGATCGGTTCAACAGCCGGTTTGAGCAATGCAGGCAGCAGCCAGGTTTCTTTTGTCGCCTCCAAATTTGCCATACGGGGTATTACGGAAGCTCTAAGAGAACATACGAGGAATGACCGCATCGCGGTGACATGCATCAACCCGGGAGAACTGGCGGCAGAAATTCCGTATGAAGACGGGATGGAACGTGCACTGGCCGAGTATGATGGGACCCGCATTCCCCTGCAGGATATGGTCGCCATCGTTCGATGTATCATCAGCTTGTCCAAAGCGGCCTGCGTAAAAGAGATCAACATGCCTGCATTAACGGATACGAACACCTAGATAGCAATGACATCTACACGCCTCAATCGGTCCGTTCACCGGAGTGCGCTCTGTATACACACGCTGGACAGAAGCCCGTTTAAATTAATACATGCGACAAGTGTGTAATACCTATGGAATTCAGGCGTTCATGCTCAGGGATATTTTCATATAACAAATGGGATTTTCCAGCCTTGGCCAGGTGATCACGCATAGCTGCAATTCGTCCTTTGTTAACATCAATAAAACGAAAATCGATTTGACGCAAGTGCTCCATCCCGGTCAGTCCAGCAAACGAATCCGCCTTGAGCGCCGTATTCATCTCTTTCAGTTCAATAGACTCCAAAGCACGGGCTGTCCATAGATGTGTGGTATCCCGTAACGATTTCATATAGTCCAGTTCGAGCTGTCTGAGAGAGGTCATATGGGAAAAGTCGCATAAATGCTCCAGCTTGGGCAAGGATAGATGCAGATATTCCAGCCCGCGCATCTGTTCGAGTCCCTGAATACTCGTCAGTTTGCGAACAGAGCTGAGCTTCAACATCGAGATGGTTGACTGTGTCAATACATCCCGTCCCCCTTTTAACTCACAGTGATCCAGGGACAGATACTGAAGCATAGGCAGTTCCGCCAACACATCAGCACTTTCGACCGTGCAGTTCAGAATGAGCGTATGCAGTTGGAGGCATGCCGCAATGGAAGCAAATCCGTTGAATTTGCCACGCAGTTCAAGAAAGGTCAATCGTTTGTAGTGTTTAATAAAATCGAGCACGGTCGCCTTTGCAGGTGAATTCAATCTTAGAAACTGCAGTTGCTCCATCGCACCCAGAATCGTCAAATCCTGTGCCTGCGAAAGATCAAGCTGCAAGGCAGACACATGTTTCAACTGTGCCAGTCGCCCCAAAAATCCGGATGAATATACCCCTTTAGGGTCCTTATGTGATATGTGTAGGATCAGATCCGGCCGGGCAAAGAACACTTTGGCATCGAGCTCGGCAAGGTCCTCGTATGTATCCGCGTCAACACGAAAATGAACCGTTGCTCTGCGGCGCAACAGATGCACCGCCTGGTGCATCTTTTCGGCATTCCATGGAACCCCCTGTATTGAAGCATGCCATAACTCACTCACAGATAATCCCCCTTTTCCATCCATAGTTCCAATTCATTCCATTATAAACAAGATCGTCTGGATGAACCACTACCGATCCCCGTTTTTCATTCCTTTCTTCTTTTTCATCCCTCCCCTTTCATCCTTCTCATACTCATGTCTTTCCTTCCCGTTGCTTTCGGGATTATTCGACAGAAATCTACATAAAACTATAAATTAAGCCGACATATAACTTAGGCGTTTTGAGCTTTTTATTAATCATCTGGGGAGATGGAATATGTCGAACATGTTGAACAAGTGGGGGAAAACGGGAGCACGGACATCCAGTATGGCAAATACGTTGTCCATTGTGCTGCTGATCATTATCGTAGTTGTCTTTGCCGTGCTGGGAACATTTATGTTTGCAAGCACACGAAACATTCTGGTGAAACAGCAGGAATCCATGCTCCAGACCAAAACACAAGCCATTGTTAGTGAATTTGATGCACTATTCAAGGAAAAAGGTGCGCTGGTCAAGCAAATGTCCACTAATACATTATTTCAGCAATACATAGAAACAACAGCATCTGCTGCGGATGCGGCAAGTTCAACCTACGCTGCGCAAACACAGGCGACACTCGCCGCTATCGTTAAGGCAGAGCCTTCGTTTGCCGATGCCTGGGTCGCGGGCTTGGATGGAAAAGGCTTTTGGATTCAAAATGATGGTGTCGTATCTGCACCGGACTTTGATATCCAGTCACGTCCATACTACAAGCCGGTTACCGACGCAGACGGACTTTATTTCTCCGATCCGTACATTGATATTGCAGCAGGCGATGTACTCATGGGTATCTTTAATCCGATCAAAGACGAAAACAACACCACGATCGGCTTTGCCGCAGCGGATATTGCATTCAAGGATATTCCGGCGATTATGGAGAGTTATTCCCTTGGAAGCACGGGCTATTCCATGTTGCTGTCCAAGAGCGGGGAAATTCTGTACCATCCAGATCAAGAAAAGGTATTGAAGGAGAACATCCTGAACAGTACGGGGGACATGGGGGACATCGGCAAGAAAATGCTTGCGGGTGAAAACGGCGTACAACTTATGAACGACAATGGGGAACGTCGATATATCGGCTACGCTACCAGCAAAGATACGGGATGGTCCGTTGGTCTGACCATATCCGAAGAAGAAGTTCTCTCGGAATTAAAAACATTCACGTGGATTACGCTTGGCGGTTTTGCTGCAGCCACCCTTCTGCTTGTGATTATCTGTTACATTACCCTTCGCCGTCTGTTACGCTCCATACCACAGCTGCTGGCCAAGATTAATCAGATTGAACAAGGTGACCTGACTGTCAAACTGGATATCAAATCTAATAATGAAATTGGACAGATCGCCACAGGTTTGAATTCCATGGTGCAGAAAATTCAGGGCATGCTGCAAATGGTCGGCAGCTCGGCGCAAATCCTGAACCAGTCGTCGAATGATCTGCAAGCCATCTCCTCACGAACGGCTGTGACCATGAATGACACATCAACAGCCATCAACGAGATTGCCAATGCAACGAATTATCAGTCCATCGAAACGGAAAATATTTTACGTAAAACAGGCTCGTTATCCAGCCAAATTGATGAAATTGCTACCGATGCGCAGGCTATGGGAACGGTCGTGCAGACATCTGCTGATCAAAGCAGCCAAGGACTTGCGGTCGTGGAACAATTATCGAGATGGTCCGAGGAAAACCATCAGTCCACCCAAGCAATGTCCTCTATTATTCAGGAGATTGACCTGAGTCGGAATGAAATATCCAGTTTTGTGGATACAGTCAAACAGATTGCCTCTCAAACGAACCTGCTCGCCCTGAATGCCTCCATTGAGGCTGCACGTGCTGGCGAACATGGAAGAGGATTTGCCGTCGTTGCCGAAGAGGTCCGCAAACTTGCAGAACAGACGGCTCAGGCAACAGAGGAAATCAACAAAAAGGTGAATGTTATTGAAGAGAAAACAACCCTGTCGGTTGAACATACCATGCGCGGTATGAAGATTGCGGAGGAGAATGCCAAATCTGTAGAAGATACCAAACATGTATTCTTCAGTATTAACAAAGACCTGAAAGATCTGCAGCAACGTATGATGCAGATTACCACTAATACCGCCAATGTACACAAACACAAAGATGAGATATTCCAGGCACTGGAGATTATCTCCTCCACCACAGAGGAGAACTCGGCATCGACGGAAGAAGTAAGCGCCAGCACGCAGGATCAGCTGGATAGTATCGAACAGGTAGCGGATCTGTCGAAACAGTTGAACCAGCTATCTGGCAAACTGCAAGACGAACTAAGCCAGTTTAAAGTAAAGTCATGATCCGCAAGCGTTCCCTTGCTCTTCTCTTTTAGTCGCTGTCCATTTATTATTAATGAATATGCGTACGAAGAGGATTGGAGGCTGAATCATCATCATGAACTTTGCCAAACGAATGGATCATTTCAACGAAGGAATTTTCACCCGGTTGCTGGAGATCAAACGCCGCAGACTGGAGAACGGTCAGCCCGTTATTGATCTCAGTGTGGGTACGCCGAATATCCCACCTGCGCAGCATATTATAACTGCACTATGCGAGGCCGCTGCTGATCCGGCTAATTATATATATGCTGTGAATGATCAGAGTGAGTTGCTGCAAGCTACAAGCGATTGGTACAAGCAACGCTATCAGGTCGAGTTAGACCCGGCAACACAGATCTGTTCCTTGCTCGGTTCACAGGAAGGGCTGGCACATATATCCCTCTCCATTGTCGATGAAGGTGATCTGGTGCTCGTCCCTGACCCCTGCTATCCCGTCTTCGCGGATGGACCGTTACTGGCAGGTGCAGAACTGTATTATATGCCGCAAAAAGAAGAAAACGGGTATGTTATTCAGCTTCAGGATATACCGGAAGATATCGCTCATCGAGCGAAATTCATGCTGGTCTCCTATCCTAACAATCCAACAACTGCGATGGCACCAGATCAGTTCTATCTCGACCTGATTGCCTTTGCGAAGAAGTATGATATTATCGTGCTTCACGATAATGCGTACAGCGAGCTCGTATTTGACGGAAAGTCATGTGGAAGCTTCCTCGCATTCCCTGGCGCCATGGACGTCGGTGTGGAATTCAATTCCCTGTCAAAAACGTACGGACTGGCAGGAGCTAGAATCGGCTTCTGTGTGGGCAATACAACCATGGTCTCCATGCTGAAAAAGCTAAAATCCAATATGGATTACGGGATGTTTCTACCGATCCAAAAAGCAGCAATTGCCGCCATTACCGGTGATCAATCCGAGGTTGAACGGGTCAGAGCAATCTATGAACAGCGCAGAGACATCCTCTGTGAAGGCTTCAGCAGTCTGGGTTGGCCGATTGCCAAACCTGAGGCAACGATGTTCGTCTGGAGCCGGATTCCGGCGCACTACGACAGCTCGGAGCAATTTGCCATGGATCTGGTTACACATGCAGGAGTCATCGCAACGCCAGGCAGTGCCTTTGGTCCTTCAGGTAAAGGGTATGTGCGCTTCGCCCTCGTTCAGGACAATGAAATATTGCAACAAGCGGTACAATCAGTTGATGAAAGCGGGATTTTGAAATCCAGCTAACGAGAGCACGATTCGAATGTTCTCAATCAAAAATCCCTTCAAGGTCCACAGGGAGTAAGAGTTTCACGTTTGATAACGTGGTCTCTACTTCTTGTAGACGTGAGGGGATTTTGTCATTTGGTACGGGAGTAGACATTCATCGGGAGAGGTTATCTGTGGGTACCACGTCAGGTCCAATGATCCAATATCTATGCAACCGGGTTAAACAGGAACATAAGATCATGGCTGGAGGGCATACCGTGGCAGCGAAAAGCCTGCTCGGAGAGCAGGCTTTTGGTTTGAACTTTTTATACAGACTTGCGCCAGTTGGAACGATACATCAGATACAGGAAGTACGGCGTTCCGATGATCGCAATGAGTATGCCTGATGGAATCTCTGTCGGTGCCATGACGGTTCTGCCGATTGTATCGGCGAGCACCAGCATGACTGCACCCGCTAATGCGGATAGGAACATGGATCGTCTTAACTTATTCCCCGTCAGTAACCGAACCATATGTGGTGCAATCAGGCCGATAAAACCAACGGTTCCTACGCAAGCAACAGCACCTGCTGCAAGTAATACACCCACTGTCATGGCTAATAATCGTGTACGACGTACTCCGAGACCAAGCCCGGATGCACTATTGTCGTCAAATACCAGCAGTTCGAATCTGCGTGCCAGCCACCAAGCCACCGGTACCAGAATAACTAAAAATAATCCGATAACCTTCACCTGTTCCCAGGTACGAGCATAGGTGCTTCCTGTCAACCAGATATATCCGCTGCTACCGTATACCGCACCACGGACAATCAGAATCTGAATACCTGCTCCAGCAATGGCAGACATCGCGATCCCCAGCAACACAACCGCCGAAGGGTTCAGTCCTTTCTTCCAGGCGAGGGAGAACACCACCACTGCAGCAATGGCTGCACCGATGATTGCCGCAATTGGCAGCAAGTATATCGGAAGACCCGGCCATAAGATGATGACCATCATGGCTCCAAGCCCTGCACCTGAGGACACACCAACAATTGAAGCATCTGCCAGCGGGTTACGTACCGCCATCTGAATGAGCACACCGCTAATTGCCAGTGCAGCTCCTGCACCTGCGGCAACAAGAGTACGCGGAATCCGAAGCTGAATCAGCGCGGAGAACAGTCCATCCGATTGGAACAGACTTGGTAACCAATCGGCCAGGGGAATTCGCATACCACCAAACATCGTACTGAGCAAGATAAGCACGACCGTTATGACTGAGAATAATACAGCCATCGGGCCAAATGCAAAGCGACGCGCAGCTCCTCCTGTGCTCATTGAAGTTGACATGCCTGATCCGTTTGCAGCCTTCATGCGTGTAAGAACAAGCCAGATGAGCCACGGTGCACCAATGATCGCCATAACGGCACCCGTTGGTAGTTCCATGCTGGAGTTATGCACCATCTTGGCGAGGACATCTGCTCCAACCAGGAGCGCTGCGCCCCATATGAACACACCGGGTAAAAGTAATCGGTTAGAACGTACACCACTTAATCGAACCAGATGAGGTGCAACTAGTCCCACGAAGCCAATCGGTCCAATTACACTGACAATCACAGCGGCCAGCAATACAGCAAGAATTAACCCTACTGCACGAGCCAATGTAACCTTTTGTCCCAAGGAAGAAGCCGTTGATTCATCCAGCTCCAGCATATCCCACTGTCTGGACAGGATTAACGCGAGAAGGGTAATACCAACCACCCAAGGCAAAGCATAAAACACACCACTCCAGTCATTCTGGACAAGTGTTCCGGAGCCCCAAAGGAACAACCCTTGTGTCTCCATGGAGAAAAAAATATGTAATGCGCTTGTAAATGAACCAAGCACCATCGATACAATCATACCGGACAACGCAAGTCGAACCGGGCTTGATGTTCGTCCGCCGCCCATGAAATAAGCCGCAAATGCTGCCAGCAAACCACCTAGGGCTGCGAAAAGAAAAGGCGACTGACTTAATAGACCCGGAAAAGCGATAGCTCCCAGAACCACCACAAAGTATGCTCCTGCATTAATGCCCAATGTATCTGAAGCAGCCAATGGATTACGAGTAATCGTTTGCAGCAAAGCGCCCGCAACAGCCAGTGCACCACCCGAAAGAATACCGATCACTGTACGCGGCATGCGCAAGTCCCAGACCATATTGTGCTCTAATGAATCCTGTCTGCCTGTAAGTGCATCCCACACGACATGCAAAGGAATGGATGCCTCTCCATAACACAGACTTACAAAAAAAAGCACGATGAGAGCGGTTAGACCGCCCCCATATATGCTTATTGTGCGCCAATTCATAGCTGGCTTAGATCCTTGAACCGAACTCATTTGGTAATCGCCTCGACTACCCCATCAACCAATACTTTGGAGGAGATCGGTCCACCAAATGTCCATGTTGTGCTATCCAGTTGATAGGTGCGTTTGTCCTTCACGAAGTTCAGTCCATTCCATACCGAGTTATCCTTCATAGCTGTGCCAAAGACATCATCGTCTGGTTGGGTGATGTAAATGAAGTTACTGTCCTTTACAGCGGTCAACGACTCAATTCCTACTGTCGAGAAGCCGTAGTTTTCCAATTTATCCGGCTGCCAATCGTTCACCAGTCCGATTTTGTCCAATGTACCAATCACAACCGAGTTATCGGTAAACATGCGCAGGCTGACTGCATTTTGATATGTGAACGCTTGTGTCAGTGCAAATTTGAAGTTTTCTTTACCCGCAGCAGCCAGTTTTTCTTTGGCTTCTACATAGTGCTGATCGAGATTACTCAGAACTTCTTTTGCTTTGTCTTCTTTACCGAGAGCTGTTGCAATTGAGTTGAGAATTTCTGTCATTTTATCATAGTTATAACCGTCTCCATCGTACGGATCGAATTCGATTGTTGGTGCAATTGCATTCAGCTGATCGTAGACCGCCGTATTATTATCTGCATTAGCAATGATGAGATCTGGCTTCAATGCAGCAATAGCTTCCAGATTTGGTTCACTGCGTGTTCCGATATCCGTTACACTGTCATCCAGTGCTGCTTCGGATGTTACCCACACTTTATAGTTAGCGTTATCTGCATTACCTACTGGTTGAACACCCAGGGCAATAACATCTTCCGTATATGTCCATTCAAGTGTAACGACACGTTCTGCTGGCTTGTCCAGCTTAAGCTCTCCACGTTTATGCTTCACGGTAACAGGACCTGCTGTCTCTTCAGCCGGAGCACTACCCGAGTCACTACCTTGACTTGTATCTGTTGTAGTCGTGGTTTTACCACAACCCGCCAAAACCAGCACAAAGGCCAGCATAATCAACAGTCCATTCAACCCTTTTTTCATATCTCTTTTCTCCCCTGTTAATATGTATTTATATGATAACAATTATCATTATCACTATTGGATTATGCCGTAGGAATGAATTTTTGTCAATGGAAAGTACCTTATTCCCATTCTTTTATCAAATAAAAAAGGAAAGGATAGCTCAATGGCCATCCTTCCCTTCCATCGCTTCTCTGTTTGCATTAACTCAACTGCATCGTAGTGATGCATGTATTATCATTTTCGTATGTAGACAATTGCGTTTCTGCAACCTTTCCATCTCGAACAATACGAATGAGATAGGTTCTGTCTCTTGGCACCCAAAAATCCAAAAATCCGTTTGCACCAGACTTAATCACTTCATCTTTCATAAAAGTGTTGCCTTGAGAATCATGAATGGTAACGCTGAATTCCTTATTACTCATTTCCCCCTGACAACCGGTCAAGCTATGAATTGCACAGGGATGGGTCTGGTCCACATAGGGTGCAATGGAAAGGAAAAATTCGTTCTCAGGCAAATCGTATGTAGTGGTCTCTTCATCTTGATCGGTGACGATTAACTGTTTGGCAGTGATGGAAGCAGATTCCGGTGTCTCTTTTCCTGTGCTGATATCTTCCACCAATTTTCGGATGTTGGGTGCACTGGCTGTACCCGCCTCATCCTTGCCCGTATTGTTTGCAAACAGATAGGTTCCGATTACAATTACAACTGCAACACTTGCAATGATCCACATTTGTTTCTTCATTTGGAGTCCATCTCCTCGTCCGTTTTCATTAAGTATAATAGAGAATAAACTATGATGGACTTAAACATCGATAAATTCACCAGATATTCACATATATGGTTGGTTCATTTCGGGATATGCATATATGTATGATATCTGGTCGATAAGTCTTACAGTTCATTGCGTGAGCGACAATTAATATGCCATAATCCGGCAGTGATCTGTCTCGATGGACTTCTGCCATGGTTTGCCTGAAGCTTGATCAAGCCCATGTCTTGGACCATTATCGCGTGATTCAGGGTCGTCCTCACGACTCCCGGTTGGATCATAACATGGAGCGAGCACTAACGAATCTGAGCCGTCTTATTCAACGATTTGAAGCGTCTGCAGAAATCTAAGGAACCTTAGACACTCTATTTCGGATTATAAAGCCGTTTTCAATGTTTTTATCAGGGGATTCTGTTCGATAACGTGTCTGATGTTCCTTAGAATTTAAAAAGAGGACCTGAAGGCCAAATAAGATGTCCTGAGTTCCTTAGAAAATCCTCTTTCCATTCGCCAAGATCGGTCTGGTGATTCAAGACTCCTTATCCATCTCGGCGTATCCTTATTGATAATAGTGACTTGTTCAAACCAAATAAAACAGCGCAACCTCGTTCTGATGGGCGCTGTTTGTGTAAACTTTTTTTGAGGCCCGACACAAGTTCGAGGAGATCTCGAAATTGTGTCGGGCTCTTCAGATTGCCTTCCATTCACGCAAACCTATCTACGTATTGGAGAGAGCTTTGTTTTTTTCATAAAACCGGGCATTGTGAGAAGATACCCCTGCCATATCGGAAGCAGCAGGTTCCAAATAGGTCTTGGCACTGTTGACTGCGAGCACCGCATCGTTAAAAGCACCTGCGATCAGCCTGACTTTGCTTCCATAAGTAATGAAATCACCTGCTCCGAATATGCCTGGAATGTTGGTACGCATGCGCTGATCAACGGATACGCCGTAATCTTCCCGCGCCAGTCCCCATTGCACGAGGTTACCGAAATCGCGATCATACCCATGGCTTACAACAACTTCATCCACTTCAACAAGTGTGATCTCACCAGTTTCTACATGGGCTAGCTCAACACGATCGATTTTGTCACCTGTACCGTATAAGCGTGAGATGCTAAATGGCGTCATGACGCTCGCTTGAGCTTTCATCTGAGCAACTGGCGACTCGTGTCCGGTAAATTCATGACGTCTGTGTGATACCGTGACTTCACTTGCTATCTTGACCATTTCATTCGCCCAGTCGACTGCGGAATCGCCGCCACCCGAGATCAGAACACGCTTCCCGGCAAATCGGGACAGGTCGGTTATCGTATAGTGCAGATTTGTCAGCTCATACCGATTGGCACCTTCGATATCCAGCTTTTGCACCTGAGTCATGCCTCTGCCCGCACATAACAGGATGGTACGTGTGTAATGACGCTCGCCTGTTTTGGAAATGAGTACAAATATATCATCCTCACGTCGTTCAAGCTCGGCTATTTCCTGCCCAAACACAATCGTTGGATCGAACGTTCTCGCTTGTCTCTCCAGTGATTCAATCAGCATCTCACAGCGAATCGGATCAATTCCGCCTACATCCCAGATCAGCTTCTCCGGGTACGTACGCATGAATCCACCCAGTTCCTGTTTGGCTTCAATGATTTTGGTACGCATGGCTCTCATGCCACTATAAAAGGAGGCGTACATTCCAGCAGGCCCACCACCTATAATCGTAATATCGTAGATATCCAATTGTGTCTCCGTTGTCATTTAAGGCACCAACTTTTCAACAACATAGTCCATCAATTTTACAGAGCCAATCGGACCTACACCGGATACGAATTGGCTTGTCTTCAACGGGAAGACATGATCATTCTTCACAGCCTCCAGATTTGACCACACCTGGCTTGCTTTCAGATCTTCCATAGATTTCTTCGTGTCATAACCTACGAGGGTTCTGTCTTCCAGGAAAATATAATCCGGATTCATCTCAGGCAAAAATTCCAGTGAGAACTGGCTAAACCAATCTGTAGAGTCTTTGATCGCTTCAGGACTATTCAGACCCAGGATATCATAGAAGAAAACACTGCTGCTTCCTCCTTTGGGACCCATGAAACGGTAACGATTGTGCTCTACCCGGAGAACCAATACGGTCTTGTCTCCCAGGGCTGTCGCAATTTTCTCTTTCGCTTGTGAGGCTTTCTCGTCGAATTCAGCCAGTACTTTGGCAGATTCTTCGGTCTTGTCAAATATGGCAGCCAGCTTTGGCATAGCACGTTTCATTTCACTGTTGGCATCCAGTGCCACTGTAGGAGCGATTTTGGACAATTCATCATATACGCCCTGTTCCATACCTTCGCCGGCTGTAAGGATCATATCCGGTGACAGCGCAAGCAACTGCTCATAATTATATTGATATTGCTCGACTTCAATGATCTGGACTCCATGTTCTTTCAAATAATCAGGGCGGTATTCCGCTTCAACCTCTGGAGTTAACAAAACGATTTGGGGTGTAACACCCATTTCAATCAGATACTCGGCATAGATCGAATCAAACACAACCAGATTTTGAGGATGAGTTGGAATCGTTACTTCTCCAAACTGATCCTTCACCACTTTAGTCCCACTTTCAGTCACTGTTTCTTCTGCAGTACTCGCTGCTCCTTCAGTTGGAGCACCTGCTGTTCCAGCTGTAGCGTTCTCTTCCTTGGTTCCACCGGAACATGCCGCCAGCATTACACTAATCACCAACAGCATGATACCAAACCCTTTAAATCTTCGTGACATGATATACTTCGCCCCTTATGTATATTGATAATGATAATTATTATCAAATAGTATCAAATAAGAAGTGTTGCTTCCATAGCATATCGTGCGTATTCCGTTGGATTATTGTGCTCTCTCATGAAGAGGTTCCGTAAGATGGCGAATGATCTGATTTAGAATCAGAGTGTGACCCGTAATTCCGTGACCGTCTACCCACAGGTGAGTATCTACGTAAAATACCCGATTATTTTTCACAGCCTTCAGCTCGTTCCATTGCGTGCTCTCCCATAGTTTCCTCATATTCTCTTCAGCGCTGAAGTGCTGCATGATCCGCTTCTCAACAAAGAGGTAATCGGGATTGGCCTGTGTGAGCAGTTCAAGCGAACAAGGGTTAAACCAGGCTGTACCTGAATCCAGTGCTTGCGGCAGTGCTAATCCAAGCTGTTCATATAACAAGTGTGATACCCCGTGTGAATGCCCACCCAGATATCGATAACCAAACGCTTCTACCCTCAGCAGCATGACAGTGGACGCGGATTGGATGATGGGTTGCAACTGTCGCTTAGCTACGCTGACTTCATGTTTCATCTGCTGATGCAGTCTATAAGCCTCTTCTTCTTTGAGAAACCAGACTGCCAATTGATCGAGCATTGGTTCTACATCTTGATGAAGTCCGGTAAGAATCGGTGCAATTGTGCGCAGCTCCCTTTTAACCTCTTCCGTCAATACGTTTCCTATCAACATCTCCGGTTGAACTTGTCGAACAAGTTCTATCTCCACCTCATACTGTGTAACCTCCAGCATCTGCACTCCATGCGCTATAAATTGTTCATGGTGATGTGGGGACAGCAGGATTGGGGTGACCACTACGGCATGGGGGATGACACCCAGATGAATCATAATTTCTGCACAGATTGGAGAAAGTGATACGATCTTTCGCTGCGTCATCGTCTGCCTATATATCTTAGGTGATACGCCAGTCAGTTGTTTGAAGCGTCGGCTAAAATAATGAGCATCTTCAAATCCAGACTTTTTGGCAATATCCTGTGAGGTTGCAGCGGTTAATATCAGTTCTTCCTGCGCGCGATAGATCCGGTAGTGGGCCAGATAATCCAGAGGTGGCTTACCATATCGCTCACTAAATTTGCGGGAATAATGCCATGGACTAATACCGGCAATCTGAGCTAACTGTGTACGTGTAATGACCTGATCATAATGCTGCTGCATGTAGTCAATGGATCGAATTATACCGTGTTCTGGCTTCAACTCGTCATCCGGCTGTTTCCGATATAGATTACTTAACAACTCATATAACAAATGCTGATGGCCAACCCTTTCTGCACTCTGATCCTGTGAATGCACTTCACTCCAATGCTGAATGATACTTGCCAGAGCTCCACCGGACAGTTGCACTTTCTGATACGCCTCTCCTGACGGTAACTGCCATTCGAACTTCTCAGCTTCCCGTCTATCATGCAGCACCGAATATGTATCGAACTGAACATGCCAGCCTGCCAGATCCAGGTTGCCACCTTCAATGACCTCCATTACGGAGTTCTCTTCAAGCGCAATTAATTCTCCATAGGAAACGTGAACTCGGTGTCCATTTATATCCCAGATCGCTTTTCCATCAATAATAAATATCAAGGTGTGACTGAAAAAGTGGTGCATTTCGCCTCTAGTTATCCATGCACTGGTTAATGCCTTCGTCGACTTCCACTGAGCGATCCATTCCATGTTGTCAGTCATATCGTTATCCTTTCTAAGGGATTAATCATCCTGATTTATTACGTTTCACTATATCAAAATACATGACATCCCCATATCCAACAAGCTATGGCATGAATAAAATGGAGGACAGCTATTATACATTTCATACTTATATTTTCAGATAAAAAACAACAAAAAGAGCCCGTACCATCAGATATAGGCTCTTTCTTACAACTGTAATGCTACTTTTGCAATAATACGTTCTACGTATTACTCGATGCTAGCATTCGGTGATGCCTGTCCCGATTTCTGTCCTTTTCCTGCCATCCAATACGTCAGTCCACCTGAGACACCGAACGCAATAACCACACCAATGCATGTGTGTAACAGATTCAGGCTGCCCCCTTCGATGAAAAGCGGAAGGCTGACCAAGCTCGGATTCCCAACGATAGCAAATGCCTTGACAGATAACAAACCATAATACAGTCCACCCGCAGCTCCACCCAGCAATGCCGCATAGAAAGAGGATCTTTTTCTCATGTTGACTGCATACAATGCAGGCTCTACCACTCCGAGGAGGGCTGTTCCCGTTGCCCAGAAAGCAACTCTTCTGGAAGCTGACTCTTTCGAGCGCAAAGCGTTTGCAAGCGCGGCCCCCGCTTGTCCTACAATCGCCACTAACATAGCAGGAATCACCATGGAAGAACCATTCATGACCATATCATTAATGATGATGGCAAGCATCCAGTAGTGTAATCCCATAATTAACATTAGTGAGAAGACTGCTCCCAGTAACATCACCGACACCACTGGAGCATTAGCTACTAGTGAATCCAATGCCTCCGGCAGATATTCATCAATCCAGGTGCCAACTGGACCAAGTATCATCAATACTAGCGGAACAAGAATCAGTAACGTCAGGAATGGAACAAACATCCCTTTGGAGAATTTTGGACTTATTCGTTGAACGGCTCTTTCCAGATAGGACGCTGCACAGATCGTTAGAATGACCCAGATGGCAGTAGTGTAAAAAGCCGGCTGGGACACGAGTGGAAAGCCAAGGAAATGCACGTCTTTTTCACCTGACATCAGCATGGTCATCTCCGGATAAAACATCAATCCGCCAATAGATGCTGCAACATAGATATTACTCTTCAACCGATACGCTGTGCTGATTGCTACCAATACAGGCAGTACATAAAATACACCGTCTCCAAGGATCCTGAAGATCGTAAAGGTCTGGCTGTCCATCAATGCAGAAGAGTCCGCAGAACTGTACGTATCCATTAACGCAATAATGGCGATTATAATTTTAATAACAGCGGCTCCGAGAATCCCAGGCATCAAGGGCCTGAATACATCGGATACAAAATGTAAGATCGAGAATCTGTTCTTCTTCGCGTGTCCCGCTTTCTGCAACGCTGTCCCTGTCGAATCCCAAGCGTCCATACCCAGTAACGCATTGTAGATCAGGGAAGATTCATCTCTTATTGTCAGATGACACTGCTCACCTGTTACCCGAATATCTGCTACAACATCTGTGGAGGCAAGAACCGACATGTTCAATTGTGTACTGTCCTTCAGTACCAGCGTCGTCGTGCCCTTATCGTGTTCTACGAGCTTGATGTTCTCCTTGCCTCCTGCGAGTTTCAACCAATCTTCAATCTGTGTGTCATGCATTATGTACGATCTCCTCATATTACGGTAAACCCGTGTTTTGTGATGTGTTATGATCTAATATGCCTCTATCTATATACACATTTCCATGAAAAAACTTCAATAGGATAAAAAAACTAATTTCCCTGACATTTCATGTTCATTTATACAAGGTATATGGACCTATGAAAGTCGAAAAAGCAAAAAAGCCTACTCTTATGTAGGCTCTTATCCATCTGTACTTATGAGTCATACTCTTCATACTAACATCCGACATTCGCAGTCATCAGATGGCGATGCACGTAAATATACATCCTCATCCTATGACAGTGCCAACATCGCGTTCATATCTTCTTCTGCCGTTGTAATTAACTTCAGACCAAACATATCCACGAGTACATCCAAGACACCTTCCGATATGAACTCAGGCGGCTTTGGTCCAATTCGAATGTCCTGAATGCCGAGGCTGAACAGGCCAAGCAGGATCGCAACTGCTTTTTGCTCAAACCAGGACAGCACAATGCTGACAGGTAACTCGTTCACGGTACAGCCAAAAGCATCCGCCAAAGCCATTGCAATTTTCACCGTAGAACCGGAATTGTTGCATTGACCCAGATCGATATAACGCGGTATACCCGTGTCTCCAACCGTACCATAATCCACATCGTTGAAGCGGAACTTACCACAGGAAGTCGTCAGAATTACGGTATCATTCGGCAAGGATGTCGCAAGTTCACGATAGTAGTTGCCACCTTTGCCTGGCGCATCACAACCAGCAATAACGAAGAATCGACGGATATGCCCGTCTTTCACCGCTTGAATAATCTCGGGCGCAAGCCCAATCACGGTCTCATGATGATACCCTGTCGTTAAAACTTGCTCGGACTGTACATTAGCCGCAGGCAGTGACAATGCGCGTTCAATTAGAGGTGAGAAGTCATCCTCTGTAATTTTGGCAACACCCTCCAGACCCGCCACTTCGTAGGAGAAAAAGCGGTCTGCATATGTGCCTTTGATCGGCATAACACAGTTCGTCGTTGCGAGAATAGCACCCGGGAATTGTTCGAAAAGTCTTCTCTGATCGTACCAGGCTTTGCCGATATTGCCCTTGAGATGGGCGTATTTCTTCAACGCCGGATAACCGTGCGCAGGCAACATTTCCGAGTGGGTATAGATGTTGATTCCTTTCCCTTCAGTTTGACGAAGCAACTCCTCCAATGCATACAGATTATGTCCCGTCACCACGATGCACTGTCCTTCAATCTGGTTCTGGCTAACCGTAATCGGTTGCGGTACACCAAAGCGATCCGTGTGCGCACGATCCAACACATCCATAATGCGGATTGCTGCATTACCTACCTTCATCGCCATCTCCAGATGTTCCTGTACATTAAAATTCGAGTTCGTTAATGTCATATATAATGCCTCATGTGTAATCCGATCCACCTCAGGATCAGAATATCCCAACTGGCGTGCATGTGTCGCATAAGCAGCGATGCCTTTTAATGCAAAAATCATCGTATCCTGCAAACTTGCAATTGTTTCGTTTTTGCCGCATACCCCTACCACGGTACACCCACCACTCGGCGTCTGTTCGCATTGATAACAAAACATATGGTTTCCCCTCCAAACTTAGATTAAACGCAGTTCGTTATGTAATAGCGTAACAGACTCTGATATGAGCTAGTGTGATGGTGCACACAGTTTCTGATTCAACATCTATATTTGGTTCTCCAGATTATCATCCAAACTGGAAATAATAACATTCAAAAAAAGGCATATCTCGAATCATTATGAAAAATACTGTGTACAGCTAAAAACGTATAAATCCATAATCTTAAAAAAATACGAAAATGAAACGATTCTAGATTTTGCCCGTAAGGGTAATACACAGAGAAATCTAATATTCAAGGAGCTGGTCAATTGCAACATTACAGACACAGTGCGGAGGAAACCCTTCAGGATGTACAGAGTTCCTCCAAGGGACTCACGACCTCCGAAGCTGCCAAGAGAATTGAAACGGAAGGATATAACGAGTTAAAAGGTAAAGATGCAACACCCGTCTGGAAATTGTTCCTCGAAAATTTCAAAGATCCGATGGTCATCGTGCTGCTGATTGCAGCCGCGGTACAGGTTGTACTTGGACACCTGATTGAATCATTGATCATATTCCTGGTTATTTTGCTCAACGCGGTGATCAGTGTAGTGCAGACCAAAAAAGCCGAGAGTTCGCTTGACGCGCTGAAACAAATGTCTGCACCCGAAGCCAAGGTCATTCGTGACGGGCAGAAAAAAACCATTCCAGCGAGGGAACTCGTTCCCGGTGATATTGTTATGCTGGATGCAGGTGATTATGTCCCGGCAGACGGGCGTATCCTGGGATCAGGAAGTCTGAAAATCAACGAAGGCATGCTGACCGGAGAATCCGAAGCTGCGGAGAAACACGCCGATGCCATCCCGGATGAAGCGCCTATTGGAGATCGTCGCAATATGGCCTTCAGTGGCTCACTGGTCGTATATGGACGGGGCATGCTTGTCATTACAGGTACGGCTCTCAAAACCGAAATCGGCAAAATTGCCGAACTGATTGAAAATGCCGAAGCCAAGAACACCCCATTACAGCGCAAGTTGGAATCATTCAGCAAAAAACTGGGCTTTTTCATCCTGGGCTTGTCGATTCTCATCTTTGGCATTGAAGCCGGTCGTGTATGGTTGACCGAAGGTACGGAGAATATAGGGCCTTCCATCGTAAATGCACTGATGTTTGCCGTAGCTGTTGCGGTTGCTGCCATTCCTGAGGCGTTATCCTCCATTGTGACTATCGTATTGTCACTCGGAACAAATAAGATGGCCAAACAACATGCGATCATTCGCAGACTGCCTGCCGTTGAGGCGCTCGGCTCTGCAAGTATCATCTGTACGGATAAAACAGGAACGCTAACTCAGAATAAGATGACTGTCGTGGATTATTACATTCCCCATGGCACCAAGGACGAATTCCCGGATGATCCCGATCAGTGGTCGGAAGAGGAACGACGTTTGTTACATATTGCAGTGCTCTGCAATGATTCAAATATTAACCAGGAAGGCAAGGAACTGGGTGACCCAACCGAAGTGGCCCTAATTGCCTTCAGCAACCGGGTGAACAAGGATTACAATGAAATCCGTGACCAGTTCCCGCGTGAAGCTGAGCTTCCTTTTGACTCGGATCGAAAGCTCATGAGTACGGTGCATACCTTCGAGGGACAGACGGCTTTGCTGACCAAAGGTGGCCCGGATGTGCTGTTTAGTCGCTGTAGTCATGTATTTATCAACGGTGAAGTTCAGCCCCTCACACCCGAGATTCGCACACAGTTTGAAGAAAAAAATGAGGCCTTCTCGAAACGTGCCTTCCGTGTGCTGGCCTACGCGTACAAAAAATTCGATGATAAAAATCAGGTCACCATTGATGACGAGCATGATCTGACACTTGTTGGTCTGACAGCGATGATTGACCCACCACGTGAAGCGGTATACGGTTCTATTGAAGAGTCCAAAAAAGCGGGCATTCGCACCATCATGATCACCGGAGATCACAAAACGACGGCTCAGGCCATCGGTGTGGATATCGGCCTTGCGGAACCAGATGACCTCGCCATTACCGGAGCTGAACTGGACAAGATGTCTGATGAAGAGCTGGATCAACAACTCGAACACATCTCGGTATACGCCAGAGTATCACCTGAGAACAAGATCCGCATCGTGCGTGCGTGGCAGCGCAAAGGTAAGGTTGCAGCCATGACCGGAGATGGAGTTAATGATGCACCAGCGCTGAAACAAGCCGATATCGGCGTAGCGATGGGTAGCGGAACAGATGTCGCCAAGGATGCGGCTGCCATGATTCTGACGGATGATAACTTTGTCTCCATCGTGAATGCTGTCAGTGTCGGGCGGATGGTATTTGATAATATCAAAAAAGCCATCGCATACCTGTTCGCCGGTAACCTCGGCGCCATTATCGCCATTTTGTTTGCCTTGATCGTCGGCTGGGTTAACCCATTTACGGCCCTTCAGCTGCTATTCATCAATCTGGTGAACGACTCCCTACCTGCCATTGCCTTGGGTACCGAAAAGCCAGAGCCAGATGTCATGCGACGCAAGCCACGTGATATTAACGAAGGCATCTTCGCAGGTGGAACTCTGCAGGCTGTGATTACGCGTGGTGTCCTGATTGGTGCGGCTGTTATCGTATCCCAATATATTGGACTTGGCATCTCGGAGGAAATCAGTGTCGCGATGGCCTTCACAACCTTGATTCTGGCACGCAGTCTGCAAACATTTGCAGCACGTTCCAACACACAGACCATCTTCCAGGTGGGCTTCACGACCAATAAATTCGTGCTTGGTTCCATCCTAGTGTGTCTCTGTCTCTATGCAATCACACTGATTCCAGGTGTTCGCGGTGTATTCGCAATCCCGGATACATTCGGCTGGAATGAGTTCCTGATTGCAGGCGGACTTGCTCTTGTCGCCGTCATACTGATGGATGTCATCAAGTGGATTCGCAATCGCGGTAAACAAGTTACTGTGGCGTAAGATCTGCAGTTATAACATGCACAAACAGGCGCCCGTTATCGGAGCGCCTGTTTGTTTACAGTTTTTTTTACACAGACAAAGCGTACACTTCTCAGCCATGCTGATGATTTCTAGGGTATCTTCGCAAAAAATTTAAGCATTAAGTTGATATCTATATACCAATCAACAGATGGACAGATGCTCATCTGCACCGGCTGCCATTCGGGAACTAGGATACGATCGGAAACCAGGAACGATGAAGGACAGTCAAAATTCCCAATGGTGTAGCCCTCTCATTAGCTGATTGGGCTTCTTTTTCATTCACTACATGTGGAATTAATTGGAATTATATGTTATTATTTGTTTATTCCAACAGAAGGAGTCGATCTTTAAAGTGAAGAAAATTTTCAAAGCCGCTCTTACCTGTACTTTACTATTTAATGTGAGTATGGCATCCGTCGCTATGGCCTCGCCAGATACTACGGATCAGTACACTACGGAGAAGTTCACTGAAGTTCAAACGTCAGGGACAGCCAAAGCAAAAGCAGGAAAATTTCAAGGCGATAATACAATTGTTATTGATGAAGAAGGGAACCAAACTACGGTTGGGGAACTCAAAGCCTTAACAAACCTTGTTTTACCGGATAACCCTAATGCCGATGTATCTCCGAAAATCACCATACAACTGGCACCACACATTGATATGGTACAGCCATTTGCGTCAGCTTACGGTCACGCTTGGCCTTATTCGGCAGTCACTTCAAGCGGTGTCAATTGTTATGGATATTCGGTAAAGGCACCTTTCTTCTGGAACCCGGGAGATGGTGATGGGGTTTCCAATGTGTATGACACAGGATTTTTTACAAATTCGAGCGTTGGAGCAGCCCTTGTAGTTAAAGACGGAAACACGAATGGACTGTATTTTAAAGCTGGTTGGAAAATTCTATCCAGTAGAACAGCTGCTGTCACAGACGAAGAACACCGCATTGCTTATAGAGTTGGCTGGATTGATGCCAACAATAATGGCAAAGTCGATGTAGGTATTGATGTGGTGGACTTCCACTTTATGTTGCAGAACAGTACGGGAAAATGGTCTGAGAAACACGGACAACAACCATCTATCAACACCAATATCTCAGACCCAAGTACCTTCTCTTGGGATCTGGGTACTTATAAGAATTTTTATAATAGCTCTACTGCTTATATTGCTGCGAAGGTGCACTAATATATGTAACCATTTTCATATTTTCATAGAAAAACGGCGTTTATCTTTAAGATAAGCGCCGTTTTCTAATTGTAGAGATTTGAATCTAAATTATGGTCATACTGCACCGGTACTGAATCCGGAACTAGCACGTGCGGCCTTATCCGTATCGATGTGCAGCTGCGCCGGTCTTCTCAGCAAATGACTACCGCCAAGCGCAAATTAAGGATACATAATCCCCAGGATACCGTGGGAAATGTCGCCGACCATTTAAACTTTTCTTTCCCTTTTGAACCCTTTGTTAATCCGGATGCTATTAACGCAACTCCAATAATTAAACCGATCTGGGCAAACAGCAAAAAAATTCCTTCTACCATATAGATAACTCCCTCACATACTCCGATATCAATTTGAGCATCATTAGCATTAAATAAATCCGCTTTCTAACTGTATCTAATTACCCCTGTTTGATGCCAAAAGCGATCCAGCGTCCATCGCAATGGACAGAAAGTTATACCCAACAGAGAATTATATGGCTATGGATATGATGCATATTTTATTACCCAGAACCAGGAAGAGCTTCAGCAGGAATTGATCAACGCAGATGTGAAAATCGTACGTGTCCTCAATCATACAGACTATAATAACAAGGAGTTTGTGATCGAGGATATCGATGGGTTAAAATAATCTCGGTAAGATCACGATACAGGCAGATATGAGGTTCCGTGGCATCAAGATATTCGACCACCCGAAAGCCCATCTTTTCTTCATAAAACTGCGCCGTTCGCTTCATATCCAGAGTCGGAAATACGCTGTGGGACATTAATAATAAATGATTCATACTGTAAACTCCTTAAAATATAATCAAATCCAGTTATGTATTCAAACTTATTTATTCCAACCACCATTTTACCCAATTTCAGGGAACTAGTCTATAAATTCCGATTCTACGTCTCTTAAATTTCACTTATACTGCGTAATATACAGTATGACATTATTGCCATATGATGAAATGGGGTGTAAAATGATATATTGCTTTTCATCACATTTTCATCAAAGCTCTATCCGACTTCATATTCATACCCAAGACAGGAATGGTACCGTGAAAGATAAAATTGTCATGCCACTCTGGACGTGCTGCTTGTTCATCGTTGTGATGAATACCACCATGTTCAATGTTTCTTTGCCAGTCATTATTCAAGATCTACAGATTACCTCGGACCTGGGGTCTTGGGTCATCTCAAGTTATTCGATTGGTTACGCTCTGTCGACGGTGATTTACAGTCGATTGTCAGACCGTATCCCGGTACGCAAACTGTTAACAGTCGGGCTTCTGATCTTGGGGTTATCTTCATTGCTGGGGTTGTTCGCGCATAACTTCGCGATCTTGTTACTGACACGCATTCTGCAATCTGCGGGTGCAGGAGTTATGGCCGGGCTGGGTCTCGTCATTGCAAGTCGTTACATCCCGGTGGAACGACGCGGAGCTGCCATCGCGCTGATCTCATCAGGTAGCGCCATGGCTTTTGGACTTGGCCCCATTGTCGGCGGACTCATTAGCGAGTACTGGGGTTGGAACGGACTTTTTGGCATTACCGTGCTTGTCCTGCTCGCCCTGCCTGTATTGCTTTATTTTCTCCCACGTGAATCCGTCAAAACAGATCAGCCATTCGATGTTATTGGTGCCATATTAACCGTCATTAATGCCACTACACTTCTCGTCGCGATCACCCAGCAATCCTGGTTATGGTTTGCCATTGGCGTTATTTCACTTATTGTACACCTCCTGTATATTCGGAAAGTGAGTCTTCCGTTTGTGAATCCACAAGTATTCCGAACGCCAGGATACACCCGGTTAATCCTTATCGGATTCTGCGTGCTGGTGGTGAATCTGGGAAATCTGTTTTTGATGCCGCTTGTGCTCGCTGATTTATATGGACGCTCTTCGCTCGCCATTGGTTTGCTGATTGCTCCTGGAGCTATTGTTGCAGCATTTTGCACCCGTTTCGTTGGACGGTGGATCGACCGTTATGGCAATATGCGATTTATGATCATCGGACACATTCTGCTCGCAGCTGTACTTGCCCTATTCATGCTCGGACTTGATCAGTCCGCCTTGATCATTACCAGTGGTTATCTCTTTTTCTCACCGGCACTCTCAGCATCTATGGCTTCCTTGAATAATGAAGCGTCACGTGTGCTTCCCAAAGCCCAGATTGGTTCAGGTATGGGGATGTTACAATTGATCCAATTCTTCGGTGGTTCGGTGTCTGTAGCCGTGTGTGGGCTGCTGCTACACAGCATTCCGGGAGTCTCGGTCGAGGAAGCTTATCATGTAGTGTATGCTTGTCTGTTGCTCATCTGTGTTGTTTCACTCGGGCTGACCATCTGGCATAGCAGAGCTTCACACTCAAGCATTAAACCTGTTACATTGGACAATTGATAATTGATGTTTAAAGTTCAGAACCAAAAAGGCCCGCGCCAAGCGCGAGCCTTTTTTAGTTTGGAACAGAAATGCCGTTTTTTTTAAAAGTGGATCACTCAATGAACTTGAACTTACCGGTTACTTTTCTGAATTCATCCTACAGCAGCATGCTAACTATTTTCCGTCCAGTGCGAACTTCCAGGCCTCCATTATGCTAATTGGGGCTTTACTGCTGCTCTCGCCGTCACCTTCCTGCGTCCAAAGTGGTGGATAATACGCGAATACTTGTCCTGTCTGGAGCTGAGACATATCCTCTTGCCAGTCTTTCCAGCGAAAGGTCTGATAGAACTGCTCCAGATCGCCATTCGCCAGCCAGTTGATGAAACCTGAATATGCCAGTTCTGTCGATTCCCATTCGAGTGTATCCGGTGCAAAATAATATATGTGTCCCGTGCGGCCATACTTGCCTGTATCCAGTCCGAAGAAACCGCCTGCCGCATCATATGCAACGACCATCATACCTTCCAGCACATCTACCCAAGGTTGCTCACTCACACCATTCCAACTGGTGAGACTCCCCGATGTACTGTCACCACCCGCACCAAGCAGCGTGATCCAGCCATGGTCCAGTACAATACCTTCTGTCTCATAAGCAACAGCCCCCAAATAGGATTTGGTGCTTATTTGCAGACGATAGAGGGTATCCTCTCCAACCTCTTGTTTTGCTGGAACATACACATATGTATTTTGCCCACTATCCAGGAGTTCCTTGAGTTCTTCCCATGCGTGATTCTCCCGATCTACTAATTCAGCTATCGTTAATGTATTCATGAGCAGTCTCCTCGCTGATTTTATAAGAGCATATCATGGGTTATTAACCCGTTCAAATCTGCTATAATCTATCTTCAAAGCTAAATTCAAGGGGGAAACGATTTGATTCGCGTAGTTATACTTATGATTCCGATTCTGATGGTGCTTGTATCCGGTTGTCAGAATCATACATCTGCCATGAAGGAACCCGTTTCTGTTCAAAAGTCTGATCCCCAGGTCATCCATTACATATCACCCCAAGGAAACGACTCGAATAAAGGAACCATTCAATCTCCTTGGAAAACGTTGCAGCACGCAGCCGACCACGCTTCGCCAGGAAGCACGATCTATTTGCGTGAAGGTGTCTATCATCAGAAAGTCAAAATCACCAAAAGCGGTAATTCTTCCGCTAATCCAACCCTATTTTCAAGTTATCCTCAGGAGCAGGTTATCATTGATGGTAAAGGTTTATCTGTCCGGGGCATTGAAGGGTTAATTGAAATTGAAAATGCCAGTTATATCACGATTCAGAATCTCGAAATTCGTAATTTCACAACCACACTTGGGGGCCAAGTTCCAACCGGGATCTATGTCCACGGAGCTGGTGAGCATATTCAACTGTTAGGCAACACCATACACGCGATCGCTAGTTACGCAACTCCTGAAGGCCCCGATTTACGGGGCAGGGATGCCCACGGTATTGCCATATATGGCACAGAGCACCCTCAAGCTTTACGCGATATCATCATCAAGGATAATGAATTGTATGATCTTACACTTGGTTCAAGCGAGTCACTCGCAGTCAACGGTAATGTTGATACCTTTGCCATACAGGACAATATCATCCATGATTCCGATAATATTGGTATTGATCTGATCGGGTACGAGGGTACGTCCGAGGACGACACGTACGATCAGGCTCGGAACGGCATTGTACGAGGCAACGAAGTATACGATATTACGTCCAATAACAACCCCTCCTACGGTAAAGACCTGCCCAATGATACCAACTCGGCGGGCGGCATCTATGTAGATGGCGGGAAAGATCATATCATCGACCAGAACCGGGTATACCGGAGCGACATCGGAATTGAGATTGCCTCAGAGCATGCCGGACGTTCAACCAGCAACATTACCGTGCGTGATAACCTGATTTATTCCAACAGATTGACGGGTATTGCCATGGGAGGTTATGACGAGGAACGAGGAGCTACCGAGGATAGCAAAATTATGTACAATACACTTGTAGGAAATGATACCCTGAATGCAGGCAATGGACAGTTATTCATGCAGTCACGGACAAAGAACAATACGTTCATGCGTAACATTCTCGTATCGGGCAGCTCGGAAGTACTGATATACAACGAATATACTAGCAATACCGGCAATGTGTTTGACCATAATGTCTATTACTCACCAGGTGAGCAGGAAGATGCCCTGTGGGTTTGGAAAAATAAACCCTACTACGGCATCGCTGCCTACATCAAGGGATCTGGCAATGACGCACACTCCATATATGTGAACCCGGCATTTATGGATGAACCGAGCGAAGATTTTCGTCCTCAGGCGAACTCTCCGGCTAAGGCGTATGGTTACCTTGCTCCGCGATAGATTAACCCTGAGTCTGTCATCTCAACTTAGTCAATCTGTTTCACGCAAATAAAAGGAGCCTGTGCATGTGAGATCATTTCCCATAATGCACAGGCTCCTTTTTGCTTTCTTTTGATGCAAACCAATTCTTAACTTCTTACCATCTGGGCTGCATGTGTCACCCGGTTTCGTCCTCCGGTTTTGGAGGCATACAGGGCGTTGTCCGCTCTTTGGAACAAAGACTTTTCCGTATCTTCCTCTACTACAGTGGCCGCACCGATACTCACAGTAATGTTATATTCACCCCAGTCGGCTGAAGCAACCTGTGAACGATATCGTTCTGCAATACCGATCGCCTGCTCCTCTTCACAATCTGGAAGAATGACAACAAATTCCTCCCCACCGTAACGTGCAACCACATCCGTACTTCGCGATACCGTTTGCAGCAGCCCTGCCAGATTACCGAGCACCAGATCTCCGATCGGATGTCCGTACGTATCATTAATGCTTTTGAAATGGTCAATGTCCACAACGAGCAGGGAGAAATAACGTTGTTTCTCCTGGAACATCATTAAACTTTCAAGCATTTTTTCCTGGAAAAACCTGCGGTTCTTCAATCCTGTCAACAAGTCGGTGGAGGCCAGTGTCTCCAACTGATCATTCACTTTGATTAACGCCTGCTCTTTAATTTTATATTCCTCATGCAGTCGTTCAAGCTCTTTGTTCGCTTCTTGCGTCGCTTGATACAGCTCCTGTAGCTTCGTTTTGGTATGCAAAATATCCTTCTCATGTTCGATTCGCTTACGCATGACTACAACGACACAATCTACCACGCTTTCCCCGTTACGTGTCTGACGAACACCGTTAAGCAGAACAGGAACAGCCTTCTGATCACGGGTACGGAACGTGAAGTACATCTCGTCCACATGTCCATATAACTGGATGTAGGGATAGAAATACGTATGGAAAAACACCTTGTTGCTCACCGACATGGTGGATTCAATATGTTGCCCTATGAGCTCATCGCGTTCATATCCAAGCATCGTAAGCATAGTTTGATTAATCGACTGTACGACGCCCGAATCAGAGATAGAGAAGTATCCACAGGGAGCCAGATCTAATTGTATATCCATGGAATAACTGCCTTTCTTCCGCGTTTTATGCGCTCGTTAAATAATCCTTAATCATTCGGATGGTTTCTTCCGGTTGACTTAGATGCGGATAATGTCCCTTGGCCGTCATCTGTTGCAACCTGCTATTCTTCAGATGAGCGTGTAGATAATCCCCTACTTCTACCGGGGCAATGCTGTCATCCGAGCACTGAAGAATCAATGTTGGCACAGTTGCCTGCTCCAGATCAATACGACAGTCAGATAAAAACGTCACTTCGGCAAATTGTCTCGCAATATGCGGATCTCTGGAGCAGAAGCTTTTCTCCAACTCTTCCGTCAGCTCTTTCCGTTCCGGATTGTTCATCACAATGGGTGCCAGATAACTCGCCCACCCAATAAAATTCATCTGCATCATCTCAAGTAATTCATCGATATCATTCCGATCGAAACCTCCATAATAATTCGGCAGATCATTCACGTAACGTGGGGAGGGCCCTAACATTATAATTTTTTTGAAATATTTGGGGTTCTGAATTGATGCCAGCATACCAATCATACTACTGACGGAATGCCCGACAAATATGGTGTCCTTTAGTTCGAGCGCTTCCATAACTTCCAGCACATCCTGGGCGTATCCTTGAAGGTTGTTATATTTGATAGCATCATAATAGTTAATTTGAGATTCGCCAGATCCAACATAATCAAACAACACCACTCGGTAGTTCTCCATAAAACCTGGAATAATGTAACGCCACATATCCTGATCGCATCCAAAACCATGAGCAAATACAATCGTTTGGCTACCCGAGCCAAGTACCTTAACATTATTTCTTACAAGTATATCAACCGTCATTGCATATCACCTCTCCGAGGTAGTATTCACTTGAATCATTTTATCTGATTATTATACCGGAAAATGTTGGGATATGAATTAAAAATTATTAATAACTTCTCTCACCCCAAAAAAATAAATAAGAGGGGCGTCCCACCAGCCATGTTGATGACTTTTGGGACAGCCCCTCTATTTCTTTATTTCACAGTTAGGATCATACGTTGATAATGCTTCAACTGATGCTCTCCATCATCCTGTACTTCGGCAACGATATGAAGGGTATCACCCGATTTGGCATCGTCAGGAACAGTAAATGTCACCGCTTCGGTGTCACTGCCCTGCAATTTTATCGTATCCACCTGCTCATCCTTGGCAAGTTCACGATGCAATCCAAGCTGCAGATCACCCGCCATTTCCGGCTGAACTTTGTTCTGTTCTACTTTGGAATCCTCATACGTGTCCGCTTCGAAATATCTCCACCACGTATACGTCAGTTGATCTCCATCCGGGTCTGTGCCTTCCGCGTGAAGAGTAACTTCCTCCCCAGGACTAACACTCAGATCCAGCCCTTCCTTAATCGTTAAAGACGGATTATGGTTGGCACCTTCGTAAGTGTCTGCAACTGCCCAATCTGCACGTGCTGCAAAATCATCCTGAATATCGTCAAACCATCTCATCAGAGAATATTCGGCTTCATACCGTTTGGTATATGGATCGTAATCAAGCACATTGTTTCTAAACAGTTTGTCGTTCACAACCCCAAAACGTCCACCCCAACCACCGTAGGAAGGGTCTTCCATACTGCGCAGCCCATTATCGATCAGATAAAAGAAGGAAGGAGAATCACCCTCGGATATAAAATCGTACTTGTCATATTGCGGATTGTTCTTCAGATATTCAGCGCTTCCCCGTTGTTCTTCGGCCAGTTCGCCCTCGATCATTTTGCCATCACCCATCGATGCATACATATCCATCAGCTTGCCATGTCCGTTCAGGATATTCTTGACCATCCAGTCGCCATGAAGCTTACTGTTCACTTCTTCGGCATGCATCTTCCATGCATAGGCAAAATGCCAGAAGTTCGATTGGTCGTTGAGAATGTGGATATCCGGCCAATTCTTCGCAATGTATTCGTTGTAACTGTCATCCTGATCGAGGATGATGTAGAGGACCAGTTTGTCACTGACTTTTTTGCGAATCGCATCCCACTCAGCCGTATCCTTGTACTGTTCCTCAATCGATTTCAGCGCTCGGGCTGTCGTATTGGTGCCGCCCCATGTCTGAACAATCAGGTCTCGGGAATCATCGTCGAGGAAAAGAGTTTCGAGGAATTCGGAACCTTCGGTTTCCTTCTCCATCTCCCCTTTATCGGAAATATTACCGATCTTGGTCATCGCTCGAAGCTGTTCCGGCTTCGGATAGCCTTCCGCATGTTTGGACAAGTTCGGGTAGATCTCGCCATAGGCATCGATCATATCGTACACCCACTGTGTGCCTGTCCAGCGGAAGGGTTTGATCCCCGCTTCCTCGTCTCCAGCATAATGATACACCGAGCTGGTCAGTACAATTCCGGCAAGGTCCATTTCATTCGAATATAAGAGGAAACGAATGACGGAGTTCATATCATCCACTTCACCGTCGGTTGTAATCACTGTTCTGCCTTTGGCAGCTTGGTTGTTTGCAGGTTCCTGGGTTTCATTCTCTGTCTGTTCTGTCGGCTGATTCGGTGTGTCACTTACGGTTTGTGGCGCTTTGGATGCGCACCCACTAATCACCAGGATGATACTGAGACAACCTGCGGCAAAACCGTTTAACCATTTTCTCTTGTTCATAATGCTCCCCTTTCTTCTGTACAGCGTGATGTTAGTGTTGGGTTGGAAATAAGTACGTCCTCTGTTTTTTCTATCCTTAATATGGACCGTAGAATGCAAAAAAACCCGAACAACATTATGAATGGAACAAAGTCCACGCATAGTGATGTTCAGGTTTTGCCTGCCCGAAGCAGTAACAATCCTTATTTGAGTGAAAGTATATCATGTCCACTCATGAATGTAAACGTATTCAAATGTTTTTTTGAATTTATCTTTGATATAGTATAATGCTTATAGCCAAGAATCAAACGAATCGGCCTGTTATTATATCAATGTTATTAGGAGGACTCAGACATCATGCAACAACTGGATGCGGCCTTGAGCCGTTTGGTGGAACAGCAGGATTTATATAATGAAGCTTATGGACTTTTCAAAAATCATGATCTGCGTCCCCGCGAACAACATCACCAGCCGGAAGTGGATACACGAATACCTCTTTCTCCAGAACTTCAGTATCTGTACAGTCATTATGAAATGATGGATGCGGATGCGGAAGGTACACTCAAAATGAAAAATGCCGCCGTCGAAATCGGTGATGCCGCACTTATTTCCTTTGTCGCACCTGAACATCTGCTTCGTCAGCAACTGGGATTCCGCTGGATTGGCATGAATGAACCTTATGAGGAGTCCTCCACCTGGCCAAAAAATCACGTTGTCATCGCAAACTTTAACGATGATCCGTTAATTGTAGATGTGGAAGCACCAAACTCTCCCGTATATGCCGCTTTTACAGGTGGAGAACCAAACCGTGTTGCTGATTCGCTGTCAGACTTTTGCAGTGCACTAGCCATCCTGATTGAGGCGGCGCGCACCTATGCCGGAGAAGTAAAAGATGAAGAAACTTATGAAACCAAGCCCGAGTATCTGGAACAAGTGGAACCTTTATTGCAAGATCTGTTGGGAGAAGAGTATACCGCTCATCTGTTCGAGTATCTGTCCTTTTGTTAAAACGGTGAATTAAAGGAATTGGAGGGGCGCCCATATGATCTATGTGGCTTTGCTACGAGGCATTAATGTAGGCGGGAACAATAAAATTAATATGAAGCAGCTGAAAGAAACGTTTGAACAAGCAGGCATGCTGGATGTCGTTACTTACATCAATTCTGGCAATATTATTTTTGCCGATCATCAGGAACGTGCCAATGCGAATGTGGAGATATCCCATGTGTTAGAACAGGCCATCGCCGCCGATTTTGGCTTACAGATCAGGGTAATGGTGCGGAATATGGATGAAATCCAAAGTGTTATTCAGGCGCTGCCAGAAGAATGGGTTAATGATGACACAGCCAAAAGTGATGTGATGTTCCTCTGGGATGAGATCAATGAGCCCTCCGTGCTGGACCAACTGCCCATCAAACCGGAAATTGGTACACTGATCTATGTTCCCGGAGCGATTTTATATTCAGTCAGCAGAGAAGATGCATCCAAAAGTGGCATGAACAAGCTTGTGGGTTCCAAAGTCTATGCTTATATGACGGTTAGAAATGTGAATACCACACGTAAGATTTATGCCCTGATGCAAGCAGCAGCAGAGAAATAATACAGACAGGTGGAGATGATGCCACGCAGCTTGTGGCAATTGGAGGTAGTCTAATGAACAGAGCATGGACATTAAACGTCAGCGTCCGATCCGTAGAGCGGGAACCATTCTGGTATGCACCCCAGACTCCCTGGCAGATACAGGGACAAGGTTTTCGAGTGAAATTCCATACCAATAGGGCAATCGACTTGCTTGCTCAAGATCAACTGCTTGTTACCGTTGGTGAGGAAGGTACCGCGAACTGGGCTGCTTTTATCGGAACAGTCGTGGAATGCGAACCAGACTCTCTACTGCTCTATACAAGTCCTCAGTACGAGGCACAGTTAATGGATATTCGGAGGTTGGAACGTGAATTTTCTCCTTTGGCTTCCATTCTCGGAGCGCAACATGTAATCGAAACTCTGGGCTATTTCCCTCCCTTCCATTATGACGAAATTACGGATGTGCAGCTGGAAACAGTCCAAAATATACAATCCCTCTCTCTTGTGCTAACGCATAATGCTGATCAGGAATGGGAACAGCAGGTGCACTTCCATTTTGAACATATTCAGCAAGAGATGTTCTCCACTGTGGAGGCATCTAACGTTTGTTTACAGCTAAGTTTCACTTATGCAGCCGATCAGATCCGTGTTAACTTGGATGCCGTATCCGGCTTCTCCGCTACATTCCTATGCAGCACAATTCATATTCAATTCCATTAACCCGGTTATGTAAAAAATCCCTTCATGGGATAACATGAAGGGATAGCTCAACTTCTTCAGCTACACATTTTGCATCTGGTTTAGTCAATTTGAATGCGTCTGCGAGATTGATCATCACCAGGACGTTTTGGAATCTCGAGCTTCAGCACACCTTCTTCCAATTTGGCCTTAATGTGCTACCGAATATTTGTCTTCTTCCTCACGAATGTCGGTCCGGAATGGCTGGGAGCCAGTTCCAAAAGGGGAGAGGAATGAGTTCTCAACCATGTCATTGAAGGATTTCAACATGTGTCCGAACGGGTCTTCATTTCGTTTACGAAACGGAATCAGATCAAACATGAAAATCAGCTCCTTTTGTGTGGTTAGTGAAAAAAACGATTTTCTTTCATCATGGTTCACTATTTTAAAATAGATCCTATTTTCTTTTGTTTTGACCTTATTTGATCTTCTGACTTTGTCTGACTATAACGAATGAATGGGGTCCATTACAGTATTGGATTCATTCTTCCGCATTCCCATCATCATGATTGCCAGCAAGACAACCAGAACAGCTACGAGCATAAATGGAACATGTTTGTCCACCTGATAAAGTGTCGTTGTAAGTAAAGGCGTAATGACGGCGGATATCCCCTGAATCGCTGCTACCAATCCCGCTGCACCTCCCTGCTGTTCTTTGCTAACTGCCAGCGAAGCACCGGCCATGAACCCCGGCATCATCAGACCCGAACCCATGCCAAACAGGAAAAACGAGAAATAATACATGGATAACACATTAAAGACCAAAAACAGGATCATGCTTGCGATCAGGAAAAGGGACCCGAGCAAAATCATTGGGCGTGGCTGCCATTTCAACCATTTCATCTGAATGACCTGCATGATCAACATCGCTGCTCCAGAGAACATGAGTCCAAACGAAACCATTTGAGCCGTCGCCGCTGAGGATAGAGCCAGTTGATCCTGAAAATAAAATCCCCCGACAACCTGTAGTGTCATGATACCCATCATCGTGACCAAGCCGGCAGCAAGGTACATTCGTAAACCACGTTGGAACGGGTTGACTTTAGGCGGTTTTACCTGAATGATCGGTTTCGCTGACGGGATTAACAACAAGGCAATAATAAACGCAGCTATCGCTATAAAAATGCCAAAATAAAGCGGCCAGAGCAGACCGATAAGGGTAAAAGCTCCTGCAATCGCAGGTCCAAATACAAGGCCAAGTCCATTCGCAGCACTGATAATCGCCATCCCGCTTCCCCGCTCTTCCCCTTCTGTCACATCACCCATATAGGCCTGGGCAGAAGAAAGTACGGCAGGAATAAACATGCCAATCAGACTGCGCGTCACAATCAGAAGGGTTAACAGTAGCCCCCCTCCGATCCATGCATTTAATCCCCCGTACAATGCCAGTGCAAATAATGCACAGCTCACAGACATACCTATGAATCCAATCAATATGATGGGTTTTCTTCCTCTTATATCACTCCATCTGCCCCATACCGGAGCCATGACAGCCATCATAATGGACCCAAGCGAGATAATAAGACCGGAATGACTTTCTTTCATGCCCAACTCGCGAATAAGTGGCGGCATAATGGGTGCAATTAGCATCAGACCCAACATGGCTGCAAATACGCTAAAAAAAATACTTCCTCTGATTCGGTTCATGCTCATACACTCCTCTATATTTCAGTACAGTACCCACTGTACCTGGAGTATACAAGGCTGAGAGAATCCCCACTGCCTCTATACGGAACATATCACGGCAAGCCGGATTATTAATCTTATTTTAAATAAGATCAACCCTTAAAACTTTACACCAGACCACTACGATTACAGTACCATCTTCCGATCGCTGTTATCACCGGATTTCCCCGATTCCCTTCTATTAAAGGGAGAAATCCGGTGATAAAGGCGAACGCTCCGCTTCTCCAGACTGGTTCTGTACTCTTCGTTCTCGTGTAATGTTTCTGTTCATCTTATTTAATAAATCTTTTTCATCTCGGAAGGCTTCACGCCGAATTTGCGATAAAATTGCTGCGAAAAGGCGCTGACATTGCTGTAACCGACCGCAATCGCGGCCTCGGTGACGTTGTTATTCTGATTGCGCAGCAACTTCATGGCGTTGTCGAGACGAACCTGACGCAAATATTCGAAGACCGTGCTTCCGAAAAGTGCCTTGAATCCTTTTTTTAATTTAAAATCGTTAAGACCTACTTGTCTGGACAATGCTAGCAAAGATGGAGGATCTACCATACAGGCCTCCATAATCTCCCGTGCCGTATGTAACTTCCGGATGTCCTCTCTGGAGAATCCCGCAGGAATCGGCGCCAGATCAAACAATTGGATCATAAATCGATTCAAGATCTCCAAGGCTGTCGCTTCCATCATTAAGGATGATCGATAACTGTTGTTTAATTCTACAATCAAACTGTCGATCATCGTTCGTATCCGGTTATCCAGTTGAAATACAATTGGCTTAAACACTTTTCGCCCTAACACCTGATTAAACGCAATCGGCTTAAAACTGCCCAGTTGCGCCGCAGCATAATTGAACAGAGAAACCGGAATCCCCAGCGAAAAGGACGTATACAGCTCCCTTGCCGGAGGATGGAACCACGCTTCGAAATCATGCATAAAAATAAGGGCCCCTTGCCCTATCGATAATGAATAATCCTGACCGGATATATCCACATGTCGTTCTCCTGATAAGGCAAATTGCAATTCTACAATGGGTGTCTCGGACGCAAAATACGTAGGATAAGGCTGATGATATTCAACCTGGGAATATAAAATCTCAATGCCACTGTATGTTGTCACTCTTTTGACCTTACCGCTACCCGCCTTGGGAGAGAGCAGATACGTGTGTTCATCTTGCTGACTGTAAGGTTCCTGGGTCAGGTAATACTGATATACTACGCCTAATGCATCTTCCGTGCGCATGGGTATTCACCTCGCCTATATCTTGATCAGACTTGTCAGTAAAGAAAGCCCGAATTAATTGATAATGATTCTCAATTATAATTCTAGCGTATTTTCGCCCGTTCGACCAGTCCTATATATATGAAGGTTCACGTCTGCTTTTTTCTTCATGTGGCAACATCATTTTATACGCTAACTTACATATCCAATTTGAAAAAATATCCCTTATCTAACCTTTTACACAAATCGCAGACTTCTCTTACCTCTTCTTAACATTAGCTCCCTATACTAAAACAATTGTACACACCATCACACACGAAACGATAAAGGGGATCTGGAACATTGAAAAAGAGAAATCAATGGCTCGCCGTTCTGTCGATGACTGCCATTCTTACCGCAGGAGCAACCAGCTACACATCCACGATTGATGCCGCTGACGCAACTAAACCCGCCAACGATCATGTCGTACTGCGTACAGCCATCCAAAATATGCAGGGTACGGTCACATGGAACGGAAGCAGTCGCAGTGTTGATATCCAGATCGCAGATACTAAAGTACAACTTCCTATAGGAACGTCATCAGCCACCATCAACGGTGTGAAAACTCCTTTGGACAGTAAAAGCTACATCACCAAAGGTACAACGTATGTATCTCCACAAACGCTAAAATTAATTACGGATCAACTGATCCTGAAACAAAATAAAACCGGTTTTGAACAGACCGCATCGTTTCAGATGCCTGGTGGAAAAGCAGAAATATCAGCCTCTACGCCAGATGGACAGCGCCTGCTTGTAACCGAAGCAGACAATGGCAGCATTTCCGTACTGGACATTGCTGACTTGAAAAACATCAACGTATTAAAGACAGTCAGCTTCCAGGACCTCTCCGCCAAAGCTGAAGTCACAAGCGTAACCGTGTCCAAAGATGGCAAATACGGTCTTGCTGTTATTCGTACAGGGGATACAGACAGTGAAGCAAACAAAGGATTGCTTGCCATTGTGGATCTGACAACTTACAAAACCGTCAAAACGTATGAACTCGGCATTGGTCCTGACTCCATTGCACTGTCACCTGACGGTCTGCATGCGGTGATCGCCATAGAGGATGAAGAGCTGAATAAAGCTGCGGATGAAATTGACTATGCCAACACCAAACGTCCGGGTAGCATTATGGTTGTATCTTTTGCTGGCGGGAACGTATTGGATGGTGAGATCACCAACTTACCGGTCTCTCTGGACAATGTAGAAGGCGCCATCTATCCGCATGATCCACAACCAGAGTATGTTGCCATTAGTCCAGATAGTAAAACAGCAGCCATCACGTTACAGGAAAACAATGTCGTTGCCATCGTAGATCTGGAGACAAAAAAAATCAGCTCAATCTTCGCTCTGGGTACCACTTCACATCAAGCGGATCTGAAAGATGATGGTATCGTTCAGTTTAAAGAGACGATAACCGCTCGTTATGAACCGGATGGGATTGCTTTCTCGGCAGATGGTAAATACCTGCTGACAGCCAATGAAGGGGATTTGGGCAAGAATGAATTTGAGGATGGTGTAAAAGCAGGCGGACGTAATATCGCTGTCTGGGATCTGCAAGGCCAGCGGATGTACGATAGTCAGAATCTCATTGACGAGGCAACAGCTATGGTCGGCTTGTATCCGGATGATCGCAGTCCCAACAAAGGCAGCGAAGTCGAGAACCTGACCGTTGCTACTGTAGACGGCACTACGTATGCAGCCGTAGCTTCTGAACGGGCAGATGCCATTTTGTTCTTTGATCTTGCTGATCCAGTCAATCCGGACTACCTGGGTCTGATTCCTACAGCCGGAGAATCACCAGAGGGAATTCATCGGGTAAATGGACGTAGCCTGTTTGTGAGTGCAGATGAAAGCACCGGAACGCTTAGTTTTTTTTCCAAGAAATAGATCCGAGTATTATTGGTATGTAAAGGCTGAACTTAGCGGTGTCACGTTGTATTGAGTAGGTGGGGGCGAAAAGCCCCTATCCTCTCATACTATTGTCGCGCTATTCCACGTACCCACATATAATGCTGCAAGGTTATCGACGCTTCATATTTTCCAATTCCCGTCTGTTCCGCTCTACTTCCTCTTGTAACACTCGTACTTCCATCCTTAATGCGGATACTTCCTCTTTGACGCCAGACCTCTTCATCCCAAGATAGAAAACCAGATATAATACAAGACCAATCATAATAAAGAAAATTAATAGCGTTATAATACCTGCAATACCAAAATTACTAACTCCATCCATAATGTACGTTTTCCCCTTTCCCATATCTTATTAATTTATATTTACAACAATACCATAATTAAGCATAACGAACAGTATAAAAAGCCAAGAGAGCATGCTCCCTTGGCTTTCAATTTATTTATATATACCATCCTATCCGGTGATCCTTATTCCCAGAAGAAACGACCTGCGAACACTTTTTCCGTCAACAGTTTATACGTTTCTTCAGGCAATTCTTTTTTCATCTTTGCCATAACGGCGTCTTTGCCTTGATTATATTGTGTGGACATGCCAATCTCTGCCGTTGTATTGCTAGCATCCAGACGCATGATTGGGGCTTGAGCATCTTTCGTCCAAGGTGTCCATGCCGCTAGATCAGGTGATCCACCCGTACCTGGATTGCCTGTGTACAGGAACTGCTTCAGATATGCTGCCATCGCGGCGGACAACTGATCACGTCCTGGTTTGTTTGTATCGCTAAAGTACCCATCAGGGAAGTAGGCAGCAATTCCGTCTGCGTGTCCTGTATAGAAGTCCATATCCGCACCATGTGGTGCACCCAGTAACGTGAGCAAACGCTCAGAGATGACTCCAGGTTGTGTGCCCCATGCAAAACGATACGCATATACCGGTGGCTGACCTGCTTCACTCGTCAATTGCTCCGCTACACGCTCTGCATTAAAGCCTGCATAAGCTTCGCTACCGTATTTCAACGCAGCAGCATATTGTTCCGACTTGGTTTTATCAGTAAACAGAGTCTCATCCGTAATCGATGGAGAGAAGTTTGGATCACCGAAGGCAAATCCGGAGAACTCCGTTTCCAGGCTGCCCAGCAATACAGGGACTTTCGTGTAATTGCCATTATTGATGGCGTCAAATCCTTCTTTTGGAATCACTGTGCCATCACGGAACAGATGCGGGAATGGGTCCATACGGATTGCGGTTGCACCAAACGCTGTGACCAGCTTGTCCGCAGGCAGTTCACGCAGATAGCTCTCCAGCTGTGCCTGAGATTGCTTGCCAATCCATGCTTTTGCTTCTTCTGCATTAGCCGCTTTCCCCTCTTGCACGAGTAGCTTCACAAGTACATCCTCGGATTTTTGCTCGCCTTCTTCCGGTGATGCTGTCGTCAATCCTCCGCTGAAAGCAACTGCTTTTTGATACAATCCTTTGCTAAGTGGAGAGATCAGCGTTGCCAGTACATCACGTGCACCAGCAGATTGTCCGGCCAATGTAACATTGCCTGTATCTCCGCCAAAACCTTCGATATTATCCTGTACCCACTCCAATGCACGGAATGCGTCAAGCAGACCATAGTTACCTGAGTCATCCAGGGCATTGCCTGTTTTCAGTGCTGCATTCTCGAAGAATCCAAGGGCTCCCAAACGGTAATTCACTGAGATGATAATGCTGTTGGTGCTCCGTGCAAGCTGTTCACCTTGAAAATCTTTACCTGATCCGGTCATATTCCCGCCGCCGTGCAGGAACACCATAACCGGAAGTTTCGAACTGGTTGTGTCGGGACGCCAGATATTGAGATACAGCGAATCCTCGCTTCCTGCTGTAGTCTTGCCGGAGATCTGCAAGCTGTTCGCTGCAAATTCCTTAGCCGATCTGGTTCCTGTCCATGCTTCTGGTTCTTGCGGGGCTTTCCAGCGCAGTTCCCCTACCGGAGGTGCCGCGTAAGGAACACCAAGCCAGCCGAGCGTGCCATATTGCTCATAGGTTTTGCCATCAATCGCGCCATACTTGGTCTGTTGCACCGTATGAGGTTGGAACGCCCCAGCTTCTTTATGTTTCAACCAACTCTGCTCCAAGGTTCCACTGCCATTCTTGAGCTGTATCTGCAAAGCCTGTGCGGTTGCCTCTGCCATCAGGCGGTTGGTAAGTTGACTCGCTCCCTTCCCTTGAAGCGCCATGATTCCTTTCCCAGCCGCATAGGTGGAAGCCGATCCCTGCTCATAATCCGTACCTGCTTCATATCCAAGCACCTTCAGCATCATTTCGGCATAACCTTCCGCTGTAAGTGGTGCATTAGGTTCAAACTTGTCCGTTCCTGTTACGATCTCAGACACATAAGGATGCTGCTTCAAGTAACCAACGACCGGTTGTAATACTTTGCCTGCCTGAGCCGCATCGTCATACGTTTCCGATCCCTGATAAGCGAGTGCTTCTTTCTCCAATCCGGACAAACGCAAGTAAAGTACTGCGGCCTGAATGCGTGTAGCCTTTTTGTTCAGATAAGCTGCATTAATACCTTGACCACTGCCGCGAATAAGCTCGGATTGGATCAGCTTGTCCATCGCTGCAGAAAAAGAAGGTCCTGTATTGCCTGCTGCATAAGCTGGTAGAGCGGATACACATAACCCCAGAATTGTTGCTACAGCAATCGAACGTTTAATGGTTTTCATGTCATAAATCTCCTCGCTGTCGAATAGTGTGTGATGGGATAAGTCCATTGGAATGTCCATTTGAGATGCGTAACTAAGAATCAGTATTCCAATGTCTGGATGAGTCTATATCTCTATTTATGATAAATTAAATCTGCTGCGCTCCTTTCTGCTCGAAATAACTGCTACGGCGCTTGCGGTCATGCCATCAGGCATTTTTTTATATAAAAAAAACCTGAACCGAAGGCAAACAGACATCGCTTTAGCGTGGTCTACTGCCCTCAATTCAGGTTTTGCCTGCAATCAGTAACAACCCTGAGGAATGAGGTTCATTCCATATTAAAATGTAAACGCAATCAATCGTTTGATGAACAAACAACCAACGAATGAACTGACACAGGTATTGCCCTGAACACGGTTACAATCCTGTTGTTATGGTGATGTTAGCACATAATGTAAGCGTTCGCAATATCTTTTTTTAATCGTCACTATATGATCTTTGAACTGTCTCTTAATTCGTCAACTCCTCACTTTGTCCAGTTTACCGGTATTCCAGCACCCTTCACTAATCGTAAATTTTACATATAGTTAACCCATTTCATACGTTAGTTTAGCAATTGTTGTATACACTTGGTTTGGGATACCAACTATACATATATTTTAGGAGGATGCATTCATGTTAAACCGGTTTAATGTCCGTGCAGCCAAAATGATGCTCGCGGTGACAACAATTGTTACGGCTACACTCGGAGGAAGCAGTGCAGCGTGGGCTGTGGAAGATACCACCTCAACAACATCTGCATCACCGATTAAAAATGTGATTATTCTGATTCCTGACGGTATGGCCAACGATGCTACCGCTCTGGCTCGTTGGTATAAGGGCTCATCCTTGACACTGGACTCCATGGCAAGCGGCATGGTTCGGACACACTCCGCCGATGCGCCGATTGCCGACTCAGCTCCTGCCGGAACTGCTTTTGCAACAGGTTATAAATCTCATACCGGATTTGTTGGTGTACTGCCGGACAAGGCTACCATGCCTGGGCAAAAGGCTATTGCGCCTGGAGACGAAAGAAAACCGATCGCTTCTGTGCTGGAAGCTTCCAAACTGGCGGGTAAAGCAACTGGCATTATCGCTACATCCGAGATTATGCACGCCACACCAGCGGACTTTTCCTCTCACTATCCGGACCGTAAAAACTATGATGCACTCAGCAAACAACAAGTCTACAATGGCATGGATGTTGTATTGGGTGGAGGTAGCAAATATCTTGAGCCAGCCGGACGTAAAGACGGCGAGAATCTCATTTCTTCCATCAAAGCACTGGGTTACGATTACGTCACTACACCAGCTGCAATGAAAGCATCCGATTCGAACAAACTGTGGGGTATGTTTGCACCCGCAGGCATGGCTTATAATATGGACCGTGATCCTGCGAAGCAGCCAAGCCTTGCCGAGATGACATCCAAAGCCATTGAAGTACTGTCCAAAGACAAAGATGGCTTCTTCCTCATGGTCGAAGGCAGTAAAGTGGACTGGGCAGCTCACGCCAACGATCCGATTGGTATTATCAGTGACGTACTGGCTTTTGACGATGCCGTAAAAGTAGCCATGGATTTTGCTAAAGCGGATGGAGAGACTGCCGTTGTGGCTGTTACGGACCATGGTAATGGTGGACTCACCATTGGTAACAACGCAACTTCCGGCACTTATGACAAAGAGCCGTTGTCCACATTTATCGGACCTTTGAAAAAGGCCAAACTGACAGGCGAGGGCGTTGAAGCGAAGCTGAATGCCAAGCGCACAAACATCAACGCAGTGATGAAACAATATTATGGCATTATCGATCTTACTTCCGAGGAGATTGCCACCATTAAAGCGGCCGAGCCGGGCAGTCTTAACTATGCAATCGGTCCAATGATTAGCAAACGTGCAGGGATCGGCTGGACAACCGGTGGTCATACAGGTGGAGATGTTGTGCTGTACACGTATGCTCCGAACAATGACCGTCCATTCGGTGTGATTGATAACACGGATGTCGCCAAATATATGGCACGAGTACTGGATTTGGATCTCGACAGCGTGAGCAAACAATTGTTTGTACCTGCCAAACAGGCATTTACAGCCAAAGGCGCGACGTACAAACTGGACCTGACGGACGTCAAAAATCCGAAGATCCTCGTAACAAAAGGCAACACCAAACTGGAACTGCAAATCTACAAAAATATTGCACTGGTAAACGGCAAAAAGACAGCATTGGAAGGTGTAATTGTTTACAACGGTGTAGAAGCCTTTGTTCCACAAACGGCCGTTGATCTGATTCAATGATTCGTTAGAGCTACGGAACCACAAGGAGATTACACCATCTGGCTGCCGAATATTTCGGCAGCTATTTTATTGTTTATTATTAAAGAGTAGGTTCCTGCTAGCGCCTATCGTATAATGAACGTAACAAAAATACATATCATGCAAGAAAAAGGAGAGATTCACCCATGTTGATCAAATTAAACTGGATCACGCTGAGGGTCAGTAATTTGGAAGCTTCGCTTGGATTCTACCACGACATACTTGGACTTCCAATTCAGCGCAGATTCGAAAGCCGTGGACGGCAGATTGCCATGCTGGGCATGGAGAATGAAGCCAAGCTGGAACTGATTGAGGGCAGTGAATCCATTCTTAAACAAGAGGCCGGCGTGTCGATCGGTTATGAGGTGAACTCGCTGGATGAAGCCATGGAACGACTGGCACAACTGAATATTCCGATTGTGCGCGGCCCCATCCAGCCCAATCCGCATCTGCGGTTTATTTACATTACAGATCCTGACGGCTTCGAGGTACAACTCGCAGAGCATGTCTAATTAGGCAACTGCGCACAAATGTGCGTATCACGATGACCAGTTGGGTGTGCAAGTGTGCAGTCAAACCAGATGCAAGCTCACACCTCTCATCGGGTAGCGTAAACACGTTTATGTGTCTGTTTACAGCTTCATGCGGCGCATCAGCCGCACACCTACGCGATTCAACAACCGATCAAGCAGCAACCAGCACCAGCGTCTGCCCCACGGAAGGTGGCGCTCATACACAGCCGAATACTCAAAATCCGCCACAGCACCGCGATTGCGTTTGAACTGCGCAGCCCCGGCGCTCTCATGTAACAGATGGCCATTCTCGCGAGCCTGTGCGATTAGACAAGCTGATAACATGCGGTATAGTCCGACGGACTGAGACACCGCCGTATCGTAACCAAACAGCGGGGTTGTCATGATTCCATTTCGACAGAAATAACCCATCACCGCGTTCAGGCGCCCCTCCTTTCGCAGTCCATAGAGTCTGAGTGTTCCTGATGCCATCGCAGCAGCAATGAACCGCTCGGTAAATTGCGGATTGTGATAGGAGTACTTTTCAAGGTATAACAGCTTGTACAATTCCACAATTCGCGGAATATCTGCATCCGTCATATCTGATTCGGAAACGAATTCGTATCCATGCTTGCCCAATAATTCATAATCCCGCTTCAACAGCCAGCGTGACTTCGAGTTGCCAAAATTCGGATCATGCGCTTGGTACAGGTAGATTTGTCGGCTGGGAATCAGTCGACACCCCACTTCCGTTAGCCTCGCCGTCAGATCGGGATGAAGTCCCTGACACAAGGAGCGAAATACAATGACATGTTCAGGGTATCGCTCTCGTACCGCTGCAAGCAAACAAGCCGCCTGTTCACCTGACATGGCTGGATACAGATTGGTGGAGAACAACCAGTTGTTCACATGCACAACTTTGTTGATCTGCGATTGCTTCATTCCCCAACCTATTAGACTGAGCAGCACAGAAAGACCTTTTTCCAACACAGGCTTCTGCAACATGGTCAATTCCTGCTTGGCATAACTCACATAATGCGTATATGGCGAACAAACGTAAGCATTATCATACTCTGTATCATTCACCGTCAGCGGTATAACGAGATCATCAATCCGGGCGAGCAACAATGTTGTTTCCACGTTGGACATAAAGCTTTGGGTCCCGTCCAGCATCATAGGTTCCAGATAAGCTCTGGCATATCTGCCATCCTCCGTATCGGGCCAGTCCATGCCTTTGAACGAATGCTGATCATAAAGACGCACGCGTGCAGCGCGATTATCATTCCTATGCTCATATGTACGGTCATCGTAGGCCGAGCTGTCTTTCATTCCTTTATTCTTCAACCTTTTACTCCCCCATGAGGTAACATCTTCTTTGAACTACCATTTACAGTTTCGTTCTACGCTCTTCATACTCTACACAACACACTGTATAGGAAAAAAATGTCGGCATCAAGCTGTATTCCAGATGAAAAAAGCCCGTCTAGTACGCTAAATACGTACCGACAGGCCCTCAACTATTAATATTAAAGTTTATTCTCAACGGAAGAAGCCTGATGATCCGAGACTAACTCATTCAGGTCTACAATCAGTTGCTCCAATTCTCCAAAGCTCTCTACCATCTTCTGTGTCAGGTTACGTTGTTCTTCCATGCTCGCCAGAATCTCTTCTGTCGCTGCACTGGATTGCTCCGTTACACTCGAAATCTCGGAAACTTCATTCACAACTCTGGTGGAAGATTTCTTCATTGTAGCCGAACTAGTCTCGATATCTGTCGCTTGATTCAACACATGCTGAGAGTTGCTGTTGATCGTACGGAATACTTCCTCTGCTGTATGGACGCTATCTCTTCCTTGTTGTAACGATAGACGAATACGTTCGAATCGATCTGTCAGTGCCTGCGTCTGTCCTTTTAGTCGAGACAGGATGGTTCCGATATCACTTGCGGACTGACCCGAGTTCTCTGCCAACTTGCGAACTTCCTCTGATACAACAGCAAACCCACGTCCATGCTCACCCGCACGAGCGGCTTCAATGGCTGCATTAAGCGCGAGCAGGTTGGTCTGACTCGCAATATCCGCTATGCTGTTCAGCATAAGCGTCATGGATTCACTTTCCTCGTTGAACTTTCGCATGTCATTTGCAGTTGTATTGATCGTTTCATATAGATCTTGCATCTGGGTGTTTAGCTGGTCCATCTGTGTGCTTCCAGTTTGCGTGCTCGTTGCCATACTTGCGGACAACTCTTTCATCTGCTGGGAATACGACGCAACGTCCTTGATATGCTGATCCGATACAGATAAGGATTCCGAGATCTCGGCCACACTGGTCGCCTGGAACTCAACACCTTTTGCAACCTCACTGAACCCAAGCGTCACCTCATTGGTGATAGAGCCGGTCGCATTCACTTTTTCCTTCAATTGATCCGTATAACGAGATAAACCTTCGACCGATTCCTTCACACGCTCCAGCATGGTTTCCACTCTTTGCTTAGAATGCTCCACCTCATTCTGACGTACTTCACTTTCATGGAAGAGCCTTTGATTCAGCTGGGAGACCAGCATCAGAATGGCCCCCGTGAGAGCGAATAGTCCCACATTAACGATATTACCTATTAGCTCAACGGAGTCAACGGTATTCATAACAAATAACTGCAGAACACTGTTGACTAGTAATACCGAAAATCCAACCACAAAAAATTTCTTGTTAGGAAATAACAGTAGAACTGCGGTTATAACCAAACTTAACGCAAAATTGACCGTTCCCCAACCGACATAGACGCCACATATTGTCAGTAATACGGTAATCAGCCATGGAATGAGATGAATATGTTTCTTTTTCGCATTAGCGTATGTAATCCAAACTACAAAGACTAGAGCTACTCCATTGGACACAAGTAACTTCGGCATCGTAAAGGCAAGCCCCATACCAATGGCAATAATAATCCACAAAATGATACCAATTAATTTGTTCCTTTTCCAAATAATTTCGTCCATACGATCCATGCATACCCCGTCCTTTTATGTAGGTTAAATGTAAGTTGTAGGGCCTTTCTGTACTACATCTAGTAGTCTTTGGTCCTGCTTATGTGCAAATCGCAAATACGCAGCGCCTTAACATAGTACATATTAACTTCACAAGTATGAAATCAGCGCTACTTTATGTATATCGGTATTCAACATTTAAAATGAATATGAAATATAAAATGATATGTAAGCATATCATTTTATAAACAAAAAAGGTCTGTCTTATACGTTATGACGTACAAGACAGGCCTTTTGGGTCGTGAAAGGATGTGCAGCAGCTCTTACTTTCCGAATACAAGTGTCGTATTGGAGGAACCTGCATACTTGGTGACGAACTCACGCGCGTAACTGGCACTCTCTACCTGATAACTATAATTGGAACTTGGTCTCCAGTTTGTTTTAGGAGAAGTCGGACTATTAAGCGCTGGTGTACTGCCGCTATCCGTGAACTCACCTTTTCCTTTGTCATCCAGGATGCCACCCTTTTCAGCGCCAGCACCAAAGTAGTTGTTTTCGGAATAAATCCGTGCTTTTTCACCAATTGTGATGGCCTGGTTAAAGTTGTTTGCATAGTTGTTTTTGAGATGGAAGTAACCATATCTTAAAAGTCCAGGACCACGTACATATAAATTTTCGAAGTAATTATTGGACATCGTCACATGAGGTACTCCATTGTAACTGCTGTTACCATCATTCGGATGACCGAGGATGACGCCATACTTATGGTTCGCAAATTTGGAATTGCTAATCGTAATATAGTCGGCGCGATCACCAATATACAGAAGTTTGTCCAGATCACTACCGCCAGAGCTGTAGCTGTGACCAGCAAACGTCACATGATCAATCCAGTAATTGGAACCTGAAGTGATATACATCTGGATATCATCATTGGCATTAATATTGGAAGCGTGTTCAAAAGTCAGATTCTGAAATATCACATTGCTTGAACTGCTTGTGGATCTGAAATGAATATTCGTTAATGTATGTTTGCCAAAGGAACCTACAAGGGTCTTGTTCGCTCCAAATTCAACCTTTTGCAGCGTGGAGGAAGAAATATTCTGTTCAACAACGACAATCTTGGCTGTAGAGCCCGCCATATGTGTTCTCAAGTCATTGAGATTACTAACATAAACCACCTGACCGTTCTTGCCACCTGTCGTAGCTGACTTGGATACACCATTTTCATTCTTGGCACTGCCTGCAAAACCAGTCAACCCATTCGTACCTGTGTTTGGATAACTGGCCGCACCATATGTAGACGGGGCTGTGGAGACAGTTAACAACAATAGAGTTACAGCGAGTAAAAGCATCGAAAATTTCTTCAAAATTTCACCATCCTTTATAATATTATCCTCAAAGACAACTCGATTATATCGTGTAACTTTGGCTGTGACAATACAAAAATTGCAAAAAGACAACAATTATCATTTTTATGCAACAGCAGATCAGATATAGTGAAAAAACGTAAAACCAGGCCATTCTTTCACACAAAATAGAGCCGCTAATTAGCGGCTCTATTAACGAGTACTATGTGATCCAACTTGGAACTGATCCACCCTTGGATCAGTTCCTAAAGCCTCTGACAAAAACACATCGCTTGCGGATAATAATATGTTACGACTTCTGATAGCTGCGGCGGAAGGAGCCAGGTGTAATTCGTTCCAGCTTCTTGAAGATGGCTCCATAATAGCTGGTCGATTCGAAGCCAACTTGACGAGCAATATCCTCCATCCCGCGCTGCACATTGTCGAGCAGCAGTTCCTTGCTCTTGTTGACTCTTACCTGATTAACATAGCTAATGGGACGAATACCTGTCGTCTTCTTAAACAAATGACAGAAATATTCTGGTGTGACACAGATCAATCCAGCCAGCGTTGGCAAAGTGATCTCTTCAGCATAATGCTGTTCAATATAGTCCAGAACCGGTTTTAATCGCTCATACTGCTGCCCGACCGTATCGCTGCCCTCAACAGATACGCGTTGAATAATCTCTGTCAATAAGGTATAGAGAATGGCGGAGCAGGCGTAATTGCTTAATGTCTGCTCTTGTGGTGTTAAGGCAGCTTGCAGCAGCTCCCGCATTCGGGATAGAAGGTATTCAGGTTGTGCAAGTGTGTATACGCATGTGTTGACAATGCCCACGGTTTTAAACAAGTTTACTGACCCGTTGCCATCGAAAATGATCCAGTCGACTTCCCAACTGTCGGATAGCGCATAGTATTCGTGCTTCTGTCCAGGGAATAACAGCATGCCCATACCTGGCTTGACGATATGTTCCGTCTCACTTAGCTTGAGCTTACCCACACCGTTGCGGCATTGTATCCACTGATAATCCTCAATGCCTTGGTCTCGGCGGATATGCTCCTGTTCATGATGCAGGCCGATGCCAAGTAAATAAAAAGGGAGCAGCTTGTCTCGGGCAGATAACACCGGAAAATTACGATTGGGATGAGGCATACGACTAACTCTCCTGATCTTAATATTGTTATATCATATTAATTATTTAAGATATTCACTCGAATTAATATAACATATAATCGCAATATATTGATAAATAAAGGAGATCACAGGATGACAATTAAGATCGGAATTGATTATTATCCAGAGCAATGGACCCCGGAGTTATGGGAGAAAGATGCCATACTTATGCAACAGACAGGGGTTGCAGTTGTGCGAATGGCGGAGTTCGCCTGGAGCCGAATGGAACCGACTGAGGGTAATTATCAGTTTGAATGGCTGGATGCGGCCATAGAAGTATTCGCTTCGCGTGGTATGGAAATTGTGTTATGCACCCCCACCAATACCCCGCCAAACTGGATGACAACCCGTTATCCGGATGTGCTGCCCATGGATGAACAACGCCACATCATTCGGCCAGGTGTGCGTGGACATCGTTGCAACAACAGCCCTTCCTTGAGAATGCTGGGCTCCAAATTTGTGGAAGCGATATCACAGCGCTACGGTAAGCATCCCGCCGTTATTGGCTGGCAAATCGATAACGAGATGCACTACCAGGAATGCCATTGTGATACATGTAATCGTTCGTTTGTCGCTTGGCTGCAAAAGCGTTATTCCAATCTGGAGGAGTTGAACCGGGAGTGGGGTACGGTCGTCTGGAGTGGTGAGTACAGCAGCTGGGCTGAGGTAACAACGCCACTCGGTGCCAGCAAACCGATGAATCCTTCCTATCTTCTGGAGTACAAGCGATTTTGTTCTGACAGCGTAGGCTATCTGCTGGGATGGCAGCTTGAGATTTTACGCCGGAACTGTCCAGGCCAATTCGTGACGCATAACATGTGGCAGTATCCGAATAGCCTGGACTATTATGATATGCACAACGAATTGGACTTCGTCTCTGTTGATTATTATCCGAATGAGCTGTATCGCGATTATGGAGATCGGTTTCCGAGGAACGGAGCGCTTACGCTGGACTTGGTTCGCGGCATCAAACGCCGGAATTTCTGGGTAATGGAACAGCTCAGCGGAGCGCAGGGCGCCTGGATGCCTATTCAGCGCACCCCGTATCCTGGACTGATCCGAGCTCGCTCCTGGCAGACAATCGCCCGCGGTGCGGATATGGTCGTCCATTTCCGCTGGCGGAGTGCAACCGTCGGAGCGGAACAGTTCTGGCATGGGCTGATCGACCACAGCAATGTTCCTGGACGCAGGTTCAGGGAGTTTGCAGAGCTTACTCGCGAGGTGAACCGGTTAGGAGAAATGCTCGCCGACTCAACCATTGTTACCCAGGTTGCTATTCTGCATTCGCATGATCAGCACACAGCGCTTTCCCTTCAGCCGCAGGCGGAAGGGGGAATGCACTATATAGACAACCTTTCCTCTATGCATAAGGCATTTCTGAAAATGGGCGTCGGTACAGACGTTATCAACTGGACTGAGGAGCTCGATGGGTACAAGCTGGTCATTGTCCCTTCCCTCTTCCTGTTAAGTGAAGAAGTAGCACAGCGGCTGGAGCGATTCGCAGCCAAGGGTGGTACGGTTGTCCTTACCAATCGGACTGGCGTGAAGAACATGAGGAATGTATGTGAGATGCTGCCTCTGCCGGGGCTACTGGGTAAAGCGGCGGGTGTTGTCGTATGTGAATATGATGCCATCGGCAACAGTGAGCATCGGATACGGAACGCGGAGGGCAAGACTTTCGCTGCGAAGCAATGGTGTGATCTACTGGAACTGCGAGGTGCAGAGCCGATCGCCTGGTATGACAACGACTTTTACGAGGGTGTACCGGCGGTTACTGTCAATAAGTTTGGTGAAGGTGAAGTGTATTATGTCGGCACTTGGCCGGAGCCATCGTATTTCTATCAGTTGTTTGAAGGCATATTGAAGGAAAAGGATTTGGCGCCCAAAATCCAGTTGCAGGAAGGTGTCGAGCTGTCGATTCGAACGAAGGGGGAGCAAAACTTCCTGTTTCTGATCAATTTGACGAATGAGCAACGAGAGATTACGCTGGACGTTCCTTATCGCAGCTTGTTGACCAGCGAGAAGTTGGATCAGAAGTTGACTCTTCCAACTCTGGGAGTAGATATTTTAACTGTATAAGATCCGCCATTTTCATATTTAAGAAGGGATGTCTCACAAGGCTTACGACCTTGAGGGACATCCCTTCTCTGCTTTCACTAACATCCACCTAATCTGATTAAGAGTATTGCCAGTTAGTTCATCTTATTTGATTTTGATTTCCAGTTCATCATTCTTGGCTTCCTGCAAATCATCATAGACCTTATCTGGTTTACCACGAAGTTTTAATACCATTGACTCTGGATTGTCCAATAGATTGCTGCTGAAAGAATATATCATTCCATCTTCCGCTTCACTCCCGCTTACCATGGATAAATTGGTCTGTTTCCCGTTTTTAGTGGTAGTTACAATCTCGAGAGGCTGAACGACCTCACTGATCAACAACTTCATTTTGTAATCGATCTCTTGCTCCGGCTCAAAAACAAATCTAACCCGAGTAACAAGCGGTGATAATTCCACTTCTGACAACATAACTTCATAACCCCCAACGGTAAAAGTACAATTAACGTTGATGATTTCCGTTTTTGGGATAGAAAATTTGGGATTCAGCGCAAAAGAAAGATTCATTTTTTTGGAAAATTGATATTTCCGTTCCTTTTCCCCGTTTTCCGAATATTTTACGACGCCAGGAACAACAGAGGAAAGCTGAAACTGAATATTTACTTGCTCAGGCAGCGGTTTATTTCGACTTCGCTCAATTGTATTCCGGCCATAAATGGTATGCTTATCCTTCGAAAAATGAATACCTCCTGCACTGCCATTGTCAAGCAAGTGCCCTGTCGAAGCGTCCGTCATCTTCATATTTACAGTTGAATACATCTCTTGCGAAGCATCCGTTCTGGCGGTATACAATACAGTTATCCTGTTCTCATCTGCCATAACTGCATTCACGGTTAACTTATATATTCCAGATGTAACCGTCCGATCCACGAGTTGCACATAACCATGATTGAGCGTTGAAGTAATCGTGGCACGGTCCATATCCGAAGTTAACAGGCCACGAAAGGGCTCTAGTACTCCCCAATCGGTTACAGGCTCAGTATATGTTGCCGGTTGTTGCCCATAGTTTCCAATCGGACCCATAAGAAACCAACCTGCAGCCAGGACCGTGACCAGCACTGCCGTGATCCATTTGATACGAACGGTCCTACCTGATCGTTTTGTTCTAGCCATCGCGAGACCGCGTTGAATTGCCGCAGTCGTGTCCGCCGGATTCCAGTGCTGTTTCTCTCTTTTCACCTGATATGCGTCTGCAAGAAGTGCTTTCTCCTCCGGGTTAGTGGTCATGCCAATCCCTCCTATTCTTCATCAACTTGCGCAACTGCTGGAGCCCCTTGTGCTGCCAGGTCTTGATCGTCCCTTCCGGTTTGCCGAGGATCGAGGCAATATCTGTCAGCGTCATGTCGTTATAATATTTCAGCAATAATACATGGCGATATTTTGGTTTCACCTTTTGCAAAAGAGATTCAATAGCTATTCGATTATCATCAACGCTAATCATCCAAGACGCCGGAATGCTGTCCTCCAGATCCTCCTTCGCCAGAGGTGTTGCCCGCTTGCGGCGCCTCTGTTCATCGATGCAGACATAGATCAGAATCCGAATGATCCACGACTTGAACGCCTTCTCATTGTTCAGCGTACGACGTTTGATCCAAGCACGGCATGTCATCTCCTGTACCGCTTCCAGCGCATCTTGCCGGTTACGCAGGTAACTGTAGGCAATAGAAATGAGCGTATCTTGATGTTCCATAATGGATTGCACAAATGCCGTCTCGTCTTCGGTCTGTACATAAATCCTCTGGTTCATCTCTGCTTTTGTTTCCACCCCGCATCCCTCCTTCTCTCTCTTTCTGTGGTATAAGACGGGTGAGTGAAGCAAACGGTTTTTATTCATCAAAAAAAGCTCCGCCATCATCATGAGGGAGCTTGATTACATAACAATTCGGCCGCCGATATACTGAATTACGTACACGAATGAACAATCCAAGATCAACTAACTTACAAATTGCCGGTGACTTCGATCCCGTCGGCCAATTGCAGATGATTTCTCACCCAAGTGGTGAACCGATTCAAAAAAATCCGTAATTCTGGCTCTGCAACCGCCTGTTGATCCAGCTCTGATAAAATCCCCACCCACACATCCTTCGTAATCGGATTCTCCCAGCAGGGATCAAGAGCCTTCATCTCTTCTCCAGTTCGTGGGTCAGCTTCCATCTCTACTTCAACCGATTCTTCTATGTATAAAGGGGATAAAACAAAACCCACATTCCGCTGCGGACCTTGATATTGATATATGAGCGCAGGAATTGTTCTCTTTGATTTTTTAGCCATATATGTTCCTCCTGTTTCAGGCAAATCTTCTACCGATCAGAGTTCAAACCAGATTAAACCACCATCAACCCGCCTGGTTTCTTGCTCCATCTGATGCATCCAGCTCCGCGCCTCTTCACCCCAGATATGAAACAAACAGTAGATATACGAATCCCCATCCACAATCTCTTCTAACCCGGAAGCCTTTTCTATCCACACTTCAAGTGCTCTAGGCCAGGAAGGATCTTCACGTTTCAATACAAAGCCGTTGGCTTGGTGTTCCAAACTATACACTTCGGTAAATTTTAATGAACTTGCCAGACACTTCACAACTTCAGGTAAAATCGCAGGCTCCGTTGTTCTAATCCCATATTCCCAGCCCATATGTACAACCTCCTTCAGACTTCGTTCGCTCCAGATTGTTGCTTTTGTTCATGCATTTGATGGATTGAACGATCCAACCACAACTCATACCAGTCCAGAAAATGTAATCGATTCGTATTGCCCCAATACTGATCAGGATAGATTCCATTGCGGTTAGCCCGGTCATCAACCCAGATCTCTCCGTAGGAGGCTCCCTTAACAACCAGATTCATGGAGATGCCACAACCAAAATCACTGATGCGCAGCATGCCTGCCGACCATTTTGGATCAAAATATTCATGTTCCAGCGCTTCCCATTCCTCTTCTTCCTTGCTGTCATCGAACCAGTCATAGTTCCAGTTCCATGCTTCCGTGAATTGGAAAGGGGCCGAGACCGCGTTCAGCTCATCGTCATAACCCAGAACGGCGTATACGCCGTCATCCGGGTTTTCCAGACCATAATAAGGCCCTGCACCACCTGTTCCCATATGAAGAAGCCATACCTTATAGTCCTCCGGCAACTCAATTCGCCATTTCTGTTCAAATTGCGTAATATCCTTCTGGGTCCACACAGACGCCATTTCATATTCATGGTTTTCTGCACCAAACAGCTCCAAATCCGGGTCCAGACTTCGGAGAGTGATCAACTTTTCACGCATACGTTCCAGTTGCACTTTGTACATGGCTTCCCTACCTCCCTTCTTTACTCTGTTACGTTTGTTCGACGGCGTACCCGCGTTGCTGCAACTCACCCAGTGTGGCTGCCACATCTCGCTCAGGACACAACTGCTTAATCAGGCTGACGGTCACCGGTTTTCCTTCATATACTTCAGCTACGGCTTCCAACGGCAGATCCGGCAAGTCATAGTACCCTTTGGCCCAATCAACGTAATCTACCGGGTTCTTCTCCAAATATCCCAGTAAAAATTCTGCGCCACCTCTGGCGTCCGCTTTGTCTTCCTCGGCCATCGCCAGCTGAATCCAGTTACCAACCTTCCATGGCAAGTCGTTCCCTTCCTGCCATAGGCAAAAGGTCACATCCTCCAGATCCAATGTTTCCTCCTGATCTCGCAGAACTGCCATCAAGACCTCTGGTACTTCATCGTACATGCCCGGATAGATTTCGCCGTCCTCACGAGCATGTGGGCTCAAGGGTGACTCATGATCGAATCCTTTGATCAACGTGCCTGAGTTCGTAAACAATACATGCAGATGATCACCTGCGCCGTTATTGATGCTTCCCCATGCCACACCTGGCTGAAGTTCAGCTTCATAATGATGTACGCGTAACCATTTTTCCTCTGAAAAGATGATATCCAAAGCAGCGAGCATTCTCATTTGTTTACGCAGGGCATCTGCATTCATCATCGTTATCTCGTTCCAATCCTGCATATGAATCCCTCCTGTTCGTATATGTACACTATATCCGGATTAAATCATCCAGCATGTTATTTCCCTGATTACTTGGTGTCATGACAATGGTGATCCGACTGGCTTCTCTGGAGATGATACACGCATAATTTCCGGGCTTTAACTGGAACAGAACCCCTTCACACGTCTCATCCGGCTCCAATTCACCGCCAGTGACATCATCCGCCGCTCCCAGATAGACGTGCCCAGACGGAACTTGCAGATGATACACCTTTTCCCGTTCCGCTGCGTGATCTGGATCTGAATCCTCCTCTACATCCTCCAGGCTCCATTCCACCTCATACACTCCATCCGCACCCAGATTCAAGAACAGACAATGCCCTGCATTCACCTCAGCCAGCTCATCCACTGGAATGGACCACCAGTCCGAAGTATCCTCAAGCCGATGTTTTAACGCTGCCAGATCATACAGGCACAATGTTGCCGTATCTGTAACCATTTGAAATGTTCCTCTCATATTCGCCCGTCCCTTCTGCCTGATCCAGGTCTGACCTCAGAAATATATTCCATCATTATATCAAGCCTGGTACACGTGTAAAAGGAACCCATGGACCATCTCTGCTTGCGCAACTCTTCATTTCTCGCTCCAAATGGTCGATATAAGCATAACTGACTTTTTTTGAACCTGATGGAGGAAGCCAAGCCATGTCAATTAACAATAGAAAAGAACCCTTTCGCTACACATTGAAGGAACCGATCCACTTTGAGATCTATATTCTCAGCATCAACGGGGTTAACGCACCAGCCAAACCCATTCAGGCCGAACTCTGCGATATCAGTCGATCCGGCTGTCAGCTGTCATTTCCGCTGTCCCTTCCTGTAGAGAATAACGATATTCGGATTGGAATGAATATGCTGCTCTTTGAAGACCCTCTATATATGGAAGGCACTCTCCGCTGGGGTCAAGAAAAAAATACCTCATGGCATTATGGTGTTCAACTCGAAATGCAGGATAGGAACCAGGACCGTCTCTCCCGAGAGATGCGAATGCTTGCAGGACAAGGTAAAATCATCGTGAAATAGTGAACTAGCCATATAACCTGATAACAAAAAGAACAACAAAAAAACAGCCCAATCAAATTGGACTGTCGCAAGATGAAACTCTTTAAGCTGCTTTACTAACTGTCACTGGTTGTTCCATTTTGGACCAGTTCACGGTTTTTTCGAGAACGAGTGAGACCAATACCCCAATGACGAGACCGTTGCTTATGATCGGAATAAGATACATGGGCAAGGTTTGAAAGGCCTCAGCAGGAATATTCATGACAGCAACTCCCGTGAGGACCGGCAGCGCTACACGATAGATCGTTTTAGAATTAAACGTCGTACCTTCAAGCGTTCTAAGTGCCGTGCCGAACATCTGAAGATAAGCCACGAACAGAACAGCACTGCCGACGCTAGGTGGTATTTGTGCAAAAAATGCTGTCACTGAAGGTGTAAGACCTATCACACATAACATCCCCGCTCCAATAATCAAGGCAGCACGACGCAGAATGCGAGTACTCTCCAGGAACCCGATCGATGATGCAAATAAACCAAAGGGCAGCACACCTACACAGGCTGACAACATCGTGAACAGACCCGTTAGTGCATAGGAATGCCTATACTGACGGCTTGTTGTTTCTGTCCGGTATAGTTTCTCAACTGTGCTTAATGTGGTGATCGAATTCGTCATGTTCACCAGCCCTACGAAGAAAGCAGTAATGACAATGCCCGGTTCCCATCTGGGTGCTCCCCATGGAAACAGCGTTAGGCCTGTTGTTGTCTGATTCGGCTGTCCGCTATGCTGTCCAGGGAACAATAGACTATACGCGATCCAGCCTGCCACAATCCCAATCAAGATTGCGTAGTTCCCCAGTTTCCCCCTGCCCTTCAATTGAATCCATGCCACAAGAAATGCAATGACAACGGATAATGCGGCAACAGGCAGATCGAAGCGGCCAAACTCCGTATATCCAATCATGCCTTTGAAAAAGTTCATGGTCAGTTGAATCGTCATCAGAAATAGCATGGCACTCTTCACCATAGGTGTGAACAGCTTTTGCAACACTTGCGCTGCCCCCAGCCAGCCCAGAATCATCATCGTTAGTCCTGCTAACAGAAAACCTGCAGCCAACCCACCGCCAATACGCTCCAGACTCATACCGGCCGATGAAGCAGATACCGTCAAACTTAGCGTCAATCCCCACCATAACCCTGACGGACCATCCATAATCGCATATCGATGACCAAATAAGGCTTGAAGAATACACACTGCTCCGGTAAGGATAAATGCGTGCTGCATGGAGGCAGCGATCGCATCCGGGGACAGATGAAAATTATGTCCAATCGATAACGGAACAACAACGGTATTGGTAAACAGGAAGAAAAACCACTGTATGCCCGCCAAAATCAGTGAAGATACGTCCTTCATATTCTTTTGTGAAAACTGCTCTAGATGTCTGTTCATTCGTTAGGAATATCCTTTCACTGTTCTGTATCATAAATGTATAAGTCGCTTCAGACTTGGGTTAATAGTCGTTCCATTTCGGTATATTGATTCTTGCGCGCATGTGCAAGCGGTGTAATCCCGTCCCGATCCGCGATCTTTGGATCTGCACCATATTGCAAAAGCAAGGCAACAATCTGTTGGTGACGCGGCCCACCATCTCCCAAAATGACCGCTTCCAGCAAGGCTGTCCACCCCAGGTTGTTGATATGGTTCACATCCACATCACTGCGTGTCAGCAGAAGCTCCACAATGTCTACATGGCCCCGATCCGCTGCTGGGATAAGGGCTGTGCCGCCAAAACGATTCGTTAACCTCGTATCTGCACCTGCTGTAATCGCCAATTCAACCATGTCATACATACCCTCAGCACTCGCGTATAACAGCAGGTTGTCCAATCGTGCATCCTGAAGATTAATGTCCGCTCCGGCGTCCACTAACATCCTTGCCGTGTCTATCTTGTTACCGTGCACCGCAGCCAGCAGAGGTGTCCGCCCCAATGCATCCCGTTCATTCAACCGGCTACCCTGTTGTGTGATAAATCGAATGACCTCATCGGTATGGCCCGCTTGAGCAGCATCATGTATTGTTCTAACCACGTTGTTTTTTCCTCCAATTCAAGGTCTTTCTCATGCAGTAATATTCATATAGAAACCAAACCCTGTTAGTCAGGTATGCAAATCTAATGTATGGTAACATAAGATCGTAGTATATTAAAAATACATGTTTTGTTGCCTTTCCATACGAATTACATATACATTGCAGGCGAAGGAGAACAACCACTTGGATATCAAACAATGTCGCTATTTCATTGCCATTGCTGAGGAGAAACAGATTACAGCAGCAGCCCGAAGACTTCACATGGCTCAGCCACCCTTAAGCCAGCAGCTTAAGTTAATGGAAGAAGAGCTTGGTGTGATTCTATTTGAACGCAAAGGGCGCATGATGGAGCTAACGCAGGCGGGTCGCAGCTTCTATGATTATGCCGTTACATTGACCAAATATATGGAGGAAGCTGTAATGGAGATGCAAAGTTTCCGTCACGGCATACGGGGCAAACTCGCCATCGGCATCAATACCATATCGGATCGCCTGATCCCTCAAGCACTGCAACAGTTTCGCACCACCCACCCACAGGTTACCTATAAAATTCAACAAAATGAATCTGCGCAATTATGCCGATTGCTGGAAGATGGCAAAGTTGAACTTGCCTGTGTACGCATGCCTGTCCAGACTGAACGTTATGAGGTGCTGCATCTGCCACAGGAGCGACTCTTCTATATTTCTTCAACACCGCTTGATAGTCCGACAGAGATGGGACCAGGAGTGGAGATGGGGACTTATTTTGAGCAGCTTACAGGTATCCCTCTACTGCTTCCAAGTACAGAGGGACTCGGCATGTTCGAGTTGATTCTGGGCAAGTTCCGGGAGCATCAGGTTACCCCCTCCATCATGGGTGAGTGCTCAGACATTAATATGTTGCTCGAGCTGGTCCGACTCGGCTTCGCCAGTTCCATCGTGCCTCACACGGTACTACAGCTATATCCCGAGCACCCATTCCACGTATATCGCATCCAGGATCAGCATTCCACGGTTGGCTCGGCGCTGGTGTGGCTGCAGAACCGTTATCTGTCCAAGCCTGCACAACACTTTGTGCAACTGGTCCAGGGTATGCTTCCCATGTAAAAGGCTATAAGCAAAAAAACAGCAGCTTTACCGGATTACATTCCGGTGAAGCTGCTGTTTCATTTTTATGGTTAAGCTTTAGCTGTGAACAACAAGTCTTTTTCTTTGATCGTAGTGCGACCAGCAGACTCAATCGACTCATACTGATGCATGTTTGTAATAATGACTGGTGTGATCGTTGTGTAACCGGCTTTTTCGATCTCTTCCCGGTCAAACTCCATCAGTACATCACCTACGGCAACCTTCGCACCTGCTTGAACTTTAGGAGAGAAGAACTGACCTTTCAGCTTCACGGTATCAATCCCGATATGAATCAACATCTCTGCGCCTGTATCACTTACCAGACCAATGGCATGTCCACTCTTCGATAACGAGAACACGGTTCCGTTGATCGGAGATACGACGCGACCTTCAGATGGTTGAATCGCGAATCCTTTACCCATAATCTCTTCAGAGAACGCAGGGTCTGGCACTTCGCTCAGCGGTTTAACTTCACCTGTGATCGGGCTGAATACTTGCTCATCTTGTGCTTTTGCTTCTTCAGTTACAGCAGCAGAAGTTGTTGCTGCTGGTGTTGCCGGCTCAGCTGCTGGTGCAGCTACTGGCTCCGATGCATTTTCTTCTTGGAAGCCCAAGATATACGTAATGATCGCTGCCGCTACGATGGCAATCAAACCACCAACCAAAGCATAAATCAATGTGCTAATTGCTGGACTGACAAATGCCGCAATACTCGGCAGACCTGCAAGTCCTGTAATAACATACGATTTAACATTGAAGATTCCCATGAATGCACCAGCAATAGCGCCCCCGCTGAGAGCTGCGATAAATGGTTTTTTGAACTTCATGTTGATACCGTACATCGCTGGTTCCGTGATCCCCATAATAGCCGTAAGACCCGTGGAATAGGCTAGGGATTTGGTTTTGCTATTTCTCGATCTGAGACCTACACCAAATGCTGCACCACCTTGTGCCAAGTTAGCTGCAAACATCAGTGGAATAATAAAGTCGTAACCCAGTGTTGTCATTGAACCTACAACGATTGGCAACAATGCATAGTGCATACCTGTAATGATCAGCAGTGACATCGTACCACCAATCAAGATACTTGCGAAGATGGACATGTTGTCGAACAACCATGAGATACCACCAGACAAACCATTACCAAGAACGGTACCGAGTGGTCCAACGGTCATCAACGTCAGTGGAACCATAATTAACAAGGTAACTGTTGGAACAATGAGTAACTTAAGTGAAGCATGTATAACACGATCAACGGCTTTCTCTACATATGAAGCAATCCAAACGGCCAGAACAATCGGAATAACTGTAGAAGAATACGTTGCCGCTATGACTGTAATCCCCATGAAGGATGAGTTGTGACCATCGGCCAGCAATGCTGTAATGGTCGGGTGCATAATGCCCGCAGCAAGCGCCGCAGCAATATACATATTACTGCCCAACTTACGTGCAGCACTAATCGCCAGAATGATTGGCAGGAAGTAGAACGCACCGTCACCGATTGCAGACAAAATGATGTAGGTCGAGCTGGTATCGGACAACCATCCAACTGCGACAAGGATGGCCACGATCCCTTTGATCATACCTGCACCCGTAATCGCAGGCAGAATTGGTGTAAACATACCTGAGATGAAGTCGAACAATGCACTTATTGGATTTCTCTTTTTCTTCTCCCCAGTTGAAGCGCTTGAGGTTGCATTATCTGCGTTTGGTGATTTCGACATGTTGCCAACGAGTGCGTTATACACGATAGGCACATCGTTACCGATGATAACCTGGAACTGTCCACCGTTCTCCATCACGCCCATAACGCCTGGTGTATTTTTCAGCGTCGCTTTGTCCGCTTTTTGGTTGTCATTCAGGTTAAATCTGAGTCTTGTCATACAGTGTGTGACTTGATCGATATTCTCTTCGCCACCAACAAGCTTCAAAATATCCTTGGACAATTGTTGTTTATCCATTGTGTTTTGCTCCTTTTATGTGTAATGAAGGTTAAAAAAAAACCTAAACACTGAATAATGACAAAGCAGAAAAGCTTATCATTATTCAACGTTTAGGTTTTGCCTTTTTAGCAGTAACAATCCCAACTTTATTCAATTGTTTGTTCATTTCTGACAATTCGTTCAATATGAATGGTCAGATACAGTATTTCTTCCTTGGACAACACCCGATTATAGATCTTACGCGTATAGTCACTGATCCTTACTGCACATGCATGTGCTTCCGGATACTGCTTGCTCACCAAGTCATGAAGCGGATTATCTTCTTCTTTATCTTCAATCGCCGTTCCTTGCAACACACGCTGGGCAAAGAACTTCAGATGAGTTAAAAATCGATAATAACTCAATGAATCTTCATCAAGTTCAATCACAAAGCTACGTCTTACGATGTTAAGTATGTCCTTAACAATGTTCGTAATACTGATCGTTTCCCTCATCTCACCGTTCATCTGGGCATTAACCAGATGCATTGCAATGAATGCGCATTCGTCTTCGGGAAGCAGGACACCTAACGTTTCCTCAATAATCTGTAGCGCCTTGAGTCCAATGGCATATTCCTTCCGGTACATGCGCTTGATCTCCCAGAACAATGCGTTACGGATCTGCAATCCTTGACGATGTCGATCAATGGCAAAATGAATATGATCCGTCAGTGAAATGTAGATGCTTTCATGCAGCTTCTCACCTAATACCGTCTCGGCATAACGGATAATCTCATCCGAGCACTCGACATATTCAACCGAGATATCAGACAGAAGTGTTTTAAGTTTCTGTGATACTTCCTTACTTTCAAGCGAGAATATTTTTTCGACGAGACTCTCGTCAATCGATTCACCAGTATGCTTTTTGAAGGCAATTCCACGTCCCATAACGACCAGTTCGTTTCCTCCCGGATCAATTACGGTAACTACGTTGTTGTTCAGCACCTTCTCAATTTTCATTTCTTCACATCACCTTGCACCGTCAAAGTAGTAAAAGGCAAAACCAAAGCAGGTCACGAAATATGCCCCGCTTCTGGTTTTGCCTGATTGAACAGTAACAATCCAGTATTCATTAGCCTTAGGCCCATCTTACCATATAATTATCCATATGACAATGTTTTTGTGAAAGCGGTTAATGTGCGTTAATGTGACATCAGAAGGTGCTTGCACAACTATGCTTATAGAACTAGTATTTACTCGTTGTCATTCTTAAGACTCGCGCCATTTGTACTAATAACTTCCTTGTACCAATGGAATGATTTTTTCTTGTAACGATCCAATGTTCCTGAACCGTCATTGTTGCGGTCTACATAGATGAAACCATAACGTTTCTTCATCTCTGCTGTTGAAGCACTTACTAGGTCAATACAGCCCCATGACGTATAACCCATCACTTCTACGCCATCCTCAAGAGCTTCGCCAACCTGTACCAGATGGTCATTCAAGTATTGAATACGGTAATCATCGTTCACCGTTTTATTGCCATTTTCGTCCGTAATCAGCTCATCGACTGCGCCCAGACCATTTTCGACAATAAACAATGGTTTTTGATAACGGTCCCAGTATTTGTTCAAGGTTACGCGCAGTCCTTGCGGATCGATCTGCCAGCCCCACTCACTCGCTTTCAGATAAGGGTTTTGCACACCTGCGAACAGGTTTCCTTTTCCTTCGATACGTTTCTCGGGATCACCAGTCTCACAGATACTTACATAATAACTGAACGAGATAAAGTCTACGGTATGCTTCAGAATTTCAGCATCGCCGTCTTCAAACTTAATATTGATATTATTCGCTTTGAAATAACGATTAATGTATTTTGGATAATAACCACGTGCATGGATATCAGCAAAGATATCATTGCGCTGTTCCGCATGCATAGCTGCAACCACATCATCCGGGTTCGGAGTCAACGGATACGTAGGCATGCTCAGTACCATACAGCCGATTTTGGCTTCAGGCATAATTTCATGACCCAGTTTTACAGCCAAGGCACTAGCTACCAATTCATGATGGATCGCTTGGTACAGATCCTGTTTGGACAGTTCTGCTTTTGGCGTATAGATGCCGCCGCTCATGAATGGTTCCTCCAGGATGGAGTTAATCTCATTGAATGTCAGCCAGTATTTCACTTTGCCTTTGAAACGGTTAAACAGCACTGTTACATAACGCTCGTAGAACTCGATCATTTTACGGTTAACCCAGCCATCATACGTTTTGGACAGATGCAGCGGTGTCTCATAGTGAGAGATCGTTACGAGTGGTTCAATACCGTATTTGTGACACTCATCGAACAGGTCATCATAGAATTGCAGACCTTTCTCGTTTGGCTCCAATTCATCGCCTTTAGGGAAGATACGGGACCACGCGATGGATGTACGGAACACTTTGAAGCCCATTTCAGCAAACAGTTTAACATCCTCTTTATAACGGTTATAAAAGTCAATTCCGATCAGTTTCAAGTTATCTTCTGTAGGTGCTTCCGTTCTAGGCGTTGTAATCCCGTGTGGCATTACATCTTGAACAGATAGGCCTTTACCATCTGTATTATAAGCTCCTTCAAGTTGGTTGGCTGCTACAGCGCCGCCCCATAGGAAGTCCTTCGGAAATAGTGTTGTCATGTCAATCATTCCTCTCTAATTAACGTATTTTCATTCTTTGTCTAAATGTATTACTCTATCCTTTGCAGACAGGAAAAAGCGGACAATCTCCAACTAAAAGGGCCGTTAGGAGGAACATCAGATTCCTTCCATGCCAACTTTCGTGTTAGGTTTTGCCCGCTTTTTATGCGGTAACAATCCTGAAAACGAGAGAACTACAGTTGCTCACCATTGCTGGAGATTACGTTTTTGTACCAGTCGAATGAATCTTTCTTGGAACGTTTGAGTGTTCCGTTACCTTCGTCATCCAGATCCACGTAGATGAAACCATAACGTTTGGACATTTCGGAAGTGGACATGCTCACAAGGTCAATCGGGCCCCAGGCTGTGAATCCGATCAGGTCCACGCCGTCTTTGATGGCTTCTTTCATTTGTTCGATGTGTTTTTTCAGGTAATCCACACGATAGGAGTCATGAATAGAACCGTCTTCTTCAACACGGTCATATGCACCCAGACCATTTTCTACGATGAACAATGGTTTCTGGTAACGATCCCAGAAGTTGTTCAGCGTTACGCGCAGACCGATCGGATCGATCTCCCAGCCCCAGTCGGACGCTTCCAGATAAGGGTTTTTCACGCCGCCAGTCAGGTTACCTGTTGTTTCTTCCTTGTCTGCGGATGCAGATTTAGTTACGGACATGTAGTAACTGAAGGAGATGAAATCAACAGTATTGTTCAGCAAGATCTCGTCATCGCCTGCTTCTTTTTGGATCACGATGTCGTTTTCTTCAAAATAACGAGCCATGTAGTTCGGGTATTTACCACGAGCATGCATGTCCGTGAAGAACAGGTTAATCTGATTCTCGTGTTGAGCCAGACGAACATCTACCGGATTACATGTTGCTGCATAAGTTTCCATACGAGCAAGCATACAACCCACTTGGGAACCAGGCATAATCTCGTGAGCAAGCTTCGTTACCAATGCACTTGCTACAAATTGGTGATGCAGCGCTTGATATGTTGTTTGCAGTTTGTTGTCCACTTTATCGATCAGAATGCCTCCGCCAGTGTACGGGCTGAACAGCATGACGTTAATTTCATTAAACGTCAGCCAGTATTTCACTTTATTTTTATAACGGTTGAACACCGTTTCTGCATACCGAACATAGTGCTGGATTACTTCACGGCCAGCCCAGCCGTTATATTTTTGCGTCAAGCCAAGCGGTGTCTCATAGTGAGACAATGTAACGAGCGGCTCGATGCCATATTTCAACAATTCGTCGAATACTTCATCATAGAATTTCAAGCCTGCTTCATTCGGCTCTTGATCATAACCGTTCGGGAAAATACGTGCCCAGTGAATGGACAAACGGAATACTTTGAAGCCCATTTCAGCGAACAATGCAATATCTTCTCTAAAGTGATGGTAGAAATCGATACCAAAACGTTTCGGGAAACGTTCTTCAAATTTGCCGGAGAGGATCTCTTCGATTCGGGAAGAGGAAATTTCCATAGCATGTCCGCCTGTACGCTTCTCTTTGGGAACATGAGCGATCATGTCCGCTGTGGAGAGGCCTTTGCCGTCCTTATCGAATGCACCCTCCAATTGATTGGCAGCTGTAGCGCCGCCCCATAGGAAGTTTTCGGGGAATCCTTTTTTTGCCGTGGTCATGAACAAAAACCTCTTTTCGAAATTTATTTTGGTTTTTCCAGGTAAAAAATGGTGTGATTTAGAGCAGAAAACAAGAAAAACCTAAACTCAAGGTAAAATAGCACCAAAAAAAGGAGCTTTCATTTCACCATCAGTTTAGGTTTTGCCTGTCTTCACAGTTACAATCCATCAAAAGATGTTATTGCATATTCTGTTGTGTTTGCTCTTGTAATGTAAGCGTAACATATCTATTTTGCAAAATCAACTTCACTAGATCATATGATCGTTCACACACTCTCACCATCGAAAAAATTAACGTGGCATACGCATAATCGCTGCCCTTAATGCCTGCGCTCCTTCCTCCGTTTCCAGGTAAACAGCGGGACTTTGGTCCCCTAAAACCGGGATATCTTTCGCCATACATTCAAAAGCGTACTCCCCCACTTTAAATAGATACCTTTCATACTCATGTAATTTCACTCCCTGGATTGAAATTAATAACACCGAAGTCCTATCTGACACAATTCATCCTTAAGCCGCTTGAATCCGTTTCTGTAACAGGTAGACTTAATTTTAAATGTTTTTCGGGGGAAAGAACAGTCAAGGAGGATTCAATAATGACGCAGGAAGAAAACACATCTGGTTGGAATGCGATTGATCAATCCATGCGTGAATTGTATGGGGAACAAGAGCCAAAACACTACGGCACTGCCCTTCCGTATATTCTCGGAGGTCCCGATCCACTCGATGGCATTAGCGTTTATGCTGTCGATAACCCTATGCCTCACTGGCATTTTGTTACCTATGGTTTCTCTGAATTATATGAAAAAGAGATGCAGGATGCATCCAAGAGCGGGTATGGTTTTGAGATCACCTTTCGTCTTACACGCAGTGAAGCAGAGACTGATCCGCCAGCCTGGGCGCTGAATCTGCTACAGAATGTAGGACGTTACGTGTTCAACAGCGGAAATATCTTTCAGCCAGGAGATTACATGGACGCCAATGGCCCCATCTGTCTGGAGTCCGACACTTTGCTGACTGCTCTCTCGTTTATTGAAGATCCGGACCTACCCGCGATCTCTACGCCTAATGGTTCAGTGCAATTTATTCAGATGGTTGGCATTACAGGTCGGGAACTGGAAATGATTCAAAGCTGGAATGCTCGCGGCTTCCTGTCTGCCTCCTCCATGTTCATGCCCAAATATGTGACGGATCTGATGAGAAATTCGTACGCAGATATCCCTTCGGTTATACAAGCGGTTGAGGATGGAATGGAACAGGACGGGTCCAGCACAGCGTTTTTATTCATACAACAACTGGGTTGGGAGTCCCCTCGCAAAAGATTGCTGCAAAAATCGGTTCCGGCCAAACTTCAGCTTGGAGCCAAACAAGCCGTATTAGTTGGCACCATCCTTCGTAGCCGAATTTCGAAAGGTGCCTCTCTATCCTTGATCGGACCGGATACTAATATTCTCTTCGAAGCAGGTGAACAGCCAGCCATATTGGAATCGGACAGACAAGTTACCCTGACGGTGAACAAACAAATTGTTAATGAGCTGGCATAGAACCTTCGTCCGGTTGAAGGGACATTCGAGATAACTTCATTGGATCATATTATCGTTCAGATTGTTAGAACAGAGATTAAGGACCAAGAAGGACACGTCATTCAAACGATTGGATGAGAACTGTGCAGCAAGGAGGAAACAACATGCCTGCCATTACATTTGCCTCACGACACGAAGAGTCTCCGACTTGCTCGCATGCAGCAGGAACGGCTCCGTTCGACTATTTACCAAAATCCAGTCTGGATAGGCTTCGTAAAATCAATCATTTCCTGATTCATGCATTCCAGAACAGTATCTCGGTTATCCAAGAGAATTTAACGGGAACTTATCTTTTTCTACTCGCAGATACCAACGGTGTGCTCCTCTCGATGAATTACAGTTCAGATCTTAAAGCTGTAGTAGAAGATTCCCCCATTCGTCCAGGCATGTTCTTCACTGCACAGAGCTGTGGAGTTAACGCCATATCTGTAACGATGGACAGCAACGAGCCTGTAGTGCTGCTGCCCGAGCAGCATGAAAGTCCTTATTTTCAAAGCTGGCATTGTTACGCCGCACCTCTGTTCATGGGATCGCAACATGTCGGTTATCTGGATGTGTCCACCATTAATGCAGATATGCAAGGTGAACTGATTGCCATTGCCAAGCTAATTCCAGCGTACATGCATAACTGTTATCAGAGTCAACAGACTGCTGAAGTGTGCAACAAACCGGCGGTGGAGTTCACCGAGCGTCAGTTAACCATTCTGGAGATGATAGCCGGAGGCCTCACGGTAAAAGCCATTGCTTTGAAATTAAAGATCAAGGAATGCACCGTGAATCATCACAAAAAAGTGATTTTCAACAAATTAGGTGTGCAATCCAGCACAGAAGCTGTTTCAATTGCTAGCCGAATGTCTTATGTATAGAAGACCCCTATAGATTCCTATAGGTAGTAAATGGGAACGTTTGTGCTACAATTTAAGAACCAAGCAAGATGTAGAGAGAGAAAACACACACATTTCAGGAGGGTAATATGACAATTCCAAAGAAAGCATCTTTATTCGCCATGCTCATTATGATTATGCTGGTTGCAGCCGCTTGCGGTGACAAGGCAGATAACACAACTACAACAGAAGAGCCTGCCGCGAAAGAAACAACGACTGGTACTAATTCCGAAACAGCAAATACGGAAGAGACAGAAAACACAGAACCAGCAAGCGAAGAGTCCAAGGAAACTGATAATTCCCAAGACGTGGAGCTGGGGACTACAGAAAAAGGTTCTTATACCAATGACTACTTTGGCGTATCTCTGAAGTTCCCGGAAGCTTGGGAGTTCCAGGATGCTGCAGGCATGAATGAGCTGACAAGTGCTTCATCCGAAGCGATTGCTGGTGATGATGAAACGAAGAAAAAACAAATTGAACTGTCTCAGACGAAAACATTGAATCTGCTTATGGCTTCAAAGTATCCATTGGATGGAGGTCAAGTTGGCCCTTCCGCTATGGCCATTGCTGAGAAAGTAAGCTTGTTGCAAGGTATTCGTACAGGTAAAGACTACCTGGAAGCAACCAAAAAATTCATGGTGGATAGCCAGTTCCCTTACGATTATAAGGAATTCACAACGGAAACCATCGGTGGTAAAGAGATGGATCTGATGCAAATTACGATGGATGCAGGTGACGGTTCGACCATTACTCAGGAATACTATAGTACGATTATTGAAGGGTATGCTTTCAACTTCATCTTCACTTACATGGATGATAAGACCAAAGCGGAGATTGATACCATCAAGAAATCAGTTCAATTCAAATAATTGAATTTCGAATTACTGCCATTAAATGAAGAACATATAACTCAACCCCGATAACGATCTGAGGAGATCATCGTCGGGGTTCTTTTGTCGTTGAAACAGACTATATGTTGCACTATCTAACTAGATATGGCTACCCAGTGCCCTTCCGTGACTTCTACCCACTTGGAATGTTCCAGATTATAACGGTCCTCTACTTCAACATTTTCTCTTGTTGTTTCTTTGACAACATGTCTCTTTTTCTTCGCTTCTACCGCTGGGTCAGGCACAGGAATAGCAGATAGCAATGCCTTGGTATAGGCATGTTGCGGGTTGGAATAGAGTTCTTCACTTTCCGCCAGCTCCACAATTTTCCCATTATACATCACCGCCACTCGGTCACTGATATGTTTCACCATGGACAAGTCATGCGCGATGAAGAGATACGTCAAGCCGAGTCGCTGCTGCAACTCTTCAAGTAATTGTACGATCTGAGCCTGTATCGACACATCCAGAGCAGACAACGGTTCATCACATACGATGAATTCCGGCTCCACAGCCAGAGCTCGCGCAATACCGATCCGCTGTCTCTGACCACCTGAGAATTCATGTGGATAACGCTGCGCATGGGTGGGATCAAGACCTACCATCTCCAGCAGTTCCTCTACCCGCTTCTCCCGCTGAGCGGCATTGCCTGCAAGTTGATGGATATCCAGCGCTTCTCCAATGATATCCATAATTCTCATTTTGGGATTCAGAGAAGCATAGGGGTCTTGGAAAATAATCTGCATATGTCTGCGCATCGTTTTCATCTCCGAAGCTGACAAGCGATTGAGCGGGACTCCTTTAAACAGGACATCTCCACCTGTTGGCTCATGCAGTCGCAGAATCGCACGCCCCGTGGTTGATTTTCCGCTACCGGATTCCCCTACAACGCCAAGCGTCTCTCCTTGACGAATATGGAAGCTAATATCATTCACGGCCTTTAAGGTATTGCCTTTCCCCAGATTAAAATGTTGTCTGAGTGATTTCACCTCAAGCAACGGCTGATCGTCTTCCAGATCTCTCGGGACCAACGATACCGGTTTTGGCTTTTTCTTCTGATCCAAACGTGGTAATGCATTCAGAAGTCTAATCGTATACGGGTGTTTGGGATTAGCAAAAATCTCTGTTGTAGTCCCGGTTTCCACAATCTGTCCTTCTTTCATAACAACAACCCGATCACACATGCCTGCTACTACGCCCAAATCATGCGTGATCAGGATAATCGATGTGCCCAGTTGGTCCTGCATATCTTTCATCAAATTAAGAATCTGTGCCTGAATGGTAACGTCCAGTGCGGTTGTCGGCTCATCGGCAATGAGCAATTCAGGACGACAAGCAAGTGCAATACCAATCATGACCCGCTGACGCATCCCTCCGGAGAATTCGTGTGGATACTGGTTGTAGCGTATTTCACTACGAGTTATCCCCACCCGCTCCATCATGGCAATCGCCTGTTTCTTGGCTTCCCTTTTGGACACCTTCTGGTGTTTGATCAGACTTTCGGAGATCTGTTTACCCACTTTAATAGTCGGATTAAGAGAACTCATCGGGTCCTGAAAGATCATACCAATATCACGCCCACGAATGCTCTCCATCTCTTTCTGCGTTTTATTGGCCAGGTCGACCCCTTTAAATAGAATCTCTCCATTTTTCATCTGTGAAGGCGGCGATGCCAGCAACCTCATAATGGAACGTGCTGTTACACTCTTTCCACTGCCCGATTCTCCTACAATGCCCAGTGTCTCGCCTTTTCGCACTTCAAAACTTACTTCTCGCACTGCCTGAAACTCACTCTCTCCAGAATGAAAAGAGACCGATAGATCATTAACTTTCAATAAAGGTTCCATATCATCACCAGCTCTCATCCGTTTTTCCCATTTACTCATCTCATATGTATACCATTTAATTCCTTGACAATTGTTTAGACCCTAAATAATATATACTATATCAATCGGAATAATGCAATTTAAACCTGAATGAAAGGAGGCACGCTTGGTTTGAATCTTGCAGAAGGCAGCAGACTCACGCGGTTGGTGCACAATTTAAGTTTTATTTATGGCAAAATGCTGCTTCATCCTTCCTACCGATATGTTCTGTTCATTCTTGGATTACCGATCAATCTGGTCGTGTTTCTAATATGGCGTTCGAATCGAAAAAATGACGGCTGGGTAGCTGCCAGGCAGACGGCTGAGCAAGAACTGCTCGCTTCTTCCTATCGGAACAAGCTGAAGTTGGAAGTCGAAGAACAGCTGCGACGCAAACATCGTTTTTTCCAGCAGCAGGCAAGTGAGGAAGAATTCAGACGTCAGACCGAGGAATGGTTGGAAGGAACGGTTCAGAAAGAGTTGAAGGAGCGGACTTCTCGCATACTTCTGGAACAGGGAAGTCAACGTCTTACGATGGCCGATACATTCCACACCCTTATCGACAAACCGTGGTTTTTCGCGATATCGATTATTCCTGGCTGTCTGATGTATGGCATCCTCTTTTTGTATGGAAATCCTTATCTAAAGTACATATTTGAAAGAATACTGATGACGGTATTTGTCGTTCTGGGCGTAGCCACACTCGTATTTACGATTTTGTATCTGTCTCCGTTCAACCCGGCAGCTAACATTCTCGGAGAGACAGCAACGCAGGAACAGATTGCAGCATTCAATCAGGTGTATGGCTTGGATCAGCCTTATCTTACACAGCTTTGGAACAATATTAAGGGAGTTGCTCTCTTCGATCTTGGCAAGTCTTTTGCAGGAAATGAAGACGTGACAGCAACGATTGCAAGAAAGTTTCCAATTACATTGACGCTGGCGGTCATCTCCCTGCTCTTAGCACTCGTCATTGCATTACCCATCGGTATCATCTCAGCGATTAAGCCTAATTCATGGTTCGATTATACGTTTATGTTTATCGCTCTGATTGGATTATCGATCCCGAATTTCTGGCAAGGACTTATTTTCATTCTGAACTTTTCGATCAAATTACAGTGGCTTCCCGCCACCTTCAACCCGCAGAACTGGCTGTCGATCATTATGCCAACCATTGTGCTGGGCACGGGACTCACGGCTGCGGTGGCACGGATGACCCGGTCTTCTACACTGGAAGTCATTCATGAGGATTATGTGATGACCGCCCGCGCCAAGGGGTTAAGCGAACGTCAGGTCATGCTGAAACACGCTGTACGTAATGCATTGATTCCAATCGTTACTGTGGTTGGACTTCAATTCGGGGCCATGCTTGGCGGGGCAGCAGTGACGGAGAAAGTGTTTAATATCAGTGGTCTCGGTAGCTATATTGTGGATAAACAATTCATCCCCGATATTCCGAGTATCATGGGCGGAGTAATCTACACAGCAATTACGATCTCCATTATCAATGTAGCGGTTGATCTGCTGTACGCTTTTATTGATCCAAGAGTGCGCTCCAAGATGAAACAATATTAAAGTGTGTTGAACTACCTCTTAAAGCAGGTGTATTATGACAAACTCGTCCTTAACACAAGAAATGCGTTTCCGGCTTAAGTCTTCTCGAGAATACAGTCAGGCGAGCTTCGCCTGGATCACGTCCCTTCTCTTGACTGCCTTGCTGCTGTTCAACAGTTATGACTGGAGTGGACAGACGTTCAAACCATTTCTGCTAACGATACTTGGGATCTATGTATTCTTCACACTGGTCCAAAGTGTCATCACCCTTCGGATTCGAAAAGACTTGATCCGTACGGGTACGGTCTCTGTTTTAACTCGCAGGTTAGCTTGGGTTCAACTGTTTGCTATCATTTCAGGCAATATATTTATCGTAACGGCAGCCTTTCATCTGATTCGAAAAGCCAGGAATGTGGAGTATACCTTTGCGGTGTATATGCTGTTAACCCAGCTGTTCGTCATCGGTGTATCCGCGTTAAATGTTTTCAAACCCTATGTGGCTGACAACTTTCTGCCAGCCATGGCGGTGCTCATATTTATTCTGGTCATCGACCTGGTCGTACTGATTATCGTATCCCGATATAACGCGACCTCTATCCTCCCTCGCTGGATGATCGGTGTCAGTGTAGTACTGATTCTGACCTCAATCACAGGTAATGTATTTGCCCTATTACTCGGCATTTCCATTATTGGACGAATTCGCAGACAGGGGAAACAAAAATCAAACTTCTGGAATGATCTGTGGGAGCGACTTGCTCCAAATATGACTGCCATGTCCGGTTTGTTTTTTATCATTTTTCTGTTCTCGATATCGATCTGCAGCTTCTTTACTTTTGATTACAGCATGGCTGTGGAAAATAACTACTCGGCTCTGCTTCAACCCCCTTCCCTTGCGTATCCCTTGGGAACGGACGACTTCGGACGATGTTTATTTTCCCGGATTGTATTTGGTGCCCGGATCTCCTTGATCGTAGGTTGCATGTCGACCATCATTCCTGTGTTGATCGGTGGAGTCCTCGGAGCATTCTCCGGTTTCTACGGAAGGCATACGGATAACATCATCATGCGGCTGCTCGATATTCTCTATGCGATTCCGGGAATTCTGCTCGCCATTGCCATTATTGCAGCGTTTGGAGCCAATACGATCAATCTCATTCTGGCGCTGAGTCTGGGTTCGATCCCAACTTACGCCCGTACCATGAGAGCCAGTGTGCTCTATGTATCTACTTTTGAATTTGTGGAAGCTGCACGTGCACTGGGGTACAACAATCGTACGATTATTTTCAAACACATTATTCCCAACTCCCTTGCGCCCATGATTATCAAGTCCACACTCACGATTGGTGGAGCGGTTATCGCTACCAGCAGTTTGAGTTATCTGGGACTCGGCGTGGAGCCGCATATTCCGGAATGGGGTAACATTCTGAAGCTCGGCAGTACATACCTGGAGACCCACTCTTATCTGGCGATTTATCCAGGTTTGGCTATTATTCTGCTGGTTCTTTCGTTTAACTTTCTCGGTGACGGTCTGCGTGATGCGCTTGATCCCAAGCTGGAGAAGGCCTAAATGAGTTGTTGAAATGAATGATATAGAAAAAAGAAATCACACATCACACATTCAAGATATGGAGGGTAATCCCATGAAAAAACGTACACTGATCTCATTGCTATTAATTCTCGTCATTGTGATTTCTGGTTGCAGTGTAAAAACGAAAACCGAATCCCAGGCGGAGACCGCACCAGCAGACACAACTGAAACTGCACAAAAACCGGCTGACATTGAACTGCTCGCCATGAGTTCTTCCGAAAATGATGTAAACATTGTACGCGACCAGCTTACTAAAAACGGCTTCAATGTGAAGCTGAACCTGCAGCCGGATTACGGCAGCTTCAAATCCCAGCAGGATGCAGGGAATTATGACATTGCCTTGTCCAGCTGGACAACGGTAACGGGAAATCCCGATTATGCGGTGCGTTCCCTTTTCAAAACAGGTGGAGATTACAGTATCCTTGCCGATGGGGAACTTGATAAACTCATCGATCAGGCAGCTACTCAAACTCCAGATGAGTACAAAGACACGTACAAACAATTGGAAGATCGCTTGGTAACGGATCAGGCGTATATCGCTCCTTTGTACATTTCCCTGAAAAGTCAGGCTGTGAACCAAGACATTCTGAATGTCGACACCGTTCGTCTCTCCAAATCCCGCGCCATGGCTTGGGAACCGATTGAGTTCAAGGACAGCTCCAAAAATGCCAAAGATCCGTTGATTCTGACGCAAAGTGCATCCGTACTGACTTCCCTTGATCCAATCAAAGGAAACGACGGCTCCATCAACCAGTTGAACACCAATATGTATGTACGTCTCGTTAACTTGACGGATGACGATCAGCTGACAGCAGATGGATCACTGTCCCATAACTTTAGTATTGCTGAAGGTAATTCGGACTACTACTTCATTCTCAGAGACGATATCAACTTTGCGAAGATTGATAACAAAAAAGCCGTAGATACAGGAGAACGTGTCGGTGCAGATGATGTGATCTTCTCCATGGATCGTGCTAAAAATAAAGATTCCGTTCCAGATCACCGGACGTACAGTCTGCATGAACACATCAAAGAAGCTGAGGTTGTAACGGATCTGAGTGCATTACAATCCATTAAACAATCCAGCGGTAACGGCACAATCCTCGAAGCATTGGAACAAGGATTGGGTAGCAAAATTACAGAACTCGTGACGGACAAAACCAAAGCAGATAATAGCGCAGGTAAATATCAGGTCGTTAAACTGACAACAACTGAACCTTTCCCGCAAGTACTGAACTATCTGGCTCACCAATCTGCGGGTATCGTGTCCAAAAAACAGGTGGAGAGCATCAACACATATGATGTAGCTTCCTTTGACGTCAACAAAGATATTCCTTACGGTGATCAGAACACCGTGACTGAAGGCGCAGCATACAATAACACCCTTTATACTAGCGGACCTTATATTTTGTCTTATAAAAATGACTATGAAGGTGTATTCTTAAAAAATCCGGCTTACCGTAAAGGCACGGAAGATGAGCCAAAAATTGCTCAGGTTAACGTCCGATTCATCGCGGATGCAGACAGCGCCCTCTCTGCTCTTCGCAGCAGTGAAATTCACTTATACTACGGTGTACCTGAAACCAAGTATGACATCATCGAAAATGACAGCAAACTGAAACTGCAAAGTTTGCCAAGTAACGCTGTCTCCTATCTGTTGTTCAATACGGCCAATCGTGAAGTTGCCAAGAGCAGTGACCTGAGAAAAGCCGTGCTGTACTCCATTAATCAGGATGAGATTTTGAGTTTCTACAAGAACAACAAACTCAAAGCATACTCTACAGTAAGCCCGCTCGTTCAGACCGGGAATGAATTGAAAGCTGATCCTGCAAAAGTAAAAGAATTCTTGAGTAAATACAACGCCTCCAAGTAAACGTATAACAAAAAAAGGTTGTCACCAGGATCATCTATTTGATCCTGATGGCAACCTTTTTTATTCTTCCAGCACACGGCAATCTGCCAGAACATCGGGGTAGTTTCGCATGCTGTCCGCATCAGTAATTTTGCGAATAACTTTGCACGGTACGCCTGCTGCAAAAGAATGCGGTGGAATATCACGATTCACCACGCTACCTGCTCCAATCACACAACCGTCTCCAATCGTTACGCCCCCGCACACTGTGACGTTTGCCGAGATCCATACATCGTTACCAATCGTGACCGGTTTGGCATAACATAGCGACTTCACATCACCGTTCTGGTCCACCATCTGTCTCCGCTCGCTGGCAATCATGGGATGAATGGGGGTAACAATCGTAACGTTGGGTCCAAAACTGGTATAGTCCCCGATCGTCACTTGCGCGTCATCTTGTATCGTCAGATTGTAATTACCGAAGAAAGACTCGCCTATCCGGGTATGGACACCATAATGAAAGAAGATGGGGCCTTGCATGAATCCACCTTCACCGATCTGCCCCAGTAACTGTTGTAGTATCTGATTCCTTTCCTCAGTCTGTTCTTCAAAGGTCTGACTGTAACGCTGACTGAGATTATGGGCCCGCCTTTTGATGATCTTTAATTCGGGATCACTTGGACTGAACAACACGCCTTTCATGATTCTCTCTTCTTCACGCATCATGAATCCTCCTCTACAAGGGTTAGCTTATAAAATAAAAGCCACAGACATGAACTGTGGGTTATAAGGCTTCTGATAGAATGCCTGACTTCAACGCCTGAAGCACCATTCCTCGTAACCCAGCATCAAAATCATGTTGGAACGAATCCTGATGTACGATCTCAGGCAACGACGGCATGGGGTGATCCTTCCCGTATTGTTTCCACGCCATATCCAGCTCTTCTCTCTCCACCCGTTCCTGATAAATGACAATCTGGTGCGGGGCAACGACGGCATTAATCGTTTGCAAGATGTGACATACGTTCACTACAAAATCATCTTTGCTCATGTCACGGTGCCAATCAGGTGAATAAGGAAGATACTTGATCTCACCAAACATCCCGTTTTTCCCACGGATCATCTGTCCATTCAACATCATGCCCATACCCGGCGGGTATCGGTTCGGAAAATAAATTCCCGCTACACTCCGTTCCTTCATATCCGCATGCTGTGTACAGTATCCGCTAATCGCTGCATTCACATCATTCTCCACGAGAACGTTCAATTGAAACTCGCTTTCGATCTCCCGTATCAGATGTGAATGTATAAGCTCTTCATGACTGCTCACCGTGATGTCCCCATCCACGGCTTGCCCCGGAATACCGATGCCGATCATATCAATAGAGGGATATTCCGTAACGAAACGCGCGATAAGTTGCAGCATATGCTGTTTATCAAAAGCAGGCAAGATGCGCTCTTCCTTCAACACAACCTTATTCTCCAGATTCATGACCGTCGCCGAAATCAACTCCTGGCCTTTCATCTCTTTGATGTAAAGAACCAAAGCAAGCTTGAAGTTATAATTATATCGATATGCCTGAGCAGGACGACCGCCGTTAGAGGGAACCACTTTATCCTGGAACAACTCTCCGCCATCACATAATTCCTGAATCAGCGCATTAATGGTAACAACACTAAGATTGGTTAATAAAGCTAATTGCGGTTTGGTCGCCGTCTCAATCTGCTGCATGACTTCACGCACATTATTCAAATTGATGTATTTCATCATTGTAGCGTTGGCTTTTTTCATAACCCTCTCGTTTCTACTCTGGTTCAATTGAGCCAAAGCAATGGTATGGATGTCATTCACACCATATCATAACATAATGCCTTACTCGAACACATGAGTTCCATCGTGCTGGCAATGGATCGAAATCGGCAGAGCTACTTTGTTCACTCAAACAAATCATCCATCGATTTCACAGGTTTCACTTCCATCGGCTGATTTGACAAGGCCATACTTGCATAGGTACCTGCCCAAATTATAACTGCCATAATAACGTAGACCATCCATACTTACCTCCCTGTTTCATGCGGATTATGATTTTGCGATACTTATCACATGTGACTATTCCTCTATTTAATAAATATACTTTATAAAGTATATTACGTAAGTATGCGAGGATAATAGTTCTTTGTCAATATGACTTATCCTATTCCCTCAGTTTATTTCGAATAGATTCGCTGTACATCAGGCAATAAAGTCCTCGCGTTTTTCAACCTCATACTTGGAGGATTATGCTCCAACCCTCTAATACCATTCTCACACATGCCACGTATTGTTCCTGTGCTTCTTTTCACTATATGGATCTCGAAAATCATTCGTAATGGAAAAACTTGATAAAAGAACGTACGTTCGGTATAATGAGATTATCCTGAATAAGCGAGAGGCAGATATGGACGACAAATTTATTAAGGAATTACGCGAGATTAGTCGGGATGACAGACGAAGATCGGAATTTATGATTCAAGGTTTGAAGGAAACGCTGCAAGAACGCAAAGAAGAAGGCATACTCAAGCGCTGGATACGGCGTAAGAAAACTGAGAAAAAAATCTCTCAAAGATTTAATCAAGATCCTCACTCGGATCAAAAGTAACAACATAAAAAGGAGGCGGAATACGCCTCCCTTGCTATTTACATATGTGAATCATTTAGACTTTGTTAGTTATGACTTAAACCATAAGTTTGCCAAAACACACATTTATGCTTCTAATAAATCAAACCCTAGCTAGGCTTGGTTCCTGATAAGTTTACTTACCTGTTGCCAGTTAGCTAAATCAAAAAAGATCAGCCTGCCAGCCTGCAGTCTGCCCCATGCTTTTATGAACTAACGTTTCCCGTTAGCGTCATGTTCTGTACTTCTACCTATGATACGGATCACAGTAATGAATCAAAACATAAAGTATCTTTTGATCACAAGATATACATATCAACATAAACAAAATCCCACTCCATGGCCGAGTGGGATCTTGAATAGAACTTCTCTTTTGTGGAACTATCGTTCCGCTAAATCAAGGAAGAGTAGTATTTGTAACATACTTCATTCCAACTCTAAAATTGATTCGCCACTAATTATCGTACCATTATTCTTACCCTCACAGATTTCTTTCATCGAACCTGGTTTATCGAAGTTAAACACATGCATTGGCAAATTGTAGTCTCTTGCCAAAATGAAAGCTGATTGGTCCATTACCTTTAAGTTGTGTTCTAAAACGTCGTTGTAATGAAGCGAACGAAATTTCTTTGCATTTTTATCAAATTTAGGGTCTGCATTAAGAACACCATCAACACCTTGCTTTGCAACTAATAAAGCGTCACAATTAACCTCGATGGCTCTTTGTACTGAAGGATAGTCTGTTGTAACGTAAGGTTGACCGTTCCCTCCAGCAAAAATTACAATATAGCCTTTTTCTAGGTGGTGAATTGCTTTTAGACGGATGTATGGTTCTGCAACTGAAGTAATAGGTATAGCGGTCATTACCCGTACTTCCTTTTTGGTCTTGGCTTTAAGAACTCCACGAAGCATTAAACTATTTACTACAGTCGCAAGTGTTCCAATGTTGTCAGCTTCTGCCCTTTCTATCCCCCAGCTTTCCGCCATATTACCTCGAAAAATATTACCCCCACCAATAACTAATGATACTTCAACTCCTAAGTTTACTATTGACATAATTTCATCAGCGATTTGGTCCAATCTTTCCGGTTCAAAACCAAATTCAGAGTTTCCGGCTACTGCTCCACCACTTAGCTTAACGAGAACTCTTTTATACCTTGACAATTAATACACCCCCATAAAATAAAAACACTAAAGCAATAAATGCTTTAGTGTCCTAATGGAATGGAAATATGGAAATATGAAATTACACAAGTCGACTGAATATCAGTCTTACTTTTCCACCTCATACCCCCACTCCTTCCATGTTTTTCCGCTAAGTAATTTTACATTACGTGAGGCTAAATTGCAATTACCGTCAATATTAAATCTGCAAGAAATTTCAATAAGTTATAGAATGATTTACGATGAGCCGTATCAAAGAGCTACCTTGCCACCAACCTGCCCGTTAGCTTAACTGAAAAAAAGCCGACTATTTAGCTGGCTGTCTACTTGAGTATCATTCTGAGTTCTGTGCCTGATTTATCTATTTCAGCTTTTGATCTACCCCGTTTTACGGCAAAATGGCAAAAGACCGGACTGGAAAACCAGAAGCTTTCTCCGCTTTGGGTACAATATTGAAAATAACAGCGCCTTTAGCCGGCACTTGATCCAGGTTTGTTAACAGCTCAACTTGATATGTATCCTGGGCGAGTACATAATATTCTGCCAGAAGTGCTCCATTCATCTGATAATCCACGGCAGAATCCGTGTCAAAGGTTTCGTGACCAATGGCTTGTACTTTTCTCTCCTCAAATAAAAACATGAGCGCACGAACCGACCATCCGGGTGCATGACTGTTACCCTCCGCATCCTTGTTATCAAATGCTTCATGGTTAGGCCAGCGTTTGCTCCAATCGGTACGTAAGGCTACAAAGCTTCCAGCTTCAATCACGCCATGCTCTCTCTCAAATTCAAGAATATGCTCCACATCCAGCGTAAAGTCCGGATTGTTCTCTACTTCGGCGGACTGGTCAATGACCACAAGTGGCAATACAAGCTCTTTCAAGCCCAGCTCATCCAGATACCGGGTATCCCGAACGAAGTGGATCGGCGCATCAAGATGTGTCCCGTATTGACCCGGGAACTTGAAGCTCTGGGCAAAGAAACCTTGATCGTGATCAAACAGTGTATCGAATTGTGCTGCCTCAAAAGCTGAAAAATGTGGAGAGCCTGGACCAAACGTATGGGTCAGATCCACCCATTTCTTTTCTTTTAACAATTGAATGGCTTGAATGAGTTCGTTGGACATCCTAATCACCTCATGCACAAAATGGAATAAATTTCTCCTATTATATCTTATTCAACTACAATTGGGGAGCAATCCATATATTGGTTCTTAGGGCTGTTAATTTTCAAATTTAAAAACTTCACTGACCGTAGATGTCAGTGAAGTTAATTTATAATACAAGAGTAATCCATTCAATCATGAAAACAAAAGGAGCATGTATGATGCAAACGAAGAACGTATATCTATATGTATTTGATACGATGGCAGACTGGGAGGTAGGATATCTAACTGCTGAATTGAACTCGGGAAGGTATTTCAGGAAAGAGATCCAGCCTTTACAGGTCGTAACCGTAGGCGTGGATAAACATCCGGTAACTACCATGGGAGGATTGAACATCCTTCCTCATATTTCTATTGATGAATGTACATTGAAAGGTGACGATGTCATCATTCTTCCAGGGGGAAACACCTGGATGGACACCATCCATGATCCCTTATTGAAAAAAGTTGCTGCCTCTATAGAAGAGGGTACGGTTATTGCGGCGATTTGCGGTGCCACAGCTGCACTTGCAAAAATAGGGATACTGGATTCCAGACAACATACAAGCAATGATTTAGAATACCTGAAGATGATATGCCCAGATTATACTGGAGAAACATATTATGTAACGGAGCCTGCAGTAACCGATGGAAATCTAGTTACTGCATCTGGAATAGCTCCGTTAGAATTTACGATGCATGTGTTGAAGCTGTTGAATGTCTTTGCACCAGAAACATTACAGGCCTGGTACAATCTGTATCAGACTCATGAGTCTAAATACTTCTACGAGTTAATGAATTCTATTGCACCTGAATAACCAGTTTCCCGCGGGTATGATGGGTTTCACTCTTCTCATGTGCTTCCCGTACTCCCTGTTGAGTTAGCGGGTACGTTCCATCAATAATCGATTTGAGCTTGCCTTCTGCAGCCAGTTCAGCCAGCTGATCCAGTTGATCCCCTTTGGGCTCCATCATGAAGACGTTGGCCGTTACTCCGGCCTCTTTGGCAAGCTTCTCATCCGGTTGTTCCACTAAGGATACCAGATGCCCGCCAGACTTTAACACCTTGAAGCTATCGCGCTGAATATCACCGCCCATGGTGTCCAGCACAACATCATAACCGGAGAGAATCTCCGAGAAATCTTCTTTTTTATAGTTGATAAAATGATCCACACCCAACGAACGAAGCAACGCTTCGTTTGATTCACTTGCCGTGGAAGCCACTTCAGCGCCGAGGGACTTGGCGATCTGAATAGCATACGTTCCCACACCACCTGCACCAGCATGAATGAGTACCTTCTGCCCTTTGCCTAAACGTCCGTGATCCACAAGTGCCTGCCATGCCGTCATCGCAGCCAGCGGGATCGCTGCCGCTTCCTCGAAGCTCAAGTTCTCCGGTATACGGGCAATAATGTCTGCATCAACAGCAACATATTCTGCATAGGTTCCGAATTGACGCGGACGCGCAAATACCCGATCACCTTCTCTGAACCTCGTGACATTTGAGCCTGCTTCAGCCACAATACCCGCAACATCGCCGCCCAGAATTAACGGGAAATTCTCCGCTGCTTCTTTCATATCACCTTGTCTGATTTTGAAGTCTACCGGATTCACCGACGTGGCATGCGTTCGGATTAATACCTGATTCACTCCACATGTTGGCTTGGCTACTTCCTGTTCCTTCAATTGTTCTGCTCCACCAAATTCCTCAATCACAATTGCTTTCATTATAGATCCCAACCTTTCCATTGATTATCGTTATGCTCTCCTCCATCATTACCCTTTCCCAGCGATCACTTGACCTATTCATTCAAAATTCACAGCAATCCGGGATTCACATACCCGTTCAACAATCGTGATATAATGTCGATTATCGATTACGTTAAATCTTAACCCAATAACTGAACAAGCGAGGTAACACGATGGAAGTAGAAGTAAATACATTACATGCATTTTCGGACAAGGCTCAAGGCGGAAACCCCGCAGGTGTTGTTTTACAAGCAACGCATCTGTCTGAATCCCAGATGCAGGAGATTGCCAGACAAGTTGGTTTTTCAGAGACTGCGTTTGTCATGCCGTCGGATCAGGCTGATTTCAAAGTGCGTTATTTCACCCCAAGTGATGAAGTCGATCTATGTGGACATGCCACAATTGCTTTATTTTATCTAATGAAGACACAACAGCTCGTTAATGTTGGTACATATACATTGGAGACACTGGCCGGAATTCTTAAAGTTGATATCGAAGTCAATGGAGAAGTCTATCTGTCTCAGACGTTACCGGAGTTTGGGGAGATCGTGGATCGACAGCAGATTGCCGATTCGTTACGTATTTCTATGGAGGATTTGCATTCCGAGCTACCTGTGCAGATTGTGTCTACCGGGCTACCCGATATCATGATAGCCGTTAAAGATGTTGATGTTCTGACCAAAATCGATCCTGACTTCCAGCGTATCACTGAAATAAGCAAGGCTCATCATGCCGTAGGTTATCATGTGTTTACACTCGAATCAGATGCTGAGGACGTTCTGGCAGAATGCCGTAATTTTGCACCGCTTTATGATATACCGGAAGAGAGCGCGACGGGCACATCCAATGGTGCCATGCTCTGTTATTTATCCCAGTACAACCAGCTTACAGATCCTCATCTTCACACGTACACGATCAGACAAGGGTATACCATGAACCGCCCCTCTGAGATCCGAGCCAGATTAACTTTGGACAGCTCTAATGAAATCACACAGATTCAGGTTGGCGGTAGTGCAATTCATATCGAAAACATTCAAATACACCTCCCTTAATGGGAGGTGTTGTCCGTACTACGAATATGAGAATTATGTACTTGAAGCAATATCATGACCTTAAATCATTGAATTTGTTGTAAAAATCGTAGTACCGCTACCTCCAACTGGTCCAGCCCAGGCTGCTCTATAGGAAAATGGCCTGCCCCTTCCAAGATCACACATTCCTTGTCCACCACCAGACGATCAAAAAAAGATTGGCTGAACCTGATCGGTGTCATGGGGTCCAGTTCAGGGTGAACCAACAGGACCGGACACTGGTTGAACTGTTCCGGGCTTACCTCCGGTTTTTTATTAAGGAATGTTCTTAATAATTCCAACGGAATACGTGTAGCTGCCGCTTGTGGATCATTCATAATAAGCCCGGTTAAGTCCTTGTTATTGGTAATCAGTTGCATTCGGGATACCTGTTTGACCGAAATACGTACATGATCCAGCAGACCTGGGAACAGATCCATCATCCGTTTTCCCGCCCGGCTTACCAGACGATTCGGCGCAAGCTGGTCACGCATTTCCGGATTACTCGTGTCTACAAATGTAGTTGCGATCAAACCCTTAACACGCTTGCTGCGTGCACTGGTGTGATAGGCAAGCATACCTCCGATGCTACTTCCCAATACAACGATTGGCTTGCCATCTTTTTTGTATTCCCGTTCGATGATTGACACAAGTAGCTCTATCCAAAGTTCGTAGTTAATACGTGTACCAGACATTGCGTAACTTAACCCATATGGCGGAAGATCTGGTGATACCACCTCGTATCCATGTCGCTGCAACATGCGGGCATACGGAGCGAGCAACCTGCCATTGCCTCCCGCACCATGAATGAACAGAATTTTGATTGAAGACTCCGGCGCAGGCAAGCGATCAATATGCAGATGAACCCCATTGGACTCCCACCATTCTTCCTCAGGAGCTGTATGCTCCTCTAACCTCACTTCTTCCGGGAAAAAGCCCTGATACTGTTTCCAATAGGGATGTGTTGTCTGATATGAAGGCAAACTTTTTTTCATACGTTACATTCTCCTCTTTTCGTATACAAAAAAAGCCGTACAGTGTACGACTTTTCGTTAAGAATACGTCTATGACCATACTTCTTTTTATAACACCTTCGTATATCTGTCAATCGGGGAACTGCACATTGCCCGGTACAATATATGCACCACCTGACCCATCATTAGGCAGAGCCGGGATCGTGTCATTTAATACCTGACCGCGAATATCGGTAATACGAACGTTTAGTTTTTCTTTGCCCAGTCCAGTTCCGAGGAAATGATTATAGTCTTGCTTTTCAAGATTGAGCCACGTACCATCCTTCTGTTTCACTTCGAACTTCAGCACCGGATATTTATGATTACGAACCTGAATGGCTGCCCACCACTGACTGCTGCCTTCCTTGATCCGATAAGAGACGTTGCCTTGAATTGGAGCTTTGACCACTTTCCAGCTGATATCGATTTTGCCTGCCTTTGGGTCACCGATCAGGTTAAAGGCATTCGGTGAGAGATCCAGCGCTCCACTGGCGCCTTCTGGATAGAGGTCTGTTACATAGACGGTTGTTTTGCCTTTAGGACCCTGCACCTCGAGATAGGCTCCCGCTAAAGCGGCTTTGACACCGTTATAATTGAGTTGGAACGGATTAAGTGCAGTAATCTTCATGTCCGCCGGGATGGGATCAAGCAACACTGCACCTCCCGAGTAACCTGAGCCCGTATACGTCGCGTAACCCTGATATGTATCATTCCATGCAGCAGATGCAGGTAGAGCAAATAATACGAGACTGAGCAACATCCCTGTACCGGCCCATTTTAACCGTTGAAATCTACTTTTCTTGTTCATGAGCTATTCCTCCTCGTCCGTTCTCGTGTACATAGTGCGTTCAACTGCTAGATTTGAATATAACATTATTTTACATAATAACTTCTTATTTTCAATCCCTCTCTACCAAATCACAACTATAGTCCTGCCCGTGGAATTGAACATTCACGACCACGCACAAGATATGGATACATACCATAATTTGGTGAAATAGGTATAATAACAAGGCTGAATTGAATGGGTTCCCAGTAATAAAAAAAACGCCACACCCCGGAGTAATTTCTCTCTCCACATGGTGTGACGCCTATTAAACACTACGGTCAGAATACCCGGACTGTCCAAGGACAGCCAGCGTTTGACTCAACCCGTTTCCCTTCGTTTCATCCGCTTCCTTAGCCGCGCATACTGAGCATAGATCCGCGGAGATTCTTTCGTCAGGATAGGCCCCAGCACAGCCAGAATTAACACATACAACACGGCAAACGATTGGATGGATGCCATCAGCCCTCCGGCCTTGCCGATGTTCGCCATGATAATGGAGAATTCGCCCCGGGAGACCAGGGTAAAGCCCACATTCAACGAGGCCTTAGGGCTCATTCCAGCCAATCTGCCAGCGATCATACCTGCACCATAGTTACTGGCAATCGTCAGAATAACGGCAATAATCGTCATCCCAACAGCTCCGCCAAGTGAAGCCGGCTCAATGGTCAGGCCAAAACTGAAGAAGAAAATTGCACCAAAAAAATCTTTGAAAGGCATGATCTGATGTTCAATCCGACTCACATGTCTTGATTCGCCCAATACAAGCCCCATCATCAACGCTCCAATAGCTTCCGCTACATGCAGTGTCTCCGAGAAACCAGCCACCAGGAAGAGCAGCGTCATGACGGTAAGCAGGAACAACTCTGATGACTTAATATTCAGTGCCTTATCAATATATTTGATGCTTTTCCTGCCAATAATCAGGAACAGCACAATAAACAGCAGGGCAGACAGCGATACTAACAGAACACTTAAGAATGAAGTTGCCCCGCTGAGCACAAGCCCGGTCAGGATAGAGATATGAATCGCGATGAACAAGTCATCGAACATGATCATGCCCATAATAATCTCTGTTTCAGGGTTTGCCGTGCGTTTCAGATCAACGAGCACTTTAGCTACAATGGCTGTAGAAGAGCTGGTCATGATCCCGCAGACAACAAGTGTCTCCTGAAGGGGCAGATCCATGAACCACCCCAACAGCAATCCAGAGACAAAATTCAGGCCCACATAGAACATGCCCCCGGTCAGAATGGCTTTGCCAGACTTTAATAACCGGGAGACCGAGAACTCCAAACCCAGATAAAATAGCAGAAACAAAATGCCAAGCCTGCCCATAAATTCAATAAAGGTCGAACTTTCGATAAAACGTAAATCCACTATGCCGATCTGTGGTGCATGTGGTCCAACAGCCATACCAATCAGGATATAAAAAGGAATGACCGAAAATCGTAATCGTGAAGATATCAGCCCCGTAAGTGTAATCAGCGCAACGGCAATTCCCACTTCGAATATGAGCATATCCATAGGCTAAGTCCGTCCATTAGTCAACAATAGTTTGAGCTGCTTGATCTGATTCCGTTCACCGGCAACTACAATTGTAGCTCCAGCGGTAAAAGCATAATCCGGACCTGGATTAAAATGCTTCTCCTTATCCTTGGTCACAACAGCGAGAATAACGGCGCCCGTGGCCTGACGGATATCCAGTTCACCAATCGTCATGCCTACGCTTGCGGCGTGAGGCTCAATCCGTAGCCATTCGATTAACAGCCCTTCAAGCATCACTTCACGCTCATCCTGAAACTTCGGTTTATAGGTCATACCACCAACAATAGCGGCTACCGCCCGGGCTTCATCATCGTCCAGGGTGACAAGAGATACCATATCACCCACCTCTTCAGGTGTATCCCCTGACTCCATATGGAACAGGTCACGTCGCTCGTCGTTATGAATCACTATGACCAAATGCTCACCACTACGGGTATGCAGCCAGTATTTACGTCCAATCCCTGGTAAGTCCGTCTCTTTAAAGTGCATGATCTGCACCCCCTAGCGCCGGCTCGTTCAAGGTTTCGCTCCTCAGCTCGATCCCCGTAATGCGGATTCTCATGGAACCTGATGGTGTATGAACAGACCTAACTTCCCCTTTACTGCCAAGCAGTAATTGACTCCCTACTGGAGAGAGGAAGGAAATACGACCCTCATCAGGATTGGTATCCTCTGGCATGACAATCATGAACGAATCTGACGTATGAAAATCGAGATATTCAAAATCAATATGACTGCCGATCAATACAGCTGAGTCCAGATCTTCATCAGGACCCAGGAGCAGTTTTTCCACATACTCTGTATATGCGGACAATTGTTTTTCCAATTGTATCCGCTCTGGATCACGCGCGTCGAAATAGTCGTCGAGAAATGTTCTTTTCTCTTCACCGAATGTAAATAGCTGGCTCACCAGCTTCTCTCTGCAATTATGGCGGGAGGTCCTATGGTTCATAGTAGATTTCCCCCCCTATACAAGCCTTGTTCTCCATGTTGATTGGCATGTTTCTCTTCATCATCTTGTTTTCCTCCTTTATATTTTAAAAAGATCCCGGAATACGAGACCTTCTTACCATCTTACCAAAACTAATATTTTAATCCAGTATATTCGTCTAACTTGCTTTTTTATTATCATTTGTGGTCATATCTTCCATTTAATAACTTAATTCTTCACATCATATGGTAGATCCATAGAACATTTTAATTACTGCATAAAAAACATTTTATGAATTTTCATCTCGTATTTTTATTTGCTTTCCTGTATATTTAACTACAAACTTTTATTCAATTTATGCAAATAAGCCTCTACAGACTTTAACACAATAAAGGAGTGCATCGAAAAAGTGTCCACGATAACAAAAGAAACTACAGAGTCCGTTCAAGTTACTGCCGCAGAATATGTTCATTCCGTTTACGAGTCGGTTGTCGCCAGAAATCCGCACGAAGACGAGTTCCATCAGGCTGTCAAAGAAATTCTGGATTCCCTTATTCCTGTTATTGAAGCGCACCCTAAATACAGGAACCATAGTCTGCTGGAACAGCTTGTCGAACCCGAACGTGTAATCACATTCCGTGTTCCATGGGTAGATGATCAAGGTAAAGTTCAGGTTAACCGTGGATTCCGGGTGCAGTTCAACAGTGCCATCGGTCCTTACAAAGGCGGACTTCGCTTCCACCCTTCCGTATACTCGGGTATCATTAAGTTCCTCGGCTTCGAACAGATCTTCAAAAATGCTTTGACCGGACTGCCTATTGGCGGTGGTAAAGGCGGTTCTGACTTTGATCCCAAAGGAAAATCGGATCTGGAAGTCATGCGTTTCACGCAAAGCTTCATGACAGAGCTGTACAAATATATCGGTTCCGATACGGATGTACCGGCAGGTGACATTGGTGTAGGCGCAAGGGAAATCGGTTACATGTTCGGCCAATACAAACGTATCCATGGCGGGCATGAGGCAGGCGTATTGACAGGTAAAGGACTGCTGTACGGAGGAAGCTTGGCACGTAAGGAAGCAACTGGCTTCGGCTGTGTGTATTTCGTGAAGGAGATGCTGCAATCCAAGGGACTCAGCTTCCAAGACAGCACAGTCGTTGTCTCTGGCTCTGGTAATGTGTCCATCTATGCCATTCAGAAGGCACAGGAGCTTGGAGCTACAGTCGTGGCGTGTAGTGACTCAGGTGGCTACATACACGATCCACAAGGAATCAACCTGGATACTGTGAAACGTCTGAAAGAGGTTGATCGTCTTCGCATCAGCGAATACATCAAAGAACACCCGCATGCTACATATACCGAAGGCTGTGAAGGCATCTGGTCCATCCCTTGTGATATTGCTCTTCCATGTGCAACGCAAAATGAGATCGATGAAGAAGCTGCGGCCCTTCTAATCAAAGGTGGCGTGAAGGCCATTGGCGAAGGGGCGAATATGCCTTCCACCCTGGCTGCCATTGACGTCTTCCACGGTGCAGGCGTGCTGTTCGGTCCAGCCAAAGCGGCTAATGCCGGAGGTGTAGCCGTGTCTGCTCTTGAAATGTCACAGAACAGCATGCGGTTGTCCTGGTCATTTGAAGAAGTAGACGCCAAGCTGCATGACATCATGAAGAACATCTACACCAGCTGTGTAGAAGCTGCTGAAGAGTATGGCTGTGAAGGCAACCTCGTAGCCGGAGCGAATATCGCCGGTTTCCTCAAGGTAGCGGATTCCATGATTGCTCAAGGTGTAGTTTAATTTAAATACGTGATTCTCCACGATCAAAGGGCGTTCCCCTCCATTTGGGTAACTGCCCTTTTTTCCTTGTCTTCAATTGCTCTAATCGCAATGCAATGGTAAAGTGGTACTGACGTAATTCCATCTATTTGTACTATTATAAGGAAGTGTTTACATTGTCTAACCAACCATTTGCCAGCACTGCGAGTCCTCATCTTAGCGCAGACTGTGAGCAATGTTTTGGCCTGTGCTGTGTTGCCTTGCCCTATGGCAAGTCATCTGACTTTGCTTTTGATAAAGCCAGCGGCACACCCTGTCCCAATCTGCGCACGGACAATCGCTGCGGTATCCATACCCAGCTTCGGCAGAAAGGGTTCAAAGGTTGCACGGTATACGACTGTTTCGGAGCTGGACAGAAGCTGTCCCAAGTGACCTACGCGGGCAAAGATTGGCGTGATCATCCAGAGTCTGCAAACGAGATGTTCGATTGTCTGCCTGCTTTGCGACAACTTCACGAGTTGCTCAGTTATATGAAGGAAATGATGATGAGACCGGAGACGTCATCCCTTCACTCGGCATTTGGTGAGTTATATGAGGAGGTTGAGCGCTTGAGCAATCTGGAGCCTGCGGCCCTTCTCCGTCTGGACATCGCCAATTATCGGTCCAGTGTGAATCAACTCTTGGTCCAGGCAAGTGAGATGGTACGCGCGAATGTGCCACCCACCGCTCATGGACAAGGGAAGTCGAAGAATAGTAAAAAACGTACCGGAAGTGACTTTTTTGGTGCCAATTTAAAAGGGGCTGACCTGCGGGGCGCAAGCTTCCGAGGGGCTTTAATGATCGCAGCCGATCTCCGAAATGCAGATACACGAAATGCGGATTGGATTGGCGCGGACTTGCGGGATACGGATCTGGGCGATGCAGACCTGAGAGGTGGCATCTTCCTGACGCAATCCCAGATTAATGCAGCCAAAGGTAATGTGAATACCAAGTTGCCGGATCATCTTAACATTCCCTCACACTGGGTGTAGGGTGCCATTTCCGCAAGAGCACGAACAGGGATACAAGCAGGATAGTACCTGCCAATTCATATGAATGTATGAATCGTATACAGCAACAGCAAAAAAACAGCTCGTCCTATACATCCAAGGACGAGCTGTTTCTATAAAATCACTGGAACGAATCAGAATTATAACAAGTCGCGGCGGAGATCTTCAGCCGATTTTGGAGACAAGTGACCGAGCGGAATATCAAATACCGTTTTCGCTCCCTTATGTCCTTCCACGCTCAAGCGTTGTGCGGCTCTTGCATACGCCACAAGTACGCTTGCTGTAAATTCAGGATTGCTGTCGAGTTTCAGACCAAATTCAATAATTTGCTTTTGACCAGCACCTGTAACCCCACTGCGAATTACAAATCCACCATGCGGCATACCTTCATGCTCGGATTTCAATTCTTCTTCGCTAATGAACGTTACAGTTGTATCGTAATCTGCAAAATAGTTTGGCATCGACACAATCGTCTCACGGATCTCATCCTGATTAGCACCATCTTCTGCTACCACATAACATTGACGCAGATGTTTCTCGCGTGTAGACAGCTCTGGTGTCTCCCCTGCACGAATCCGGTTGATTACCTCTTCAACAGGTACAGTATACTGTACACCCGCCTTAACGCCTGGAACACGACGAATAGCATCCGAGTGGCCTTGGCTCACACCTTTGCCCCAGAACGTGTACTCTTTTCCTTCTGGCAGAATGGACTGTGCAAGCAGACGGTTCATGGAGAACAAGCCTGGGTCCCAACCTGTGGAAATGACACTTACGTGACCGCCTTGCTCTGCCGCAGCATTAACTTCTTTGTAGAATTCAGGAATTTTCGCATGTGTATCGAAGCTATCTACCGTATTGAACAACTTGGCGATGGCTGGTGTCTGCTCTGGAAGGTCGGTTGCAGAACCACCACAGAGGATCATAACATCAACCTTGCCTATGTATTGCTCCGCTGCAGAGATATGCTCAAAACGTACTTCTGTGCTTTCAGCGACCATCTGCTCCGGATTACGACGTGTAAACACAGCAATCAGTTCCATATCCTCGTTCTGGGAAATAGCTTTCTCTACACCTTTACCCAAGTTACCGTAACCAACAATACCCACTCTAATCATGTTCAATCCTCTCCTGTCTTCTTCTATAGTTGTCTATTACTCTGTTTATAATGATATAACATAACATGTAACCTGTCAGGTTTCCAGTTCGAAATAAAAATACCTTGCAGCGGTGCAGCAATAATGCGGCTCCGTATGCAAGGTATTATGGCGTTCATTCGTTATTTTAGGAAGAAAAAAAGCAGGAAAGAAAAATAGCCCTTATCTTCTGCTTATGATTCTGTCCAGGTCAACGTCAGTTCAATGACGCCTTCCTGTCCCGCCAATGTTCCTCCAATCAAGGACCAGACATCCTGCGTTTCTGGATCGGTTCCCTGAATGATAATATTTTTGTCATCGATCGTCTGACCTGCATCCGTCAACTTTTTGGCGTTGAAGTAATCTTTATACAGCTGGGATACGGTTTTCATATCTTGTTCAGTGGAGAAAATCACCATGGCCGATTGCTTGCCTTCATTCTCACCAGAATTGGCTAAACGAATCGTAGCATCTTCCGGCAACGGGAAATCACTTGGCAAGTTCTCCGGCAACTCATTGGTTCCAGCAGTCGCTTCCTCACCACGATCTGAATCCGAGTCGGTTGGTGCAGTCGTACCTTCCGTTTCGGTCACTTCACTTGTTGTTGCTTCGCTTGCGCCTTCATTAGTCGCTTGTTCACCAGTTCCGGAGGAAACTTCAGTGTCCACCTTCTCCGTATCACTCGGTTCGTCTGCCGCGCTGCTGCAAGCACTCAAGGCCACCATCATCGCCAGTGCGGCACAGGCCAATACATATTTCCTTCTCTTCACCATCTGTTACCACTCCTTCTTCTTCATTTTATGTGCTAATCTCGTTCAAACGGCTGGATCACAGGCACCGCATGAACGTTATTCTTAACCCATATCACAGATACACATAATACACTTAGAGACAATAGACAACTGGCTACAAGAATGGACAGGAAGCGGGTGATTACTTTAAACTTTTTCATCCATCCCTCCTCCTCATCCTGTTCATCATGTGTTTGTGGAATCATGTTACTCATAGGTCACTGGACGGTGTCACTAATTTCATAATCTCGGCGGCGACAATATCCGGTTGACTGTTGTGGATACTGTGTGTCGCTTGTGGAACCGTCAGCTGTGTTCCGTGTCTTGACCATGAAGCAAAATTCGCTTGGTCGTCCTGCCATGCATGACTGTCCTCATCCGACTCCTCCGAACCGGTTGTCAGGATCGTCAGCGGAAAGCCAAACTTCGTTTTGTTCTCAAGCACACACGCTGCATTTGTTCTGGAATTCCGAACCTCTTCCATGACATTGTCATTGTACGCATGTCTCAGCGTGGATATCGTGACGGCCTTTTTCATCGGTTCCGTTACCAGACTTGGGTCAATGACCAGAGATGCCATCATGCGATCCGATTGCAGCAATGTTCGTGCGATGCCTGTTTTCACCAGAAAACGGGACCCATCCATCATCCATTCCGGTGTATTCAGATCCGTACGACTGTAATACTCCGGGCTTCCGCCATCGATCATGACCATGCCAGCCACTTCATCAGGATACCTTTGCGCAAACCGCAGTGTCTCCAGCGCACCCAGGGAGTGACCGACCATGATGTAAGGTGGACGTTGACCGGATGTTCGCAGCAATTGGTGGATCTCTTCCGAGATGGTATCCACATCACGAGGGTCATCCGTATAGTCGCTGTATCCATACCCGAACCGATCATATACCGCAATTTTCACCTGTGATTTCAACTTGTCATATAGCGGACTGAAATCCACATACGGATTGGGTGTACCCCAGCCTGAGGCAAACACCACGGTTACCTCTCCTTTGCCAGCAGTGTAGAGGTGCATGTTGCGACCACTCACTTCATAATACTTGCCTGGCGGGGGATAGGACTTCATATCCTGCGTGGATTGATACGCTTCATACGCTGTACCTGCCAGCAGCAAAAGTCCTGTGGCAAGCATGATGCCTCCCAGCACTTTTAACCCTCTCCGTAACCCCTTCTTCATCTTCTCTACCCCTTACCCCAAAGGTTCATCTATATATGTATGCTTCAATCGTACCCAAGAAATAGCGGGATTGAAACAATCCCGAGTCCAGTTCTTTCCCCAACCAAAGTCCAGTGTCCCTCCCCTACCTGTGACGCAAAAAAAACTGCAAATCTCCCATTCAGGAAACTTGCAGTTGATCTATACTTGTATTCTAAAACTCTTACCTCAATCTATCTCACGATGATCCTTACCTATAGTTGTAACGTAAGACCCACCGGGCAATGATCACTGCCCATCACGTGGCAGTCGATATGCGCATCTGCCACCTTAGGTGCCAATTGATTGGATACGAGAAAATAATCAATGCGCCAGCCCACGTTCCGTTCTCTAACCTTCGGCATATAAGACCACCAGCTGTATACATCCGTACGATTCGGATACAGATGACGGAAGCTGTCTACATACCCGGAAGCAAGCAAATCAGTCATCTTGCCACGCTCTTCAAGGGTAAATCCGGAATTGCCCAGATTGGGCTTCGGATTCTTCAGGTCAATCTCCTCATGAGCCACATTCAGGTCACCACAGACGATAACCGGTTTAGTCTGCTCCAATTGCAGAATGTACCCCCGGAATCGATCCTCCCATTCCAGACGATAAGGCAGCCGGGTCAGATCCCGCTTCGCATTAGGGGTATAGACGTTCACCAGATAAAACTCATCATACTCCAGTGTAATCATCCGGCCTTCCGGCTCGCTGTCCTCCTCCATCCCGTAACGAACGGATAAAGGTTTGATTCGGCTAAATACAGCCGTACCGGAATAACCTTTTTTGATCGCATAATTCCAATATTGATAAACATCTTCCCCCAGGTCCATCTCAATCTGTCCGGCTTGTAATTTGGTCTCCTGAAGGCAGAAGATATCTGCCTGACTCTCCTGATAATAATCCATGAATCCTTTGGTCACACATGCCCTTAAGCCATTCACATTCCAGGACACCAGCTTCATATCCTCATCTCCTCACATCTCTCCAATATAGCATGGGCTCATTCAGAGGGACAAGCCTTACGGCTCTGGAATGAGATGGAGTCATTGAAATCCTTATGGGGCTAGCTTGCCTATATTTCGCTTCGTAACTTAGAGAACACCGCAAGGTCAATATATCTGCCTTTCTCAAACTCATGCTGCCGCAGTACACCTTCCTGTTGAAAATTAAGTTTATGTAACAGGCGAATTGACGCCTCGTTCTCTGGTTCAACCTTTGCTTCGATCTTGTTAAGCTGCATGCATGTGAATCCAAAATGTAACACAGCATGGGCCACTTCAGTCATAACACCGCGGCCCCAGAAAGAGGAACGCAAATCGTATCCAATCTCTGCACGGTTATGTACATCTTCATAGTTCAGGAACCCACAGGTTCCGATCACTTTACGAGTTTCACGGTCTTCAATCATCCAGCGTAAACCCGTGTATTCCTTGAAAATCTTCGTATACCAATTCATCTCACTCTGTGCATCCTCCACGGATTCAAAGGGAGTGAATGGCATATATTGAACCACAGCTTCATCGGAATATAACGCGAGCAGATCATGGCTGTCTCCAGCCTCAGCTGACCGGAGGATGAATCGTTCTGTCTGAATTAATGGAAATAGATCAAACCTAAATTGCTCACTCATGCGAGGTCTCCTTTGCAACATTCATTGTAGAAGTCCATTTTACTACACTTGCCTTCATCAAGCTTTTACTATTAATATGTTCTATTAAGGCATTACTGTAGAAAAGGATACATAGGAGAGGACGTGCTATTATCACACAATCATATGACGTTATTATCGTTGGAGCCGGCTCCATGGGTATGAGTGCAGGTTATTATCTATCGCGCAGTGGATGCAAAATTTTATTAATCGATGCCTTTGATCCTCCGCATACGGAAGGAAGTCATCACGGGGATAGCAGACTGATGCGCCATGTGTACAGTGGTGGGCCTGACTATATTGCCATGGCATTACTTGCACAGAAGTTATGGCACGAGCTGGAGGAAACGACCGGAGACCAACTGTTTGTTCCTTCCGGTGTAATAAATGTGGTTGATCCGGGGATTCATTCCTTCCACAACCGATTGAGCCATGCAGATGATGCAGGCATTCGGTATGAAACGTTGCACGCAGCCGAGGTGATGAAACGCTGGCCAGGTATTACAATACCTGAACATTACGAGGGCATGTATGAGCCTGATGCGGGTTATCTGTATAGTGAACCCTGTATTCGTGCCTTCCGCAAGGCAGGCGAGACTCACGGTGCCACCTTGTTAACACACACACGGGTGGAGCATATCGAATACGGACCACATTCCGTCGCAGTTCAGACTTCAGGTGGTGAGACATACCATGCAAATCAAATCATCCTGAGCGCTGGCGCCTGGTTTCAGACATTAAAACCTTTCGTGGATCTCCCCATTCAGGCAGTGCGTAAAACGGTTGGATGGTTTGATGCACCACAAGCTTTGTACGGCGAGGCACACTTCCCCGGTTTTACACTGGCAGGAAAAGAAGGTACATATTATGGATTTCCAAGCATCGGCGGATCAGGTCTGAAGATGGGTCGTCATGATACGGGCCAGGTGTGGACACCAGGAAGTACAATGGCTCCATTTGGTACGGAAGAAACGGACGAGGGGGATCTGCGCAGGCTGCTCGAACTTCATATGCCTCAGGCAGCTGGAGAATTGAAACGTGGTAGTGTGTGCAAGTATGAATTCACTTCGGATGAAGATTTTATTATCGACCGACACCCTGCCCATGAACGTGTGTGGCTCGCAGGCGGTTTCTCCGGTCATGGCTTCAAGTTTGCAAGTGCCATTGGGCAGATTCTATCCGACTTGGTGCAAACGGGGCACACGGATCAGGATATTAGCAGGTTCACCCTATCCCGTTTTCGTTAAGTACCAGCTGGGTGGATGAATATATGTATGTCTAAAATAGCTACTTTCTTAGAGGGTGCGGTGTTGCTTAGAACACTGCACCTCCAAGAAAGAAGGACACGTAAGAGCGTTAATTCATGCCCACTCACACTAATTAACTTTGACTAGGCTCCATTGCTGATTGGCACCGCCATTGTCGGCCCACTGAATCGTGGAGGCACCTGCGGTTAGAGAACCTTGATTGATGTCAACCGTCAGGCCACTGTTTCGATTCGCAAGTACCACATATCCTCCCACATCAATGGGCAGCCATTGCTGATTGTTGCCCCCGTTATCCTGCCACTGAATCAGAGCGGCTCCGCCTTGTGTGGAACCCGAATTCACATCCAGCAAAAGCCCACTGCCTACATTGCGAATGTTGTAATATCCGTTGCCTGTAGACTCCAGCTTCCACTGCTGATTGGCTGCTCCATTATCATTCCACTGAATGATTGTTGCCCCACCCGTAGAAGAAGCACCGTTAACATCGAGTGCAAGTCCACTGTTGCGGTTGATTAATTTGTAGATGGCCCCGGCTTCATATCCTGTACCGCCATTGTAAGTTGCACCGGAAATGACGTAGGTTGTTACGGAGTTGGCCTTGGCCGTAGCGGTAAAGGTTTTGTTTTGCACCGAAATATTGGTCAGTTGCTGCAACTTCTCCGTTGAAGAGGTCCGATATACTTGAGCAGATGTGCCTGTGTTAGTAAAACGACTGAGATCATAGGTTACCGTTGTATCCGTCGACTCCGAATTGGTTGTTACCAGCACAACTTTGCCGGAAGCTGCATCATAAGCTGCAAGGGTATTGGCATCACTCATGCCGATAATCTTGTATCCAGGACGAATAAATTTACTGTAATTGCCCATGACATAATATTTTTGGTTCACGGTGTAACTGGTCGTTTGCGTATTGTTCAACACGTTCTTGAAAAATCCCCATCCTTCTGCACTATCCACGGCTTGCCAATACACCCATCCACTTGCGCCCATATTGCGAACATCCTTGAGGATGGTCCGTGACATCGTAAGTCCGCTTGCATCCCCGTCTCCATATTCAGAGGTCCACAGATGTTTGCCCGCAGACGTCGCTGTGTTACGCAAAGCAGTACGATTGCTTCCGCCATACGTATGGGTGTTGATCTGAGTGATCGCTGATTTAACCGCATTGCTATAGCTGTTGAACGACACATTGGTATCATCGATACTGTATTCTTCTGGTGCGCTCAGCTTTGTGGACAGGCCCTTTGCATTCAACGAAGCTTGTACCTGACTCAGAATCGTGTTCTGATCCGCCCGGTCAAAGTGCATGCCCTCCTGGTCATTGCCCTGCTTCCACCATGTCGAGATTGGTTCATTCAGCGGAGTTACACTATCAAATGTGATCCCCCAGTTATCCCGAAAATGCTTCACAACCTCGGTTAAGTAATCGGCAAAATCATCGTAGTAATCGGGCTTGAGGTTGTTACCACCATTGGCCGAACCGGACACATTACCACTGATCGTCATCCAGTAAGGTGCGGAATTCGCAAAAGCTTCGATGACATTCACACCTTGAGCTTTGGCAGCTTGCAGCATATATCGTTGGTTTGCATCTGCATTCCAGTCATACACACCAGGAGAAGGCTGGTAACCAGGAACGGCTTTACGATATTCGAGGATATTGGATGATGGATTATCCCCGCCTCCAATGTTGTACCGCAGGATATTCAGCCCAAGTCCGGTATTTGCGTTGAACATTTTCTCCACATACTCATCCCGATTGGAGTATTCTCCAACCACTTTGCCCCACCAAGCGAGGGATGTCCCCCATTACACGTTACATCTGTACTATGTTTATCATGTTAATTTATGTTATTCACAAAGTATCAACAATCAGGTGCCATCAAGGGTTTTCTACGCCTTTGAATTGTATCATGTATATCATTATCAAAACTTTGGTTAACTGATTATGTTACCCTGCCGTTACCCCGACGTTACTCAAACAAAAAAAGACCCTGCCGCAATAGCAGGGCCTCTCCTCTTAGCTGGCAATCTTTCCACCAGCCTTTTTAGCTTTGTAGTCGATATATGCTTTTTCAATGGATGCTCGGATCTCGTCACCAGTAACGGAGATGCCCAGCGACGCAAGTTTCTCACTCGCATAAGTGTACGCCTCGCTCAGCTTTCGATCACCTTCATATGTTTTGTAGATTGTCTCAGCCCATGCGAATGCTTCAGCACCAATTTTGTGCAGCTTATCGCGGTCCTCAGTCGTTGTTTTCGCCTCGTAGTACGCCTTCGCTTTAACTTTAATTACATTAATAGCGCCGATGATTACAATCGCCACCAATCCAAACAGAGCATTTACGATCGTATCAATATAAGGCTTGGCATTTACCATAATGTCTTCCATGTCACTCACTCCTTAATTTTTAGGGTATATTTCTACTCTGCTTGGTGTCGTCTTATCCCAGAAGATGCGTGCGTCCAACAGCTTTGTCAGGTCACGGGCTGTCACATATCCCACCCCATCGATGTTCATGGTCTCTACCGCTTCACCGTTGATTGTTACTTTCCCTTTGGTATATCCGATGCGACCACCAATCAACTCACCGATCGGTCTGGATGGTACCCATGTTGTACCTTTGACGTTGTATCCGGTGTACGTCGAACCGGCAGCCGTATGAACGGTAACGCTCATTTCTGGGTACGGTGTGACTTTAACTGGTTCCTGTCCTGGTACCGTAGGGGCCTGAACATCGAACGGCACGCCCAGGTATTCGCAGATCCCTTGAGCAACTGCCAGTGCAACACGGTTCTGGAAGTCGTCTTGAAACAGTTTCTTTTCTTCCTCTGGATTGCTAATGAACCCAACCTCCAGCAGGACCGCGTCCATCTTGGTGTCACGGATCACTGCAAAGTTGCCATACCGTGCGCCGCGATCCTTGAAGCCTGTTGCTGCCAGCATGTGACGCTGAATTACTCCGGCCAGTGGCGCGCTTGTGGTGCGGTTATAGAATGTCTCCGTACCGTTGGCAGAAGATGACGCAGCGTTCGCATGAATGGAGATAAACAGATCTGCTGGCATCTTGTTGGCTACACTTACGCGCTCCTTGAGTTCCAAGAACACGTCAGTACGGCGTGTCAGGCTCACTTGCAGGTTCGGATTACCTTTCAACAATGCATCCAGTTTAATTGCCATGGTCAAGTTGAAGTCTTTCTCTTTCTTCCCTGTTGGCCCGATCGCTCCCGGGTCTTGATTGCCGTGTCCAGCGTCAATGACTATTCGTTTTTTCGCCATCTTTGAGTACCTCCGTATGGTGTATTTGTTTGCAAGCTGGGCATAAGTAGTAATCGCCCAGGATGATAAGTAGAATCTGCTTGATAGACTCGCTGTAGCTTGCGGTTTTTCGCTTGAAATAGTCGCAGTCCATGGCTCCAATCCCATTCCTCTCATAATGATCTCCTGATTACGCATAATGACGATTTGGTTCGCCATGTACGCCTTGATTTCGTTGTCATCCTGGAACATCCAAGGCAGGAACTTCCGCAGCTGAGCCTTCATTTTTCGCTGTTTTAGGATCAAAAAAACGACCGCACCCAATGAGCTTAGGGTCAGGCCGTTCTTGAACAAGGTGTGCATGGTGTCGATTATGAAGTCGTATAGCATCGTCCACTCTCCGATAGAGCAGTTTATCTCTTACTTCTGGTCCACAGAATATTGATACGAGGTGCAGGGTGTCATCTGATACGACCGACTCCTGATACTCGTCCTCATCCATTTCGATCATATTTTCACCTCAAATAGTAAAAGGACCCGGGATGCTTTCCCTGGGTCCTAACGGGTGTATGCTGTTACGTGGTGTACCTCTATTTTACCACATCTAACACGGGAATAAACTACTTTTGCATAGTGTTTCGCGATATTTCATTACGTTGTGTAAGCAGAGGTTCAATCTGATCACGCTTCTGTTTGGCGGTCAGATTTACATCACCCTCGATGGTCCGGATCTGCTTGTTGATCTTGCTCATCATGTCTGCTGCATTCTCCAGTTGTTTAAGCTCAAGCGCCTTATCAAACGTAGTGCCGTTCAGTTTGGCTGATGCTTTCTCTTTGGATAGCTTATCCTTACGGGTGTAGAGCTTATCTGTGCCTTTTGTAGATTGCAACGGATCGACCAAGAACGCTTTTGCAAACGGCTTCTGTTCAAGGCGTTTCTCTGGGCTTGCCGGACGGTCAACAGCGCCGACGCCTTTGAGGATGGTATCGATAGCCGACGTTGCGTATGTTCCGAGTCCAGCTGTTAGTCCCTGAATTGTGTTGTCCATGATCCGTGGTGAGGAGAAGTTTTTCATCGGACCCTTTCCTCCTGTCACATCCGACACTAGGCCTGCCAACAATTTTGCTACCTCAGTCGTCCGAACAGGGTCGTATTGATCTTTGTAGGCTAATCCTTGCTCACGTTGAGGTATGATTGGTCCTTCTCTAAAGGAAGAATAGTTTGCTACACCTTCCATAAATGGTAGAAGGCCTGTTATTTGAATAGGGATTGCAGAATCACTTAATGTTCTTCTAAAAAAGCCATCCAAGGCATCCGGATCATTTTCAGCATACTTTTGAAGAACTCGTTCAGGTAGATTAGCAAATAATGGGGCGATATCAAAAGGCTTAGGAATACGTGCAACCATATCTGTACCAGGTATAGATATCAACCAGAATGTATCTTTCATCCAGTCTGGAGCATCGGAAATGGTTTGTTTCTGTGTTTCGCTTGAAAAACGTCTATTGGCTTCGAAAATAGCTATAGTAGGTAAAGTGGTAGCTACAAACATCCGCGTAATTGTGCCAAACGGATTTTCTTTAATTGATCTAATTAATTTAGCCTTACCTTGTATATTCGCATTCAAGAACGCCGTTACTTTATTCCATTGTCGCACGCTTGCTCCAGCACGAGCAAAGTCCATCAAATCTCGCGATCGATACGCAGCTTCCTGAGGACTCGTTCCTTTGCGGAGGGCTGCCCGGTACTCACCAACCTTTGTGGCAGCTTCGGTAGTATCAGTAATTGAACGCAACACATTGATCAAGGATTTACCCGATAAAACATTTACAAATTTCTTGCTTGGTTTCTCCTTCAATACCGACTCAAGCGCTTTTTTATGGACGTTTCGATCCATTGATAGTACATTTCCGTACCCTCCCAGATCATTAATCCAGCCTTTGTACAGGTCGCCTTTCTTGATTGTCTGTGCAAGTCCTGCCACGAAATCCAATGGTGTAAATCCACTTTGACTTGTTACAAATGCTTGTAGAACGTCCCGCATTGGGTTACGTAGAGAGAATTCCGGGGTCAATGTTGCACCTGACCGAAGCAAGTTTGCTGGCTTGGACAGGAAGTTTATTAGCATGTTGGAAGACTCCTTGTCAAGATTAAGCATAGCCCGGTACACCTCTGGCTCCACCTCATACTTAACGTTCTCCCCGTTCACCCTAACGTTGACCACGTTTTTACTGCCAACCTTCTCGTCCGGGTCCAAACGCCGGATGAAGTTCGCTTCTGTATCGATGTCAGACAGGCGTTTCAACTGAGAAGCTACCTTATTCCGTTCAGCTGCATTCGTGCTCTGGAAGATGTTCTTCACCATATTAATCAATGGATCATCTACGTTTCTTTCCGAGCCTTTCAGCGTCTTGATCGGACTGGCCACGTTTGCTAGAGCCTGTGACAAACTGCCACCGAATCCCTCCGCTGTTTCATCAAAAGCCCGGAACATTGGGATGTAGTTCTTCCAGCGATCAGCAAGCACATCAGCAAGTTGCTGGCTCACCACGCCGCTGTCTACCAGTTCCTTCATCATATCTTTGTTCAGCTGCACTAATCCTTGCCGAGCTGCTTCCAGTTCGGTGTTTTCGTACTTCCGGATTACCGCTGCAATCTCTGCATTGGTGAATCCTGATTTCATTTCTGCCGCGTTGATATCACGAGCGTGCACAGCAACTGCATAGTCACCCAGTTCATCAGCAGAGTAACCCGCTTTCTCAGCTTGGTTAATGATCGGTGCTAGTTTATCCTTGACCACTTGGTTGGCTTTCTCCGGGGTCCCCTTAAACATACGAGCCATCTTATAGATACTATTCTCTGCGCTGTCCACCTTGCCTGTAACACGCTTCTCCAGCCCTTCAAGCGGTGCAGTCTCATCTACAAACTGAGTACGCACCCGTTCCCATTTTTTCTCGAATGATGTGGTCTTCTTCTTGCGGCTACCTCTGCTTACTTTACCGCTGAAAGTCTCCGCATTGCCTGTACCACTTTCATTAAACGCCTTTGCCGCCTGGCCTTCTTTGGTGGCAAGTCGTTCCTGTCTCCGCAATTCTTCCTTGGCTTGCTGATATACTTTCTCTGCACTCGGTCGGAACTGTTCGCCCAGATCCTTGACCATTTCCTCTGTCCAGTCGCTGAACTTGATCGTCCCTTTACCCATCTTGGCAGCGCCGATAATGGCGTAGTCGCCCCACTCTGGCAGTGGATTGGAGTTGAGGTTACCCCTGCGCTTGGCGATACGTTCACGAGCCGCTTTTTCGGCTGAATCCAGCATGTCATACACACGGTCACGTACACGTGATTTTTGCACAGCATCCACCACTTGCGCCGCTTCTTGCTCTACACGGTTCAATGTTGGTGTTGGTTCGGGTGTGATCGGAGCAGAAGTTTCACGTCCTGGACGGGATTTAAGGAAGTCGTCCGGAGCAGCAGGTGCTTGTTGGCTTGACTGGAACCTGCGTACCGCTTCAGTCCTTGGATTCACCGTCTGTGGGCTGATATTCGTTGCAGTATCAACTGGCTTGATCGGTTGTTGCTGTGGTGTCACTGTGTCAGGCACAACGGATGCTTGCCGTGCTGCGGGTGTTGGTACATCCATCTGAGCTGGTAATGTATCAGGTGTACGCTGAGCGGCACTCACAGGCGGATCGTTGATGTCCAATCTCTGTGATGGAGTAGCTGGTTCGCTTAACGGCTGGCCCGTTGTTTCCGGTAGACGCGCTCCTTTGGATTTGGAAAGTAACGACCGGATACCTGCGCCAGCTCCTGCAATGAGCAAGTCACCAGCTCCGCCCAGACCAGCACCGAGAGCAGCGTTTGTGAGTACCTGTTGGTTGCTGTTTTGTCCCTGAATCAACCCCATAGCTGTATTGCTCACAGCACCCGTACCAGCGCCACGGATAGCCGTTTCTGCCACTCTGTTTGCGGTGTTCGGGCTAATGCGTGGCAGCACCTTGCCTATACCACCACCGACCACGTTCGTCAGGCTGTTCCCGGCACGTGTTGCCATCAATCCGTTGGCCGCTTTCCATGGAGCGGTGATCAAGTTGCCACCGCCCGATGGATTAAATCCTGCGCCAAGCACACCGCCGGCAATACCTGTGATATCGGCCACTCTATCCGCTGTAGCATTGCCTGTAGATCCAGGAGCCATTGACGGACCACCAAGCAGCATGCCGCCGCCTGTACCAACTGCCCGAGTAACGAAACCACCCACGGGATTACCGTAGGTGAGATCATTCATCAGGTTAGAGAACGGTGATACAAAGTTGGCGAATCTGCTCTTGGACGCACTGTCTGCTATCTTCTGTTTGTTTATTTCATACTGACTCGGCTGTGGCGGGATAGGCGATGGATTAACGCCTGTTGCTTGCTGGTACGTATTGATTGCCTGCGGATTACCTGCAAGTGATCTGCCCAACGTCGAATTCATGTAAATGTCTGAACCGGGTTGAGTAAGCGCAGGCGGCAAGGTTGACTTCAATTCAGACATGGATCTCTGGTTGGCAATGTACCTGTTAACAGCTTCTGTACGTGGATTGACATATGTTTTTGGTTGATTCTGGTTTAACGTACCATTAAGCGCGGATTCCCGAATCTGTAGCGCCTTTTTGCGCTGCTCCTCTGAAAATTGTTCAAGCCTTGTCGCCATGCGTCTACCTCCTTAGTACCATTTCTTTTTATCCCAATGTTGTAAAGCTTTGACCGGATCTCCGTAACGACTTTCTATATACTTAATGCCCGCAACAGCTTGTTGGTAGGGATCATTCCAATTCACTGAGTTGCCACCGTAATTCTTGCGAGTCATGTCCAGGAACTGAAATAACCCCGCTGCAGAAGATTTGGGATTCTTAGCATTCGAGTTAAAGCTAGATTCACGAGCAACCAACTCCAGGGTAGGTTGCAGCCAGCTATCAGGCTTACCTGCAGCTTTAAGTGCACTACTTACTGCACTGCTGGCCGTGGCGTAATTATTAGGGTTTGCTGCTGCATCCTTGGTCGCTTTGTAGTAATTATTGTAACTTAGCGCCCCACCAGTCCCGTTGGATGTGGGGCTGGCTACTTTCCCGCAGTGTTTGCCCCTGTTGGAGTTGGTGTTGTGATGTATTTCTTATCAAACTCTTGTATCTCTTTCGTGGTCAGCCCCATGGACAGCATAACTTGGTCATCTTGCCCCTGTGGCAAACCGTATCCAGCGACTTGCTGATAAATCTGTTCTCGGGTTGTTGAATCTTTCGGTGCGGCATATTTCTCTGTGGTCGGATCGATGTATTGTGACTGTAATGCACTCAATACTTGATTAGCATTCATGCCGCTATACTCAGCCGGTTGCGTGTTGCCAAGTCCCAGCCAAGCACGACTGTTCTCATCCTGACTGATCGCCGTCATAGCATTGCGATAAGCATTTTCATCCTGACGTTTTAACTCATCCATTGCGTAGTTCATGCCGAATTGATCTGCGTTTTGTTGGAACTGCGCTCCCCATTGGCTATCTGCCACTGCATCACGAGCTTTGGCGTATGCAAATTGTTCTGCGCGGAATGCATTGTCAACGCCTACCTGTTGTTGGTTGAATGCTTGGTTCTGTCCCGCCAGACTAAGTGGTGCATTTGGATTAGCCGCCTGACGTGCAAGTCCTGTCCAATCGTTCTGCGGTGTGATGATACGTCCTGATGCATCCATATACATGCCAGCTGCGGCTAAATTTGCCTGTTTGTTGCCCAGATCCACCTGTTGCCCAGCTAATGTGCGAATACCTGGATTAGCTTGTGCAGCAGTAGAACGACTTACATTAGCACCATATTGACTTGCGTCTATGCCCATACCCGTCAATTGGTTACGAATAAAGTCAGCTTGTTTACTTAGCGCCGATCGATCCTCTGCCGTAATCCCTTTCGTCTCTGCCTGTTCCTTGAGACTAAGAAGGTTATTGATTGCATCTCGCGCTTCAGTCGGAAGGTAGTTTCCAGTAACCTGCGCTTCCTGCAACGGATTCTGGAAGTACTCCTGATTTTGTAGCCCGTATTGGTTTGTGAGGTTTCCAATCGCGTCCTGACCCACACCATAATTCATTTGCTGTACCTGTAGATCCCGATTCGCATCATCGTTATAACGCTGGTACGCCTGTTGCATCAGCTGTGGTACGAGGTTATTGGAGATGCTCTCCATGGCGCTGTTGCCAAGGTTATTTGCTACCGTTTCGCTCCAGGAAGATTTTCCTTGGCCTGTTGCCCGTAACCCTGCATTCGTGTCCGCCTGCTGGTTCATGACGTTCTTTTTCGCTTCAGCCAACTGCGCTTGGTATGCAGGGTCAGTGTTTTGGTCATATGAGAAGGCATCAGGTCTGTTGAACTGGAACTGTGATTGGTTATTTATAAAGTTGTCGATCTTGCCAAGCGTGGCTTCGGTACGACTACCCGGTACCGCATGATTCTCAGGTGGCTTCACCCCACTTGCCTGCACGTTGGCTGCTGCCTGTGCCATCGGGCTTTGGTAACCAAGGTTCGTGTTGAGATACTTCGTCTGTGCGCCAGTCTCCAGCCCCTGTTGCTGTCGGTTCGTGATCGTTGCCAATGTTCGAGCTATTTCACTCTGACGGAATGCATCATTGTTCTTGATCTGCGCCTGATTCGATGCGATCCCTTGTCGCCCTGCTGTGTTGGCTGTGGCATAGTTGACACCACCATTACCGAGAGCAGGGTTTGATTTAACGTTTGCGGCAGCTTGTGCCATGGGCGACTTGCTTGTTGTAACGGTACCTGTGACGCTTGGAATAGCTGACGTTACACCACCAGTGCCAGCAAAAGGATCTTTCTTCTTCACTACAGTTCCTGTTGTCTCGTAAGCCATGTTGCACCTCCTTTGGGTAATAGAAAAGGGTACCCGTGTGGGCACCCTTAGGTTAAACCTTGATTAAGTTATTAATAGTAGATATGAAGTCCTCGAGCGTTACGTCATGCGGGGATAAACGGTCAAGGAGTTTGTCCAAACCCTCCCAGTTGGTTACTCCCAACACTTCACATATGCTCTCTTGAGTCATGGTGAAGGTGATTCTTTCCATTTGTTTCCCCCGAGCGGGGTGTTAACTAATATAGTTATTATGCTATACTATGCTTGTAAATAACACCCTCTTGTAGTGTGTTGCGCAATTTTGTAGCATGTTACACCTTATCTTCTTGGCGGACGAAAGGTGTAACGCACCAGAGTCGCTATTTTTTTAGCGGCTTTTTTCATTTTTCTAAATTACTTTTCAAGTTATTTCCTCCTCTCAAAATCTACTGTAACACATGATATAAATTTCACTCAAATTCTGTCGGACTTTTTATTTTGCGTTTTGTATTAAGGTTTAAAGTTTTTTCGACAATCCTCCAGTTAATTACCATTTACCATTGCGACTTCAGATAAAATGTGACTTAATACTTATCGTATTTATAAATACAGCGAATTCTCCTTCTAAACGCATCCTACCTTGGCACTAACTTAAAAGTACAGATAGTACTTATTAATCATTTTTGAATCTAACTAAAAAGGACCCCATTAGGAGTCCTCTCATTATGCGAAGTACATGTAAATTAGATTGTTATCATCTTATCAATAGTAGAAATAAAGTCCGTTAAAGATACATCATGAGGAGATAATTTTTCACGAAGCTTGTTTAATCCTTCGGAGTTTGTAACTCCTAAAACTTCGAAAATGTTCTCTTCGTTCATGGTGAAGACCATTTTTTTCATGCTTTCTCCTCACTTTTGGAGGGTGTTGCATATACAAAGTGTGTGTTATACTAACGTTGACTATAGTCAACAAGACAAAATGTAATGCGTTGCATTTCATGCTCTAACATAAAATGCAACGTACACTTTGGCAACACCCTTGATTTTTCGTCACCTAACTTCTTGGCGGTCGATAGGTGACAACACAGCCGAGTCGCTTTTATAAGCGGCTCTTTTTATTTTTCTGAGATGCATTTCAACGTAGTTCCTCCTCTCATGTTATATACATGGTAGCACAGGTTCAATAATATGCGGTAATACTTTCGTGGCAATTTTTTTTAATAATTATTCCGCCTACTCCAGTGAACAAATTTATCGTATCACAGGAAGCTGTCACTACAAAGTTTTCAGACAATAAATATAATGATAACTAAAATAATTAAAAATAATGCTTTTTCACAAATTGTTATCCAATTAATCAATTAGCTTCACGATTTCGCTGTTCATCGCCCAAATACTTACCGTAAATGGTCTGTGAAATGGAGAAATCAAGTCTGAACTTATCTGCCATTGTCATCAAGTTTACTGTATCATCCAAAATTTCTTGTCTTGCGATCAACATTTCAGGAGTCATTTGTTCTTTTTTGATTAGTTTTGGATGACCGAACTTTGTAGATACCGCTTTGTTTGTGATTGTGTTTGCTTTGGCAAAATTCGGAACCTTGGGATCTCTAAGGTTATCACACAACCTTTTCATCGCCTCTTTTTGATGATCCTTATCAAGGGTGCGGAATATTTGGAATCCTTCCAATCCAGAATTCTTTCGCAATTGTTTGAGCAATGATTTGACCCACTTCTTGAATTCCCTAGCCTCCTGTCTTTCGCTGTTAAAGATCGCTTCATATATTCCAGTCTCCGAGATCACAGTCATTCTTTGTCTTCTGCCTATGCTATCCGTTAAGTGGATAGCATCCTTCTCGTCTGTATCAATCAACCTTACCATGTGAGGCGCAATAGAATAACCGAGTGCTTTGGCTACGTCTTTAGCAACTGCCCACCAATCGTCTGTTGTCATCTCTACAAAACGAATGTCATTCCCCATCCAACTCTCTACACGAATATTCATCGCAAATCCTCCTTGTAATTCATGATTTACATTTGATACAATGAAACAAAATGGATAGTTTAATCAGCTTGCCTTTGCATCGTCCAGCAGGTCATCGATGTAGTTTAGGTTGAATACCTGAACCAACTGCTTGGCAACATCAACCGTAAGCCTACGCTCTCCACGCTCTATCTTGGAGTAGTTCACCGAACTCATGTCCAACTGTTCAGCAACTTCCTTCTGACTGAGGAACATCTGTCTGCGGATCATTTCAAGCTTAGTTTTTGGAGTAGCCATTCTGTTTATCACATCCTTTCAAAGTACCCTTTTCGGATACTATATGAATAATATATATCCATTATGTTTCATAGTCAATAACTTGGAGGAATTATTTTGGATATTTTTTCCGCACGCCTAAAATGGTTAAGAGAAATGTATGGTTTCGTTCAAAAAGATATGGCCGATATGGTAGGGATGTCGCCTCAAGGTTACGGTAAGATTGAAAATGGACAAAGAGAACCAAATCTTGAGACTCTTGCCAAGCTGCCAGAACTTTTGGGAGAATCGTTAGATTTCCTGCTTGGTGTGACTGACGACACCAGAAAAATAAAACGGGTAAAGGAAGATATAGAGCTATATAAGAATAGTGTTGAGTTCGCCCAAGAAATGATTGCAAACACAAACGATCAAGTCGCACTTGCTCAATATCAGAAAAACCTCAACATGTATGCTAAGAAACTTGAGGATTCTAAGATTATATTGAAGAATCTGATTCAACAAGTTCCCTGGTATGGAATAGAAAGACCATTTTGGAAAGATGAAAATTAGAAAAGTATTGTCAATACTTTTTTTTAAAACCAGCTAAAGCTGAATAAAATACTGATTAAAGGGTGTATGCATTTGTTACACCCTTCTTTCCCATGTCTACATATTGGGATTTTCTAACTTCATAAATCACACTAACCCAACATATTGTGTTTGTAAAGTGGGACACAGCGTGCTTTAGCAACCCCTCAAGCCAGGAATCCGCAAGGGAAAAGGATTCGAAGATTTGAAGATTTTTCTCAAACTTTCCGACCCTACGTTTGAACCGGACATCGGATGGATGTAAAAACGGACTCTATCGGCACCCCAGTATTCTGTTTCTATACTAAAATGTATTTCCAGAGATTCAGGATTTTAAACGTCTAATTTGATTTTCTAATACAAAAGGACTCCTCAAACTGAGGGGTCCTCTTCTCAATTCATTATGCAGTGTACCACCAACGAGTATTTGGATAAAATCAAATCACTGAAAAATTTATCTTTGTACCTCTCAACATACTGTAACCCAAGATTCTACGTTTGTTCAGTGGTTTCAAAAAATTATTTCAACGCAGCCAGTTGAGCTTCGAGTTTCGCGTTTCCTTCATCCAAAGTTTTAATGTTCGATTTGTAGCTTTCGATTGCCGCGAGATAAAATTCTTTTTCAGCTTGGGTGGTTAACCCTTCAATAATCTTTTCGTTGTACACAATTTTGTCTTCGTAAACTTTTCTTGCCTCATTATTAGACTTAATACGTTCCTCAATCTTTGCCTTTTGTTCTTCCACGCTCTGCCCCTTTCCAGGAGTGGTCGCAGACACCTTCTCGTCCAGGATAATCTTCTTGTTCTGCATGCTCACGTCATAACCAGCAGCTTCACCAATCGCACGAACTGGCGCGTAGCTTTTGCCATCAACGATGATTGCAGTATCCAAAGCCTGTCCATTAAGCTCCACGGCTGCTTCTCCCTGAATCTTTTTGCCTACCAATGACTTAATATCATCTGCAAAAGCTGTGGCGGAAAGGACGAATACGGCACCTGCAAGGAATCCAGCAATATATTTTTTCATGTCAAATCTCCCTTATACCATTTTTCACCAATATACCACAGCTTTCGCGGACCGTTAATGTAAAATCTAACGAGCCCAACTTTGGGCCGGTTAACTTCCTTCCTCTAACGCTTCGATCCGGTCGAAGATTTCTCTTAATTCGTCTCCAAGCGTGCGGCCTATACCAATGCTGTATAGTTTGTCCCAGCTATCAAATGTAACTGATCCTGTTGGAGACATTCTTATATCTCCTCCATTAGACATTACATCCATACTTCCTAGACTCGTTATCTCAGGTACGCCGGAAGATACATTTATCTTTAATCTATCAGCTCCGTTCAACTTGAAGTCAAGAGACGGCACACCTGCGTAATTCGGGTTTACAGCGATAAAGTTATTACTATCGGTATAGGCAGCGAACACATTCCCTGTAGCGCTCATCTCACAACGCGGGAAGGCGTTACGTCTCGTCGCAATATAACTTCCGAATATCTCAACAGACTCAATCAACCCAGCTACGATATGCCCCAGGTTCGCGCTGATGGCTGATAGCTCACCAACATCGATCTTGTCGGCTACCACTGCGCCTGCTTGGATCTTCTCTGTCGTGATTGATCCGGCTTGCAACTTCTCGGTGGTGATCGACTCCGCCTTAATATTACGCGCCTCGATCCCCTCAGCTCGGATGTTGTTCACGTCCAGCGTACCGTTGATCATGAAATCGATATCCTGTAGGCTACGTGCGATTTTGTTGATGTTGTCTTTCAGATAAGCGTTCACTCCCCCAAAATCCTGAAACGTTGGAGGGTTTCGGAATGCTGGTGCTACATCTTGAATTCCCATAGTACCTCCTTAATAGAGCGGTAGTTGCCGCACCTGACGTGTGATCTCGTGCAGTCGAATGTAACCCGTACCCTCCAGCTTGATCCGGACTGTATTCTCCAACACAAACTTTCGGACTGGTATAATGATCCGTTGTGATACCGCAGACGATGAAGTGATCGTACTGACCAAGTCCCAGCTTTCTCCTGACTTTTGATTGGATAGGCTGATGTTCAGCACACTACCAACGGACATTTCCGCAATGATCCACATCTTCAACCATCGTTGCCGCTGTGCAATGGATTGATTGGTGAACGGTTTGGTCACGGCTTTCCATGCAATTGGGCTTGCGATATCCACCGTGCCACCCAGCTTCAGCACTTGACCCGTAGCTGTACCGATGTACAAGTCTTGTCCGATGGATGCATAGCAAGTGGGTACTGGTGTAACCCAGCGTGTCCATGTTCCAATGCGCGGATCATACACCAGCGTTTCTCCGCTTTGTGTGCTGAAGTATAACCGTATCCCGTCTGATCCTGACGCACTTGCTGTGCTGACATTGGGATAGAATGTTTTGATTGCCTCGCTGAACCCTTTGTCCGGCAATGCAGCAGCTGAGTATTCGTAGATACCCGACTTATGCATGAAACGTAGTGCACCTTCACGTGCGGTGACTGCGTTATTGTTGGCTACACCTTCGTCGTCGGTAACCACGCGGCTGTTGAAGTCAGATGGCTGACCACCCATAAGCAAATGAATGGATGATGGCATGCCGATGGTCAAGCGGTACAGGCTACCGGACAGCATGTTGATGTCCTCACCGTGCGATGACTCAATCGTTTTTCGGTAACTGTCCTGCTGGTTACCTGCGAATGCGTTCCAGTTCTCCGGTTGATCCAACGCAGATGACCATAGCTCGTTCCCTACGGCGCACCATAGCCTGTTTTGGTACGTGGTGATGTATTTACCATTCGACGGTGCGCCACTCAATACAGACACCGTAGAGCCGTTGTACTTACGCATCGAATCTACGCCATTGCACCCGATTAGATTTACGCCACCCAGGTTACCGTCAAAGTTGGTGAATGACCATTCGGCCGAGGTGTTCAGGCCACTGGCAAGTGTTGTCCAAGCGTTTCCTATTAACCTCCTCCATGTCCCATCATTGAACACGACATGCAGCTCTTGACCACGCCATACGCCCATGCCCAAAACACGGGTACCGAACACGCCTTGCATGGCGTAACCCGGCCTTGTGGAGATCGCCGGGTAGTCATCGGTTGTCAGGTTCTGCATCTCAGTGAAGTACGTGTCTTCAATGGAGTACGGATCAAACGTGTTCAGTCCACGAAACTCTCGAATCGGGATCGGCTGCATCATACCTTCCAGTGGCTGATTCTGAGACGTCTTATATTGTACGGGCCTCATTGACTTGCACCCGCTTGATAATTCTGCGCCGCCACATTCCACGCTGCCTTGTACTGGTTCTCGTAGTTCGATGCCTTCACGCTGTCGTCCTGGCTGTTTGCAAGCATTGCCGCCAGTGCAGGGATAAACGTCCAGTGATACTCCTCGGGCGCATCCGGTGACACTGTGAGTGCGGTAGACAGGAACGTTGTTGTGGCGATTCGATGGTAACGCAAAAAGCCTCTTAGATCAGCATAAGGGGCTGGGTAAATCGATATGGTTTTGGTTGTGTCGTCGTATGCAAATGCGTTCTGGTACGGTGTTATGTCTTCGCGGTCCATACTGCGGTACTGCGATGGGCCGATCAGCACCATGTCAATATTCTTCTGCCTTACGTCCGCTGGCAGTGGGTAGTCGGTCTGTCCAGCCACACAATCAAACTGCGCAACCTTTGGAATCTTGACCACATTGAAGAAGTCCTGATTGATCGCGTTCAGCCAGATGACTTTGTCGGCCACAGGAACATCGTTGGGCACCAGCATATTTGCTTCTGAAATGATATCAGATAAGTTCATGGGTTCACACCTCTTCTGTAATCAGGTGTTCGTATCCCTCAGCAATCAGATAAGTGTCAATGCCGGGTTTCAGGTCTGGCCTGCGTGATAACACATAGTCGTAAGTATACGCCTTGTCGATGATACGTTGACCCATATACGCTCCCATTACAGCATTCCTCCCATAACAAGGTCGTCAATGGCTTGTTGCATGAGCTGTTGGTTTCTCTGTAGCTCCTCAATAGCTTGTGTTACATCATTGGGGTCTTTTGGTTTCAACGATTCGTCAATCTCGAATGTTGTCCCATTCCAGCGGTAATACCCTGCGTTTATGCCAGCAGGAAGGTGGGTCATGTCCAACTCAACCTCTGTGTATCCTTCGTGCGGGTACGTTATGGCATCACGGATGATATTGTCCGAATCCAGTTGAAAGTAAAATTTCATGGTATCTACCTCCATATTAAGATTGCATCTTTAGAATCGTTTGCCACACCTGCAGACAAAGCATATCCCAATGATGCTACTTGCCTTACATCAGCAATTGCATTGGTGCTCTTATACGCCTTCAGTTTAAAATCGTATATTGTGATATAAGGCGTTGCTGTATAAGTAACAGCAATATTGCTTGTTGAAAACGCCACGCACAATCCATTCCCAGTTGGCAGAGTAGTAGGATTCAGAATTTTATCCAATACATCATCCGTTTGTCGATAAAAAGATATATACGGACTGCCAACATGAGCAACTGCAAGTATACTGCCGTCTCGGCTATAAGATATTGTTTCAACAGAGCCCGGCGGCAAGGTGGTTGGATCGCTAATTTTAGTAAATACATCTCCCGCAACTTTATAGACCATAAAATAAGGAGAGGCCTGAAATGATAGTGCTAAGTATTTTCCGTCTTGACGAAAAGCACTAGATGTTGCAACTGATGCTGGCAATGAACCTGGGTCGCTAATTTTCGTAAATACATCACCTGAGCGACTGTAGATTGTAATAAACGATCCGTTAGTGTGCCCTACGATTAGTTTAGAGTCATCAGGACTAAAAACAACGGAATATCCAGAAGCTGCAGGCAACACAGATGGGTCAGCTAACTTGGTAAACGTATCTCCTGAACGCTTGTAAATGGTCACATACGGAGTTGTAAAGTGAGCGACTGCCATATATGTACCGCTTTGACTAAACGCCACCTTTCTTGCATTGCCTGTTGGCAAACTGGATGGGTTAGCCAATTTGGTGAATGTATCCCCTGAACGCTTGTATATTGTTACATAAGGTGACGTTGAGTGTGCAACAGCTAAGTAGGTGCCGTCCACGCTAAATGAAACGCCATAGGAATCACCCGTAGGTAACGTTGTGGGATTAGTCAGTTTTGTGTACACTCCGCCTGAAAGTTTATAAATATTGATATATGGGCTTGAATTTTGTACAGCAACCATATAAACACCATCTGTTGAGTATGCAACAGCTCTTGGTGCAGATGTGGGTTTATCTGGAACAATGTCAACGGCATCCCCTACCGCGGATTGCAAATAGATAGGATCGTTTGCAGCAATTGCTTCAGCATATACAACCGACTGCTGTAGCTGCCCGTTAATGTCCACCTCCCCTCCACCACTATCTGCTAAAAAATCCGTCCCTACTTTGCGGAACGTGTATGGCTTTCCTATAAGCAGATCACCAGCAGCATAGGCTGTGCCATCCTGTTTTTTAAGCGGCGTCGCACCTAAACCGTTAATATTCAATGTCGGCCCAGCAGCATTTGTTATATGCGGCACAATTGTGATCCCAAACCCATCAGGCAATGTTGTTGGAACAGGATCTAGTGTCACTACATAAGCCGATGATGTTCCCGATGTTGCGGCGTATCCTGGTTGACGGATGTAGTTCGCAGTGGCGTTTGCCAAAGCTTGATTTACCTCAGCGCTAACCTCTGCTGTAACACCATCCGTATATTCATTTGCCGATATCAGCGCCGCATCCGCTTTGTTCTGCGCTCCTGCCTTCGTTTCACCTTCAATCCGTACAAACTGAGCATCCGCGCCACTCATCAAACCAGCGTTGCCATTGGTTACTGCGTTAGGAATAACGTCTGTACCACCTGTGATGTGTGAAGAAGCATGCGCACCTGGTGTCGCAGACCCTGTTGCTGTGACGGTCACCTGTTTGTTTGCTGGGTTCGTCGTAATGGTGATCCCTGTTCCGCCAGTGAACTGCAACGTGTCTGTTTTGTTTGTAGCCAGTACATTGTTTACTCCGGCGAAAGCGTTCTGGTTAGCTTCAGCGCCTGCCTGTACCCCGTCCAGTTTCCCCTTGTCCGCTGCTGCCATAAGTCCATCCGTTGATGGTGTCGCCAAGGCTCCGGTGGCTTTGCTATTCCAATCCGCTTTTTCAGCGTCTGTCACGAACCGGTTGCCCGAGTCCTGAGCGATAATGGATGGTGGATGTGTAGCAGGGTGAATATAATTGTTTGCTCCTGGAGCCACACCATCAAGTTTAGTTTTATCTGCACCAGTCATGAATCCAGCCGCGCCACCAGCAACCACAATGGCATGAGCTGCACCACCAGTGCCAATATGTGCGTTCAAGTTTACATCAGAGTAATCTTTTGCAGCTTGTTCTGCTGCATTTGCCTTTTCCTGCGCACCAGCTGGCGTTTCCCACTGTGACTGGGCTTCTGCCGTGATATCTTCACTTGTATTCCGCCATGGGAATCTACTCATGCCTTACCACCTCTCTGTAACGGAATACCGTTCGTACCCGTTGTTTGCTGTTTCATATTCGTTCAACACCTGACGGTACTTATAATCGAATTCCTCCGACTCTTTCCCGCTGGTGATTTCTTTCAGCACACCGTATACGAGTACCATGTCAAAGTCCGGATCAAATCCAGTAGGGCCATCCATGTCCGCTAAAGCCAGTTCCCGTAGTACTTCAGCATGGAATATTTTGATACCCTCTGGAGTGTCTACCTCCGGGTTGGGCACGATACCGATACGATCACCGGAAAAATAGTAATACGGTTTCTCCTTTAGCCTCTCATTGAATTGCCGCAACGGAATGCGTCTCCAGCCATCGTTATCGTTGTGGAAGGATTCCATCTTCACATCTACGTCTACAACACTACCCGGAGGACACGGAAGCACATAGAGCGCCTTATCCTTCACCAAGTCGATTGCAGTACAGATGACGTTCGATTGCTGTTGAGCCGATCCGAAGTTACGGACAAGCCTGTCACGCACTTGCGACACCTTGCGAACAATGGAAGCGGGAGAGAGGAAATTAGGCGACTTCTCCGTAATCTCCTCCACAACGTCTTTTAAGAGCATTTCTCACCACTCCTTCATATTTACCTTACGCGTTCTCTAAAGCTGTGATACGGGCCGCCAGTTCAGCGAGGATAGCTTGTACGTTCGTTGCTGTGCCCGGCGCAATCGCTGTGGCTGTAATTGTTGTTGCAGGATGTACGTGGTTGCCTGCTGCGGCTGTGGAAGCTGTGGTGCCGATAGCTAAGTTCGATGTGCCAGCACCAAGGGCAGTCCTGGCTGCGGCTTGGTTAGCGGCTGTCAGTACGCTTTTACCTGTAGCTGTGGCATCGGTGATGCTGTTTGATGTGATGGTACCTCCACCGCCTCCACCAATGTCGATAGGCCCACCGTTGGCATCTACGAAGACTGTGTAGTTAGGCTCCCGCTTTTCGGGCAGGCTTGGCGCTTCGGCTGCGGGGATGATCTGTAAGAAGTCCGGCTGTCTGCTGTGATTCAGTGGCATCTGTGTTCCCTCCAATCAATTTTTCCAGCAGTTCGTTGGTTCGCTGCTGTTCTTTATAGATCGCATTGAGTGCGTCCAGTTCATCACGAAACATGTGATTACCTCCAAAAGAAAAAGAGGGGCAATATGCGCCCTCTTAGTCTTGTACGTTATGTCCAAAGAGGAAGGAATAGTTGGTTTGACCATAACCCCAACGTCCTACAACTTTGTGTTTAGCTACTTCTGTATCAAAGTCAGTGATCGAACCATTCTCCGGTTTACGTCTCCACTGCCAGTGGTTGAAGCGTTTCATCCGCGCTGAGTCAACGGCAAACCAGTTCTTACGTTGTGCTGGGTTGATATACGGATTGACGATGACTTTGATGTTACCCATGTACATGTTCGCGTCAAAATGGTTGCTGCCTGGCTCGTACTTCGGCAGATCCGCATCTGGTAGACCTGCAATCTTGAACGCGGCACGCGCATTGTACGGTGCAACAATCACAGTATCAGGAATTACAGCCAACGGATTTCCTCGATCGTCTTTCCATTCTTGCATGAGTACGGCTGTTTCATCCCAAGAATCCAAATTCAATGGTTTGTCACCAAGATTAGATTGTACGTCTGTGCTATTTTGCGGGCTATATGGGTGATCTGCAGCACACAAAGCTTTACCATCAGGTAATGTATAACGCTCAATACGACCACGGAAGTTCGGACCCTGTGTAACAAATGCGTTGTTCAGGAATTCTACTGCCTGTAATTGCTGTGTTTTATACACTGCATCAGCCAGACCCATGATACGTGTCTTGATCTCCGTAAGTTTCAAGTCATCAATAAAGTCGCGTTCAATGATACGACCATCAGAGAACTTGCGGTTACGAATAACCTTTTGCCATAACTCTTCAACGTCCTCATAGAAGACTTGGTTGTTCGAGTGGCCCCATTCTTCCATAAGGCCCTCAGCGCCAACACCTTCATACGATTCGCGGTCTTTATCGGAGTTACTAACGTTATACATCAGCGGAATATAGTCTTTTTTATCCTTGGTTTCGAGCGAGTAAAGCTCCTTGAAAATCGGTTCGAGGACTCGTGCGTCCCATTGAAGTTTTGTTTGCATGTGTTATGCTCCCCTCTCGATTACGACAACTGGCGGTTCTTAACTTTGAACCGTGCTGTCTTTTTATTTGTGTTAATCGCCATTACAGACAAAGGACCGCCTGTTACGGTGGCCGAGTTTGCAGACAATCCATCAGCTGCCAATGCAATTCCGGCTGCTCCTGGTGTGAATCCGCCTGCTGCTGTTCCGCTGTATGGTGCGTCATACCAGTCACCCTCTCGAGCCAAGATAACCTCAGTCTCCTTGTCCGTGCCTGCTTCTACATTTGCGGTCAAGAATCCGGCAATCGGATCAGTCGCACCAGCTTTTGTCCAGCGTCCTGCCACCAACTTCACAGCCTCACCAGCAAAACCAGCTTCATCGTTGGTCATCAGAAACTCTGTGATACGAGTGGGGTCATTACCGTAATCGTTGTATACATATTTGAATCCTTGTGCCATGGCTTAACGCCTCCTGTTTATTCAAAGTTTTTTGCGTATTTTTGAGCATTCTTTGGATCCAGTCCGAATAATGCGAATGCACCAGTTAACTCTGCTGGCGCGCTTGGTTCCAGTGTTCCAGCTGCTTGCGTCTCCACCTGTGCCCGTTTGTTCAGGCGTTGGTTCTTCAACACCGTCTGTTCTGCGCGTTTACGCTCTGTGGCGCTCAGTTTATCGCGGTGTACCAACTCATAAGCATCAATCGGGTCATAACCACGTTCAATGCGCGCATGCATCTCTTGGGTAAGCCAAGGTGCTGCGGCTCCATCTTCCGTGACTTCCTGTGCCAGTTCCGGGTACTTCTTGAACAGATCCTGCCAGCCTTGCACCAGTTGCTGTTGTTTCTGCTCCTGTTGGCGTGTGGACTGCTCTGTCTCCTTGCTTTGAAGGACCTCACGCGCTTGTTGTAATAGCGGGTGGTTATCGAGGTACTGATCAAGCACATCTGGGTCAATGCCTGCATTCATGGCTTCTTCCCGCATACTTAGCTTCAGTTCGTCGAATTGGTCCTTCTGTCTCTGCTGTGCTGCGGATTCAATCTGGTCGATGTTCTCCAATAGATCAGCGTGGTCTTTATATCCCTGCTGTTTTGCAAGGCGATCCAGAGCTGTTTCATATTGCTTCGCTCGACCTTCTACCTTCTCGTAATTCAGTCCCTTACGTGCATGTACTGCCACTTCTTCGTCTGGGATGAATACGTCTTGACCGTTGTATTTGACTGTGATGCCCTTCGGTTGTTCGTCAGCTTCGAGTGCCTGCTCTGTGGGTGGAGCGTCATCCTCGTGTTGATCATCGTCCGGATCTGGGTCATCGTCGTCTCCATACGGTAAGTTGAAAGCTTCATACGCATCACGCATTGCTTGTTGTTGATCGTCAGCCTGTGGGTGGGCTGTTTCTGGTTCTGTGACGGTCTCGCTATGGGTGGCGATGTTGTCGATGTCTTCCATGCTTAGTTCCTCCTAATCCGCTATGGGTGGCGGCAGATATAAAAGGCCCGCGCTGCTCTGCAACGGGCCTGATTCAAACAATATGAAGTTCAAGTGCTTTTTTCTCTGCTTCATGGAGTTCAGAAAAGTATCCAATATGTTTTCCTTGTATTCTTACTCTCCACTTTTTCTTATCCTCGTACCAACTAATCCCTGTAATTGTTCTGCGTTTTGCCGGGTCGAAATTAAGCATATTTTGCGATTGATTTACAACACGTAAATTTTCTATTCTATTATCCAACGTGTTGTGATTCACATGATCTACAACCAAGTCATCTGTACAGGAAACAATGTACCGATGCATCATAATGTTAATCTTTTTACCATAGACACGTTCATACCCCATCGCGTAGTACGATTTTGTATTCTCATTCCAAACCGCCCTAAACGTTCCTTGGAAGTTGTTTAATACCTCCAATGATTTAGTAGTGATAACAGATTCAATGAGGCCTTCTCGAGATGATAAGAAAACCGCAGTTTCAGTTCCCCTTATTTCAAAACTGTTTTTCATTCATTATCACCCCTCACCCTTGGCCTGTTCTTCCTGGTTGCATCAGTTGTTGGGCAACTTTAGCGCCTTCCAGATTCATCTTCTGTTGTTTCAAACCTTGCTCAAATTCACGGTCACGCTGTTCACGCTCCATCTGCTCACCATTAAACTGCTGTAGTGTCTGTTGCATGGATTGGTTCTCTTGGCTCAACTGCTGTACCTGAGCTTGTGCCTCCTGTGCTTGTTTCTGAGCCTGCATGAACTGCTGTTGCTTGCCTGACTCTTCTTCAATACGGCGCTTGATGACGTCCATCGGCTCCATGCGCCCTGTGGTGATGACGTACCGGACAGCCTCGGCATCAATCATTGGCTGCTGAGTGATCGGGTCCATCGTCTGAAGTAGGTTGAAAGCCAGTTGCAACCAATACTCCCGGTCTTGCGGCTTGTCTACTCCGATCTGCACTAATATGTCGAACTCCGGTACAAACTCCTCTTGGACCTCAACAGGCTCAGGCATCATGCTCATTGGGTCCATCTGACCCATCATTTCCATGCCTTGCATTGGATCAGGCGGCTGCATGTCTCCTGCACCCATCTCCTCAACCATTGGGTCTGGCGGCATGTAATCTGATGGCACGCTGGATATCATGCTATCCCTACTCATTTTCACTGTACGGCCTGTCACACGGGCGATACGCTCAGTGGTATAGAACTGGGCTATCAACTCCACATACTGGCTGAACACCTCTTCTAGCGCGTCCTGTATCAAGTCAGATACGGTATTAAGTCGTGTTCCCGCCGCTGCCATAAGCGCCTTGGCCTGTGCACCACTGGTGACGTTGCTGTTTGCCTGCCCATTGGCACTGTCGAACTGCCCTGGGATCTTCTGCAGCATCTCGTCATAGTAGTTCAGCATGTTGAAAACTGTACTTGGCACGTTGACGCCTTCCAGCTCCTTCACACTGCTCATACGACCAGTAGCCACCGGAAGCATTGCACCCGGCATAGAACGTTGTTCAGCCCACGTACGCGGCTTGGATATTGAACCTTCCTCATACATGATGGCTGCGTTACCCTGCTTCGCCATGGTCTCGACTGAAATCTCAGCGTACTTGTTCTTCATGATCTGCGGCTTAATCATATCCCGCATGAAGCCCTTGCCCCATGGATTGCCTTCTGATGGGTACAATGTACGGGCTACGAATGGATATTGACCGTGATCGAACACATACGCCTTGTGCTCCAAGAATACGCCTGATGTGGTGATGTAGATGCAATGTACGCCCTCCATCTTTCCATCAGCCTTTGCCAGATACTCGGATGGGTCAACACCTTCCATCAGTTTCTCTTCAGCCATTTCGCGGAACAGCTTCTTATCCTCTGCACTCACCTGTTTGGGCAGTCCACGATACCAGTACTCAATGAGTCCGGACATCTGCTGCCGTGTGGCGTCTGTGCTCAGGTTGCCATCGTCTGAGTCAATGTTGAACACATCAGTTTCAAGCGTGCCAATATCAGGCTGAACCTTCTTGCCTTGCTTAGGCCAGCGCTCTTTAAAGTACTCCAGTGGCTTGGGCACATTGATGATGATGCCGCCCATCTTCTGGAGGTAAATGAAGTCTTTAATGCGTGGGTCCGGGAAGAATGTACCGAAATCAACTGGAATGATGTCGTTTCGCCCTTCGTACCGGTTCATCCCACGCCCACCTTCGACCGTTGGGTCAAAGACAGTTTTGTATATTAACGGGCCATGAATGACCATGCGTCGGACAGCTCGGGTGTGTTTCTGCTTAAACTTGATCTGTCGCAGCTCAAACGGCATGAAGTCGTTCAAGTCCCGGGCTTTTTCCTCGTCTCCCTCTTCCTGAGCCGTGAAGTTCGGGTAAGGCATCCATCCAGTCAGCTTGCCGACAATAGACTCGATCTGTGAGAAGGTGATGTTCTCCACCGCATCCGGACGAAGCTTAGACACCGCATCTGAGCGTAATCCCTTCCAATGGTCGCCCATGTAGAAACGTTGCTCCTTACGCCAGATGTCGTCCATCTGTTGTCGTTCCTGCTTGAACACTTGATAGTCCTGGTACACCGTGTCGTATATCTTTTGTTCCTCCGGTGTATTCGGGTTCATCGAGTCCTTCTCAGCGCCATTTTCAGTGAACAATCCCTGAAATCCCTTTTTGATCTTGTTCAGCGTGCTCATTTGTCATCAACCTCCAGCACGTTCGGATCGTCATGCCAACTCATCGGGCTTCGCGTCTCCAGCGGTTCTGCTGGCTTCTGCTGGTTGTTGTACATCGCATACTCACCAGCGTTACGGGCTGTCAGGCGATTGGTCAGATCCTTGATGATCTTGTCTTTGTCACGGTGCTGCAAATACAAAAAAACGTTGGTCCCCAGAACCACCGCTAATAGTACGTATTCCATTTCCTCACCTCACCTCACCAGAATGACGGCTTAACCTCGTCGTCGTATTCTTCCTCTGTATCAAAGTCCACTCGCTTGCCTGTAATAGACTCGGGATTGGCGCCCCATGCTACCTCTTGTTGTCCACTGACCGTGTGTACGATCTCACCAGCCATGGACACCGTATCGACTTGGTCGTCATTCTTGCCTTTCGGGAAGCTCATTAGCTCCGCCTCGAAGTCATCTAACCAATCACCATCCTCTCGGTGGTACACCTTGCCCAACTCATAACGTGCAGCAATCGGCAACGCCCGAGTAACCTTGTCCTTGTCTACCTTCACAGGCAGGATGGTCATCCCATCACGCTTGCACTCCTGTATCAAGTTGGTGCCGAACGTCTTATCCTCAATCGCCTGAAACTTCGGCTTGTACCGATGCTCCATCTGCTTCATCAGCGTCTTTTGCTCTGGACCTTCAATATGCGTGCGGTACACGTCACGGATCAAGATGTCATTGTCAGGCGTCACCATGAACGTTGAAACAGCAAAGTAGTCATTGATCGTCTTTTCGCTGTTCGCTGTATCCACGGTTTGGAACATCCAGCATTGCATTGCTGTGAACCTACGTCCGTCTGAGAGCACCACATACTGCACGTTGTGGATCTGCTCAAACTTGAAGTAACGGAAATGTTTACGCTGGAATATCGTACCTCCTGCTGCTGATGGCCTTTGCTGATACAAGGCACTGAATACATACGAGCCAACGTCGGACTTGATCTGGTCCAGACGCTGCACGTTGAAGCCAAACTCAGGCCAGAGCGCCTCCCCAGGTTTACGACCCAGATAATCATCGTCCTCAGCTACTGCCGGGAAGTTGATCACCGTCCAACGCTCGCCCTTATGTGTTCCTTGCTTAACCTCATCGGCTTCCTTCTTCAATAACCGCCCTACCAAGTCGTCTTCATGCCAGCGTGTCATAACCACGATAATACGTCCGTCTGGCGTTAACCGCGTGTACAGTGTTGATGTGTACCAACTCCATAGACTGTCGCGTACAACCTCACTGTTGGCTTACTCAGCGTTCTTGATTGGGTCATCAATGATTGCGATACGTGCACCCTTCCCTGTGATAGGACCACCCACACCAGCTGCATTCACGCCGCCACGATGTCCTTCAATACCCCATGACTCTGCGGATTGTCTTGCACCAGAGATGGAAACGCCAAATAGACCCGATCGGTCCATGAACGTGTCTCGCGCAATCCGGTTATTATCCCGGCTTAGCGACAACGCGTATGAAGCCAATATGATCTCGTCGTTCGGATATTTACCTATATGCCATGCAGGAAACTTCTTGCTCACCCGCTCTGACTTACCGTGCCGTGGTGGCATCGTGACGATCAGACGCTTGATCTTCCCCTCTGATACATCCATCAACGCTCTGTCCAGTACGTCCAGGTGCTTACCGTCTGCATCACGTCCATCACTGTCGAAGTCCATGAAAAAGCTAAAGTCATGCTTGGCCAGGATTTCAAACTGCCTACTGAGCGGTACTGGTTTGTCGCTTCCAGAGTTGTTTAAGAAGCTCGGCGCTTTCTGGGTCTGTTGAGATGGTTTGCTCGACAATGTACTCATGTTGATGGTTCACCTCGCCTTGTACATCTGCCTGTACTCGATCAATCGGTTTATACCCTGCACGATCCAGCAAATCCCTTGCCGCAACCAGCCTGTCCTTGTCCATTGCGTTCGGACTCTGCATGATCTCGAGCATCACATTGTACGCCTTGACAGCATCCTCAGCGAACATCATCCGCAAGTCCTTGTTAAGATTCTGTTCAGTTTTGTTAAGATATTGTTGAACCTCAACAGACTTTAACAGCCTACTGCCTTGACTTGACGCTGTCTTCTCACTGTATCCTGCCGCAATGGCGGCCTGTGTTGCGTTGTTTCCGTTCTGCAGATATTCCGTCACAAACAGCATCATTTGTGGTCTCAAGTCTGCCATGGTGTCAACCTCCTCTCTACTCCTGAATGATCAAAACTGTTGCCTTGCCTTTTCTGTCGTGTCTGAGTGATCCAGATATCAACGAGAACTCTACTTCTTTGCCCATACCATGCACTTCTACACCAGTACGCCCCTTAAGTTCGCTCACTAAGTCTTTGGTGAGGTAAGCTCTCAAGTTTGCTACTGGTTGGCCTTGCTTGATCTCACCAATCTCTTTATACACGCCTTCTATTGCAGATTTTTCTTCCAGAGACTTCATCCTGTTTCGCAACTCATCTGCCTCTCGTATAATCGCATCACGCTGTTGTTTACTTGGCGCTTCTATCGCACGGCGGTTCAGTGTATCCAACGCGCCAGCAAGTGAACGATCAAGATCCTCTGTGGTTATATCACCACTTACTGCTAACCCGTTGTACTCCGCTATCTCCTGTGGTGTACCCTCTACTGTTCCGTCTTTATGGAGTTTCATATGTGTTATCCCTCCTCTTAATGACCCAACCCTATACGGCCCCCGCTGTCGCTGGGTGATTCGGTCGGACTCGATGGCCTGCGGCAAAAACAAAAAGAGCAACGGCGCTTGACCGTCACTCTCTCGTATTTGTTGTTGATGTGGGCAAGGATTTGCACCTTGCATGGTTTGCTATCTTACGATCCTCGTGGTCTTTTGGCTATCCCACAATTCGCAAACCTTATCGACTCATGCGTCTACCTATTCCGCCACCACATCTTAGTTTTGGCATGCAAGGAAGGAACGTTGTAAACGACGACTGCGCATACAGCTATCGGCGCTTATCAGATGTTCCTTATGCTAGTATCATACTAAATATCGTGATGCATATGTGTGCGAATTATGTTGCATGAATGATGCACAGATGATGCATTTATGCTGGTTGGTTAAACATAAAATCAATATTGCTGATCTCACGATCTTTATAACTCAAGGGTGCTAGAGCAACAGACAATCGGCGTATAGCTTCTGTGTGCCAACGGCCTACTGTTGTTCGGTGAATATGGACAGCTTTAGAGATTTCTACCAAGTCCATTGTATTGCGGTCTAGATACTTGCGCATAATGACCATCCGTTGATCATCGCTCAATACCTCATTGACTGCTCCATCGATCAGATTAACGATTCGGCTGTATCTAGACTTGTCCCACCCATCCAGATTGCCGTAGGCTCGTTCGTCGTATATACTTGACCATCGGTTTGCTTCCACCTCAATCAAATTCTGTACCGCAAACTTGTAAGATCTATAATCCTTCAACAGTTCCGTCAACTGATTGTTGTCCATGTTCTCCCTCCTCATACTCTTTTTCAAACTCACTGTGCCGGTATACTCTCCATCCCTTTTCAGGCGAGTGTACCAACCACTTGCCTTCCAATACCCTGAAATAATGATTATCTACAACGACACTGAGGTACGGCATATCCTCTCTAAACTCAAACAGCCCGTTCCTCACTCTACCGCCTGTGAACTCCTTCACCCTTGCCACAGTTGCCGGAGAGCAATCCGTTATCTGGATCGCCCTCACGGTTTCTGCTTTGCGGTGGTATATCATATCACTCGTTCATACGTTTGGTTGAATATATGCGGCTTACACGGGTAGAACTCTCCATCAACACCACGTATGATCCAATCGCCTAAATCCGCTGCCATTGTGCCTTCAAGCGTAGGAATTAGTATCTTCCCGTCTCTCAATTCATAGTTTAGTTCCATATCCGATATTTCTCCGATGTTATCTCCAGACCACTGCACAGCCCCGATAACCACTGGCTTCTTCCGAAATCTTAGCATCACGCCACCTCCGCTTGCGGCACTTCCAAAGCTTCTACGCGTCTTTTGAGTTCCTCAAATTCTGCTCTCGTAACTGTTCCCTCTGTTTCCTCAGCACTACTTCCTGCCAGCTGCTCTTCAGCCAGTCCGTCGGTTGTGATTTCCGCCGTGTCATCTTCGGGATAGCCCCAGGGAGGCGTTAGTTCGCCGCTTTCTTCCACACTTGCAGATTGTGCCAGATCCTCATCAACACGTTGGGGTTCTTCGCTGATTCGAAATTGCGGCGCCTCTTCGGCGCTCACCTCCCGGTACTTCCCTTTTTCGAGGTAGTTGAAGGTGATCACTTCGTCAGTTGCGGCTAGTTTCGCCGTGTATGTGGAACGCTTGTCATCTGCCCACTCAACATCATAGATGGCTGGTTTGGATTCTTCCTCACGTTTCTTCTGCTCTTTCCATGCTGCCATAGCGTCACCAACGTCAATGACCTTAGTCGCTTGTACCGCACCCACTGCAATTTGTTGGCGCAGATCGTCGATGTGACTTTCTTTCTGTCTCACCTCAGCCTTAACTTCTTCCAGTTGTGCAACAGCTGCATCGCGTTTGCTTTCTACGTCCAGCAATTCAGATCTCACATCACGCAATTCTGTCACCAATTTGGCGTTTGCTTCGCCTGCTTCATCCGCTTTTGCCTGTGCCACATCTTTCGCGGCTGTTTCTGCTGCAAGTCGTTCCTGTAAATCTTTAATCTGAACCATCCAGTGCTCGTCCCGCTGCAACAATGTGTTCTGCACCACGATACGTACCACTTGATAAGATGATTCCGCTGATTCCGGTGTGTCGTTTTTAAACATGTCACGCATGGTCACGCCGTCCAGATCCATATTGTCCATGATGTAGGCGACCTGTTGTTGACTCTCTTCCACACGTTCCAGTTCCAAGTATGCAATTTCTTCCTCGATATCTACGATCTTACCCGCATCCGCCATAGCCCCACGTTGTTTTTCAATGCTCAACTCATACCGTAATTGTTCAATACGTTCTTGCTTTTCCACCTACATACACCCCGTTTTCCGATAGTAATAATGATATATCTTATTATAGCACATTTTGTGGTTATAAAGTACTTTTTACGCCGTTTTACACAATATTTTGTGGTTTATCTGCATCATGTCACATTTGACTTTTTCGATCATGCAATTTCTGATCTCGCTTCCGGTTTAGTCACTTTCCAGCCATCGAGTTTAAACCACCCTGTTGGCTCATAGAGACGTTTTTGAGTTGATCCTAGTATTTGTCTGTCCAACTCTAGTAATCGACCTCTACACGCCCCAGATTCGTCGAGGAGCACCCATCCGTCTCCTACGTGTACGTACCGACCAATCTTACTCACTTCTCTTCCCACCTTCCGTTCTTCTTGGTCACGAGTTTCAGGATCAGCTCCGGGTTCCTCATATCGAACAATGTCCGTCTCAACGAAAAGTCCCGTGCTGCAAATCCCTTCACGTCTTCTACGATCGTCTGGCCGTCCTGCTTGTACATGAAATCGGCTGTGTACTTGATGCCGCGTTTCTTCTTGCCCATCTTGGTGAATGGTTCTACCAGTTGAAATACTGGTTGCAGGGTCAACTCACTGATCACGCCGCCACGCTCCAGAAGCATCAGCATCCGGTACCGCTCTGCCTCCATCATGCTGTCGAAGGTGATTCCGTCCTTGACTGTCTTCTTGGCGCCGTACTTGTTGCCCCTCAAGCTGCACCACCTCCTCTCCGTTTGAACAACTCATGGTTAACCCTTGTCTTGGGTATGCCTACTTCCTTGGCGATGTCTGACCGTAGCCAGCCGTAGTCCGCCAGTTCGATGATCCGGTTGGACTGCTCTGGTGTAAGTGGTACGTCCAGGCTTTCCATCAACCGATCTGTCCTTGATTCTGATCTCCGTATGCTCACGTAATTTTTGTATGCTTTTTCAGCCTTCGGTTTCTTTGGCTTCTGCTCCTTGATCTGTCCGCCGGATGCCCAATGCTTCTTTTTCATGCCGCTTCCTCCTCAGTGTCGTCTGCAAAGGCCTCTCGGCCCCTGCGCATAAATTCTTCAAAGTCCATATCCATCAGGTCGTAGTCGTCGATTGGTTGTTTCACGCAAACCCTCTCCCGTTCGCTTTCAAAATCCATTCGCCCTTTTCGTGTTCCCATTCATAAAGCGCATCCCATAGTGGAGCATTGAAGAATAAAGTCACTCTCTTTGCTTTTCTGAATTGATTGCTGAACACATCTTCAAGGTCTTTAACTTTCGTACACTCATCATCCTGGTCAGATAATCCGTTGGTGTACGTTCGCTTCAGTGGTAACCCTCTGTGATAGTGCACTGTCATCACAACCTCGCCAAATCCCACATCCAACCATGTCTCCTTGTTTAAAAATTCGTCGTCCACTGAGAGCACCTTAACCATCCCCTCTACTGCAATCTATAATTCAGCTCAATTCCACCCTTTATCACCACTTTGTAGTCCCGGCACATCTCGTTAATCCGACTACCCAGCGCCTCGTCGATCTCACATATGCCCGATATGGTCCGTTCCGAGCTGATCAGCATGGGCAGATTGTTCAGATAGCGATAATTGACGATTGCGAAACTCTGCTCTGCTTGGAAGTCAGTCGGTTTCTGGCGTCCCTTGTACATGTCGTCGATGAATAACACCTCGGCCTGCTGTAGTTGCCGGATGCGTGTGTCCAGCGTGTCGAGATTGTCCTTGATCTCGTTGAAACCTTCGACCCAAGGAAAGTAGTGGACGCCAACTCCCTTTTTTAACAGGTAATTGCACACGGCCATGGACAAATGTGTCTTCCCACTGCCCGGCCGCCCCAATAGAGCTAGGCTGTTCTTCCGCGTGCTGCGAATGTCGAAGAAATTCTTGGCGTATGCTCCGGCTTTCTGATACGCAAGCTTAATGAGCTCCGGCCGCCCTTCTTCTTCGAAGTTATCGAATGTCTTCTGCTGGAATTCTTCAGTGATTTTGCTTGATCCCATCAGCCGTTCAATCATCCGCTCTCTGATGCAGGTGCAATCTTCCCACTTGTCCATGTAATCAAATGGTTTATCACTCAGGGCAACACGCTGGATGCGGCCGCCCATATCTTTGCATTTGTCACAACGATATTTCTCAGGTTCCTGCTCTGTTTTAGCGATCGAGGAAAGCGAACTCGCTCTCTGCCGAATTTCCTCCAGGTTGAATTCCTTTTTCAAAGCGTCTTTGAGACTCTGCATGGCTTACCCTCCGTTCTTTTTGTTCTTTCGACTGCCGGCGACTATATATTCCTTCTTTGATCCAGCGATCAGCGATAGCTTGCATGAGTTTCAAGTTGGGTTGCGAACTGCTTTCGCCTGTTTCCAACATCAATTCCGTTATAAAGGACTCGTCGTAGTTCTTCTTTTTCAGGTTTATGACAAATTCAGATATGAGTCCGTTCATGTTTAATCCACCAAATACTTTTGTATAAGTTCCCATAATAGATTCATCAGTCGTGGCGGCCGAAAATCGCCCTGTTTCTTCTTCTTCTTTTTCTTCTTCTTTTTCTTCTTCTTCTTCTTCTTCTTCCCCCAAGTCTATGGATAGGGTAGGGATAGGGTATCCATAGTCCTTGCATAGTCTTCCGAAGCGGTATAAATATTCGGTGTTTTTAATGGATTGCAACTCTTTCTCGACACACATCCGAACCTTCGGACTTTTGATAGAGTTGTACTTCAACCAGTTGACCAACATGATTTCTTGTGTATGATCGTTATAGAGTACCTTGCCGTACTGCACGAAACGCTCCAGAAGCTTGTCCACTGTCTCTCGGTGGTAACCTGTCTCAAACTCAACGATCCTTTTTGGCAGCTCATATATGCCGCATTGGGTCGTTTTTGAGTTGGTCATGAGGTACAGGTAGAAGTATTTCTCCTCTGGTGTCAGGCTGATAACAAACGGGTCCTGCCAGAAGGAGACTTGTATCTGTCGGTATACTGCCATGTGCTCACGCTCCTTTTTTACTTCCCAAGTTGTCCCGTATATCATTTATCTTCATCTTCGCCCACCGTACCCGTTCCTCGTGCCACTCAACTGCTCCGCGGTCATCGTACTGTTCTGCATGGTGCAGATCCGCTACCGCTCGGGCTAATTCGTCGTCCCAGAACAACAACTGTGATCGCAGGTATACGTTGTTAGATGCCATCCTTTGTATCCTCCTTGGGTATAGACTCCCTACCCTCTCCCTGTTCCCACGAGAATAGAACTTCTGCATCGCGCCAGTATTCAGGGATTTCTGAATCTCCATAATGATAGGTGATTAGTGTAATCATATTATCCTTCTTCCGTACTTCTACCTTATGTTTTATCCAGTTTATGTTGGACTTCATCATGTAGGCAGTTGCCATGCTTCCTTCTCGGCTGTCCGCCCCAATCATTGATATATCCATAAAGCAATAATCCGCTGATTCGACCCGTAATTTGTTAAAGTTTTTGATGTTCATGTTTCATCCCTACCCTCTAGTAAGTGTGGGTGTTCAAACGGATTGCCACGAATCAACGACTCGCTTATGCAGGAACCTATCTTATGTTCTTCACTGTCTGGATCGTCCAAGTACACCAAGTCTGCCAAGTAGAATCCTGTTCGCTTTTCATCCCATTCGATGCTGTATAGAAATCCCTCGAATTCAACAATGTCTTTGTGATAGGCTTCTTTTCTGTTCTTGTCCTTTAGTCCGGTGTACTGCCCAACCGTCTCTGGACGTACGTGGTAAGCAAACGGCAAGCCTGAGCTGTTGGAAATGTAGTGTCCTTTTTCGATCCTCATGTAATTTCTCTTGAGCTCCGTAAGAAGTCCGTAATGCCACTCACCGTTTATGCCCCTGCCGCGATATTTGATCTCTCTCATGCTTCTTCCTCCCCAGGTAGGTTGATACGCTCGTTTTCTTTATGTGCTGCTTCCCATACCAATTTGCATGCTGGGCATTCTTCGCCGTCCATGTACATTCCGCAATGATCGTCCAATTGTGATGTGCAAATTCCGTGGCACATTTTACCCATGCTTATCCGCTCCTTCCTCAAGCTCAGTTTTACGGTCATACCACCATGCCTTAACGTTCCGTTGCTGTGCATCATATTGTACTGATGAGATGACGCCATGTGCTTTCATATCGCTAAGCGCTGATAACCATTCGCTTGTCTTGTCCTCGATTTGTTGTCTGTTCATTGTTCCGCTCCTTCCTCTTGATGTGCTCTTAATTTTTCTTTCACTTTACTGATTGCCTGCATCGCCTGCTTGATTTCTTCTTGCACCTCAACTGGAACATCAGTATGCTCCAACACTGTCAATCCCCAAGACAACTTATACGATGCGTCTCCTAAGTGGGTGAGAGATTGATACACGTAGTCTTCCAACTTTCCGAGTTGCTTGAATCCTTCGTATCCTGGTTGATGCGCTGCATATGTTCCGAATTTTTCTGGCATGGTTTGTATATCCTCCTATTTGGGGAGACCAGAAACCCTTATCCGGCCTCCACTTCGTTAAGTTTATTCAGTCGATTGGTCGCCTTCGGCCAATTCCTCGACGCCCTCTTGCTCTCCAACATCCATTACAAGCGTCATAACACCGTTCTTTATGACTTTAGCAAGCACAATACCCGTCACGGTGATTGTCTTCACTTCTTCTAAGCGACAATGGTCGTGCTCAATCAGACCTACACCGACAAAATCCCAATTCTCGTCCTCCCAGACAAACTCATTGCAACGTTGACACGTCCCGAACAGAACGCCGCCAGCCATGAGCACTCACCCCTGTCCGTCTAACAGGATTTTTTTTGCTAATCCCTTAGCTGCTTCTAATCCTTTGATAGTCCCGTCTGAGATAAGTGTCTGTTGCATGTGGCGTTTCTCAAGTGCTTCTCTCCGTTCATTTTTAGCACGTTGAATTTCATTTTCTAGCTGTATTAAAAAGTTCTTTGGCACATCTATCCCTCCTATGAATGTTATAAGTCCAGTACAGCCAATAACGCGGCTTTGCATATTGCTTCAGATACGTTCTCGCTGGAATAATCTTTTCGTCCGATCCGTACATCCACCTCACAGGCTGTGTTGTGCATCTTCATTTCCCATGCCCATTCCTTTTCAACCTGTTTAATGACCATCCACGCTCTGTATATGTCCTCAGACCAGTTCCGATTAATAAAATAGGATAATTCCACACTGCCTCTTGGTGGCATCATGGCGTATGCATGAGCGTCACTCATATCGGGAGGTATCAACACCTCGCCATGCTCAACCGCGCCGTCATAGTCATGTGCAGGCCCTTGTATACGGCGCCATTTGAAGATGTGTTCAGCGACCATTATGTTCAGCTCGGTGCCGGGCTCAGCATTCAACACTCGCTCCCGGGTCAACGCTGTTTGTTTCATCTATATATCACCTCTCAGGCGGATCATTTCTTCTTTGTAGCGCTTTTTAATGAACTGGTCATGTCTTTCTGTCCGAACGTTATTGTAGCGGTTACGCAAGTATTCCGGCCCCGCATGATCAATAGACATCTGGGGTTTAGCCCACCATGATGTTGAGGAACGTCCTTTTCCATCGGTGAACTTCGACTCGTACCCTCCGTACTCAGGGTCAGCTTTGCACATTTCGAATTTCAGTCTCATGTTATATCCTCCTTAGTAGGGAGAGCCTTAAACACTCTCCGCAGTTTTGATTATTGACATTTCATCTTTTGCTGTTTTAGCCTTATTCCGAGGTGATAATTTTGAAAGTTTACGGCATCGAAAATAAGGATGGTTACTTTTATAACTTTGTTACTCAAGGTTGGACAGTATGGTCTGTGCAGTGTCAGTTACCTAGTGTAGATTTGGCTGACAACTTACTGCTTCTTTATAGCGATAACCCCGATTTTTATAATGCTGATGTAAGTCCGGTAGATATTGACTGATCTTAGGCTTCTCTCTTAGTAGGGAGAGGCCCAAGCCTCAACCCTTGATATTTCGTTTGATATCTGTCAGCGCCCGCGTTGCTGTTAATTGGACATCTACCCTGTCATAACAGTCTCCCGTCTCTCTCACGCACGCTGGGATAGTGATCACCATGTCGGACTGTTCATATGTTTTGTAGTGAGCCGTCTTTTTCCCACAAACTGCACAGCGCTTGCTTTCGCTTGATGAAGCGTGTCCTACCTTCATTGGTTCCCCTCTCCTTCCTGACCCAAAGAACGCATATATTTCACGTAATCAAAATGCGGAATTTCTTTAAATTCAGTTTGTATCTCACTTATCAACCTCATCTGGATTTCTGCATCGCGTGTTGTCTGTGCGTTTCTCGCTTCGTAATATTCATGCCTTTTGTTCATGTACAATTTCTTGAGATAGTCCATCACCCGTTGCCGACCAATGTAGTCTTTCCGTACCTCTTCAAGCTCCTTGCCCTGCTTGTTTGCCAACTGCTGCAACCTGATCATTTCTTTCCCTTGCTGTTCAATGAGCGTCCCATACTCATCCATCTGGGCCAGCAGCCCATTGGCCGCCTCCACCACGTTCAGCGGAACAGCTCCGCCCTTGTGCAGCAACTGCATCGTTTCTTTCAACTGTTGCATACTCATGACTGTTCTTCCTCCCTCATTCTCAATTCGTTCTTCCGTTCCTGATGATCAGACCATGTATTGCCCACTAACGTATCCACATGGCGTGTGATCCTCTCTTTAAGCTCATCCATCACTTGATACGGAAAAGGAACCTCTTCCTTCTTGAGCTTGCCTCTGCCCGTGTCATTCGGTCTGCTTCCGTCATAGTCCTGAACGATTTTGTATCCATGTCTACGGGTTTCTCTGGTGTATAATCGATATCCGCGAAGTATGAGCTTGTCGCCTGTGTACCAGAAGGACCACTTGGCAAGCTTCAAAATGTCTTTGTCAGTGCGCTCAATTGTGTATTCCATCTGTATATCCCTCCAAAATTACTTTTTACGAAACTGTTTGCGAAGGCACTTATCACATACGACATATGATTGTTTACCGTGGACAATAACCGTGCGTGAGCATTGCATACACTTGGATTCGTGCGAATAAAGAAAGCTGTAGTCCATGTATATCCCTCCTTGGTTAGAGGCCGGAGCCTCAATCCTCGTCTTTGTACTTGCGCGTTGGGAATACATCCACGTACTGCATCGCATCTTGCCAAATTTCCTTATAGATGATTTCATCCTGTTCCGCCTCAGACTTACCTTCCAATTCAGCAGGATCAATCTCAACTGTTCCTTCACGTTCTGCCCCAGGGAAGCCAATTGTCATTTTCCAATCAACGTTTAACATGTGTGTTATCTCTCCTTTGGTGGGCCTAGCCCAGATATGTGATATAATGCGTTATATAAATAATGTTTTATGGAGGTACATAATGGCTAAATCCAAAACGACTACCAGTTTCAGATTTGAAGATGATTTTATTGAGCTGCTCGATACCTGGTCATTTGTCACGAATAAAGAAAAAGGTGTTCTGTTGCAGGAAGCATTCCGCGAATTCGCTAAAATGGAACAAAACGCGGATACGGCTGCAAAAGTTAAAAAAGTATCAGATGTGCTGAACAACCATTGAGTCGCTTATGCGGCTCTTTTTTGTGTGGTGGGAAGGGAGGGTATTCCCTTCCTCTGTTATCCGGGGATACCCGGTGTATCCTCCCTTAGATGGTTTAAAATTTACTCCACTACAATTCTGGTAACGTTCGATTTCATGTTCAGCGGCTTTAGAGTTTTGTATGTTGCCAACAAATTGAACACCATCACTCCGTCTTCAACATGCAACTCTGGTAAGCAGTCCTCATCATCTGCGTAGAACGGTGCTAACACTGCCATGCCTTCCTGCTCGTCAATTCCGATACAGATCAATGGTGTTGCGTCATCGAATATAAAAGTCTCGTATAATTTCATGTTCTATCCCTCCCTGTGGGTTATGCGTTGTATTGGTGATAACTCCTTACCTCACCAGTTGTCGTAAGCTTCATTGTCCTCGGTTTCTTCCTCTTCTTCCGCATCAAACTGACCGAATTCCATAAGCACCATGAAGTCTTTAATCAATCGATCTTTGTCTGAATTGGTGTCATCGAAATGTTCATGCATATACGCAGATACTTTTTCTTTATCCAACATAGTCCGTCTCCCTAGGGTATTTTTGAATAGGTGATTTCTCCGGCATGCCAAGCTTCATGCAATGTATATGGTCCTGTAGGATCGGCATCCACGTTTTCTTGCTGCTGTGTACCAACTGATGCATTTCCGTGCTGAGCAGTATGCAATTGTCCGTCTCATACTTGCCGCCCTGCGATCCGTACACGATGCGGTGCAACTCAAGGCCGGGTCCCGGCACGCCGCTCAGGACGCACCAGTTACCTCCCTCGCGCTCGATTACCGCCTTCCGTACCTTTTCCTTCGTCATGTATTCCGGGTCCGTGTTGCGCTCTCTCTTGGCTTTAGGCTGCTCTTTCCGGTTGTGGTGAGCGAACAGGTTCAGCCGCCAGGGCATGATGTTCTTTTCCTTCTTGCGTGCCAGTGACATGGTCTACCTCCTCCGTGGTACTGTGTGGATCAGACATCCGATTGCTATCCCCATTGAAGTGCCTAACATCAGCATCACTATTCCAAAAGCAAGTTGATTCATGAGTGTGTATCTCCTCTCCGAATGGTCCGTCTGTTACTGGGATGATTGGGCTGCCGTCGTCGTAGAATAGGGTGTCTTGGTATCTCATTAGAATGGAAGGTCGTCGTCAGCGATGTCGATTTGCTTGCCTTCATCTCTGCTCTGCGTGCTCTCCTGCTGCTCTCCGCGCTCTAGGAACCGCACATTGTCCGCTATGACCTCAGTCACGTATACACGTTTTCCCTCGCTATTCTCGTAGTTTCGTACCTGTATCCGGCCCTCTACAGCACACAAGCGTCCTTTGCGGAGGAAGTTGGCACATGCTTCAGCAGTCTGCCGCCATGTCACAACTGGGATGAAGTCTGCTTCCTTCTCTCCGTTGCTGGTAAACGGTCTGTCCACCGCGAGTGTAAATTGAGTTACAGCTACTCCAGCGGGTGTATATCTTAGTTCAGGATCACGTGTCAGGCGTCCAATTAGAATTGAGCGGTTCAGCATGCTAAGCTCCTTCTCCGGTCTCTGCCGGTTGCAATTTATCGTTCAACGTTTCGATCAGTTCCTTTCCCTGCTTATCAGTGATGTTCACCAGTGGCGAACCGAATAATTTCCGTGTTTGTGCATCTACTAAGTCGGGTTCAAATCCGAGTTGTGCCCATTTCTCCATGATCGTTGCCTTGGTTTCCTCGCTAACCAATTTCTCACCAGACTCCAACCACTCCAGAAGCTGTTTTCCGCTATCAACCGAGGGTGTTAAGTATTGTCCGTCGAACAACCCTGTACGGTCCTTAGAAACGGTTGCTATGTGGTCAGCAGTCAAGTCCATGACCAATGTGAATTCATACTCCAACCCATCACGCTGTACTGGAGCCATGCCGATCTTCCGCGGCACCTGTTTACCCTTGTCGTTCGCTTCCAGCACATATTCTGTCTTCGATCGCATCGTCACAAAGATGTGGCACTTTGATTTCAGGATCGCTTCCACCATCTTATTTTGCTTTGGTGTCAACTCACCCCATGCTGCAAAGCTGTTTTTACTCTTGGACATCGTGTCCTTCTGCTCCAGTAGTCCACCTTCTCCGGCCCATGCATGTGACAGGGAGTCGATGATGATGACGTCCACGCCGTAGTCCTCGAAGGCTTTGATCGCTTCAATGTACTTTTCCGTTGTGTACGGTGGGTCCAAGTCGATTTTCGGAAATTCTGGGATATGCACGCCTGCTTTCATCGTCTCAGCGTACAAGTCAGCGCTCCGGTTCTCTGTATCCACCAGCCCGACCTTCTCCCAGTCACCTGTCATACCGAATGCCATGAGTAGCGCTGACAGCGTCTTACCCGAACCACTCGGGCCTGTCATGCCGATGCGCGCCTTCGTTACCTTTCGTTGTGCTTTACGAATTAGCATCTACATCTACCTCCAATTCTTTGTATGTGATCTCTATTGGAGAAGGAAAGTAATTTTGAGGATTTGCAGGACCATATCTACCCAACAGCCATTCAGCATAGTCATCATCGTTCGTGTAAAATTTGATCGCCTTCATGAAGCTTTGAACAGGTTGACCGTATTGATCCAAGTAATGTTCATCTTCTCTATGCTTTGGCACGTATTTATATCGCTTGATCATTGATATTCACCTCTCCATTTGCTATAATGTTGTCAAATGTAATTACTTATCTGGATTTCTTGGGCTGCCGCTGCTACGGCGGCCTTTTCTCGTTTAACGGCTTTGGCGTAGTTCATCAGGTACACCCGTTTCAACGTCTCCGTCAGTGTCCCTCTCTCGCTTGCGATCTTCGCCATCTGTAGGAAGTGATTTCGATTTGTCGGCGGAACTTTCATCCTTTCTCACCTCCACTACCTTTATAGGAGCCTCCCACCCGTAATGCCGTAGGATGTCATCCACACTCTTGAATGTCTGTTGTTTCACGCTGTCTTTCGTTCCTCCTCAATTGCCTGTTGCAACTCATGATGTAGGCGTTCCTGTTCTTCACTATCCGCAATCTCTGCTTCGTACTCGCTTAACGGTTTGGCATACACTGGAGTGTGTCCACGTGCTTGCATGCTGCGAAACAAGTCCTCGTAATCAAATGCGTTCCATCCAAATATCCGCCCCGCTGTGGTAACCACTCTGAATTCAGTCAGTTCAGCTTGCATCGTCGTATCCTCCAATCTTCCGTACTGTGATAAACACGCTGTTGTCTACCGCCTCAAGCATGCATCCTCTGCAGTGCGGCTGCCGATCTTTGCCCTCGTACACCTCGTACTCAGCCGGACTACCGCATCCACAGTTCGCTGCTGGGCTAATGAACGGGATCATGTTGTCTTTCTTCTTGCCGACCAGTTTTAAGTTAGGCATGCATAACACCTCTTTCTGTTTGTTTTTCAAGCCACCGTAGGAAGTCTTTCTTTACTACTCGTTTAGATGAATGTTTGGACACGCCGACTGAGAAGAATGGAATGCCACCTTTGTCGTTCGGTATCTGGATCAGGCGGTACACCGTCAATCTTGTGACTCCCATGTAATCAGCGATATCTTGCGGTGTCATAATTTCAGGCAGTTCTTCTGGTTGTGTGTAACGTGAGATCATGTTCTCGCCACCTTTCGTGAAATTGTGTACAATATATAGGGCTTGTCTTTACATACATATCTGCATGTTGTGTTAATCGTTAATTGGTTGTTCAGCCTTACATCCGCAACTGATCCTTGTGCCACTGAATGAACCTGCTTCTTTCAAAATATCTAACAGAAGTTCTTCATCAAGTTGAAACTCATTCCCGCATTGGAAGCAGCGGGTGTATATTTCGTCACCGTAAATTTCAATTTCATGTTGCTTGCCGTTTATTTCCTTTTTGATGTAGATCATAATTAGTTCGCCTCTTCTTTCTTTTTTGGATACCATCCGTGGATGAAGTCAATGGCTAATTCAAAGTCTGAACGTTTAATCTTGTCGTATTTCGGTACTGAGAAATGTGATTTCAATGCACGGTATATGGATTGAAAGTGCGCTTCATATCCTTTTTTCATCAAGAATCCCACTCGTGCATTTACGGATTCTTGGATATCTGCCTTCTGGTTCTCTGTCAGCCAGATTTCGTTGTCTACCACAAGTTGCAACCGTCTGTTATCTTTTTGCACTTGGTTGAGCTCTTGCCGAAGATCTTTCATGTTCAGGACAGCCAGTTCTAGGATGCCTTCGATAGTGGTAGGTACTGTAGTCGGGACGTTCATGTTTTGAAGGCGTTCTACTTTATTGAAGTAATCATCTACTAAAGTTTCGTATGCTTCCCAAGCTTCATCTGTCCCAAGCGATTTAGCATGGAGTAATGCTCCTTTTGCAGTCCAAAGGTAGAAAGTGTTAACCCTTTTTAACGATTCATCAATTTGATGACTCGTCTTAAACTCTCTAAGCTCTGGTCCACTCAATACGAAGAAATGCTTGCCTTCCATGTATCTCTTTTTATTTCTTGTGAAGTTATTGCTGATGGATCTAATGTCTGTCCCATAAGATTCAGCGAGTTGAGCACTTGTGAGTACACGTTGATCATTTTTTACAATGGCTTTTAATTGGTTCATATTTATTCGCTCCTTTTAAGCTGTTTTTTTAGGTTTTTGACTCGTTTCGCGTCCAACATCTGCAAAAAAAAGGTTCATATCAAATCCTAATGTTGCTGAAATTAACTTTGCTGCCCGTCCACTCGCATCTTTGCGTCCTTGTTCAATCTCGGCGTAATAACTGCGGGAGATACCAGACTGCTTGGCCGCGTCATTTTGCGTTAATCCTTTAGCCTTACGCATTTGTACTAGCCAGTGGCGCATGTGTTTCACCTCCTTGACGCGTTTTGCGTCGTTGCTATGTTTTGATTATATGACGCACTTTGCGTCATGTCAACAGTCTTTTTAAAATTACTGACGAGTTTTGAGTCAGGATGTATTGTGATTCATTTCGCGTCGTTATAATACTGATAGAAGTGAGGTGGAGTATTTGCTTAGTGAACGACTGTTGGAGTTAAGAAAAGAAAGAAGATTAACGCAACAAGAAATCTCTAAATCATTGAAAATGGCAAGAACAACTTACTCTGGTTATGAAAATGGATCACGGGAACCAGATAACGAAACATTAAATAAGATTGCAGATTTTCTAGAAGTTTCAGTGGATTATTTATTAGGAAGAACAGAACAGAGAAAACAGGTTCTATCGGAGCCGTCAAGAGCATTGATCGACTCGCTGAACCTGACTGATGAGGAAATTATGAAGAACATCCGATTTGAAGTGGATGGCATCGAGCTTGAAGAAGATGATGTCAAGCGATTCATTGGACTTGTAAGACTTGAAAGATCTATGAGGAAGAAACAATCAGAGTAAGATACGCTCTGATATAAACAGGTTTTACTTCATTGGCGTCCATCTCAGATATCTTTTCAACTATGAGATCCGGGCTTACGCCGACTTCTAACAGCGTCTCTCTTGTCACATCAAAAACGATCCTTTTATCCATGTTTACCATCTCCCGTTCTCGTAGTTGCCTTTTGGTAATACCTATTCTAAGGGAACGTATGTTCTGTTACAAGATAAAAAAATATATTAAGGTGGCAGTGCGATGGAACCTATCCCCGTCCGCTGTCGTATTCCCGAACATCTTGAGAGGATTGGAAAGAAACAGCAATGGCTTGCAGACAAGGTAGGAATGAGTAAATCACGTTTGTCAGAAATTGTGAACCTTCGAAGCACCAATATCTCGATAAAACGAGCTGTACTCATTGCCTATTATCTTGAATGCAAAGTTGATGATCTGTGGAAATGGGAAGTACGGTAGCAGAGTGGCGTTTCCGCTGCTCTAGGGAAAAAGTTCCGAATTAACGCAACTTTTAGTATGTACCTCCATCAACTCAAGTTAAATATAGCACGAATTGTTGAATATTGGCGATAAAATATACTAGGGAAATCCAAGGAAATAAATTACAATAGATCAGGCATACATAAATAGACAAATACCGCAACCGATGTGGAGTACAACGGAGAGATTTTATGTTTGAGCTTATCATAGGAATTTTCGAAGATTTATTATCATTAGTTACTAAGCTTTACTCATTGTTGGGGTACATACTTGGAGGGGCATTTGTATTTGCTCTAGCTTATTTTTTAGTTATACGACCAGTAATCAAGATGTTTACTGATCCAGGAAAACGGATGTATTGGTTTACTGTTATAGTAATCCTTGTATGGGGCATGTTCATTGGTCCTATATTAGTACTAATGTTATATTTCGAGTACAAATGGTCAGGATTAATTTTCGGGATCATAATGTATTCAAGTATAACCGTTCCATCTTACCTGTATGGAAGAAAGTTCGAACAATAATAGGCACCCTTCTGGGTGCTTTTTTCTATCACTTCGATTACAATCCTATTAAAACGTCGAAAGGAGTCGGAAACCATGAAAGGACACTTTTACAAGCCGCACTGTAAATGCACCACGAAGAAATGTAAGTGTTCCGCAAATTGGGCTTATATCATTGATGTTGGGATCAATCCAGCTACAGGCAAGCGGAAGCAGAAAAAGAAAGGTGGTTTTGCTACTAAAGCAGAGGCAGAAATCCATGCAGCACAACTACTGATAGAGTTGAAACAAGGCACATACGTGGAAGAAAAAGATATCACTTTTGGTGATTTTGCAGATATGTGGATCAAGCTCTATGAAGGATCGGGAAAAGTCAAAGTCAGCACGGTTAAAAAACGAAAAAGGGATGTAATCCGATTAGTTCAACACTTAAATTTCTACAAAATTAAAGATATTACACGCGATATTTATCAAGAATTGATATTTACCTTTAATGAATTTGGATACAAACACAATACATTGACTGGTATAAACCAAACAGCAAAACTTATTTTCAAAAAAGCAATAGAACTCGGTGTAATTAAGAATAACCCGACTGACTTCTCATATATTCCTACAACTCAGAAATCGGTCGAAGAGTTAGAAGCTTTGGAAGATGTGCCTAAATATCTTGAGAAAGAGGAACTTAAATTGTTTTTAGAAACTTCGGAATTTCAAGGATTAGAGGGAGATCACATTACGTTCACCGTTCTTTCTTACACCGGCATGCGTGTGGGTGAGTGGTCTGCATTAAAGTGGCCGGATATCGATTTTGAGAATCACGAAATTTCCATAACCAAAACGCTATACAGACCCAACAATAAGATCACAGAATATACATTACTCACACCTAAAACAACAACTTCACGAAGAAAGATAACTGTCCCTCCGGAAGTAATGGAACTACTACTCGCCCACAAAAAACGGCAAAACGAAATTAAAATGAAGTTCAGAAACACGTACCACGATAAAGACTTTGTTATGGCGCAAACAATAAATCATCCTGGTTATCCATTAGCCGGTGGAAGAATAGGCAATAGAATGTCACGTTTATTACAATTATGTAAGTTGGGTGATAATTTGACCCCTCATTCCTTGAGGCATACTCATACATCCTTGCTCGCTGAAGCTGGTGCCGAATTGCATGAAATTATGGATAGGTTAGGTCATAGTGATGATAAAACGACCAGATCAATATATCTCCACGTTACTCAAACCAGAAAAAAAGATACAAGTGCGAAATTCAGCGAACTTATGAAAAGCTTAAAATAGAGGACGAATGTTACTCAAATGTTACCCTAAGATGAATTATTCATTATAAAACCTATATATATCAAGGCTTTGTCTCTAGATCGGAGGGATGTCCCCCATCCTTCCATCGTCTGATATTGCTTCGATGGATCGGCAACAGCCGTGTAGGCTCCTGCCGCAGATACCTCTGTCCCCACACCTAAACTGCCTGTTAGCAGACTTCCTGCCAGCAGTAGCGAGCTCATTCGTTTCAACCACTTCATGCACTTCACTCCTTATAAATTTTTCAAAACACGAACACCAATCATTGCCCGATCTCTCGGAAAGTCGCTTCTGACTTATCGAGTGCAGTAACGACAGCTTCCAGTTTCAGCATATTATTATAATGTCTCAGGTACAGGTTCGGGTTACTAAACGAGGTATAAGATGTCCAACTAGCGTTAGCAAGTCCACTTACACGTTTGAACGTGGCGTCATTTCGGAATGTAGTGCTGCCGTCATTTTTCACGAGTGTGATGCTGCCATTATTATTGCGCAGGAAATAACCCGGATAATTCATGGACTCAAACGAAATGCCTGTTGCATTTGACAGCCCGGGAACGATACGGAATTGTGCATCTTCCGCCGGACTGACACTCGCATCAATCCGTGCTTGATAGTTATAGTGACGAATGAAGCTGCCAGGCACATTGAATGACTCCAACTTGCGGATATCACCCGGTTGTCCGGATTCTTTCAATACGGTCATATGCCGAACGAGTCCGGTAAGACCTGCAATCTCTTGTTTGGCACCCCAAGTCTGGAAGTTGTCAGCAGAGTCGCTGTAATAATATTTTTGTGTTGCATAGCCGTCAAAGTAGATTCGCCATGAACCATTATCCAGCTGAACAAGCGCCGGACCTTCCACCCAAGAACCCCAACCTGCCCAATCCCCTGTACCTTTAAAGGTATAAGGACCCGTTAGCGAGGTGGCTGTCGCATATTCAATGTATTTGGTGGTCTCGTTCTTGGTAAAAGCATGATAGGTTGAGCCTGTCTTCACAATAAAAGTGTCGATATAATTGGGAGCAATCCCTGCCAGTTCAGTAGGTGCAGACCATGAGGTAGATGTTAGATTGCTGCCTGAAGCTGTGAGTACATAAGGTTTGAAATTCTGATAGTTGCCTGGTGAGAGGGACACGATAATGTTCAGACTGCCGTTGCTGTCTTTGAACCATTCTGGTGCCCAGGTGTGTGCAATTGTGGTAGGTGTGGATAATGTAATGTTACGGACAAATGTCCAGTTTACCTTATCCGGGCTGGAGGCAATGCCGATGGTGTTACCCGACCAGTTCGTGGTGTAGACGACGTAATATAGACCGTCTGTGTGCTTCATGATGCTGGGATCGCGGATCAGATTGGCAGGAGGTGTATAGGCTGGCCCTTTCAGCAAACCATAGTGGGTTGCATTATACGATTCATAGATATACATATTGGACTCACTTGTGTTCGTAAAGGCGGATATCGTATATACACTTGTCGCTGCTCTGGCTGTATTGGGGAATAACATCGTTAATAGAAGCAATGTTCCAAGCAGCAAGATCATTCCGGCCTTGAAACCATTGGACTTTCCTACTCCTACTCCTACTCCTACTCCTACTCCTACTCCTCCTATTCCCTCTTCCTTCTTCGTCAACATTGGGTCATCTCCTTATCCATGAGTGATGAACAGAGGAATACCTTACTGTATTACCAAAGACAAAGCGTGGCTGGGACTGCCACTGATGAACAACACCTCACGACTACCTGTTCAAATTCCAATTACATGAAGCATCACTCCCTTCACAGATCATGGATGAACACTCTTTATATATGTAAACGGTTACAATTAATTAAACTACAAGTGTTACCTTAGTTCGTTGTACCAACCTGATCACCACAGCTCCCCCATTCCCTTAGCTAATTCACTCACAAGACTGAATCCAAAGATTCACAAGCTCGGGTTATTTGGCTAAGAAAATGAGGTAGTGTGACTGTTGTAAAAGGTGAAATGCTGCGTCTAACTCGAACTATCTCGATTCAGTTCTTGTTCTCAACCATAGTTGGATCGGTAAGACAGCTATCGATCCATACATGAACTATTCCACCACAACCCACGGATAACGGGATAATGCGTCCAACAGGAATCGTACCCGTTCTGGCGTTCTGCCTTCTTCATCGAACAAAAGTAATTCATTCTCTTCCTGTAGCCATGCTACTGGAATCTTGTAATCCTCTTGCGGACCAATCTGCCAGTAACGGCCCAGATGATGTCCGTTCAGGTGAATGGTTCCTTTGCTCATCCCGGTCAGGCGAAGCATCAGGTTCACTTTATGATGCTCCGAAACCGCAGGCTTCGCGAAACGCCAGCGGTACCAGACCGGCTGACCATACGATCCTCGGATTGGAGTATGATTGGATACAGGGTGAGACTTCTCGCTCAATGTAACACTATTAACCGATTCATTCGTGGTGTGGGACACCAGATTGGCAGTACAATTGCCACCTGCGGCGATACCAGGCTGTCCTGCACGCTGGATTGACCCCTGTGCTCCAGGATGGATCGATTCCTGTCCTACCTCGTAGCTCTCCCATTGTTGCGGAAGCAATGCATCCGTCCCTGCCATACGCCAATCCTTCAGTTCTCCCTGACTCGGATATGTGATTAGTTCCAGTCGATTCAGCGAAGAGCGGCTATACGGCATTTCCAGTGTATTCGTCTCTCCGGGCTTGATATACAAGGAGATGTCTAACGTCTGGAAGGCAAACCAATCCTGATATCCTTCCATCGGAACTTCGATGCCATTGATACGTAAACCTTTGCTCAAGGCACCCACAAGAATCGCCCGATCCATGCTATCCAGTGTAAAGCTTCTGCTCAGAAGTGGAGCCCCTTGGAGAGAATTCACCTCATCGAGATGCACAAGTCCACTTTCCATACGCCAATCCCGACGAATATCCTGAACCTTGCCATCCAGATACACAGCACCAGCCAGACCTTTGCTCTCACCCAAATACGGAGAGAAGTTCAATCTGCCCATATGCTGCACCAGAATCTGAAGTGTATTCTTCCCTTTGTCCACCTGCAACTGCACTCCAACGGCACCTACCTGACGCACTAATGTTTGCTGAACACCATTAACGATGATTCTGGCAGTATCCTGGATATCCGGCAAAATGAGGTTAGTGACCTCTTCGGTTGGACTCTCGAAATCACATTCGTACAATAAATAACCAAAATCCTGTCCATATCGAGAAAAGTCTTCGGGTTGTCCACTCGCCGAGCGTTGCTTCGCAGTTAACATAATACGTGACAGCTCAGGAGAATCAGACAACGTCGGCGCACTCGGTGATGTCCATGGAAGCTGCTGCTGTATACATGCAATAGACTCCTCGCTGGCAAAGAACTCGCGACCTGTTAACGTCCGTTCTCCATCGGTCCAGTCACCCAGCAGCGTAATGGTGCGATCCGGATCCGTGATCATGCCCTTGACCTGACCCGACGGCAACACGTCCACGTCATCGAAGCCGATCACATAACGTAGTCCCTTCTGAACTGTTGCTTCCAATCGCCATGTTCGATTCATCGTCTCTTGATCCAGAATGACGAAACGGATCGGTGTGCCGTTGGCTTCCAGTTGGATCATTCCCGGCTCTTGGAAATGGAACAGATCTAGGCGGTGTACGCTCCTTGCTGAATCATGCTCAACCAGCACTTGCACCGTACTGCCCGTGACATTCAATGCTCCGGCTTCCAGTTCAACAACAGAACGCTGTCCTGTAGCGGCCACGATGAACAGGGTTAATTCTCCGTTTATCATTTCATTGCCCGTAATCATCGTACCCGCAGTCAGGTATACGTGTTCAGCAATCTGTACTCGATCCAGCAACGGAACAATCTGTCCTGGATTGAGCGATACGGGAAGAGTACGGCCTTCTTCCAGTGTAATGTGCATCGTTTCGCGTTCATCCTTGTGACTCTCCAGGAACCAAATCTTCTGGTTATCAGCCTGTCTGCCTCGTACAGATATGCCTTCAGGATGACGTACAACGATCTGTTTTTCTGGAATTTCCTCTGTTTCCATCAGAAGAGCCCCGAAAGCATGGACGAAATAGGAAAGATTCTTGGTTACTGCATATTTCGGTGTCACCCGTCCATATTCGTTCAGCGGTGCATCATAGTCATAGGACGTAATCATGAAGATGTCACTGCTACCCATCGTTCTGCCGCCATATCCTCCGAAGTTCGTGCCACCATAGAACATGTAGTGACTGATTCCGGTATACCCGGCACGCAGAATCTCCATAATACGTCTCTCCAGCAAAGGCGCCGTCTTCTGAATGGCCGAAGGCCCTCCCCAATTCTCGAACCATCCGGTCCAGAATTCCGTGACCATCTTCGGGGTGTCCGGCTGTTTGGCTCGAAGTTTCTCATAATGCCCGTCAGCACCCGACCAGAAATTAGCCCCTTCAATCGTGCCTTCCGCCCCGCCAACGCAAGTGATTAGCGTAGAATCAATGCCACGTTGCAACAATCCATCTCTCAGTGTATTCATATGGTCACTTGCAGCGGCGTCATCCATCAGATACCCGTATTCATTCTCCACCTGCACGAGAATGACCGTACCCCCGGCCGATAACTGGCGCTCCCGAATAATCGGCACAAGCTGGTCAAAATACAAATTCACATAGTGCAGATACGTCTCATTATTTTCCCGGAATTTTACGCCGTCCTTCGTACCAAGCCAGTATGGAAAACCGCCAAAATCCCATTCTGCACAGATAAACGGACCCGGACGCGCGATAACCCACATGCCCAGTTCTGCGCACAAATCCAGAAATGCTCCGCAATCGTTGTCCCCTTCAAAGGACCACTGTCCTTCTTCCGGTTCATGCACATTCCACGCAAAGTAAGTGTCGATGCAGTTCATGCCTGCCAGCTTCGCCTTCAGCAGAACCTCACGCCATTCCTCCTTTGGCATACGGAAATAATGGATCGTGGCACTGTTCAGAAATACACGCTCTCCATTTAGGAAAAAGCTACGTGCATCGTATGTTAATTCAGATTGAACACCATTCTCAGCCCTAGTGATGTTCTTCTCCTGTTCCTGCAGCAAAAGGGATGCTTTCTCTGTCAAAGTTATCCCCTCCTTCTCTTTATTTATATAAGTTGAACTAAAGATTATTTACACTGCACACTTCGATGACAGAACAACCTTCCAATCGCTGTTATCCCCAGATTTTTTGATTCCCTTTTCTCAAGGGGAAAATCCAGTGATAAAGGCGAACGCTTCGCTTTTTCAGGTTTTTTCTGTCCTCTCCGTTTTGTGTGTAAATGTTTAGTTTAATTTATATAGTTCATATGTCCTGTTGTTATTCATTTAAAATATAAGTTCAACTAATGAATGTTTACACTGGCACTCCGATGACAGAATAACCTTCCAATCGCTGTTATCCCCAGATTTTTTTGATTCCCTTTTCTCAAAGGGAAAATCCGGGGATAGCGTATGCTTCCGATGTAGCTTTCTTGCAGAAAGCTTGTAGGCGAACGCTCCGCTTTTCCAGGTTTTTTCTGTCCTCTCCGTTTTCTGTGTAAATCTGTAGTTGAACTTATATTCCTTAATCATCAGTTCGCCTGCAACGTCACGCCTTCCAGTACAACCGTTGTGATGGAATTGTCCGCGGTAGGTACTTCCAGTCCGTTGGCATACACCGGGATGTCTTCAAGCTGTTCCATATTACGATCCGGTGAAGTCTGATACACCTGAGCGTTGGATGTTTTCCCATACGCATACCCTTCCAGTTCAAACGCCGTTGTACCCGCTGACAATTCATTACGAATCACCAGCACCAATCTCTGACGTTCCGCGTCATAGGCAGCCAGTGTGCGTCCACCATCCGTTGGAATAATTGTCGCGCCAGGACGAATGAACTTCGTAAACTGGGCCATGCCGTAATACTGTTTGGTCATCTCGTACTGCTCTTCTCCGTTGAAATTGGCATGAATGAAGCCCCAATTGTTATTGGCGCCTTCATCTTCAACGGCCTGCCAGTATACCCAGGCGGATGGCTGCATGATTTTCAGATCAAACATGATCCGCTCTGCCAGCTCCTGAACTGAGGTCATATCCTCATGACTGTGCGGCTCGCTGCCGCCGGTTCCGTACTCGGACATCCACAGCTTCTTGCCCTGGCGTTCTGCCAGCGTGCGCAGCTCTTCCATTTTGCTACCATTATAGGAGTGGGTATTGATCTGCTCGATTACGTCCAGCGTGTCCTGATCATAGAGGTTGAAATTAAACACCGTCTCATCAATGCTGTTATCGTCCGCGGCACTAATGACGGTTCCATCCAGTCCTTTGCTCTTCAACGATGCAGCAACTTTCTTGATAATCTCGGCCTGTTTCTCATTCGTAAAATGACTGCCTTCCTGCATATTGCCCTTCTTCCACCAGTCGGAGGAAGGTTCATTGAGCGGATTCAGTGTGCGGAAGGTGATCCCCCACTCGTCCCGATAATGCTTCACAACTTCGGTCAGATAATCGGCAAACGCATCATACTGGTCGTCACGCAGATTATTGCTGCCATCCACGGCTCCGGTAACGGATCCACTGATCGTCATCCAGTAAGGTGGTGAATTGGAGAATGCTTCGGCAATGTTCACGCCACGCTCCATCGAGCCTTGTAATACAGCCCGCTGACCTGCATCAGCCTCCCAGTCCCACTCTCCAGGTTCAGGCTGGAAACCAGGTACATCCCCGCCGGGACGAAGAGCTTTCATCTCCGGATTTTCCTCACCACCAATATTGTAACGAACGATGTTCAGACCTAATCCTTTCTCCGGATCAAAGACCAAATCCATCACTTCACTAACCTTTGTCTGATCCTTCCATCCGCCAAGATCGTTGGCCCACCAGGCAAGTGACGTACCCCAACCTTCAAAATGATTATAGGACTGATCCAGCTTCAGACGTACTGGTTCCCCTTGGAACTCAATTGTTTTGGATGATTCATTGGCAAAATGATTGATAACAATTCCTCCTCCTGCCAGCAGAGCAATCAGAGCGACACCCATGAGGATATAACTCCGTTTGCCTCTGCTGCGTTGTTCTTTATGCGCCATGGGCTATACAATCCTTTCTCCATGTACGTTGATTACTCCGTTGACCTTGATCATCAGGTTCAGTACATACATCCACTACAGACACTTCGGTTACTTGATTCCGCTGCTTCCGCCGCTAATGTTGGCTTCATAGACATAACGTTGTCCGAACAGATATACCAGCACCATCGGAATGGTGAGGAACAGGGAAGCGATCATCACAAGGTTCCATGGTGGCATCTGCCCACCACCTACCGTAGTCAACAGCTGCACTCCGAGTGCCAGCGGTATTTTCTCCGGATCATTGATATAGATGAGCGGCCCCATGAAGTTACCCCAGTTATAGGAGAATGAGAAGATCGCAATGGCCGCAAGTATCGGATAAGTCAGTGGCATGATGATCTTCCAGTAGATTCCCGGGTGTCCCATACCATCGATCATGGCGGCTTCATCCAGTGATTTTGGAATACTCATGACGAACTGTCGAATCAGGAATACGTTGAACGCCCCGGCGAAGAAGCTCGGTACGATCAGTGGATAGAATGTATTAATCCAGTCCAAGTGACGGAAGATGATGAACTGCGGTACCATCGTCACCTCACCCGGAATCATCATCGTACTGAGCAACACAATAAACAGGAAACGGCTGCCTTTTGCTTTGATTCGGGCAAAGCCGTAGGATACGATCGAAGCTGATAATACCGATCCGACAATCGTAAAGACGGTAATGATGACCGAGTTTTTGAGATACGTGCCAAGATTGTTATTCGTGAAGATGGTATAAAAGTTCGACCATTGAAACTCCATTGGAACGAAGGTAAAGGCTGATTTGACAGTTGTTGCGTCACTTGCCAGTGCAATGGAGATCATGTACAGGAAAGGCGAAGCAAGCAGCACCCCGACCAGAATCAGAAAAATATAGGATATCGTCTTCTCCACAGTGGATGGATTACTCATTGGCTTTTCCCTCCTCGTAGTGAACCCATAGCGCCGATGAACGGAATACAACGAGTGTCAACACCATGATGATGATGAATAATACCCAGGCAATCGCCGATGCATATCCCATTTTGTAGAATTGGAACGCATTCTGGAACAAATAGGGAACAACCATCTGACTTGAATTGTCAGGTCCCCCGGCAGTTACAATGAATACCTGCGCGAAGGTCTGGAGCGCTCCGATCATGCCAGTCACGAGATTGAAGAAAATGACGGGAGTCAGCATTGGGAATGTAATATGGAAGAACGATTGTGTACTTTTCGCCCCATCGATGGCAGCGGCCTCGTACAGCTCCTGTGGAATGCCTTTCATCCCTGCAAGCAGCAATACCACGCCACCACCCACACCCCATAAGGACATGAGAATCAATGCAGGCTTAACCCAGTTGGGATCAAGAAGCCAGGCAGGACCCTGAATACCGAAGATCGCAAGTGCCTGGTTGATCAAACCTTCCGTCGGCGCAAGCAAGTGGATGAAGAGCAATGAACTCGCAACCACCGGAACAACGGAAGGCAGATAGAACAGAATACGGAAGAAGGTGATTCCTTTGATTTTTTTGTTCAGGTAATATGCAATCCAGAGCGAGATCGACATGCCCAGCGGAATGGATATCAGCGCATAGAAGAATGTATTGCCGACGGATTTCCAGAAGATCGGATCATCGGTCAGTAACGTTTTGTAATTGTCGATACCGATGAATTCAGGGGACTGGAACAGATCCCAATTCGTGAAGCTCATATAGATGGAAAACAGGATCGGACCCAGGGTCAGCCCCAGAAACCCGATCAGCCAAGGCGAGATGAAGATGTAGAACCATTTCCCGTCCTTTTTTCTCACGTTAAGCCCTCCCATGACGCAGAGAGCAGATGGAACCCGCATTCACGCCGATTCCACCTGTCCTGCTGTCGCTGCTATTTGTGCATGTTCAGAAAAATCCTCTATTTGTAGAGTCTTTCCAGTCCACTCTGAATTTCGGTTACGGTATCATCAAGCGTGGCTTTGTTGTTGAAATACACACCCAGCTTATCGTTAATGAGCTTCATCATTTCGTTCCATTGCGGGTTGAATGGTTCTGCATAGATCGTCGATTCACTGAACGCAGCCATGTTGATTTTTTTGCCGCCATATTCAGCATTGAGGAATTCATCACTGGACAGACCTGCTTTGGTTGCAGGAGCATCCTGACCGGCTTTGACCATTGGCATCTGTGCTTCAGGTGTGGTCAGTGCTTCGATTACTTTGAATGCTTCTTCCTTGTGTTTGGAAGCGTTGGTAATCGTTAACCCGTTAAAGAATGCGTTGGTTTCGCCCCATACCGGAGAGATATCCCAATTAATTCCTTCCACCTTGGCAAGTGAACCGATGTTCCAGAACCCTGTCGTTTCCATGGCGATCTTGCCTTGAGCGAACAGCGGATCAGCTCCAATATTCCCCATGTCGGCAATCTCGGTTGGTGTTGGGCTCGCACCGTGTGTGAAGGTCAAGTCATTCATGAATTGTAATGCTTTCCGCACAGGCTCTGTATTGAAGGTTGGTTTGCCACTCTCATCGAACAATGAGCCGCCGTTCTGGTAGATCAGCTGCATCCACTGCGGCCACCAGCTACCCGGATAGTAACCCCATTGAGTCGTCTTGCCGTTCTCCTTCACCGTCAGCTTCTGAGCTGCCGCCATCAGATCGTCCTGCGTCCAATCTTTGGTTGGATATTCCACCCCAGCCTTGTCGAACAGATCTTTGTTATAAAAGAGGACCATCGCACCTGCCCGATCCGGCAAACCAAATTGTTTGCCATCATACTTCATCAGGTTTGCGATATCATCGGAATAACGCTCGGACATGTTCACATTATTCGCCTGAATCATGTCATCCAGCGGTATAATCTGATTCTTGGAGGCGTAAGCCTGATAGTTCTCGGCAATCATCATGATGTCCGGCGCTGTTCCCCCGGCGATCATGGTCTGTACCTTCTGGTCATAATCCCCTGCAACCACGTTCAGCTTCACGTTAATATCGGGATACGTCTGTTTCACAATGTCGAGTCGTTCCTGATAAATCTTCTTCTCATCCTCCGAGCCCCAGATTGTCATGCTCAAATCAACCTTGCCACCGGACTCGCCGGAAGAACCGTTTTTACTCCCGCTGCTACAGGCTGTCAGACCCATTACCATGACCAGCATCAATAACGAAATGACCTTTAGACTTCTTCTCATACGTTACGCCCCCCTTGATATAATGAATGGATGACTACACTGAAACCCGTTTCATGAAATGGGTTTCATTAAGCTGAAACATAAAACCCGTTCCACTTTATGAAAGGGGTTTCATTCACGCACTCATTATATTTCACCCTTCGAGGAAATGTCAACGCTTTCTTTTCCAATTACAGGCCCTTTATCTTGCAGCAGGTCCTGTACTTTGACGCACAATCAGCTCCGGTTGCAGAATGATCTGCTTCTTCGGTTTGCCTTGGTTAATCAGCTCATGCAGCACATCCACAGCCTGTTTGCCAAGCTGATACGTGTTCTGGGATACGGTTGTCAGTTCCGGTATAACGGCACTGGCGAGCGGCGTATCATCAAAACCTACAATGGATATGTCCCTCGGAATCGAGAGCCCATGCTCAATCGTCGACTTGATGGCACCAATCGCTGTGTTGTCATTGACGCAGAGGACTGCGGTGGGTGGATTGTCACGATCCAGCAGTTTGGACATCTCCCGTTTGCCGTCGTCGATGGAGAAGCTGCCGAGCAGTTGCCGTTCTTTTGGTATTTCGAGCCCATGCTCCCGAAGTTTCTTCTGTACAGCTCTGACCTTGACCATGGTGGTGGACAACTCTTTCAGACCGCCGACAAAGGCGATATCGCGATGCCCCAGTTCAAGCAGATGCTCAGCTGCAAGGGCTGCCCCTGCCCCTTCATCCGTGTACACCCGGTGGAACCCGCCTTTGGCAATATTGCCATTAACCAGCACGATCGGCATACGTTTGCCCATATCAATCAATTCCTGAGCCATGTCATCCGGACAGACCTGCATGTTGATTCGCCCACCGAGAAAAATAATCCCGTCTACCCGCTTCTCTCGCAGGATGGACAAATATTCAGATTCCCTGTTGTAGTCGCCTGCGGTATTGCACAGGAAGAAGGTATACCCCAATCCGCGAGCCTCATTCTCCGCACCCCAGAACACTTCCGGGAAGAAAGGATTCGTAATGTCCGGCAGGATGATGGCAATGGTGCCCGTCTCTTTTTTGATCAGACTGCGCGCCTGCGCATTGGGCTGAAACTGGTGTTTTTCAATGATGGACATAATCTTCTCTCGGGTGCTTGCACGCACAGGTGCCGTATCATTCAGTACCCGGGAGACCGTCGCTACAGATACATTTGCTTCTTTGGCGATGTCGTATATCGTGATCGGTGTCATAGCGGAACCTTCCTTTTTCTCTAATTTTCCCTATTTTCCCTGCTTATCATACCAGATAAGGAATGGCGATGAAATGGGTTTCATTGACGGGCGAATGATTTCACACTGGACCCATAGAAATTCCGGGTATAACATTCATACGTGAATTGTTCGTTGCATTACGCATTAGCGTCAATATATACAGGACATGTTTGCTTTTCTTTATTTCACCTTCTAATCTGCGTTTATGGTCCATATATTAAATTGTAAGCGAATTTATTGGAGATTAGAGGAGTGTGAACAACGTCATGATCATTCAAGTCAGTCCGCTGGCAGAAGCAAGACTTACTGAAAAGCTGGGAGATCGACCAGGCTATTTCAAATTGTTTTATGATACCGATGGATGCGGTTGTGACGGAATTGCGGTACTTCTGATCTTGAACGAACCGGATAGCGATGATGTTACCGTAGAAGCGGGGTCGCTTCCCTTTGTAATCAACAAACAGCAGCAGATTTACTTTGAACCCTCACTACGTCTGCAATCCGAGCACAGTTTCCCTTCGTTCCGACTGAGCAGCGATTCCATGATCTATGGCAGTAATGTCAAAGTCCATGATTTACGAGATACCGCAGACGTAGCCCCTCAGCCTACTGGATGGTTTGTACGATAAACGTTGAATCAGCACTATAATCAAAACCTCCCAAGCCCAGATGTCATACGGGACGGGAGGTTTTTTAAGATTTTAATGAGTTCATTAGGCATTATTTTCGTAAACATTTCATGTGAGCTAACGTTTGCTGTCCGTTCAATATTACTAACTGTACTTGCCAATAATCTCTTCAAATATTTGTAAGTTAAAAAACCTGACAGTATCCTTATGCGACTCTGAGCCGCGTTTTAATTTGGTCTAAT
>NZ_JAGIKV010000002.1 GCF_017874615.1 Paenibacillus xylanexedens
ATTAGACCAAATTAAAACGCGGCTCAGAGTCGCATAAGGATACTGTCAGGTTTTTTAACTTACAAATATTTGAAGAGATTATTGGCAAGTACAGTAATGTAAGCTGGATTTCGCATCTTTTATTAAATATAACGAATCAAATATCGGTGTACTCATAGATTTTATTTCCCTCTCATCCCGCATATTTAAACGTACAGACTCCTATAAAGCTCGCCCTTCACCGCAACGCTCAACTCCGTAAACTCCGCTACCAACGAGTTCCGCGTCGATAAACACGACGATGGGCGTTGGTCCTTTACGCGGTGTAAAGTTAGATATCGGAAGTCAGCGGGCTTAGAAACCGCGGTTTGGAGAGCATAAAGCGTTTGTTAGTGCGCATATAGACGTAGTCCTTTCATTGTGGATTATGTCTATACTTTCACAAATTGGCGCAAATTCTCTGCTATATCCTGCATTAAATCAAAGGAGTGAATGCGTGATGGGGACGACCGTCGGGTGCATTATCGATAACTTATACGTTCACCAATTACTAGTCGGGTTAACAATCGCGGCGAAACCAGGCGTATAGTTTACGATTACGTTCAATTAGTTTTGGATGATCTTCCTATTCTGACCGTTTATCATCGCGTTATGACAATTCCGAAATGAATTTGTAAGAGATCGGGAGTATTCGGGAGAAAACGTGATTTTCGAGTTCATCTGGAAAAGCACTGATTCATCCGGTTTTACCGTTTCTTATACGTTGGTGTACGTTCTTGTACGCTGATATACGCTGAATTTCGCGAGGTTACTGTGCGTATTTAATGAGAATTTTCAGCTAATTGGTGAATATGGACTTTGAAGAAATTTAGTTTGTGAGTTTATAATCGGAACTACTAGGCAAAAGAAAATCAAAAATTGCGTATGGGAGAGTTAGAAGGAGATTCACGGAGGGTAATCAAAACACTTCATAACATTGTAAACAAATTAAGCCGCAAAAGTAGAGCTAAAACTAGAATCATTCCTCTGAGTGGAGAGTGATTTCGAAAAACTCCAGAAAATATTTTAACTACCTGACGCATCACAAGTTGATTGCATCTGGATTATGCAATTTCTGAATATGGTGTTTTACCAAAATTCGCTAGTCCACTTATACTAAGGAGGAGCGCCGCCATGACAACGAATGAACTAGCGCTCTCCTCTGACCTGTCAACGTTAATCGCCGAAATCAACGCATATAAACGCGTGGATGGCGAAGCGATATTCGAAATTGGCAAACGCCTTAAGTCAGTGCGCGACGCAAAATTAGACGGAAAGGACGCGGATGAGCCCAGACTTGCGCAACAACGGGAAGATGCCGGAGGATATGGATAAGGTGGCTTGAGGATTATGTGGAGGTTACGCGACAGACCTCGACACGAGCTATTCAATCGTACGAGCAGTTTGGTACGACGTCGTACCATTTCGCTCTTATCCGAAATCGACCGCAACGATTTCGTCACTTCACCGCACACAATCTCGTCATCCGGCGCATCTAAAACGGTTGACGAATGACCGTACGGGAAGCTTTAGAGGAGTAAATGTCAAGTTTTAAAATAGTGTGTTTGAGAGAGATTAAGCAAGCATTTGGGAATTCCATAAGTATCGCGATTTTAGATCGAATTATCGATAATAAGCTGAAACTGTCCATTTGGATGGTAATTTGGACATGCGTTAAAAATCAACAGATAAACATGACGTCAAACCATAGGAGATCAGCCAATAGAGGCAAACATTAATATTTTACGTCAGGAGGCCTATTACTATTTCACACTTTGATTATATCTTGAACCTCCCCATATATCATATTTGTCAGCTACACAACATTAGCAAATACTTCGTCCCGAGTCACTGTTCCTCTTTTATGCGAACATTGACACAAACTACTCTATTCAATAATCTATACCAGAGAGGAGGTGAAAAAGTGAGTACATATGAGGCACTGGACGTCATGCTCAACTTTGGGATTCTAATTTTCGCTATGTTAGCCTATCTTAGATCTACCACAAAAAAGCGATAGCATCCCCGCCAAGAGCTGCTATCGCGATCACTATTCAGTAATTATCATAACGCTTACCGCGAACACACGCAAGACTTAGACGCAGCCCATTCCGAAGCTGCGTCTTTTTGCTGTCTACCTTCGGAGGCACCGTCACAAAAGGGCGCTCTCCCTCGAACCTCTCCGTATTCAGCCCGAGATACTCCCGCATAACTACGCTCGCATCCGCAGCCATCATCGTCCACCCTATCCGCATTTGCGACTCATAGCTGCGGCATTTGTAGCGCGCTACAACGCCGTCATGATCCGCCACCTCTTCGTAGACTTTGATGCCGCGCTGACGGAATTGCTTACGGATTTCGTATATGTCGGCGGTAATCTTCCGCTGAGCTTCCGCAATAAGACCAGCATGCGGTTTGCGTCGGTGATATCGATCATGTACGGGGAGGCATCTCGCTTTTTCCTCTGTATCAGAACGTACGTTCCCAATATAACCCGGGAGATGCGGGATGTATACATGCAGCATAAATCGTTTGTCGTCGAAAGAACTGAGATACGGAGATATCCGTAATTAACGGTTGCAGCGATAAGCAAAGTTAACCGAAAAAGAGCGCCCGCTTCCTTTGCCTTGTTAGTAACGTTAACGTCAATCGTTACAACTTTCGTCCCGTCACTTTTGTCCGTTGTTTCCGAAACATCGTTTATGTATACGTAGAATGATCCAACCGCTACCGCGTCGCCAATGCCTGGCGCAGATTGTTTAACAACACTCGTTGCTCCACTAGATATTGGCCCGACTGGATCTATTTTGAGCCAATCGAGTATGCCGATAAATACTACCCCAATAACAAGCAACGTCTATGAAGCCCCACTACCTTGAACTTCCTGTATTGAACTTTATCCGTGAAAACTTTACGTCTTTTTATACTTCAATTGTGCGCCTGGACAGTCACTAAGACTGTCGGTTCGTCTTTCGCGGCTTTCCAATTTTCCGATAACCGCGTTCAAAGGTGAATACTCTGCGTGGTTCCTTTTCACGTTCTTGTCAGATAGGTGGATATAGTGAGCAGTCATTCTTCCATCCGCATGACCAAGAATTACTTGTAGATGACATTGCGATCCGCCTTCCTCTAAGAAGAGTATTACGCCTGAATGCCTCAGTAAATGCGGATATACACGTTTCTCAATTCCCGCCCTCTCCGCATATTTCTTTAATTGGTGACGGAAAGTGATTCGGAACCAAACGTTCCCCGTAATTATTAAGGAATATATTCACCTCCAAACTCCGTTGATTCGCGGATTAACTCTTGCATCAGCTTAGCAGTTCGTTTTGTGATCGGTACAATTCGAGGTTTACGCATCTTGGTCACTTCTCGCCGTAAAGTTGCACAGCATGCAGTGAAGTCTACATCAGTCTTACGTAATGCCTCGTCTACGCGTAACATTCCATCAATCAAGAGATTTATTACAACGAAATCACGGAAATCACTGTACTTACGTTGGTTTGGCGCTTTGAGGAGGTCGCTCATCTCTTCCGCGGTAATTACCTCAATATCCTGTACGTTCTTTAAGTACGTAAACGGATCCGCCTCAACTACTTCCTCTTCTTTTAAAAACTTAACCATCGTCTTCATATTCTTAATGCGCGTATTAATTGATTTCGGAAGCAGTCCCACAGTGCGAACAGATTCTGGAACATTACAGTTATCACTAAACCTTCGTTTTTCATCGCGTAACTAAATTATGTTATCACGCCCAACCTCAACGTTGATATTTCGGATGTCTCGAATGATCTTACGCTCGTCCAGAAATTCGCAGAAGTAATTGTAATTTTGTACGTATGTCTTTAGCGTATTCTCCGCGCGACCTTCTGACTTCTTTGCCTGGTAGTAATAATCGAATAAATAGTCTAACGAATGTTGTAAGCGCGTTGATGTGCGCTCACTCTTAATTGTTCTTCCTTTTCCGTTTATCCATTCCGTAACGTCTCCTTCGATAATAAGTATGGTAAGAAAACGAGGGATTAGGCGCGTATATCTGCGAGGTGTCCACGTTAACAGTCAACGTCTAGACAAACGAAAAAACCCGCTATATTAGCGGATTCTCTACGAGTATGGAGCCTAGGGGGGATCGAACCCCTGACCTCATCGCTGCCAGCGATGCGCGTACTTCCTTAGCGATGCCCCGTACTTGAAACCCTTGATACATCAGGGTTTTTACTTTAGCATGTACTTACTATTCCGTGTTCATTCTCAGTAAAACTTGATAATCTGGCACACATTAGCCTCCATGGAACCAAGCTCGAAAAACTTCTCTTGAAACCAGTTTGCTCCTTCCCGATTGAACCACATGGAATTTACCCGAGTTCATCAGTTCATATGCTTTATCCCTGCTGATACCAAGATACTCCCTAACGTCTTTCGTCTCCATAACCTCATCGTATTCATCCAGTGAACGTTTCTTCGTCTCGTTTTTCATAGTTGCTCTCCTTCCGATCACACAATCTTAAAATAAACTTATTAAATGAGATAATCCGTGGGCCTCAGGGTGTTACCTAAACAATGTAAATCCAATTTAAATTAAATAAAACCTACGGATCTAGCCTCTCCTCAACTATCGGCTCACAGTTCACTTTGAAACATATTGATTTTCCCCATGCATGTTCATCGGGAAACCAACCGCTGTTTGATACCTCATCAACATTATTCACCTACTTCCATGATATAAGATTGGTAAATCACTAACTTGTAAATGAACGCAAAAAGGCCGCTACAATTCAAGGATTAAGATCATCAAAAAATTCGTCAATACAGTTACTTATAGAAACGTAACTAAGAATTTTTTTTAAGTAGATGATGCTCTTTAATTAATCCTTGAAATTGCAACGGCCATAATTCATTTATGAAAAATGACTCATATAGTTTAAAATTAATAATTCTCTCTTTACAGCGCATGCTCAAGAGTAAATTTGTTTAGTATAATTGAAACTATATTAACAGATATATATAATCTTTGTAAAGAACTTTTTATTTGTTTTTTTTTTGTTTTTATACGCATACATTTCTTCTAACTGCATTAAAGTCTCAACATCCCTTTCCTCTTTATGAGTTTGATGGGTTTTCAGATATGTGGAAATCTGATTGAACAAATTATTTGCCTCTCGTTCAGTTCTCCCTGAATTATAGATGATTTTTCTGATCGTATCTCTCCAGAAAGAAAGTTCTTTTTTATATTCATAAGTTCTACGAGCATTTAATATTCTCGTTTTCGCTACGACAGATTTCAATTGATCTAGTTGCTCTTTATAAAAATCAAGTTGGATCTCAGAATTTTTTTCGGCTCTCTCTATCTGATTTTTATGATTATCTTCAAATCTATTTAACAATTCTTTTGTCTCGTTCATTCTTCTTACAGAGAAATAATTAAAACTCCCGAATATGAGTAGAAATACTATAGTTTGTATTAATGCCTCTCTAACTACTTTACCTTGAGTAGCATCGACTTGTTGATTGAAGTAATTAACAGAAATATTTAACTCTGAACTTAGAAAATTAATTTTCTCAGGGTTTATTGGGTTCTGAAAAAACAGAGTCATCTGGATGCTTTGTCCTTTTCTAACACCTCCGATTTCAAATACATTCTGACCATTTCCAGCCTTTTGATTTAGTATCAGCATATCACTTGTATATATATTATTAGTCTTAATCTCATCTGGAAATACAGATTCAATTTTATGTATATCTCTTTTACCTTGGTTGAAAATACTCACACTTACTTGATATTGATTCTTTACTTTAACTACCTCACCGACATTAATTATTACATCTGGCATATTAATATAGGAATTAATAAAACTTAAAAAGAAAGACAAAATTGTAGCGAGCACTGTTGGAAATAATGATTCAGTAAATATTTTCTTCATACTTTCCTCCAATAAAAAATGTTGTTTCACAGCTTTATTTTGTAATTCATTAGGAGATTATAATTAGCCTTTAATCTCTTTTATATAAAATTCTAAAACTAATCTAATCTATTGTAATTCAACGATCCTTGTGAGAAACCAAATCACAAATGACATAAATATAGAAACATTCTCAGTTCTGTTAGACTATGCACATATCACAAGTCGAGGTGATGCCAATTGAAAAAGTGTCCTTATTGTGCTGAGGAAATCCAAGATGAGGCTATTAAATGCAAGCACTGCGGTAGCATGTTGTCTGAGAATATCAGCACCACTCAAACACCTATATTGAATGCAACCACAGAGCCAGCGCAACAACAAAGAAGAAGCCAAACACATTGCTTATAGGAAGTGTAGGCCTAATCGTCCTGGTATTCTTTTTCGGACTCACATTTTGCGATAACAATAAAAGCACATCAAGCATCACAGCAACATCAAGCGTGAAAACCGGAGATCGTGGATACATATATACAGACACTTACGTTGCTCTTACAAAAGGTGATCTTGATATGATGCTCAATTATATGAACGCTCGGAATAACAAGGGTTTGAACGAGATGATTCTGGCAGGCCAGGTTTCCCCAGTGTCACAAGGTACTGCGGTAAATATCGTTGAGAGAAAATTAGCAACGGTGAAAGTAAGTTACTCTGGCGGATCTGGCTGGGTTGCTTATGAATTCGTCTCAAAAAAATAATATAGATAAAGCAAAAGAGCAGTGAGGTATTTCCTTACTGCTTTTTTGTATGCTGATCCTGAGTTGACTTTTTACTTCTCTAGTTTCTTCGCTTGTTGTCTCTCTAGGCTCTGGTAAAGATCGTCCTTGAGGGATCAAACACCCTATTTCCGAATAGTTTTCCTGACATATGTATCTCTTCTTACCTCAAAGTTTTTCATTTATTCCCATTCATCAGATTTATCCCCTTCAATAGTTAACTCCTCATATGGGAATGGGATTAACTGAGGATCTTCATTTTCAAAATTAACAATGACCGCCTGAGTATTTTCACTAAATTCTATTACAACTCCTCTTCCATAATCCTCGTGGTTGACATTAATCGGAAGAATGGATGAGAACGTATTTAGATAAGCAGAAGCTTTTCGCATAGCATTTATTCTGTATCTAGAGCCACTTTCATTCCAATTATCAATTGTAAGTCCTGTCCTGTTAATATTAACGTCTTTATTTAGTTGTTTGATTTTCTCTAGAATAAGTGCCGTTTCTGAACTGATTTCTATTTCTTCTGGAACTGTGGCTGGTTTAATTTTAAGCAAGCTAATTAAAGAATGGGTGTCACTCTCTCTTCTTCTATAGGTTTCCTTCAAAGATTCGGAGATTCCATCTACTGCAGCCTTCACTGTGTCAATCCTTAAATTATGATCGTATTCAATATCCCTCAAAGAAGCGGTATCAAAAATTCTGTTAGTAATATCGTCCTTAATAAGAACCACTGGTAGATTGAAAGCCTGTCTTATTCCCAATTCGTACATGACATTCGGATTTTTTGAACTTAAATCACAGATAACCATGTCTGCCTGTACAATTTGATTTAGAATATCCAAGATAATTGTATTTGTGTGTTTAGTATCATCAGCCCTTGAGGGCTCAAACCCTACTGCCTTACACGCAGGTTTAATTATGTATTCGTAGACCCTATCAAAGTGCCCTAGATCGTACCCATCTGCATTTGAAATCGGCATCACAATAAAACAAGTTTTTAATTTAGTTGGCTTAGAGTTTTCTTCTGGTTCCTCAATTTGTTCTTTGACCTTGGTAGTCATTGTAACCCTCCCTATTCTTCTCTACCTACATTCTAAATTAAGCTCCAAAATCTGTATACCAAAAATATGAATAAAGTACCATGAATCAACCATAAAAAATGAATATAGAAACATTCAACTAGTTCTTATAGACTATATAGCAAAACTATCTACAGGAGGATTAATAATTTTTTTGAATATAGTACCAAGTATTTTGTTAGTTGCTGCATTCCTAACAATGACCGCTTGCTCAACTCAAACTAGTACTGTTACAAAAAGTGGTGAGGTAGCTACAAATGAAGTAAAAACTACTGTCTCACAAACCGAATCATCAGAAGATCCGACAGTTCAAGATGAAAAATCAGTAGAGGTTGTTGAAGAGGAACAAGAAAATAAAGCAATTACAATAAAAAAAGGAGATAAAGTAACGGTAGATGGATAGCCGAGATATCTGTAAATAAACAGACATTCTCTAAAAAAATTGAACCTTCTAAACCAGGCAATTTCTATACATACTACGAATCAACGGAAGAAGATTTTACCTATTTTACTTTAACAGTTAAAGTAAAAAACTTATACACAACAGGAATAGATGCATCAGATATAGCAAATGTTACATTAATGTTTGATAATCAGTGTGATTACACTACGTTTAGTACTGTTGAAGAAAATGGAGGAGCGGATTTTACATACAGTAACATTACAAGTGTCAGCCCTCTTAAAACCACCACCTTACTTTACCTAGCAAAGATGCCTAATGAAGTTGCTGAAAGCGAAAAGCCACTGAAAGCAGTAATTATGATAAAAGAAGAGGTTTATGAATATACAATTAGATAAAACTGACAATAGTTTAACATTAAACCCCACAGAAAAAGCAAAAGAGCAGAGGAATACACCCACTGCTCTTTTTGTCATTTATGTAACTAACATTGATCGTATCCAGTTTGATGTACTTCCAATCTTTATCAGGGAATACCAGTTTGATTTCCATGAGGAACGTGTTTACCACAGATACAACACCCTCGTATACCTTATCCTCAATCGGATCGAATACAGTGACTTGGATGCGTATGCACTGTGAAATGAGTCGTTAATTTTACCCTGTATTAGTTGGATCTATTGTTCATCTAAAGTGGGCTTTTCCTTCTCCAGCGCCTTCTCTTCTTGCTCCAACCAAGCCTCTCGGTGGTCAGGCAAGATCATCCGCGACGATTCATACAATCCATTTCCCTGCAATCTACTCCGCAAGATAAGCCCCTCCTTAGTATTCAGTCCAATAGTCAGTATTGTTGTTGTTATCTGGTTGTTTTCTATGCTCAACCTTAGGACGTTCTGCCTCGCGCTCCCAGCCCTCCAGAATAACGATATTAGTAGTGTCTGACTTGTCATCCCAATGTATGTATTCAGCAGCAATCAAAGCGTCCAGTGCAGCCATAACATCCGCCGTATACTTGCCTGTTTTAACCGTTAATTCGTAGACAGTAGGCAATCGTCTCCGTCCACTTTTGTAGTTATACAATATTCGTAATACCTTTCGTTCAAAGTCCGTTAGCATGCTTACACCCCTTCCGCTACCATCTTGCTTGGATACCATGCCAGTAACCCCAACTCACGGAATGTCCTCGGTTGGCCTGATAGTAAATCATCTGCTTTAATCAGACCGAACCGTATGCTCTTGACTTGAATTCGCCGTTTCGTGATCTTTCCACTTTGGTTCTGATAGGTAACTTCCATCAACCAACTTAAGTATTCTACTGGCATGCTCATCACTCCAATAAGAACGTTTGTGTGTATTACATACGAACAAACATTCTTATTCAAAAGAAAAAAATACCCAACAAAAGTCAGGTATTTTCTGTTACTTTATATTAATTTATTTTTTCCAACTCATCTTTATCATTCGCCCATATAAAATCAGACTGTATTAAATGATCATCGAAGAAATTTGTATTAATTAAATAAGTTTTAAATTTTTCACCTTTTTTGGAGTAAGTAACGTTATAGAATATCATCATTAACTCAAAAGAAGAAAGCTGCGCCCTTAAAATCCCTCTATATTTTTTTTTCTCTTTTTCATTATTCTTTTCATCTATATCAAATGTCTCATCCTGAATTAACCTGATTATTCTATACAAGTTGCGATAATAATGTCCGATTAAATTTTCGTTTGCGTTATAGACAATTTCAAAAGATTGTATTCTCAAATCTATTAGTGGTTTAGAGTTGGTATTTTTATTAAAGACATCTAAAAAATGATGGTCTATTCCGGCATTGATCAGACCTTCAAAATCAACTTCTTCTAATAATTCTAATACATATTCAGGATCTTTTTTCATATTTGCATTGAACTCTTTTTCGGCATGTTCCTTCATTCTAATCCATTGTGAGTCTTTATCTGTATAGACAGATAACAATTTGAAACTAAGCCTATCATCATTAGGCTTCCCATCTTCATCATAGTGAATATAATTTTGAACATGTTGTTGAATATCTAATATGTATTCTTTTTTTAAATTAAACCAAACTGATTGTAAAAGAAAATCATTCCGCATAGATTCATCCCTATAAAATAAAATCCTTGTTTTAAGTTTTTTCTTATACTCTAAAAGGACTTCTCCATTGTATACTTCCTTAACCGTTTCAAATAATAAGGAGATTGCACTCCTCCCGCTAACATGTCTAAATGATATTTCTTTCAATATATTATGATGAAGATTAATCATATTAAAGAATGTACTATCAAACTGCTGTTTTCTCATTGTTGCGTTTGTTATTTTATACTCATCTCTTGTTTTTTCTACCTCTTTACGTTGTAACTTCAGCTCTTCTTTTTGCATCATGACAGCAGCCGTAACAAAAATAATACTCGCTAGTGATAATAGTCCTACTGTAGTCCCTCCAAAGAAATCTCCAATTACCCCCAGGTCCTCAAAGCTTTTCATGGTATATGATGTTTTGGTGAAATGGATTATAGCGAACGGAACAGCAACAGCGGTTAAGGCAATTGATGCTCCTAACAACATCAATATATTTTCTTTTTGAATAAACCACTTTAAAAAATTCTTAACCGTTACCCACCAAGTAGACACTCCCTCTGATTCTTGCTTTGTACTCAAATTTATCTCCCCCAGATATTTAATAGTTCTATTCTATTGTAGTTTTAATTTTATGTACACGTTCTTACATTTCTACAGAACATTCACAAGAATCTTGTTAAGCCTGCGTTTTATGAATATACTCAGATCATACATAAATTTTAGGGAGTGTTACCATGCCAAGTACTATGCCTCAAAATCACAAATCTAGTATAGGATATGATATTTTTCCTGAAGAATGTCCTATCTGCAATTTTAAAATATCTCCTGCCGAGATAGTTAGTCATTTTAGACCTGCAGATCAAGATGGTCTATATAGTGAATTACAAATTGTATTTAGTTGTTCTTATGAAAAATGCAACAATTTATTTATAGCAAAATATACTAGTGTTTATGGATCAACATATGTACATAACTACTCAAAGTCCTACCCAGTAATTTTTAAAGAAAAAATTTTCAGATCAGAAATTATGGACTTATCTCCCAATTTCATTAAAATATATAATCAAGCTGCTGCTGCGGAACTAGGTGAGCTGACTGAAATTTGCGGTGCTGGATATCGCAAATCTTTGGAATTTTTAATTAAAGATTATCTAATCCATCTCGAGCCCCAGAAAGAAGTGGAGATCCAGAGTAAGCTGTTAGGCCATTGTATAAGTGGAATAACTGACCATGATATTAAAACTTGTGCTCAAAGGGCCACATGGCTGGGAAATGACGAAACTCATTACATAAGAAAATGGGAAGACAAAGATTTAAATGACCTCAAAATCCTCATTGATCTAACCGTTAACTGGATAACAAATAAATTATTAATGGAACGATATTTAACTGAAATGCAGGGAAGATAAGTCACTCAACTTTGAGTGACTTATCTTCCCTGCATTATGATGTCTATCATTCTTTTGTGTTACCTAGTCGCTTACTAAACGCTAATTCAAACAATCCAGTAGCCGACTATCCAGCCAGACCACCAGCCCAAAGTCGCAATGTTACATCCAACGTTGTGAACGGATAGGCCGCCGTGATCAGTAGACCGATTAAAAGACCTATAACCGTCACTATGTTTGAAGGCATTTTGACCGTGTTTTCAACCAATTGCACCGCTGCGAGAACGAACACAGCCAACACAGAAGCAAATGTCAATACAAATTCCAGTGTTTGATTCTCCATCACTTACCCGCCTCCTTGGTAACTTTAATCCCTTTTTCTTTACGGTAATCAATCACAAGCTTTCTCCAAAAATCATAGCTGACCGTCTCATCGGCAATGTAATCTTTGTAATGCACATACGCCGCCTTGGCTTTTCAGCCTTGATCCATTCCGCTTGTGCTTTTGATGTGGCTTCCAGATCCTCGAACCGTCTCTTTCTTCTGCCGTCATCGGCTCTTCCCCCTTATCAACTGTAGGCTGCTGTCTGTAATAATTAATCAGGTACTGTGTCGGTTCGACCACTCCGGATTCATCTACAGTGAACCCAAAGGATGGACTCGTCTTCTTCCGGATCTCATAATGCAGATGTGGTCCAGCGCTGATGCCCGTGCTGCCCTGGTTGCCGATCTTGCCTCCATACTTCACTCTCTGTCCCACAGTAACAGACACAGATGACATGTGAGCATAGATATGCAGATATCCCATGTCATCCCAGATAGCTACCGTATTGCCGTAGTTACCGAATCCTGAGCCAGTAACACCCATCTTAGCGTGTAAGAATTCCCCGCCTACAAAAGCGTACAGAGGGCCGTTTGACGGACTTACAACAAGGTCCACGCCCTTGTGAAATTTACGAGTTTTATGAACGGGATGAATGCGCCAGCCGAATGGACTCGTCAATCGATAACCTTCAAACTGTATCTTCAGCACGCTTCAAAGTAACTTCCACCTCGGACAACTTGGTTGCAGTTTGTTGAGCACACTGGAGAGCTTCTTTCGAAACATCCTTTACCTCAGCCACCGCAGGCACCAGCGCAGCCAAAGGCTTTATACCCTCTTCAATCCTTGCAAGTTGAGTTTGAAGAGTGACTAGGGTGTTCGTGCTGTCCTACATGTCGATCACACCTCCTTGGTTTGCATCTATATCCGTCCCCCAATTCTGTCTATATTTGAACACAAAAAAACACGCTCCATTTTCTGTGCGTGCCATCTCTACTAATATTCAATTCCTGTAATTTGCTCATACTGCTCAGGTGTAATTTCTCCAAATGGGTTGCTATCTGTGAGCACTGCAATTCTCAGCGCTACAGCAGTTACCCAGTTCATTCAAAAAGCGAGAGACCAGAATGTCATGTCGGTTCACCCCCTTTCAGTTGGATGATTTCGAGTTTGGCTGCTGCCAGTTCTTGACCCAGAGAAGTGATGGTCTGCTGTTGTTGGATGCTCTGCATTTTGACGATGGTAAGTTCACCACCCAAACTGTTCATTACGGTTTGATTTTCGATCCCTTGGAGCTTCATTTCAGCCATTTGACCACCGAGCGAACGCACTCGCTCAGATAGCGCCGGACGCGGTTCCTGTGGCGTTTGGGTTGCCAAGATGTGGGCACCCCCACCCCAGAGCTGTAGGTTAAGAGTCCGCGAATCTTCCACCGTCTCGCTGAGATGCTGCGCATGGGCCTTACGAAGCTTTTCATATGCTTTGATCTGTTGCTCGGCAGACCAATCGTACATGTCGGCCTGATAACGTATCGTAGCAAGATCCGCGTTATAAGCTTTATCGCGGAGATCCTTAGCAATTTCGGCTGCAGATTTCTCCTTTTTAGCCTTGCCCGACTTCGCCTTCTTGCCTTTTCCGCCGGATTTTTTTTCTTTGCCCCCAGTTATATAATACCGGAACCTACTCCCTTCGCAGAGTAAGCTTCTTCAGTGTCAGCCCATCCATGGCCCGCGAAATGTCCATCACCGCCTGCTACACCTTCACTTGCTTATCGTAAAGACCGTCAAGCATCGTACTCTCCTCGTTTGCCAACCGCTCAAGCGTTGGATTTACGCTTACTCCGCCGATCCCTGTAACGTTTTTCTTGAATGGCGCGGACTGGATGCCTCCGACTGAGCTCATCGCTTTAGCCAAGTTCTCGTAGTTGCTAATCTGCGCCTTGACTAACGCCAGATTCGCCTCGGCCATCGCTTTCATGTTCGCAACGTATGCGTTAACTACTTGCGCGGATTGATCGATAAATGAACGCTCTGCGGCAATATGTTCCCCGATGATGTCAATGTTCTGGACGCGAACTCTTTCGGATTCACCCATAACGCGGTTCAGATCCGGGTACTTCTTCCGGAGTTGGTCGACTGTGCTGGCTAGTTCCTGTTTCTGCGCCTGATCAAGCGTTTGAGCGGATGCGAGCTCTTTATATCGGTCCAGCAATGCTTCCGACGCTTCAACCTGGCGGTACTTAGGCGTGATTTTTTGAATCTCCGCGTCCTTCATTTTCAGTAACGCAGGCGTAGACTCTTCGATGGTACGATTGAGCATCCCGAGCTTACTAGACGCGTCCTCAACTCCGTCGTAACCCATCGTACGTAATTTATCGTCCATATCTGCCAGCTCTTCGTTAATATCAATCATTTCGTCTAGGAGGGCGGGAGTTCCGAGTCCGTCGCTTTGTATCGCCTCAATCTCATTTAGTCGCTGCTGTAACTTCGCACGCTCCTCTAAGGCCGTTTTTAGTTCAGACGTTTTCTCCTGTAGCGCCTCGACTTCGGCAACTGAGCGGTCTAGTGACGACTGTGCCAGTTTGATTTTAGACACGCAAAATAAGCCGAGATGTTAGCGCTCCTCCGCCTGTTCCAGCTCCGTATTCACGTAAAATTTACGTAATTTGTGCCACGTTGAACAACCTCTTAGCTAAGCGTTTCCTTGCGTCAGGCACGCGATATTGAATACCGGTTACTTAGTCGCCACGTTCGTACGTAGCCATGACGATAAAATCACTGTAGCTTCGGTGAATCTTTGCGATGACTTCTGGATCTTCCGTAAAATATGCGATGGTATCGGCGTTTAGACGCCAGATTGCGTTGGACAATTCGCTTCACTTCCTCAGATTAACGTTTAAAAACCTCTGACCATGTACGCTCGATTCGATTTTGTTAGACATAGTTTGAGTATTATTAAAGGTGAGTTTCATTTTGCGTATCCCCTTTACGGATAAATATAGAAAGTAGTTCGATCGCGCTCATATTGTGAATGTTATCAATGAAGCTCAGGTCCTCAACCGTCAGGTCGAAAATGATAGGCTCGCCGTATGATGTAACGTACTCTGTACCGTCAAAATCAACACGCTCCTAACGGCGATATTTGTAATCAGAGTCAATGTAAATCGCGTGATTATCATCTATTAGTGTGCTGATGTATTCGATGCTGAATGGGCCGTCAAAGTCGTCGACCTTGGTGACTACGGTAATGTTAGACATAATTTCGTTCCTCCTTGTGGGATTTAATGCGGACCATTACGATGTTGCTTGATAATGATGAAACCTTTTGTTACGATATGCGTATAAGATGTCTACTAGTTTACTACCATTATTTTTGGAAGAATTTTTGTGACTATCCGGTTCTCGCTTGATAAGATAATGAAGGAACGCGGACTTGAACAGAAAGACGTCGTTCAAATTACCGGCATAATCGCAATACTGTAAAGGCGATCGCGTTGAACGCCAACGCGCTGATAGATTTCCCAGCGCTCCATACCCTATGTGAAAAGTTGGGTGTGCTGCCTGGCGACTTAATCGAATACATAACCGATAGAGATCGCGAAATTGATAAATAAACTAAAGAGGACCTTTAACTATCAAAGGGTCCTCTTTAGTTTATAATTAAAGTCCTATACATAAGGAGAGATCAAATGACAAAGAAACTACAAGTTTTTGTTTCGTCTACTTTCACCGATTTGCAAGAGGAAAGACAAGCTGCAGTTGAAGCTATTCTAAAAGCTTCACACATTCCCGCTGGGATGGAATTATTTCGCTCAGGAGATCAGTCACAGAAAGATACAATAAGAAAATGGATCGAGGAATCTGATGTATATTTGTTAATACTTGGAGGAAGGTACGGAGCCATTGAGGAGACTAGCGGAAATAGTTATACCCATTGAGAATACGACTTAGCCGGTGAACTGGGGAAACCTCGCTTTTCAATAGTCATGTCTCAATCATTGTTGGACTCGAAGGTTAAAGCATTTGGCTCTTCTGTCATGGAAATAGAAAACGCAGGAAAGTATAGCGAGTTTAAGAAGCAAGTATTGACTAAGATATCTAGATTTTTTGATGATACCAAAGATATACAAATTACTATCATGCAGACATTGAGCGAATTATCTAAAGACCCAACTCTTGACGGTTGGGTTTCCGGAAAAAATATAACTAACTCCCAAGACCTAGCTGTTTCAGTATTAGAATTAACAAAACAACTTAATAGAGCCAAGTTGGAGAACGAACGACTTAAAAAAACGGCTATAGAATCCAAGAAAAGGGAAAAAGCAGTACCTGTTCCTGTAGATATCTCTGATCGGCTAGAAAATATTCTCGGACTGTTGGAAGCAAAGTATATTAAAAGAACTGAAGGATTAGGTTGGGAGACGGTCGACGAAAAAGGAAATATGGAGGAGGTAATAATAGAGTACCCATCGGGTTTTGATCCCTACTATATTCTAGACATAGATGGGTCGTACAACAAATTCTTGATAGTAAGCGAAATCGAGCTAGATGAACTGAACGCCACATTAGCTAGAATCCGTATCCTTATACGCAAGTATAAACATGCGGATGGGGTCCCCTTTCACTTTGTGTTGGCTATCGCTGGTGAACACCCAGAGATAGAAGAGATATGTGGCACCTTCATAGCTAATGCATTAAAAATTGAAGAAATTACTGATAAAGAAATGTTTAGGATAGAAATATGGGATGAAAATGTAATCAGTTTCTTCGAAGAAAAACTAGGACTTAAATTGACATCGTCATCAACAAAAAAATAATTTATTTGATAATAATTTAGACGCAGTCACCCGAAGCTGCGTCTTTTCGTTGTCTACTCCGGAGATACCGTCACAAACGGCCGCGTTCCCTCATTCAGCCCGAGATACTTCCGCATAACCACGCTCGCATCCGCCGCCATCATCGTCCACCTTATCCGCATTTCCGACTCGTAGCCGCGACATTTATAGCGCGCCACTACGCCGTCATGATCCGTGACCTCTTCGTAGACCTTGATGCCGCGCGTACGGAATCCATTGCGTACTTCGTGGAGGTCTACGGTGATCTTGCGCTGGGCCTCCGCAATTGCATCGACATACGGGCCCGGCGTCTTGAGCGTCGTGTTAATAAGCGCGATGTCACGTTCGGATGCGGAAAAGACATGCGGCAGTATGATATGCGCGCAGTATGCGTCGGTGATATCGATCATGGTCGGTGGCCTCCGTTTAATTTCGTGTTTAGAACATTCGTTCTTAGTATAGAGCGGGAGTGGCGGAGAGGGCAAGCGGGAAGAAATGTATCGACGTTGCGCAAAATAGATTGCGCAGGTATGCGAAATTAATAGTTGCAGCGATGCGCTCCCGTAACGACAAAAAGCCCGCGAACTGGAGTTAGTATCCGCTGCGGGCGAGTGTGTACAGTTTGCCTATTAAAAGGTTTAATTCATAATTACTGAGAGGGAGTAAGGGGAAGAATGGTCCTTGTTAGCCTACAGTTTAGTTCTTCTAGGCTTTTCCAGTTTCCCAATAACCGCGTTTAGCGGAGAAAACTCGTCATGGTTCTTCTTCACGTTCTTATCGGATAAATGCATATAATGAGCGGTCATACGACCGTCCGCGTGACCCAGAATCACTTGCAAATGACGTTGTGAGCCGCCTTCCTCTAAGAAGAGCGTTGCCCCTGAATGCCTTAACAAATGCGGATACACGCGCTTCTCAATCCCCGCCCTATCCGCATATTTCTTTAATTGGTGACGGAAGTGATTCCGACCCAACCGTTCCCCGTAATTATTGAGGAATATATATTCACTTCCAAACTCCGTTGGTTCGCGGATTTACTCTTGCATCAGCTTAGCAGTTCGTTTTGTGATCGGTACAATTCGAGGCTTACGCGTCTTGGTCATTTCCCGTCGTAAAGTTGCACAACATGCGGTGAAGTCTACGTCAGTCTTGCGTAATGTTAACGCCTCGTCTACACGTAACATCCCGTCAATCAGCAGATCTATTACAACAAAATCACGGAAGTCACTGTATTTGCGCTGGTTTGGCGCTTTTAGAAGGTCGCTCATCTCCTCCGCGGTAAGTACCTCAATATCCTTCCCAATATCCTGTACGTTCTTTAAGTACGTAAACGGGTCCGCTTCAATAACGTCCTCTTCTTTAAGTAACTTGAACATCGTTTTCATGTCCTTAATCCGCGTGTTAATTGATTCGGAAGCAGTCCTACAGTACAGACAGATTACGGAACGTTACAGTTATCACTAAATCTCCGTCTTTCATCACGTAACCAATTTATGTAGTCACGCCCAACTTCAACGTTGATATTCCGAATGTCTCGAATGATCTTACGTTCATCCAGAGATTCGCAGAAGTAATTGTAATTCTGTACGTATGTCTTTAGCGTATTCTCCGCACGACCCTCGGATTTCTTCGCTTGGTAGTATTAATCAAACAGGTAGTCTAACGAATGTTGTAAGCGCGTTGATGTGAGCTCACTCTTAATTGTTCTTCCTTTACATTTATCCATTCCATACCGTCTCCTTCTATAATAATTGCTGTAAGAAAGCGAACGGTTAGGCGCGTGTGCGATGCGTGGAGCGCATATCTGCAAGGTGTCCACGTTAACAGTCAACGTCTAGACAAACGAAAAAACCCGCTATATTAGCGGATTCTCTACGAGTTATGGAGCCTAGGGGGATCGAACCCCTGACCTCATCGCTGCCAGCGATGCGCTCTCCCAGCTGAGCTAAGGCCCCAGGAAATGAAATAGATAACTTGTCCAGCGCTGCTACGTTCCACAGGCGACTCCTATATCATATAAAATCCAGCTTTCGCTGTCAAACACTTTTTCATGCTCCAAAGTGATTGGAGAAGAACAACCGATTTCACTGGCACACACGGACTGGAACCCCAGACTGCTCTTCTCCCCTTACCCACTTCACTACTCCTCCAGATTGTCTTTGGACAACAGGGATTTTAGTTCTTTCATGAACATATTGATATCTTTGAACTGGCGGTATACCGACGCAAAACGGACATACGCCACTTCATCAACTGGAAACAACTGTTCCATCAATAGCTCACCAATCTGGCGACTCTCAACTTCAGCATCAGCTGTATTACGCAGAGATTTCTCCACTTCAGATACCATCATCTCCAAGGTCTCTACGGAGACTGGACGTTTCTCACAGGCACGAATAAGCCCGCGGAGAATCTTGTCCCGGCTGAACTCTTCACGACTGCCATCTTTCTTAATGACAATCAGTGGAGTCTCCTCAATCATCTCAAACGTTGTGAATCTTCGGGCACACTGCTCACACTCACGGCGACGACGAATGGATTTTGCTTCGTTGGCCGGACGCGAATCAAGCACTTTGGTACCCATATAACCGCAATAAGGACACTTCAAAACAGATCACTTCCCACGTTTTACTTTTTACCACATATTCCCTGTACTGATTTTGTAATGAAAAACGCATTGCCGACACATAATACTTTTACCAACCCGCGAGGAGGTGAACAGCAATGGCACAAAGCAATGGTAACTCCAACAACTTGGTGGTAACTAAAGCTTCCGCAGCACTCGAGCAAATGAAATATGAAGTTGCTCAAGAACTCGGAATCAGCATCCCACAAGACGGATACCAAGGTAACATGACTTCTTACGAGAACGGTTCGATCGGTGGATACATCACGAAGCGTCTGGTAACAATTGCAGAACAGCAATTGGCAGGTCAATACCAATAATATCTGCATCGTAATACGCTACACAGAGGAGCATGGAGCGGCCGGTGAACAACCGGCCTGCTCTGTGCTTCTACTTATATACTTAGAACGTATTATAGATCTTTACATACTGATTATAATAGTAAATGACTCTTTGTACATAGTGACGCGTCTCACCAAACGGAATATCTTTCACTGTATCAAACGAGCCATCCCATACACCATCTCTAAGCCAACTGTTCACTTTGCCTGGACCCGCATTATAGGCAGCGATCATAACTGCTTCATTGCCATCGAATTGATCGGACAGATTCCGCAGATACCATGTGCCTAACTGAATATTTCGTTCTGGCTCGTGCTTTAATTCCTCCAGCGAAGTGTCGGGAATTTTGGCTTGTTCCAGTATCCAGTTCGCCGTGTCCGGCATCAGTTGCATGAGCCCAATGGCACCTCGTTTGGATTCCTTGCTTGTCTTAAAATTAGTCTCCACCTTGATAATGGAAGCAATCAGAAACGGATCAACCTCATAACTCTGAGATTGGGCACGGATCTCTTCCTTATAATGTATGGGATAGAACCATGCCATCCAGTTAGTATTCAGAAATAAGACCAGTACAAAGGACACAAACATCAACAGCAGTACACGTTTCTTACGCAATATTCTCATAACAAACCCTTACGCTGTAGATATGAGTCAATTTGCTGCTCCGTCGCAGGCCATAAGCCGCTGTTATCGATGACAATGTCTGCCAACTGCTTTTTGCGCTCAATATCCATCTGTACATCCATTCGAGCCTCAGCCTGTTCTGCAGTCATTCCATCCCGACTCATCAAGCGATCTCGTTGCACCGATCTCGGGACATATACAACCATGACTTCCTCGAAACCGTCCTCCAGACCTGATTCATAGAGCAAAGGAATATCAGACACCAAAAGTTTATCCGGATGTTGCAATTCGTATGCAGCAGCCCGTTCGCGCATCTCTCTTCGGATCGCCGGATGTGTAATAGCCTCCAATGCCTTTCGTTCCTCTGGTTGTTGAAAAACAATACTCCCAAGCTTTTTCCGATCCAGTGTTCCATCTTCGTTCAGTATGGCTTGTCCGAACCGCTTAACAGCGGCGGCCAACACGGGATGCCCGGGCATCATAACTTCCCGGGCAATAACGTCTGCATCGATGAGCAACGCTCCCTTACTGGCGAGATAGGCGGAAACACTGCTTTTGCCTGTCGCGATCCCGCCGGTTAAGCCTATATTCATCGTTTCACCTCATAACAACTTCATTATTCCCATAATCATTAACAATAGCGCTGGCAATACAGACAGTCTTCGCATCCAGCGCAGAGCTGAGAATCGTAGGCCAACCTTCATGCCGAGTGACAGAAAAGCCCCACTAAACAGTGCAATAATGAGTGCTGTCCATAGTGTAGGGAATCCCAGAAGTGCCGCTCCCAAACCTGCTCCAAACGCATCCAGAGACAGGGCAATACCCAGCCACATCGCTTCTTGAGCAGATATACTCCCCGAGTTATCCATATCCGCCTTGGAGGGACTGCGAAGGATCTGAATGACAACGCCCAGCTTGCGCAGCTCCAGTGTAAATACCATTCGTTCCAGTGATCCATTTGAAGCCGACTGCTCCAGATCCAGTGCGAGCACCTGATTCCTGCCCTTTGAATCCGACAGTCTCTCTTGTGCTTCTCCCACTCCAGTTACCTTTGCTTCTGTTCCCTCACCCATTCCAGTGTCTGTTTCCAGCTGTTCTTTGCCTTGCTTTCGAATTAGTTGCAACAGTGACCACGCACCAATACCTATCAATATAACGGCTCCCACGATCGAAGCGATATCCGGTGACACCACATGGGACAACAACACACCTACTTGCATCGACAAGGCAATAACCAATCCTGAACAGATCGAAATAACAGCGATAGATAACAGGGGAATCTTAGTCCTCCGTAACCCATATGTAATCCCGACTCCAAAACCATCTAAACTAAGCGCCAAAGCAAGCGCCAGCAATGAAATAAAATGATGCAGCACCCCGGACTCCTCCTCTGTGCGGTACTCGTGCCAACTGAAGATGCCAGTATGGGTATACGCCCGCTTATTTCTGCCATATCAGTATATGGAGGGAGGAATCCAAGGGTGCTATGATTTCATCATTTCGTTCATTCAGTTCATTTTACAGCAGCTGACAGTTCGGACAAAAATGCGTGCCACGGCCACCAACCACCGTTTTTTCAATTAACGTACCACAAGTTGTACAAGGTTCTGATTTGCGTCCATAGATTTTCAGTTGATGCTGGAACATCCCCATCTCACCCTGTCCATTCACATAGGACTTGATGGAAGATCCACCTGCATTCACTGCATCTTGCAACGTAGCCACAATCGCTTCATGAAGCACCGTTAACTGAGCTTCGGTCAGTGTCTTGGCGATCGTCTCGGGATGGATTGCTGCGCGAAATAGAGCCTCGTCCACATAAATATTCCCGATACCGACCACATATGCCTGATTTAAAAGCACAGCCTTGATTTTGGTTGTTCGCTTGCCAACCGCCTCGCGGAATGCAGTTACCGTAAAGGCTGGATCAAGCGGCTCCAGTCCCAGCTTTAGCAGAGGTTTGGACACCAGTTCCTCACCTGCATTGAACAGATGCATCGTACCGAACTGACGCACGTCCTTATAACGCAATTCCGTACCATCATTAAAATGGAAGATCACATGTGTATGTTTCTCCACATCTTCATGCTGCTCGTACACACCGTACCTTCCTTCCATCCGCAGATGGGAGACAAGCACCAACCCGTCCAGCAAAATACGCAAAAACTTGCCGCGGCGCTCCACGCCAATGACGGTATGTCCCGCGAGTTCCATTGCAAATGCATCTATGTCGTCCGGCCGCTGAATAATCCGCGGCAAGCTAACGGTAACATGATCAATCGTTTTGCCCACAATAAGTTGATTCAATGTTCTTCTGACTGTTTCGACTTCCGGTAATTCCGGCATGATGTTCTCACCTCCCCTATATTATAACGGAAGATGGCGCTCAGCGGGACCCTTTTCTTATATCTCGGACATGGAAGGGCCTATTGTAAAATACCGGAAAATCCGCGTAGCGCTTGATTATTTCGCTTCGTACCAGTTATCACCAAAGCTGACTTCAGCTTTCAGCGGAACCGACAGTTCCAAAGCTTTTTCCATAACTGAAGGCACTAACTCTTTCATCAGTTCCAATTCATCCGCAGGCACTTCGAATACAAGTTCATCATGCACCTGAAGCAACATACGGCTCTTCAACTTACGTTCCCGCAGCGCTTCATCCATCTGTACCATGGCCAGCTTGATGATATCTGCCGCTGTTCCCTGAATCGGTGTATTCATCGCCGTACGCTCTGCGAAGGAACGCAGATTGAAGTTACTGGCATTAATCTCTGGCAGGTAACGACGTCGCTCCAACAACGTTTTGACGTAACCATCCTGACGAGCTTCCTTCACAATGTCATCCATATATCGGCGGACACCCTGGAACACTTCAAAATACTGATCAATAAACTGCGCAGCCTCTTTACGTGTAATGTGCAGGTTCTGTGATAAGCCATAATCACTTATGCCATACACGATACCAAAGTTAACTGCCTTCGCGGAACGACGCATATCCCCATCCACATCCTCAGGCTTCACACCGAATACATCCGAAGCTGTCTTTGTATGAATATCCATATCATTGACAAACGCTTCCTTCAAGCGCTCATCGTCCGAAATGTGGGCCAGTACTCGCAGTTCAATCTGGGAATAGTCTGCTGCCAAAATGGACCATCCGGGCTCGGAAGGAACAAATACCTTCCGGATTTTGCGACCTTCTTCCATCCGAATCGGAATGTTCTGCAAGTTCGGGAATTGACTGCTAAGTCGTCCCGTTGCAGCAATGGTCTGACGATAATACGTATGCACCTTGCCATCCCGATTGGATATCTCTTTGAGCAATCCTTCCACATAAGTGGATTGCAGCTTGGCAAGCTGACGATATTGCAGAATATGCTTGACCACATCATTATAAGGAGCCAATTTCTCCAATACTTCAGCATCTGTGGAATAACCCGTTTTTGTTTTCTTCACCACTGGTAAGCCCAGTCTATCAAATAAAATCTCACCCAGTTGCTTTGGTGAATTCAGATTAAATTCCGTTCCTGACAGCTTGTAGATCTCAGCCATCAACCTGCTGATCTGTTCTTCAAACTCACTGCCCAAAGCCTGTAGATCGGCTGTATTGGCCTTAATGCCCTGTTTCTCCATGTCCGCCAATATGCGTGACAACGGCATCTCCAGTTCATGGAACAGTGAATTCATCTCATCGGTTTCCAACACCTGCTCCTGAAGTGGAATAATGGCTGCTACTGCAGCAGCCTTCCGACATAGGAAATCCCCCAGTATTTCTACTTCCGGTACCTTGTACTTGGCCCCTTTACCCATAACCGTGTCATCCTCTACAAGTGACGGCAAACCATACTTGGTCGTGAGTCCACTAATCGTCTGATTGGATTCCGTTGGATCAAGCAAATACGCTGCCAGTTGTACATCAAATGACGCACCAGCGAATTCAATGCCATGTGCATGCAGGGCCAGGTCTACACGATGAAGATCATACCCGCGCTTGGGCTGGTCTGAATTACCAAGCCATGCCCGCACTGGAGCCGCTGCCTCGGAATGAAGCAATTCGGGAGATATGAACGTATATGTTCCAGCGGAACCTACAGCAAGTCCAATCAATTTCGCTTGGTGCGGGTTATCCCCATGTGTCTCCACGTGGAGTACATCAATGGAATCGAGGGAACTGAACAGCTCACTGATGTTGTCCTCTGTTGCAATGGAGGATTCAACTTCGGCAGCAGGGACCGCTTCCTGTTCAGAACCGATGCTGCCACTGAACGACAGGCGTTCGAGCAAGGATTTGAATTCCAGCTTGGCCAATGCAGGGCCCGCATTTTCTTCTTTTAATCCAGCGAATTGCATATCCTCCCACGTCTGCTCCAGCGGAACTTCCCGGTGAATCGTCGCGAGTTGTTTGCTCATCCGGGCATCTTCGGCATGGGCCTCGATCTTTTCTTTCATCTTGCCTTTCAGCTCACTAGTGCCGTTCAGCACATCTTCTACCGATCCGAACTGGTGCAGCAGCTTCAACGCTGTTTTCTCTCCAACCCCGGGAATGCCTGGAATGTTATCGGACGCATCGCCCATCAGACCCTTGAGATCAATAATTTGCAGCGGCGTCAGACCATAACGCTCCTTAATCTGAGCAGGATCATACAGCTCAATATCGGTTACCCCTTTGCGCGTCAGCCCGATATGTACATGTTCGGAAGCAAGCTGCAGCATATCTTTGTCACCCGATACAACAAGCACCTGTCTGCCCGCTTCATCTGCGCGTTTGGTTAACGTTCCGATGATGTCATCCGCTTCGAATCCAGCGAGCTCAAACTGAGCAATGCCAAGTCCTTTCAGCAGTTCTTTGAGCAAAGGGAATTGCTCTGACAACTCTGGTGGTGTTTTCTCCCGTCCACCCTTGTATTCCTGATACCCTTCGTGGCGGAACGTGATTTTGCCTGCATCAAATGCAACCATGACATGTGTAGGCTTATGCTCTTCAAGCAATCTCAGCAGCATCGTAGTGAAGCCATATACCGCATTGGTATGCAGACCTTTTGAGTTGGTCAGAGGCGGCATTGCAAAAAACGCCCTGTAAATAATGCTATTTCCATCTATGAGAATAAACTTGTCCATTCCAGCACCTCGCGTATTATATGGTCAACCTCTTCAGATTACATCTACTCTCATGATACCATACCCACCTGTCACATCAAAAAGAATAGCCTCTTTCACTTCACATTTAATCACAAAAAGAACCTTCTCCACAGACAGCTGTACACAGCCTACCTGAGAGAAAGTCCTTTTCCATTCATATGATTGCATTACTTAATCAGTACTGATTCCCCAATTCCAAAGCAATGCTCTTCTATTGATTCAGATCCGGACGTTTACCTGTCACCAGGTATACCGTGCTCTCACCAATGTTGGTTGCATGATCGCCAATCCGTTCAATGTAACGTCCAACCATCATCAGCAGCATAGCCTGAGAAGCCTGATTAGGATGCTCTGACATTAACGTGTAGAGATCACTGATCATGTGGCTGTACAGTTGATCGACCTGATCGTCTGTCTGAGCCATTTTGTAGGCCAGGTCTGTGTTTTCTTTCAGGAAAGATTCGATGGATTCATCAATCATGGATTTCACGATTTCTGCCATTTGCGGGATATCCACCAAAGGTTTAATTAGCTTCTGTCCATCCATACGGAGTGTCACCTTCGCCACGTCGAGCGCAAGATCTCCCATACGCTCCAGATCACTGGAGATTTTGAATGCCACGATAATACGTCTGAGATCCTTTGCCACCGGCTGTTGTGTGATGATCAGTTTGGAGCCAAGTTCCATAATTTTGTCTTCAAGGGCATTCAGATTCGCATCATTCTTGATGATGACCTGAGCTTTCTCCGCGTTCATCGTTTGTAAACTCTCAATAGCACCATCCAATGCTGCTCCTACATGTTCACCCATTTGTTTGAGCAAGGTACGCAGCTCTTCAAGCTCCTGATCAAATTCTTTTCTGCGAATCATAGATTTCATGTCCTCCTTATCCATCATCTCCGGGTATGCCGGGATCATTCCAATTCAGCTCGCTTAACCGAACCTTCCAGATATATAATCCTCGGTCCGGGAATCTTGCGGTGTGGAGAATAACGTCTCCGTATCAGCTGCCTCCACCACTTCACCATTCAGGAAAAATACCGTGCGTCCAGATACCCGTGCCGCCTGGTGCATATTGTGGGTAACCATAACGATCGTGTACTTGTGATGCAATTCTTTCACCAGCTCCTCAATCTTCAATGTGGAGATCGGGTCGAGTGCAGACGTTGCTTCATCCATCAGCAGAACGTCAGGCTGTACAGCCAGCGCCCGTGCAATACAGAGACGCTGTTGTTGTCCGCCAGACAAACTAAGTGCCGACTTTTTCAATACATCCTTCACTTCATCCCATAGGGCAGCATGGACAAGACTTTGTTCCACCAACTGATCCAGTTCAGCCTTTTGGGTTACCCCGTGCAAGCGCGGTCCATAAGCCACGTTATCGTATATGGATTTTGGAAAAGGATTCGGTTGTTGGAACACCATGCCAACTCGTTTGCGCAGTGTCTCCACTTCAATCTCATTACTGTAAATGTCAGAGCCACTCAGCATAACCTGGCCTTCCACACGAACACCCGGAATCATGTCATTCATCCGGTTTAACGTGCGAAGCAATGTCGATTTACCACAACCTGACGGCCCGATGAACGCAGTAACGGTTTTTTCCGGCAGATCCATCGATATATTTTTAAGCGCGTGATGCGTATCATAATATAAATTAAGATTTTCAATGTGAATGAGGTCCTTCATGGATGTTCACTTCTCCTTCGCTGCAGGGACACGAAAACTCCCTTTACGTTGAGACCGATACTGATAATCTTTCATCGCTGCTCGGCCATCTTTAATATCCTACCCTTTCATTGTAAAAACAGTATCACTTTCATGTTAACGGAATGTAAAAAAGACATCCTTAACCTTCATGATCTGCTTGATGGATCAATCTGATTCCTGATGTCTGCCTTATTGACTACTTTATATTACTCACTATTCGAAACCATCTCATCCAGCTTCGTCCGAATGTGCTCAGCAACTTCTCCAGCTTTTCCGCCTTCCATGGCGATCTCCTCTGCTATACGAGACAAATCTCTCACCGCACTGTTCAGTTGTCGGAACGTTGCTCCCCCTGCGGTGACATGCACCGAACTGTCGTCAATCTCCGCTCCGCTTGCCTTAACCAGTTCAACAGTCTGAAGGGTCAATCCACCAATATTCTCTAGCAATGAAGACATGTTCCCCGCAACCTCGCGGGTCTGTTTTGCGAGCGCTCGGATCTCACCTGCAACAATCTGAAAACCTCGTCCATATTCACCGGCATGAGCTGCTTCGATGGAAGCATTCAGGGCGAGGAGACCACTCTGATCTGCCAGGGAGCGAATGGAATGTGCCATGCCTGAGCCTGTTTTGATCGAATTCAGCATGTGATCCGCATGTTGTCCTTGACTCTCCATATGCTGATGTACCTGGTTATAGGAAGCATCAACGTGCTTCAAACTCTCTTCGCCCTGCTTGGACAATGCCATGATCTCACGGGCCTCATGAACGGTCTGATTCGCTGCATTCACCAGCTTGGTGACCGCATTATTGATTCTGGATATCTCCTGTCTGCTCTCGGTTACTGTACGTATGCGCTCTTCCGTAACAGCCTGTTGCAATCTGCGAGATAGCGACATTACGTCACGCATCGTCAGCACACCAAGCAGTCTGCCTTGGTCCGTAACCAGCAGACAATCGTAAAAATGCTGTTCATCCCGTCCAAGTGCGATATCAATAATCGTTGAGGCTTCCATATGAATATCTGCTATGACCGGAGATGTATTCACTACTTGTATGACCGGCTTACGGTAGAATAGATCTGCGGCAAAACGGCCATTTAACATCCGATATAACGTCTCTCGCATTAACAATCCAGTAGGTTTCATCTGCTCATCACACAATACAATACATGGGTGCTCCTGATCCTGATTCATCATCGTCGCAGCTTCTCCACAGGTCGTATGGACCCCCGCGACAGGTACCTGACGATAATGGTCATGCAAATGGATTACAGGTTCTTCAGCAACAACCGTTTCTTCACTCTGCTTCATTTCAGATGTTGTTAATTCTTCATTATGTAAAACAACATGAGGCTGGTCAGGTTTCACTTCGAGCAACATGGGCATAAATGCGCAATCTCCTTTACGTAATACCTCCATCTTGAGGTGGGTTATGTAGGTACAAAGTATCACTCAGATAAGTCCATGCTACTCCCTCTACGTAAAGAAAAATCTTCCTTTATGTTAAATGAACGTAAAATAAAACTCCCCGATCATTGCTAACTTGAATGATGGGGAGTTTTTCTTTTGACAACCAATTTATAACCTACACCACGAATGGAATCAATGTGAACCGATTCCGGGTCCAGCTCCAGCTTTTTACGTAATGAACTGACGTGAACATCCACGGTTCGTTGACCTCCGATATAATCAAAGCCCCACACAGCGTTCATCAGATCATCCCTTGTCAGTACCACACCCGGCTTTTTAGCCAAATATAGAAGTACTTCGAACTCTTTCGGACGCAGACTGATGGATTGTCCACCGAGTGTCACTTCATACTTCAGAGGATAGATCTCCAGCTCTCCCAAAATAATTCGTGAACCATCCTTGTCCTCAGGCTGTGGTAAATCTTCACCATTGGAATAACGTCTTAATACCGCATCCACTCTGGCTAATAACTCAGATACACCAAATGGTTTGGTAATATAATCATCGGCACCCGACTTCAGACCCTGTACAACCTCGGCTTCACCGGTCTTCGCCGTCAGAATGATAACTGGTGTACTGACACCCTGAATTCTTAACTTGTTCAGAATGTCCAGACCATTCATGCCCGGAAGCATCAGATCCAGCAAAATGAGATCAAATTCCTGGGACAAGGCCCGATCATATCCTGCAGATCCGTGATCCTCTGCCGTAACATCGTAACCTTCCTGTGTCAGGTTATACGTGAGTAATCTTGATAATGTAGGTTCATCTTCAATAACTAGTAAACGCTGTGCCATGATACCCCTTCTCTCTTCATAGGTTGTCTGTTGCCACAACACTTTTTCTATCATAGCACTAATTTGTTAACGCGGTGTAAAACAATACAACCTTTTTACATTTTGATACCCGATGCCTACATCTCTTCGTCTTGAATGAATGGAAGAATCACACGGAACGTTGTCCCCATGCCCAGTTCACTCTCTACAGACAATTTGCCATGATGCAGTTCCACCAGATGTTTAACGATGGAAAGTCCAAGGCCTGTGCCCCCTGAATTACGAGATCTGCCTTTATCAACACGATAGAATCGTTCGAAGATTCGCGGCAAATCTTTTTTCGGTATGCCAATTCCTGTATCTGACACCGCAAAGACAACTTCATCATCATTATCCATCGTCACCTGTAACTTCACTCGTCCACCATCGGGGGTATAGTTGATGCCGTTGGATAACAGATTGATGAAAATCTGCTTCATCTTGTCCTCATCCGCTTCAATGTACAGTTCCTCCGGAACATGCATTTCCAGACGAATTTGCTTTTTCTCCGCCACCTTGGACAAGGTGCCCAACACCATTTCGAAGAAAGAGTGTACATGCACAGGTGAGCATTGCAGCGGTGCGCGTTTCGATTCAATTTTGGATAACTCCAGAATATCCCCAATTAATCGGTTAAGTCGATCTCCTTCATCATAGATGATTTTCAGGAATGATCGCTCTGTCTCCTTATCCTGTACCCCGCCGCTGAGCAACGTTTCGGCAAACCCTTTGACCGCAGCGACTGGTGTCTTGAGCTCATGAGAGACATTTGCAACAAACTCACTGCGCATGGACTCCAATCGGCGAATCGCCGTCACGTCCTGCAACAGGAACAACATGCCTCGATACCCGCCATCATCTTCGGACATCGGTACTCCATCAATACGGATCAGTTTTTCCTCCGGGTTGAACACACTTACTTCTTCATGCATCCGTTCTTTCAGTGCAACACTCTCTTCAATGGTACGTGTTAATTCGTAGTGTCTTTTCAATTCAGTATAAGGCTTACTCGTAACCTTTCCTGCCTGAATACCAAGCATACGCTCCGCTTCCCGATTGACCAGTGCAATGGATTGCCCTGCGTCGATCATGACAATACCTCCGGTCATGTTCGCGAGGACACTCTGTAACAACGCTTCATTGTCACGGATCGTCTTCAGCTGGGACTGCAAGCTGTCTGCCATTCCATTTATCGCAAGCCCCAGCTGTCCGATCTCATCTCTACGCGTTACATCAACTCTGGCATCGTATTCCAGCTTGGTGATCCGATGAGCCACTTTTGTAATATGCTCAATCGGGGAGGTTAATCCACGTGCAACCCGATAACTGACAAATGCGACAATTAAGAACAATAATCCAAGTGCAGCAAACATAATCATCCAACCACGCTGAAGCCCTTGATCCACAGCCTGTAGACTCATGGATAGACGAATATAACCATCAAATTTGCCGCTAGGGATTTCAATCATGTCGCTTTGATCCGAATTCACAGGTAGTGCTACATACAGCATGTCTTGTCCCAATGTCTCACTGTAACGTATGGATTGGCCGTATCCATCTCCGACGGCACCCTTAATCTCCTCACGGTTCAGGTGATTATCCATGGATGCCGGATCACTCTCGGAATCTCCAATGACCATGCCGTCTTTATTGATGAAGGTTACCCGGGAATCCGTCAGACGATCCAATTCCAGCGCCCGATCTGAATAATATTTTCGTGTGGCTTCCGAGGTTGGATCGCTTGCATCATGAAACGGGAATGTAGCTTTGAGCAGATTAATCTCGCGCACCATCGTTTGCTCCAGTGCGGTAGTATGCGTAGTTTTAAACACTCTGCCCATCGTATATCCAGCCACAATGACGGATACGCCGATCAGCACCATCATAATGATGGCAAGGCGAATTCGGAACGGTCTCATCTATCTCTTCCTTTATGTTCAGATTAATATCTAATGAATTGCTCTACATTGAATCCAGTTCAATTCGGTCCCCACGGGTACCCGGATTGGAAATCACGAGAAACTCCACTTCTTCGTCGCTCTGATTCATCATCGCACTGTGCATCCCATATATAATGTGCTGCATTCTGTTTGCTCATTGTGATATGACTTGCCCCTCCGAGTATAATTGCTCGATCTATCATATCACAGATTAGGGAGCTTCCAATCTTTTCAGTCAGTACTTTGCAATATGCTATTCAACTGAGATCAGACATGGCTATTAATAAATTATCATAGTTGTATCAACAGAGATGCCGACTTTTGTAAACAGGTGCTAAACCGCATTTTGGCTTACATATCCACCTGATATAAAAAAAGACGCACCGCTCAGCCATGCTGAAAACGATACGCCTCTCTATATAATCAATCCTATCCTGAGTCTAAACGTTCATTACGTATTATCCGTTCACCACTTCGCCGCCATTCACATGCATCACCTGTCCGCTCACATACGAGGAATCATCTGAAGCAAGATATACATAGGCGGGAGCCAGTTCATCCGGTTGTCCCGGCCGCTTCATTGGCTGCGTTGCGCCGAATTCACTTACTTTTTTCTCATCAAATGTGGATGGAATGAGTGGTGTCCAGATCGGCCCTGGTGCAACGGCATTGACACGAATTCCCTTCTCAATCACATTCATCGATAGCGAACGAGTGAACGAAGTGATTGCTCCTTTGGTAGATGAATAGTCAAGCAGGGTTGGGCTTCCGCGATAAGCTGTGATGGAGGTTGTATTAATAATCGTACTGCCCGTCTTCAGATGTGGCAGGGCTGCCTGCGTCACATAGAACATGCCGAAGATATTGGTACGGAATGTACGCTCCAACTGTTCTGGCGTAATATCCTCCAGATTCTGCTGTGGATGCTGTTCTGCTGCGTTATTCACGACAATGTCCAGTTTGCCCAATTCATCTACTGTGTGCTGAACCGATTTCTTCGCAAAGGCATCATCACCAATGTCACCTGCAATCAAGATGCACTTGCGTCCTTCTTGTTCGACCTGACGTTTCGTTTCCTTGGCATCTTCGTGCTCGCTCAGGTATACAATGGCGACATCCGCGCCTTCCTTGGCATACGTAACAGCAACAGCACGTCCAATTCCGCTGTCACCCCCTGTAATAAGGGCCACCTTACCCGTCAGTTTACCTGCTGCCTTGTATTCAGGCTTCTCAAATTCCGGTCTGGGATGCATCTCCGATTCAATACCGGGGCGTTGATCCTGATGCTGTGCTGGCATTGTTTTTTGATTTTGTTGTGTGTTGGTTGACATCTAACATTCTCCTCTCAAAATGTGAACATGTTTGGATTACAGAAGACATGGACTCTAACTGTAACCTTCCTTGTCTTTCGTTCTCTGAAAAAGTCTCATTCTGTAGGATGGCATGAACAGTTCAGATTATTCTTCTGCGATGAACAGCAACTTAAGCCTCGCCGTGCTGTCTCTAATCGTTATTTACCACTCTCTTTGGATATCAAACAACCGATTTGCTTTAATGGCTGTTTGGCCAAAATTCGAAATTTATTCGAAATTAGACTGTTTCATGATACAAAGTGTATTCCTATGCCGCTTGGGCTGATGTACAATGTACAGTATACTGATGTGCTTTAACTCTCATCTTTATTGGTTTAATCATTCTAACCTAACATGGAGACCTGACAATGGAATCGCATATTAATACATATATAACACTCGTCGCTACTTCAGCCGTGCTGAATGTCTTTTTGTGTTTATATACCTATTTCAGAAGATCCAAGATTCCCAGTTCCAAAATATTCATTCTCTACACAGCAGCACTCTCCATATATACTTTTGGTTATGCAATTGAGCTAGCCAGCGACACGCTGGAGCAGATGTTGTTTTGGACCACCGTGGAGTATATAGGCATGCCCTTCTCCGCATCTCTTGGCCTCATGTTGATGATAAAGTACACAGGAAAAACGTTATCCAAAAAGGTAACTGCCGCGCTGTTTGTAATCCCTTCCATTACACTAGGTATGGTTGCAACCAATGACTTTCATCATCTATTTTATAAAAAAGTATGGCTAAGAGAAGATAGTCCCGTTCCTCTGATGGATATCGCAGTCGGTCAATGGTATGTTGTACACGGTGCATTCACCTTCTCCTGTCTGTTATGTGCCTGCCTCATTCTGATTGGACAATGGAGACACACCAAGAAAATGTACCGTCGTCAATTACTTACTCTCATTACTTCACAGATTATTCCTATGGTCGCAGCTTTTCTGTATTTGCTTGGTTTGACCCCCGGCGGGATGGACCCCGTACCCGTACTCATGTGTATCACATCTGCCATGTATATCTGGGCGATTCTATCCTCACGTCTCCTGACCATCGTACCCATCGCCAAAGACAGTATTTTCGAGAGTATGCGTGAAGGTGTAATTGTACTGGATAGTTTCAATCGACTGGTCGATTACAACAGATCTCTGCGTGACATGTTGCCAGAGCTTAATACAACCATGATTGGCCAACCCTTGGATGATATCTGGCTTACTCTTGCTGGAAAGACGTTTCCCGTTGAATACGGCAGGGAAGGATTACAAACCGATCTGTACTGGCAATTAAATGGAGAGACCGTCTGTTATCAGGTCAGGACATCTTACGTGTATAACAAGGATGCACAGACTGTGGGCAGTCTAATTATGTTAATCGATATAACGGAACAACGCTTCTTGCAAGAACAGCTGAAACAACTGGCTTATTTCGATGGTCTGACCAAAATCTATAATCGCACTCAATTTTTGCATAGAGGACGGGAGATTTTGAGTGAAGCTCAGCTTAATCCGCAACCTGTTTCATTTATTTTATTTGATATTGATTACTTTAAACGCATCAACGATACGTACGGGCATGATGTTGGCGATCAGGCCCTCATTCATGTGGTCTCCGTATGTAATCGGTACTTAAGACCTGAGATGTTGTTTGCCCGTTATGGAGGCGAAGAGTTTGTCATCGCTCTTCCGAATACCTCGCTTCAAGAAGCCGAGAAACTTGCCGAACAACTGAGAGTTGCCTTGTTGAATGACCCCCTGGATGTTAAGGGAGTGCCTATTACGCTGACCTCAAGCTTTGGCATTGCCCAGTACAATGGAGGTTCGGATTCGCTGGAATCCTTGTTACGCGACGCTGATACTGCCTTGTACGAATCCAAGCGTAATGGTCGAAATGCAGTGCGTGCGTATACTGTGAGTACAACCTAACCCATGTAGACCGTGTCAGATGGTAATGCATGATGTTATGTATAGTAGTGATCCCTCTAGTTTCAGTTCAAATAAACCGAGGACTGCTGATTCCATCTTGATGATAACAAAAAATAGACAGCCAATGAGGCTGTCTATTTTTTGTTTGTTTCAACGAAACGCCGTCTTACATATCATCCGGCTTGTCCTAATTACGTCTGCAAACGCTTAACCAACAACTAACAATACATCTTCGTAAGGTGGATTAACCGTCCGCAACGCACTTAGATCACCTGATTATTCACCATCAGGTACACCATAATTAGCAAGAATACAGCCAGAAGTGTACTGAACATACGAATCTTGCTTTGCTCAGGACCCACATCACGTTTGTTTTTCACACCTTCTGCAGCGAGTCGCAGTGGTTTACCCATAATTCCTCCAATAGCCGCAATAGCCAAGAGCAGAACAACAACGACAGCCATCCAGACATGAGAATACTCACCTTTGGTCATCAGGTAACCACCAGTAAGAAGTTGGATTACAAGTCCATACTGCGCGACTTTGTTCAAAGAACGAAGCGATGCAAAGGCTCCCTCTTGTGCTGCGGCATTCAAGGTACGGATTTTACCGACCACAAATGGCAGAATCAAATAGAATCCCATCGCCAGTGCTCCAACAATATGGAGCAAATACATAATCATTGTCAAAATTTTCATCCTCCTCAACATTTTCGGTGTGCTATACATCACATCCCATTATACTGGGGAACTTATCCAAAGAAAAGAAAACCTCCGGGTTTACCGGAGGTTTTCTTTTAGCTTCTGTTCAAAAAGTTTTCAAACTTACAGGTTTACTACCGAAATGACGTTGCGAACCGAATCAGCAGATTTATCCAACCCTGCTTTTTCTTCCGTTGTCAGTTCAAGTTCGAATATTTTCTCAATGCCGTTACCACCTAGAATGGTTGGTACACCGAGGAACAGATCATTATAGCCATATTCACCTTCAAGATAAGCGATCACTGGAATGATACGTTTCTTGTCCTTCAAAATCGCTTCGGTCATCTGAACGAGTGAAGCCGCTGGTGCATAATAGGCACTGCCGTTACCCAGCAAATTCACAATCTCCCCTCCGCCAACACGTGTGCGTTGAACAATGGACTCAATGCGGTCTGCAGGAATCAGCGTGTCAATCGGAATACCACCTACGCTCGAATAACGAACGAGTGGTACCATGTCGTCTCCGTGGCCGCCAAGAACGAATCCACGAACATCTTCAACAGATACATTCAGCTCTTGCGCAATGAAAGTACAATAACGTGCTGTATCCAGAACACCTGACTGACCGATAACACGGTTTTTAGGAAAACCAAGGGTCTGATAAGCAGCATAAGTCATCGCATCCACTGGGTTGCTTAGAATAATGACGATGGAATCAGGGCAATATTTTTTCACATTTTCACAAACGGACTTCACGATACCCGCATTCGTATTGACCAGATCGTCGCGGCTCATACCCGGTTTACGGGCGATACCAGCGGTAATGATTACAATCTCAGAACCTGCAGTATCTTCGTAGTTGGAAGTACCGACGATATGACTATCAAATCCTTGTACAGGACTTGCTTCCATCATATCGAGTGCTTTCCCCTTCGTCGGGTTCTCCAGTTGAGGAATATCAACCAGCACAACATCCCCGAGTTCTTTTTGGGCAAGCATTAATGCGGTCGTAGCACCGGTAAAACCGGCGCCGACTACTGTGATTTTTTTGCGCTGAATAGTCAAGATTCACATCTCCCCTTACAGGTTTTTAATGATTTGATCCGCGAATTCAGAACATTTCACTTCAGTAGCGCCGTCCATCAGACGTGCAAAGTCATACGTTACTGTTTTATTGTTAATGGATGTTTCCATACCTTTGTAGATCAGGTTAGCTGCTTCTTGCCATCCCAAGTGCTCAAGCATCATTACTCCAGACAGAATAACGGAACCAGGGTTCACGACATCTTTGTCCGCGTATTTAGGTGCAGTACCGTGAGTCGCTTCAAAGATAGCATGTCCTGTTACGTAGTTGATGTTCGCTCCAGGAGCGATACCAATTCCGCCAACTTGGGCTGCAAGTGCATCGGACAGATAGTCACCGTTCAGGTTCAGGGTTGCGATTACATCAAACTCGCCTGGACGAGTCAATACTTGTTGCAGAGCAATATCGGCAATTGCATCTTTTACGATGATTTTACCAGCATCTTCAGCAGCTTTTTGTGCTGCATTCGCTGCATCTGTACCTTCGTTTTCTTTGATGATGTCGTATTGTGCCCATGTGAATACTTTGTCAGCGAACTCTTCTTCAGCCACTTCATATCCCCAGTTTTTGAAGGCACCTTCTGTGAATTTCATGATATTACCTTTGTGTACCAATGTAACCGTCTTACGGTTATGGTCAATTGCGTACTGAACTGCTGCACGTACCAACCGTTTCGAACCTTCGGAAGAAACTGGTTTGATACCAATACCGGAAGTTTCAGGGAAACGGATTTTGTTAGCACCCATCTCTTGTTGCAAGAACTGGATCACTTTTTTCACTTCTTCAGAACCTTCAGCATACTCGATTCCTGCATATATATCTTCCGTATTCTCACGGAAAATGACCATGTCTACCAGCTCAGGACGTTTAACCGGAGAAGGTACACCGTCGAAATAACGAACAGGACGCAAGCATGTGTACAGGTCAAGCTCTTGACGCAGGGCTACGTTCAGGGAACGAATACCGCCACCGATTGGTGTAGTCAATGGTCCTTTGATCGCTACGATATACTCACGAATGGCTTCCAGTGTATCATTCGGCAACCACTCACCGTATGTATCGAATGCTTTTTGTCCAGCAAACACTTCATACCATGCGATTTTTTTGTTGCCATCATAAGCTTTTTCAACAGCTGCATCCAATACACGTTTGGAAGCTTTCCAGATATCACGGCCTGTACCGTCACCTTCGATAAATGGAATGATTGGATTACTAGGTACTTGAAGTGTACCGTTATCAATTTGGATTTTTTCGCCTTCAGTTGGGTGAGCAAATTTTTCTAATTTCATAGTTAAAATTCCTCCTAGGTTTCGTATATGCAGTATTCATCATACCACTAGTCTTGTTGAGAGAAGGGTCCTGAGAGCTTAAGCCAGTAACGCCTCTGCTTTCCAACCCTTCACCTCGTCCATATTATTATACTGTTTTTGCGGCTATTAGCGAAGTTCAATAGAAACGTATTTCTGTTCTGTAGGACCAGTGTACTCCGCACGTGGACGAATGATGCGATTGTCCGCAAGCTGTTCCAAAATATGCGCAGTCCATCCAGACACCCGGCTGATGGCAAAGATCGGAGTGAACAATTCCTGTTCGATCTCCAGTTGGGTGTATACAGAAGCAGAATAGAAGTCTACGTTAGGCTTCAGTCCTTTTTGTCCTGTTACCAGTTCCTCGATCTTCACAGACATATCATACAAGCGCGTATCATTGTTCATCTCGCCAAGTTCCTTGGACATCTTCTGTAGATGTTTGGCGCGTGGATCACCATTTTTGTACACCCGATGTCCAAAGCCCATGATCTTTTCACGATTATTCAGTTTTTCCTGAATTGCCGCTTCAAGACGATCAGGCGTACCAATCTCATTCAACATTTTCATAACGGCTTCATTAGCACCGCCATGCAGTGGTCCCTTCAGTGCGCCAATGGCGGAAGTTACACCGGAATAGATATCCGACAGCGTCGCAACCGTTACACGGGCTGCAAATGTCGAAGCGTTTAACTCGTGATCCGCATGCAGGACAAGGGCTTGATCCAATGCTTTCACTGCGGTCTCGGATGGTTCTTCACCAGTCATCATATATAAAAAGTTCTCTGCGATGGAAGCGCCTTCTTTTGGAGCCACAGGTTCTTTGCCCTGACGGATACGGGCGATGGCTGCCACAATCGTTGGCAACTGTGCTTGCAACTTAACCGCTTTGTTCTCATTTGCTTCCGTTGTCATCTCATCCGCTTGCTCGTCGTACAGTGCAAGTGCAGAGACAGCGGAACGAAGTGCTGCCATGGTACTGACGTTTTTCGGATACAATTTAATTTGTGCAATCAACTCGCTCGGAATCGGCGCGTAATCGCTCAGGCTTTTACGAAGGGATTTCAATTCATCCGTTGTTGGCAATTTACCGAACCACAACAAATAGGCAACTTCTTCAAAGCTGGCATGTTCAGCCAAATCGTCGATATCGTAACCACGGTATGTGAGCACACCGTCTACAATAGAACTGATCGAAGAGGTTGTTGCAACGATGCCTTCCAGACCTTTGGTAGCTGTCATATACATCTCTCCTTTAATAAGCGAAATCAGGAACCATTCCAGAGTGTCATATAGGTGCCAAAATGCACCTATTCTCTTTTTGTAAACATTTTCATTTTAAAATTAACAAATATTTCAAAATGGGGTTTTCCTATCTGTCAATCGGTATTCACTTATAACATCATACTGGATTTTGTCGTTTATGTGAACATGATGAGAGTTCATTCGCACATCAAACTTCTTTATCGGACCGATAAAGCATTTTTGAAAGCCTTTACAAAAACAAGGTTGACATTTAATGTTTTTTAACCAATCCTGTCGTATGAAGAACTTTCTATTGCTATATTCTGTAATACTAAGGCATACTCTAGGCAAAAGAAAGAATCCCCGTACTTCTTGTTCAAAAGTCCGCTTTTGAACAAGATCTGGCAACATCCCGGCGTTTCAAAACCTTGTAAATGCTCTATATTAATTAAGATAGCCATCTATTTCTAATACTGCTTCATGGATCATACATAGGTCGGCTTAATTGAACTAAGGAGAGTTGATGCTTGGATAGAATAATAATGAAACGCCTGCTCCGTGGCTTATGGGTTATCATTGCGGCCGTTCTGATCGCCGTTGCCATATACTTGTTGTTCCCGCTCTTGTACCCTTTTGCGATCGCCTGGATTATCGCCTATGCCATGAATCCATTAGTGAAACTGCTTCAGCATCGAGCACGATTCCCGCGCTGGCTGGCTGTGACTCTTTCATTGATCCTTTATTTTGGAGCCATTGCGGTGGTGCTGTCTGCGGCGATTACCCGCATGGTAAAAGAAGTCATTTCACTTACGACAAGCTTTGATCTTCATGTTGATGAGATCAAGGACACGTTTGTGCGCTGGACCCAGAATGACACCATTCAGAGTTTGACTGCGCAGATCAATGAATTTTACAAGGAAAATCCCAACTATCAGGAAACCATCAACAGCAATATTAGTAAAACAACTGAAACGGTGGGTACAGCCGTCACAGATCTGGTCACCGGATTTTTCAACATGATTCTGAGTCTACTGACTTCCCTGCCGAACATGGGCGCGGTATTAATCGTTGTTCTATTGTCTACATTCTTCATTAGCAAAAGCTGGACCAGGCACAGCATCACCGTATCGGGATGGGTGCCCTCTTCCATTCGCAAGCCGATATCCGACATATGGACTGACCTTAAGAAGGCACTGTTCGGATACGCAAGAGCACAATTGATCATGATCTCAATTACAGCACTATTCGTCATGATTGGGCTGCTTATATTGCAAGTCAATTCAGCCTTCACCATCGCTCTGATGATTGGTTTGGTCGACCTGCTTCCTTATCTGGGTGTCGGTCTGGTCATGGTGCCTTGGGCAGCGTACCTCTTTATGAATGGGGATCTGTATCTGGGTATTGGCATTAGTATTATCTATCTGATCTTATTAATCGCCCGTCAAATTATTGAACCGAAGGTACTTGCAAGCAGTGTAGGGCTCGACCCACTCGCCACGCTGGTTGGCATGTTTGTGGGCTTGAAGTTGTTCGGTGTTCTGGGCTTGATTATTGGCCCTGTCAGTCTCGTGATTCTCGATGCGTTCAACCGGGCTAACGTATTACGCGACCTCAGAACGTATATCATCAACGGCCGTGTCCGATGAGGCATCATCTTACGAGTACGCAGGAAAAATAGAAAAAGGCTTCGTTCAACAGAAATTATCTGTTGAGCGGAGCCTTTTCCATTATGCATAACAACTGGTGTTTCATTTCGGACGACGATAAAACGTAATTTTGCCACTTTTCATTTTTTTCTCCAGCCACCCCAGGAAGAACAGACGGTACACCGGACGTGTTAATGGAAATACCAGTGTAAACCCGATCAGATCCGTTACAAAGCCTGGAATCAAAAGCAAGAAACCACCGACAAAAATAAAAAGACCATCGACCATTTTTCTTCCAGGTACCTTGCCACGCTCCATCTCGGATTTGGCGTCCACAAGTACTTTTCGTCCTTCAAACTGCAACATTGCTATACCAATCAAGGACGTGAGAATCATGAGAAGCAATGTCTTTCCGGCTCCGATCCAGTCACTCATCAGAATAAAACCAAATAATTCAATCACCGGAATGATTAAGAGTAAAGCCCACATCCATTTTCGCATTGACGTATTACCCCTTTCCCGAAAGCCACACCTTTTCAAGCGCGCTGTATAGCTCAGAGGCTGCCTTATCCAGCCGAACTGGCTTCCAGTCCCCATTCACCCACACATGCTGGGTAGAACCTGTAACTAGCCGTTCACCGGGGAGTGATTCATCAGTTGACCATACCCGTTCTCCAATCGCCATATGCTCATCAGGTTCTTCAGACATGCGTCTTACGTCATACTCATAATTCAGTCGCAGACCACTAAATGCAGCAATACGGGTGAAAATGATAATCTCATCATCATATCGGGCAGGCTTGTGATACTTCACATCCAGTCCGGTTACGGGAAGCAGTAACCCCTGTTCCTCCATTTTACGATATGTATACCCCATTTGGCGAATCATCTCAGTTCGACCGATTTCAAACCAATTCAAATAGTTCGCGTGGTAGACCACGCCCATCTGGTCACTTTCTTGATAGCGTACACGAAGACGTGCCGCATACCAGTTACCATTACTCAGTTCTCGCACGTTATCGGCCTCCTTCGCTCTAACATTCATACGTGTTACATCGTTGTAAAGTGTCAATAAGATGGAAAAAAAGCAACGGGACAATAAAGCCCCATTGCTTCTTTCCTGTTGCTTCTCCATCCAAGACGCTATTAAGCGTTGTTTGGAATTTGACTTACTTTAATCAGGTTGGTAGAACCGGAACGACCCAAAGGTACACCTGCTGTGATCACAACTAGGTCTCCTTCTTTAACAAGTCCGGATTTTACGCCGCCTTCAATTGCATTTTCGAACAAAGCATCCGTGGAATCAACCAGTCTTCCTTTGACAGGAGTTACACCCCAAGCCAGAGCCAAACGACGGGAAGTTCTGTCTTCCGTTGTCACAGCGATGATTGGAGATTCTGGACGATACTTGGAAATCATGCGTGCAGTATGTCCTGATTCAGTCGAAGTAATGATCGCTTTTGCGTTCAAATCTTGAGCTTGAAGAGCAACCGATTGGCTGATTGCTTCTGTAACTGTTGTTTGTTGAGCAACACGTTGTTTCAGGTACAACTCTTGGTAAGGCAGAGCAGATTCTGCTTTTTCAGCAATACGGGACATGGTCAGAACAGATTCAACAGGGTATTTACCCGCAGCTGTCTCACCGGACAACATGATTGCGTCCGTACCGTCGAAGATCGCATTTGCCACGTCACTTGCTTCCGCACGTGTTGGACGCGGGTTACGCTGCATGGAATCCAGCATTTGTGTAGCTGTGATAACCGGTTTACCTGCAACGTTACATTTTTGGATCATGCGTTTTTGTACCAATGGTACTTCTTCCGCAGGAATCTCAACACCCAGGTCTCCACGAGCAACCATCAGGCCGTCAGACACTTCAAGGATTTCGTCGAGGTTATCGACACCTTGTTGGTTTTCGATTTTGGAGATGATTTGGATATGTCCAGCATTGTGTTTTTCAAGCAATTCACGAATCTCAAGTACATCACTTGCTTTACGTACAAAAGAAGCCGCGATGAAATCGACACCTTGTTCGATACCAAATACGATATCATTAGCGTCTTTTTCGGTGATACCCGGTAGAGAAATGGCAACGCCCGGAACGTTAACACCTTTTTTGCTTTTGATCGATCCGCCGTTAACGATACGGCATTTGATCTCGGTGCCTTGCACTTCCACCACAGTCAGTCCGATCAGACCGTCGTCGATCAGAATTGTAGATCCCGGTTCAACATCATTCGGAAGATCTGTATACGTAATGGAAAGACGTTCTTTGGTTCCCAGAATTTCTTCTGTTGTCAAAGTGATGTACTCGTCTTGAACCAATTCGATCGGTTCAACTTCGAGTTTACCTGTCCGAATTTCCGGTCCTTTGGTGTCCAGCAGGATCGCTACTGTTTTGTTCAACTCTTCGCATGCTTGGCGAATCGCAATGATCCGTCCGCCGTGCTCATCGAAATCACCGTGGGAGAAGTTCAGACGGGCCACATTCATACCGGCCATAATCAATTTTTTGGTGTTTTCCAGAGATTCACTGGATGGACCAATGGTACATACAATTTTCGTTTTACGCATTTTGGGTTTCCTCCGATTTTAAAAGGTATTACTCTTTATCTATTTTTCTTTTTCCAACTATTAAATTTACTATACTTTTGCTCATTTGTATAGGAAATTCGTCACATTATTCAGCATTTCCCGACAAATTACTCGCAACATCGACTTTTACAAGCTCTTGAGGGGCTTCAATGGATGCTTGAGGTTCAAACGTGACCGATCCAATTTTACGGAATTTCTCATAACGATCCTGTTTCAGCTGATCCCCGCTCCAACCCTTCATATCGTCGAGATGACGGACCAAAGCTTCACTAATGAAAGCAGCAGACGCTTCATAATCCCGATGAGCACCGCCGCGTGGTTCAGGGACAATCTCTTCAATGACTTCCATCTCCAACAGGTCTTTGGCTGTTATTTTCATTGCTTCAGCCGCCTGATCTGCCTTGGATGCATCCTTCCAGAGAATCGAAGCAGCGCCGTTCGGAGAGATTGCAGAATAGATCGCATGTTCCAGCATCAACACACGATTACCCACAGCCATAGCGAGGGCACCGCCGCTTCCACCTTCGCCGATGACCACAACAATAACAGGAACCGATAGCTTCGCCATTTCCATCAGGTTGCGAGCAATCGCTTCCGATTGACCTCTCTCTTCTGCAGTATTACCCGGATACGCACCTTTAGTATCAATAAACGTAATAATAGGACGGCCAAATTTGTTCGCTTGTTTCATCAGACGAAGTCCTTTTCGGAAACCTTCTGGATGAGCGCTACCGAAGAAGCGGGCGATATTATCCTTCGTGTCTTTCCCCCGCTGTTGTCCGATTACCGTTACTGTCTTTCCATTCAACTTGGCAAGTCCGCCAACAACCGCAAGATCGTCTCCGAACATGCGATCACCGTGCAGCTCAATGAAGTCCGTAAATATCAGCTGGATCAGGTCCAGCGCCGTTGGGCGCTGCTGATGACGGGCCAGATGCATCTTCTGAGCTGCTGTTATGCCAGTGTAGATCTCTTCTTCAAGTCTATGGTAACGTTCTTCCAGGCGGGCAATCTCGTCCGTGAAGTCGATCCCTTTTTCCTGTCCAAACTGTACGAGTTCATCAATCTTTTTGCGCATCTCAACCAGAGGCGCTTCATATGGCAACTCACCCGCCATTTAGACCCCTCCTTTTTCACTATGCATATCCAGAAGCTTGCCAAGAGTGGCCCGAAGCTCTTTCCGGTGCACAACCATGTCCAACTGACCATGTTGCATATTAAATTCAGCCGTCTGGAAATCATCAGGTAACTTCTGACGGATCGTCTGTTCGATAACAATTCTGCCGGCAAAACCAAATACAGCGCCAGGTTCGGCAATGTTAATATCGCCCAAGCTCGCAAAACTTGCCGAGACTCCACCTGTCGTTGGGTCCGTAATGACCGAAATGTACAGCCCGCCCTGTTCATCTAAACGGGATAAAGCTGCGCTTGTTTTGGCCATTTGCATGAGGCTAAGAATACTCTCTTGCATCCGGGCACCACCTGATGTTGAGAAAATAATCAATGGTAAGCGTTTCTCTGTGGCATGCTCAATGGCACGGGTAATTTTCTCCCCTACAACAGAACCCATGCTGCCTGTGAAGAAATCAAAGCTCATGACAGCCACAACTACAGGCAGGCCATCAATGGTTCCTTCCCCTGTAATTACCGCTTCCTTCAGGCCCGATTTCAGACGCTGTTGTTCCAATTTGTTGCTATATCCAGGAAAGCCAAGTGGATCAACCGATATCATATCAGCATCAAACTCAACAAATCCTTGATCATCAAGTACCATAGCAATGCGCTCCATAGCGTTAAGACGCATATGGTAACCGCAGGCAGGACATACTTTCAGATTTTTCTCCAATTCCTTGCTATATTGAATCGTGCCGCATTTGCTGCACTTGTTCATAAGCCCTTCAGGTATTTCACGTTTTGGGCGTTCTAGGACTTCCTGGCCTTCGCCGGGAAGTGCACGCTCGGAAGGTATGGTAGCGTACTTCCGTTTCTTCTGGAATATATCTTTGAACACAACTACACCTCTCCAGCCGTTGATTTGATGGCCGCAACCTGCAGAGCGCTGCTTGTGGCAGCTTCATCCGCGTGTTACGGTAAACCGCTTACGACCCACACGCTGCCATGGGCCTTGTCCAGCATTCACAACAAAAAAATCCGCCGGTACAGGGCAAGGATCACCGGCTTCTGTCAGCACGATTGATGTTACCTGCAAAAACCGAAAGATTGTTGCGCCGATGTTTGAATCTATCTTGGTAGGGTCTCCGGGAGCAACCAGATCGGTCCTTGTCCTAACAAAAAAAGAAGGAAGGACAGCAGCATACAATACATGCAAGTCGATTCCTCTCTCCGCTTACGCGATTAGTCCCTTATGTACCGATGGTACTTCTTCATCTGCCAAGGCACGTTGATGTCGAACAAATCAGGAATGCAGAATGGAATTCAACACTTCCTGGACCTCTTCCAATTCCCCAGAAGGGACGCGAATCTCAAATTGCTGCTTGGATAAACTGATGGGACGGGTCTGTACCAGAAAACCTTCTTCCGAAAGCTTGGTCTTGATCTTGTCCGCAACCTTTGCTGTCGGTGCAATGTAAATCACCGTCCACATGCCTTGTCCGCCCCCTAAGCTAATGTTCAGAGCCCGTATATTGGACTAATGATAACATACCTCACTTTTTTTCTGCAAGAAAGGGTTCGGGACCTTTGGGGAGAATTTGGGATCATGAGGGACATTAGTCCCCCACGAATAACTCATATGGTTGACGAAATCTTCTTGTTCATACCTCTTCCATAAGCACCCGTAAGCTTATCAGGGCAGCGTCAGCCGCCCTTGAAGACCTTCATATGAGCCATTAGATTGACCATAGCAGACAAGCATGGAAATACAGGGGGTTAAAGGTCTGAGGGGTATTTTTTGGCTTTAATATTTTTGTGTGCAATCCGGGCAGAAGCCGCAGCGGCCACCCCTGCGACCAGATCATCCAAAAAGACATGAATGGCTGTTGTGTGTTCGTTCAAATCATGAATTACACCTATTTTTTCTTTATCCAGGTAACCAAAGCTGGTTAAACCAATCATACCATACACATGAGTAATGCCGAGGGCCAGAGTCTCGTCCACTCCATACAGGGATTCATCCGCTTCCATAATAGCCTGTAACGGTTGGGGCAAGAGTTTTTTCTCCGCAAGTTCGTCGAGAGCAATACCCGTATAGAGCGTATATTGCACCTCTCGTTTCTGCAGAACGGATTTCACGCTGGTTACACAGTCGTCCATGGTCAGTTCGGGGTGGTACCCTTTTTGCAGACGGTATACAATTGCTGCGATTGCATCAATCCGTACACCCCGCCGGGCCAGCATGGCTTCTACGATTTCATATGACATATCTCGACCTCCCGCATCAATCCCCCAAGGACCGCGAGGTCCTTCGGTGTTCTCAAGTGTATGCAGCAACCTGTTAAAATGTTCATAAAATGTGCGGATGGTTAAAACCAGTCGCACCCTAAACCTGTTTCAGGATTGTACATTCCGCTCTGGTCTGTAGCTGGCCTATAACAAGCCTGCAATTTGTTTGTTTAAACCCTGTCGTCAGGGAACCGCGCTCGCACTAAAATAATCAAAAAAAAACCTGTTCAGCATTGAGCCAAACAGGTTTAATACTATGGATAAGTGATCACTTACGGGACAGCCTCTTATTTAATTTTGACTGTGCCTTCACCCAGCATTTTCTCCATCTCGGAGAACAAGGTTGGCGATGGCTTAATCCGGTAGGCATCACTCAGCGCCAGCAGCTTCTGCTGCTGCTCATAGAAGAGCACTGTCGCCACAGGTCCGGGATGCTCCTGAAGCAGCTGCTTCAGACGTGCCAGAAGCTCAGGCTTCTCCGCATGTGGGGCAATCTTCACGAACACCCGCTGCTCCACGGCCCGCGGTTCGCGGCTCTGGTCTGGGCTGCCTGCCGCCTCAGCGGCACCGCCAGGCCGGGAAGCCGCCGCCGTGGCTGCGCCCGTACCCGCCGCATCGCTGCGCGTCGCTGCCGAGCCTTGGCTCCCGCTGCTGCGCACAGCGGATGCATCCCCGCCTGCGCTGCTGCGCTGCGCTTCGGCTCCTGCGCCCGCTGGCCGCCGCGGCGAAGCCGCCTGCGCCGGGCGCGAAGAGCTGCCGCTGCCGGGCTTACCGCGCCGGTCACGGCTGCGCAGCTGCTGTTCCAGTGCCGCCGGTGACAACGGCGCCACTTCCTCAGCCAGCAGCTTAAACCCTTCGTCCTGCTGCTGTACTTTGGCACGCACGACGAGCAGTTCGCCTTTCCCGACATGCTGCTGGCTACGCCGCCATACCTCGGGAAAGAGAACCACTTCACAGCGTTCAATCTGGTCTTCCAGCTCCATGAACGCCATAGCCTTGCCCTGTTTCGTCGTAATCGACTTCACGGACACAACCATACCCGCGGCGACGGTCATCGTGTCGTCTGCCGCCTCGGTCAGCTCCATGATCCGGTCAGCCCCACTCGATTCCAGCACATCTTCATAGTCATCCAGCGGATGCCCGGAGAGATACAAACCTAACAACTCACGCTCTAGCTCCAGTTGCTGCCCTGAGGAATAAGGAGGAATTTCCGGGTATTCGATCTCCCAGTTTGGCGTCTCAACAAAGTCAAACAATTGAATCTGCAGATCCTCGCGCTCCTTGCGCCATTTCAACGCAGCTTCAACAGTCTCATCCAGCATCGCCAGCAATTGGGCCCGGTGCCCAGGTAATGTGTCAAAAGCTCCGGCCTGGATCAGCGATTCAATCACACGTTTGTTGCATACACGCAGATCCACACGACGACAAAAATCGAGCAAACTGTCGAACGGTCTCTCCTGCCTTACGATCATAATGCTTTCCATTGCCTGGGTACCGACATTTTTCACAGCGGCCAGACCAAATCGTATTGCACCCGTTAATTTTTCCTCATCCGGACTATCATTAGACACTGCAACGTTCTTCTCCGCGGTGGACAGTTCCCCATGCTCCGTGCGGGAAGAAGACGCCTCTTGTCCTTCGTTATTACCATTTTCCATTGAAGAAGCCGTCACCAATCCCGGTTCCTTCCGGTTGTCGGATGCCTCAGGCATGGTTGTCGCTGCCTGCCACTCATATCCGCCACTGTCCTCTTCCGGTCCAGGACCGGGATCATCCGGCAGAGGTGCTTCACCATATTCGGCTTGTTCCGAATGCCCATCATGCTCATGAACGCGATCTTCCCTGAAGGAACTCCCGTTACCATTCGTGGCATGTTCTTCGGCAGGGCTTCCAGCGTCATTCTCTGCATCTGCTCCCGCAGTCTGCTGCGATGCATTGCTCTGATCCCCGGCTCCTGCGCTGCCGGACGGCACAAATACAGGGGTAAACAGAATACCGCTCTCATTCACATCCGGCGGAAGCACCTCCATGTCCATACGCCGACATTCCACCACGTATTCTGCCACTTTCCGATGACTGCCCATTACAGCTGTTAACATGGATGCCATAAAATGAACCGGATAATGCGCCTTCAGATAAGCCGTCTGGAACGCAAGCACACCATATGCCGCGGCATGAGCACGCGGGAAGCCATAGTTGGCAAACTTGACGATCATATCATAGACCAAGTCTGCCTCTTCTTCGCTATACCCTTGTTTCAGGCTGCCTTGTACAAAGTGTCCACGCTCCAGATCCAGCACTTCCCGTTTCTTCTTGGAGACCGCTCTGCGAAGCAAATCTGCCTCACCCAGCGAGAAACCCGCCATCCGGGAGGCTATCTGCATGATCTGTTCCTGATACACGATGATACCGTACGTATCTTTCAGGATAGGCTCCAGATCCACATGGGGGTAATCCACTTCAATCTGTCCATGCTTGCCCTGAATGTATTTGGATATGAACTCCATCGGACCCGGACGGTACAAGGCAAGTACAGAGATTACATCTTCAAAACTACTTGGTTTCATCTCTTTCAGCACACGGCGTACCCCGGCAGATTCCAGTTGGAATATGCCCATCGTGTCCCCTCGGCCAAGCATCTCGTACGTTAACGGATCATCATCGGGGATAAGACGGAAATCCGGAATTTCTCCATGTTCCCCAATCCAGCGTACACACCGTTCAATGATTGAGAGGGTACGCAAACCAAGAAAGTCCATCTTAAGCAGCCCAATAGACTCCAGGTTTTCCATGGAATACTGGGTTAACGCTGTCCCTTCACTGCCCTCCTGAAGTGGCACCGCATCGGTCAGCGGGTCACGGGAGATAACCACTCCCGCTGCATGCGTCGAAGCATGGCGTGGCATACCTTCGACCTTCATCGCCATATCCAGCAGCTCACGTGTCTTAGGCTTGGTTTCATACAGCGCCTTCAGTTCAGGCGTAGCTTCCATGGCCCGCTCGATGTTAATACCAAGCTGCGCAGGAATCAGCTTTGCAGCCTTGTCCACTTCACCATAAGGCACATTCAAGGCCCGCCCAACATCACGTACGGCTGCCCGAGCAGCCATCGTTCCAAACGTGATAATCTGGGCGACATGGGCTTTGCCATATTTATGCGCGACATAATCAATGACCTCATCCCGCCGTTCATCGCTGAAGTCAATATCAATATCCGGCATGGAGATCCGCTCGGGATTCAGGAATCGTTCGAAGAGCAGGTTGTATTTCATCGGATCAACATCGGTAATATGCAAAGTGTACGCGACCAGACTACCTGCGGAGGAGCCCCGGCCTGGTCCAGTAACAATGCCTTGTTTATGCGCATAGGCGATAAAATCCCAGACAATCAGGAAATAATCCGAGAATCCCATGCTGTCGATTATACCCAGCTCATACGCCAATCGTTGTTCGAGTTCGGATCGAAGCTCTGCATCTGTCCAACGTGTGGACTGCGCATAACGCTCCTCCATTCCTTCTTCGCACAGCTGACGCAGATACACCGAAGGGCTGAGTCCATCAGGAAGCGGTCTGTATTCCGGCAAAATCGATTTGCCGAATTCCAGCTTCAATTCACAGGAATCCGCAATGCGGACGGTGTTCGCCAGAGCTTCCGGTACATGAGGAAACAAACGAGCCATCTCTTCTTCACTTTTCAGATAGAGCTGATTGGTTCCAATTCGGAGCCGATTCTCATCATCCACGGTCTTGCCTGTTCCGATACAGATCAATACATCCTGAAGCTCCGCGTCCTCTTCGGACAGGTAATGTGCATCATTGGTGGCTACAAGCGGAATCTCCAGCTCGGCAGCCAGTTTAATCAACTGCGGATTTACCCTTTTTTGCTCCGAAAGCCCATGATCCTGAAGTTCCAGATAAAAGTCGTCACCAAAAATATTTTTGTAGCGTAACGCCGCACGTCTCGCCTCTTCTTCTCGTCCATGCAGTAAATGTTGTGGTACTTCACCACCAAGACACGCACTTAGACAGATAATGCCCTCGTGATGGGCAGCCAGACTTTCCATATCTACACGGGGTTTGTAATGAAAACCTTCGAGATGTCCAATCGAGCACAATTTCATCAGATTACGGTAACCCGTCATATTTTTGGCTAACAAAATCAAATGATGAATCGGTTGATCCTTGCGGCTTCCCCGCTCTTTGCGGGACCCTGCTGTCATGTATGCCTCGCACCCTATAATCGGCTTGATGCCTCGTTCAACGCAGGCTTTATAAAAAGGAATTGCACCATACATCACGCCATGGTCGGTCAGCGCAAGTGTCGTCATTCCGAGATCTGCAGCCTTATTCACGAGATCCGGAATACGCGCAGCGCCGTCCAGCAAACTGTATTCGCTGTGAACGTGCAAATGCACAAAAGAACTCATGTTTTTTTCTTCCTTTCGCCGCAGATAGTCGCAGCATCGATCTTCTGATCCGTCTGCCACCCTATCTATCTCATATATATGAATTAAATAAATAAAAAATGGAATCCCCTTATTAGATTTCGTGACAACCTCTTAAAAGGAGACTTTATTATTCTATTTTATCATAACGTTCGGGGGCACGCCCATACAATAGAAGTACAAGCCGCTCCCCCTGTGACAGACCGAAGACAGGAGGTGTGCTGCTAGGTCTGAAAGGGGTGTTGCCAGTGAGCACATTTTTGTCCAAAGCCATTCTTGATTTCTTTATTGCGTTTGGAATCGTGCTGGGCGGCGCGATGATCGGAGGTATTGGAGCAGTGATCTCTCTTCAGCCTCCGACACAGACGATGCTCGATATTTCTGGAAAAATAAAGATATGGGCACTCGCAGCCGCTGTTGGCGGCACAATAGATCCCATGCGTGTCATCGAGAGCAATTTTCTGGATGGTAACCTGTCTCCGGCGGTCAAACAAATCCTGTATTTGATCTCTGCCTTTATGGGCGCGCATATGGGAACCGAGCTAGTGAAATGGGTGTGCGGCGGAGGCCGGAGCTAATATGAGACAGGAACAGCGTTCATGAGAATTCCGCCATTTTCCCGTTACCGCCCGCTGATGCGAATGACCGCTGTGTTTGTTCTGGGAATGATCGCTGGATGTGTCGTCTACAACGGTGTATTTCACCTGAGTTACAATGCGTTGTGGCTGAACAATCAGGAGCTGCAGCTTCAGCTGCATCAGAATGAGGAGGATATCAAAACGCTGAAAAAATACAGTAAACGCCAAACCGTTATCAAGGAAATCAAGGTCCGTGCAGAAGAATCGGATAAGGGGCCAGACGAGGCTTCTCTGAAAGTGATGTTACAGAAACTCGGAGACGAACTCGAGGTACTTCGGGGCAGAGATGTATTCAACATCGACGAGTATAGCAAAATGACGCGTATCATGCTGAATCAGAAAGTCTACTCGGTCAGGGAAAAGGAATACACCGTTCAGGTCAAAACGATGCTGGTTATGGAAGGCGTACTTCAAGTTTGGGTGCAGATTCGCATGCACGTTCCTGCGTAACAGCAAAAAACTGCCCTTGTCTGCATCTCTGCATGGTACAATAAGGGCAGTAAATGCTTTCCAGAAAAGGAGCTGCGTCTTGGTGTTCATTGATGTACTCAAATATGCTCTAATTGCCATCTTTGCTGTTGCCATGGTATTTGCAGCGTTAAACAGTATTCGTTCACACAGAAGTTCGGATGCTGCCAGCGCCGGTCTGTACCGTTCGTGGACAAATATCTGGATGGGTGGCATGCTTGTTGTGCTTGCACTGATTCTGATGTTTGTCTTCACGGGTTCCACTTTATCTGTGATTGTGGAAGCGCTATTTCTGATTATGGGTGCGTATAATGTATTCGCCGGAATACGTAACCGCAGTTATTATGCACGGCTTCAACAACGGTCCAGTAATGGATCAGGTAAAACCTCCGGACAATCTGCATGACTCGTTGAAGTGTTATCGTTGTGTCTGCAAAAAGAGAGTACATCCCCTTCATTAAGCGAAGCCAGAACCGCGCGACAGCGCAACCCGGCACAGCTTCTCGATCAGGGAGTACTCTCTTTGTCTATACCCGAGGCAACGCCCCTGCTAGGCATGGTCAATCGACTGCAATGTCATTACCGCTTTGCATACCACACTGCCTTCACGGGTAACCACAATGTCCATTTTGCACGTTCGACGACTAGTTTCCAGAATTAACGGTCGAACCAGAATCTGATCCTCAATCTGTACCGGTCGAACAAAATAAGTTGTTACATTATCCACCACATGGTCGTTCCCTGTAACATCCCAGGCTGCCCGCCGGCCAGCCTGTGTCATCACATTCAACAGAACACCTTCGGAGATCGTACCCAGATCCGTTGCCATCTGAGGAATGATGAATCCGTGAAATAACAATTCGTTCTGTTCACCGCGCTCCTCGGCAAACCCGTTCCAGATCAGATGATCAAACGTCTCTCCCAGTTGTGGCTGCTTCTGTGCATCCCGCATGGCCTGAAGCACTTCCTTGCGTGTGACGGACGCAATCAGTTTGCGGTTCCGATCCACGATTGGCAGAAAATCAATGCCTTCCCAGGTCATAATCTGGGCAGCAGAAGCAAGAGATGTCTGCAATGAGGCCGTAATCGGGCGGCGTATCACACATTTCTCAATACTTTGATCTTCTTTCAGCTCACTGACATCCTTCAGACTCACAATCCCGATGACCCGGTTCCATTCATCCACGACCGGGAAGCGATGTTCACCCGTCTCTGAAACCAACATATGAAAATCTGCGGCTGAACTGGTCACCTTCAGCACCTGCAAGCGAGGTTTCTGACCAATGATATCCTCAACAAGCATAATTTTTTTCTTAATCAGCCGGTCGAAGATCGCACGGTTAATCATTGAAGCCACCGTGAATGTATCATGTCTGGATGAAATAATCGGCAGCCCAAGCTCGTCAGCCATAATTCTTACTTCACGACTTGTCCCAAAACCACCCGTAATCAACACGCCCGCTCCCTGTTCGAGGGCAAGCGAGTGAGCATCTTCACGGTTACCTACAATCAGCAGACTCCCAGCGTCAATATAACGGGCCATTGCCTGTTCTTTCATCGCACCAATCACATACTTGTGTAGCGGTTTGGCGAGACCTTCGTTCCCCCCCAGCACATGGCCTTCCACAATGGTCACAACATCAGCAAAGGTCAACTGTTCCGACATGCCCCGAGGTCTCTTCTCGATCCGCACCGTTCCAATTCGTTCCTTGGTCACGACCAGCCCAAAGTTCTCCGCCTCTTTCACCGCACGATATGCTGTCCCTTCACTTACACCCAGCTCCCGCGCAAGTCCACGTACTGATATTTTGCTGCCAACCTTCAGTTGTTCAATATGTTGAAGTAACTGTTCATGCTTCGTTACGTTCTCTTCCTGTCCGTCCAACTGTACCACCCCCGAAGATGCATCTGTACTATACTGTATCTATTATAACACGGCTTTAGGAAAATAACCCCACCCCTACCCATTCTCACAGGCAAGTTCGCCATCTGAATTTAATCATCTGATTAACCTCTAATTCTGTATGTACCAAAAAAGACCGGACCCCTTTATGTGAAAGGGAATCCGGTCTTTTTCCAGAGGCAGAACCAAATCCGTTGGCCCTGGCATACGGATTGTAATTCTATCCTTTATACAGACTCGCTCCGCTCCTGCTTGTCCAGCAGTTTCATCTCCCACTGCCGCAGCTTCGCCCGGCGAACGGCTTCCAGTGCACGCTTCTTCTCTTCATCCACACCGAGAATAAAATGCAGATGTGCACCAACGATTAATAAGGAGAACAGCACCCATACGATGCCAAAAATATTAACCCAGTCCATTCCTCCAGCAAAGGAAATCCGCGGCAGTGCAATGACCAGCATCGACAACGCAATAAGCAGATAGATTACATGTTTTCCTTTTTTCAACCTCTTCACCATTCACAGCTCCTTCGTTCTTGATCGACTCTATATGTCTAGTCTATGAACGATAAGGAGCTAATATGAAAGGTTCAGTTAAAAAAACAAGACAACCTTTTAGTACGTGTTCAAAAAGATCAGTTTTCAGTACCGAGAAGATGGAATGAAGCTAGGCATCCTTCGTAATCAAAAGTGGACTTTTTGAACTACCTTTTTACGCTTCAGCGCCACCGTACAGATGTCCCAGACTGTCAGCAATAATTTTATTCACGTCTTCAATGATGACACTGAGGCGACGCTCCGCATCAAACAAACGACGGATGTTCAGATTCAAGCTCAGTACTTCAAACAGTTTCTCCATTTTCTCCATCTCATCCGGAGCTGGCATATCCCCGCTCATCATACGTTGTTGCAGTTCCATTTGTTGATCACGGAAGTTATCCAGCATTGCTTTTGCATCCGGATCAGCTTCAATCAGCTTCATCGCGGAAGTAATCTCTTCCACCTCGCTGCTTTCTCTCAGTGCTTTGGCCAAATCATTGGCTTTGTCATAAATGTTCACTATTATTCCTCCTCAGATTGGTTTGTTCATCCGTGTTAATACACGCTTTTCTCTCCTGTCAAACAAGGGCGATCTGAAACAGGCATCGATAACCTGCCTCGAAATCAAATGCATTTAATCCATATGGGTCAATCACCAAGGGTTATATGTCCTCATATGATGAAGCACATGCCATGTTCAGATGCCGTTCAACTTCGAGATCAGACATCAAGTTGCCGCCCGGAAGGAGATCCGTGATGTCCACTAAAAAAGTAACGATTCAGGTTACCGGCTCGGGCATCCTGCAGGACGACGTCATCATGCTGGGCGAAGGGGTGCTCAAGGCGCTTAAAATCCCTTCAGGAAGGCCGCTTCAGCTGCAATTTGGCTCTTTCCGCCGCGAAGTCACTGTTATTCCGGTACCAAAGTATGACGGGCTGCGCATCAATCAGACAGTTGCCAGCAAGACCGGTCTCGTTCCACGTTCGGTCCTGAGGGTATCCTATCGTTCAGCCAGTCGTACGCTTCGCCTTGGACCCTACATCAGTGTACTGGTTAGCCAGGATTATCCCGATCAGCCCGATCGGCCCTTTGGCTCCATCACGATGTTCTGTCAAGAACTGGTGAACGCCTGCCGTAAGCGAGGCGCCTATGTATCCTTTTTCACACCGGAGGATATTGGAGCGGTAACGGGTTATATGAAAGGCTGGGTGTATGATGACGGCTGGAAAAAGACTGTTCTGCCTGTAGCAGACGTCGTCAATAACCGGCTAACGTCCCGCAAGCTTGAGAACAAACCTAGCGTACAGCATTTTATGAAAGAAGTAAAATCGCTCTACGGCACGCAAACCTTCAATGAAAAGTTTCTGGACAAAAACGAAGTGTTTGACGCACTCAAGTCCATTTCAACGCTTAAACGAGTTCTTCCCGAGTCTCATTTGCTCAAGACGTCCGCCATGCTCAAGACGATGTGCAACCGACATCCGGTTGTATTTCTGAAGCCCGTACGCGGTTCTTTGGGTAAAGGGATCATCCGGGTCTCACGTCAGACGGACGGAAGCTTCCTGACTCTGGCGACTGGCGTCGGGGGTACCCGGAAACAAACGTATACTTCTCTGGATAAACTGTATGCCAGTATGTCTGGGAAAATGAAAACAACGCGTTATCAGATCCAACAAGGGCTGACTCTCATTGACAACAGTGGCAGACCCGTGGATTTCCGTGCGCTCGTGCAAAAGAACCGTACAGGTAAATGGAGTGTAACCTCCATCGTCGCCCGGATTGCGGGTGGGAGTCACTACGTATCCAATCTGGCACGGGGTGGAAGTCTCAGCACCGTCAAGGATGCTGTTGCCAAAACACAGTTGTCTGGATCAGCCAAAGCTTCCGCGTATGCAGGATTGCACACCGCAGCACTGGATATCGCAAAAGGGATCGAGAGTGCCATCCCTGCTCATTTTGGTGAACTTGGTATTGATCTGGCTCTGGACACCACTGGGCGCGTATGGCTGCTCGAAGTCAACTCCAAACCATCCAAGAATGATAATACACCACTGAGTGAGAGCAAGATCCGCCCTTCCGTCAAAGCCATGCTTGAATACTCTACGTACCTGGCGGGTTTTTGAAAAGTTATTCCCTATTGGAAACAAATCTGACAAAGGAGAGGTGTAGCGTAATGTTTCCATCATCTCAGACCAAGACACTGGCCATTCTGGTACGTGCAACCGAAGGCTCACCTCCCTTTACGGATGAACTTTTCTGCCGTCGTCTCAGTTTGGGGAGTATGCCATACGCCCTTCAGATTATTGTGATCCCGATATCGAATGATGCAGGTCATCTCCCTCTTCAATGGGGATATGTCTATCATCAAGGGAAGTGGAATTCGGTACCTGTTCCTGCAGTCGATCTCATTATGGATCGTTGTCTTCGCCCTATCTCCAGGTACGTCAGACAACAGCTTAAGGAATGGATACCAACCAACGGCACAGATCAACACCATTATTGGTCTGCTTCCCTTCCAGGAAAATGGGAGGTACATCGTGTGTTGTCCCGAAATCCTGAATTGCGGTCACAACTTGCTCCCACAACCCGGATCGGATCGCATATTCCTTGGGAAACATGGCTGGACCGTTGGCCCAAAGGACTGTTCTTCAAACCGGTATCCGGGACTCATGGCAAAAATACCTTTCGCCTGTCTCAGGGAGCGACTCCATCAACATGGGTCGTGGAGGGGCGTAACGAGGACAATGAACCCTTTCTTCTTACATTCAACCATACCCAGGCTGTATCTTCCTGGCTAGCATTACATCAGGCTGAGCGTAAGATGATCGTGCAGCCCTATCTGGAGCTCAGCCATCATGGAAGAGCATTCGACATACGGGCTCTAATGCAAAAGAATGGGCAAGGTCGCTGGACGCTTACCGGATGTATGGTACGGGAAGGACCCGAAGGTTCACTCACGTCCAATCTTCACGGTGGGGGTAAAGCATATCCTGCCCAAGCATATCTGCTCCAGCGATATGGAACGATCCGTACAGAAGCTCTGCTGAAGCACATCCGGCAGACTGCTATGCTTATCCCCACCCTGCTGGAGAGCCGTTTCGGCAGACTAGCCGAATTGGGGCTTGATTTCGGAGCAGATGCAGAGGGCCAACTCTGGCTAATTGAAGTCAACTCCAAACCAGGCCGCACCTCATTTGCAGAAGCGGGCGACCGACGCATGCATACCCTGACTTATACGCGGCCGCTTGCCTATGCCCGTTATCTGTTGCAACAACATGTTCTCACGGACGTCTTTCGTCCAATGAAATTGCCGAATACATCCAGCAAAGCTGGCCTGAAACCCATCCCGATTCACGGCGGCTGAGGCCCGCAGCGCCCGCTTGCCATGGAGCCCAAGGATCTTTTCAGGATAGGAGGATAAATCATGAGTTTGACCTTTTGCAATCTGCATTTCACCAAGCAACCGGATAAAGTGGTTTATGTATCCAACGCTTTAATGAAGAGCCTCAACCTGTCCGGCAAAAAAACGGTGCACCTTCGCTTCGGGCGTGACCGGGTACCTGCAACGATCAAACCAATCAAAAAAGCAGGTAAACATCTGTATCTCGCTTCAGGTATCCGTAATATGATGAACGTTCCCAAACGGGGCAGTATTTATCTCCGGAATTTGCAAAATGATGAGGTCCAGTTAGGCCCACTGATCGGCGTACTCTCTGATGGGCCTGCGACGAGCACGAATCCATTCGGTTCCCGTACTGGTTTCATCAAACAGTTACTCCGCGAAGGCAGCCGTAAATCCTACATTTACGCCTTTACTCCCCGGGATATCAATTGGCAGAACGAGACGGTATCCGGTTTTTTCCTGAATGATAACGGAAGCTTCACCCGCAGAACGGTACCTCTGCCCGATGTTGTCTACAACCGATTGCCGAGCAGACGCTCAGACTTCTCACCAGCGATCAACCAGCTGCGGGAACGATTTGTTCGCCGAAAAATCCCGTTCTTCAACTGGAGCTTCTTCAACAAATCGGATATCTATACGTTGCTGGAGAACGAGCCAGCAGCAGGACGGTATATCCCTGAATCGATTACCAATCCTTCCGTTGAACAGATGAAGGAAATGTTGGAACGCCATCAGTTCGTCTACTATAAGCCTACTGCAGGAAGTCTGGGGAACGGGATCTACCGCCTGACTTATTCGCCCAAACGTGGATATTTCGCACGTTATCGCAAAAAAGGCGGTAATGCACTCCTGCGTTTTGGGTCCTTCAACAGTCTGATGCGCATGCTTCAGGGAAGACATGGCAAACAGCTACGCGGATATGTAGTTCAGCAGGGAATACGTCTAATTGAGATTGATGAATGTCCAATTGATTTTCGTTTTCACATGCACAAAAATGGTAACAATCAATGGGTTGTTGTCGGAATTGGAGCCAAAAAGGCAGGACGTGGCAGCGTCACAACACACATCAAAAATGGCGGCTCCCTAATGACTCCTGAGCAGGCGCTCAGTCGCAACTTCGGCGATCGTGCGGGAGAAGTTCTTCAGCATGCCAAATCCGTCGCTATTACACTGGCCCAGGCGATTGAAACCCAGCACCAGCATCTGATTGGTGAGATTGGCTTTGATCTGGGCATTGATCAGGAGGAACATGTATGGATGTTCGAAGCGAACGCCAAACCCGGGCGCTCCATTTTCCGTCACCCTTCACTCCGGGTGGAGGGCAAATCGTCGGTGGAGCACATCTTGGAACACTGCCTGTATTTGAGCAAGTTCCGGAAGAAGGAAGAGATTTGATGACCCTTCATGATGATTTCAAACCTGTCATTGCTGTTTTGACCATGCATGATAAACAGCGTATGTTCAGGGGAAATCATCAAAATTTTCAAGATATCTTACAGACAGGCGAGAGCATGGGATACGTGGTGTACATTGTAACTGTACGAGATCTGAACGTGAGTGGCCCCACCGTGAAAGGATATACGTACAACAAGGGGAGTGGAAAGTGGGTTTCACAACCTTTCCCCCTTCCCCATGTTCTGTACAATCGTATTCCCAACCGGGAAGACGAAGGAAAACCTTCCGTGCAGCGTAAAATTGACGAATGCATTCAATCAGGAATCGAACTGTATAACCCATTCTTTTTCAACAAATGGGATCTGTTCGAATGGCTCAGGAAATCCAAATCGACTCAGCAACTGATCCCTTATACTCGGCGGATGCGAAGTGCTTCTTCTCTGGGTGCCGTTCTACGGGCTTATCCCTATCTGTACCTTAAGCCCGAGAGCGGCAAAGCTGGCAAAGGAATCATGATGCTTAAATTTCAGGAAAAAGAACGGCTTCCCTATCGTCTCAAAATACAAACCACACGTAGAAGCACGACCTATAAAGCAGCTACACTTGCCAAGTTATGGGCACGAATTCGCAAAGAAACCGGACATACGCCCTATATCATGCAACAAGGCATTGAACTGGCATCCTCTCGTAAACGCCCCTTCGATTTGCGTGTTCTTGTACAAAAGAACACCAAGGGCCAATGGAGCGTAACCGGTGTAGGAGCGAGACTTGCTGGCTCCCGCAGCATTACAACTCATGTGCCGCGCGGCGGGAGCGTAGAAGACCCTGAGAAGCTGCTGACCGAGCTTTTTGGCGAAGAAATGTCAACGAACCTGATGAAACATGTGAAATCCACTTCATTAATGATCGCAAGACAGGTAGAACGGGGATCAGGTTTCACGCTCGGAGAGATGTCCATGGATCTGGGCATTGATGACCTGGGGGAACTCTGGTTCTTCGAAGCCAATGCAAAGCCCATGAAGTTTGATGAACCACAGATCAGACGGCGGTCATTGGAACGTATATTTCACTACAGCGCTTATCTTGCCCGTCAGTCCAAACGATGATAGACAGGAATACTGCAAAAAGAAGGTGATTGTTTGTGTCCTCACCTGTTCTGGGCATTATGACGTTGTACTTAAATGAACATCGCGCTCTTGAAGAACGAAGCGTTTATCGCAGAATGATTCTTGAAGGGCGCAAGCGGGGACTCGATATCTATGTATTCACACCAGCCGACGTACACCCCGGCGGCAAACAAATTGAAGCCATGGTTTTTCATGATGGAAAAGGCTGGTCCAGGGAGTGGCGATCATTCCCGGACCTGATCTTTGATCGCTGCCGGATTCAGCGTAACCGAAGGTTCCAGCAATTGCTTGCTTTTCGTGAGAAATATGGGCATCTGCTCTTTCTGAACAGGCCACTGCGCAATAAATGGACCATCCACCAGACCCTTTTACAAAAAGCCAACTTTCGTGAACACCTGCCGGAAACCGCTCTATTTCAGGATATGTCCGATGTAAACCGGATGCTCAAAGTTTCTTCTCTGGTCTATCTCAAACCCATTAATGGAACAGGCGGACGTGGTATTCTGCGCATTGAACGCAGCGGTAGCGAGGCTAATACGGTGCTTGTTCAGGGGCGGGATCAGAAGCGTCGTATCATCACTCCACGTAAAGTTCATTTATCACGACTTGGCGCTTTGCTCCAGCACTGGAACATGAAAGACAAGTATCTTGTACAAAAGGGCATTCAACTTCAGCTTCCGAATGGACGTGTGCATGATTATCGCATGCTGGTTCAGAAGAACGGTGAAGGACAATGGGAGCTTACTGGATGTGCCGGACGCATGGGTGCAGAAAAAAGCGTAACCTCCAATCTGCATGGCGGCGGTCAGGCAATAGCGATGGACCGACTCATGAAGCAATGGATCGAAGATGACGACCTCCGTGCAGAAATTAACACAACTGCAGAGAAATTCGGCATTGATGTTGCTTCGTTTCTGGAAGATACGTATGGGGACCTATGTGAGTTGGCACTGGATTTGGCGATTGACAGAAGCGGGCGTATCTACCTGCTTGAAGTTAACCCCAAACCTGCACGTGAAGTATTCGCTCGCATCGGGGAGCGGGATATCTATTATAAAGCCATCACTCAGCCGCTGGAGTATGCCTTATGGGTATATCGCAACAGACCTCCCGGAACGGCCAGAAAGCCAGCCATTCCCAGGCCCGTTACGCAAAAATCACCCAGAGTAAAAAGAAAAAGGAAAGCTAAGTGAGTGGATTAGAAAAAGCAGGAGTGGATGTTCGCCAAGTGCGAGCATCTGCTCCTGCTTTACTGTTTTTTTATTTCTTCTCTTTCGTCCATTGCAGTGTGTCGTTGTCTATCACAATATACCCTTTTTCCTCACCTTGCACATAAGATAATGCCAATCTCATCAGGTCAGGTTCCAGTTGACATGTGGTAACATGTGTAACCTGGTCTGTGTGATCCGCGGGCAGGCACAATGTCAGAATACCCACTTTACCCGAGAAATCAGTCTTGCCCTGGATGACCGATGTTTCCGACTTGGAACCATACACCTCAGATACCCAGCCGGGCTGCTCCGTCAACTCGAAGGTTCCCTTCCCGATGCCTGCCGTAACCCACTGCATCGTCAGCGTTATGGAAGATGCCTCATAGCTCATATCCGCCGTCATTTCTCCAGCTTCATTAATCCTCAACGCAATATCCGCTTGCGGATGCAGATGAAAACGTTGCTCCAGAGTATGCTCTGCTTCTGCCTCCAGCCAATCCACAATGAGTAGTAAAGGGATCTCCACCCCTGCCAGCATCCACCGACGATGTGTAACTGGATCTGGCAAATGCGTATATCCATCCTGTGAAGCATCAATGAAGTGATATCTGTCATTGCTCTCCCAACGTAGCGTTCTGGCCTGAGCCTCCGGTTCACCCCATTGCTGTGTGGAGAGATAAGGTGTCTGATCCAGACCATCCACCGTGATGGTATTGTGCGCCCGCGTACTTTTGAAATACCGCCGCCATTCCCCTTCTTCATACGTGTAACGTCCGGTGTCCGTGAAGAAAAGTTGGTTCTTCCACATCCACTCCACATTCAGCGCGTCCGCATGTCCGTGCGCTCCGCCCATGGCAGCCGCATCAAAAAAAAGATATTGATACTTGTCCCTCATGACATAATATCCTGTCTGCGGAAAAGCTCGACTAGACAAAACCGGAGAAGAAGAAGCCTGTAGTCTGAGGCATCGCTCATATTTCTCCACACCCAGCAACCAGAGACACTCCGAGCTATCCGTTCCGCGAGCCATCAAATCATCATCGTCCAGGATCGCTCCAAGCAGGGTCAGTCGTTGTCGTCCGTCGCCAACCCAATCCGAATCACCAATACCGGTAGACTGATGATCTGGTCGGATCAGCGCCTCAGTAAATGCAGCCATTTGGCGTAGACAGCGGGCATACCATGCCGAGAAAGGATGTCCTGATATCTCGCCCAACCGATAAGGGGTGCCAAACATTTCGATGCTGGCATTGTGGTAATGTGTTGTCAGTTCAACCTGTATTCCCTCTTCACCCAACTGATGCAGCAAACACAACTCAAGACGTTCCATCGCGACTTGACGCCAGTGTGGACTTCGCGGGTGCTGGTGGTAGAACGTAGCGATCATGAACAAACCTTGCATATGCATAATGGCATGATTGATTTCCGTACTGCCGAGGTAACGGGTCAAAAACTCGGCGTGCTCGTACAGACCTTGTCGAAACTCCGCCTGAAAGCCTTCGTCCAACAGTGGACTCGCTTCCATATATTTATATGCCGATATCCAGGATTGCACACGTAGTCCCGTCTCCAGCAGACGCCACGGACCGGGTTTTTGAAAGAACACGGCCTCGTCGTAAACCAGATTTACAGGTACCGGGTTTTGCTGTCTCCAGCTACGAAAGTGGTCAATAAATGCTGTTACATATAGCGGATTGCCCTTCATCAGATACGCCTTGCCCAGATCGAGCATATGCCAGTGTCGATTGATGCCCCATGTGAACTCCAGATCATTGGTCGGGTTGTGAAGCCAGTCCACGGGTGTCCCCATTCGAATCCAGCGATTCAGATCGTTGGTATAAGGAACGATAAATTCATTCAGGATGGCACGATTGGCAATCGTGATGGAATTTCGGGCTTCTTCCGGAAAATGTTTTTCATAATATTGGGCAGCCCGTTGCAGATCCGTTGCCGAAAGGTAAAAATCGCTCATCGGGATGCCTCAAGGAAATCCTGACGGAACGGGGTAAACACATCCAGAATGACGGAGTCCTCCAGTGCCTTGACCCCATGCGGGACGTTAAAACCGGCATAAAAGCTGTCCCCTGCTTTTAAGATGCGAGTTTCTTCACCGACCTGAACCTCAAAGCTGCCTTTGACGATATAGCTGACCTGCTCGTGCGCATCATGGGAGTGAACTTCTCCAATACCACCTTTAGCAAAGGTAACCTCCACCATCATTAATGTACCGCCCATACCCAAGATCTTGCGGGAACTCGTTTCGTTCACGATATGTGCATCGATAGACGCATGATTAATAATCATTTTGCTTTTCCCCTTTCCTTGTGAATAAGCGACCGAAGTGGTTAAACCACGGCCGCTATGAACATTTATTAGTCTTCTGTGGACAATTTACCCTGAAGTTTGGAAGAATCAAACGATGGATCAGCAGTTATGTTGGTCAGCCCTGCCGCTTTGGTTTTCTCCAGAGCTGCATTGTACCTTGTATCCAGATCCTTGATCACAGCATCGAGATCGCCACCTGTGAATACAAAGATTGAAAAAGCCTCACTCCATTTGGTGCCTTCCAGTGAACTCTCGGTCATCACACTTGGATTTGCCGGGAAAATGGCATCATAACGTTTGGGCAGGAAACCTTCAATGCCCGGAATGCTTGGTTTTTTGTCAGAGCTTAGTACAGCAGGAATCAGTGAGATTCCGTATCCCTTTTCATAATACTCACTCTGAAGATCTGTGCTGTACACATACTCCATAAACTTCCATGCCGCTTCCTTGTTGGCAGAATCTGCATTGATGCCGATGTAGGAGCCCCCGATGACTTGTGAAGCGCCCTTGATCGTTCCATCATTAGTTGGTACAGGAGCGGCTGCCCAATTTTCTTTTGTAGGAAACTGATCTTTATATACACCTGGTTCACCGGAGTGGTTAATGTACATTCCGATTTTGCCTTGAGCAAACTGGGCTCTGAGTGGATCGATGTCCAGACTTTCAACCCCTGGCAGCATGCTGCCATCCTGATTCATCTGACGAAGCGCCATTGCGATATCCTTGTACATCCCAAAATCAAATTGACCAGTCTTGTAGTTGTAACCATCAATACCAACATTATTGCTTGCACCTGCAATCGTATTGGCTGCTCTCCAGAAGCCGCTGCTGCTCTTGAATGGGCTGGCAAAGCCATAGATGCCTTCACTTTTACCAACTTCGGTAATTTTTTTGGCATCCGCAACCATCTCAGCCAGCGTTTTTGGCGGACTCTCGATCCCTGCCTTTTTGAAAATATCTTTGTTATACACAAGCCGCCAGACCTGCCCTGTATTGGGGAGGGAATATATTTTTCCATCAATCGTGTTTTTATTTTCAATCAAGCTGTCTTTAAATACGGCCTTCATCTCATCACTCATGTATCCATCGATCGGGGCAAGATACCCCTTCTGATAATACGTCTGAAAATCATTAACTTGCAGCACATCGGGTGCCTGCTTGCTGGCAAAAGCAATATCGACCGCCTGTGGATAGTTGTCCCCCATCACGGTCATCTCCACTTCAATGTTGTCCTTGTTCGTCTGGTTAAACTCATCGATCTTGGATTTCATAAAATCAGCATCATGGCGGTCCGGTGTCCAATATATGATTTTGGTTTTCCCTCCGGCATTCTCCCCGCTGGTCCCCGATTCGCTATTTGCCGAAGTACCACTGTCAGCAGAACAACCTGCCAAGCTTAGCGCCAGCAATGCACTTAGCGTAGTCACCATCCACTTTTTAACCATTGATATGCCCCCTTATGCTTGTCTGGACAACCCGTTTGGTTATCCGTTAACGTAATGATAATCGCTACGCTTTCATGGAGGTGAGGGACATTCTGACTTTGCATGGTGGGAAAAATGACGATCCGTATCGGTTTCAATTCTCATACATTTGCCGGAAGCAGGTTGGCGTCATGCCGCAATATTTCTTGAACAAACCGCTGAAATAAGGCCTGTCCTCATAACCCAGCCTCTGGCAGATCTCTTGCACCTGTACACCTGCAACCAGCAACTCTTTGGCTTTTTCCATCCTCATCTTAGTTATATATTGAATCGGCGTTATGCCCGTTTCCTTTTTGAAGGCATTGGCAAAGTAACTTGGACTTAAATGTACGGATTGGGCACAGGCATGCAGCGTCAGATTTTCTGCAAGATTAAGACTGATATATTCCTGCGCTTTACTAATCGCCTGTTTGACATCGGTGAGTCGTTTTTTGTCCATAATCTCGCAACCCATACTGCTAAAATGTTTGATATATCCCCTCCAGCCCTCAAACGTCAAGGAGCGCATCGCCTCAAGCACTGTCAGGTCGGCCTCCAGACGCAAGCGTTCCTCTGCTGTAATCTCATCACAAAAGGCACGGTAGATGGCAAAAGCCAGTCCAGACAGCAAACGAATCATCGTGAGCGGCTCGGGAAAACCTTCGGAAACCTGCCATTCTTCGAGAATTTCATCAATGATGCGGTGACAGGTACTCTCATTACCACATTTGAGTGCGTAAAAAAGCTCTTTCTCCTTCTCCAGAGGATATATCGGAGCCACACAGGCCTGATTCTCCAGTTCAGCATACTTGAGGATGCAATTTCCTTCACTGTAAAAACGATAGGATATCGCCTGATCTGCATGTGCGTAGGACGTCCAGATTTCCTGTGGTCTGCGGGCAATCGTACCAACACCAATCGAGACTGTTTTTTTGCTGAATCGCTCCACATTGTGGCGGCATTGCTCCAGTAGCTCGGAGACATCTATGTGGCTTGGTGTGTTCAATATGGCTGCAAGCCGGTATCGGTTTTCCCGTAAAACAACGCCCTTGGTATAGCGGTTTATGGTTTCTCCCACAATATTTTGGACCGCAAAAGGAACGATTTCGGCATCCAGATGCATCGTGTATCCATATCGCGTATAACCATCCACCTCGATAACCATGACGATAAGATTGGAGGAATCGAGATCAATATGCAGCTCGTTCCAGCGACTTTCATTCAGGAAACCCCCGATTTCATGACGCAACAAGCCCAGGAGATAGCTGTGACGCTCGTACTGGCTGCTACTCTCCACCTTCTGCTCCAGCTGTTCCAGCTGTTTGCACTGTGCCTGTTCTTCCTTAATCACCTGTCTTACCTTCAACACCGCACCGAGTATTTCTTCAGGGGTAAACGGTTTGAGCAAATAATCGGATGCACCCAGCTTGATGGCCTCCTGTGCATATTGGAAATCCGAATAACCACTGATGAAAATAAATTTGGCTCGCAGTCCGGCATCCAATGCCCGCTTCATTAGCTCCAGCCCGCTCAGCTTGGGCATCCTGATATCACTAATCACGATGTCGGGTTGCTGCTCCAGCAACAAGGACCAACCGCGCTCTCCATTGCTCGCCGTGCCTACAATCCGAACCTGATGATCTTCCCACGGAATAGTTGAAGATATGCCCTTTACAACTGCCTGGATATCATCCATAACACACATCGTCAATTGGCCCATACTGCCCCTCCTCAGGTGATCGGAATCGTGATAACAACCGTTGTTCCTACATCTATACTGCTATGAAATACAATCGAGGCCACATCCCCATAGTGCAGGCTTAATCTGCCCTGGAGATTGGATAAGGCATAACCTTTGCGTCCCCCATCAGGAGCATCCTCAGCATAGATGCTGGCTACATCCATCCCACATCCATTGTCAGCCACCTCCAGCCGTAGTGTGTCACCCTGACGATCAATGCGGATCAGGATAACACCCAAATCTTCTTTGTCTTTGAATCCATGCAGGATGGAATTCTCGACCAAGGGCTGAAGTAATATTTTTAAAATATCAACAGCGTAACAAGAGGGGTCCCCCACCTCAATCCGATAAACGAACAGATCCTCGTAACATTTTTGCTGAAGCTGCATGTATTGTTCGACATGTTTGATCTCCTGCTCCACACTGGTGATGTCTTTCCCATCATTCAGTCCCAGACGGAATAACAAGGATAAAGAGACGATCATCTCACTTACATCCTTCTTCTCTCCGCTCTCACTTTTCCAGAACATCGTGTTGAGCGTATTGTAGAGGAAATGCGGATCAACCTGTGCCTGAAGCGCCTTGACTTCAAACCGTCGTTTGTCTTGCTCCGTTGTCCTTACTTCTTCAAACAGAATCTGAATCTGGTCCAACATCCGATTGAAACGATGCCCTACAGCGCTAACTTCATCGTCATACTTGCTGCGAAACCGTACATCCAGATCATTGGACTCCACCTCAACCATCAGACGTCGCAGTTTGTTCAGTGGCTTCAGCAGAGCGGAGGCCAGCAGCCTGGACAACCCGAGTGCAAGTAAAATACAAAACAACATGATCAGGATGATCAGCCAGCGTATCTTTTGGAGGGGGGACAACAAGTCGGCCTTGGACTGTACACTTACCATGACCCAATCCTCGTTCATCGACAATGCCGAATAGTTAACAAGCATGTCCTCCCCCTGATCGTTCCTGTAGGTGAAATCCCCAGCATCGCCACGGCTAAACTGTTGGGTAAAGTCCGGCTCCATAATGAAATCGTAATTTCGGGACCTGGGCCGGATGACTTCATTTCCGTTTTTGTGCAGCAAAAACAGTTGAATCTGGTTATTCATGAGATCCTGCGACAGGATGTCTCGCATCGCCTCTTCCTTCATATTGACGACCATATATACATTCGAATAGGTATGATTATCGATCACAATGGGTTTGAGCAACAGAGATAACACATTTCCTTGGGATTGGAATAACTGACTCTGATGTGAACCAAACCACATCGTATTCCAGCCTTGCAGCTTCACGTAGCGTCCGTATTCCCTGTCGAATGAGTTATTGCGATTCGGAAAATCTTTGGTCGAGAAAAAATCACCGATGGGTGTTGTCAGATATGCGGTATCAATCAGTGGCTCTACGAGCTTCAATTGAGCAAATGATGTTTGCAGCAGCGAGAGATTCTGATAATAATGAGATGTGTTATTTTTTCCCACGTCCTTCATGACCTGGGTGAACGTTTCATTGAGCATAAAAGAAAAAGAGGATACAACAATGTGCCTCAGATGTTCATCCATAACCTGCACTGATTTGTTCAGAATGCTTTGTTTCAGTTCAAGTGCATTCTGCTCAATGCTTCGTGCAGCAAAGAGATAAGAGCATATCCCGGTCACACTGATGCATAAAACAACGAGAAAAATGTACAGCAACTGTATTCTTTTTTTCAGGGACATTTTATAAAAGTCGAATATCATCGGCGCTCGCTCCTTGAACACGGCTTGGCCCGTCCGCTGTGAATTAAAATGAGTATAGCACAGTGGAATAACCCGTAAAACCGTTTCCATGATTGTGCTCACGCCTATCCTTTCACAGCTCCCAAGGTCACCTGCATGAATGATTTGTTGGCAAAAATATAAACGATGAGCAGCGGCAAAATGGACAGACAGGCTCCGGCCATCATCAGTTGGACCTCAGCCGCAGCTCCGATGCCATATCGCAGATTAGCTAGCCCAACCGGCAAAGTCTGCAAGTCCGGATTGCTCATGGTGAACACAAAAGGGAGAATATATTCATTCCATGAACTCTGGAATACACCCAGACCTGCAACGGCGAGTCCGGGGCGCAGGAGCGGAAGAATAATTCGCCAGTATGTGGTGAAGAAATTACAGCCATCAATCATCGCCGCTTCATCCAGTTCGCGCGGGATGCTCTTGAAGAAACCAATCAGAATAAAGTATGTGGCAGCGTGTGCGCTGATCAATATAATAATAACGCCCCACAACGTGGTATTCAGCCCCAGCTTGACCATGAGGTCAAATTGCGGACGCAGCACAACCGCGCCTATGGAAATAAACAGAGTGGATGCCATGAGCAGGGTGTACCCCTTTTTCCCTTTGAAATTCACTCGATCCACAGCGTAGGCTGACATCGAAGCTACCAGCAGTGTGCCAACTGTTGTACTGATGCTAACAAACACGCTGTTCATCGTAAAACCCGAAAAATTGGCGCTTTTCCAAGCCTGAGCATAGTTGGAGAACTGCCAAATCTTCGGCCAGATGGTAGCTCCTCCGGTCAATTCCTGGTTCGTTTTGAAGGAACCGAGCAATACAAGTATGATGGGGAACAGCGACAGCAGAGCGATTGCGATCAAAAACAGCCAAAGTACCGTTCGTTTGGTCCAGCGAATGAGTTGGGGAGACCCTGAGGGCGCAAGTACGTTTTGAGTCATCATCGTTTCCTCCTGATAGGGATTAATAGACATCATTGAGCTTTTTGGATATCCGGAAATAAATGAGCGTCACAGCCCCTACGATGAGAGCCGTTGTGAAACCGACTGCACTGCCATAACCGAGCTGCTGGAGTGATTGGGTGTCAGCCGACACGGGAAACAACAGTTTGAACAAATACAGATACATCACCTCTGTTTTGCCATACGGCCCCCCTTCGGTCAGCACCATAATACTCTCGTAACCTTTCAACGCCGTGGTAATTGCCAGCATGATGATCATCTGCAAGACAGGACCCAGCAACGGAATCGTTACATTCCGCAGTTTCTGAAACTCACTTGCTCCATCCAGCGACGCCGCCTCATATAACTCTTCAGGAATGCTCTGAAGACCCGCAATGAACAACAACATATAGTTACCCACAGCCCCCCAGATGGCGATGATAATGGTTGTTAACATGGCATGTTCAGCCCCCAGCCAGCCGATCGGTTCGGAGATCACATGATACTTAAGCAACAATTGGTTCAATATTCCATTATAAGAGTTGAAAATAATAAAAAATACAATCGCCATGACCGAAGCGCTAAAAATAGTGGGAAGATAATAGATCGCCCTAAAGAGGGATCGCCCTCTCCATTTGCGATTCAGAATAATCGCCAAAGTTAACGACAGTGGAATCGTAACGACGAGTTTGCCCAGGGCATACACACCCGTGTTACCTACAGAATCCCAGAATTGCCCGTCACGCAAAATACGTCCAAAATTGTCAAGCCCGATGAAGACAGGCGTCCCGATGCCTTGATAATCATAGAACATGTAACGCAGCGCCCATAACAGAGGATAGATCCCGAATACAACAGTTAAAAAAAGACTTGGAAAGATGAACATATAGGCATGTATTTTGGATGGTTTCACCAGAATCGGACCCCCTATAGCTTTTGAATGAAGTATAGAGGGAATACGGAGGAAAGCGGGATAGGGAAATCAACTTTCTACAGGGGAGAATGTGACTGCATGACCAAACAAAAAAAACCTGTATCCAACGAATTTCCGTTGAGTCTACAGGTTCATATCTTGCAGTTCGTAATCTTAAATCTCAGTATACGTATGCAGCGTAGAGGCTACTCCGCTTCATTATATAGACGCAGCAGTTCTGTAAAATCAGAGATGAGCACATCTGAGCCTGCAAGCTCCTCATCACGTCCGAACCCGGCATAGGCACAGCCGATGACCGCCTGACCGTTCATTTTACCCGCTTCCACATCAGAAGAGCGATCCCCTACCATCCATGCGTCCTGAATACGATGTTTCTCAAGCAGGATCTGCACCAGATTAATCTTGGAGGGAGTCTTGTACTGGCCTGCACTGTATACCCCTTCAAATAAAGGCATAATCTCGTGTGCAAACGCCACACCCTTCACATAGTCCTCCAGCCCGTTACTTGCGACAAAAAGACGCACTCCTTGTTGTTTTAATGCTTGCAGCGTTTCTTTCACCCCAGGATACAATTGGGAACTTCCTTGATCAAGCCCCTCAATCTCCAGTTGAAGCAACAGTTCGTCTGCACGGCGATGTGCCGCTTCCGACGCCTCAGGCATAACCACTTTCCATATATCTTCGAGCAACATGCCCAAACTTCCCAGCATCCGTTCCTCGGGTGGAGTTTCTCCTTCAAAATGCCCTTCGGCACGCAATGTATCAAATAGTTGCTGGTAAGCTGGCAACAACAGGGTCTCTGTCTGGAACAGCGTACCATCCATGTCAAAAATCATCGCTTCCGGTTTGAGCAATACCTTCTCTTTATTCATGTCCAATGTTCCTTTCGGATTGGGATATTGTATATGTAATTGGAATCGTTCCCTTCCCATGATAAACATAACGTTTGAACGTGTAAACCAACGATTGTAAAACATCATCAACCCCAACCTTATACAACACCAACCAAACATTATATTGTAGTTAAACAAACTATATACAAAAGAAGTTTCTTTACGTATAATACTAAAAAATAGTGCTTTAGACACCTAATCTAAAGACCTACAATTATCACATTTCCAGTTTTTTCGACAACTACATATACCCCATAGAGAGGATTAACAAACATGAAAAAGCGAAAGACCTTTAAGATTTTTTATAAGATCGGATTAGGATATTTACTCGTACTGGCTGTACTGGCTGGTTGCATCCTGCTGATTCAGAACAGCACAAGTCAGCTCCAACGGGAACTGGATTTTCTGGTCGATCACGATATGCGGGTACATGCCCTCACCTATGAACTCGAAAGAAACATGGTAGATATGGAAACAGGTCAACGCGGTTACATCATCACGGGTCAGGACAATTATCTCGATCCCTACACCCAAGGAAAAGCGCAACTTATTACACTCAGAGATGAACTTGCTACTTTAATTTCGGATAATCCGGCTCAACTTGCACTTTTGGAAGACATACATACTAATATGGAGAACTGGGTCCAGGTCGCTGGTGAACCTATGGTCGCCCTTCGCCAAGCAAATAATACACAGGCCATTCGAGATTTTTTCGCAGATGATCCAGGTAAAAGAGACATGGACCAGATTCGGACTGCTCTCGATACGTTTCGAACCAACGAGCATACGTTAACCGATAACCGTACAGAAGCACTGAAGCAAAAAAACACAATACTGAACTTGGAACTGTATGGGGCACTTATCGTTGTGGCCATTATCTCGTTCATCACTGCTTTGGTCCTGTCACGTGCCATTGTTAGAAACATTCGTACCGTAAAGCAGGCATTAAATGACATCGGTTCTTCCAATGGCGACCTGACACTGAGAATCGCTACGCCAATGAAAGACGAAACTCGTGAACTCGCGGAGGCGGCCAATACAATGCTCACTGGTTTGCAGCAAATGATGCTGGACGTTCAGAGCAATGCCATGATTCTCAGCACAGCTTCGGATCGATTGGATAAAGGGGTTGCCGATAGCCATCTTGCAGGAAAAGAAGTTGCCACTGCCATGGAACGCGTCGCTGAAGGCGCTGATGAACAGGTTGCTCTTACGCAAACCATGGTAGCTGCGATGCAGCAATCCCTCCATGGGCTTAATCGTGTCGCCTCCTCGGCAAGTGACGTGGCAGGCCGTGCAGTTCGTACCGAATCCATTGCCGTGGATGGGCAACAGCGCATTGATAATGCTGTAGGTAAAATGAGTTCCATTGAGCAATCCTTCCTCTCTGTACAGGAAGCCATCAATGAAATCTCGAAGATGTCTGATCAAGTGATCAACATTGCAGATTCAATGTCGGGTATTGCGAGACAAACCAATCTGCTTGCACTTAACGCCGGAATCGAAGCTGCCCGCGCTGGGGAAAATGGACGCGGCTTCGCTGTCGTTGCCGCGGAAATCCGTAATCTTGCAGACCAAAGTGCAACATCAGCCAAAGAGATTACAAGTATATTGGAAACCGTAGTAGCTGGTGTTCAAAGTACGGTGCAGGTGGTTGATGAGAGCACTCTACATGTGAATGAAGGGTTGCGGACCATTGAGGATGCAGGTAATGCTTTTTCAACCATTACTCAGCATATTCATAACCTCAGTGGTGAAGTTCTGGAGGTATCTGCTGTTGTCGAGGAGTTAACTTCCGGTAGTGAGGCTGTGATGAAGTCCATTAATGAAGTATCGGCTGTTGTGGAAGATACTGCATCAGCCACGGAAGAAGTATCTGCGATGACGGAGGAACAACTTGCTTCTCTGCAGGAAATGTCTGACACGTCCAAGCAGTTGAATGAAATGTCCGATGCACTTGATCAGCTGGTTAAGCAATTCAAGCTGGCTTGAACTGAATCAACATACTGATCGAGTATCTAAATAGCTGTATCATGAGCATATATCAAAGGAAAAAAGCATCGCAGACAGACTCATCCGAGCCTCTGCGATGCTTCTTTGTGTTAAGGAGAGCTGAATCAGGAAAAGGTGCAACGGGCACCTCATATGAAAAATCCTAAGCACTCCTTTTCTTATCTCGATTGTTCCGTGTTCCGTAGCGCTTCCAGTATCAATTGTGCCTGATACCCATCGTTAAAATCATATATCTTAGCTGGGTTACCCTGTATACGGGCAATGACATGTTTAAGAACCGGCAATTCACTGGCGGATTCAAGCACTTCTACTGGAGTCAGTGGCTGCCCCACCAGACCCGTCTTCAATTCTTCCCAATTTTCCAAGGCAATCGTGCCCTTCGTACCGTACACCACCATGGATACACGTTCTTCCCCCGCAAATTGAGAGATTCCGTTCAGCTGAATTCGGGTTCCGTCTTCCAGTTCCATTGCAGCCTGTACTTCTAGTTCACAGTCTCCATTCTCAGGATATTGAACCTGAGTGCTCACTACCCGGATGGCACCAAACACCTTTTGAATCATATGAATCCAGTGAATTCCCACTTCAAGAATAAATCCACCCTGTTCCCGGCTCGTAATCCATGCATTCTGTTGCCATGATCGTGGCCACTGCGGGAATTGCAAAATGAGATCTATTTTGCGAATTGCTCCCACAGTACCCTGCTCAATCATCTCTTGCAACTTCAGCACGGAAGGTTCATGCGGCATCGAAAAATGGATGGCATGAACAACGCCTGCCTGCTCTGCTGCATCCAGCATCTTTTTGGCTTCTTCTACACTATTGGCAAGCGGTTTCTCGCAGAACACATGAATTTTGCGCTCCAGCGCTTCCATCACAACCGGATAATGAAATTTCGGCGGAACTGCAATATACAGCAGATCAATCTGATGTTCATTCATCAATTGCTTGTAATCCGTATACGTCCTAACTCCCCGATGAGAAGCTGCAAAAGAAGCCAAACCTTCCTCATTCGCATCACACACCGCTACAATCTCAATCTTTGTATCCATCTTGGTATTCTCGATTAGATGAACCATATGTAGTCCCATTTTACCCAGCCCAATCAGAGCCATCTTGATGACTGTCATTCCATCCCCTCCCAATTCCTTTCCAGTATAGCAGAAAGCAAAGAATTGCGAATGCGATGCGTTGATACGAAAAAAAATAAACCTCTAGCTTTCAAGTCGCTAATAGAGGCTGAAAATCATCATTTACAGTCATTATTTTACATTATTTGTAACTTTGTTGCGATTGGGTAATTCGTTGCAGGGATATATAACCAATTATTTTTACTTTATCCAGCAATACTTAAAGCGTTACCAACTTAAGAATCAGGAATTTAGACTCACAAAAACAGGTTGACAAAAAACCACAAAAAAAGATACTCTTCCTAATAACAATGAATATTTCCTCTTACAACCTTAGACTGTAACTTGCATTCAATAAATGGAATATGCGTATGGTTCTAATAACCTATTTCATGAAGCGAGGTGTCCCGCATGAGAACAGTTGCGGACTATTTAGCAGAAACTCTGCGTAATCTAGGCGTTACTCATGTCTTTGGTATTATTGGTAAATCCATCTGTCCTGCTGTACTGAAAATGGTGGATTACGGATTAGAGTTCATTCCAGGCCGTCATGAATCCAGCTCAGGTTTTTCCGCATCCGGTTATGCATTACAGACAGGTAAACTCGGCGTTGCCTTTGCCACATCCGGTCCGGGCGGAACCAATCTGCTTACTGCAGCAGCCCATGCAAAGGCCAACAATCTGCCTGTACTGTTTATTACGGGTCATCAATCCATTCAGGAACTGGGGCTCCCTCAGTGTCAGGATTCTTCTTCTTATCTGGCTGATCTGGCCGAAATGTTCAGGCCTGCTACGCTATTCAGCAAACTGGTTGAGCGTGGAGATCACTTCGGCACACTACTGAATCATGCCCTTTCCATTGCACTCGGCCCTAATAAAGGCCCTGTTCACCTCTGTATTCCTTTTGACGTACAGACCGAATTGTTATCCCAATGCCGGATTGTCATTCCCGAACCGGAACCTCTGCTTAGCGTATCTAATCTGAATCGCATTTTTCCTCTCATTCAACAATCCAACCGTCCCTTAATTATTGCTGGTAAAGGTGTAAGTCGCGCCAGAGCCCATGATGAATTGCTTCAATTGGCCGAATCGTTCAACATTCCCGTCATTACTACTCCTGGTGGAAAAGGAGCGATTGCGTGGGACCACCCCCTGTACCATGGACCTTGTGGTGTTGGAGGTTTCCCGCATGCGGACGACATGTTGAACCAAAGTGACCTTTATATCGTACTCGGTTCACGTCTGAGTGACATGACCCTCTGCAATCTGAAGCCTGAACATCACCCGGCACACCTCATTCAATTTGACGCTGACCCTACGTTTGTGGGTAAGATTCTGAGCGCTCAAACCTTACATATCACCGGTGATTTGAAGGACAACCTGCAATATTTGCTGGGCACATTAGAAGACCTCCCTACTCCTGTGAGAACCACGGCACCCATAGATTACACTGTCCCTTTACCAGATCTCCCCCAACTTTCTCTGGCTTCTGTGCTAGATGGAATGAGCAATCTGCTTCCGTACGATCATAAACTGTTTGTCGATGATGGCAGCCATGGATTTCATGCGGTCCAGCGATATAAAGTCAAAAAACCAGGCAGCTTTGTGTTTGACGCATACTTTGCCTGCATGGGGAACGCCATTGGTATGGCGATAGGTGCAAAGGCCGCTTCACCTGAAGAGACCGTTGTATGTATCACCGGGGATGGATGTTTCATGATGCTGGGGACGGAGATCAATACCGCGGTATGCAACAATCTGAACGTCATTTTCATTGTCGTTAACAACAAACAACTGGACATGGCACTCAAAGGAATGGAAAAAACAACAGGCAGAATTGATGGCACGTTATATGAAGTTCCTATGGATGCTGCCAAATTTGCCGAATCTCTCGGTGCGGTTGCGTTTCGAGCAGAAACTCTTGCCGAATTCTCATCTGCGCTGAACACAGCCCAGACGTTGAATCAAGTAACTGTTATTGAGCTTCTGACCGATCGAGATGAGATTCCACCCACGGCTCACCGCACCGTAAATTTGAATTAGGAGGAGCATATCATGAGTGAACATGTAGCTCAGGGACTAGACCGTTTTGCGAAACTTTCTGGTGAGTACGGCGCAAGAGCCCTCGCACCCATCAAAGAACATTTTCCCGAATTGTCGGAATTTATTATGGGTACGGCATACGGGGATATTTTTCAGCGCACTACGATTACGGATCAATGGAAGGAAGTTGCTATCATCTCTTCGTTGATCACCCAAGGACAGTATGAACAATTGGGCGTACATTACACGATGGCTCTAAGCATGGGAGTGACGGTGGATCAGCTCAAGGGAATATTGCTACATCTGGCGCCATGTGTGGGTGCTCCACGCATTATAAGTGCATTTAATATTTTGCTTGCCACCTTGGAAGAAATACAGTAATTCACTTTTCTACATTTTTATACATGATTCGACTTTTTTATTGATCTTTTTACATTCCTACCTTTATAATATGGTTAAATTATCCTTCGAACCAGCTCTCATCTTAGAAGCTTTCAGCAGAGGTCCTATGGGGCTGTGTATCCATTAGCAGGATAGCCTTAACTCATTTAAAGGAGAGAGATCAAGCATGGGAAATTTCATTCTGAAGACTGACGTTCCAAACAAGGTGCTAAACATTGAACTGGAGGGTTCTTTCTCTCAAGAAGACGGTTTGCGTTCCATCTCGGCCTATCAGGATACGATCGCTCCTCTTAACACCAAGGAGTATGACCTGAACATCGATTGCAAAAAGTTGAATGTTACTGCGCCGGAGATTGTTCCTCTTCTGGAAGGCTGCCTTCAAATGTTCAAAAAAGATGAATATAAAAAAATCGTGTTGACCCTCGAGAACAACGCGATTCTAAAAATGCAATTGTCCCGACTTGGTCGGTCTGTTGGCATGGACAATCTCGAAATCATATCTACCGTTACCACTTAATAAACCAGGCGGACAAGCTGTGAATTCACCCTTCCGCTCAAGAGGAGAATGAAGATGGCCGGAATTCGTATTGTAGATATCGATATCTATCATCCTGCAACCAAGGTGCACAATGATTTTTATATTGAACATTTTGATGCAAGAGGTGTAGATATTCGTGGATTGTTACAGGCACTTGGTCGTGATACACGTTATAAAATTGACAACGATGACGAAAATTCACTAAGCATGGCCTATGAGGCAGCCAGTAACCTACTGGAGAAAACCGGACTCACCGGTGCAGATATTGATCTGATTGCTTATGCAAGCCAAACGCCAGAATACATCTTTCCTACGAATTCCTTAATGATTCATCGCCTGATTAACGGAGCTTCTCATACGATCTGTATTGACAGTAACGCCAACTGTGCTGGCATGACCGCTGCTTTCGAACAGGTTAGCCGGCAGATGCTGGGCAATCCTCGAATTCGCCGGGCATTAATCATCGGCTCGGATTACGTGGCTCCTCACGCCAGTCCCGATGATCCCGTATACTTCGCCAATTTCGGTGATGCAGCAGCGGCGGTTATTGTAGAGCGGGATGAACATGCTGTCGGTTTCATTGATTCCATCTATCAGACGGATACCTGTGTGTATGGTAATTCTCTTTTTCCTGCACAAGGCTTGGCAAAGCTGGGCAAAACGGGTGTAGATGCGGGTGCCTTTCATGTGAAATTCATCCCATTTGATGATTCCATCTGTGTGGATGCCGCTTCCGAGTCCATTCGTACCCTGCTGACTCGCAACGAGATTGGACCAGACGAGATCAAAGCCGCCTGCTTCTCCCAGCTATCCATTAGTAACATTCGGGCTGTATCCGAGAACGTCGGCATTGGTGATGACATTGCCGTCTATATCGGAGATGAGTTCGGATATACTTCAACCAGCAGTCCGTTCATTGCATTACATCGAGCGGTTACAACCGGTCAGATTCAGCGTGGTGACAAAGTGTTGTTCTGGACCGTTGGAGCCGGGTGGCAAAATGTTGCCATAGTAGTTGAATATTAGGTAAACACTTCAATAAAATCCAATAAAACCATCCCTGGTACCACTACTGGGGATGGTTTTTTGTTTCTACAGTTTCTACCTATAACGTTCATTGAAGATTTATTACCTTATATTGTGAAAATAGTCACTTACATATTATTACACAAAAACTATGATTTAAAAGTAAACAGTAGCAGTCCAAAATTATTTAATCTTGGAACTGCTACTTTCAAATTTATAATAAATGCGTTGTTATAAGAATCTAAATACTAGAAGGTTTAATCTACCATTTCTGATTATCTGTAAACGGTCCCTTCGTATCTTGCAGCAACAATTCCATCCACAGTATGATAACTAACCAACACCAAAGTTCCTACATAGCCATCTGGCGTTTTATAGTCCGTAAGATATTTTGGTACTCCAAAACCTACAGGGTAATAATGCACTACAGAAAAAGTTTTACTTTCAAGCATAGGAGTTACTACGTCTGATACACTAGTACTGGTATTCGGTTGAATAGTTGCCGCAGACACGCCTCCACTTGAAATGGAAGTGGTCAGAATAAAGGAACATGCAGTCAAAATAAGAACTTTACTAAGTCTCAAAATGATCATCTCCTAAATAGATTTTTTTACTACAAGTTCATTGTATAATATGTAAGTGGATTTAACAACAATATTTGTAAAATATATAATTATGTGTAATTTTAATTTAAAATTAATTATTTAATAATACTATCTTTTCAAAGCAAAAAGCAGCCCTTTCGGACTGCCAGACTTCTGCTTTATACCAACCGTTCAGAAAATTTTCTTTGTCTCCCGATCGTCTTTCAGGATCTCTACAGCCTCCCGAAAACGCAAGGAATGCACAATCTCGCGTTCCCTTAGAAACTTCAGACTGTCCTGCAGATCCACGTCATCGGTCAGGTCGATCAACCATTGATATGTAGCCCGGGCTTTCTCTTCTGCTGCAATGTCCTCGTACAGATCCGCAATCGGATCACCCTTTGAAGCGATATAAGCTGCTGTAAAGGGTACACCGGAGGAATTCGTATAAAACAAGGCAGAGTCACGCTGCGCATAGTTCGGCCCAAGTCCCGCTTCTTGCAACTGTTCCACCGAAGCGTCCTTCGTCAGCTTGTAGATCATGGTAGCGATCATTTCGAGGTGCGCAAATTCCTCTGTGCCTATGTCCGTCAATAGCCCGATAATTTTGTCCGGAATCGTATATCGCTGGTTTAAATACCGCAGTGCCGCCGCCAGTTCCCCATCCGCTCCCCCGTATTGCTCCGCCAGCAATTTCGCCATATGAGGATCACATTTACTAACCCTTACGGGGTATTGCAGTTTTTTCTCATACACCCACATGCCAGACGCCTCCCTCTACGTTATCAAATATGCCCCTTCTTCAGCCCCCGAGCTCCCCGAACTTTATAGTCTTGCAAGGAAACCCGAGGCTGCTGCTGTTGTCACACTTGCCATGGCCAAGGTGTCTGAGACCATTCCCACGGATACTTGGAGAACGCATGACCAAAGTTCATCAACGGTCCATACAACTGCTGAAATTCATGGGCTACCCGCATTCGCTCCTGACTGAACTTGTTGTACTGCTCAATGCTTTGGAAGTCTCCCGGATGGGTGTCCAGGTACAGATTAAGTTCCACTAACACGAAATCCAGCGCCTGAAGTTCTTCAAGCAATTCGTAGTATTTAGGGTCACAGGGTTTCGGTACTTCAGGTTCCATCCACATCCACCTTCCTTCCCTTCGATCTTGCTGGTGTATAAGGGCTGTATAATGCAGGCCACAACGTTCCCACTCTTAATGCTTCTGCCGGACTGTACTGTGGCCAGCCCATAGGCTGAAATGGAATAAATAATTGCGGAGGAACCAGATACGTTCGAATCTCTACAGGCGGACAAGGATCAAACGGCCCCACAAAAGGGGCGTAAGCACGAAGTTGCGGATCTTTCACAGAACAACGCCTCCTATAACACATTGTTGGTGCAACTGAATATTACTGAAGTCCTTCCAGTTTCTCGTCTCTATAACCATATGACGCTGTCTCCAAAGTTAATCCGAAATTCGTTTCAACTATGCAGAATTTCTCCAAATTCTTCTTTAAATTCTTCTTCAAAATAAAAAAAGACCTTCGGTTCGTTCCCCTTTCAGGTAACTTCCAAAGGTCTTATATCCTGGCAGATCTTCGTAATCTGCGTCATTTCATACTTTTGCTCGTCTTATCTTGCTCCTGCAACGAGTTCTATTCTGCTGGATTTTCTTCCGCATTCATGTCTTGAGGGACAGATTGCTTGTACACTCGAACCCGGGTAATTCGCAAGCGAGTCGATTCTTCCACTTCAAAAACGTACCCATTCAGCTCCTGCGTTTTCCCCTTGGATGGATTGCCCCCAAGCTCTTTAAACAACCATCCGCCGATGGTATCCACTTCTTCATCCTCAATGATGGCTCCAGTCCACTTATGAACTTCTTCAATAAGCGAACGACCATCAACGGAAAAGGAATCCCCACTGCGTTCCATATGCGGACGCTCATCCTCAAACTCGTCATACAAGTCTCCAACGATCTCTTCCAGAATTTCTTCCGCAGTCAACAATCCAGCTGTACCACCATATTCATCCACAACCAGCGTCATCTGAGAATGTTTCTTCTGCATCAGACGCAGCACATGACTGATTTCCATCGATTCAGGAACGTTTAAGATTGGACGAACAAGTGAAGCCAGATCATGTTTTTGCTCCGGTTTAGCCAAGAGCAGATCGGTGATGTGTATAAATCCAATGATCTCATCCTTGTCTTCTACGGCTACGGGATACCGGGAATGTTTGGTTGCATTAATGATCTCCAGGTTCTCTTCCAAAGACATATGCGTGTAAAGACAATCCATGTCTGTACGTGGCAGCATCACTTCACGTGCCAGCATATCGGAGAAATCAAAGATGTTGTCCATCAGTTTTATCTCATCTTTATCGATGACACCACTTTTGGCACTCTGCTTCATCAGAATACGAAGTTCATCTTCCGAGTGAGCTTCGCCTTCACTGGCAGGTTCGATACCCGCCAGACGCAGCAATGCATTGGCCGATACATTCAGTACCCAGATGAACGGGAAGAAGATTTTGTAGAACAACAGCAAGGGCGCAGATAAAAACAATGCCACTCCGTCTGTTTTTTGAATTGCCAACGATTTAGGCGCAAGCTCACCCAGCACAATATGCAGAAACGTAATGATACAGAAACCGATAATGACCGACACGGTCGAAATAAGCCCTGTATCTCCTACACCGAGCTTAAACATGAGTGGCTCAACGAGCAATTCAGAGATGGCTGGTTCTCCCAACCACCCGAGTCCAAGCGATGTCAGCGTAATCCCGAACTGAGTTGCCGATAGATAGGAATCCAGTTTACTATTCACCTTCAGTGCATAACCAGCCATACGATTTCCTTCACTCTGCAATTGAGTTAAGCGTGTCTGTCTTACTTTCACAAGGGAAAACTCTGCTGCGACAAATACGCCATTCAAAAATACGAGCAAAAACACACAGACCAGATTAAATACCAGCTGCCCAAGATGAAATTCGGTATGAATATCCAAGTTGAAACTCCCCTTTTCTATCTATTTCAGGAATACACCTGGAATATCAACGTGTGATTGCCTTTCTAGATTTGAAATCCACACCCTTGTAGTACATATCTGCCACCAGCAGATTTGGTCCGCAACAGGATGCAATATCGCAATGGCAATTGACCGTTTGATTCAACGGATGTTCAGCCGACCATTCATGGAACACATCATCCAGTTTACGATCACGAATGTTGCCAAATTCCGGGATATCCGCAAAATCCGTCACATACACATTACCCGTGAACATGTTGACGTTAACGCGATTACGTCCGTCCGGATCGTTACGTACCGTCACATTTGGTTCGCTGTATAAACGGTTGATCAGTTCCCGATCCTGCTCTGCTGCACTGCACGCGAAGAATGGCAGGGTCCCGAATAACATCCACATATCTTTGTCACGTGCATCAAGCAAACGATGAATCGCTGCTCTCATATGGTCTAGTGATAAGACCGGCAGTGACGAAGCAAAGTTCGAATTATACATCGGATGCACTTCATGACGGACACAGCCCATCTCACGAATCAATTGGTGAATACCATCCAGCTTGTCGTGCGTACGGAAGTTAATCATCGACTCCGCAGAGATAAACATGCCTGCTTCACTCAGTTTGCGTGAATTTTCAATCATTTTCTCATACATCTTCACCGCTACTTCACGTTTCACAGGTCTGCCACTATTCGCAAATCCAACTTGATGGAAATCGTCAGCATTCAGATAGTTGAATGAGATATGCATAACATCCAGATAAGGTAAAAGTTGCTCATACCGGCTGATATCCAGCGTTAAATTTGAATTGATCTGGGAACGAATTCCACGTTCCTTGGCATATTTGAGCAGCGGGATAATCATCTCATCCACTGTTTTCTGGCTAAAGCTTGGCTCGCCACCCGTCAGACTAATCGTCTGCAGATGCTCCACTTCATCCAATCGTTTCAGCATCAGAGGGAGCGGAAGAGCCGGCGCCTCACGCATCGTAAGCATATCTCCCACGGCACAATGCTCACACCTCATATTGCACAGATGTGTCACGGTCATTTCTACACTGGTCAGCACATGACGTCCATATGTACGCAGAGAGCCGATCGGATCCCACGGATCATTCGTTGGCGATAAAGGCATCGGTTGTACCGATCCTGAGTTTAGCATGGTCATTGTTCTTCACCTTATTCCTTTTATTAACCTAAAAAGTTTTATTTACATCATACCTTGTGTTTCTCTTTTTGGAGTTATCTTTTATCATAGCACAATTTTGAATGCTCCGGCATACGTAGACCCTGTCCATTACATGACAAAAAACGCTCAGGCAACTCTGAACCGAATTACGAAACGGCCCGGATATTACGACATGAGCGCTAATTATCTTTCAAGTAGTTCAGCTTTCCACCTGTTCACTTTGAGCCGCTGAAGGTGTATCCTCCACACCCTCTACACCTGTGATCATCACAGACAGAGCTGTCAGCAGGTTAATCTCATAAGGCGAAGATAAAGTCTGGCCGTCCGCATCTTTTAGAACACGGATAAGCGGACGTTGAGGAACACGTGAATGAATTGATGCAACTACCCCAACCTCTCCTGTACTGAGCTTGACTGAAATACCTACTGGGTATATCGCGACACAATCCCTGAACTTCTCCAGCATCCATTGTTCATAGAGGGTTCCTGAACCCGTATACAACACCTCTACTGCCTGATGCGGCAGCAAAGCTCGCTTGTACACCCGATTCGTCGTCATGGCATCATACGAATCAGCAAGCGCAATCCATTTGGCATATTCATGAATTTCCTTGTCTTTCAAACCAAAGGGATATCCACTGCCATCAATTCGTTCATGGTGCTGCAATGCACAATGCGCGGATAGAAGCGGTATACCTGGTTCATCTTTGAGAATACGGTGTCCATATGTAGTGTGCTGCTGAATGATTTTGAATTCCTCGTCACTCAATCTGGAGGGTTTATGCAAAATTTCTGGCGCAATCTGTGTTTTGCCGATATCATGCAACAAAGCGCCCAGACCAATCTCCATTAATTGCTGGCGTGTGTAACCCGAAGCGACACCAAGAACCAGTGTGTACACACATACATTCAGAGAATGGTTATACAGGTCAAAATCACTGGAGTTCATGTCCATCAGCATAATCATGGCTTCCTTCTGACTGCCGATGTCTTCCAGAATCGCATTCATCACACCACTAAGCGCTTTACCGAAATGAGGAATCTGATTTTTGGTTTTCAGTCCTGACATGCTCTGAAATTGCTGTTTAATCTCGACCAGTGCTTTCCTTCGGGTCTCTTCCTGCAACATTTCAGGAACGATGATGTCCTCTGTCGCAGCATCTTTAATATACACATAACCGACTCCGAGATCCTTAAGGCGTCCAATCAATCGACTGGTTAGCTCTACATCCTCACTAAGTAATACAAGGCCTTCTTCACTATAAATACGTTTCCCCAGCTTCATGCCAGGCTGCAATAAGTTTATATGTACTAAACGCACAGCCTATCCTCTCCCGCTCCGTAGATGTAATTACCACTAGCCGCCGCTTCAGCAGAAGGCAAGTACTTTAAATTTAGCTTTGATGCCAGCGGGCTCGCAGGCTGTTGTCCAGAGCCCCTGGTCGTTTTATTTCCGTTTCCAGCAAATCGCGTATGAATTCCGGAAGATGATAGAGCGTACGGGTTCCATGAGCAAGAGGAGGATATCCCACATTGAACGTAAACATGTCCAGTGTGCCAACGATATACTCACATTGTTCGTCCATAGGCTCCCCATTGATGGATATGGTCTGGATCTTCTCATAGGCTGGCGCATCTGGATTGTATTGAACTTCCATTCCGTCCATACATAACGTGCCTAGAATATGACCACGAAAACCAAATCCTACAATGGGCTTACCTGAAAACTCGTCCAACAAGGACTGCTCAAGTGCTTCACGAATATGACTTCCACTCAAGCATATTGTACAAGCATTTATAGGAGATGGACATAGGGAATGCAACATTCCTTTTGTAATATTACCTTGTGGAAGCTCTCCGAGAAGCTGACCTGCATTCACCAGGGACAGCTGGGCCCCCGTGAAATGACGAACAGCTTGTGCAAGCAATGTTGCAAACGGGGATTCCCGGTCATACGCGATGGGCAGTACCCGATCCGTTATCACTGCCGTCTGATTGAGTGTCCTTTCGGCCTCCGTACGATTCGTAGCGATTGCCAGCGCGACCTGATCATCCAGTAATATGCTCTTGGCAGCCATACAACCGCTACTTACCAGTTGGAGAGGTTCTCCCACACTTGTTCGTTCCAGAACCACTTTCCCAAGCCATTGGCCAAATTTTCCAGCTGCACCCAGCACGGTCTGACCAATGACTAAGGGTTCTTCGAGAACATGATGGGTATGTCCACCGAGAATAACATCAATTCCAGTAATCTGCTCTGCCAGTCTCCGATCTGTCGAAAGCCCCAGATGTGAAAGAATAACCACCACATCCACTTCATCACGTAATGCTTCCACTTGAGCTCTTAATGACTCCACGGGGTCCAGAACATCCCACCCGAGCAATTCGTAAAACGTGGTAAAAGGGGCCGTTGCCCCCAGCAGACCAACGCGAAATGGACCTTTCTCCACAATCAGAGAAGGTTTCATCCACACTGGCGCAAGTCCAGTATCTTGCTCCACAACATTGCCGCATACCACAGGACACAGAAGTCCAGCGTAGGACTGCGAGAGCTGATCTGGCGTAAAGGTTAGTCCTTCGTTGTTACCGATTGTAATGGCATCGTAGCCCGTCAGGTTAATAACATCAACATTAGCCGTACCCATTGTTCCCTCTGTTTCAACGGCCATCCGGTCCATATGATCGCCGATATCCAATACAAGGAAGTTGCCGCCCTGGTCACGTTCCTCATTGATCATAGCGGCGATGGTGCTCATGGAGCCGAATTGGCTATGAATGTCATTGGTGTGCAGAATCGTTAACGTTTGCTTCTCCCTGGTGCTCATCACACCGCCTCCCCTGCTCTTTAATAAACGTTCATTCTTCTAATGGATAAGCATAACATTTTCCGCGTCGTTATGATATATTTATAGGGTTTAGAGATCAAAAAGAGGTGAGTCATATCTATGAAATTGACAATTCAACTATTTGCAGGTATTGCAGAACGTTTAAATACATCCCTTCTGGAGTTTGAGTACATTGGAGACATTCCAACCGCTGCCGATTTAAAAGAAAAACTGAGTCTGGCCTACCCAGAGGCAGCTTCTCAGATAAGGACATCCTTTTTGGCAGTTAACCAGCAGTACGCTCCTGCCGATAATATACTTAGCTCAGAAGATGAACTTGCGTTGATCCCTCCCGTCTCTGGAGGCGATGGTACGGATATATCCGATGAAAAGCTTCGTTTTCCCGTTCGAGAGCATCGGACTGAAGATGGCTTATTTCTGATCACAGAGTCCACCTTGTCCGTGGAAGCAACAACGGCACTAGTGATTACCCCGAATCACGGGGCAGCTCTTACTTTTGTAGGTACGACTCGTGAAATGACCGGTGAACAGCGCACCGTTCATCTTGAATACGAGGCCTATGTGCCGATGGCTCTTTCTCAGATGGCGGCCATTGGTGTGGAAATCTCCGATCGCTGGCCTGGTGTGTTATGCGCAATCAGTCACCGAATCGGCAAAGTGGATGTGGCAGAGATTAGTGTCGTCATTGCCGTTTCTTCACCTCATCGCAATGACTGTTATGATGCAAGCCGTTACGCCATAGAGAGACTCAAACAGACCGTTCCGATCTGGAAAAAGGAAATTTGGGAAGATGGATCTGAATGGAAGGGACATCAATTAGGACCATGGAACCCCATGGAGAACTAAACAATGAGCCTTTACACCTTTTTAGACAGAGTGGGTTAATAGTAAATAAGTCGTTGTCAACCCATTTTTTTCTTGTTATTATAATTATATGTGTCGATATTAGTCGAGAAAAGGTGGTTTATACGTGAGAGTGCATGTTACTGATCTTAAACCGGGTGACCTGTTACAAAATGATGTATACAACAGTTCGGGTCTCCACATGCTGATGAAAGGTTCCACCCTCAGTGAAGATGACCTATCCAAACTGTTGCAACATGGAATCGAGTACGCAGATGTAGAACACACACCATCCGACCTACACTCTGATGCACAAACCTTACCTTCCGATCAAACCCGTCTGTTAACTAACTTGTTTAACGATACGATCAAAGGTACTGAATCTCTATTTCAACAAGCGATGGAGAAGGGTTTTATTGATGAGACACAGGTCGATGAGATTTTGTTTACCCTAACAGAACAGTTGGAAAAACAAAAAGATGTTGTCTCCTTGTTGCTTATGCTGGACGGGGATAGCGATTATACGTACAACCATTCATTGCAAGTCGGAATGCTCGCTTTTTATATCGCCGGCTGGATGGGTTACAACCCCGAGGAATGTCTAACGGTAGCCAAAGCGGGATATCTTCATGATATCGGCAAGTCCAAGATTCCTTCTGAAATGTTACATAAACCTGGTAAATTGACCACGGAAGAATTTGACGAAATGAAGAAGCACACATTCTATGGGTACGATATCATTAAAGAATCCACACAGGATGAAATTCTGGCAACGGTAGCACTTCAGCATCATGAGCGCGAGGATGGAAGTGGTTATCCTCATGGACTGCGAGGAGACGAGATCCACCCATATGCCCGTATAACGGCTGTAGCAGACGTTTACAGCGCCATGACGACGAATCGGGTGTACCAGACCAAACAGGAACTGATCTCTGTTCTGTGTGAGCTGTACAGCCTCAGCTTTGGTCAGTTAAATGCTGAAGCAACGCAGGAACTGATCAAGCACATGCTGCCTAATTTCATCGGTAAAAGGGTTCTGCTCACCACGGGTCAGACGGGACTCATTGTCATGAATAATCCTGCGGATTATTTCCGACCACTCGTTCAGACCTCTACGGCCTTTATCGATTTAGCGAAAGAAAGAGATATTGCTATCGTTGAAATTTATGTACAGTAAGCATGCAACAAGTCATTAGGTTCATTTTTACACAGCACGCAGCAGCATGCATACGAAGAACTAAACATTAGCTCGAATAACCAACTCATAGGTTGGCATATGACAAAAGGGAAGCCGTAATCGGCTTCCCTTTTGTCTATTCCGATTCGATCATGTTGGATTACACACAGAATGCTTTTGTGATGATAACCAACAGAATGAACAGTACCAAGATTGCACCAGTGTTTGTGAACATATTGTATCCGCCAACGCCGCCTACTCCGCCTACGTTGCCACCACAGCCATATCCTACTTCGCTCATGTGATTGCCTCCTCTTCATCAGGTATACCCTAACATATGACGTTTCCAGTGGAATGAACCGGGCGAATAGGCAACATTCGATAAATGGTTGTCTGCCTGCATCTACCTGAGCGGATCAGCCTTTTGCTACTCCCTGTTCTTTGCAGGGATCTATATATCGGAGCCCGAATGAACCTGGATGCCTTTTTCCTTGCGGTACATGATAACAAGTAATCTCCAAAATTCATAACTGCCTTTGTCGTTCATGATAAACGGTCGATAATAATCAAATGCTTGCTGCGCCCATGCGGGACAATCCATATTAGAAAGTTGCTCCTGTTGCTGAATCCATCCCCCTTGAATCTCCAGCGTTTTCTGCATGGCTTCAAACACTTTCTTCTGCTCATTGGTCATCGGCGGAGCCTCCTGTTCCTTAGATGCAGTTCCGTATTCGGCCTGTAGATATGCACCTGGTTCCGTCACACCATCTTCGCTGGCTGTGTACCCGTAAGATGGCGCACTTGTTTTACGAATCTCATAATGTACATGCGGGCCAGTACTCTGACCCGTGCTTCCCTGATTCCCGATAAGCTGCCCTCCCTTCACCCGCTGCCCAACGGTTACGGCAATCCGCGAAAGGTGAGCATAACAATGCAAGTAGCCACGATGATCTTGAAGGGCAACTGTAAGCCCGTAACCGCCGAATCCGGAGCCTGTAACTCCTTCGGAAGCAAAACATACCCTACCCTCCATAAAAGCGTAGACGGGACCATTCCATGGCTCTTTCACGAGATCAATTCCGCGGTGAAACGTCTGTCCACCATGAATGGGATGAATTCGATAGCCGAATGAACTTGTAATCCGATATCCCTCGAAAGGGTTCACGCTCATACACTCACATCCTTTTCTATCATTAAATGCTTAAATCTATGAAATGGCTTGTGCTATTGGTCTTATTTTATTCCACAAAAATACCGCTCAGAATATCATTAGGGAAACCTTATGGTCTCTCTCCAACGTATATTCCAAGCGGCGCGCTATGCCGTTATGAACACTCTATGAGATGTATATATTATTATTTCATTTTAAGCACTACTCTCTTCTAATTCAGAGGTCTGTATATGGCGCCTAGCTGATCTAATTCCTGTCCTGCTCTTCCATAAAATCCGGCTATATACCACCCTACTGGTGCCTCAAGTTTAATTTGATCCGATGTCTTTTGTCCGCCTTCAATCTTATTTCCAAGATTGGTCGACAACTCCACGTAAAAGATCCGTTTATCTCCATTTCGTGTCCCCTGACTAATGGTTGCCTGGGTTAAGTACTCTCCCTCCGCCAGGTTTAGTGTGGTAATATTCGATTGGCCGCCATGTGCCAGGTTCGTTCCATCCCTGTACAACGTTGAAATGCCGTCTACACGGTTGCCCGAGTTAAGCGCAACGGAACTGGGTCTGGCATCGGGAATCTGATTCAGATCATTAAACCCAGTTCCTCCAGATCCACCAATCGTTGAACTAAGTTGGTACTGAGAAGATGTGCTGTACACAAATTCCGCTGTAATCGGATAATGATCGGAGAGTTGCTTCCCACTCGGATCAACAAATGTTTGATTTTCTAGACGGTAGCTCTGTGCATTCAGAGACAACGCTTTACTTCCGCGATACAAAATTTTGTCCACGATCTCATAGTTGGGTCCATTTAAATTGGTTGCATCCATAAGGGCTTCTCCATCAGCGGGAATACTCCCACCTCGAATCAAATCGATCCACGGATCGCTTAAACCATTCTCAGACATGAGCAACTCTATATTGTCAGCGGCACGGGTATACCGTGTATTGGTATCCCCAAATACGATAACCGCATTCCCGTCCGAGTGCTCCTTGATGTAATTGGAGAGTTGTCTGATATTATCTCGTCTGGCCTCAAGCGATTTATCATCTCTACCCGCGTCCGCATGCAAGTTGTACACGTCCACTTTCACCTGAGGTGTGATCTCATATGTAGCTGCTGTAAATCCTTTTGGAGTCAATTCATCACTTCCATTGTCAAAAACACCAGATCGCTTATCCCAGGTAATACGTTTCAAGTCACGGAATGGATATTTGGACAGACTGTTTAACCCACTACCAAAACCCGCAATTCCGCTTGTTGTCGTAAGATACGGCAGAGTGACTTGGGAGATCAGCTCATTATGATAATTAAAATCCTCTTGCACATTAATGATGTCATAGTCATTTAATTTTGGGGAAATCTGAACGGTGTACTCCTTGGGGTTGGAACTGGATACCAGGTCCGGAAGACCACCTACATTGTAACTAAGTACGTTGAATGAACCCGATACCGATCCACCTTCTGCAGCACTCGCCGTTGATAAAAATAACGGAGAGCTCGTAAAGGCAACAACAGCAGACAATACCAAGGCTGCTCCTTTTTTAACTATACTTCTTCGCATCATACCCCTCCTCATATTAGAATCTATTCAAATATATGTAATATTCGTTAATGGAAGAATAACGCTGGTCTATTCATTTGTAAATATACAAATTGAACTAAAGAATATTTCCGCTTGCCACTCCGATAACAGAATAACCTTCTAATCACTGTTATCCCCAGATTTTTTGAATAAAAATACCCCCTTGAGAGACTTTTTAAAAAGTCTGCTCTAGAGGGTATTCGATCACATAAAACGATATCTACCGCTTAACATCAGCAACTAGCTTCAGCTTTACGGCTTCGAAAGGCGTTGCATTGGATTAACCAATGGAACCTTCCATTTCGAACTTGATCAATCTATTCATCTCAACAGCGTATTCCATTGGCAATTCCTTCGTGAATGGCTCAATGAAGCCCATGATAATCATCTGTGTTGCTTCTGCATCCGTCAGACCACGGCTCATCAGGTAGAAGAGTTGATCCTCAGACACTTTGGATACTGTAGCTTCATGCTCCAGCATGATGTTATCATTCATGATTTCATTGTAAGGAATTGTATCCGATGTGGACTCATTATCGAGAATGAGTGTATCACACTTGATGTTGGATTTCGCGCCCTCAGCTTGACGTCCAAAGGAAGCCAAACCACGGTACGTTACTTTACCACCATGTTTACTGATGGATTTGGATACGATCGTAGATGTTGTATCCGGAGCCAAGTGGATCATTTTCGCACCTGCATCCTGATGCTGGTTTTTACCAGCTACAGCGATGGAGAGTACGGAACCTTTAGCTCCACGGCCTTTCAATACAACCGCAGGATATTTCATTGTCAGTTTGGAACCGATGTTACCATCGACCCATTCCATTGTTGCATTTTCTTCTGCAACTGCACGTTTCGTAACGAGGTTGTAGATGTTTGGTGCCCAGTTTTGGATCGTTGTGTAACGAACACGGGCATTTTTCTTACAGATAATCTCAACGACCGCACTATGCAGTGAGTTCGTGCTGTAGATTGGAGCTGTACAGCCCTCTACATAGTGAACGAAACTATCTTCGTCGGCAATGATGAGTGTACGCTCGAATTGTCCCATATTCTCGGAGTTAATCCGGAAGTAGGCTTGCAGAGGTACTTCACATTTAACGCCCTTAGGCACGTAGATGAAGCTTCCTCCGGACCATACCGCACTATTCAATGCAGCAAATTTGTTATCTGCTGGCGGAATAACCGTTGCAAAATATTCACGCAGGATTTCCGGATGCTCTCTGAGAGCCGTATCCGTATCCATGAAGATTACACCTTGGTCTTCCAATTCCTTTTGCATGTTGTGGTATACAACCTCGGACTCATACTGAGCCGATACACCTGCAAGGAACTTTTGCTCTGCTTCAGGGATACCCAATTTATCAAAGGTTTCCTTGATTTCGGAAGGAACTTCCTCCCATGTTTTACCTTGTTTCTCCGAAGCACGTACATAATACTGAATCTCATTGAAATCCAATCCGTCGAGATCTCCGCCCCATTTCGGCATTGGCATCTTTTCGAATTGTTTCAAGGATTTCAAACGGAATTCCAACATCCATTCCGGTTCATTCTTAATCTTGGAAATCTCGGTAACCACTTCTGCAGTCAGACCTTTACCGGTTTGAAAGATGGATTTGTGCTCGTCGCGAAAACCATATTTGTACTCTTCCATTTCTGGTGCTTTTTTAGCCATCTTGCTCTACCTCCCTATCGTTATTGTACTTTGTTCTCTTCGTCAATCCCTTTGCGTAATGCATTCCAGGCCAGAGTGGCACATTTGATGCGTGCAGGGAACTTGTTCACACCGGATAGGGCTTCGAGATCTTCATAATCGTCGAAATCGACTTCTTCACCTTTCATCAGTGAGGAAAAACGGTTAGCGATATCGAGTGCCTGTTCCATCGTTTTGCCTTTGACGGCCTCTGTCATCATCGATGCAGAGGACATGCTGATGGAGCAGCCTTCACCCGTATATTTGGCTTCCTGGACGATTCCGTCTTTCAGCAAAATTTGCAGTGAAATCCGGTCGCCGCACGTTGGATTGTTCAAATTCACCGTGACAGCGTCATTATCAAATGTTCCGCGGTTACGCGGGTTTTTGTAGTGGTCCATTATAACACGTCTGTACAGATCATCAAGTTGCATCGCCAAAATACTCCTTTGTCTGGATTAAGGCGCTCACAAGCCGATCTACATCTTGTTCGTTATTGTATAGATAGAAGCTGGCACGAGCTGTTGAGCTAACTTCAAGCCAGCGCATTAGCGGTTGACAGCAATGGTGTCCGGCACGAATGGCTACGCCACTCGCATCCAGCACGGTTGCCACATCATGCGGATGAACATCACCCAGGTTAAAGGTAACGACACCCACATGCCGCTTGGCTGGGCCATAGATCGTTAACCCATCAATTTCGGCCAGTCGTTCTGTTGCATAAGCTGCCAGCACACTCTCATGATGTGCGATCTCATCCATACCAATCTGCTCCAGAAAATCAATGGCAGCTCCCAACCCTACCGCACCTGCGATAATCGGGGTTCCACCTTCGAACTTCCAGGGAAGCTCTTTCCAGTTGGATTCGTACAGACCCACATCATCAATCATTTCACCGCCGAACTCAATGGGTTCCATGGACTCCAGCAGCGCCTTTTTGCCGTAGAGTGCACCGATTCCGGTTGGTCCGCACATTTTATGACCGGATAATGCATAGAAATCACAGTCCAGATCCTGAACGTCCACCTTCATGTGAGGTGTGCTTTGTGCACCATCAACAACGATGACAGCACCATTGCGGTGTGCAATTTCAGCAATTTGTTTCACAGGATGGATCAGACCCATAACATTGGATACATAAGCGATTGCTACAATTTTAGTATTGTTCGTAATCGTCTTCTCGACATCAGCCAATTCAATATGACCGTCAGGCTGAAGCGGGATGTATTTCAATGTTGCACCTGTCTCCTTGGCAACCTGCTGCCAAGGAATCAGATTACTATGGTGCTCCATTTGCGTGATAACAATTTCATCGCCTTCTTTGCAATTGGCTCGGGCATACGATGAAGCCACCAGATTCAGGGCTGTCGTTGTCCCGCGGGTAAAGATAATCTCCTGTGTACGGCGGGCATTGATAAACTTGGCTACCTTCTCACGTGCGCCTTCATAGGCGTCCGTTGCACGGCTTCCAAGGGTATGAACACCGCGGTGTACGTTGGAGTTCTCAAACTCATAATAATGTTTGACTGCTTCAATCACAGCATGAGGCTTCTGTGAAGTTGCAGCACTATCTAAATATACGAGCGGGTGTCCGTTGATTTCCTGGTGGAGGATCGGGAACTGCTCGCGAATGGACGGGTTCATTGTCCCAGCTTCTTCTCAATCAGGGACTGCAATTGGGTACGCAGTGCTTCCAGAGGAATATCCGCCACCACCGGAGCCAGGAAGCCATAGATGATCAGGCGTTCGGCATCCGTACGGTTAATTCCGCGCGACATCAAGTAATGAATCTGCTCGGCATTGACTTGACCAACAGAAGCCGCGTGACCTGCTGTTACATCATCTTCATCAATAAGGAGGATTGGGTTCGCATCTCCACGTGCTTTAGGGCTCAGCATCAACACTTTCTCTGTCTGCTGTCCATCGGCTTTGGTAGCGCCTTTCTCAATCTTCGTGATTCCGTTAATGATTGCAGAAGCTTCTTCACGCATAACTGCACGTGTAATCATCTGACTTGGTGTATTCTTGCCGAAGTGACGAGCTTCTGTGGTGTAGTTGATTTTCTGCGAACCGGAACCTACAGCGATGACTTTGGAATCAGAACTTGATCCATTGCCTTTCAGCACGGTCATCGTGTTGCTCGCTGTGTCGCCATTGTTCATTTCGCCTACAATCCACTCGATGGAAGCATCATTCTCCAACACTGCACGACGGAATGAAACATCAGTTACATTCACACTCAGTTGATGAACCGATGCGAAACGTACTTTAGCACCGGATTTTGCGAATACTTCCACAACACCATTATGGAAAACAGGTGCGGACAATTCGCCAGATACATAGTTATCAACATAAGTTACGGAACTGTTTGCTTCTGCAACTACAAGCACGTGAGGTGCAAACGTTGCAGATGCGTCGTCCGTAAGCAACACTGCTTGCAGTGGTACTTCGATTTCGACATTTTTCGGAACATACAGGAAGACCCCGCCATTCCAAAGTGCCGCATGCAATGCAGCGAGGGAATGCTCATCCGCTTTCACTGCTGTGTTCAGATATTGTTTTACCAGATCGCCATGTTCGCGAACCGCTGTAGCCAGATCCGTGAAGATAACTCCTTTTGCTGCCAGATCAGCAGACACCTTGGAGTATACCGTACCGGAATTGCGCTGGATAACCAGACTGCCTTCAGCTTGATCCTGAACCAGATCTTTAATAGAAGCAGGTACTTCTGTCAAAGAAGAAATAGCTTCACTTGTTTTATATGTTCCGTACTCGCTGACATTCCAGCGTTCGATTTTTTGTTTTTCCAGTTTAGGAAGCGCAAGCCCGCTCGCAAGCTTTAAAGCTTCGAGCCGCTGTTCGGTCAACCAGCCGGGTTCATTGTTGCTTTCCGACAAGGCGCGAAGCGCTTCAGATTCAACCGGAAGAATTGTTTGTGTAGTCATTGATTAATCCTCCTCCGTTTTGTCTTTACGCTTCTTGGCCTACAGTTTCGTCTGTAATTCCCAGCTCTGCCTTTACCCAGTCATATCCTTCAGCTTCCAGACGGTGAGCCAATTCAGGTCCGCCGGATTTCACGATACGACCTTGCATCATTACGTGAACATAGTCAGGCGTAATGTAGTTCAACAGACGTTGGTAGTGAGTGATGATCAGGAAGCCACGATCTTCGCTCTTCATAGCGTTCACACCGTCAGCCACGATTTTCAAAGCATCGATGTCCAGACCGGAGTCAATTTCATCAAGTACTACGATTTTTGGATCAAGCAGCATCATTTGCAGAATCTCGTTACGTTTTTTCTCACCACCGGAGAAACCTTCATTCAGGTAACGGTGAGCGAACTCAGGGTTCATGTCGAGTTCTTTCATTTTACCTTCCATTTGACGAATGAACTTGATCAGGGAGATCTCATTACCTTCGCCACGACGTGCGTTAATTGCACTACGCAAGAAGTCGGAGTTCGTAACACCTGCAATTTCGCTTGGGTATTGCATAGCCAGGAAGAGACCTGCACGTGCGCGCTCATCTACAGCCATATCCAATACATCTTCACCATCAAGTGTAATTGTACCGTCTGTTACTTCATATTTCGGGTGACCCATCAATGCAGAAGCCAGAGTAGATTTACCTGTTCCGTTCGGACCCATGATTGCGTGGATTTCTCCACCTTTCATTTCCAGGTTGATGCCTTTCAGGATTTCCTTACCTTCGATCGTCGCTTTCAGACCTTCAATGACGAAATTCGTAGCCATGTGTATTGTTTCCCTCCATTGATTAAATTGATGTTAGTTGTCGAAAACGAAAAAGCGCCTATTATATCTGAACAGGGCTTCCCCTGAATTTCTCCTGTACTCGATTCTTAAAGCAAGAACACTTTAGAATAATTCTAAACTGATTCTCAATGATAATCAAGTCATTTCCTAAGAACCTTTGTCCCTTGCATGAAACCTTATTCTTTCTGATTCTATAGTAAAAGACAAATTGAATCAAATCAGAAAACATCTTAAGCACAAATGCACAGTGAGAAAAATCACAGCAATTCAAGCTTTTATGTCATCTGCTGTACACTAATCTAAAAAAAGGACTCATCCATATTATGGACAAGTCCCTCCGTTAAATAACGTTACCATTTACAATTTGAGCATCTCGTTAATCTTCTGTACCTGTTCGTCAAAATCCGCAACGTCCACCACCGGCGTCATTTCGCGCGGCACCGGACCATTCGGAATAGAAATCCATGAACGGCAACCATTATATTCAGGCAGTACGGGGATTTCCATCGGTTCTTCCAAAAGGTACACACGTAAAATCAATACATGGAGCGGATCTTTCCGTTTCCATTTCAAACGGTCTTCGGCAAAATCCGCTGTCCACATATGAAAGTCAAGAAGTCGATCCAGCATCTCCTGATCTCGTATCTCCAGATCCTGCGTTACTTCAGCATATGCTGTAATACGGATTGTCGAAGCTTCGGGCACCCATTCGGCCAGTGATTCTTCAACATAGGATTGATCCGAGGACTTAATCAGTTCTTTACGCTGATGTTCATAAGTCGGATACAGGTAAAACGCCGGACTTTTCAGCTCGAAATGTCGGGTTTCCTCTACAATCCCGCCTTTGCGCATCACCATAATCTGGCGACCCGTTTCCAGCGCTTTGATTGCAGAAGCCCATTCTTTTAAAGCCGGTATCGTCGGTTCTAACATAAGCGGTTCCCTCCCCAATCGTTCTTGTCAGCAGTATAGACGCTTAGGGCGTTTCTGACAACATGATCGGGGATCAAAAAGCTTACGTAAGAAACCCACTTGTATTAAGCAAAATCTTGGCTATATTAACCCAGGAAAGAGCGAAGCATCCACATGTGTTTCTCCAGGTCAGCCTTGAAGCCTGTCAGCATATCGGATGTTGGTTGATCTTCAGCTGCATCTGCAACTTCGATACCTTCCTGATATTCATTCGAAAGTGTAGCGAAGTCCTCGATCAGGTTTTGCACCATTGTTTTTGCGTCTTCTCCGCCTGCTGCTTCTTGGATAGAAGAAAGCTCCAGATACTCTTTCATTGTAGCCGCCGGGCTACCTTTCAGTGTAAGGATACGCTCTGCGATTTCATCCATTTGTACTGTAACTTCGTTGTAGAATTCTTCGAATTTCACATGCAACGTGAAGAAGTTAGGTCCTTTAACGTACCAGTGATAGTTATGGATTTTGACATACAATACGTTCAGGTTAGCTACCTGACGATTAAGTACTTGTTCCACCGATTTTGCTTGATCTGTTTTGTTTTTTGTAGCCATATTAATCCCATCCTTTTATTTAAAATTAGTCTGTCATGCCATGATAAGCAGGTTGTCCCGCAATACATAACAGAGAGTTAATAATGTGTCACCACATGTAGTGGAGAGCCTTGTTAACGGCGTTTCTCTCAACCGTCCGGCCTATTTGTTTTTACCCTTGAACCGGAAGTTCGAATCAGGATCGACTTGACTTGTCTCAAAAAAAAGTTCAAAAACCGCGCTATTTCCGATATACTGACATATACCAAGCAAAGAAGTGGGTTTTCCTGTTTCTTCATATATATGGAGGTGGCACCTTTGTCCCAATATCGCCCGTTTACCCCCCAGGATGCAATTGAACTGGCCAAAACATTACCGGGTCCATTTGCGGCAGATGCAAATCTGGATTGTCACGAGATCGGCGATGGCAATCTGAATTTGGTATTCCACATCACGGATCAGAACTCCGATAAAAGTATCATTATCAAACAAGCGCTTCCTTATGCGAAAGTGGTTGGAGAATCATGGCCGCTCTCTCTGGTACGTGCCCGAATTGAACGTGAGATTCTTCAGGAAGAGTATCGTCTGTGTCCAGGGATGGTACCCGAAGTGTATCATTACGATGATGACCTCGCGTTAACGGTTATGGAAGATCTGAGTGATCATGTGATCATGCGCAAAGGCCTGATCGAAGGTGTTTCCTATCCTCTTTTTGCACAGCATATTGGGGAATTCATGGCAAGAACGCTGTTTTTCACATCCGACTTGGGCATGAATCAGCAATTGAAGAAGGAACAACAGGGCAGATTCATTAATCCGGACCAATGCAAAATAACGGAGGATCTGATCTTTGATGAACCCTACCGGATCGCTGAGAAAAATAATTATGATGTTTCCATTGAGGACGAGGCTGAAGCCCTTCGCACAGATGGAGAACTTCACCTTGAAGTGGCCTTGCTGCGGGAAAAATTCCTGACACATGGGCAGGCATTGCTTCATGGGGATCTGCATACAGGCAGTATTTTTGTTACACCTGAATCAACCAAGGTCATCGATCCCGAATTTGCATATTACGGCCCCATGGGATTTGATGTCGGTGCAGTCCTTGCGAACCTGCTCTTGAATTACGCATCCCTGCCAGGATGGATTCAGGATGAGACTGCTTTGCATGAACGTGAGACGCTTTTGCTGAAAATGGTTCGTGATGTATGGACTGAATTCGAATCTCGTTTCCGTGCCCTCTGGGTTAACGACCTCGTTGATCCGATGGCAAAAACTGCAGGCTATCAGGATCTGTATGTGCAACAATTGTTCAGAGATTCGATCGGCTTCGCAGGTGCCAAGATGGTTCGTCGTATCGTGGGACTTGCTCACGTGGCGGATATAGATACCATTCCAAATGCGACTGAACGTGAACATGCTCAGCGTAAAGCGTTGTCCATTGGTAAAGCATTGATCAAGAACAATCGTCGCTTGAATACCATCGGCGAAGTACTGGATATTGTATCCACAGCTGTTACTACTACTAAGGTTTAACATAAGGAACGGAGGTACCACCCATGACAACCCCTGAATATCAGCCTCTGTCCTCTCTCATCTGGAAAAAGGACAAGCTTGAAATGCTTGACCAGCGTCTGTTGCCCGAAACGATCCTCATGTTGAAACTGTATACACCCGAGGAAGTATGGGAATCCATCCACTCCATGAAAGTACGCGGTGCTCCAGCGATTGGTATTGCTGCCGCATTTGGTGTTGTATTGGGTGCCAAATCATATGACGGAACAACCGTTCAAGGTTGGTTGGACCACGTAAAATCCATATGTGCTCATCTGGCTACTTCCCGTCCAACAGCGGTCAACCTATTCTGGGCACTGGATCGCATGATGCAAAAATCAAATGAGGTCGTTGAATCCGGCCTGAGCCTGGATGAGGGCAATGATGCTCTTGAAGTAGAAGCTCTGTTGATTCAGAAAGAAGACGAAGAAGTATGCCGCATGATCGGCGAGAATGCACTGCCTTTGTTCGAAGATGGTATGGGTGTACTTACTCACTGCAACGCAGGCGGACTAGCTACTGCGAAATACGGTACAGCAACCGCTCCAATGTATCTCGCACAGGAACGTGGCATTCACCTGAAAGTATTTGCAGACGAAACTCGTCCTGTACTTCAGGGTGCACGCCTGACTGCATTTGAGTTACAGCAAGCCGGCATTGACGTTACGCTGCTCTGTGATAACATGGCAGGCATGGTGATGTCCAAAGGCTGGATTCAAGCCGTTATCGTCGGAACTGATCGTGTTGCAGCTAACGGTGACGTAGCTAACAAAATCGGAACTTACAGTGTGGCCTTGCTTGCCAAGGCTCATAATATTCCGTTCTATGTAGCGAGCCCATTGTCGACTATCGACTTGTCCACTCCATCCGGGGACCTCATTCCGATTGAAGAACGCGCTGCGGAAGAAGTCACTGAAGGATTTGGTAAACGTACAGCACCGCAAGGTGTTAAAGTATACAATCCAGCATTTGACGTAACGCCTAACGAATATGTAACAGCTATTATCACGGAAAAAGGCGTTGTTCGCGCACCTTTCCAAGAAAATCTGGCTGCCTTGTTCGCGAAGGAAGAAGCTGAATTTAATGAGAGTATTTAAGAATAAAATTCGTGTATAGAGCCATTGGCTACTGATGTGCCCGGCTCTGTATTAGGACGCTAAGAAGCTAAAGAAGGGCTTCCCATACGGGGAGCCCTTCTTTAGCGTGATTAGATCATTTTCAACAAAGCCTCTACACCCGTCATACCAATCGTAATGCCCATGGCCTCGGCTTCTGTTGTCACCGACTCCATAGGTGCATGCAACAATTGCTCCAGTGTACGCACACCAACCGCCCGAGCCGCAATAATTTTGCGATCCCCGAGCTTCTCATTAAGTAATCCCACGTCGAGTGCTCCGCACATGATATATCCTTTGGATGTGTTAATGGTCAACAACGTTGTTTTGGGCAGCTTGACTTCTACCCCTACCAATACATGCTCTCCAACTACAATGGGCTCCATCGTCACCATAATTTCCCGATCCACCTCCTCTTCCACAGGTCACGATAATTGTATGCCTCATTCTGGATTGTCGTGTGGACACCTGCCGTGTTTGAGAAAATGTAGGTACTTACAGTTTAAATATATTGTTGCTAATTCTCTTCGCAGACTTAGATATTAGAAATATGCTTAGTTGGAATATAAAAAGCCACCTCAGAAATGAGGCAGCTCTTCCACTGACTTAACCTATACTTACATAGAATCCATGACTTTATCGATGTCGAAGTCCAGAGTGTTATCGCTGTAGATTACTCGATTAATTAAAAAGTTTCCAAAGATAGAGAGGGAAAGACTAATGTGTGTTTTTTTCTTATCTACTATCCAATAGCATTGATAGCTTATCTTTCCAGCAGCTAGATCTTTCTCTTCGCCATCATACATAGTGACACGCTTGCCGCTTCGATCAAGAATGTCTCTGTTGTTAATAGATCTGTCATATGTATCAAATAGATCTCGCTTTAAACTGAAATATTCACCTATCAAGTGCATTGTAGTTCCATTAGTATTGTTTGGGTCAAATACATACATTGCACGGACTAATTTGTTTTTGTAAAACAAGTAATACAGATTCGCATTCTTCCTAAATCCTTTTGTTTTATAAACTACGTAGGTAAAATCTTTACTCTTTACTGTTTCCAATATCTTTGATTTTTCTTTCTTTTTAACCTGATTGACTGTCATGCCCCAATTGACATTTTTAAAATCGTACTTAGTAGCTGCTGTTGCAGGTGCGGGTGCATATGTAGTTGAAACGACAAACAATAATAAAACTAAAAACGATAAAACCAACTTCTTCATACGTAGACCTCGTTTCCTAAATTATGGAATTATTATACCATGCCAAAAGTAGTGGGTCTATGGGATTCAATAGAAGGGATTAGAACGCAGGGAATAAACACTAATAAAAGCCCCCTCACCCAAGGTGAGTTGAATTGGGCCTACCTTAAAACGTATGCTCATCATTCTTTAATCGTCTTATCTCCGTTAACTCTCTTCTAATTCCCAGTACACGTCTATGAAGTACACTGCGGTCTATTGATTCAGCTACCGACTTTTTGAACTGGACATCCAAATCACTTAATTGCTCCTGAGCTAGTTTCTTTTTATGTATTTGTTTCACTTGAACTTTTGTAGTTTCAGGCTTGACAGGCTTCAATCTTTTCTGCTTCATAATCTGTTCAAATACACTGTCCTCTTGATGCATGGTCTTCATTCCTTAATGTGTGATGAGCATATTGTAACATAATAATGAGAAGGCGGTTGTTAAACGTCAGAGTACAAACAAATACAATGGGCATAAGATGAATGTTATCTCATACGGGTTCATTATTTACATGTACCAGCACTTTGCGACTCTACTCCAAAATGAGGTGCGATAAGTTGCTCCGCACATGCCAATACGCGCTCTCCAACAATAATGGACTGCATCGGTCAACAAATTTCCCGATCCACCTCCTGTTCCACAGGTCACGAATGTTGTTTCCCTCATTCTGGATGTCTCGTGGACCCCTTCTAAAAGTCGTGAATAATAAGGTTTATTTGTGATATTCGCCCATGTGTTTCGGCATATTTCTGCGTCTCTAGCACTATGATAATTTCCTTTTTAATGATATAGTGAATTGAAGCGTTTTTTTGAGCTGACATACTTTTTAACGGGGCTGGGATGAATGAAAGAAACCTTATCCAATCAAGAGGACATCGGCTTTTTATTTAATGTCGATATACTTATTAAGAGCCGCTCAAATGCATTGGCACTGCAGTCCCTGTTGGAGTTCATAAACAATGAAGAACAAATTGCGGACTTTCGGATTCAATCCGGCATAGAGCTAGGCAAAATTATTGAAGCGACACTCCAGTCCAAGAAGGACTCTTTCGTCACACTTCACAACGAGCGCAAAAAAGCCAACGCAGCACAGAAGGCGTCCACTGCAGCTCAGACACCTGCCTCACCTGCTCCAGTCAAAACACAGAATCTACAAGAACAACCGGTTAGTGAGACAAAACCTGCCACCCAAACATCCAATGTTTCCGATGGAAACTCGTTTGATGCGTGGATTGACACACTCATTAAAGAGAATAAACTAACCCGTATTGTTGTCAATAACAAAAACGGTAAACATCAGAGCATTCCTTGCCGTATTCTGAATTTTGATCGAGATACCAGTATTGTGAGCATCTACCATGTCGATGAAAAACAGGTGTATACGTTCCGAACCAATGAAATCGATGAGTTTCTGTAACTAACTTCATCAGATTAAAACAAAAAGCAACTTGCGTTAGAATGACGGGACATTCTAACGCAAGTTGCTTTTTTAGTTCAATGGTTCATGCAGGATTGAACCCTCCGAGATTTGTTTGGACCGATCAGGAGCGATCCTTACCTCGTTGCCACACATCTAATGCCAATAACAACCATCCGGCAATAAAGGCTACCCCACCAATCGGTGTGATGGCACCCAGAATCTTGATGCCAGAAATACTAAGCACATACAAGCTGCCTGAGAACACAATAATTCCGATAAACAACAGACGCGCTGCCCACTTCAGTTTTGTCGATGCTCCAAGTTGACCAGCCGTCAAGCCAATAATGAGCAAGGCCAATGCATGAATCATGTGATATTGCACACCCGTCTCATATGTAGCGATGGCCGCCGGCCCAATCGTATCCTTGAGCATGTGAGCACCAAACGCACCAATCGCCACCGATAGCATGGTCATTACTGCTCCAAGCATCATCCATCTTCGTTGCATATAAGTTCTCTCCCTTAATTTAACTACAATTCACTCCTATTATTGTAGCGAATCCACTCCTCCTTTACCAGTCGGGACAGAGCGTCAAAGATCATATGTCTGTTTATACTTACCAAACCTATCCCTACCCTAAATATCGTAGAAAACTGGCCATGCAGATCCATACAATAACAATGGGTATGAAGCCTACCCGCCAGATCATGAGAGGCAACCAATGGCACCACTGAAACATTCCGGACCTGGGATCGCCAGCTTTGTCATTGGGTTGGTTGCAATCTTGGGTTATATTCTGATATTCTTTATTGCCACCATGGCTGTAAACGAGTCCATCGGAGTTCTCACCCCGTTGCAGACAGAAGAGATCGCCTTGCATCCAGCAGTGGCTCTGGCTTCATTAGCCATCCTGGTCTGCCTGATTCTCAATCTGGCCGGAGGCATCGTCGGAATTATTGGTCTTGTCCTCAAGAATCGAAAGAAAGTTTTTGCCATTATCGGAACCCTATTAAATGGGATCATGATTCTGTTATTCGTTGGACTTATCTTGGTAGGCATGACGCTGATGTAACACTTTGCATCAGCGTCATGTTTCCTTATAATTAAAATGAATGGGTTTACACATAAGTATAATCTATATTTTTTGCCAAAATCATTGTTTTCAAAGGAGATTGACATGTCACGAATCAAAATTTTTGCGGACAGCACAAGTGATCTGGCTCCAGAATGGATCCAGCAGCACGATATCGGTATCATCCCTTTGTATGTCGTGTTCGGTGAAGAATCACTGAAAGACGGTGCTGAGATTAAGCCTGAACAGCTATATGAACGTGTTAGCCAAGATGGGCGTCTTCCTAAAACGGCTGCACCTTCCCCCGCTGACTTCATAACGGCATTTCAACCTTACATAGATCAAGGGGATGAGATTCTATATATCAGCTTATCTTCTGAACTTTCCTCTACCTATCAAAATGCACGACTAGCGAGTTCCGAGTTCCCGGAAGGTCGAATATCGGTCATTGACTCACAGAATCTCTCATCAGGAATTGCGCTGATGGTGATGAAAGCTGTACATGCTGCTGATAAAGGGCAAAACCTGACTCAGATTACACACCTGATTGAGGCGATGAAATCAAATGTACGCACGGAGTTTGTCATCGATACACTGGAGTATCTGCATAAGGGCGGACGCTGTTCGGGCATGCAAAACCTGATTGGAAGCCTGTTGAAGATTCGTCCTGTCATCCGGGTAACAGATGGCAAGATGGCACCTGCCTATAAAGTGCGCGGCAAACGGGAAAAAGCTCTGGAACAAATGCTGAATAATACGCTCAGCCAGAAGGATCAGATCGATCCAGACCTGCTGATTGTTGTGCACACCATGGCTGAAGAGGATGCGCTTGATTTGCAGAAGTCTTTGCAGGAACAAACGGGTGCCCGTGTGGAACTGACCACTGCTGGTTGTGTAGTATGCAGTCACTGTGGCCCGAAAACGATTGGAATCATCTATAGCACTGTTTTATAGTATTACACGTTACATCGTATCGTATTACCTAATCCTTTCTTCTAAATCTGTATGTGGTACATCCAATACTTGGACTGGCATACCGATACAACTAAAAAGGGCATTCCGAGCTTAATCGCTCAGGATGCCCTTTAATATTTTTGCTGAACTTTTGAATGATCTACATTTGGTCCATTGCTCATTATGATACAGGATCAATAATTTTTGGTCCGCAAATCATCCAGACTTTTAAATGCATATCCTTGTTTACGTGCCTCATCAATGATGGAACCCAGAGCTTCCGTGTTATCTTTGGATACCGAATGAAGCAAAATGACAGCGCCCGGATGGAGTTGTTTCAACACCTGTTGATGAGCATATTGTGTGCCACGCTGCACATTGGTATCCCAATCTTTATAAGCAACAGACCAGAACACGTTCACATACCCTTGGGCATGACTCTCTGCGAGCGTACGATTGTTAAAAATCCCACGCGGTGGCCGTAAAAAGGTCGCTTGTTGACCCGTCAGCCGATTGACCTCCGACTTGACCTTCTCAAGTTCCTCTCTAAGCTTTTCATTGGAGATGCGGGTCATATCCGGATGACTCCATGAATGATTACCGACAATATGACCTTCAGCCGCCATACGTTTGACCAACTCAGGCTGATCTTTCAGATAATGACCTGTCACAAAGAAAGCCGCTGGTACCTTCTTGGTACGCAAAACATCCAGTATGGCAGGTGTGAATCCATTCTCATACCCGTTATCAAACGTGAGATACAATTCCTTCTGCTTTGTATCCCCCAGGAAAATGGCATCGTTATGTTGTAAGATCGATTTAAAGCCTTCCTGATCAATGGAGGGCAGTTGACCGTTTTGACTTTTTTTGAAGCCAAAGTGATACGCTCCGGTAACCGGTGATGCTTCAGTCTGTGCCGGTACCATACTGATGGATAACAGCCCCAACAGTATATATAGAACCATTCGCTTCATTCTATCCGCTCCTGTTCCTGAAAAATTCGGTTAGTCGTTTGCACACACGAACACCTTCAGGTAATATGCCACAGGAACGGCTAATGTATGTAAATCATTAACGATCGAAACGTTTATTTTCAGGTTGTGGCGGAGATTGATGGAACAATTCAAGTAAGGTCTGAGGTTTGCCACTGGAAGCAAGCCATTCCCTCACGGTCTGAATGGCACGGGTCTGCCCATCTCCCCGATCACGCCATGTAAGCAACTCGATAACTTTGATAATCAAGGCCGACATATTGTGATTATCCAGTTCAGACCGCTCTGCCCTCAGCTTGTGATACAAAGCCTCCTGCTCCCAATCCAGCAGAATCTCATCACCGATGGTTGGCTTCAAAAGTGTATACGCTCTGTCACAACCTTTACAACGAACCGTGCTGATCTGTTCATTTATAAATTCCGCTCGGACATCTTGCTGGCAATCCGGGCATTTGAACCCAACTTGTATGTTTTGTATGTTTTGTATGTTTTCACTCATGACATTGTTCCTCCTGCAATGTGAGCATTTTGCATCATTTAATTCAAAACGCTCCTTGGATATATGCATAATGCTTATGTATGTACTACATCTATACCCGATATTTTGTCGATTCACGCTTATTTTGAAGAAATCTGTAAGGTGCTATAATCTTGTAAATATGTTAAAATATTATACATATCATGGTAGGAAAAGGCGGGATACTCATGTCGAAGGAAGAGCGCAACATAACCTGGCAATCATCCAGCATCAACAGACAAGACCGGGAGAAGCATAATGGGCACCGTAGTCGTGCCATATGGTTTACCGGGTTATCAGGTGCAGGAAAGTCATCCCTTGCATTTGCCCTGGAGCAGTATCTCTACGATCAAGGCGTCCGCTGTTATGTTCTGGACGGGGATAATGTACGTCATGGACTGAACCGTGATCTCGGTTTTACAGCAGGGGATCGTCAAGAAAATCTGCGGCGAATTGGTGAAGTATCGAAGTTAATGGTAGATGCCGGGTTGTTTGTGCTTTCGGCCTTTATCTCTCCTCATGAACAGGATCGGGAGATGGTTAGACAGTTATTTGAACCAGATGATTTCATTGAAATCTATGTGCGCTGTTCAATTCAAGAATGTGAGCGTCGTGATCCCAAGGGTCTATACAAAAAAGCACGCAATGGTGACATCCCGCATTTCACAGGCATTTCCGCCCCCTATGATGTACCCAAATCTCCTTCATTTATCATCGATACAGAGCAATGGTCCATTGAGGAAGCCGTGCAAGAGATCGTACAGCATTTGGAGCAGATCGGTGCTCTTCAACTGCCGCTTCCTACGAAAACAGCGCTCGTTCATTAATTCTTGCTCATTATACGAACTACTTACATGAAAGGCGCACCAATCGTGGCGCGCCTCTTTACGTTATGTCATAACCTACCTACTGTCCCACAACACCCGCTTGCATGTTCAAAAGTTTGCTGAACGTCCCTACCGGATCAGTAGATAACTGCTGGTACCCGCCCTCTTGAATCACCCGACCTTCATCGAGCACAATTACACGATCTGCCGTCCGAATCGTAGACAATCGGTGTGCAATCACGATAATGGTCACATGTCCTTTTAACCGTTCCAGCGCCTCATGAATGTACTGTTCATTCTCACTGTCCAGCGCACTCGTTGCTTCATCCAGTACCAATACAGAAGGATTACGCAGCATAGCCCGGGCAAGCACCAATCGCTGACGTTCACCCCCGGACAGACGAATACCCCGATCACCAATGATCGTATCCAGACCCTGAGGCAACTTCCGTACAAATGCCGCAGAGGAGGAAAATTGCAAAGCCTGCCACATCTGTTCTTCACTTGCATTTGGATCAACCAGACGCAGATTCTCACGAATACTCGTATGAAACAGGAATGGGTCCTGGGAGACATATCCGATGGAACTTCGCCAGCTCAATAATCGTTCTTCTGACAGAGGCACACCGTCAATCAAAATACGACCAGTTTCAGGCCTTACGAGGCCCATAATCAGATCTATCAACGTGCTCTTGCCTGCTCCGGATTTACCTACAATTGCGGTCATACCCCTTGCTGGAATCGAAGCTTGCACATTTCGCAATGAGTACGTATCACTTCCCTCATAGCGATAGCAGACATCCTCACACGTGATAGATTCCTTCAGTTCCATAGGTTGAATCCCATCAGTTCCAACGTCTCCTGCCGAAGCAATCTCTTCACTAATCTCACGACTTTTCGCCGTCTGCGCTTGCAGTTCTCTAACTACCCGAAATGCAGGCAGCATGGAGCTGATGTACTCCAGATTGGACTGAATCGCCGTAAATCTTGGCCATAACCGGGAAAAGATAAGGATGATGAGCAGCAGACTTGCGGGAGGCACCGTCATTACACGGAGAGAAAGATAGATGAATGCCGCAATAATGATTGCCGCGGACATCCGGTGTATCAGCTGTGTTCCACTGTTCAATTGGCTAAACTGAATGACATTGCGTTCTATCTGTCTGCACATACGCTCAAACCAGTTCATGTGGGAGCGCTCAAGCATGTTGCTCTTAATATCCTTAATGCCGTTAAAATGCTCGGTAATGCCGTTATAATAACTTTGCGAGAATTCAGAGGTCTGGTCTCCGATCTGCTTGGCGCGCTTGACGAATTTTCTCAAGACGATAAATAATACCAATCCACAGACCAGCACAAGTGCCGTCAGCTTGGCGGATAACCAGAAAGCAAGACCGATCTGAATGCCCGTAAAGATCAGAGAGGCTGCCATTTGCAGCATAATGCTCGTTCCCTGGCTCACACGTGCAAGTTCAGTCGTTAATATATGGTTAAAATCGGATTTTCGTTTTTGGAGAAAAAATGACCATTGCGCCATAATAATAGCACCATAGGTTTCCATGCGCAGCGTTCGTACAAATTGCTGTTGGATTCGAGTATTACGGATCGTCTGGAGACGCTGCATCCAGGCCTGTCCGGAGACAATCAACACAAAGGTGAACAATACGAGTAACAATTGGCTATTTTCAGAAAAACGATTCAACACGTCGCCAAGCCAGGGAATGTTTAAGCCTGTGGAGCCCATCTCAAATATGCCAATCAGACTCAGCATCGGAACAAGCATGTAGATACCGATTCCTTCCATGAGACTGATACAGATCATCCCTAGCAGATTCCAATATAAAATGGGCCCCGTGACATGATGCAACTTTCGCATGAAATACCTTAATTCCGAGATCATACTTTACCCCTTTCCGTCACCGTATACCTTTTAATTCGCCGCCAGAACCAGAGAAACGGACGTAACGGAAAGTACAGAAAAAACAAAGAACGCGGAAGCGGCAATTGATCCACATCCCATGTACTTGGATATAAACGTTCAATAAAGAAAAACCATTTCTGTTTTGTACTTCGAAGTTTAAACAAATAGGATTGATAAGACTTCATATCAGCCGGGCTTTCCAGCATCTCGTTCATGAACTTTGCGCCTTCGTTGGCTAATCGCTTGCCTGTACGGTCACTCAAGGACATCAAGGACCTGTACTCTACATCCAGCGGCGTATTTAACAGATCTGAGGCTAAGTGAAGAGCCTGCGAACCGATCGATAAACGTCCCTCCGCTTTCAGACGTCTCTCTACTTTCTTCACATCGAGTGGCATGCTGCGGATCATCTGGTCGATATCCAGTAACCAGCGCAGTCTGAACCAGCCGTGTCGTGCACCATGGGTTACGAGATAAGCCCATAGGTCTTCTTGTTCGAGCATACGGACAGGTGTCTGTGTGTATGAACTGAACCGGCTGCGTTTCCACAGCAATTCAAAATCGGTTTCTTTGCCCGAATCCGGGTTCAGGCGCCAATGGATCTCCACTTGAGTCCTTTTGACCGGATGGGTGTAACAGATATGATGTTCCCGCCATTTCCAGCTGCGCACCGTAGGTGCCCGCTCCCCTTCCTTGGATATATATCCGAGGGTAGCCAGAATGCCTTCAGCCGCTTCCACATCATCAAACGGAATCAGGATATCCAGGTCTTTGGAGGTTCGCATCGATACATCGCCATAGAGATCATGTGCGAGCGCCGGTCCCTTTAGTGTAATATTGCGGATGCCGCGTTCACGAAAAGCTCCACACACCTGCTCCATTTCAGCTGTCAGATGTAACATGCGGAACGTATTGACCGTATATTGTTGTCTCAGACTCTCCATAACAACTGCAGGAATGATTGCAGAGTTTAATTCTTTCATTTTCAAATAAAGGACAGAGTATAAGCGGTGATGATAGACAAGCCGCAGAAAGAGCTGCCAATCGGTTCCTTGCAAACCCGCCTTGAGTTCTTCAGGGGATAGAGCCGTCAGATCACCTCTAATCATGCTCAAAATCAGCTTAAGCTCCTTCGGAAACCCTGATGAATAGAGTTCACTTTCATGTATCATAGACAATCTCCCCAGATCCCTTCTCCGGACACCGTTTGCCAAACACACCGACAACCGTATATTGGTCCATAGTATCAGCTCCGGTCACGATCAATTTACCACTTCGCAGCCAGGCATGAGCCATCATATGTCCTTGCTTATTCCGTGCAGTCCCCATGTATAACGTACTCTCTATCTTGCGTCGCTCAAGCATCTTCATCCCGGCAATCGCCATTACAAGACAGCGACTTTCCCATAACGTATATTTACTGGCGAGCGAAATCGCTTTGGAAATATTCCGTATAGTGATGACCTCGCTGCGTTCGAGTCCTGTCATCGGTGTTTCTACCATAGGCGTACCCAGCCCTGGCGCGATTTTGGCAAATGGCATAGCCTTCTGTATGCGTGCCCAGCCAAGGAGGATATAGGCCTCCCATACCAGTCGACGCATCGACCGCGGGAGCGAGAGATAAGCCTTTATTTTTCGCAACATCATTCTACACTCCACGAGTAACGTCGATTAAACCTTCACGGGACAGATGTTCCAGGAATTGCACCACCTGCTCACGACATACATCTGGCTCAATCTCATACTCCGCAGCAAGTACCTCCACAACTTCACCCAGCGTGCGTTCTTCTGCGATCAGGTCCCAGATTCGTCCACCGGTACTCCCGAGATTATAGTATTTTCCAGAGCTAATGCTCATCATGACTTTCTCACTGCCCATATCACTGACCAGATTGCCTTCCTTCCGGGTTACCCGGTCTTCCACATTCATCGGCGTAGTCGCTGTCATTGTCCTGTATGCACTCCTTTGCGTATATGATCTGTGATCCGATCCACCATCTCAAATGCTGTAAACTCAGCGCCCGTTCTGACCAATCTGCCAATCTCCACACTTGCCGAAAGTCTTGAAGCCGTCTCGAACAGCCACTGTGCCAGCCCCTGTCTTGCAACGAGTCCACCACGGAACGTGTGCGAGCATAACAGATGCAGTCGTTCTAGCCCCGTCACTTCAACCAGTTGAACAGATGTATGGTTTTCCTCCGGTTGTGGAGCAAGTTCAAATATTCCACCTAGTGGTACGGCCATCTCATGAAAATAGTGCTGAACAGGTATCGCATACTTCGTAATCTCTGCGTGAACCGTTGCATAATCCTGTTCCTTCATGCCGAAGCCATCCAGACTGGGCTGCCATAACTTCTGTTGCGGATAACCAGGTGATACGATGGCTCTTCCCCCAGCATCCCAGGTCAGTGCGACAACATCATCGGTGAGAAGCGGATATCCGCGTGATGCCAGTGCAGCCGACAACGTCGATTTACCTGCCCCCGAATGTCCGACAAATGCGTAAGCCCAGCCATCAATAACCACTGCACTACCATGCAATGGAAGGATGCCACGCTGCATCATAATGACCGCCATACAGGTGCCCAGGATGAATAATCTGACCTTTTTCTCATCTGCACCCGGTATGGGGGATACAACAATGCGCTTTCCTTGTTCCATTAGAAACAGACCTGTATCTTCGATTTTGAAAAAAAGACTGCCCTCTCGTGCCACAAAGTTGTCGTTGCCTACATCCCAATCCTCCCACAATGGGGTCAGATCTGAAGACTCGATGTGCACTTCCACGACATCAAAATCAGTCCCCGCATCCTTGGGTGCGATCTGTAGTTCAGGCATTCGAATTTGGCTCGACCAGCGCAGACCATACGCCACATAATGCACAGGCAACAATGAACGACGCCTCCTTCGTAATAAAATGTAAAAAAAAGCCCTTATATTCATGTTGCTCAATATAAGGGCGGAGGCGAAAAGCTGGATTTGTTGCATTTCCGCCCTTTAAGTATGATGACACTTCATAAAACTTAATAACTTAGGAAGTTGGATCGTACAGATCCGCATCGTGAACCGTTACCCAGTCAATTTGTCTGTAGCCAGTACCGGCCATCGTTTGATTGACTTCCAACACTTCAAGAGCTGGTGCTTGCCATTCCTTTTTTTCCATTTGCATCGTATTCACCTCCTTTTCGCACTTCTAAGTATGATGGCATATGGTAAAGCTTTCTAACTAGTTCCGTAGAGATCCGCATCGTGAACCGTAACCCAGTCGATATGTTTGTAACCTGTGCCCGCCATTGTTTGGTTGACTTCCAATATTTCCAGTACTGGTTCTTGCCATTCCTTTTTTTCCATTTGCATCGTATTCACCTCCTATCATGAGTCAAATGTAAGAAAAATCCGGGCCCACAGTTCACCGGGCTATATCAGAATTTCCGAATGAACCGATAGACAATCAGACTATGCATCATCAATCGCAGATCTGGATGTGAAGCAAGCTCTGGTCTCGGACTCGGAAAGTTGGCCAAGGCTGATTTGATACGCTCCGTGTTTAATATGCCAGCGACCTTGCTGTCAGAACACAAAGTACGTAACTCAGCGGTAAAGGCATCCCAATTCGGAATGATGCGATGTAACCAATCTGCCGGCTGCACACCCCGTACCCGCTGATTCAGTCTGACCTTGTCAGGCAACTCCGGTGAAGTAGCCCGGCGAATTAATGAACGATCCGTCCCGTGTTTCACATATTGTTCAATCGGTACAGACAGGCAGAATCGAATGACTCTGACGTCACTGGTCGGGTCACGTTCCCAAGCCCGATAACGGAGAGAACATTTTGTGGCGACAGCACCGTTTTTGTTCGCAATGGCCAGATTATTGAATTTCTCGGCACGCACTTTGAGTGCATCGGCCTGGGCACCGCCCTGCAGAACGATAATGGATTTGAGTCGTTCCAGTACACCTGTTCTCTGCGCAAAGTCAGGATGAATCAACTGTACGGATGCGGCCTGGCTGGCTCCTTTGGACTGAGCCTTGAACCAATCCGGATATGCCTTTTTCCCGGTGATCTTGGCTATACGGGAGAAAGGCATGCCCGTTCGTTCACTATACTGCTGAATCTCACGGAACCAGCGGTACCAGTGGCCACTTTTCAGTAGACTGGCGTAATAATCCAGAGCCGGGCCCCAGGAGATGGTGAAATTACCACGTGCGCCTGTGAGCAGGATGCCTGCATCTTGCTGGCTCGCTTTTTCATAGAATCCGCGAATCCAGAATGAATTTTCAAAGTATTTATAAGGCATTTCCATAATGTCGAGCCAGGTATCTACTTCACTGAGTGGACTTCTGCCTTCAAAATCAAGGTAGTTCTCTGTGATATTGCCGACATGATTAATGGTTGAACGTATGAAGGGCCGTTCGTCTGCAAGCAACGTTTTCGACGTATAATCTGTGAAATCCGGTACGGGAACATAACTATAGGCCTGCAGCCGTTTACCCTGACTTCTCAGTGTTCCGGAAGCAAAACCAACCACGGCTCCCGAGTCCAGTCCGCCACTTAATGCAGCAGCCACCTGTCTGTGCGTTCGCAAGCGCGATCCAACCGCCTGCCCAAAGACCTCTCGAAACGCTTCTACATACTCGCCATCGGATTTAAGCCTTAGGGGTTCGACTTCATTCCAGCGATGATATTGCTTCAGCTCCAGTCTCCCATCCCGGAAGACAAGTGTATGTGCAGACGGTAGCTGGCTTATTCCCCGATATACAGTTGAATTGATATCTGCTGAATCATGCATGTCGGGAATGGCAAGGAACTCGGACAACCAGGTCTCATCAAGTTCTTTATGTACCCCTTCAAGCCCGAGCAACGGATTCATGAGTGTGCAGAAAGCAAAACGTGAACCATCATGTCGGTAATAAAAAGCTCTCATGCCTGTAATATCTCTTGCTGCATACAGTTTTCGATTCCGCTCATCCCATATCGCGAATACAAAATCCCCCAGCAATCGGACGGCCACATCGTCTCCCCAGCGCTGATAGGCACGCAGGATCAATTCACTATCCGCCAACATAGCCAGTTCAGCTCTGGATATCTGTAATTGATCAGCCAGTTGTTCCCGATTATCCAGAATCGCATCTGCCGTGATGGTCAGACCACTTTCCTCATCATATAAAGGTAATTTCTCGCTAACCGATTCTGGTGTAATCCATTGGGCGTGACAGCTGAGGAACGCCTCGTTGCCTTTCCACACCCCTGTTGTATCCGCAGGGACATGCCCCAGGCTTGCATACAAGCGCCAGCTGTCTTCCCATAGCGCCTGCTGACCATCATTGTGAACAATTCCTGCTATGGCGCTCATGACTTGCCTCCCCGTAGAATCTTGCGCTGTGAAGCCCAGGCGCTGATCTGATGACCAAATGGTACCCATGATTTGATACGCTGTATTTTGCTTTGAGCAGAAGCCAGCTGGACTTTCAAGCGCTCTCGCTCACTGTAACCCCGTTCCAGACGATGATCTGCTGCCCGTAATGCGGCTTGCAGCTGTCTAATCGTTACCAGTGCAGCTAGCGTCGGGTCTGTCTTTTCCGGTTCTTCGACAACTTGGTCATTAAGATTCCCAAGCGGATCATGAACGGCAGAATCTGCCGGCTGCATTTGGTATTGCGGTTGCCACTGGCAACCGGTCGCTGCTGTCAACTGATGCGTAATTCGATCGATGACCTCTTGATCGGGATTTGCATCATAATGTACACCCGTCCATTGTTCGGCTTCTGCGAGCTGTTCACTGTATCCCATCCGGTGGAACAGATCTGCCCCCATCACACGGCAATAGAGTTCAACTTCATGGGGTTCTAATATGTTTTTCCAGTTGTTAACAGAACCCTGATGTGCCTCTTGATGCGAAGAGAGGAATGGATCACCCACGCCCATACTGTAGAACATGCCAGACTTGGCACTGTCCAGAAACTGTCCATACTGCTCCATTCCCTGTTCATATCGAATTCCCAGAAACGCGCATAGTTTCTCAAGTTCTTCCTGTGGATTGGTAACCAATCGTTCATATTGCAATTCATATGCATTGGAGTGAGGTTTGGCAAAATAATCATTCAAGCGGAGCATCCCAAGTGTGAGGTCAACGGATTTCATATTTAATTTAGGGCTCTGCAGACTATGAATCAGGTCGAATTCTTCTCCTGTGTGGCGATTTACCTTTTTGAATGATGCAGCTACGGCCAGAGGATTACGCTGGAGATGAATACGCTTGGACTGAGGGAACAGACGATCCAGCCATTCCAGCATGTAATAGTACCGTGGAGATTTATCAACGATGAAGTCTGCTCCACTGCCTTCCAGGAATCCATTGTAGATCTCAAGAGCAAAACTTCTGCACGCCTTTTCGAAGACATCCTCGGATACCATGGCATTGTAGAACTGACGAATGATGGAGCTGCCACCATAAGCGCGTGAATCAGCCTTGGGCAAATCGACAAGATTCATTAGAAACCACATTTCCTGGGTGGCAAATATACGACTATGATTTTGCAGCATTACGGTGGATAAGGAACTACCACTGCGGGGAACACATAGTAAGAAAACAAGTCCGTTACCTTGAGCATCGATCAATGGCAGCCTCTCCTCTGTTCATTAGTATAAATATGTAGCTGGGATAGACCAGACTCTACCTTTGTGTTTGGCAAAACGAGTAATATGCACGCTATAGGTCAGCATTTTGCAATATTCCGTCGAAAGTTCACCCGGGAATGAAGCAAAACACATGGTTACATTCGACAACTCTCTGATACAATATGTATTTATAGTTTTACTCTATGATACAAAATGTATCATGTCAATCTTTTATTTTCACCTTTTCATAAATTCATACTCTTTCACTGTATTCTGCTGTCTGTCATTTAAGCACTTATTCATGATCAATTATGTTCTGATTGCACAAACGCGAATAAGCTCCAGACATGTTCTGTGAGGAACAATGCCTGAAGCCATACGTAATCTGTTGAGAAACTTAATATGAAAACGGGTGAACAACCATCAGGTAAACCTTACATTCGAACTTTTCCCAGGAGCTCCGACGCTCCTATTTCGCTCTTCTTCCTGATCTGCCCGTGTAGCATCCTGCATCCCCTTCTGTACCTTCACGGTTAACAATACAGCAATGCCCGCGATGAAAAAGAAGATCAGCGACAGAATGCCCCAACGCGTGGAACCCGTGATCTGCCCAACATAACCAAACACAAATGGACCAAAGATCGAAGAGAATTTGCCTGTAATATTCACAAAACCAAAATACTCTCCTGTTCTGCCTGCCGGCATCAGATTGCTAAACAAGGAACGCGCTGTGGATTGACTCACACCCTGCACGACACCAACCACCCCAGCGAGCACATAGAAGTGAATCGCTTGTGTCATGAAATAACCGAGAATCACAATACATATGTAGACCGATAAGCTAACGATTAATACCTGTTTTGCTCCCCAACGCTGTGCCCATGCTCCCAGTAACAATGTACACGGGAACCCGATGAACTGGGTTAACAGTAGCGCGAGCATCAGGTCGGCTGTGCCTATGCCTATACTTGTCCCATAGATCGTAGCCATCAGAATGATGGTATTAATACCGTCATTAAAAAACCAGAAAGCCACCAACATGCGGATTAACTGGGGAAAACGCCGCATCTGACGGAAGGTTTGGCGCAGTCTGCGCACACCCACCGCAGCATATCCTTTCCACGTTCCGGGCAGATCCGGTGATGCAGGCCGTCTCGGAGCATGGCGAAAGATCGGTATCGAGAACAGCAACCACCACAACGAGACGGAGATAAACGCAAGTCTTGTGCCTGCCAGTGTACTGCTCATCCCGAACCAGCCCGGTTGCTGAATCATCAGCAGGTTCACTGCAAGCAGCAAACCTCCTCCAATATAACCATAGGCATATCCTTTGGAGGATATCATGTCTCTTCGTTCCATGGGTACCAGATCCGGCAGCATTGCATCGTAAAAGGTGTTACCACCTGCAAAACCGATCGTAGATATGACCAGCAAAGCGGAAGCAAGGAACCAGTCCCCTTCACCGATTGCGCTGAATCCCAATGTAGCAAGCACGCCTATAATTGCAAATACACGAAGGAAGTCGCCTTTCCGTCCTGACAAATCAGCCAGCGTGCCTAGCAACGGTGTTAGCAGAGCTACGCACAACATACCAATGGAGTGTGTATAGGCCAGGTAGGAGGCGGCGGTATCCGTATCCAGTGTTGCTGCAGCCACCGAAGCATAGAATACGGGCAATACTGCGGCCAGTACTGTTGTTGCGTAAGCCGAGTTGGCCCAATCATACATAATCCAAGCCTTGATCGCCTTTTGATTCACATAAATCCTTCCTTTTCATGCATCTATTAAATGATTGATGTCTTTCTCCTATTGTATAGGAAGGATATCACACTTGTTCACTATTTCTGTAAAAAACAGTGCAGTTCTGTTCTTACGACTCACCTTACCTCCGAGGTGAACTTGCGTAATTGTATCATTTTATATCCACTCTCATCACATATCGTCCTCGCCCGTGAATATACTTAATTACCGACAGGCCAAACTGTGCCGCGTAATCAATGGGGGTGCCTACATGTCAAATCCACACCAGCCTTACTCGTTCGTCGTGTCGAAGGAAGATTGGTCGCTTCACCGCAAAGGGTACCAGGACCAACAGCGCCATCAGCAAAAGGTGAAAGATGTCATCAAGCAGAATCTGCCTGATCTGATTACGGAAGAAAACATCATCATGTCTGATGGAAAACAAATCATCAAGGTACCAATCCGCAGTCTGGATGAGTACCGTTTTGTGTATAACTACCAGAAGCAAAAACATGTCGGTCAAGGAGATGGTGACAGTCAGGTCGGAGACGTCATCGGTCGTGATCCCTCTGCTTCGCAGAAACCCGGCAAAGGTGAAAAAGCTGGCGATCAGCCTGGTCATGATATTGTGGAAGCCGAAGTTAGTATTGAGGAATTGGAAGATATGCTCTTCGCTGAGCTGGAATTACCCGATCTGAAGCAGAAAGACAAAGACCTGATTGAGACACATACGGTAGTTTTCAACGATATTCGCAAAAAAGGTATGCAGTCCAATATTGACAAGAAACGTACCATTCTGGAGAATTTGCGTCGCAATGCAACGACCGGTACGCCAGGCATCCATCACATCAGTCCGGATGACCTGCGCTACAAGACATGGGAAGACAAAATCATTCCACAATCCAATGCCGTTATTATTGCCATGATGGATACATCCGGGTCCATGGGTTCGTTTGAGAAATACTGCGCGCGCAGCTTTTTCTTCTGGATGACCCGTTTTCTACGCCGTCAGTATGAGAAAGTTGAGATTGTTTTCCTCGCCCATCATACAGAAGCCAAGGAAGTTACCGAAGAAGAGTTCTTTACCCGTGGCGAGAGCGGAGGCACCATCTGCTCCTCTGTATATATGAAGGCACTGGATATTATTGACAGTCGTTATCCTCCTTCAAGCTACAACATCTACCCTTTCCACTTCTCTGACGGGGATAATCTGACCTCGGATAACGAACGGTGTGTGAAGCTGATCGGTGAGTTAATGAAGCGTAGCAACATGTTTGGATACGGCGAAGTAAATCAGTACAACCGCAGCAGCACACTGATGTCGGCTTATCGTCATATCAAGATGGATCAGTTCATGTATTATGTGATCAAAGAAAAAGGCGAAGTGTACAAAGCTTTGCGCAGCTTTTTCCAGAAAAGGGAAGGAGGCAGCGTTAGATGACAGATGAGATCCGCGACCTTGAATACGCAATTGCCGAGATTATGGAGATTGCCAATAGTTTTGGCCTGGATTATTACCCCATGCGGTACGAAATCTGCCCATCGGATATTATTTATACATTTGGAGCCTACGGCATGCCGACCAGATTCAGCCACTGGAGCTTTGGCAAAACATTTCATAAGATGAAAATGCAATACGATTTTGGACTCAGCAAAATTTATGAGCTTGTCATCAACTCCAACCCTTGTTATGCCTTCTTGCTGGATGGCAATTCCCTGATTCAGAACAAATTGATCGTAGCCCACGTATTGGCCCACTGCGATTTTTTCAAAAACAATGCCCGCTTCTCCAAATCCAACCGTAATATGGTCGAAAGCATGGCTGCTACGGCGGATCGGATCAGCAATTATGAGATGGAGTACGGAACGGAAGCCGTCGAAGCATTTATCGATGCCGTGATCGCAATTCAGGAACATGTGGACCCACAGCTGATTAAACCCCGCCATTTGGACAAACAACGTTACATGGAGATGAAAATGCGGGAGCAGCGCGGTGAGAAAAAACCACGGCCGGAAGGCCGCTATGATGATCTATGGTCGCTTGATGACGTGCAGACGGAAGAAACACCCGCTGAAGGTATTCAGGTCCATCATTTTCCACCTGAACCGGAGAAGGATGTCATGTGGTTTATTCAGGAATTCTCCGAAGTGTTGACCGACTGGCAGCGGGATATCATGAGTATGATGCGTGAAGAGATGTTATATTTCTGGCCACAGATGGAAACCAAAATCATGAACGAAGGCTGGGCATCCTACTGGCATCAACGCATTATCCGTGAGCTCGATCTGAACAGTGAGGATACGATCGAATTTGCCAAACTCAACTCCTCCGTGGTGCAGCCATCCAAACAAAGTCTGAATCCGTATTATTTGGGACTGAAGATTTTCGAGGATATTGAACGGCGCTGGGATAATCCAACCCGTGAAGAACAGGAACGTTGGGGCCGCAAACCAGGCCAAGGTCGTGCCAAAATGTTCGAGGTGCGTGAATTCGATTCCGATACCTCCTTTATCCGCAATTACATGACCAAACAATTAACCGAGGATCTGGACCTCTACGTATTCGAGAAAAAAGGCCCGGACTGGAAAATCACCGACAAGTCCTGGCAGAACATACGGGATCAGCTCGTATTTTCACGTGTCAACGGGGGCTCCCCTTACTTGGTCGTGCAAGATGCTGATTATCTGCGGACAGGGGAACTCGTGCTGAAACATCAATATGAAGGCATCGAGCTGGATCTGAAATATATGGAACGCACCCTTCCCTATCTGTATCGCCTCTGGGGACGTACCGTACATGTGGAGACACGTGTCGAGGATAAACCGATCTGGTTTACGTATGATGGCAAGAAACACCACCGCAAGTTTATGTAAGGTTTTGGATTATCATTATTGGAAACGAAAATATAAATGCTCTTATCATGGGTGAGATTAATGATTAATAAAAGATAAGAGATAAAAAGCGGCAAGTTCCCGACATACACGGGAACTTGCCGCTTGGCATTTCATAATTAATATTTTAAATTTCTTTTCATTGCACCATGCTTAAATGAAGTGATTACACCAGTTCAATCAAGTCATCTGTTGAATACAGCTTGCCTTGTTTAATGTCTTTCTCGGAAGCTTCAATCATTTGCCGTATCTCCGGATCGGAGTCTAGCTCATCCACCGGGTTATAGACTTCATATTCCAGACCGGCAATACGAATGAATTCCTTATGATCCTTCTCATAGGATTCAATGACAGTGCCATCAGGAGCCTTAAGACTAAAGTTCATCCTTAGCAACCTCCTTTGATGATATCGCTAAATTTGGTGAATCCTACTTTCACCTGAATTATAGCATACAACCATGTTGCATCTCAGCCATGAATCTTAGGAATACCAACTGCCTTAAAAACTAAAAGCAGCAGGTTCCCTACACACGATAATTGAAATGTTCACTCTGATGATACTGGTGGTGTACCATTACCCTGCAATCTCAGCGGCACAAAAAAATCATGCTCCACTTCACTTGCCGGCAGTGGGCGACTGAAATAATATCCCTGAATCTCGCGGCAGTCATTCTGCATCAGAATATCCAGTTGGCCTTTCGTCTCAATGCCTTCCGCAATGACTTCCATCTTGAGATTCTGTGCCATCGATATAATGGTCGCCACAATGGCTTGATCGCTGTGACTCTCTGTAATGTCCGTCACAAACGAACGATCAATCTTAAGCTTGTGAATCGGGAAATGCTTCAGATAACTGAGTGAGCTGTATCCCGTACCGAAATCATCCAGGCTGATCTTGACACCCAGTGCTGTCAGTTCATTAAGAATCGCCGTGGATACGGCTGCATCCATCATCATGCTCTCTGTTATTTCCAACTCCAGATATCGAGCATCCAGCCCTGTTTCCAAGAGTGCATTCTTGACCTGTTCTACCAAGTTGGATTGGTGGAACTGCTGGCTGGACAAGTTAACCGATACCGGAATGAGTGGCCCGCCACTGGCATGCCAGAGTTTCATCTGCCTGCATGCTTCCCGCAGCGTCCAATTGCCAATCTCATAGATCATGCCTGTCTCTTCTGCAAGCGGGATAAACACATTGGGTGCGAGCAAACCTTTGAGTGGATGGTTCCAACGTATAAGAGCCTCCACACCAATCATGCGGCTATCCTCGGTACGAATCTGTGGTTGATAGTACAGGACCATCTCATCGCGTTCCAAAGCTTTACGAAGATAACCCTCCAGCTCAATGCGTTCATATAGTTCCGAATCCAGTTGGGCCGTGTAGAATTGGAAACCATTTTTGCCGTTTTTCTTCACTTCATACATGGCGGAGTCCGCATGTTTCAACAAAGCATCCACGCCCACTCCATGATCCGGATACATCGCAATTCCAATGCTGGCGGTTACGTAAAAGTCATTCTCCTTCAGTCGATAAGGTAACTGAATGGCTTCAACAATCTGTTTTGCAAGTTCTGCCACTCGTACTTCTGTCGCTTGATCCTGGGTCACAACGAGTGTGAACTCGTCACCGCCCATCCGGGCCAGCATGACATTCTCCATAGCCAAGGGATCAGAAGCTTCTATGGCTTTCATGATCCGGTTGCTCACTTCTCTTAAAAAAACATCTCCAATGGAATGTCCCAACGAGTCATTAATCATCTTGAAACGATCTATATCCATCACCATAACGGCAAAAGAGTTCCCTTTTTGTGCTGAATCGTTAATCGTACAAGCCAGCACATCATCCAACTTGCGCCGATTGGGCAACCCCGTCAACGGATCATGTAAAGCTTGGTGACGAATCTTCTCCTGAGCCTGTTTCTCCTCCGTTACGTCTTTGATCAAAATGTGACTTCCCACATGTCTGCCATCAATGACAACAGGAACTACAACAATACTAAGGTCCAGAAGTTCACCCTGCACGTCTCTCATTTTGGCCATGTAGTGCGCCTGCTCCAGCCCATGATCATCCCAATCGATGGAATCAAATTCACTTATCCACTCTATATCGATTTGCTGAGCGATCTCATCAATGGAACGATCCATGACCTCTTTTTCAGGATATCCAGTGATTGTTGTTACAGCAGCATTAATCCCTTTAACAATACCTTCCTTGTTCACTGAAATAATAGCATCCGAATGGTTATGATACAGGGCCTGATACCATTGCTCATTCTCATGAATCCGTTGATCTTTCTGTGACATTCGCTGATTGATAAATATGCCAAACAACGTCAAACCCAAAGCAATAAATGTGCCCGATGCGATCAAGTAGGCGAGAATACCTGGCTCAATCTGCATACCTGAACTTACCATCGAGCCATGTGAATGATGGAAATGTGCGGCTGACATCCCGGTATAATGCATGCCAGAAATTCCAATACCCATAATGAGACCGCTGCCCATCTTGTAAACCCAGGTATGTCTTGATTGATGATAACGGAAGAAAAACATGAGCCACAATGCCGCAAATGAAGCAAGCGCTGCAATCAGAATGGATAACACCACTCTGCCTGGTTCATACGTAACCGGAATTGACATCGCTGCCATTCCCACATAATGCATCGAGCTGATCCCTGCTGTCATCAGTACTCCAGCAATCATGAGCTTGCTTATCCTGCCCGATTGTCTCCCCGCAATGTTCAAGGCCACCCCCGATGCGACAATAGCAAGTAGAACAGATAAAACAACCTTACCGGTGGAATAGGAGACTTGCGTAGGCAGAACAAAAGCAAGCATACCTACGAAATGCATGGACCAGATTCCCAGCCCCATCGATACTGCACCGCAGGTAAGCCATACATTCCGCGCCATCCCGCTAGCCTGACTTACACGGCCTGCAAGGTCAAGGGCAGCGTATGAAGCTAACGATGCAATAATATAGGATAAAATAACAAGTTCTAAGTTGTACGTGCCATGTAGGTGCTCCACTCACTCTGTCCTTTCAACCGGGAAATGCCTTGTATGTATGCAAAAATGTAAAAAAGAAGCGAGTGCGCTGTCTGTATGACAGGCACTCCCTCCGCATCATTTGACTCGTGACAACAGACTTAGTTGAAGCCGTTGTCATACATTGGAACCCGTTTATATGAATGTATATAGTCTAAACGTCCCAGCCTTTAAAATCAACACTTATTTCCAGATATACAACGTTGAATAGCTAACATTCTTATATTCTAATTCACAACTAAATATTCTATTTACGAGTCAGTAACAGACTGCCAAAGCCGGAAGTATCTTGATAAGAATTACCTGATGAATCACTCCAGATGGACACACTGCTTCGCTTGCCATCTCCCGCGCCATCATCATTAACTTGAAGATCAAACCCAATCCATCTTTGCCCTTCAGCACGAACGCTGTCTAGTGGGATTGCCACTTCAACTGTATACCCTCCGCTTGTTAATCGGGTAGCTGATTTGAAACTTTCTTTCCGTGCATTTCCTCCAAAAGAAGCCTCATTATCAAAATTGACCCGGTACTGGGCGTCATCCTCCTGATAGAATGTTGTCTGATCTTTGCTCGGGTCGATAAAAATTTCAATTGAATCCTGCTCATGTGCATTAGAACTTAATTTGCTTCGCAAAGGATCTTTCACATCTGCCAATACGTACAGGTATTTCTCATCCCATAACAGCTGTGCAGTCGCCGTTGCACCGGATTTTCCGACCACCCAGACATCCGTTTTAACAGATGCAGCTTTTTTCCAGACGTTATCCTTTTTTGCATCAATGACAGGTTTGCCATAAGTGACCTTGGTTTGTTTCAAAACAGAACCGAGCTTCAGTTTGCCCCGGTTGGCTGGTTTGTCGGGCTGTTGATTGGAAATATCATTCCAAACAATGGTCGCTGTCTTTCCAGCCGCATGTTCATCCGTAATCCGAAAATCCAGAGACAAGACCTGGCCTTCAGTAAGTAAAGCAGCCGACATAGGCAGTGATGCGTATACAACATACCCGGTTTTTGTCTCCTGTACGTTGTAAGTATTTTTATCTTTGCCTTTACCGCCATCCCGTTTAAATGTATATTGACCATTTGCAGACGGCGGATTTTTCTTCTTGGCAGACAGATCAGCTTCAGAAGTTGCAGCGCCTGTCCCCTTGACTTCTTCCGCGAGGAAAACCTGCACCTGATCCCCTTTGCGACGTGTGGTATCCTTCACTTCCACTCTTAAATTCACCTTTTTGGCATCCCACATCATACGAGCCTCACCCGTAACCGCAGATGTACCATCTGCCAGATGATTAATTTCGAGTCCTTTCACAGCACCCCAAAGAATATCTTCCTGTCCTTTGTGGTTCGGGAAAGAAGGGCTGGCCTTCAATGCTGTCCATTCATTACGATAGATCGGAAGGGTGGTAGGGTCCACCAGTGCCCAAAATGCCGGTTTTGCTTTTAATTTACGATCAAATAACAATGGTGCATCTTTGCGTCCTTTGACCGGATGATTATCAAGCCATGTACCATCATCCGCAAGTCCCCATACTGTAACACTGTCCATTACGCCGCGTTTTCCCAGCTCGTCGAACAGGTCGAACAGTTCACGATAACGGTAAGCTTGTTGCAGCATTAATTCATCTGTGACAGGCATCTCCAGTTCAGAATTACTCGAATAGATCGAAACGTCAAGCTCTGTAACCTGTACATTTACACCAAGAGCGATCACTTTCTCAAAAGCCTCACGAATGAGCTTTACATCCGGTCCGTACATCGACACATGCATCTGGAATCCAACCGCATCAATCGGTGTTCCTTTCGCCAGCAGCTTCTCCACAAGCTTCACCATATCATTCAGCTTGTTTCCATTGCCCTCCATTCCATAGTCATTAATCACCAGTACAGCATCGGGGTCAGCCTCACGTGCATATCGGAAAGCCAGCTCAATGTAATCACTGTCATCTCCGTCGCCATCTACATCCCCAATAATATCTCTCCACTTGGAATTACTGGCCTCATTCCGCAAGCCGCCTCCGTCTGAGATGACTTCATTGACGACATCCCATGTATGAACCTTTCCTTTGTACCGGGTCACGATGGTTTGAATATGGGTTTTCATCCGTGCAAGCAACTGTTCCCGCGTGGCAGGTTTCGATGCATCATTTGGATCTGTAAAGAACCAATTCGGCACCTGACTATGCCATAACAGCGTATGGCCTCTGATTTCCATGTCATTTGCTTCGGCAAACTTCACCAGGCGATCTGTCTCTGACCAGACAAACTCTCCTTCCTTGGGCTGCATCGCATCCATTTTCATAAAATTGTCCGCTGTAATACTATTAAAGTGTTTCGTCAACAACTGGGAATGCTGGTTTTCCGCGTCTAGTGCAGACTGGTTGATGGCAGCTCCCATTGCGTAATTTTGTCCCACGATATCGACCAGATTCGGAATATCCTTCTCAATTTCAATTTTCTGAGCAGCCGTAATCAGAACATCATCCACGTAAAATGAAATCGTATCTGCCGGCGTCACTTCCGCTGACGTCTTCCATGGTGTCTCCACATACATGCGGAATCCGGTGATGCCACTATTTTCTTCGGGAATCACCACATCGGCCTCGACTTTTTTCCACTGTCCTTTGTTCAAAGTAGCGGAGGCAAAGGTAGCATATTCAAGACTCGAAGCGTCCTTATTGTATTCTTTCTCGAGTGAACCGTTAATGACCTGACTGTCCGGTCCTTCATCGTACATGGCCCAAAATGAAATATGAACTGTGCTACCCTTCTGTACATGATCCAGCACTTCAACTAAGGGTCCATGGAACGTTTCGGTACGTGAAGAGGTTCTCAGGCTGCGTGTACTGTCGTGACCTACTTGCGTTACGATATCAAGCTTTTCACTCGCACGTGGACGCCATTGTCCCAACACACCATCTTCAAAATCAGCCTTGAACAGTACTTCATCATCGCCAGTCTTAACGTCCGCTGCCGAAGCACGTGTCCCTCCTGTTCCCACACTTGGGAACAAACTGAAGATCAATACAGCCGACAAGCACAAGCTCCACCATTTTCTCAAATGCATCCGATCTCCTCCTTGGTTCGTTGTTGTTTGTGAAGAATAACCTTTGCTCTGCCATGTGCCAGCCCTTTACAAGATCGTTATACAGGATGGATAGATGCAAATGGACAGAAAATTGTAAGCACTTTCATTATACGATTGCCAGTAAACTTTGTTTACCCGTTAAACTATAGGACTTGCACCACTCCATAAACCATATGTTTCCAAATGAGATGTATAACGACAAAAAGCACAGCTTATTAGCTGTGCTTCGTGTAAACATCTTTACTATTTACGTTTTTAAGCTTTTAAAGGTGCTGTCGTCTGACGGATGACCAGATTGGAAGGTTCCGTCACCACAGGAGGAGAATAAGATGGATTCTCGATCATGGCAATCAGATATTCGATGGACTTAATGCCAATGGAATAGATATTCTGATTCACCGTGGTCAATCCCGGTTTGAATACCTCAGCATAATACGTGTTATCGAACCCGACAACCGAGATATCTTCTGGTACACTCAGTCCATGCTTTTCAATTTCATGAATCGCACCAAAGGCAGACATGTCTGATGCACAGACAATTCCCGTTGGTTGATCCTGAAGTGCCAGCAATCGTCGGGCAGCCTTGCTTCCCCCGTCGAAGGAATAATCGCAGATCTCCAGATATACCGTAGAATAGGGGATGCCGCATTCTCGCAGCCCTTCCCGATATCCTTCCAATCGCAGATTGGCTACGGCAGGTCCAAGTGTCCCTGAGATATAGGCAATTTTGCGGTGCCCAAGCTCATGCAGATGTTTGACACCCATCGAGATTCCGTTCGCGTTATCCGTAGTAATGTAACCGGCACGTTTGCCCAACATGTCCGTATCAACAAACATCGTTGGAATCTCTGCATCCACCAGTTCCTGAATACTCGCATTTTCTCTGCCTTCCCCGAATACCACAACGCCATCCACATTACGACTGCGGCAATGTTTGATGAACGAGTACGCCGGATCATCGAATCGAGTAGACAACCGGACCAGGTCATATCCACTGTTCTCCAGCGCTGTCTTGATCCCTTCCAGCAACTCCGACACAAAAGGGTTCGTAAACGGAACCGTTAACAGTACTCCCACCGTCCATGAACGGCGTTTGACAAGTCCACGTGCGACCACATTGGGTTGATATTTCAATAATTCGATGGCTATATTGACTTTTTTGCGTGTTTTTTCACTTACATCAGGATAATCGTTTATCACTTTGGAAACGGTTGCAACAGATACTCCCGCTTCCTTGGCTACATCATGGATAGAAGCCATCTGATCACCTCAACCTCTTTCGAATCCCCTGTCTCCGGCTGCATTTTCTATAACATCGGCAGGTTTGTCTACCCATTATAGCTTAAAACAGCCTGAAACGGTATGGAAGGTTCCTAATGCTTTTAAGCTCTATTCCTGCTGTTCCAGATTCTTCAAATCCAGAGACAGTTTCTCCATTGTTGTTGCAAATACGGCGAGTTCAGCCGAGCGTGAAGCTTGGCTACGTGCTCCGCGAGATGTATGATCCGACTCCTGCTGCACACTGCTCAGTTTCTTCATGATCTGCTCCAGATTAGACTGAATCTTACCCTGTGCATCCCGGGAACTGGCTGCAAGCTTGCGCACCTCACTGGCAACTACTTCGAAGCCACGTCCGAACTCTCCTGCATGAGCAGCTTCAATCGCTGCATTCAGGCCGACAAGATGACTCTGATCCGATATCTCGCGAATGAGTTCACCCATTTTTCCGATCTGCTGGATCTCTCCTGTTAATTCGGTAAGCATAACCTGAGCCTGATCCTGAGAAGCCGCTGTTTCTTTGGCAACACTCGATATAGCCATTGCACTTTCATTTAATTCACTAATCATGCCTGTAAGCTCTTGGGTAATCTGCGTAATTGCCTGTAATGTATGTTGTTGGTCATCGGCAAGCTGATGTAACTTTTCTTTTTCTTTCTTCTCATAGGCTTCAAGGACAAGCTGTGAATCCAGATTAAACATTTTGCTGAGCGCTTGAATGACAAGATGCCAGGAATCAGGGATAACCTGTTGGAATATGCTCGTTGCAATATCCAGGTAGACCATATAGGTACCCAGATAATAATCTTCAGATAGACCAATCCGTGAATGTACAAACCCAATCGCAATCCGTTGCTCAATATATGCGTCGTCAACGACCCCGTCCGTCATCGATAACCAGTACATCTTCTGTGTTTCTTTTAGACGATCAATCGTAGAGAATCGGGCGATCAGATCTACCAATTCAGGATAATTTCCCACATGATTGTAGAAATGATCTACCACTTCATTAACGACTTTTTTAAAAACAGGCCGATGATCGGCAAGCAGTTTTAGATCCCCTGCGGTTAATCCCATGTAATCAAGTTGCTTCTGTCTTGTTGCGGAAATACTGCTCATATCTGGTTCAGTCAGCTCCTTAATAAACACTAAATTACTTTAAATTGTAAATATATGTATTGATTATAGACTAAAATACCTAAATATACATATACCATTAGAACTAATTCTCTTTAAAATTAACCTTATTTGTCAGCTTTTTAGATTAATATGACCTTCATGTAATTAAAAAGGCCCTGACTCTGCTGTGAAGGAGCCTCACAGCAGACATCAGAAGCCTGATCCGGAATGGTTCGTTGCCGATTAGCGATTAAGCAGACTACCCACATAACGTAACAGTTCATTCGCGCTGGCTGCGGTGTATCCATGTTCCTCAATTAAGCGTCTAATGACTTCATTCATACGTTTCAATTGTGTTGCATCCGGTGTTTTGGTTGAGGTTGTGATCTTGACGATGTCTTTCAGATCGGTGAACAACTTCTTCTCAATCGCTTCACGCAAACGGTCATGGCTGCTGTATTCGAACTTGCGCTCCTTGCGGGAGTATGCCGAGATTCGGATCAGAATCTCTTCTCTGAACGCTTTCTTTGCATTCTCGGAGATCCCGATCTGTTCCTCAATGGATCGCATCAGACGCTCATCCGGGTCCATCTCTTCATCCGTGAGTGGGTCACGAATCTTGGACCAGTTGCAAAATGCTTCAATGTTATCAAGGTAATTCTCGAATAACGTTCTTGCGGATTCCTCGAATGAGTACACAAATGCTTTCTGCACTTCCTTCTTGGCCAGTTCATCATACTCCTTGCGTGCAAGAGCGATAAAGTTTAGATAACGCTCCCGCTCTTCCTTCGTGATCGAGGCATGCTGGTCCAGACCATCCTTGATGGCGCGCAGAATGTCCAGCGCGTTAATGCACTCAAGATTTTGCTTGATCAAAGCACTGGAGATCCGGTTAATGACATACCGTGGATCAATGCCGGACATCCCTTCATCCAAATACTCATTTTGCATCTCGCGCAGATCGGCTTCTTTGTATCCTTCCACTTCTTCACCGTCATACATGCGCATCTTTTTAACGAGATCCATGCCTTGTTTCTTCGTTTCCTTCAAGCGGGTAAGTATGGAAAAAATGGCTGCAGTCCGCAGTGCATGCGGTGCAATATGAACATGCTTCATGTCACTTTGCTGAATCAGCTTGGCATAGATTTTCTCTTCCTCGGACACCTTCAGATTGTAAGGAATCGGCATGACAATCATCCGGGATTGCAGTGCCTCATTCTTCTTGTTGGAGATAAACGACTTATACTCCGATTCATTCGTATGCGCCACAATCATCTCATCCGCACTGATTAAGGCAAAACGTCCTGCTTTGAAATTTCCTTCCTGTGTGAGCGACAGGAGATTCCACAGGAATTTCTCATCACATTTCAACATCTCCTGGAACTCCATTAACCCACGGTTCGCCTTGTTCAACTCCCCATCAAAACGATAGGCACGTGGATCGGATTCGGAACCGAACTCGGTAATGGTGGAGAAGTCGATACTCCCCGTCAGATCGGCAATGTCCTGTGATTTCGGATCAGATGGACTGAAAGTTCCTATCCCCACCCGATTATCTTCGGAAACAAGGACCCGTTCCACCGGCACCTTGCTGATATCACCACCATATTCGGTACGGAGTCTCATCTGGCAGGATGGGCAAAGGTTACCCTCAATGCGGACTCCAATTTCCTTTTCCACTTCAGGACGAAGCTCCAGTGGAATCAGATGTAGCGGTTCCTCATGCATTGGGCATCCATCAATGGCGTATATGGCACCTTTCTCTGTCCGCGAGAACTGTTCAAGCCCCCGCTTCAGCAGCGTCACCAGCGTCGATTTCCCTCCACTTACGGGACCCATCAGGAGCAAAATCCGCTTCCGTACATCCAGACGGCGTGCTGCCGAGTGAAAGTATTCTTCAACCAGCTTCTCAATCGAACGGTCCAGCCCAAAGATCTCCTGTTCAAAAAACTTGTACCGCTTATGCCCACCTACTTCTTCCACGCCAAACGATTCAATCATCTCATACACTCTGGCGTGAGCCGTCATTGCCGGAGTCGGGTCCTCTCTCAGCATTGCAATATAATCTTCAAATGTTCCGTTCCATGTCAAACGGTCACTCTCTGCCCGATGTTCCGCAACGCGTTCAAAAATATTCATGCTTGGTACCTCCCATGGCTCCTTTAGTGTGATTGTCAACCATTCCGAATGGTATGAAGAAATCAATAGAATTGCGGCTCCTGCTTGAATACCAATCTTGCGGTCCTGTGTAGTCCCGCCACCCTCTGTCCAAACGTCTTGTTTTGTTGTGAAAAGTGTATTACATACCTATGCGGCAATTCGGATAAGTTGACCTCTTTTTTTCAATCAACTGCTTCGAATTTTGGCATTCCCCTGTTCTATCAGACATCTTGTGCCTTCAGAAAAAAAAGAACGAATATGATATAATGAAGGTTCTAAATTCAGGAAACCGGACAACACATGGTCAGAGACAGGCCACTTCTGGAAAGGAGCACGGACGATGGCAGTGAAATACGAAACCGAATTATATTCGCCTGTGAAGGCTTTCTTCGAGCAGCGTGGCTTCGACGTCAAGGCGGAAGTCAGACATTGTGACCTCGTAGGGGTCAGATCGGACCAAGACGAACCACTGATTGTGGAGATGAAAAAAACATTTAACCTCTCCCTGTTGTTACAGGGTATGCAGCGCTTGAAGCTTAGCCCGTTCGTGTATTTGGCCGTTGAGCGCAATCGCAGCAAACGTGGAGCCGTGAACCAACGCTGGAGCGAACTGACTGCATTATGTAGACAGCTCGGTCTGGGGTTGCTGACTGTCACATTTTACAAAACCAAACCTCCCCTGATTGATGTATTGTGCGAGCCCTCCGCCCAGATCCCCCTCACTGGCCGCAATCAGATGGCTCGCAAAAGCGGTGTTCGACAGAAACGCTTGCTTAAGGAATTCGACGAACGCAGCGGAGACTACAATACGGGAGGCAGTACACGCAGACAGCTGGTCACGGCATATCGTGAGAAGGCCTTACGGGTCGCATCCGCACTGCGAACGAACGGAGAAGCCTCTCCCGCCACCCTCGCCAGACAGACGGGTGTAGGTTCTGCCGCGGCGATTCTGCAAAAAAATTATTATGGCTGGTTTGAACGCCTCTCCCGTGGAAAGTATATTCTGACGATTAAGGGAGTACAGGCGTTAACCGAGCATGCGCACATGCTTGAGGATAATGATATGATTGAACGAACCATTAATGAACTCGATGTAACGTATTCTGTATCTGGTGAAAATAAGGACGACCTTGCACACATCGCTGAAGCAGCGGAGTTTTACTTGAAAAAACAGGCCATATCTGAACCGGAATCATCTGAAGTAACGGATGTGAAAAAAAATGAGAATGCAAAAAAACACCTGTAATCTCCACTGGAGACTACAGGTGTTTTGATGTGTTCTATATAGAAGATTGCTATTAGAACTTTACTGCTACTTCGGAAGCCAATTTCAGACCTGCAGTAACGATTTCTTCAGCACGATCTGCTGAAGCGTTATGTCCTTCAACGATAACCACTTCAGGGTTTTGAATGCCCCACAAGCCGAGAACTGTTTTCAGGAAGTTCAGGGACATTTCAGCAGCTGCCATTGGGCCTTCGGAATAAACGCCACCACGTGCGTTAAGCAAAGCTACTTTTTTGTCGCCAGCAAGTCCTACAGGACCTTCAGCAGTGTAGTTGAATGTTTTACCAGCTTGGCTCAGGTAAGCAATGTAGTTTACCAATGGAGCTGGAACAGTGAAGTTCCACAGTGGGAATGCAAATACCACTTTGTCAGCTGCCAAGAATTGATCTTGCAATTGAGCTGCAAGTGAAGCTGCTTTTTGCTCGTCAGCTGTCAGTTCAAAACCGTTAGCTGCTTTGTAAGTACCTGTGATTGCAGTGTTACCATAGAATGGGAATTCTGTATTGTAGAGATCCAACTCAGTAACAGTGTCACCTGGGTGGGACTCTTTATATGCGCTCAAGAATGCATCGTACAATTTGACGCTGACTGCTTGATCTGCAGGACGGTCATTTGCTTTAACAAATAAAATATTAGACATGTTGAATTTTCCCCCGTTAGATAAAATATATGAGTGCTTTTCCTGAACCGGCCACCATTGTAGCTTATATAAAGAAACCAACAACTCATTAATTCATATTATATATAAAAATGTTAGTGGATGCAATAACGTAATCACTTTGGTCATGAACCAATTTTAATTTTTGCTACAAAATCTATTTTTGATCTGACTTAGCTACGAGCCGTAAATTCGGAAATGGCTTCAGTGATCAGGTTCATGCCAAGCAGCAATTCATCCCGGCCTGGGTGGCTAAAGTTCAATCGGATGTAACGTTGATCCTGTACACCTGTGGAGCATAGTGATCCAGGAAGAAAAGATACACCTTTGGGCAAAGCCGCCTTAAGCAGAGCGCCACTATCCAATCCTTCCGGCAACTGTACCCACAGATACATTCCGCCCTCAGGGATATTGTACTGACACCCTTTCCAGCCAGGTCTTTTCAACAGTTCAAGCATCAGTTTGAGTCTTGTCTTATACTCCCGATTCAACATCGATAGGTGATCACTCCAACGAAAAGGGGAATGGGCAAGCAATTGATATAACAGCCGCTGATTCATCGGACTGGACTGACCATCTGCAATTCGTTTAACCGAGGCCATTGCCTGAATCAGCGCCGGATGTCCAGCGGCCCATCCGGTTCGAAGAGCGGGCGCTACCGTTTTGCTGAACGAACCAATGTAGAGAACATGTCCACCCTGATCGGCAGTATCCAGTGCAAAGAGTGAAGGATATTTACGATAGAATTCCGTTGGCTCAAGGCCATCAAAATGGAGCTCTCCGTAAGAATCATCTTCCACAAGCAGTACACCATAGCGCGAACACAACTCAAGGACAGCCTCCCGCCGCTCCATACTCCACAAAGCACCGGTCGGATTCGAGAAACTGGGTGCAGCAAAAAGCAGCTTCGGTCTAACCTGCTGCATGTGATGCTCCAAAAGGTCTGGCAATATGCCGTCCCGATCACCCATTACGGGCACAATCTTGGCTCCTTGCATCTCCAGAACCTCAAGACAGCCTGGAGATGTGGGATGTTCAACCAGTACAGAATCTCCTGGCTCAAGCAATAGGCGCATCACCAGATCGATGGCCTGCTGGGTACCAGTGGTCAACAGAATCTGCTCGGGTACCGTTCGTATGCCTTTGCGTGCATTCCAGTCTTTGTTCAACCACTCTCTTAGGGGGGTGTAGCCTGCTGGCTCTCCATATTGCAATGCGGAGGGGCCTGAACTAAAGACAGACACGGCTGCTTCTTCCAACAATTTGAAAGGAAACAACTCCTCCGCAGGCAATTCTTCTGCCAGAGAAATGAAATAATCCCTGCCAGACATCTCACGTATATCCCTCAGTGGTGATGACAAAAGCCTGTTGGTACGGGAAGCAAAGAAATATTTCATCGATCCGTTCCCCTTTCATCCCTATTCCGAAACTGTACTCGCAGTCCGCAGCCCTACAACCTATTCCTGCTCGCCATCGAATATGACCGGATGCATACAGAACTGTTGTGATCATGGGAATAACAAACCTGTTTCGTCAGGATCCCGTCTTCACTTGTCTTGCATGCAAGGCATAACGTTCAATGGCCTGTGCTCTACTGCTTACTTCCAGCTTCACGTATATTTTACGCAGGTAATTATCAATGGAACGTCTGCTAACGTTGATCTCATTCGCTATTTTATCATAGGTTACACCCTGAACAATTCTTTCCATGATAAAAGTTTCGGTTTCTGTTAATTCAATGACACGTGCTTCTGTCGGAGACTCCACAGGTTGCGCCCACTCCGCACTGTTTAACCATGACAATGGAATGGACACATGGCCCTCACGTAATCCAGAGATCAGATGAATCAGCTGGCTAGGGGAAGCCTGTTTGGATAACATGCCGCTTGCACCAAGGCTCATCAGATGACGAAACAGCTTCACATTGTCTTCATCCGTCAAAATGATGATGTGACTGTGAGCTGACAGATTCTTCATTTGGGCAATATATTGATCTGCCTGACCCTCTGGAAGACGATAATCCATCAGAATCAGATCAGGCTGGTGAATATTCACCAGATCGAGCCCTTCTGTTCCGGTCGAAGTCATGCCACGTACCGTCAGATCTGGCTGCTCTTCCAAAATCAATTTTGTACCGAGCATGCTGGTGGGGTGGATATCTATGATGACCACCTGCCATACTTTTTTCATTGTTGTTCCCCCTGTTATGTATTGGACAAATAACTTTTAAATTCTGTCATGATGATTTCATCGTCTATGCGACAATCCGAGTATAGAAGAAGCATAGGTCGGATTATGTCGAAAAACATAAAAATACAGGAGGAAGCCGATTAAAAAGCTCTATTTTCACTGTATTTTGTTATAAAAACACCATGACGTCCATCTTTCCATCCCCGGAAAGGTCAAAATATAGTATAAATTTCCTGCATTTCTATCTAAAAAAGTCGAAAAACCTGCCCAAAGTTCCTACTTATTGCATCTATAAGAAATTGTATCCTAGGACTTCCTTCCGATGCAATCTCTTTTTACTCTATTAAGTAAAGAATTTCATTTTTGCGTAATCAATAGGGGCATGATAGAATGAGGACTGGAAATTTTTTTGTACCTATAAATGACCAGGAGTGATGATATGAAACCATCTGCCCCGTCCTCTGACATCCATCACACCCGGAGCGCCAAAGGCAAGGCTGGATCTTCAATCAAGCTGTTTCTGGTAATGTGGATTGTTCTCATTGCACTAGGAGTCGTTGGAACCTACTATTATAGTAACCATCTCCAGCAACAGATGATTAACCAGCTTCAAGCCCATAATCAGCAGCAGATTGCAGCGCTAAAAACCGACTACGAAAATCAGCTAACAACGATATCAAAGGAAGTAGAAGACCTGCAGGGACAGGTTCAATCCTTCAATGAATTGCTGACTTTCACCAAGGATAATGCAAGTAACAAAACGGATAACAGCAACAAACTGTATACCCAGCTGAGCGAAGTCAAAAAACAACTGGAGACACTCCAGAAAAAGATGGACCTGCTCAAATGATTACACCCGTCAAACAGGTTAATCGTTTTTTTATGCTTGCACTCGCTCCTTTTGTTGGATTGATATTATGCCTGCTGCTGCTTCGTCCTCCACTTGAACCCGGAGGTTTGATGCCTACCGAACTGTCAGAGGATACGATTACACCCCGGACCCAAGCAATTAGCCAAGAGCTTGCGGGGGCAAAAGATGCTGCTATCCAGACTTCTTCTTCTATTAAAAGAACGACACAGCTCTATAATAAAACAACAAGTACGATGTCTACACTTGTGCAGAAGGCTTCCGCCCAGGCGGATCGTCCGGAAAAGATTTACAACAAACGGATTTCATCCAAGCTTGGCGTTCCATTTGAACGAGTAGACAGTGACCGGCTAACGATTGAAATGTACAGAGTGAATCCTGGCAGCTATAAGGGCTATGCCATGAAGATCAAGCTAAAAGACCCTACGGCCATGCAAATGGCTCTAGACAGTGAACCTGGGCGTTCTGAGACGACCATGCAGGCTGTGAAGCGTAACGGTGCAATTGCCGGGATTAACGCAGGTGGATTTGCTGACAGTGGCGGCAAACGTTATCCACTTAGCACAACCGTCATGGACGGGAAGTACGTGAATGGTTTCCAGGCCAGTTTCAAAGATTTGTTTTTTGTAGGACTTAACGATACCGGCAAACTGGTTGGAGGCAAGTTCCTCGACAAAAACTCACTGGATCGCCTGCAACCACAATTTGGGGCTACGTTTGTACCGGTGCTGCTACAGAATGGGCGTAAAACCACAATTCCTGCCAAGTGGAAGGTATCACCCAAACGAGCACCACGTACAGTCATTGGCAATTATAAGGATGATCAGTTATTGATTATTGTAGTTGACGGATATAATGAGGGCGGAAGTTCCGGTGCTACCCTTGAAGAGTTGCAAGGGCGGTTGTACAAGCTTGGGGTGATTGACGCCTATAATCTGGATGGCGGTGGATCATCCTCGCTTATTCTGAATAATCGGGTTGTGAATAACCCTTCAGATGGCAGCCTCAGACCGGTTCCCACACACTTTTTATTTTACAAATAATAGGGTGAAGCATTTCTTTTCTACCTATAATGGTTATAATAGAAGAAAATGAGCTTGTGCAGGAGGTGCGAAGGGCATGTCATTTTCACTGACATTCTGGATTATTGCAATCGTATTGACTCTCTTCATTACAGGCATTCTCACTTCATCCTACAACAATGACAAAACAAAAGGCTTGTAAAGGCCAAGCCTCTCTCCGGAGAGGCTTTTTCTATTGCTTCATCCTCGAAATAGCAAGAGACAAGGCTTAAAAGAATGATTCGATTCTTCTAAGCCTTGTCTCTTGCTGTATTCGGAATCAATAGCTAACCGCCCGGTCATTCCGCATAGATATAACCGAATCAGACGAAATAGGCCCAATCACCGACCCACCCTCAACTAATGTCACATAAATTCGTTCATGATCGACGGGTTCTCCAGCAATAATTTTGATCAATTGTTCAGCAGCGAGCGATCCCCACTTGCGTTTGGAATAATCAATGCTTGCCAATCTCGGCTGGACGTATTTGCTCAATTCAATATTGTCGAATCCGATGACATCAATCTCCTGACCAACGCCAAGTGCACTGTCTGCCAGACGATCACACAAACCAATAGCCATCTCATCATTGAGGCAGAATACCGCTGCGGGTCCATCATACACCTGCACAATCTGATCTGCGGCTTGTTCTCCACCACTCTTCTCAAAATCTCCCGTGATCTCAATCCATTCCACATCGGCTTCACGTTCCGCAACCTGTCTCACAGCCTTTAACCGCTGCACAGAGTCAAACGAACCTTCCGGTCCTGTCACCACGTAGATTTTCTTATGTCCCTGTTCAATCAGATGTTCCATCGCAAGTGTCGCCCCGGCCTTATTATCCAGCAGAACCTGATTAATGTTGGGATGATCCATCTCACGGTCCAATACAACGATTTTGTGCCCACGATCGGCATACTGCATTAGTTCTTCACTTGCAAACGTATGATCCAGAATGATCGCACCATCAATCATCCTCTCTGGAAGCATGCGATGGGATTGTTTACCACTGCACACGATCAGGTCATAGCCTTGAGCATTACATACGGCTTTCATGCCACTCAGCAAGTCTCCATACACATCTCCTCTAAAATCGGTCAAGAATACACCTAGAATTTTGGATTCCCTCTTCTTCAGTGTTCTTGCTGCGGCATTTGGAACATAGTTCAGTTCTTTGGCAATGGCCAAAATTTTGGAACTCGTCTCATCGGTCACTTTGTTGCTGCCATTCAGCGCATATGACACAGTAGAGATGGAAACTCCCGCCTGTTTGGCGATATCCTTGATACTGACCACATTCTTCGCTCCCCTGTTATGTTCATCAGGCCTTCCATAACAAAAGGCCTGACACATTACTCTTTCCATTCACCGGATTAAACAAGTCTGAATGATTTCTTCTGAGTATCGCGACTGTTTGCACCCACAAGAATATGGAACTCGCCTCGATCACTGCGGTGGCTTAAGTCGGAATGGTGATAACGAAGCTGTTCTTCATTTAACGTAAACGTGGCTGTACCACTCTCGCCTGGCGCCAGTGCAAGCTTCACATATCCTTTCAGCTCACGCATAGGACGAACGACTTCACCTGTTACATCACGAACGTACAACTGAACGGTCTCCACGCCTGCGCGCTCACCCGTGTTCGTTACACGTACTTGGATGCTCAGGGAATCTTCGGCAGTCATCTCGTTACTTGACACTTCAAGATCACCATAAGAGAACGAAGTGTATGAGAGACCATAACCGAACGGAAGCAAAGGTTCATTCGGGCTGTCAATGTATTTGGAGACATAACGTTCTTCCGTCTTCTCCGGGTTCAGTGGACGACCTGTATTGAAATGGTTGTAATAGACCGGAATCTGACCTACGGACTGCGGGAAAGACATCGTCAGACGTGCAGATGGATTCACTACACCTGTCAGAACATCTGCGATCGCTGCTCCGCCTTCACTACCTGGGAACCAGGCTTCAAGAACAGCATCCGATTCATCGATTACACCATGCAGATCCAATGGACGGCCGTTGAAAATAACACTGGCAATCGGTTTTCCCGCTGCTTTGAGCTGTTTAACCAATTCCAATTGGGCTGCTGGCAGACGAATATCCGTGCGTGATCCACCTTCACCACTCATCTCGGAGTCTTCACCAAGAGCAAGGACAATCAGATCTGCTTTGCTTGCCACTTCCAGGGCTTCGGCAATCTGCTCAGCTGTAATCGTATGAACATTACTGCCTTGAGCGAATTGAACTTTCCCACCCGTCAGGCGTTCTTGCAGAGCTGTTCCCAACTTAACTGCATCTTCCTTAACTCCTTCACAGGACCACCAGCCCAGAATATCAGGACTCTGTGCAAAAGGACCAATGAGGGCTACATTAGCGTCAGGTTGAAGTGGAAGCACACTGTCATCATTCTTCAACAGGACAGCTGATTTCGTTGCCAGTTCATACGATACCTGACGGTGCTCTTTGGAGAATACAATCTCACGTTCACGTTCAGGATCAGCTGCACGAAGTGGGTTATCGAACAATCCCAGCTTTTCTTTCAGTTGCAGAATTCGCAGAACGGCTTCATCAATGAGCTTCTCATCCACTTCACCACTCTCAATCAGTTCAGGCAAATGATGCACATAACAAGGTGTCATCATCTCCATATCTACTCCTGCGCGAATGGCACGATATGCCGCTTCACGATCATCTTCCGCAGCGCCATGCGCAATCATTTCGCGAATGGAAGCCCAATCCGAGATTAATACACCATCAAAACCCCACTCGTCACGCAAAATGCCGCGCATTAACTTCTCATTGCCACTTGCCGGAATACCGTCAACCGTATTGAACGAAGTCATGACCATCTCCACGCCCGCATCCAATGCTGCTTTGTACGCTGGCAAATAATACTCACGCAGGTTACGCTCAGACATGTCCACCGTATTGTAATCCCGACCACCCTCAGCCGCTCCATAAGCCGCGAAGTGTTTAACACATGCTGCAAGACGATCTGGCTCATCCTTCAAGCTATCGCCCTGATATCCACGTACAAACGCAGCCGCGAACAAACTGTTCAGATAAGGATCTTCTCCTGTTGTTTCCATCACACGGCCCCAGCGCGGGTCACGAACCAGATCCACCATAGGTGCAAAGGTAACATGCAAACCGGATACAGCTGATTCACGTGCTGCAATTTCAGCACTTTTCTCAGCCAGTTCCGTGTCCCATGAACAACCGATCGCCAGTGGAATCGGGAAAATAGTTTTGAATCCATGAACTACGTCAGCCATGAACAAAAGCGGAATGCCCAAACGGCTTTTTTTCATATAAGCTTGCTGTACATCAATGATGGCCTGCGCACCGGACAACCCTAGAATGGACCCACTGGCATCCACGGACTGCTCCATAATTCCCATCTCTTCCATCGGCCCTGTGATCTGACCTTCCACATTTGTTCCTTCATAAAAGTTGGCAGTCAACTGAAGAAGCTGAGCTGTTTTTTCCTCCAACGTCATCTGTTTTACCAGATCTAGCAACTGCTCGTTATTCATCTGATCGTATCCTCCACTATAAGTTGTTGAAATAAAGAACCCGGCTGCGTTCGGGGAGAGACCGCGCACCGGGTTCAAAATTAATTACTGAATGATTACTAGAATTTATCGTTTAGCTCATCCAGATAAGGTTGAACCAGGGACATTTTACTGTTTACCCATTCTTTCCAGTTTGCCTCTAGATCTCCGTTTTTGAGGATCAAGTTGGCATATTCATTCTGGTAGTCGAATGAAGCCTGACTCTTAGCTTTGGAATCGTACAGGTTGACATCCCAATCGTATGTTGCAAGGGATTTACCTTCTGTACCGAGTTTTGCTTTTTCTTCGAACAATTTCACGGCTCTATCACGGTAATCTTTTTTGATTGCAGGGTTTACAACACTGAAGTCGTCACCAAGCAGATACAGACCTTCGAAACGTGCTGGATATTTATCTTCCAATACCGTTCCTTCTGGCAACAAGCTAACGAGTTCGTTGTTTTCATCATATTTCCAATCTTTTCCTTCAAAGCCCATGTTGATGAGCAACTGTCCTTCTTTTGTTGCAGAGTAATCGATCAGATCCATGATCCGTTCGAATTTCTCGTCACTAATCTCCGGATTGAAGATCAATGCAGACCAGAAGTTGGCTTGTTCCATGTTACGGTATTTACCGTCATCGCCTACTACGATTGCTGTGTGTACCAGTTCATCACTATCTACACCCAGATTTTTTTTCATATCGGAATCCAGACCTTGTCTGTAGGAAGCCAGTCCGCCCAGACTTGTTACAGCAGCTGTACCTGTTACTTTGAAGTTGTTTTGACCTTCATTGTTTTTCCATGTGTAGAACTCAGGATTGAGCAGTCCGTCTTTATAGGCTTTTTGCATCAATTTAAGTCCTGTCAGCGTTTCAGGATCTGCTGGTCCCCAGTGGAATTGGCCATCTTCACCTTTGTAGAACGGAGAATCAGTCATGGCATGCACACTGTTTGGCATAATCATGTTTGTCATGGCATCTGCCGCATTGTAGGACAGAGGTACAAGTTTGTTACCCACTTTGCCTGGATCTTTTTCTTTCACTAGCGCAGCATATTCATTCAATTCGGTTGTTGTATAAGCATCTTTCAGTTCAAAACCAACTGCTTCAGCCCAGTCTTTACGAAGCGCAATGACACCAATTTGGTTCGTCAGTGGGTCAGCCGGTTTGTTCTCGAAGTAGATTGGTCTAGGCAGGACATATGTTCCACCTGTCAATTCTTCCAACTTGTCTCCAAGACCCGTCAAATTGTAAGCTGCTGCCACGTTAGGCCAGCGTTCTTTCCAGTCATCCGGGAATTTGTAGAACAAACCTTGTTCAATGCTGTTAATGGCATCGCCATGTACGTAGTTCCATACCGCTACATCCGGCAAGTCGCCAGAGTTGATCCACAGACGAAGCTTCTCGCCCCATGAATCCCAATCGATATAGTTGTAGTCCCATGTTAAATTAAATTTGTCTGTCCAGAACTTGTGGAAGTCATTATCCAGGTTCCCGTTTTTGATTTCTGTCAGGTTAGCTACAGAGATGGTCAGGTTGTCTTTGTAATTTCCCTCTGCATCTTTTTCGTTACCACCTGAAGCTCCTTGACTGGAACAAGCGGTCACCATCAGCATAACTACACTAAGCGTGATGGCAAAGAGAGCTCTTACTGACAACTTTTTGTTCGTTTTCATGTTTTACCCCCATGTTTTTTAGTAGAATTTTATTGCAAAATCCTATACGTATATCAGGTCTTGATTGCCCCTGTTAATACCCCTTTGGCAAAGTGTTTTTGCAGCATTGGGAAGAAACACATAATTGGTACCATGGTGACAAATACGGCTGCCATCTTCATGCCCATTGAGAAGTTGCTTGCCTGGGCAGCATCCACACTGGATGCATTGGATGCATTCGTCGTAGATGTCACGATAATATTTCGGAGTACATTCTGGAGCGGTAACTGATCCGCTTTTCGAAGGAATATCATCGCATCATACCAACTGTTCCAGTAAGCCACACCGTAGAACAACGTGATTGTAGCCATAATTGGTGTAGCAAGCGGAAGAACAACAGAGAACAAAATTCTCCACTCTCCTGCTCCATCCAGTCTCGCCGATTCCATCAGCGATTCAGGCAAGGTGTAGAAGTAGTTCATCATCAGAATCATGTTAAACGCACTGAAGCTTCCCGCCAGGATAACGGACCACAGCGTACCTGTAAGATGAAGTGATTTCATGATCAGGTACAGCGGTACGATACCACCATTAAAGATCATGGTGAACAGCACCAGGAAAAAGAGAAATTTCTTAAACGGGAATTTGTTGCGACTAAGTCCATATGCCATGCTTGTTGTCAGGAACAAGCTGAGTGGCAGGCCGATGACTAGCAATATAATTGTATTTTTATACCCTGTCAGAATCGTTCCGTCAGCGAACAATGCCTTGTAGGAATCCAATGTCCATTCTTTAGGGAACATCAAAAATGGATTGTCAGCATATTCTTTTTGTGTTGCAAACGAGATCATGATGACATTCCAGAACGGAATCAGGATCATCAGGGCAAGCACTAGTAATACGGCGAAAATAAAGTAATCGAGAAGTGTCATTTTTTCTGTACCAATTCTCGGTTTTTTGTTAGCTTTCTTGCTCATCTCATTTTTCCTCCTCTCTTATCGGAACAAACCGTCTCCGCCAAGCCACTTGGCAAATCTGTCAGCAAGAAGCAGCAAGGCCATATTCACCAGGGAACGGAACAAGCTGACCGCTGTCGAGAATGAGAAATCGGTAGATGACTGGAACGTAATCCGATAGATATATACATCGAGTACTTCCGATACATTTTTGGTAGCGGCATTTGCCAAGTTGAATATCTGGTCAAACCCGGAAGACATCAATCCACCAACCGAGAGAATAAACATGATTGTGATGGTTGGAAGGATGTTCGGTAAAGTAATTTTGAACATCTGTTGCATACGGGAAGCCCCGTCAATCTGTGCTGATTCATACTGATCCTGATCAATACCGGAAATGGCAGCCAGGAATATAATCGCGCCCCATCCACTTGATTTCCAAATATCAGTCAACAGCAACATGGGTACAAAGTTGGATTCAGACCCCAGGAAGTTAATCGTTGGCAATCCGAGTAATCCGAGCGCGCTATTTACCAGTCCGTCATATGCCAGCACATTGATGACTACCCCGGATACGATGATCCAGGACAGGAAGTGCGGGAACGTAAGAACGGTTTGGAATAATTTTTTTCCTCTGCGCATCCGCAATTCATTCAGCAACAGCGCCAGAATGATCGGGAACGGGAACTGAATAATCAGTTTCAGAATATTGATGTACAGCGTACGCCATACTGCGTCGATAAAGGTTGGATCACGGAAAACATATTTGAAGTTCTCGAATCCGCTCCATGGACTTCCCCAGATGCCCAGGTTGGCTTTGTAATCTTTGAATGCCAGAGACAGGCCACCCATCGGCATGTAGGCAAACAGAATTAGCCAGACAAGCCCCGGAATAAGCAGGGTGTATGTCATTCGGTGCTTCCAGATTTCAGTCCAGAGCGAATTGCCCTTCACGTTTCCCTTCAGCTTTTTGCTAGGTCCTTCGGCTGCAGGTTTCACATTGCATCTCCTCACTCTACTATGGTCTTGTCGTTGTACAGAAAATCAAACATCGTTCTCAGGTGGTGCTCCCAAAATTTCCATTCATGAGCCCCCGGCGTCTCCACATACCGAAAATCAAAGGCAGTCCCCTGCATGTATCTCGCATAGTCGCGATTCATCTCTACAAAGGGGTCACTATCGCCACAGCAACTGAGGATATCAGGTAAAGGAACACCCTGTTCCAGCAGCTTGGCCGACAGTGCGTAAATATCCTGATCGGCTTTCACCTGTAAACGTTCTCCAAAAACCGCTTTCATTTCCTTGATCATGGTCGCTGGCATATGGGGATCATGAAGTCGTGTCTGAATATCCGTTACGCCGGATAGAGACACTACTTTGCGATATCGCTCTGGATAAGTTAGTCCACATTTCAGTGCACCATATCCACCCATGGATAAACCGGCGACGTATGTTTTCTCCGGATCAGGATTCAGATTGAGCAGACGCTTGCATATTTCAGGTAACTCCTGAGTGATGTAGTGGAAGTAATTCAGGCCGTATTCCATATCGGTGTAATAGCTTCGATTCGCTTCCGGCATAATGATCATACAGCCATATTGCGCTGCATACATCTCAATTGTGGTTAACCGCTGCCAGGTACTCGCATTATCGCCTGCCCCGTGCAACAGATATAGTGTACCGCCTGAAGTCTCTCCGGAGTCACTGGACACAACATGTATGCTGGTATTCATGCATAAGGTTGGCGATCCAGTTTCGATCGTTATATGTGCCATCAATGTAACCCCTCTCATCATCGCCTGCTGTCTTTACTCATTCGTTTCTCTGGCGTTGGATTGCAGGCTGTTGTAGATTCCCTTGTATTACGATGGGTTATCGAAACGATTTTCTCGAATCGTTTCAAAACATAGCCAACGTTGATTCACATGGACTTCATTACAACACTTTTAATGTGGAAGCGATTTCTTCGAATCGTTTCGAATAAATCATAAGCCCGATGAGTAAATCCTGTCAATAACCTTTTTACAAATTTCGCGTTTTTTTCTCGAAAAAATGCTCTTTTAAGTCTAAATTTGCGTCCAAAGACACTATTATTACGAAAAAATGAAAATTTAGTAAGTGCTATTACAACTTTAATTGACACCAAACCAGGTTTATACTAACATGGGTTCTGATTTTGCATTCGAATTACGGAAACGTTTCACCAACCGATTTTACTCAGGTTTCACCTGATATTAGGGAGGTTAATATGTCTGAGCAACTCAAAGGTTTCATTCATACGATTACGGAGCAACAATTGAACGTTTTTTCCATTCGTATATTACAAAAAGGGCATCTGCTTGCCCATTGGGACCGGGATAAGGATCAGCGCAGGGTACAACATTCCATCAGTAAATCCTTTACGTGTATGGCCGTTGGTCTTGCTCTTGAAGAAGGTCTGATACATCTGGATGCGACACTTGGTGATTATTTCTCTTATGATCATGTACCCGTTGCACAACGCAATCTCCCATCGCCGCAAGAATTGAGACTGCGTGATCTTCTCCGAATGACTTCGGGTCATGACTCTCCCCCTCTTTGGGCTGATGAACGAGCTTCATTGACTGAAAAGGACTGGGCGAAATATTATATGTCTCTGCCTCTGGACCGGGTACCTGGAGAACAATTTACATATAGCAGCGGGGATACATTTATGATCTCAGCCATGCTACAGGCTGCTACCGGCCAAACCGTGAAAGATTACCTGACTCCACGGTTATTTGATCCGCTTGGCATTCATGATGTAGAGTGGGAGACCTCTCCACTAGGGGTAACACTCGGCTGTGCAGGTCTTTGGATAAGTAATGAGGAACTGAGTCGATTTGGACAGTTACTGCTGCAGGAGGGCCTTTGGGAAGGCACACAGCTTGTACCTGCGGATTGGATCAGACAGGCTACGTCCCAGCAGATCGAAACGACTGGAGACGGAGATTGGGGAAAAGGTTACGGGTATCAGTTCTGGATGTGTTCCCATGATGCTTACCGCGCCGATGGCGCCTATGGTCAGTTGTGTATTGTAATTCCCTCAAAGGAAGCTGTCATATGTATTAATAGTGAGGAAGAAAATATGCAAGGCATCCTGAATGCTGTCTGGAATGAGGTTTTACCCCTTTACACTAAGCGTTAGTCTACGTATTTTATCTTTTTTTAATTTGCAATTATGCCATCCGATTGAGAATAAAACAAAAAAAACGCCACGGGGTCAATGGACCCCATGACGTTATTTCTTATGCGTGTTGTGGAAGCTGAGTCATTTCATCTAAACATTGTGCGCATATGTAACGCTCTTTGAACTCGTTGACTTCCTCGATGGATCCGCAGAAAATACATTTTGGACGATATCTCTCCAAGATAATATGGTCCCCTTGTACTAAGATTTCTACAGGATCTCCCTCATTCATTTGATACCTTTTACGCAAAGATTTAGGCAATACGATCCTACCTAATTGGTCAACTTTGCGAACTACTCCAGCTGGCTTCATAGCTACGGCACACCTCTCCTATCTTACTCTAAATTTCTAGGTACATTTGTACTATGTTTATAGATTCGCCAAGATTTTGTCGAATCCTGCTGGAAATAAACATTTTTTGTCCTTTTTTTTGAAAAATGTTTTTTTACCGAATTCTAGCCGTCATTTATAACCTAAATTTATCCTTCTAACCCCGGGAAATTGAGCTGGCGTAACGCTTCATATACAATAATTGCTGCCGAATTGGACAGATTTAATGATCTAACGTCACCAGTCATTGGCATTTTCATGCATGTATCGGGATTCGCAGCAATTAATTCAGGTGGCAGGCCTTTAGTCTCTTTACCAAAAACGAGGAAATCCCCATCCTGAAAATTAAAATCACTGTATCGGTTCTTGGCCTTCGTAGTTGCGTAGAAGAAACGACCTTCCGAATATTTTTCCTGAACCTCAGCGAATGAGTCGTGGTATTCAATATGAACAGCATGCCAGTAGTCCAGCCCTGCCCGTTTCAATGTAGCATCATCTGTTCGAAATCCAAGTGGTCGTACGAGATGCAGATGGGTCCCGGTTGCCGCACAAGTACGCGAAATATTGCCTGTGTTCGCCGGAATTTCTGGTTCAACCAGAACGATGTGTAAAGCCATATGTGTTCAATCTCCTTTTCATTTCATGTTGACGACAACCCTCTAATCTTAAAGAAAAGCCCTCCACACGTCAATGTGGAAGGCTCCCTATACTTAATTATCCATTTGTCTTCTGGAAGTGGCTCATGAAGTCTGTCAGTGCCTTAACACTCTCATAAGGAGCAGCATTATAAATGGAGGCACGGAGACCACCCACACTGCGATGTCCTTTCAGACCTACAAATCCTTCTTCCTCAGATGCTTTGATGAACTTTTTCTCCAGTTCCTCAGAAGCAAGACGGAAGGTTACATTCATGAGGGAACGATCTTCTACTTCCACACAACCACGGTAGAAATCACCGGAAGAATCAATTGTGTTATAGAGCAATTCCGCTTTTTTCGTATTTTTTTGCTCAATACCAGCCAATCCGCCCTGTTCTTCAATCCATTTCAATACTTCATTCACCATATATACCGAGAAGGATGGCGGCGTATTGTACAGGGAGTTGTTATCTACATGTGTGCTGTAACGAAGCATGGTTGGAATCGTTTTAGGCGATTCGCTCACCAGTTCCTCACGAGCAATTACAACCGTAATTCCGGATGGACCCAGGTTCTTCTGTGCACCCGCGTAGATCATGCCGAACTGATTAAGATCGAATGGTTTACAGAAAATATCACTCGACATGTCCGCAATCAGAGGTACTGAACCGGTATCCGGGAACGACTTGAATTGCGTACCTTCAATCGTTTCGTTGGAAGTCAGATGCACATATGCCGTACGTTCTGGCAAACTCAGATTCGAAACATCCGGCAATTTCATGAATTTCTCTGCTTCCGAAGATGCAGCAACATGCGTCTCGCCGATCAACTTCGCCTCAGACAGAGCCTTCTTCGCCCAGCTGCCAGTCATCACGTAACTTGCAGTCTGCCTTGCACCGAGCAGGTTCATTGGCAACATCGCGAACTGAGTGCTTGCACCGCCCTGCAGAAAGAGAACCTTGTATCCTTTTGGATTGCCTAGAAGCGACAACAACCGCTCCTGAGCTTCATTATGTACAGACTCATACACCGCTCCACGGTGAGACATCTCCATAATCGACATGCCTGTATTACGAAAATCTACAAATTCCACCTGTGCACGCTCCAGTACCTCAAGTGGTAACGCCGCAGGTCCTGCATTAAAGTTATACGCTCTTTTTGTCACAAAATCCCCCGCCCTTTCCATCCGTAACTCTGACATACAAAGTGAATATTATCGCTATGATATCAGTATTCTCTATCTGCTTCAAGGGCAATATGCACTGAAGTGTTGAATTCAGGTCATCAAATTCCTTTATCACCCTGCAAAGTTAAAGCACTACATTGTTTAATTCAAGGAAAAGCCTCCGAGAGCGTGTCCCGGAGGCTTTAAGTTGGAACAAAAACTGTTCCGACCTCGACCGATTAGCAGTCGAAGTAAAGGCTGTACTCGTGCGGATGAATGCGGATCGCTACTGCTTTCGCTTCATCACGTTTGAGGTTGATGTAGTTATCAAGGAAGTCTTTCGTGAATACGCCGCCTTCAGTCAAGAACTCGTTGTCAGCTGCCAAAGCATCAAGTGCTTCTTCCAGGGAAGCTGGCACACTGCGGATGTTTTCTTTGTCTGCATCAGACAGGTCATAGATGTTTTTATCGAGCGGACCATATCCAAGCTCAGTTGGATTGATTTTACGTTTGATTCCGTCCAAACCCGCCATCAGCATTGCGGAGAATGCCAGGTAAGGGTTAGCTGTGGAGTCAGGTGTACGGAACTCGATACGACAACCCTTCGGTGTCACAGCTGCAACCGGAATACGAACTGCTGCGGAACGGTTACCTTTGGAGTAAACCAGGTTTACTGGTGCTTCGTAACCAGGTACGAGACGTTTGAACGAGTTCGTACTAGGGTTCGTCAAAGCGATCAGTGCCGGAGCATGGTACAGAATACCTCCGATATAGTGCAAAGCCATTTCACTCAGGTTAGCATATCCCGTTTTGTCATAGAACAATGGGGAATCGCCATCAAAGATGGATTGGTGAACGTGCATTCCGCTACCATTATCACCGAACAATGGTTTTGGCATGAATGTTGCTACTTTGCCATATTGACGTGCAGTGTTGTGCACGATGTATTTGTATGCAAGCAGGTTATCTGCTGTTTTCTTCAGTGTATCAAAACGGAAGTTGATTTCGGCTTGACCCGCTGTCGCCACTTCATGGTGATGACGCTCGATTGACAGGCCAGCTTCTTCCAAAAGGCGACACATTTCGCTACGAATATCTTGTTGTGTATCCACTGGTGCTACTGGAACATATCCGCCTTTAGTACGAACTTTGAAGCCCAGGTTTCCGCCTTCTTCCTGACGGTTGGTATTCCAAGAAGCTTCTTCGGAATCTACGAAGTAGGAAGAGCTGTTCGTGCCGCTCTCATAACGAACATCGTCGAAGATGAAGAACTCGGATTCAGGTGCGAAGAATGCTGTTGTACCTACGCCACTTTCTTGCAGGAAAGCTTCTGCTTTTACTGCGATACTGCGTGGGTCACGCTCATAACGCTCGCCATCCGGAGTGAAAATATCACACATAACATTCAATGTAGGGTGTGCAGTGAACGGATCGACATAAGTCGCTTCAGGGTCTGGCATCATAACCATATCGGACTCTTCAATCCCGCGGAAACCTTGGATAGAAGAACCGTCAAAAGCTACTCCATTTACGAACGTGTCTGCATCAACAGCCGAAGCTGGCAACGAGATGTGATGTGCACGACCAGCTAAATCTACAAAACGAAAATCTACCCACTCGATGTTGTTCTCTTGAATTGATTTCAATACGTTTTCAACCGACATGTATTCGTCCTCCCAAATATTCCGAACATTAAACAACCCCACTAAGAAAATGTCTAAATTCGAATTTTTTTCTGTCGTCATTATAAATTTTAAAACATGACATCGTCAATACTTATGTAAGGTATTTTTTGAAGGGATGTTAGATATACTCACACTTTATAAATAACCTAAATTCATATAACAACTAGTTTTATATACATTTAACTGATTTAATGCGGTAAAGCGACCCCTATTTTAACCTAAATCATGGGAAAAACTTCACATCATAAATGTTTCTTATCACTATTGATTAATAAATACGTTCAAAACTGCAAAATATGCAAAAAACCGAGCATCTACCTGATTTCGTCACAATGAACGAGATCAGAGGAGATGCCCGGATGATGATCCAGACCTTGACTATGAATTCTTATTACACGCCTACACGTGCCGGGAAAAATTCTGCCGGTTGTTTGGCTGTGCTGAATGATTTACCCACGATTGGTGCCAATTTCTCCAGATCCTGCAACAGGTTAGCGAATTGGTCAGGGAACAAGGATTGCACACCATCTCCTGTCATGGAGTTATCTGGATCGGTATGCATTTCAATGATCAGGCCATTGGCACCTGCAGCAACGGAAGCTTTTGTCATCGGTTCCACCAGTTCACGTCGTCCAGTACCATGGCTCGGATCAGAAATAACCGGCAAATGGCTCAGAGACTGCAGAACAGGGATCGCGGACAGATCCAGCGTATTCCGTGTGTAGGATTCAAATGTACGAATACCACGTTCACACAGCATCACATTGGGGTTACCACCCGCAAGAATGTATTCAGCCGCATTCAACAATTCATCGTATGTCGCACTGAAACCACGTTTCAACAATACCGGTTTACCACACTCGCCCAATTTGCGGAGCAGGTCAAAGTTCTGCATGTTACGTGTACCTACTTGCAGAATATCTGCGTACTCGGCGCAAATATCCACATACTCAGGTGTCATGACTTCTGTAATGGTCAGCAGATCATGTTTCTTGCCTGCTTCCGCCATCATGATCAATCCCTCTACGCCCGTTCCCTGGAAGCTGTAAGGACCCGTACGAGGCTTAAACGCTCCCCCACGTAAAACTTGCCCACCAGCAGCTTTCACAAGCCCGGCGATCTCATCAATCTGTGCAGCGGATTCAACCGCACATGGTCCGCCCATGACAACAAGTTCTTTTCCGCCGATATCTACACCTTTGATGGAGATCACCGTATCTTCCGGATGGAAGTCGCGGCTTGCCAACTTGTAGGACTTCGAGATTTTAACAACATTCTCGACACCTTTCATTTGGCGAAGATGTTCTTGCATTTTAGGTTCAACTTTACCAATCAAACCAATGATAGTACGATCCTCTCCGCGAGAGATATGCACCTGAAGCCCTTCTTTTTCAATAACTGCAACGATATCCTGAATCTGTTCCTCCGGTGTAGCCTTGCCTGCAATAACGATCATATTAAATCCCATCCTTCCTTGTATGAGAGCACAATAATTTCTTAACGTGCATCTGATTAAATATAAAAACTCTGTCGCGCTTAAACGCTTGTTCGCTTTTAAGCTTTTATCCGTTAAAGTGAATATACCATAGTTATCTTATTGCGTCAAGGTACACATTCCTTATCCATATACAAAAAGAATCCTGCTCCACAGGCTCCGACATTCGGATCTGTATAACAGGATTCTTCTCATTCACATCTCGTTTGCAATTCACATACACTTAGACTTACTTTTACATTTCCTTTGCCCTAAGTTGTACGTGTTTTTTCTCGAACTGGAGGCAGCAGTTTGCTCATGTTCACGGTACGTTTGATCTCCCACGTCTCCGGCTTGTCATGTTCATACTGCTCCAGGTAAAGGATGACTTCCTTCGTGATCGGTGTTGGTGTTGATGCACCCGAAGTAACCGCCACCTTATTGACACCTTTCAGCCATTCTTGCTGAATCTCGGAAACATCAGATACACGGTAGGCCGTAACACCCGCAATCTCCTCCGACACTTGTGCCAGACGGTTGGAGTTATTGCTGCGAGGATCACCCACAACAATAACCAGATCTGACTGCCCCGCCTGTTCAGCGACAGCTTCCTGACGCACTTGAGTCGCGAGGCAAATCTCATTATGAATCTCTGCGCCCGGAAACTTCTCCAGCAGACGACTCATAATGTGTTTGATATCCCACTGGCTCATCGTTGTCTGATTTGTAATAAGGATTTTGCCTGGAGATACGTTCAGCTCTTCGATCTCTTCTTCCTTCTCGATCAGATGAACGAGATCTGGTGCAACACCAACGGCACCTTCTGGTTCAGGGTGATTCTTTTTGCCGATATAGATGATCTGATAACCTTCTGCCGTCTTCTCCCGAATGAGATCATGGGTCTTAGTGACATCAGGGCATGTTGCATCCACTGTTGTCAACCCTTTGTCCCGTGCCAACTTGCGCACTTCAGGAGATACACCGTGAGCTGTGAAAATAATCGTGCCACTCTCCACTTGGCTCAAAATATCCATCCGGTTCGGACCATCCAATGTAATAATACCTTCATCTTCAAAGGAATCCGTCACATGTTGGTTATGCACAATCATACCCAATATATAAATAGGTCGTGGTAAATCCAGATTGCGTGCCGCTTGACGCGCGAGCACCATCGCATCCACAACGCCGTAACAATATCCACGCGGCGAAATTCGTAGTACTTCCACTTGGTTGCCACCCGCTTTCTTTCTCGGCAACGTTGCCGATGTAATTGCAGTCCTGTCTATTATACCTTTATTCGATAGGCGGAGCAAAGACAACCGGCAACCAGATAATAAAGGTGGTTCCTTCTCCACGTCTGGTCACAACCTCAACCGATCCATGGTGTTCCTCAATAATCCACTTCGCAATTGAAAGTCCCAGACCGATGCCCGGTGTAGCCCCACGGGATTCATCTGCCCGATAGAAGCGATCAAAGATGAACGGCACTTCGTCCCGATCCATCCCAATACCGGTGTCGCTGATGCGTAGTCCTACCTGACCTTTGTATAATACGGCATCCAGCGTCACAGAGCCTTCAGGTGTGTATTTAAACGCATTTTCGATGAAAATAAACAACATCTGTTGCAGATAGTCCTTGCTACCGTTCACATAAATGCCATTAAGGATGGAAAAATCTCCTGGAAGCCAGTCTGCCTGACGATCCAGAAATTGTGCTCTACGTGCCACTTCCTGTACAAGAATCTGCAGCGGGGTCGGATTCAGTTCAATTTTCTGACCCGTATCCGCTCTCGCCAGCGATAACATGTCGCTGATCAGCCTGCTCATACGTTTTCCCTCGTCCGCCATATCTTCAATGGCTTCCAGCGACATTTGTTTGACAGTCTCCTCATCCAGATTCGGTCGGTCGGTCCCCTCCTGATCCCACAGCTTCTTCAAGAAGTCTACGTTCCCGCGAATGGTGGTCAGCGGCGTACGCAGTTCATGCGATGCATCGGATACAAAGCGGCGCTGGGCAGCATTCGTCTCCTCCAAACCGCGGAATGACAATTCTGTACGTTCAAGCATATTATTCACCGTTTCAATCAGACGCCCGATCTCATCCTTCGGCCCAGCATATTGAATACGTACACTTAAGTCATCTCCAGATTGAATCTGATTGGCGGCATCAATGACAGTCACGAGCGGACGCATCGACTTGCGGGCCAGAACAAGACCTGAGGTTATAGCCAATGCCATAGCCACCAGCCAGCCAAAAACCAAAATATTAAGCAACGCCTCCAGCAAGCGCTGCTGTGAACTTACATTGGCTCCTACCTGAAGAATTCCACGTACTTCATTGGTTCCCTGAAGAGAAAGGGGGAGCTGATTCACCAGAAACGGCGTCCCATCCACATAGATCTTGGATATGCCTCGGTCTTTAAGTATCTCATTGGCTTTTAATACCGGAAACTGAATCCCTAATTTCTCCATATTACCCGAAATTCTGCCTGAGCGACTCTGATAATCCCAGAGTTGAATATAGATTTGTGCCTCCTGAAGCTGACTCTCTGTAAATGGGTCCAGATCCAACGACTGTGAAAGAGGATTAACACCGATCTGCTCCGTAATCCGGGTACTCTTCACCTTCAATTGCTGTTCGACTTCCTGATAGGAGTTAAAATACACAAAGGCATAGATTACAACGCCCCAAAAGATAAGAACAGCCGCCAAAATGCCAGAATACCATGCGGTTAGTCTTAACCGGATGGACATATCAGGAGTCACCTCTCAGGATATAGCCGGCTCCCCGGATGGTCTGGATTAGACGCTTGCCACCGTATTCTTCAGTCTTCTGTCTGAGCATGGCAATGTATACTTCAAGCACGTTAGACTCACCGCTGTAATCATAACCCCAGATTTTATCCATAATCAGATCACGGGACAGTACCCGTCTTGGATTTTGCATGAACAGATTCAACAGTTCGAATTCTTTGGCAGTCAGCTCCAGACGCTGCCCATCTCGCAATACTTCACGTGAGTCATTGTCCAAAATGATATCTTCATACATTAAGCGGTTGTCCGGCGTACCCGCACTATCTGACTTGCGGCGCAGCAATGCACGGACACGTGCCAATAATTCTTCCAGCGCAAAAGGTTTTACAAGGTAGTCATCGGCTCCTGTGTCCAGTCCGGTCACCCGGCTCTGTACTTCATCCTTGGCCGTCAGCATTAAGACAGGCACTTTGCTGCCTGCTTCTCTCAATCTGCGACATACCTCAAATCCGTCAATCTGCGGCATCATCACATCCAGCACAACGATGTCCGGCTCCTTGTCCATCAGTTTACTGAGGCCTTCGGCTCCGTTGGAAGCCGTCTGTACCTCATATCCTTCAAAAGCCAGCCCCCGGCGGAGCATGGATACAATTTTTTCGTCATCATCCACAATTAAAATAGTTGAGCGCATGGTCTTTCTCCTTTATCCTAACGTTTTATCCCATTGTAACAGGCAGAAGCACAATCTGCATCTTCAAGTGGGCGTCTCCAATCCGTCCTGGTCCATTGTAGCCTTGCTTCATCAGGGCAAAAAAAACGGAAGGGCCTTCAAACCCTTCCGTTCTGTTAATCCTTACCCGATATTTATGGTTGCTGCTGTTGTGTATCTGTGGTTTGTGAAGTATCAAAATCATTTTTGTTGCCGATTTTGATTTTCAGATCCATTTTCTTACCGTCACGCACCACGTTTAATGTCACTTCACTGCCGATTTCCTGTTTCTTGATAAAATCAATCAGATCTTGACTTGTCGCGTAAGGGGTACCGTTGGCACCTGTGATGATGTCATATGCACGAAGATCTGCTTGGTAAGCCGGTGATTGGAAGATCGTGCTGGCTACGACAGAACCTTCAGTTATATCTGTTCCCATTTGTTTAGCAACTTCAGGCGTGAGAGCCATCAGAGATGCACCGATAAATGGTACTGGCTCTTTGGGAACTTCTTTGTTTTCTTTGAGATATTTAACGGCTTCAGAGATGACGCTCGACGGGATCGCAAAACCAATCCCTTGTGCATCTGCGCTTACTGCAACGTTCATTCCGATAACTTCCCCATTCAGGTTAAGCAACGGACCACCGGAGTTACCCGGATTAATCGAAGCATCGGTTTGCAGCAAATGGCTGTACTCACGTGTTTTTCCTGTTTCTTCATCTGGAATGCTGATCGTACGTTCTTTGGCACTCAGTACACCTGCTGTAACCGTATGTTCGAATCCTTCAGGATTACCGATAGCTACAAGCCACTCACCGACTTGAGTACTGTTGGAATCACCCAGTGGAGCTACAGGGAACGCATCGTCACCACTGTTTTTCTCAATTTTCAATACAGCCAAATCCAGATCAAAGCTGCTTCCCAGCAATTTAGCCTCATAAGGCTTGCTGTTGTTCTCCAGGGTTACCTGGATTACATCTGCACCCTGAACAACGTGTTGGTTCGTCAGGATATATCCTTCTTTGTCAAAAATAAATCCGGAACCAATGCCTAGTGGTACCAATTGATTACTGCCTTGCTGTGGTTGCTGGCTCTGGCCTTGATTGCCTTCCGTTCCGCCCCCATTACCAAAGAAGTATTGGTACAGTGGATCGCTTGTATTCGATCCACCCTGCCCAGCACCTGTACGTGAGGACTGCTTCGCGAGTGTTTCGATTTTGACGACAGCCGGACTTGTACTTGTTACAACGGAAGACACATCTTCTTTGCCTGTTGGCAGTAACGACGCTGTGACATTGTTGCCTCCGCCTGTGTTTGTGGATGCTTCCTGTCCTGCACTTTGATTGTCCGTGTTCGTAAGTGCCGTCTCCGGTGTGAACATGTTTGTTCTGTCAGCTGTGTACATGAGAACCGTGATGACCAACATACCGGCAATAAAGGAAAATAGAAGTGATCTTACGGAAGAACGCGGCTTGCGGTTATTATAGTTCCAGTTGCCTTTGCCGCCATTCCCTTGATCTCCACCGTTACCTGAGCCGTTTCCACCGCCTGCTGATGATCTTTTCGCTTGTTCGGATGATTCACTATTATAGTAAGTAGGTACGGGTCTCACCGGATCAGGTTTTGTAATCTCTACATTTCCTTCTTCACGCTGATTATTGCTTCCCATGTGATTTGCTGTATCTTCCTGATTCACGGACTGAAAAGGTCCATAAGAATAATAATAGGAGGATTCGTCCGTTCCGGAAGAATTGCGATTCTCCGTTTGTTTGGTTTCGTTTTCCTCGTCTTGACGGTTCGATCTATAGTTGCGTTCGTCCATGCCTCTCTACCTCCCAATCTCTTATTCCCAAGAGATATTCTTTAACTGTCCTTATTTTGTACTTTAAACCTTAACCGTACCTTAAAAACAATTAAAAAGGAGATAAAAGCACGTAAGAATAGACTCTTCTCCCCGTCATGACAGCATTTTACCCTTTCGTTTTCACCCAGCCCTGACGATGCGCATAGATGGCCAATTGTGTACGATCGTCCATCTCACATTTCATCAGCAGGTTACTCACATGTGTTTTGACGGTTTTGATACTGATATGTAATTCTTCTCCAATGTCTTTGTTGGTCTTCCCCTCTGCAATAAGCAGCAGCACTTCCTTCTCCCGTTCAGTCAGACCCGATTCACTCTCTCTCGCTGTACGTTGTCTGATTCCCCGGGTTAACGCCTGCGACACATCACCTGTCATAACAGGCATGCCTCTATAGGCCCCTTGAAGAGCATAGATCAATTCTTCAGCAGAGACTGTCTTCAGTACATAACTTACCGCACCCGCTTCAATCGCTTGCACAACCAGATCATCCTCCAGGAAACTGGTGAGCATCACAATCTTCATCCCTGGAAATTCAGTCATGATGGCTTTTGTTGCTTCAGCGCCATTCATTACCGGCATCATCAGATCCATTAGAATCAGGTCCGGCATTTCACTATCATTTAACTTACGTAACTGATCAAGCGCATCCTGCCCGTGGCCCGCTTCTCCCATCACATGAAAAGTCGGTTCCAGCATCAGATATGTTTTCAACCCCATGCGCACCATATCATGGTCATCCACAATCATTACGTTTACTTTACCACTCATTCCGTCTCCCCCTCTGGTTCATTCAGGAACGTTCGGGAATTTCGGGATCAATACCCGTACCGTCGTTCCCGCTCCCGGTTTCGATATAATCTGAACTTGCCCCCCAAGCTTCTCCGCCCGTTCACGCATGGTAGATAACCCGTATGAACCCGGACGCTCCGCTTGCTGTAAAAATCCCTGACCATCATCGCTGATGCTCATGCTGATCTGATGTTCACTCTCCCGTATGGACAGACTAACCACTCCAGCCTCTGCATGCTTCACGACATTGGCAACTGCCTCCTGAATAACAAGAAACAGCTGGTGCTCAATGGCATCCGAGATTCCGCCATCCAGTTCCAGCTCTTTCACACCTTTAAGACCATTTTGCCTGCAATAATCAGGAAACCAGCTATCCAGTGCTGCGGTGAGGTCACGCCCTTCCAGCTCCACCGGTCGAAGTTGGGCAATCAGTCCTCGCATCTGACGCTGTGCAATATGTGACATCTGAATTAACTGGTCCAGTACTTTACCACCATGTTCCGGATTCATCTCCAGCAGACGAGGTAAGGACGAAGCCGACATATGCATGGCAAACAGCTGCTGGCTAACCGTGTCATGGAGGTCCCTTGCCATTCGTTTGCGCTCTTCAAGCACAGCCCGCTCCGAAGCTTGCTCCTTCTCAATGACTTCCTGCTCACCGAGGCGCTGAAGCAGTCTCATCTTTTTCTCAATCGAATCCATCATGACATTGAACTCCTGATAGACACGACCAAACGAAGCGTCATCCGCTTCAGGCATGCGCACCGCCAGATTACCCTTGGACACTTTCAACATGTTGAGATCAAGCAGGTCGATCTTGCGTTGAAGTCGTAATGCAGCGATATATCCGGTGATAACGGTGGCCAGCACAACAACGGCAACATAGGTCCATGCCCGCTGACGACCAGCCCCCATCAACACCTCTCCATACAATAGATAGAATCCGCCCAGCGTAATCAGACCCGTTAGCGCAAAATACATCATCAGTTCCCATTTATTGGCCTTGAGAATTGTTCGAATCATGCGTTAACCCACCTTATTCACTTTGACGTCTCCGATAAACACACTTACAATAATCCGAACCTTTTTGCTTGCTTCATGGTAATGGGCAGTTTCAGCCTGGGCACTACTCAGGAATCCGCCGCGTTTCTGGTTCAACAGTGACATATCTCCAATGAAGGAATTTGTCGTCACCGTCACACCCAGGTCCATATCCTCTGGAACAAATACTTTCACATCTCCAATAAATGAAGAAATAACAATCTTTGTCTCACCGTATGGAATCTGTGCTTTGGTCAAATCAATTACAGTATCTCCGATAAAAGCCGAGATGTTCATTGGTTTTAACGAGAACACTTCCTGCCCCATGTATAGATCACCGATGAACGCCGATTTATTAATGGTATTGCCACTGCCATAATCCCCATAACCATTTCCGTAGCCATCATCATAATGTTCTCCATATCCGGTATCGTTAGAGTTATACGATTGATGTTTCTTCTTATATTGATGCCCTTGTGATGATGAATCCGTTGATCCTGTGAAATGAGGGCCATGTGCATCGTTCTTCTGTTCCTGTTTTGGTTTGCCGAATGTTTTCTCGAACTGTTCGTCAAACGATGACGGCATCTCCAGATCCTCCGGAGCCAACGGTTTATAAGGTTGCTCAGGTGCTGGAGGTGGCTGCATCTTGTCATGATGTTTCCGATCACGACGTCGTGGCCCGATAAGTACAAACAATCCTCCGCCAATCAGCATAACCGGGATCAGATAACGAATGAACTCCCCCATGGAGTAATCAATCCATCCCAGGTTACGGGCAAGAAAGTAACCACCGATCGCCAGTACAATTACGGGTCCAATAAAGGCGTAACCCCCGTTGCGACGAATCTCGGAGATTCCTTTGACCCCCCACCAGATTAGAAATAACGGCCAATATGTTCTGAAAATATATCCTACATCAATGTCATAGCCCAATTGTCTGAACAAGATCATCGCACCAATAGCAATAAGAGGTATGCCAACCCACCAGCGGTCACGCGTCGATCGTTTCATCGCTCATGTCTCCTTTGTCTGTATTATGTATCCAGTGTAACTCAGACAAGACAATGAGAACAGCGGCGGCAGATGGAATTCATCTCGGTCTCGAGACTGAGATGGGAGGATATTAATGTAAAAAACTTCGCATATGTAAAACACCCCGGAGCTGCTGCTCCAGGGTGCTGAATCATCATTTGATTAATGAATCTTCAATTATTTTTTGTATTTTGATGCTTTGCCTTGACCTTGGCCAGTTTGGCCTGTGTTTTCTACACCGAACTCGGCATTGTATTTTTCATCAGGTGTTTGGAAATTATCTTGTACTTTGTTTTGAGCAGATTGCTTCACTTTTGCTGCTGCATTCTCTTCTCCAAACTCTGCATTGTACTTCTCGTTTGGCGTTTGGTACCCTTGTGATTTTTTAGCCACAACGAATCACCTCTCTCTTCATATTTACGATGCATTGCTGCACCGCGGGGTTCGTCCCCAGTCAGTATTATGTGAAGAGAGCACTTCAGTTATTCATGTTCAACATGTGAAATTAAATGGCCTTGTCCAACCACGAATCCGGTACAGATTTGTACACGTCGATTGCATCAGCCAACTCGCTGAGCATCTTTTCTGTGCATTTCCCAGCGCCTTGCCTGATCACCTGTACCTCCACATCTTTTTTGCCCCACTCTTTGTACACTTGCTTGGTTGTCGGGAAATACAGATCGATTTTATTGCCTTTGATCGCTGAACCCGTATCTGCAACAATTCCGTAACCATAACCTGGAATGTACAGAATGGAACCCATTGGGAACAATTTTGGATCAGCTGCAATCGTGGAAACTGTTTCTTTATCACGACGTACTTTGACACCGGAATAAGTAATTCCGTATTGAGGATGTTTGGGTCCTTTTCCTGTAGACTCAACACCTGCCGTATATCCCGTTGCTGTAACCTTTTGTGTACCCAGAATTTGTTCTGAACGCGGAGCAAGCACCGGCATAGACGGATCTGCCACTTGTTTCTCTGGAAGCTCAGGTCTTGGAATGACCATTGGTTGTGGTGACCACAATAAAGCCATATACACCATGGTCGTCAACTGAGCCTCATCGCTGTATTGATGGCTAACCTGTTCCGGAAATTCCTGAATAGACTTGCTCGAAGTTTCAATAATTGGACCTTCAATGCCGCTGCTCTGACTCTCGACATGCAGTACTGTACTTTCCTCTTCAAATGTATAGGCATCCGCCTGATTCAGGTTGATCATCATCCCGGCGAATATTACACAGCCAACCAATAAACCCCGTATATGTTCCTTTTGAATTGAGAATTGCTTTTTCATTGTATAACCTCCCCCTCACTGCAAAGGTTTTCCAAAAAGCAATTAATCTATACTTTTTACTGCAAACACTACGAAAAAACGCCTGAATAACATAGGTCAATCCCATGTTATCCAGGCGTTATGCAGAGTGACAGCGCAACTTATGCACTGGCTATCTGATAGATCATTTGTTCATTTATACCAAACGTGTTGCAATTTCCTCTTTCAGTTGAGCGATAATTTCATCAACCGGTTTCATGCCCAGATCGCCTTCTCCACGCTTACGCACGGATACTGCTTCTGCATTACGCTCATTCTCACCAACAACAAACATATAAGGCATTTTCTCAAGCTGCGCCTCACGGATTTTATATCCAAGCTTCTCGTTCCGCAGATCGGCTTCAGCAGAGATTCCCGCACGTTTCAGCTTCGCTTCCACTTCACGCGCATAATCGTCGAAGTTTCCGGATACCGGGATCACTTTTGCCTGTACCGGAGACAACCACAATGGGAAAGCTCCTGCAAAGTTCTCCAGCAAGAATGCTGTGAAACGTTCCATTGTACTAATTACACCGCGGTGAATAACGACCGGACGATGTTTCTGTCCGTCATCTCCCACATATTCAAGTTCAAAACGCTCAGGCAATAGGAAGTCCAGTTGAACCGTAGACAATGTCTCTTCTTTGCCCAGGGCTGTTTTGATCTGAACATCCAGCTTTGGACCGTAGAACGCCGCTTCACCTTCAGCTTCATAGAAAGGAAGGTCAAGTTCTTCCACAACTTCACGCAGCATGCGTTGGGACATCTCCCACATCTCGTCGTTCTGGAAGTATTTCTCGGTATCCTTCGGATCGCGATAGGACAGACGGAAACGGTATTCGTTAATACCGAAATCCTTGTAGACTGTTTGAATCAACTCGATAACACGAGCGAACTCTTCTTTGATCTGATCCGGGCGTGCAAAAATGTGTGAGTCGTTCAGTGTCATTGCACGTACACGATGCAGACCTGTTAATGCCCCCGACATTTCATAACGGTGCATCATACCAAGCTCGGCAATACGGATTGGCAGATCACGGTAGCTGTGCATGCTGGACTTGTACACCATCATATGGTGAGGACAGTTCATTGGACGGAGAACAAGTTCCTCGTTATCCATAACCATTTTCGGGAACATATCTTCCTGGTAGTGCTCCCAGTGTCCAGATGTTTTGTACAATTCCACGTTACCCAGAACTGGTGTGTATACATGCTGGTATCCCAGGCTTTCTTCCAGATCCACAATATAACGCTCCAGAGTACGGCGCAGCTTCGCACCGTTAGGCAACCAGATTGGCAAGCCTTGACCGACCAGTTGGGAGAATGTGAACATTTCCAGCTCTTTACCCAACTTACGGTGATCCCGTTTTTTAGCTTCTTCGAGGAAGTGCAAATGCTCGTCCAGCTGTGCTTTTTTCACAAAAGCCGTACCATAGATACGTTGAAGCATTTTGTTTTTGCTATCTCCACGCCAGTAAGCACCCGCGACATTCATCAGTTTGAACACTTTGATTTTGCTAGTTGATGGTACGTGAGGGCCACGACACAAGTCGAAGAATTCACCTTGCTCATAAATCGTAATCACGCTGTCCGCTGGCAAATCACGAATCAACTCAAGTTTGTAAGGATCGCCCACTTCTTCGAACGTTTTGATCGCGTCCTCGCGGCTAACTTCCTTACGTACAATTGGCAAGTTCTCATTCACAATACGTTCCATTTCCTTCTCGATCTTTTGCAGATCTTCAGGATTGAGCGCATGTTCGAGGTCCATATCATAGTAGAAACCATCTTCAATGACAGGGCCGATACCGAGGCGTACCTCTTGGTTACCATATAAACGTTTCACTGCTTGAGCCATCAAGTGAGCTGTACTATGACGCATCACTTCAAGTCCTTCTGGTGAATCCAGAGTTACGATCTCCACCAATGCTCCCTCATGAAGTGTTGTGGACAAGTCCACCACGATACCATCCAGCTTGCCGGCTACGGCATTTTTGCGCAATCCGCTGCTAATTGAAGCGGCTACGTCCTCAATGCTGCTGCCATCCGCGTACTCACGTACCGAACCATCCGGTAATTTAATGTTCACTGCCATTTGTCTCATTCCTCCTGTTAATGTAACCTTCGTGTCCAGATATTTATGGACTGATTATCTATTGCTATTCCAGTCATTTTGCAAAGGAACGCAAAAAACACCCGTCCCGACAAAGGGACGAGTGATATATACTCGTGGTTCCACCCTAATTCAGCTGATTCATCCCTATTCGGAAATACAGCCCTCATTGGCATGACGATAACGGGCATGACCCGGCAGATCCTTACTCGCGGATAATCCCCAATAAAGGCGATATTCTAACTCCACTTTCAAAATTGCAGCTACAAAGGGGTAAACCATACGTGATATCCGGAGGAAATTTCAGCCTAGGTTCCTCTCTCTGCACCGATCTTGCGTGTGGTTGTTGTCTTTGTCAACGCTTTTGGTTCAATGGTTCACATGAAAAATTCATGGATCAACAGTTATTATAATTGCCGAGATCACTTGCGTCAAGACCTGTCAACAATCCTGAGCGCAGCACTTCGCATTCCGGGCAATGATGACATATTTGCACTTTGTCTTCAAAGATCTGGCATATGGTCGAGATGATTGGCAGATCCGGGGTGCGTGTATGGAGCATGACCTTCTCAGGAGAGATCGAGATGAGTGTACTTACAATCATATCTTCGATATCCATCTCCAGTTCCAGACCCGGCATTTCCACAACGACCTGTTCATCCTTTTGCACGGGTAACAGATTAAGTCCAGCATCCAGGACCTGAAATTCATGCATCCCCTTGTGTACAAGATGAACCAGAGGTACTTTGGCTTCTTGAAAAAACACAAAATATTTTAACAGCCCCATAAACTCTTCATACTGCCGATCCATCCAGAACTCATCCAGCGCATACTCCACTAATTCCTGAAGCTCCTGCTTATATGGCCGTATGCGGAAGTTGATAATGCCTTCAAGGTGAAAAAAGTGAACATCCTCCAGGTCCTGCCGTAGTCCACCGGCTAACGTAGTACGGCGGCGCTCCCGAAGTCCGGGCTGATCCAAATCACCATTTAATAGAAGTGGCATGCAGATTCGATTGACCTTCTCCACCTCATGCTCATCCATGACAGAACACGCCTTGGCGATCATATCCTCCACCATGCTCCGTTCTTGTGTCTCCATAATGAAGTCGGCGAGTCCAAGGGAGAGCAGATCACTGATTCGGGGAAGCCATTGTTGGAAGTCTTCGTGATTCTCATTCCCTCTGCACATCCAGGTTGCTCTTCCATCATTATGTTTGAAGGTGAGCCGAAATCCTCTTTTACTTATATGTAAACCTTTGGTTTTTTCCTTAACACAACGATAAAATTGATCCGCTTCCTCTTGCCCCGATACATCGGTCCATACAGCAAACAGTTCCACAAGAATCACTCCTTTCCTTCCTGTTCAAAGTATATGGCAAGGCCGATGGGGATATACGAAGCGGATTGATGGAAAGCGTGTCATGATTTCTCAGTATATTATAAAGAGGTTTGGAGTTAAGACAAAAATGTGTTATTATTTTAATAACAGTATATTTCACGGGAAAGGAGGGAAGCCAAAATGAGACAACAACCTAGAATACTCCACTACACTATCATTATCATTTTGTGCGTTTTCCAAGCCTTGTGCTTCCCTATTCCGATGCAGTCCGAATCTGCCGTTGGGGTGTCTGTAGAAGCAACTTCCAACAAGGAAGTGCTGTTGCAAATACCCGAATCCCAGCAGAAACCTGTCATTCGCAAATATCCACAAGTCATGTCCAAGCTGATTGCGGTTACGCATAATAAGCCTGTCTTTCTTGTCCTCGCATTGTTATTGATGCTGCGAATCCCTACAACGGGTCTGTCCTTTAAACCGTGGTATTGTCTGTTTAAACGCAGATTATTTCTGCTACCTATTAAGTTTACCAGCATGTATGTATCCCTCACCCCTATAGCACCAAAATACGTGAACGCTCTTTAGTAGCCGTTACGACGTATTTACAGGTTGCTTTTGCATGGAGACACCTCTGTATTTAAGACGGTGTGCTTGTGCATAACTTATAACCCTTTTAGCACACGTTAGATAAACCAATGTTTATGACAGTACCTGTTTTTGTTGTTCCCACACCGACAAATTCAAATCATATGGCTGTGTCAGGAATTTCTGGCTCTGTTTACCCGCATCTTTTGATGTTCCCTTGAGCAGCAGATTAATCATTTTCGGGAAATAAGCCTGTCTTCTATGGCCAGCCCCTAATTATAAGGAGGCAACAATCCATGGATGTACGCGAAACAGACTTGCCGGGAATCGGCAAAAAATTTCAGATTGAAACAAGCAGCGGTGATAAAATTGTCATTATTATTCACGATGACGGTCGCCGGGAAATGTACCACTTCGAGTATGATGATCCCGATCAAAGCATCTCGATGATCACACTTGACGATTACGAAGCACGACAGATTGCTGCTATTGTTGGCGGATTAACTTACAAACCAAAGCAGCTTGAAAATATTGAAGTAACGTTTGACGACCTGATTATCGAGTGGTACAAAATCGAACCATCCTTCGGAAGTATCGGCAAATCCATCGGTGAATTGGACGTACGTCAAAACTCTGGGGCAACGGTTATCGCCGTTGTAGAGAAAAATCACAAAAAACACATCAGCCCAGGTCCGGAGGTAGTTATCAGTGCAGAATCCACGGTGGTAGCCGTTGGCGAACGCAATCAGCAGAAACTGTTTAAATCCCTCCTCCTGACTGGAAGGGGGTAAATAGATGGATCATTTGATATTCGAAGTAGGTCTGGCCCTTGTGCTCATTGCGGCAGCCGGCCTTTTATCGGCAAAACTAAGATTTTCGGTCGTTCCATTTTATATTCTGATCGGGATGGCCGTTGGGCCACATGCCATGAAAATCTGGCATCTGGACTTCCGTTTTATTGAGAGTCAGCCTTTTATTGAATTTATGGGTCGGATCGGTATCCTGTTCCTTCTCTTCTACCTTGGACTCGAATTCTCGGTAGGTCGTTTAATTAAATCGGGTCGCTCTATTGCAGTTGGCGGCTCGATCTACATCGGCATTAACTTTACGCTGGGATTAATATTCGGTTTTGTGTCCGGTTTCCCAGTTGCAGAAGCACTTATTATCGCAGGTATAACTACCATCTCTTCCAGTGCCATCGTGGCCAAGGTACTCGTCGATTTGAAACGAACGGCCAATCCGGAAACAGAGATGATATTGGGTATTATTATGTTCGAAGATGTATTCCTCGCTGTATATATCTCGATCTTGTCCGGACTTGTGCTTAGTGATTCATCCTCCATCGGAGGCGTCATCATGTCCGCACTTATTGCCCTCGGATTCATGCTTATCGTGATTATCCTTGGACGCAAAGCAACACCGCTACTAAACAAATTGCTTAAAATTCGATCGAATGAGCTATTCTCTCTCGTTGTATTCGGAGCCTTGTTCCTAGTAGCCGGTTTCTCTGAAACCATTCATGTTGCGGAAGCAATCGGTGCATTGCTGGTTGGACTGGTGCTTGCTGAAACAGATCATGCAAAACGGATTGAGCACTTGATTCTGCCGTTCCGTGACTTCTTTGGAGCAATCTTCTTCTTCAGCTTCGGATTGTCCATTGATCCGTTGTCCCTGGGTGGCGATGCCGTATGGTTAGCTCTGATTGCAGTTGTTATTACATTGTTCGGTAACTTCCTGGCGGGTATGCTGGCCGGGCGCAGTGCAGGACTATCACCCAAAGCATCGGCGAATATTGGATTAACCATTGTGTCACGGGGTGAGTTTTCCATCATCTTGGCGAACATGGGTAAAGCCGGGGGACTGTTGCCAATGATTCAACCGTTTGCCGCGCTGTATGTCCTGATTCTGGCCATTCTGGGTCCTTTATTAACCAAAGAGTCCAAACATGTATTCCGTTTATTGGATAAAATATTCAAGTTCAAAGATCCTCGGAAAAAGAAAGAAGAACCAAAGGTGCTGCAGAAAGAAGGATAACACCTATGTCTGTACAGAACAGACATACTAACGTACTTCGCGGCTCTTACGTCGATCTTTCTGTGACTAACCCAGGGAGAATGGCTCGAAAGCCGCACTAAGGAGGATGACCTATGAAAGCACCTCTGATATCGGCTAATCCGGTGCCAAACACCGCCAAGACCAGGATATCGTCTACCCGCCGCTGGTTAAACCTGTTTCTCGTTATTGCGGGCGGAATTCTGGCCTCCGTGGGACTTGAATTGTTCTTACACCCCAATAAGATTATTATTGGAGGCATTACCGGCATTTCCTCACTCTTCGCCCACTGGACCGAAATGAGGATTGGTTTGTTCCTATTTTTATTCAATGTGCCGTTTATATTTCTGTCTTACAAGATTGTGCAGAAGAAATTTGTACTGGTAACTGTTCTAGGTCTGGTTGTCTTTTCGATCGGTGCCATTGTGCTTCATCCCATGCCGCCACTTGTAGAGCATCCGCTGGCTGCCGCCATGTTTGGCGGATTGTGCCTCGGACTCGGAATTGGGCTCGTCGTGCGGTATGGCGGGACACTGGATACGCTGGAAATCGGTGATCCGTCTTCCCGCCCACCTGAACGTGTATTTAGCGGAAAACGGATGCTTATCGAAAAAATAATCATGCTGCTTAACTTGTTGATACTGACAGCCGCTGGTGTTGTCTTTGGCTGGGACCAAGCGATGTATTCCGTAATCGCCTATCTTATTGCTTATGAAATGGTGTACATTGCGTTCAGGGGCTTCTCTTCCAAACGCAAAGTATGCATATTGACTACACAAAGCTCTCAAGTTGAAAAAGCTGTACGCAAACGGCTACGCCGTGAACCTGGAATTCTGGAAGCCACTTCTGACTCAACACAACTCGCGATGGCGGAAGGATGGATCAGGCAAATCCCGGGTGCACTTTATTATGAGGTACATGTGCTGGAGATGATCTGGTTGAAGTCCATTGTGCGTCACATTGATCCACATGCGGGCATTGTAACGAATCCGGAAAAATAATAGCTCATGTAAGTTGAACTAAAGATATTTACACTGACACTACGATGACAGAACAACCTTCCAATCGCTGTTATCCCCAGATTTTTTCTATTCCCTTTTCTCAAGGGAAAAATCCGGGGATAGCGTATGCTTTCGAAGTAGCTTTCTTTCAGAAAGCTTTTAGGCGAACGCTTCGCTTTTTCAGGTTTTTTCTGTCCTCGTCGTTATCGTGTAATTTTAATTCAACTTACAAAAAAAGCTCTCTTCCCCTATGGATGGACAGTATTGTCCACCAAGGTCAGAGAGCTTTTTTTCTGTTATTATAATTAATTGTTATTATAGTTCAACGATAGCTTTGACTACATGTGAATCTGGCAATAGCCATTGGTCTATTGCAGAAGGTAACTCATCAAATTCCACTCGGTGTGTGATATAACCATCCATGCTTAATTTCTTTTGACGCAAGGTTGACAGGACCTGTTCAAAATCTTCACGGGTTGCGTTTCGACTGCCTAGGATGCTCATCTCCCGCTTGTGAAACTCAGGATCATGAAAGGTAATATCCGCTTTCACCAGTCCAACAAAAATGAGTTGACCACTATGCGCCACATATTGAATGGCCTCATTCATGGAATTCACGTTACCTGTTGCATCGAAGACAGCTGTAGCATAGTCGCCTCCCGTAATTTCAGCCACTTGTTGTACAGAATGTTCATTGGCCTGTACCAGGTCATCCGCTCCAGCCCAAGTCCGGCTAAGCTCCAGCCTGTCCAGATTACGATCAACGGCAATAACACGCGCCCCCGCCTGTTTGGCGAATGCCATCACACCCAATCCAATGGGGCCAGCTCCAATCACAACTACATGCTCACCAGGTTTAATTCCTGCTCTTCTGACGGCATGGGCTCCAATGCTTAATGGTTCTACCATTGCCGTCTCATCCAGTGTCAAACCTTCTGCTGAGAGCAGATGTGAGACAGGCACGCTGATTTTTTCTCTCATGCCTCCGTCTACGTGCACACCCATGACTTGCATGGACGCACAACAATTGGTTTTTCCACTGCGACATGCAATACAGTGACCGCAGTGCAGATACGGAATAATACTTACCTGATCCCCAGGCTGTAATCCTGCGTCGTTCGGACCGATTTCTTCAATAACAGCCGCCAGTTCATGACCCAGAACACGAGGATAGGTAAAAAATGGCTGGTTGCCTTTGTACGCATGCAGATCCGTTCCACAGATCCCAATCCGCCGAATGGCAACCAGCGCCTCTCCTTCTGCTCGTTCCGGTTGAGGCAGGTCCTGGAGCTTCAATTGATCTATTTCTTCACATACAATGGCTCTCATCGTTGTTCCCCCTTGGATGCTTCTGCTGTCGTGTTGCTTGGCTTCGTATTATATTCAGGTCGTCCGCTTGACCACGTCTCATTATGCAATGGAGCCAGAATGCACAGCACTTCATCCAGCAGGCTCTGATCGATCGGTTCTTCAATCCAGGCTGCGTTATTAAGGATATTGCGCTGGCTGGCACTGCTCACCAGTGTTGTCGGAATTCGTTCATTCGACGTGGAGAATTGCACGGCCAGCTTGGCAATGTCACTGCCTTGTTCTGCACAGAAGCGGGCAGCCTTCAGGCAGAGCTCTTTCACCCGATCATCTGCCGGATGCCAGGCAGGAGCCCCTCGGGTACTCAACAAGCCCATAGAAAGAGGCGAAGCATTGACAAGGCCAATTTCTTTTTTTTCCAACAAGGGCAATAACGATAATAATGAGGTATCATTCAATGAATAATGACAATACGAGATGATCGCATCCGCATCGATCTGTGGCAGAACCTTCTCGAACAACGGTAAGGGCAATCCACAAATGCCCGCATGTCGTATTACTCCCTGCTCTTTCAGACGCAGCAGCGTTGGAAAAGCTTCTTCGATAATAATCTCTGCTGGCACAAATTCTATATCATGCAAGAACAGAATGTCGATATAGTCTGTATGCAATCGATCCAGGCTCTCTTGCACACTATCCAGAATCCGCTGACGTGAAAAATCAAACTCATTTTCCCCATACCGTCCGGCTTTGGTTGATAACATATATGAACTGCGCGGCAAGCTGCGGATGGCTTCACCCAACACTGCCTCCGCTTTTGTCAGCCCATAGTAAGGCGAAACGTCTATGTAATTCATCCCCGCATCTACGGCCGCATGTACAGTGCGAATCCCTTCGTCCCGATCAATGTCACGAAATACAGAACCGAGTGAGGATGCTCCAAAGCTCAATACAGGTACGTCCATTTCCGTCTTGCCAAGTATTCTTCTCTTCATCGGTTTACCCCTTCCAGTGTGTCTGACTACACAAGTTCCCTTTCATTGTAACAGTTCAATTTCAATATAAAATATCGCCAATTGCGTAACATGTACTGTTTGATGACCTCGAACCGCAGAAAGAAATCAAAAAGCCCGCCGTCTCTCCAAACGGAGTAGTCAGCGGGCTTGGCTTCATAAATACTTATCTAACGATCAGAGTTTATGGAGAGTAGTATTGAATTAATTAGAATTAGTTCTGCATTACGAAATCTTCATGCACGGCATTCTCTTCGTCGAACATACGCACGATGTCATATCGGGTGTTACGTTGTGCCGGGATATAACCGGACTCCCGAATCAAACGCAGAATGGATTCAATGTTAACTTTATATGTTGCACCAGCAGCAGATACAACGTTCTCTTCGATCATTGTGCTACCAAAGTCATTACAGCCAAATTCAAGCGACTTCTTACCGATCTCAGGACCCATCGTTACCCAAGAGGATTGAATGTTCTTGATATTATCCAGCACCAGGCGGCTGATGGCTACAGTTTTCAAGTACTCTTCTGGCGTCTGACGCTCCAACTTAAGGTTGGTATTGTCTGGCTGGAAGGTCCAAGGAATGAATGCCAGGAAACCTTCGGAGTCATACTTGTTCGCAATACATTCGTCCTGAGCTTCACGTACACGGAGCAAGTGTAATGCACGCTCTTCCATCGATTCACCAAGGCCGATAACCATCGTTGCCGTGGTATTCATACCGATGCGGTGTGCAGTTTGCATAACGTCCATCCAATCCCGCCATGAACCTTTCAAGCGGCTGATCTTCCGACGTGTGCGGTCATCCAGAATTTCAGCGCCGCCGCCAGGCAAGGAATCCAGACCAGCTTCGTGAATGGCGCGTACAACCTCTTCCAATGTAAGACCATCGGAAACTTCAACCATTTTCATAATCTCAGCGGGTGAGAAAGAGTGCATCGTGATGTTCGGGAAACGCTCTTTGATGGCTTTCAACAGGTCTGTATAATAGCTGAAAGGCAAGTTCGGATTCGTTCCACCTTGCATCAAAATCTCGGTACCATTCACATCTTCCGTTTCCTGAATCTTCTGGAAAATAACTTCGTCCGGAAGCACATAACCTTCATCAGAACCAGGTCTGCGGTAGAAAGCACAAAAACGGCAGTACACATCACACACGTTTGTGTAGTTGACGTTACGCCCAATTACAAATGTTCTGTATGGTTCAGGGTGCATGCGTTTCACAATGACATTAGCAGCTGCCCCGATTTTGTCCACTTCATTGGATTCAAATAGCTGAATCGTGTCTTCCAAGTCCAAACGTTCGCCCCGAAGGGCTTTATCTAAGATACGGTCTACCGTACTCATCGTAAAAAAGCCTCCCTCATGAAGAGAAATTATATAACGATCCGTCCCAACTTGTTCAAGAGAAGCAAGTTCTGGTGGCAACATCGTATTTCTGTACTCCACATATCGTAACACAGGTTACATGTGAAAAAAAGCACCTTATGTACAGGTGCTTTAAAAATAAGTAAAAATGTTTACATATGGAATGGAATTTATTCGAGATTAAGTAATACGCATCGGCGGATTTGGACATCCACTTTTGCTAGGATTCCTGAAGTGCTTGCTCCAAATCTACAATGAGATCTTCGATATCTTCCAGACCTACAGAGAAGCGCAGCAACCCATCTGTAATGCCACGGTCACGGCGAACCTCAGCCGGCATTGCCGCATGAGACATCATCGCTGGGTAGGACAAAATACTCTCCACAGCTCCTAAGCTTACAGCAACAATAGGTAGCTTCACCCGGTTAAGAACTGCTTTTGCACGATCACCTGAACCGACGTCAAATGAAACGACAGCTCCATATCCTGTGGATTGGCGCTCATGTGCCTCACGGCCCGGATGTTCCTCCAGTCCAGGATAAAAGACAGCGGTAATATCACTGCGCTCATTAAGCCATGCCGCCAGTTTGGCTGTGCTCCGTTCACTATGAGCCATGCGAGCCCCCAAGGTTTTCATCCCGCGCATCAGAAGCCAGGATTCTTGTGCCCCGAGTACAGTCCCGAGTCCATTTTGCAACTGTTTCAGTTGTACGCCAAGTGATTCCGTGCGAGCAACAGCTAACCCTGCCAGTACATCACTGTGACCTCCGAGAAACTTCGTAGCACTATGTACGACGATGTCCACACCAAGCTCAATTGGACGCTGATAGTACGGTGTCATAAAGGTGTTATCCAGAATCGTGATCAGGTCATGTTCCTTCGACCAGTCAGTTACAGCAGCGATATCCGTAATTCGTAGTGTAGGGTTGGACGGTGTTTCCATATAAACTGCCTTGGTGTTTGGCTTGAGTGCCGCTTTTACTTCATCTATATTGGTCATGTCTACAAAGGTTGTCTCGATCTGCATACGGCTTAATATGGAAGTAAGCAAACGATACGTACCTCCATATACGTCTTCCGTTACAATCATGTGATCCCCTGCGGAGAACATCATGAACACGCTGGATATCGCAGCCATTCCCGATGAATAGGCGAATCCTCGTGCACCGCCCTCAAGCAGTGTGATGTAATCTTCCAATGCCTGACGTGTCGGGTTACCCGAACGACTGTAATCATGTTGAGGCGGATTGAAGATATCAAAATGATGGAATGTTGATGCTTGGTAGATCGGTACACTGGAGGCTCCAGTCGTTTTGTCAATCTCATCGCCAAAATGGAGCAACTTGGTATCAAATTTCAACTCGGAATTGGGCTTGTTGTTGGACTCACTCATGAGTGCACGCCTCCTTCCACTTCCTGTTGTGCAACTGTCAGAGCATTGCCGAGATCTGCAATCAGATCATCTGCATGTTCAATACCCACGGAGAACCGGAGCAGACGGTCATCCACACCTACGGCTTCACGAATTTCAAGAGGTATATCCGCATGAGTTTGTACCGCCGGATAAGTCATGAGAGATTCCACTCCACCGAGACTTTCGGCAAAAGCAATGAGTTTGATATGACGAAGTAATGGTTCAACATAACGTGCATCCTTCACTTTGAAAGAGAAGATACCGGTGTTACCCGTGGATTGTTTATTCTGTACCTCATACCCCGGATGATCGGATAGACCTGGATGATACACTTCAACCACTGCCGGATGCTCAAGCAAGTATTTGGCAATGGTAAGTGCATTGTACTCATGACGCTCCATGCGAAGAGCCAAGGTTTTCATACCTTTCATCAACTGGTAGGAATCACTTGGAGATAATACCGCTCCGATGGAATTATGGAGGAACGCCATCTCTGCAGATAATGCCTCACCCTTGGTTATAATTAATCCGGCGAGCACATCATTGTGTCCGCCCAGATATTTGGTAGCGCTATGAATGATGATATCGGCACCCAGTTCAATCGGACGTTGGAAAAATGGAGTCAGCAACGTGTTGTCAACAATGGTCAACAGGTTGTAACTTTTCGCCCAGGAAGTGACAGCTTCCACATCTGTGATCATCATCAACGGATTGGTTGGTGTCTCAATAAATACTGCTTTGGTATTCGGCTGACGAACATTTTCCAGTGCTGCAATGTCATTTGTATCCACATAACTTGCGGTTACACCGAAACGGGACAAGATGCGTTCAAGCAGACGATAGGTTCCGCCGTATAGATCCAGCGATACAATCAGATGATCCCCTTGACCGAACATGGCAAAGATGGTTTGTAGCGCGGCCATACCTGAGCTACAGGCAAATCCTGCATCACCGGACTCCAGCGCTGCGGCCGCCTCTTCCAACACTTTGCGAGTTGGGTTGGTCGTACGAATATAATCAAACCCCGTGCTTTGTCCAAGCTTCGGGTGGCGAAACGCAGTGGATTGATAGATCGGAAAGTTAATGGCGCCTGTAACCGGTTCATTGATGGAACCAATTTGTGCTAAGCGGCTTTCGATTTTCAACTTGTTGTTGTCTTCCATTGCTGCATCCTCCTGTAATCTCGATTAGATTTGCGGGCCAATATCGTAAGGTGTTTCTTGATACACATAGTAATTGAGCCAGTTAGAGAATAATAAGTTGGCATGAGCGCGCCAAGTAGCTGGTGGCACACGGGAAGGATCGTCATTCGGATAATAATGTCTAGGCAATGCGATATCCAACCCTTTAGCTGTATCCCGGTCATACTCCCACTTTAATGAGAACGGGTCATACTCGGCATGTCCTGTGGCAAAAATCTGTTTGCCGTCTCTGGTAGCAACCAGGAAGATCCCCGCTTCCTCGGATTCAGCCAAAATCTCTAAATTCTCATTCTTTTCAATATCTTCGCGTCTCACTTCCGTATGACGGGAATGTGGAACGTTGAATACTTCATCGAATCCACGCAACAACGGAACATGTGGTTTATTGATGGTATGTGGGAAAACGCCAAAACACTTTTCATCAAGTGCAACCTTGGGTACGTCAAAATGATGGTATAAACCTGCCTGGGAAGCCCAACATATGTGGAGGGTTGAAGTCACATTGGTTTTAGTCCATTCGAAGATCTCCTGGATTTCATTCCAATAGTTCACGTCTTCGAAATCCATCTGTTCCACAGGGGCGCCCGTAATAATCATTCCATCGAAACGGCGGTGCTCAATCTCATCGAAGGTTTTATAGAACAGATCCAAATACTCCTGAGACGTATTCTTCGACGTATGGGATTTGGGATGTACGAGAACGACATCCACCTGAATAGGCGTGTTTCCCACCAGACGAAGCAATTGTGTTTCGGTCGTTTCCTTTGTGGGCATCAGGTTTAATATAGCGATACGGAGTGGACGAATATCCTGCTGATATGCAGAAGTTTCATCCATGACGAAGATATTCTCTCCTTCAAGTACTTCTTTTGCTGGTAGCGTATCGGGTATTTTGATTGGCATAGTAAGTCTAACTCCTCCTTGTGCATAGATAGATGCAGCCACCCCTGGCTTGATGTCTTCACATCAATACAGTTATAGACTGCCTTGAGCTTGTAAAAACATTGAATTGCTCTTTCATCCAACGTTACAAACAACCTCAAGTTCCTTAGCGAAAATCACTGCTGAGAAGTCGGGGCATATGACAAAGACCTTCCTCGGATTTCGAGAAAGGTCATATGTAAAATAGATATGCGCCTCTCTCATCTCTCAGTTACAACAGTGCCACCTGACACTTAGTCGCTGCAAGAATTAGCACCGTGCGGTATACCGCCGGTTGCCGGGTTTCATCGGGCCAGTCCCTCCACCTACTCTTGATAAGATTTCGCTGTATTAGATTGTAATTTAATATGGTTCACCGTCTATTTTATTACATTAATGCCCTCACGTCAAGTTGCAGTTCGATGTCTGCTTCCCAGATCGGAACCGTTCATCATCCATTGTCATACACTGCCTCAGGGCGCGAAATAGACACATTTTTGCGCTTGAAAGCACCTTGTACCAGCGGTATACTAAACAAGGTGTTATAAACCCTTATGTGAGAGGTGACATATTAAATGGATGGCGACCCGAGGCCTGACTGGCAGCCGAATTCCGACAAACTGCATAGAGAACTGACATCAGCATGCCGGCAGCGGGACGTGACTTCCGTTTGATTATATAGTGAACGCAGCCCTGATCTCCAGGCTCCGCTGCCGACCGGCTGATTTGTTCTTTTTGCGCCCATAATGATAATATCCGCCAAGTTGGCGGGTGCAGAAGGAGTAGATTAACGATGAAAATCCGGTTGGTAAACAACGGTGTATTTATTCCGGTGGACGACATTCAGCAGGCGCTGACTCCACCAGCGGAAGGATTTTACTGGATTGATGCAGACGTAGACGATTTGGCGGTACTTCAGCCGCTGTTCTTGATGCATGATCTGGCTGTGGAAGACTGTCTTAGTGACGAAGAACAACGTCCGAAGATTGAAATTTATGAGAACCATTATTTTATTGTGATTAATAGCATCCGTTTTGATGATGAAGAGATATTTCTACGTGCGGTCAACTTATTCCTTGGCAGACATTTCATTATTAGTGTTACCAAGCACAAGATCAGCGAATTGCGTACACTGAAACCCATCCTGTGGGAACAGGAAATCAGTACACCGGATCGTCTGCTATATTTGTTGGTTGACTTGATTGTTGATAATTATTTCACCGTAGGTGACCGAATTGAAGCACGAATCGAGAAGCTTGAGGAAGACATTCTGATGCACACCAAAAAGTCACATCTGAGTGAAATTATCGGGCTGCGCAGTGAGATTCTGTGGCTGAAGAAAGTGCTCGGACCTCAGAAAGAGGTCATTAATACACTCAACAAAAAAGATCTGCGTCTCATCGATGATCAACTGCAAAAGTATTTCAGTGACATCTATGAGAATGCCGTAAAAATATCTGAAACCTTTGAGACCTATCGCGACCTGATGGGCAACTTGCGAGAAGCCTACCAATCCAGTATTGCAAACCGGGCGAATGAGATCATGCGTGTATTTACCGCCATTACCACGGTCTTCATGCCGCTGACGGTCATTACCGGTATATACGGCATGAACTTTACGAATATGCCAGAGCTTAACTGGAAATACAGTTATTTTGTTGTGATTGGCCTGATGGTTACACTGGGCCTGAGCATGTTCTTCATTTTCCGCAAGAAAGACTGGGTATGAACTCGTATGAAATAACAAAGACGAAGCGCTCCTCCGGGAGAAACGCCTCGTCTTTTTTCATTTCTGATCATTAACCAACATTCTTCTCTGTCTCTGCGTGCCGACGGAAGCGGATTCGAATCATGCGCAGTCTTTCATAGACCTGCTCCAGACTTCCTCCATCGGGTTTCTCTCCTCCATACACCTTATGTAATACTGGCTTCAGGAACGTATCTCCCAGCTCCTCATACGCACTCCATACGGCCTCTTGTTCGTTCTCTGGCATCACTGCCAGCTCCACATCAAGAAGACAATCGGTGTCATAACCTTCGTGATCCAATGCCTCTAACAGCTCAACCAACTCGCGTCGGGATAATCCGGATCGATTAACAATCTCCTCTAACGTATACCCTTCCTTCATGCCTTCAAGCACCTGCTTACGCGTGGTGAACTTATCAAGTTCCTGCTTATACTTCTGCTCTCTCTGCTTGTATAACCAACTCTCATACTCTTCTTCCTTCAGCGCCGTGTATACCCAGTCCAGCGGGAATGTCGTTGAACGCTCCAGTCCGGTTGTAATCTCCATCCATTCCGTACCATACTCAGTCGCTTTGCTCTCTCCTACGCCCGGAAGTTGCATCAGTTCATCCAGCGATTGCGGAACAAAGGCACTGATCAAACGCAGCAGACGATTCGTTGCAATAAAATACGGTGCCTTCCGGTCAGACACAGCTCTCTTCCTGCGCCATGTGCACAGATCCGTATATAATTGCTCATTGCCGTACAACTCACTGTAACAATGGAGTCGCTGTCCACCATAACTGCGTGATTTCAGATCATCATTCTCATGAAATAATCCCTGCAACTGCGGTCGGTACCCCTCACTCATCTGTATGGCAAGCTGATGACGGTAAATATGAAGCAGCTCCTCCCAAGAAGTCCCTTCATACCAGATGCTATCCTCACGCTCTCCTTCCTCGTAGCGACTCCATCCCAGCTGCCAACTATCTTCCTCTTCCCCAATCCATAACTGTGCATACTCTGCATTCTGATCTGACATTCTGGACAATCTGTTCATGAAAATGACTTCCATTTTCGTTCCCTCCCTTTGAATATTCAGCTTATACGAGTTGAAGATACTACCTATAGGCAGCACAAAAAAAACACCCCTCCTGCAAAATCCATGCAAGAGAGGTGCTTCCTCATTAACCGTACTATGCTGTTGCCCATATCATACCACAATGGTAAAATTCGTCAATCCCTTTATAATCTACTTATTCAATGCCAATTTGGCAAGCGCCAGCGAACCACACAGCCCTGCATTGTCGCCAAGTCCTGGTGAAACAACATACTGGTCAATGTCGGATTGAAGCGCCGGATGCTGAACGTATCCAGCCAGCAACTCCTGCAGTTTGCTACGAACCATCGGGAACAGGTGCTCCTGCTTCATTACTCCGCCACCCATGACGATTTTCTGCGGAGAGAGAATGAGAACATAATTCATCAGTGCATGTGCCAGGTAGTGTGCTTCGATCTCCCAAGCTTTATGATCTGCCGGCAGTTCATAAGCCGGTTGCTCCCAACGTTTGTTAATGGCCGGTCCTGCTGCAAGGCCTTCGAGGCAGTCACCATGATACGGACAGAAACCCTCGTATGTATCCTCCGGATGTCTGCGTACAATGATATGTCCCATCTCTGGATGTGACAATCCATGGACCATTTTACCGCCAACCACAGCACCTGCACCAATACCTGTACCCACAGTGATATACAGACAGCTCTCAAGACCTTGTGCAGCGCCCCAGGTTGCTTCTCCAAGTGCCGCACCATTCACATCCGTATCAAATGTCATCGGCACATCAAAATGCTCCTTGAGCTTGCCAATCACGTTATACTGTCCCCAATGTGGTTTGGGTGTTGTTGTGATATAGCCATATGTTGGGCTTCCTTCAATCGGATCAATCGGACCGAATGAACCTACACCCAGAGCTTCAATGCCTTTGCCTTCAAAAAATGAAATCACTTGAGCCATGGTCTCTTCTGGTGTTGTTGTTGGAAAACTTACGCGTTCCAGAACTTCACCGTTTTCTGTGCCAATACCACATACAAATTTGGTTCCGCCTGCTTCAATTGCGCCTAAGATCGTCATGTTAGTCACACTCCCAAGTTAGTTTAAAAAGGAATTCGGATTGCTTTACTTGATGACACTATAATTACCCTGCTACTTAATCTCCAGCTTGGACAATCGTTTCATTAACGTTTGCCTCCAGCTGTCTGACAGCGCAGGAATGGCCAGCAACGCCTGAATACCTTCGACATTTTCTTTCCCCTGATGCATAATTCGATTGGCTTCAAGAACCGTCATTGAGGCTGGATCGGTGCTGATCCGTCGAAATATCGATGAAGGCCCTACCTCACCCTCTTGCAGGACACGAAAGTAAAAGCCGGTATATCCACTCTCCTGAAAATAAACAGGCAGCTCCTTATAGTCATACCTCGCACCCAGCTTGAAGCAAGGTTGTCTGGGCTGACTGACCTGCACTGTGGCTTCGCCCAACTCGTACACATCACCAATCCGGACGTCTTCTTCGGCACAGCCTTCAACTGTCAGATTTTCTCCACAAGCTCCCCAATCCAGCTTGCGATCCATCAGTTGTTCCAGCGCCGGATAACGACTGTAATCGTATACACAAACGGTTTTGTCAGGGCCGCCATGATGCACCAGATCCGCCTGCGCGTCCCCTGTCATTCCAGTGAATGACAGGAAAACCGCGTCGGATACAGGATGTTTCACAATGCCGCTCAGCACTTCACGCTTCTGTCCAGGGAGCGGCTGCGGCAGTCCTACATTAATGGCCAGAACAGCTGTATTGCCCTCCCCTGGCTTTCGATCAGATGTGAGTGTCATTTGCGTCTACCTCCCATAATCACTTTCTTTTAACGCACAGAGCCGCCAAATACGAGTGTATTACTCAAAAGCCGACCTGGAGAAGTCAGCATTTTGCCCCCGGCATACATACCCGAGGAAGCACCGCCATCCAGATTCATGGCCTGTTTGGCACCAAGCTTCTGCATCACCGCTGCCCACTCCTTGATTGTTGCTCCAGAAACGGTAGCCAGCATAACAGAACCGTCCGCCATGATCGCAATACCACTTCTGGCTCCGGAAGCATTAAGAATCTTGGCATCCTTGAAACCTTCGCTCGTCGGATTGACAGCTACCTTGCCGTCTTTCACCAGACGGGGTCCTGCTCCCACAGCAGTCACTACATCTTGCCAAGGAATCTCTTTGCCTGCTGCGTTCGTATACTTATAATTCATTTCTACGGTCGAACCAACGGTGAAACGGTCCGAAGAAGACTTCTGATTACCTGTGAAGACCAGTACCGAGCCATTCTTAGGAATCGCTACATTTGTATTGGGCACTTTTTTGGTCACGATACCTTTCTCCATAACAACCGCAGTGCCACCTTTGAATCCGACTGTGTCACCTCGTTCAGGCGTATACAGCATCGTAATGCTTGCGTTCGCTGAAGGTGTTCGATTAATAAAGGTTGCATACCAACTCCGTGATTTACCTTTTGTATCCGTTACTTTACCTGTCAAACTCACCTGAAGTGAATCCATGATCGCCGAGCCGTCTTCCTTAAATCCGATGGATGTTCCGTATCTTCCAATATGTATGACCTTACCATTTGCTATTAACATACCGTATGGATCTGGTGCTCCGTTATATGCTTCAAAAAATGCTCCGTTAATGGCTGCTTGCGCACCATAGGCTTTCACAATCGATGGCAATGTTGCCGTCTGGCCAACTTGCTTCTTCGCGAGTCCCACGGTAACCGGTGTTCCCTTTGGAATCGAAACGGTCTGTACGGTAAAATTACGTCCTGCTGCTTTTACTTTCTGTACTTTGGTGTTAATTGCTGCTTTGGCATCCACTGTCTGTGGTGCACTTACTGCTCCCGAAAGAATTACGGGCAAGGCCAGGACAAGGGCCATAGCCCCTGTCCACCACTTTTTGCCTGTTCGTACGTTCTTCATGTTGCTCACCCTATTGCCACTCCCATCCAAGAGCCAAGGCTCTTCATCTCAAGTTGTTCAAACTTGTCCATCACCATATCCGGATCAAGACGCAATTCACAGATATCCAGCGCACAGGCAACCGGAACAGCACAATGAATCTCTGCCAGTTTGCGGGACAGATGAAGCATGTCCAAATCATTCTCAATCTTGTTACGCACCGAAGGGGTCAGTTTATCCATGTTGCTCAGAATCCCTTCAATGGAGCCGTATTCCTGTACAAGCTTCAACGCTGTTTTCTCACCAATTCCCCGTACTCCGGGATAATTGTCGCTGGCATCTCCCATCAGACCCTTCATGTCAATCACTTGACGAGGTGTCAGTTGTTTCTCAGCCATGAGCGTTTCAGGGTTGTACACCATGTAGTTGCCATGGCCTTTTTTCATAATAATGATACTTGTGCGGTCATTGATCAGTTGCAACATGTCGTGGTCACCCGTCAGTACCATAACATTCATATCGGTCTCTTCGGTATAATACTTCGCAAGCGTCCCGATGCAATCGTCGGCTTCGAATCCTTGTGCACCTATATTCGGAATACCCAGGCTATCCATGACTTCACGAATCAGAGCAAATTGGGGAATCAGGTCATCCGGAGCTTCCGCCCGGTTGCCTTTGTAGGCTGCATATTCTTCACCGCGGAACGTCTTACCGCCCATATCCCAACAACATACGACATGACTTGGCCCAAAAGTCTGAACCGCATCCCAGAAATAACGGATAAATCCGTAGACTGCGTTGGTAGGCAATCCTGCCTTTGTACGTCTGATATATCCGCTTGCAGATGTCGCATAAAAAGCACGGAACAACACCGCCATACCGTCTACCAGCAACAAAGTAGGTTCATTACGTTGATTCACTTGAATTTGTTCTCTCCTGTCTAAATCTAGCATATAAAATATCGAAACTAATTCTATCATTATAGCATAGTTCCGCCAACCATCGTTCAGCCAAAAAAGCCCTGAATTTTGAACAATTCAAGGCTGATATTCAGCGCGTTTATGCGTTATTCCATTCCTGCTCGTACGTTTCTTCCTTGAATCCAACCGTCACCTTTTCTCCATCCGTAACGATCGGACGTTTGATCAGACGACCATTGGAAGCCAACAAACGAATCTGTTCATCAGCGGACATGCCCGGAAGCTTGTCCTTCAATTGTTGCTCTTTGTACACTTCCCCACTCGTATTAAAGAACTTCTTCACTTCCAGTCCGCTCTTTTGGATCAGATCTGTTAGTTCAGATTCTGATGGCGGTGAGTCAAAAATAGGGATTAACTCCAGCTCATGTCCTTGAGCTTCAAGCCATTTTACAGCTTTGCGGCATGTGCCGCATTTGGCATATTGATATACTTTTAGGTTACTCATTGTATGTGCCTCCTAGTGTGTGGCTCCGGTGTGGCTCCGGTCTCGACTTGTCGCTTCCCTTGGTTTGCTTCGCAAATCCAAAAGTCGCTCCAAATCGATACCATCGCCATGCAACTTTACTAACTTTTGCGAATGAGATTAAAACACACATTCGCTATATTTTTTGGGTCAAAATCTTACAGCTTTTATATCCTTAAAAGCTTTTGAGATTTGAATTCTTGAAATGTTTAACATGAAACTGCTAAACATCAATACATTAGACCATGAAACCATAAAGATTAGCCTACGGCATGTTGTTCGGGTGCATTAAGCCCCCCTCACATGGAATATGTTGCTCCCAAGCAGGACGGGCCGTGCAAGAGACTGCGACACAGGGTGCATAACTAAGAGCCCCGTCGCATCTTCCTACAGTTCTTCTTTTGGAGCTGCCTCATCATTCAAACGCTTCTCTAGCGCGGCCATATCTGCTGGAAAAGGAGCTTGGAACGTTATGCGTTCCTTTAGAATTGGATGTTCAAACGTCAATTCACAAGCGTGTAATGCCTGGCGTTCAATCCAGGTATCCCGTTCTTCCCGAACAGCCATGGTCTGCTCATCGATCTCATGCACAGGTAGTGTCTTGTACATTCGATCACCGATTAATGGACAGCCCATGGACGTCATATGTACCCTGATCTGATGTGTTCTGCCACTTTCCAGCTTGAGGCTTATCGCACTGGCGCTGCCTTCTGCCCAGCGTGTTAAGGTTGTGTACAGCGTTCTTGCAGCGTAGCCCTCAGGTGTTACGATTCGACGGTGTGGCTCTTCAGGATCGCGATCGATCGGGCCATCTACTGACCCCTGCTCCGGGATAGGGCTGCCGTGCACAAGTGCAATATATTTCTTATCCACTGTTCCTGCAATCATCTGTTCAGACACATGCTGATGCACATAAGGGTTCTTGGCTATTGCGAGCACACCTGACGTTTCCTGATCAAGTCGATGAATCGGTCTGAACCGGAAGTGCTCGCCCTTGGTTTTCCAGTAATGAACAACGCCATTTGCCAAAGTACCCGTGTAATGTCCATGTGTCGGATGAACGATGATGCCGGCATCCTTGTTGACAATAAGCAAGTGCTCATCTTCATACAGAACGGTAAAGGGAATAGGTTCAGGCAAAATATCATCCGATTCCTCTTGCTCCATCCGAACTTCAACGACATCACCCGCAGCTACCTTGACGCTAATATACACGCGCTCTCCATTTAACATGACACCTTGCTCCGTCAACTTAATTTTGGACAAAAGCTTACGCGACACCAGCAGCCGGCGCTGAAGCACGGTCTTCAGCAGCCAGCCATCTTCTTGTTCGGTCACCGTGTAGACAATCGGCGAATAATACTGGCTCATTCTTTGCGGCGGAAGACTTTTTTGCTCCGCACATATTCAATATCCGCCACCTGTTGTCTCGCGTTGGCCGTCCGTGCAACCACGAAGAAGTAATCAGACAGTCGGTTTAGATACCGTCGTACAGACGGATTAATATCTGTATGTTGTCCAAGTGTTACCGTGCGACGCTCTGCGCGACGACATACAGTACGGCACACATGAAGAGCAGAGGACAGCTGACTGCCACCAGGAATAATGAATCGTTCCACTTTTGGATTCTCTGCATCATACTGGTCGATCCATTGTTCCAGACGTGTGACCATTTCATCTCTCACCTTATATTTGGTTTCACTAATCTTCACGAAGGCCAGATCCGACCCACAATCAAACAGTTCCTGCTGAACTTCCAGCAGATGTTCACGCAGATCTTCAAATTCCCCTTGAGCAGAGTCAATAAGGCTGATCGCCTGGCCTACAAAACAGTTCAATTCATCAATCGTGCCATAAGCCTCAACTCGGTCATCATCCTTGATGACGCGTCCACCGATGACCGAGGTCTGTCCTTCGTCACCTGTTCGTGTATATATGCCCATCGTTATCCCTCCAATTGGTAATATAATAATGAATACGGGAATGCCATTTTTTCAGAAACCCGTCTATCGCTTTACACGTATATAAGAATTGGTGTGCTCTGCCGAGTATACGACAAATCGAAGGAAACCAAAAGTAAAGGAGACGATTATGCAGAACTGGATAACCGATTTCATGGAACAATACGGCTACATAGGCATTGCACTCATTATTGCTCTTGAGAACGTATTTCCCCCGATTCCATCCGAAATCATCTTGCCGTTTGGCGGATTCATGACCACCTATACCAGTCTCACTCTTCCAGGAGTTATTATCGCCGCAACGATTGGTTCTGTCCTTGGTGCTGTGATCCTGTATGGTATTGGTCTACTCATTGACGTCGAACGCCTTGAGAAAATTGTGGAACGCTGGGGACATGTTCTGCGCATCAAAAAAGAGGATATTCACCGTGTCGATGCATGGTTTGACAAATATGGCATGTGGACCGTATTATTCTGCCGAATGGTCCCGCTCGTCCGTAGTCTTATCTCCATTCCCGCAGGCATGTCCAATATGAAATTTGGTTTATTCCTTCTCTTTACAACCATTGGAACATTGATCTGGAATGTCATTCTTGTCTGCGTTGGTGCTGCGCTTGGCGCATCATGGGAGAGTATTTTGCACTTTATGGACGTTTATTCCATTGTAGTGTATGTCATTCTGGGCATCATTGTCATCGGATGTATCATCTGGTGGATCAGACGTAGCAAAAAGCAGAAATAAAACGGATAGCTTAATAAATAAAGCCTCCTCGCCACCAATTCGTGGTTAAGGAGGCTTCTTTATGTCACCCGTTTATGTCATCTCACTATCGTTCATCTTCATTTCGCATGCCCTGACTCTTAAGATCGATAGCCAGACCAGATACCAGCAAGTACATCTTTTCAGCATGTATCTGCAGCATCCGATTAACCGAAGCCATTCTCGCTGTAAATATTCGTTCTTCCTCGGTAGGATGCAATGTGCCATGCATTTCATTGGTAATCACAAGCAACTTCCCCTGATAAGACAATAACGCATCAAGCAAAAGCTGTGTCTCTGAACGCTGATGATCCAGATCCTCTGTTGCTCTGAAACCGGCAGCCATCCAGGATGTCAGACTGTCTACAATTACAATTCGCTGATCCGCCAAAAACAGATTGGATTCCCGATTAATCTGGGTGATCACCTCTGTCAGATGCTGACCGTTCCCGGCATGAATGGCACGATAATGAGCGGATGGCAATTCGGGAATAACGGGATCATGATCACCAGTGGATAAATATACACCCTCCCGGCTAATCCCGGCTGCGTACTTAAGGGCAAACCGGGTTTTACCACTACCTATGCCGCCTGTGACCGTAATCAGCAATCCGCTTCCCTCCTTCCATAGCCACTTCTGAATTTTCTTTACTCTGTCAGCGCCTTCAGCACTTTTTTGGATTCTTCGACATTGGAAGATGACACTGGAATGGTGGCGAACAAATTGCTCGCAGCATATTCTACATCTTTAAACATTTTCATATCTTCGAGCGGAATGCCGTAAAGATGTGATTCTTGCTTGAGATCCGAACCTCCATCTCCTTCACCCTTCTCTACCAATACTCCACCCTCAAATACACCCCGTTCAAACTTCTTGGGATCAAAAGTATCATCCAGCGGAACATTGGAGCCATTACTTCCGTATTGTTTCATGTCGGACTCAGGCAAAATGAAGATATCATGTCCTCCAGCCGCATACTCTACCATAATTTTCTGAACATCATACATCGCACTGGTGATCACTTCTACCTTGGGTTCCTCGCCCAGTTTCTGTTGCAGATTGGCCTGTAACTGCTCTGAGATTACAGATGGATTTCCTTGGTTATCAATGATGAATATGGAAAAACCATCTTTACCTCCACAACCAGCAAGCAGAAAAACGATAGAAATGATTGCAGTAAGCCCCCAAAATCTCTTCATTCCAGTTCCCCCTTTAGTCTCCTATGTCCAATATATCACAATTGTTCCACGCAAAAAAATAACCTGGCTTATCGGGGGATCACCCTGCCTTTACACACAAAAAAAGAAGACCTTCTCAGGTCTCCCTTTCTAATTCGATTAATGAAACGTTTCAATCCAGCATAAACGTTATTTTGCTTTAATCGGGTTAGCCTTCATATATTCATTAATCTTTAAATCCAGCAAACTGCTGATTTCAATTACAATATCGGATGTGAATGATTTCTCTTCGAGGAAGATCTGTTCCATCTTGCGACGAAGCATATGAATTTCATCTTCCAAGGAAATGTCATGCAAAGATGCGTTATCGGGTTTCACCGACCATCGGTCGCCATGATCGCCTTCTGCCAGATAGTGCCCACGATTCGTCGGTAAATCATATTCAACACAAAACAAAGCTAACCCCTCCTTGGAAAAATGGTTTCCAAATATATGAAAACTTATTTCAAATTTGAATTATATCACATTATTTTGTAAAAGAAAGTTATTTTTTTCCAATAATAACAATGTCACATTTAAAAAAGATTCTACTTTAGTATTAACCCTCTTTTTGCAGTTTGTAAACAAAGTTTCCGATTCGTTCCAAAGCTTCATTTAATTGGGTTACAGAAGTAGCATACGAACAACGCAAGAAGCCTTCACCTTGAGGGCCAAAAACATTGCCGGGAACAGCAGCAACTTTATTCTCCGTTAACAATCGTTCAGCAAACAGGTCGGAACTCATACCCGTCTTTTGAATGCTCGGGAATGCATAGAATGCTCCCTGAGGTTCATGACAATCCAGTCCAATATCTCTGAATCCCTGCACAATTAAACGTCTACGCTGATTATACGATTCTACCATCCGATCTTTCTCACCCAAACCATTCGTCAACGCCTCAAGTGCAGCAACCTGACCCATGGCCGGCGCACACATTACCGTATACTGATGGATTTTGAGCATGGCTGCAATAAGCTCAGGATGACCACACATGTAACCGATCCGCCAACCTGTCATTGCAAAAGCCTTTGAAAATCCGCTTACGAGAATGGTCCGCTCCTTCATGTCAGGGATAGCTGCAAAGCTAACATGTTTTTGCGTATACGTCAATTCAGCGTAAATTTCATCCGCGATAACAATCAGATCATGCTTTTTAATCACTTCAGCAATAGGCAGCCACTCTTCATACGTCATGATGGCTCCAGTGGGATTACTCGGATAACACAGAATAACCACTTTCGACTTCGGTGTGATGCCAGCTTCAAGTGCTTCGGCCGTTAACTTGAACTGATCTTTCGCGTAGGTTTCAACACCAACCGGTATACCGCCACCGATTGAAGCGATTGGTGAATACGCCACGTACGAAGGTTCAGGAATGAGAATCTCGTCGCCATGTACAATTAATGCGCGCAAAGCCAAGTCAATCGCTTCACTGCCACCCACAGTAACAATAATCTCATCCTTGGGATCGTATTTGGTATCAAACTGAGTATCCAGATATTCACTGATGGCTTCTCTCAACTTCGGCATACCTGCGTTGGATGTGTAGCTGGTCATACCTCTTTCCAGCGAGTATACACAAGCTTCACGCATATGCCAAGGTGTAACAAAATCAGGTTCACCCACACCCAAAGTGATTATATCCTTGTTGTCTCCAACCAGATCGAAAAATTTGCGGATTCCGGATGGAGGTATCTGTTGCACGAGAGGTGCCAGATAAGACGTCATATTCTTGTTGTTTCCGGTTGTCTGTTCATTCACTATCATGACACATCTTCCTTTACGGCGAGATCATGAGACGGTTGTCTTCCTGATGGTCTTCAAAGATAATCCCGTCCTGCTTATATTTTTTAAGAATAAAATTCGTTTTGGTTGAAAGTACAGAGTCTATCGGAGACAGTTTCTCCGACACAAAATTAGCGACTTCACGCAGGTTGCCACCTTCCACTTCAACGAGCAGATCGTATGCACCGGACATGAGATATACGGACTTCACTTGCGGATAGAGATATATGCGTTCAGCAATCCCTTCAAAACCACGACCACGCTCCGGCGTGATCTGCACCTCAATCAGGGCCGTTACTTTCTCATCATCTATTTTGCTCCAGTTCACGACGGTTGCGTATTTCACGATGACGTGGTCTTGTTCTAGCTGTGCCACGGCGTTCTTGATCTTGTCTTCCGACTCCCCCAGCAGCGTCGACAGCAGTGCGGGAGTCCTTCTCGCGTCTTCTTTCAGCAGATCCAGAACTTTTAATTGCAGATCGTTCAAATCTTTCATGGTTTTCCCTCCAGCGTCATCCAGGTTCCTGAAAATGAATTAATACTTATATTACATGAATTTGACGTTGATGCATAGACAAAAGACCGCCTGCCCTGAATTCAGGCAAGCGGTGGTATGGTCCTGTAACGTTAGGTGCTTCAAACCTCTTTTGCAAAGGTTACATGTAATAAGGGTTACCGTAATTCGGTTGATGCTGAGACACATTAGGAGCTTGGCTATATGAACTGTTCTGCGTATTCTTTTCCTGAATGAATTGCTGACACTTTTGTTGGGTCTGGTGGGCGGACTGAATTTGCTTGTCCACATCCTGACGAAGTGCCTTGGACGAGACAGAATACATGTTATTTTGCTGCATCAGATTGAACAGTTCCCCTTGTAATCTTAGGGTATCGTTCGTCAGGTCTGTGAACATTCGACGTGTCATGGGGCAGGAAGCTTCCGTTGTCGCAGTTGTATATTCGCGCGAGGTTCGTCTTAAATCTGCAAGAATCGACTTCAGCAGATCCTGCTCCTGCATAAAAGCGCCATTAGATGATAAAGATTGAGAATACATGCGTTTTCCTCCTATACAGTTAGAGTTGTCTTCAATTACTGACTTGCGCCGGTGCAAGAGACTGATGTTGCTGCAGTGCATTGACAAGCGTGTTCAGATGTTGTTCATGTGAGCGAACATAGTGAGTCAGAGCTTGTTGAATTTGTGGATTATGTGTGATGGAAGCTGTGGCTGCACACTGCTTAATCAGCAGTTCTTCATTGGTGATAGAGTCCGCAATGTAGTTCAATTCCTTGGGACTCAGAGCTTGCATAGTATGATTCTGCATGTTTCGATGGCCTCCTCGGCATAAAGTTTATGCGCAATTATTGTTAGCCCGGTCACACAAAAGTATACAAATTTAAATTATAAAGGAGATGTTTCTAATGGATCTGGTCTATGGCACACCTTTCTGGCCCTCCACTTTCAATTCAACATTTAATTATTCTGCTCTACAAGAAGACATCTCTTGTGACTGCCTCATCATTGGTGGGGGCATGGGAGGCGCACTGACATCTAAACTACTCACGGAGCAGGGTATTAACACCGTTGTCATTGATAAGCGAGACATTGCCCACGGCAGCAGTTCTGCCAATACAGGTCTTTTACAATACACCAATGACAAAACACTAACCTCATGTATCAACACTTTTGGTGAAGCCACAGGCGTACGTTTTTATGAGCTTTGTCGTGAAGCCATGAAACAGCTTGCTCAAATTGCAGACAGTCTGGATACAGACCCTTGGTTTATCCCACGAACAAGTCTTTGTTTTGCAAGCAGTGAAGATGATGTGACCCTATTGGAGGAAGAATATCAGACATTGAAGCGTTATGGTTTTGAAGCTGAACTGTGGGATGCCGACAAAATAAGCCAGCATTTCCCCTTCAGCAAACCCGCTGCACTGTACACAATAGGGGATGCAGAAGTGAACCCCTATCGTTTTGTTCATGCCTTGTTTGAATCCGCCAATAAGCGTGGCGCTCGAATCTATGGTCAGACGGAGATGATACACTGCGAATACGATGAAGATGGTGTAGTCTGCCACACTTCCAACGGTAAAATCCGTGCCAAGAAGGTCATATTTGCTGCCGGTTACGAGACACAGGACATCAAAAAGGATCGCGGAGCCTATCTGAAAACGACCTACGCGATTGCTACCAAACCGCTGTCCGATCTTAGTGAATGGTTTGAACACAGCATGATTTGGGAGACAGCTCGCCCATATTTGTATATGCGAACAACACCGGACGGCCGAATCATCGCAGGCGGTTTGGATGAAGAAACACCTCGAGAGGATCAACGTGAAATACGTTCAAAACACCGGGGAGACACACTCCTGGAAGAGGTCCGTTCCTATTTCCCTTTAGATGATCTTGAAGTCGATTATGCCTGGGGTGCCGTGTTTGGTAATACGAATGATGGCCTCCCCCTGATCGGCACACACCCGGATTATCCGCATTCATATTTTGTAGAAGGGTATGGAGGTAACGGAACCGTGTACAGCATGATTGCTGCCTCCTTAATTGTGGATGCTATTACTGGCAAACCAAACCCTGATATGGATCTGTTCTCTCTCACACGTACAAGTAAACCATCTCCTGTATAACGTCCGATTTGAGCTGTAAATGAGCTATGTATGAGTTATAAATAATGAAGGGTACAGTCCAAGGAAAGTTATCTCTTTCCCGGATCTGTACCCTTTTGGTTACGAAAACCTATAGATTTGGAATCTTGCTAAGCCGAGGGCTCTTGCCCTTCCGTTCGATTCAATAATTTGCGCATAAAGATCCATCCAATTAGCGGAGAAGCACCGAGGACAATAATAAGCCAGGTTAACATGCGTAGAGATGGAGCATTCATAACCGTCACTATAAATATGGCCAATCCAAAAAGCCTGCCGAGCATCAGGCATAACTCTCTCAAAACGACAAGTTCAACCCTTTTTTCCACATTTTCGCCACTCGTGCCCATCATGTCGAATCCCGCTGATATCATCGGTAGTACATATAACGGCATCGCAACAGCACTCCCAATCCCCATGATTAACAACGTACCATAGGTCACTTTCCAGAGAAGAGGAAGAAGCACAACGAGCAGAATGAGGGCTCCGATGAACATACCTCTCGATCTATACTGCGGTTTAAACCATTTTCCCGCTGCCCAATAGCTTACAAGTGCCACAGCTGAGGTGATGAGTGAGAACTGCCCCAATTTGTACTCCTGTGCGGTAGCCAAATATACAAGCAGTGCAATCAGGAAGGCAAAGACACCTTCACGTGCACCCTGAGCGAATAAACCCAAGCCTAAGGTCCTCCAGGGACTATCCCGCTTGGATAGCTGTATCCAAGGTTCCGACCAGCGGTATGTACCGCTCACCTTTCTTTTTTTCAGAAAAAAACTAAAAACTACCGCTATGACATAAATAACGAGTGATACTGTGAAGATGAGCCGATATCCTGTGTTGTCTGTCATGCGAGTAATAATCAGACCGGAGAACCATGGACCTATAATTCCTGTCATCGAACCAAGTAACCCGACCCAGCCATTGAATAGATCCCTGTTTTCCCGATCCGTTATTTCAAAATACACAACATTAAATGCAATCCAGAATAGCCCCAAGGAACAACCTAGTAGCATACCCAGAGGCCATATCCAGTCTACAGCTTTGGAACCAGCCCAGAGGACGATCATATAAAATATGCCGGACAGCGCAGTACCTAGTCGTAGTGCACTCATTTTATTGTGTTCCTTGACCCATTTGCCAGCAAGCCAGAATGTCAGTCCAATGGCCAGTTGCTGGCTGAGAGTGAACCATCCCAACATGGCATAATCCGGACGGCTTTTCCACAGAAACACATTCAAAAAGGTTCCCGACAGCGCTCCGGCTAACGCAAACAATCCATTCACGCCCAAAAGCAGAATGGATTGTCGGCCTAAAGTAATCTTCATCTGCTCCTCCTTCATCCACCTGAAGTGAACTATGTACAGGTAGGTCTTAGGGTTAACGTGCCCCAAGCAAGAGGAAAACATGATGAATCTTCAGGATTGCTATGAAATTGGTTAGAATCTCCGAAATGTTTATTTCTGCGTACTCAGGTTCTTGATCAGACGCAGACGATCTTCCTCAGACAGACTGTATTGAACTTGGAAACATCCCGAGCATACATAGGTCAATACTTTAAACGGTGTTGACAATAGTGACCCTTCACCTGAAGCAGCGTTAGCAACTGGCGTGAAGTTATCCTGTGTTGCATCTTGTGTACCTGCGAGAATCATGAATTCCCGGCAATTCGGGCACTCCGGTACTTCTTCCTGATGATCAAGTTGCTTCTGGACACCTTGCTCATACTGAATGAGGTCATTACCTTCATCTGCGTATTTGGTTAACGTTCGCAACTCCGGCAATTTGAGTTCGACTTCATCCCCCCAAAGATCTGAAAGATCCGTAGTCTGTTTCTCGTTTACATCATCTACATCATAGATATCGTCCTCAGCTTCATCGTTCTCTTCATCATCGATGTTAATGTTGAGCGTACGATATCCTTTTAACTCATTGTGGCAATAAGGACACTCTTCTTCAGGACCCAGCTCCTCATCCCATACAATCTCCGTCTGACACCAAGGACATACTGTTGTTTCCATATTGAATCAACCTTTCTCTTTCATATAATCATGTATTCATTACATAGATGATACCGATGGCAAAGAATACAATCGATGCCGCAAACAGAATCCGTATCAATATCTTCATGACTGGTCCCCCTAGATAATGCTCGCGCCAATAACAAACGACAACGAGACGGAAATAATCATGGATATCAACCCGACAGCTCGGTTATCCGCTTCGATCTCCTTATCAATGGAGAACACGGGTGTCAGGAATTCGAATAAAAAATAGGCAATGAGCAGAAGGATAAACCCTACAAATGACCACGTCATGGCTTCATATACCGAAGATTTCGCTTGTATGCAGAACCGCAATACGTTGCAGATCCCGAAGATCTTACCTCCTGTAGCCATCGCAACGGCCACATTGCCCTTCTTGATCTCCGTCCAGCATTTATACTTGGTCACCAGTTCGAAGCAAGCCAGAAATACAAGCAGCTCCATAATCGCTACCGAGAAAAAACCGAGTACCATCCCCAAGGGATGAGACAGCAATTGGTCAATGCTTTCTATCACGCACCGTTCCCCTCTCCCCATCTGCGACCTTCATGAATAAGGTCGCAGAATATCATTGATTCATGGACCGGCTATTCCAATTCTGCGACGGTCACACCGTTCCCGCCTTCTCCGTAATTGCCCAGCCGGTAGCTTTTAATATGTTTATGCTTACGCAGGTAATCCTGAATACCGGAACGTAAAATTCCTGTACCTTTACCGTGAATAATATAAACTTGGCCCAGGTTGGCAAGGAAAGCTTCATCAATGAATTGATCTGTCTCCATCAGGGCTTCTTCCAGGTTGGTACCACGCAGATCCAATTCACTTTTCACATTGTCATCACGTGTACGTTTCATACCTGTTACCGGTTTTTGTTTTGGTTTGGCTGCGGGAGCCGATTGCTGCAATTCCAGGTCATCCAGGGATACTTTCATTTTCATAATCCCCAGTTGTACCATAGCGTCTTTGCTGCCCGACATCTCTACAACATGGCCTTTTTGATTCAAACTGTAGACAAGCACTTCATCACCAGGACCGATGGCACGAGTCTTCGGCGCTGATGCCGTCTTCTTGACCGTTTTCCTGCGTTTCTCCGGTTCAGCCTCGTCCAGCTGTTTGCGGGCAGCAATGAGTTTGTGCTCCTTCACGGAAGCACCTTCTTCCATAGCCAACAGGCGAAGATCTGCTATAATCTTCTCCGCTTCCGTGCGAGCCTTGTCCACAATGCTGCGTGCATCTTCTTCTGCTTTTTCAATCCGGCGATCACGCTGCTGTTCCAGCTTCTCCAGTTCAGTCTGATGACGACTGCGTAATTTCTCCATATCCTGGCGCAAGCTCTCTGCCTTCTCACGCTCTTGTTCAGCCGTAAGACGGTTCTCTTCAAGAGAAGCAATCATGTGCTCAATCCGTTGATCCTCTTCCTTCACTTCGCCACGGGCGTAGTCGAGAATGTAACCCGGCAGTCCCAGTCGCTCTGCAATGGCAAATGCATTACTTCGTCCAGGTACACCCACCAGAAGGCGATAAGTTGGACTCAGTGTGTTGATGTCAAATTCCATGCTGGCATTAATGACACCTTTACGCTCATATGCGTATGCTTTCAGTTCACTGTAGTGAGTGGTTGCAACCATGCGACATCCCGTCCGGTGCATATGCTCCAGCATGGAGATCGCCAGCGCGGAACCTTCAGCCGGATCTGTCCCTGCGCCAAGTTCATCGAGTAATACCAAACTTTTTGGTGTCATGTTTTTCAGAATGCGAATGATGTTGGTCATATGACTGGAGAAAGTACTCAGATTCTGCTCGATACTCTGCTCGTCCCCAATGTCTGCATAGATCGCATCAAATACACATAACTGACTGCCATCCTCAGCCGGAACAAATAAACCGGACATTGCCATCAGGCTCAGCAATCCAATCGTTTTGAGCGTTACCGTCTTACCACCCGTATTCGGACCTGTCACGATAATGGATGTGTAATCATTGCCCAGCTCTATGTCAATTGGAACCACGTTTTCAATCGGAATCAGTGGGTGACGGCCTTTCTTGAGCTTCAGGAACCCGCGGTCATTCATGCGAGGCAATGTTGCTTTCAGTTCGCGAGCCAGACGTGCTTTGGCAAAGATAAAATCAAGTGATCCCAGCAAGTCGACATCATACAACAGCCACTCTCCCTGCTCACTGACAAGTGCCGTCAATTTCTGCAAAATAATTTCTATTTCGCGTTCTTCCCGAATCCGGGTCTCGCGTAATTTGTTGTTCATTGCGACAATCGATTCCGGCTCAATGAACAATGTGGCACCCGAACCGGATTGATCGTGCACAATCCCGCCAAAGTACGAACGATATTCAGCTTTCACCGGGATAACAAAACGGTCTCCTCTGATGGTGATGAGCTGATCCTGAAGCATCTTGGATACGGTAGAGGATCGAATCATGGAATCGAGTTTTTCGCGAATCCGCGCTTCTCCGCCTCGCAGCTCACGACGAATCTGCGCCAACGTTACGCTTGCACTGTCGGCAACCTCTGCATTATCGTCAATACAGATTTTGATGGCATCCTCAAGCGTTTTTTGCTCTGACAGTTGATCACTGATATAGAATAATGATTCGATGGGCTCATCTTCATGCAAAGTACCAATCTGACGTTTCAATCGCCGCGCCGCAAAGGTTGTATTGGATATTCCCAAAAGTTCGTGAGGGTTAAGTGTGCCTCCAATTTCAGCACGTTTGATGGAAGCCGTAATATCTACAATTCCCCCAAACGATGGTGAGCCTTTCAGGCGATCAAATGTGAAGGCTTCATCGGTTTGCTGCAGCAACCGCTTCACTTCTTCAAGTTCACTGCTTGGTTCAAGTTGCTCCGCTTTCTTTTTTCCCATGGTCGTCTGGGCAAAGCTAAGCAATGTATTTAAAATTTTGCGATATTCCAGTGTGTGTAAAATTTTCGTGTCCAAGTGTACAACTCCTTCCAAACTATATCTGTATTATAACGAAAGAAACTTTCTTGCGCTATTTAACGAATCCTTCCACACATAACTTCAACCATAACACCACAAACTACAGGTGTCAGGATTGTGCAACCTCTCCATCCCCCTTGGAGTTGCCCTGCTCAGTTCAATCCGAATAAAAGGAGGTAAACACCATGAATTTCCTGGGACATGTCGTGCGATTTATCATCGCTGCAATTGTATTAATGGTGGTTAGCTGGATCGTTCCCGGATTCGCCGTTGGTGGCTTCTGGAGCGCCCTGTTGCTTGCTCTTGTCATTGCCCTGCTCGGCTGGATCGTTGAAGGTATCTTCGGCAAAAGAGTCAACCCGTTTGGTCGCGGTATTGTCGGATTCATCGTTAGTGCACTGGTGATTTGGCTTGGTCAATATGTTGTAGATCATGTTGAAGTCAGCCTGCTCGGTGCCATACTCGCTGCGCTGGTTATCGGGATTATCGATCTCTTCATCCCGGTATCCACCCCTTTTGATGCCGGACGAAGCTCCAAAAGTTAATCTCCACTTCACCTTAACGTCCCCATGAATTCTCCTAAACCTCTGAAGGCCCTGTGCCGGAAGGGGTTTATTTCATTCGGGCAGTACGCACGCTCTGCCGTACACGTGCAATTTTCAAAAAAACGACATACGCAGCGTGTACAGGCATCCACATATTGCGGTATGATGACTGGAGCAATCATTCAAATTTTATCCATATCACGCTTTAAGGAGGCACATGATGAAGAAAGGCATAACATGGCTCGCTGCCTGTATGTTAATTCTGGTCCTCACTGCATGTGGAGGGGCGAAACAGTCCGCAGAATCTGGCAGCAATGGATCCGATGCTGATGCTGGAGTTACAGCCAGCGAAGAATTGGTCATCAAGGCGAGTAACTATGAATTCGATCAACCTGAGTATCATCTTAAAAAAGGCGTTCCGGTCAACATTGTTTATGAAAATGAAAACGGAAATCACGGTATGCTTGTGCCTGAACTGAATCTTCGACTAGATATCAGTAATAACTCCAAAGTCATAACCCCGGACAAAGTTGGTGAGTTTGAAATGTCCTGTTCTGTCTTCTGTGGTTCAGGACACAGCAGCATGATCTCCAAAATTATCGTTGAAGAATAGTATTCAAGACAAGGAGCCCCCGCAGCGACGGGAGCTCCTTCTTTAGTATAACAAATTGTACAGAGTACGTTGCCCACGAGCCAGTTCTGCTGCATTCATTCCGCTAGGTCTGGTCCTGTTCAATCAATTCAATCCATTCGTTATATTCCGTCTGCAATTTCGTATATTCATCATGCAACTGACGATATTCCGTGTTCAGCTGCTCTGCCTTCTCCTGCTCCATTTCACGTTCAACCTGTAACAAACGTAATTGATTGGCCGCTAGTTCGTAACGCTCCCCCATCTCAAGCAGTTCAGTTTCCATGATCTCTTTCTCTTGGGTCGCTTCTGCACGTAACTGGTCCAGCTGCTGTCGTTCTTGCTCCAGTCCCTCCAGCAACTCACTACTTGCCGCACTTTCTCTCTTCCAAACCGTCAGTTCATTCTCAAGTGCAGCCCAGCGTTCCTGCCAGGATTGTTCCTGAGTCGCCCATTCATCTGCACGGCGTTGCCACACCTGGTCGTTCTGCTCTGCTTGTTCAACGCTTGAGCGAAGTTCTTCTTCACGTCTCGTCAACTGCTCCAGACGGGATGCCAACTCGGCCTGTTTGGCTGACAGTTCTTCGTGTTTGATCTGCCACTCCAACGCTTCTTCCTCAGTCTGGGCTAGCCGGCTCTCTTGCTCCGAGTAACGCTCGGAAAGTTTAGCTGAAGACTGTCTCGCTTCTTCAAGTGCGTTCACAATCTCTTGTTTCTCCTTGCTCAATTCATCCAGCTTGGAACTGTAATTCTCTTCCCGTTGTAATGCATCACTGTAATCATTACGGATTTGTTTATAGTTATCCTGAAGTCGGTTCAGCTCTTCCCGAACAACATTGAGCTCAACTTCAAGCTGATTGCGTTTCTCTTCCAAAAGCTCTGCATCCTTCTGGTATTGCACAGCCTCTTCGTGGTTGAAACGAGACTCTTCCTTCACCACGGACAATTCATCATGAAGGGATTGCACACCAGACTCCAACGTTTCATTTTGTTCAGCAACTTCAAGAATCTGATTCTCCAGGTATCCGATCTCAGCCAATCGCTGCTCAGCAAGATCCTTCAAGGACTGCTCACGTTCCGTAAGCGTGCCGATCTCATTCTGCAATGTACGCACCGCAGCATGAGCCTGTTCAAGCACTTTTTGCAGTCTGCGCTGTTCCTCTTCCGACTTCACTTCAGCCTCACGAAGCTTTTGGGCTTCCTGTTCAAGCTGTGCATGTTGCTCCTGAAGTTTGCGTAGCTGTGCTGCGAGAGAGGTTTCTCTATCCACAGTTTCATTATACTTCTGCTTCCATTGTTCCTGTAGATCACGGGATTGCTGGGCAGCCTGTTCCGTTTCACGCAGAAGCTCCTGCAACTGGGAACGGTCCTCTTTCAACTGCTCCAGTTGTTGCTCCAGTTCCGTAATTCGGCGAGTCTGAACTTCCTGCTCCTGTTTACGGACCCCATGCTCATGACGTAACGATTCCAATTGACCACGCTCGTGCTGAAGCTGCTGTTCTTGCTCTGCAACCATGTCCTGTGCACTGATGAGCTGGGTCATCACTTCTTCTAATTGTTCTTCGACATCTAATAGTCGAGTCTCCGCCTGTTTACGTTGTTCCTCAAGTTGCTGTTTGAGCTTGCCCTGTTCATCTTGCAATAAGGCCTCTGCCGCCGCTGCGGCTTCTTTCGCCTGGGACGCTGCTGCTTCCTTGGCTTGCTGCAATTGTTCCTCGAGGGCTGCTTCTTTCTCCATCCATTCGAGTTCTAACTGCTCGGATAACACCTTGAACTCCGCATTCAACTGATTTATCTCAGTCAGGCGCTTCTGCTCCGCTTGTTCCTGTAAGGCAGCCCGTTCCTGATTCGCCTGATCCGTGAGCTCTTGTGTCTGTTGCAGCGCTTTTTCTTCAGCCTGTTGAAGACGAAGTTCCATCTGTTGCTGAAGTTCGTTATATTGCAGCGCTGCCTCTTCCTGAGCTTTCTTCAGATTGCTCTCTGCCTGCTCCAACTCGGACAAAATGGCCGACTCGGCTTCTTCCTTGGCTGTCTGAACCTGCTGCGCAGCCTTGGCTTCAATCTGTTGACGTTCTGCAACGGCACGGCTTTCGGCTTCTTTTAATTGAGCTGCAGTCTTGTCCTGCAACTCTTTATATTGCGCCGCAGCTTTGGCCTGCGCCTGCTGCAATTCAGCTGCAGAACGGTTCTGAGCTTCTTTGAGCTGGGAAGCAGCCTGTGCCTGTGCATTTTTAAGCTGGTTAGCCGCTTTCTCTTCCATTTCCTTCAGCTGTTTCGTTCCCTTGGCTTCTGCTTCCTTCAGTTGTGCCGTCGCTTGGGCCTGTAATTTTTGCACTCGCTCCGTTGCTTGAGCGCGTTCTTGCTCCAGCAGCTTATTCAACTTGGCTATCTCTGAATTTTTGTCCGATTCGGACTTTTGCAACGCCTGCTCTGCTTCAATCTTCAGCTGTTGCAAATCAGCAAGAGCCTGGTCACGCCGTTCCAATTCTTGTTGATGTTCATTTTGTATGGCGTTTAACCGATTCAATTCGTTTCTCAGTTCTGTACGTTCTCCAGTAAGCATCTTCAGTTCATTACGGATTTCCTGAGTCTGAAGAGACTGTTCAGCCATATGTACAGCCGCCAGTACCGCAATACGCGGAGTATCCAGACGGGAATTTTGCTTGGAGATTGCGCCCATACGCTCATCTACCAGGTTAGCTACTTGTTTCATATAGTCGGCACTGCTGCCAACCAGTTTATAGGAAGTCCCGTAGATCTCTACGGTGACGCGTGTACGATCAGGTGTAGTCACAGTTGTGCCCTCCTTCAAGTCTGTATGTTGATTCTAAGCTGTAATCACAAAAAAGTCACATCGATCCTCTAATGCTAAGGATTCGATGTGACTTCAAACAATTCCTGCTAATCTTTGTTCAAAAAATCTTCTTTTGTCCTATTTACGCAATTCCGCTCCGAATTGCTCTTCCAGACGAGCCACTACACGGGCATGAACTTCAGTAACTTCCTCATCGGTGAGTGTACGTTCACGATTCCGGTATACCAGTGCCATCGCCACGCTCTTCTTGTTTTCACCCAGTTTACTGCCAGTAAACACATCGAATACCTGTACGTTTTGTAACCATTCACCCGCCGATTCACGAATGGCGCGCAGCATATCTCCAGCTTCAATATCCTCATTCACAACAACCGCGATATCACGTTCCATGGCTGGGAAACGCGGAAGCTCACGATAACGAATGTCAGCGTCTGCTTCGCTGTAGATCGATTCAAGTGCAATCTCTGCGATGTACACATCATTCAGATCATACTGCTGTTGCAGTTCCGGATGCAATTGACCCAATGTACCGATCAATGTGCCTTCCCCGCCATCCTTACCTTCCAGGTAAACCGATGCGGAACGTCCCGGATGGAATCCTTCAGGGCTGTTTGCTACCAAGCGAATGCGTTGTTCAAGCCCCACATAGGCGAACAGATGCTCAAGCGCACCTTTCAGATCGAAGAAGTCTACTTTCCCCGCTCCAACATTCCACTGCTGGCTTGCACGATTACCGGTGAGCAGCAAGCCCAGTACCGGAATCTCATGTGGTTGCTTGGTCAACTGATCTTCTTCAGTGAAGAACACATTGCCCACTTCAAATACAGCCAGTGAATCCTGTTTACGGTTCATGTTATACACCGCTGCATCCAGCATTTGCGGCAAAATACTCGTACGAAGCACACTGCGATCCTCACTCATAGGCATCGCAAGTTTCACGGCTTTACTTCCTTGTGTCAACGCCGGGAACAGGGTCGCTTTATCCGGGTGTACAAAGGAGTAACTGATCATTTCCTGCCAGCCACTGCCTGAGAGCAATCCACGAATCGTGCGGCGCATTGCTTGAGAGCGTGTATATGCCCCTGGAGTCGTCGGTCCTTCAATCCATGCGGTTGGAATGTTGTCGTATCCATACAGGCGTGCAATCTCTTCAAACAAGTCTACGTCGAGCGTAATATCCCCTCTGCGTGTTGGTACTTCCACATCCAGCAATCCTTGATCAGCATCACCACATGCAAAGTGCAAGCGAGCGAAGATGGTTTTTACCTCAAGCAAAGACAGATCGGTTCCCAGATAACGGTTCAATCGATCCAGCGACAATTGAATTACACGTTTCTCCGCAGCTTCTGCTCCAGCTTCCACGATTCCCTGGTGCACTTCACCTTCAGCATAACGCTGAATCAGTTCAGCCGCACGATCCAAAGCCGTAATCACCGCACCCGGGTCTACTTCCTTCTCAAAACGCATGCTTGCTTCGGAACGCAGCCCCAGTTGGCGCGACGTTTTCCGAACGGTTCCGCCGTCGAACTTGGCGGACTCCAAGAGCAGATTCACCGTGCCTTCCGATACCTCGGAATTCTCGCCACCCATAACCCCAGCGATGGCTACAGGTTTCACGCCGTCCGTGATGAGCAACATGTGCGGCTCCAGCTTGCGCTCCTGTCCATCCAGCGTAACAATCGTTTCGCCTTCGTTGGCCATCCGCACTTCAATATGGCCCTTTTCCAGTTTATCCGCATCGAATGCATGTAGCGGTTGACCATATTCCAACATGACATAGTTCGTGATATCAACGATGTTATTGATTGGGCGAACACCTGCCGCCATGAGACGGTTTTGCATCCACAGCGGGGAAGCACCCAGCTTAATGCCAGTTACATAACGAGCTGCATAGTGAATGCATTGCTCCTGTGCCTTGATCTCTACAGAGATATGATTCGCGGCTGCATCACCAATTTCAACCAGTTGGTCTTTGGGACTTGGCAGCTTCACTTCACGACCCAGAATGGCACCCACTTCATAAGCTGCACCACGCATGCTGAGACAGTCGGAACGGTTCGGTGTCAGGTCCAGTTCAAGAACATGATCGTCAAGACCAAGAACCTGACTGATTGGCGTGCCAACCTCTGTTTGTTCCGGCAGAACGAGAATACCTTCCTGCTGATCTTTCGGCAACAATTTATCGTTCATGCCCAGCTCTTTGGCGGAACAGATCATGCCAAGGGATACAACACCGCGCAGTTTGGCTTTTTTGATATCCAATCCACCAGGGAGCTTTGCTCCAACCAGGGCTACGACTACTTTTTGGCCTGCATCCACATTTTTCGCACCACACACGATCTGCAGATCTTCTTCCTGACCAGCATCGATGACACATACATTCAGTTTGTCTGCATCCGGGTGTTTCTCCTTGCTCTTCACATAACCTACAACAACTTTATTGACGCCCTTGTTGCGGTTCTCCACTACATCAATTTCGACACCCGCACGGGTGATTTTCTCAGCCAATTCCTGTGGCGTCACACCTTCAAGGGAAATATAATCAGACAGCCAATCTGTCGATACTCTCATGGACGTTCACTTCCTTCATCTATAAATTGGTGTTCCCGGTTCATTCGCTTGCTCTATATGGTTAATCTTTCTTGACTAAAAGTTACAGTCGTCCAAATTGCTTCAGGAAGGTCAGATCACTATTGTAGAAGTGACGGATATCATCGACACCATACTTCAGCATCGCAATACGTTCTACGCCCATTCCAAATGCAAAACCACTGTATTTCTCCGGATCGTATCCACCCATTTCCAGTACTTTCGGGTGAACCATACCGCCGCCCAAAATTTCAAGCCAGCCTGTTTGCTTACATACGCGACAGCCGCTGCCGCCACATTGTACACAGGTTACATCCACTTCCGCACTTGGCTCTGTGAACGGGAAGAAACTTGGACGCAGACGAATTTCTGTGTGGGAACCGAACATTTCGCGCACGAATTGCAGCAGGGTTCCTTTCAGATCGCTCATACGAATGTTTTCGCTGATGACCAATCCTTCAACCTGGTTGAATTGGAAAGAGTGTGTCGCATCGTCGTCATCACGGCGGTATACTTTACCTGGGCAGATGACTTTGACAGGCACTTCGCCCTTCATGCTCTGCATGGTACGTACTTGAACCGGAGATGTATGGGTACGCATCAACAAGTCTTCGGTAACATAGAAAGAATCCTGCATATCGCGCGCCGGGTGATTCTTCGGCAGATTCAATGCTTCAAAGTTGTAATAATCCATTTCGACTTCAGGACCTTCCGCTACGCGGTATCCCATACCGATGAAAATATCTTCAATCTCCTGTACCACTTTGGTCAGTGGATGCAGTCCGCCTTGACGTCCACGACGTCCTGGCAGAGTCACATCAATTTTCTCGGATTGCAGACGCTTCGCCGTCTCTTCCTTCTGGAACTGATCCTGCTTGCTGTCGATGACCTCCTCAATGGCAGCTCGAACATCATTGGCTACTTGACCAATAACTGGACGTTCCTCCGCACTAAGTGCACCCATACCACGCAAAATTTCAGTCAATGCACCCTTTTTCCCCAAATACTTCACACGCAGATCACTGAGCGTCTGCGGATCATTCACACCAGACAACTGCTCCAGCGCTTCGATCTTCAATGCCTCTAAACGTTCTTTCATGTGTAATTGCCCCCTTTTTGTGGTGTTTTTGCAACAAAAAAAGGCCTTCTCTCCCCTGAAGGGACGAAAAGACCGTGGTACCACCCTTGTTAGACATCCATTGCTGCGTGGCCCTTCTGGCCTGCAACCGGTTCTGTCTCACTTTGTACGGAATAACGACCGTTAACCGTTTGCCCCTACTGTTGCCTCTGTGTCTGCACACATACAGGTTCAGGGAACCGCTTCGGAGTGAATTTCGGCAGCCTTGTTCTACAGAAACGCTCTCAATCTACGGCGCTTCCTCCCTGTCCAGAGGCACTGCTTACTTATCTCCATCATCACGTTTGCTTAGTTTACCCATATCGATGTAATCATCGATGATCGTTCATAATTATATGCAAAATAGATCGAAATAGCAAGCCGTCCATATTCTAATTTATGCTTGCACCCTTATCTTTCAATTGTTTCAGGCGCTGCTGGATTTCACGAATCTCAGCTGCCTCGTCTGCTCGCTCATTCGAATGCTCGGGCTGTGTCAGACTGTCTTTTCCAGCAGTGCTCACAGGAGACAGCAACTCCGATAGTCGCATCTCCAATCGTAACCGCTCGTCATCGGATTCCCGGGTCTCCAGCGCCACCTCCCGAAGTTTGCTGGACTGCTCCCAATCCGACACACCTCCTTCAAACAGAGTTGCTGTGCCACCAGGCTCCAGATCGCATAACCGATTCGCGAGTGACTTCGTCAGCATCCGGTCATGGGATACAAGCACCAAAGCACCTGAAGCCTGTTTTAATACATTTTCCATGACTTCCTGGGTATCAATGTCCAGATAATTCGTCGGTTCGTCCAGCACCAGCAGATTCGCTCCGCCAAAATACAGCCTCAGAAATGCCACTCTGCACTTTTCCCCCATGCTCAAATCCCCAATGCGCTTGAACACATCATCTCTGGAAAATAGGAAACATCCCAGAATGGTACGTGCCGCACTTTGTGTCATGGATGGAAGGGTAAGCAAGCTGTCCAGCAGCGTCAGATTTTCGGGAAGCCCTTCCAGCTCCTGTGAAAAGTAACCGATTTTCAGTTGCGGATGCCGTGTGACCTTGCCTTGCGAAGGTTCCAGTTCACCAATCATCAACTTCAGCAGTGTTGTCTTGCCCGTTCCATTAGGGCCCCGTACAGCAAGCCGATCTCCGCGTTCCACAGTAATTCGAAGATTGCGAAGCAATGATTTGTCTCCCGTATATGAAAAACTCACCTCTTCCAGCGCAAGCAGCTGGCGTGCAGCCAGTGGATTCATCTGTAATTCCATGTTCAACTTTGCGGCTTCACGAGGTTTATCCACCCGTTCCCGCTCCAAACGCTCCAGCTGTTTTTGTTTCGCATGGTAACGTGAAATATTTTTGTTGGCTTTGGCCTTGTAGAAGCTCTGGGTGATCTTCACCTCTACATCGGTCGCCGAATTATGGGCTTTATGGAACCATTCCTGATAATTTCGAATCGTTTCTTCCAGCGCCTTACGTTCCAATTCCTGCCTGCGGTAGATCGTTTCCTGTTCGCGTAATTCACGCTCTTTGTGGATCTTGTAGTCGGAGTATCCGCCCTTGTATTTGGTCAGGGCATCTGGACTGAACTCAATGACTCCTGTTGCTACCTGATCAATAAACGTACGATCATGTGATACAAATAACAGCGTACCTTCATATGAGGATAACCACTCTTCCAGCCAGCGCATGCTTCCCTCATCCAGATGATTCGTCGGTTCATCCAGGATCAGGAACTTGGGTTTGCTGACAAGTAGCCCCGCCAAACGAGCCTTTGTTTTTTGTCCACCGCTCAAGGAATGATAGGGTCTATTCCAATGCTCTGCGGATAATCCAAGGCGGGTCAGTACTTTCTCTACCTCAGTCTCCCACATATAACCGTTCAACTGTTCATATTGCTCCATCACTAGTGTATAAGCTGCAAGCAGCTCTTCATCCGCTTCAGTGCTCATGCTCAACCGTTGTTCCAGTTCTTCCAAGTTCCGTTTCACTTCATAGATCTGACCGCTCTCACGCCGGACCGCATCCAGTACATTCATCCCGGTCTCAATCTCCGAGCGCTGGCGCATGAACCCCCATTCCTGCTGCGGGATATGACGTTCAATCCGTCCACCACCATGCTCCTCACCCAAAATGGTACGTAACAACGTTGTCTTGCCGCATCCGTTGCGACCCAAAATGGCGAGTCGTTCGCCCTCATTAATCTCCAAATTCAATCCTCTAAACAATTCAATACCGTTCCACTCTTTTGATACTTCATGTAAGCGTACCAATGTCATCATGAGGCCTCATCCTTCCTGCATCCTTTTTGCTGAACAAAAAAAACCGCTGGCATCAGCCGGCGGTTTGGCAATTCAGGGTTGGATCAAGCATTCAAAGACAGATCTAAGGTAAGCTACGGCATGAACAAAGAAACCCAAAATACAGGGTACACGTAAACCTTCAAGGCTTACTTGTTCCATACCTTTTCCCATAGCTGAATTTGGACACACGAATCCCCTCATTGCTCAGCCGCTCTGGCTGACTGCGTCATAAAACCGTCTGCAGTTAACTGGGGTTCAATTCATGTGTTTTACTTCATGGGACGTATGGTTACCTCTCATTCATGTGTAGTATCAATTTCTCCGTTATTGTACCAGATCATTGTAAAAAAGCAAAGGGTATATACATTAAACTAAAGAATACTTACTTATTCGCAACTCCGATGACAAAGCAACCTTCTGATCGCTGTTACCACGGGATTTCTTTTAGGGTAATAGAAAAAGCCCCTGCATCGCAAGGGCTTCGGTACTGCTTCGTTAAGCGGGTGATGGGAATCGAACCCACGCTATTAGCTTGGAAGGCTAAAGTTCTACCATTGAACTACACCCGCATGATTGAAGATTTACAAATAATAATATACCATGACCCTCTATAGCATGCAAGTCATTTTTTCCATTTTTTTCATTACACATCCATCAAAAAAAGCAGGAGCACCCTCGCGCCCCCGCTGTTCCCTACCCTGTAGGCTTATCCACATCTCTCAAAAACTGCTTTTCAAATTCAGCGGCTTTAATCGGTTTGCTGAAGAAATAACCCTGGGCCTCGTGACAGTGTTGATTGCGAAGAAAGACCATCTGATCTTCGTTCTCCACGCCCTCAGCTGTGACTTTCAGTTGTAAATGATGCGCCATTGAAGTGATGGTAGATACGATCGCAGCGTTATTGCTGTCCTCCATGACTTCATTCACGAATGAACGGTCAATCTTGAGCCGATCAATCGGCAGATCCTTCAGATAGTGCAACGAGCTGTATCCCGTTCCAAAATCATCAATACTGATATGCACACCAATTTCTTTGATTTTGCGCAACTGTTCGAATGACCGGTCTTTATCAAATGTCATGCTCTCTGTAATCTCCAGTTCAAGCCATACAGGCTCTAGTCCCGTCTCTTTGAGAATGCCATTGATATTGTCCAACAAATGGGAGTGCCTGAATTGTCTCATCGACAGATTCACCGAAACACACAGTTTACGATAACCGGCTTCCTGCCACTGTTTGTTCTGTGCACACGCTTCACGAAGCACCCATTCTCCAAGTGGCACAATGAGCCCACTCTCTTCTGCCAGAGGAATAAAGTCCGCCGGAGATACCGAGCCTCGCTGCGGATGCTGCCAACGCACCAAGGCTTCCATGCCAACGACTAGCCCACTTTGCAGATTAACCTGCGGCTGGTAGACCAGGTAGAACTGACCTCGATCCAATGCCTTGCGCAGATCATTCTCAAGCTGCAAACGCTCCTGTGCCTTCATCTGCATCGCATGGGCAAAACGATTCAGTTCCATTCCTTGTTCCTTAGCACTGTGCAAAGCCGTATCGGCATTCTGAATAATCTCCAGTGGTGACTCCCCATCATGTGGGAAAATGGCCATCCCGATTCCAAGTGTCAGATGATACTCATTGCCATCAACCAAGACGGGCTTCTCAAAAAGTTGCAAAATGGATCTTGTCCGACGCAACGCTGTATCGGTTGAACTGAAATCTGTCATCGTTAATGCAAACTCATCTCTTCCCAATCCAAAAACTTCTTCTCCTGGAAGGGACAATTGTTTCAGTCGTTGACCTACCTGACGCAAAACACGGTTAGCTGCTTGCTGTCCAAGCGAATCATTAATGGTCTTGAACCGATTAATATTCAGGACCAATACACCAACAAGCTGTTCCTGCACCACGGCATCATCCATCATCTTTTTCAGCTGCTGTGAAAGGCGACGGCGGTTTGGAAGTCCAGTTACATCATCATGATGAGCAATATAGTTCATCTTGGCTTCCGCGACCTGCTGTTGCAGGAAAGGTGTGTCCACTACGGACGTATACAGCCCTTTTTGGATGAAAAAATATGCCATACAATTACTCAGCAATCCTAATAACAGATTGAGATCGTTCACCCCAGTTGCTGAAACAAAATAACATTCACCAAAAAAGAAACACAGAATGCCACATAGAATGGTTGGTAAATCACCATCTTTGGTTTTTTTCCATTGTCCAAACAAAAGAACTGCAATAATGCCATAGAGCAATCCAACCATAAGATGAACTCGGGTGAAGATACCACCAAGCACTTCCCCATCAAGCATACTCGGCAACATGCTCCATTCCTGAATAGCCAGTATGTACAAAATAACAAAGGTACCCAATGTCCCACTTAAAAGTAAGAATTTGCGTGGTAATGCAAATTCTTTCTCATTTAAGGTATACATGAGCAGTAAACCTACGGAACATACCAAAGATCCCATGGTTGACATCATTAAGGAGAACTCCGATTCCATCATGGCTCCATTTGGAATCTCTTCTGCAAATGAAACGATATGAACCAGTTCAAACAGACCAATCAATAAAAAGAGTGTTGTCAATAATGTCCTCCGAAGCGTTAGCTTCTGTGTCCGAAACAACCAGCTTTGATTATAGATGCCGATACAAGCCGCTACCGCAGCAAATCCACCCAAGAGTGTCAAAACCGGGTAACCCGATATGATCAGATCAGAGCTTGAAGAAGAACGAAACCATTGACTTGCGAGGAAACATAATAAGCCGCCCACAGCGACCCAACTTATTTTTCTCTGATCTTGCAGATTAACCTTCATGCCGTGTTTTCCTTCCCGGGATCACCTATCCTGAATTACATTAACCAAACTCAACAACTTACTACACGATTCGACAAAAAACATATTAACCAACGTTCAATTCACATGCATACACATGCTATCTGGTACATAATAACATTTAATTTTGTATACGTGAACTAAAAAATAGTTACTCCTAGGAATATTTATTCACAAATATATAGAAAAACAAGGCATTAAGAACTAAAAAAACATGGATCTCCAGTTAGAGTCCATGTTTTCCTATTTTACAACTGTATTTCAGACTATATTACTTATCAAAATTCACTTCTGGTGTTGTTAATTTATCATAAAAATCAACAACCTTATCCTTGTCTTCCGATGAGCGAATCGCCATTGCTGAACGTGGATGCTCGTCCAACGCGCCTGTAATCATGTAAGGCAGAATGTAACCCCATTCTTCTTTTTCTCTGAGCGGAACCATCAACTGTTCCAATACACCAAGTACTGGACGCAGATTGTATTTTGTTCCTTTCAGATGAGCTACGAGCAATTCGGTTGGACAGTTTCCAGCAGCACGGCCCATACCATACACAGAAGCATCAAGCAGTTCAACGCCAAGTTCTGCCGCAACCAATGTGTTAGAAAACGCAAGTTGCATATTATTATGTGTGTGAACACCAAGACGTTTGTTAGGCAAGTGAGTCTTGAACTTCTCTACCAGATATTTCACATCATTATGGTCCAAGCTACCGTAGGAGTCTACAATGTAAACAACATCCACAGCGCTTTCTTTGATCAATTCAAATGCTTCCAGCAATTCATTCTCCATAACATTGGAGAGTGCCATAATATTAAGTGTAGTTTCATATCCACGATCATGGAATGTTTGAACCAGTGCAAGTGCCTTGTCTACATCTTTGCTGTAGCAGGCAACCCGGATCAGATCCAGCATGCTCTCACTGCGAGGCAAGATATCATTTTCGTCCACACGTCCAACGTCAACCAGTGCAGACAGTTTGGTATTTCCTTTTTGAGGAATAACTTTACGCAGGAAATCATCGTTCAGGAAACGCCATGGTCCTGCTTCCTCGGCACCTTTCAGTAACTTCGGAGAGTTCTTATATCCAATTTCCATATAATCAACGCCAGCTTCATTCAATCCAGCATATAGCTGTTGAACAAAGTCCACGCTAAAGTCCCAATTATTCACCAATCCGCCATCACGGATCGTACAATCTACAATTTTGCAATGATTTGTCTTCATTAATGTCTGCTCCTTTTCTGACCAACTTGTGTATTCCTCTCATGATACTTGAACGTGACAAGAAAAGTAAAGGGATTCCGGACTTATTTACTTCGATAAGATCTCCAGATTCGGTCAATCTCAACCATATCGGAACGATCGGGAGTTTTCTCTCCATAACGAATGGCATTATACGTATCTGGCAGTCTCGCAGACAGCTCATCTTCTTCTACCTTCACACCATTCTGAATAATGGTCTGTGCAGCCTCCAGCGGAGTATGCGTCCCCTGTATTTCCACTCCTCGATGAGCTGCTCTTTCAATCCAAGTCCGATAGTAATACCGAACACGTTCGGCATCCTGTGCAGGGGGCGCCTCTTTCTTGGGAAACCAATTCTTTCGGACTTTTGCTGGCGCATCAAGCGTCTCACTGACATCGATATACTCCGTCCGTGGTTCTGCCTTCTTTTCACCTGGTTGTAACATCCCCTTGAATCGATCCATAAGTCTGTTTATCGTTTTTTGTCCCAACCTCAGAAGCAGCCACAGGATTGCTCCTGCTACAGCACACATCACTACCCATCCAAGGATGTTCCAGAAGACTGAGGGCTCGGATGGCGGCTCTCTCCAGTCATTCGGTATATTTAACTGCTGATTGGGGTTGTCCATTGGTAATCGTGGCTCCTCGCCGGAAATCGGACCAAACCATCCCCTGATCCATGCGAGCAAGCGATCACGTAGCGGTCCCAGCCAGGCAGCCAGACTTGGGAAAGCACCAATCGCGACGATAACAATAAACATCCACATGAACCGCTGATGATTCGCACGTGCAAAATCTCTTAATACCAATCTTCTCTTGCCGTCATTGAGTATTGCCTGATCCAGTTGCAGCATATATCGTCCAACCAACCAAAAGGCAAAGCTGATCACTCCGGCAATATAGATCCATAGAGTATAGGTTCGTATCGGCTGCATGAATTCCAACGAATTCGAAGCAATCATAAGCACGATCGCACAGATTACACCCATAATCTGCAAGCGCCATAACAACACAGAATGAAAGACTGGCTGGAAGGTTAGACCTGCATAAGCCGAGATGACTCCACACAGTACCAAAGTGATGATATCCGGCAAAGGGAGAATAAGGCTCATCCCAACAACGAGTGCGAAAAGAAATCCCATGACGAGTGCCGTTACTCCACGGATGAATGTACTCTTCTCGCTAAAACCTGGAATTTTATGCTGAATAAACTGTCCCAACCAACCTACAAGAACAACCAGGATGAATAATGTGTACGGCAAATGTTCCATTGCGTAGAATGAAGCAAGCGTAAATATCGGAAAAAGGTATATGCCCGCCATCAAGACGGCAAGCATTGCTATGAGTCCTTTGGTCATCGCTCCCGGTCTGTTCCTCATGCACTCACCGCCTTCGTATTACCCTTCACGTCCTCTACCGGGAGAATCGTTACACGATGTCCTTGTTCGTGCAGACGTGCAATCTCGTGCTCCATAGCGGCAGATACATAGGATGTAATCAGCAGATAGCTGCGGATTTGCTGTGCTTCTTCATTCAGACGTACTTCATCATTCAGGAATTGCTCCATGGGCACCATGCATTTCAACTCTGTCTCAGCCATAGCTTCCAGTAACCGTTCCAGATGCGGGGTGCCATAATCCGGCTCAATCCGAAGTGTATCGCGGCCTCCACCCACATGATAACCATTATGGGCGAAGCCTGCCGGCAACCCTCTACCGATGGCATCCACTGCAGCCGTGGCAGCGTAACGAAGTGCCCGCTCAATCTTTTCCGGTCGAGTAACAACACTCCACATATCTGCAGATTCCTGAATATTGACTACAATCCAGGATTGCGGATCAGCCGTCCATCCCTGCTTGTAGACTTGTAATTCACCTGTACGTGCACTCGCTTTCCAGTGAATACGATTCATGGGGTCGCCTGCACCATAAGGCCGAACACCCAGGATCAAGAAAGGATCTTCAACGATCCATCGTGATACTTCCACTTCTCCCTGCCATACCTGATAAATTGCAGGAAGATCCTCTGCATTCACTAATGAAGGATACACGATCATAGACATTTGCAAAGGAACCGGTTTGGTGGAACGCCACACGCCAAAGAGATCCCCACCTGTCATCGTTGCTGTATTTAATGGATAAATCCCACGCTGAGTACATGTAAAAGGATGCTTGCGCGTAATACGAGTAAACGGTTTTAACGTAAAAATACTCTTATGGTTCTGATAGATCTCGCCTTGACTAATATCCATACCTGAACCGGAACGAAATACAAACGACACTGGCATCATCGATTCAAGTCTGAGCCACGGCACGGAGACTCGTTTCTCATTCGATATCGTCTCTACCATCTCAAGTTCATCTCCAGCGTAACAACGCAGCTTACTGAATTGTCTGCTGTACTTGAGTTTTCGCAGTGCAGGTCGTCCAAACCACACACCATGTATAACAACGACAATGCCTCCAACAAGGACAAGCCATAATAATGCCATAAGATTAACGCCCGCTTGTAGCGAGATTCTCCGTAGGCACTTCTGTCTGATTCAGAAGTTCCTGGATGATACGCTCCGCCAAGCCCTCTTGTTGTCTGATCCGGTTACGAAACACAAGTCGGTGGGCCAGCACAGGTTCCGCCAGTACTTTAATATCATCAGGCAAAACAAAGTCTCTGCCATGCAGTGCAGCCCATGCCTGACTTGCCTTGAGTAATGCCTGAGCCCCTCGTGGACTTACGCCAAGCGAGAGCTCGGGATGTTGCCTTGTCGCTTCGGTTAACTGAATGATATATCGTAGCAGATCTTCGTTGATCTGCACTGTTTTATACGTATCCTGCGCCTTCAAAAGTTCTTCACGACTGATCACTGCTGAGAGATCATCAACAGAACGACTGGCTACCGTACGTCTCAAAATTTCTACACTCTCTTCACTGCTTGGATAACCCATGCGAATTTTCATCATAAAACGATCCATCTGCGCTTCTGGTAGCGGAAAAGTTCCCTGGTTATCTACAGGATTCTGGGTGGCGATAACGATGAATGGCCGTTCCAGCTGTCTCGTTGAACCGTCGATACTGATCTGGCGCTCTTCCATACACTCCAGCAAGCTTGATTGTGTACGCGGTGTAGCCCGGTTAATCTCATCGGCTAGTACAAGATTGGCAAACAAGGGGCCGGGTCGGAATTCAAAATCCCCTTCTTTTTGATTAAAAAAATGAATTCCTGTTAAGTCAGAGGGTAGCAAGTCCGGTGTAAACTGTATCCGTTGGAATGTGCAGTCCAATGAAGAGGCTACCGATTTGGCAAGCATCGTTTTTCCAGTACCCGGTACATCCTCCAGCAGCACATGTCCTGACGCTATGATCGCTGTCATTACCAGCTCTATCGTATGCTCTTTTCCCACAATCACTTTTCCCACGTGATCCATCAGTTGTTGATTCATTCGTTCCATTCCTTGGATTTCCATCTGCATCTCATCCTTCCGTTATGGAGCTTATGTATTCGCATTCATTACTAACTATAACCGTTATTGGCAACATAAAACAAAGGAGTTGGCAAATGGCCAACTCCTTGACTCCCCACTTTTCTCAATAAACCAAGGGTAACATAATTATAAACCGCGTGCCTTCGCCCTTTTTGCTATCCACAGAGATGGTGCCTCCATGGTTCTTGATGATTCGGTAACTCACCGAAAGTCCAAGCCCCGTTCCGCTCTCCTTGGTCGTGAAGAATGGATCAAACAGACGTACAAGCGTGTTATGGTCCATCCCATGACCGTTATCCGCGATGGAGATCTGCACGAACTTGTTTTCCGTGGCGGTAGATATTCGAATTAAACCCGTATGTTCTTCGCCAACTTCCTCAATGGCATCCATTGCGTTTTTCACCATATTCAAAATAACCTGCTTAATCTGTTTGACATCAATGGATACATTCAGTGGGGCATTCCCTTCATCCAGTACGATCTCGCATCCCTTCATCAAACCTTCACTTTCGGTCAGCAAGACCACCTCTTTGAGCAAAGAGTCGACGGATATCACGGTCTTCTGTGGAGCTGACGGTTTGGAAGAATTCAAAAATTCGTAGATGATGTCATTCGCCCGATCAATCTCCGTCAGTATGATTCGAGCGTACTCGTCTTTGCCGAGCTGCAGCAAATGGGGCCTGAGCAGTTGGATGAACCCACGGATTGCAGTCAACGGATTACGAATTTCATGAGCAATAGATGCTGATATTCGCCCCAGCATCGCAAGTTTGTCATTTTGATAAGCGGTCTGTTCAATTTGTTTATAATCAGATACATCTTTGACGCTGAACAAGAAGTCGCCATCCATCTGATCACCGTACGTCACAGTAACCAGCCAATGCCTTCCGTATTCATCAATCAACTCATGATAGCGCTTACGATGAAAAATAGTTTCCCGATAGATACGTAAAATTTTCTTTTTCTTGAATCGGCTCATCTGCGGATGATGCAGCATTTGCATCAGGGTGCAGCCGCTCAACAGACTTCGTGGAAGCTCCAACAACTTTGCCATCTGAACGTTAATAAACGTCAATACACCGTGACTGTCAAACAACATAATACCGCTATCCAGATGTTCCAGTACATTCTCGTACTTGTTGTTATCCAGATGCACAGGCGGGAATCCATCCGTTGGTTGAGGCACTGTATCCTGAAATTCACTAATCATGTCAGGTTCCTCCTTTTCACGTAAATGATAAACTTGCCATTCGGACATCATATCATCACAGAAACAGGAAGGGCCGATTTTATTGTTCATTACCGGTGCCCTTTCGTTGGGGGGCTGAGCCGAAAATATGGATGGCATGTCCGGAACTCAAGCTGGTCTATTCCCGGTAACCAACAGTCGATCCGGAAAATCATATACGTTTGTTCCATTCTGACCTTCTCCTATTCCCAAACACGAACATTTTTTGCTCCGCCTCTTTGCAAGTCTGTTTTTATCATAGACAAGTTTATAGAAGAGAGTCAATCGGAGAAAGTGTCGAATGGAAATTATTTTAAAAAAAACCTCGAATTAGTTCCAGAACAACGCACAAAAACGAAGCCGTTTCACCCAGTAGGCAAATCAGCTTCGTTTTTAATATCTTTAATTGGTGATATATCCGAGATCATCTATAGTCCGGTCTTATTATGCTGAATTTTCAGTCTGCGCTGACTCATCACAGCTAATCGACGTTTAAGTTCGCTTTCCCACTTCTCGTCTTTGGTTTCCTTCGCGAGCCTGAGCAAATCCAGAGCCATATCAATCTGGCGCTGCACAATGACCATGGCATCCTCGCTCTCACGGTTTACACAGTTTTCGAAAATCGCATCCTCATCTTCTGTAACATAATCTTGAAAGTCGATCTCGGATGCACCGTCTCCATGCGCATATTCAGCCAGGATTTCGTATTCGTTTTCCACTTTATAATGCACCTCAACCCGGTGACACACCGGGCAAAACAGCAGGGGAACATTATGAACCTGGGTGCGGTAATGCTTCAGCGTGCCCTTCGTTCCAACCATACTTGCCCCACAACAGTAACTCATTTTTGTTCACCCTCCTTATTACGTGCCGGGACTTTTTTGTTAAAATGCAATCCCGTACACTTACAGCACTTCCGAAAAGGAATAGTTCCATCAGTGTATCACATTCATGTACAGATTATAAATGCAGAGCACCGGAATATTTACCGGGTTTCCATACCCTATTCGCCTTGAAGGCCATCAATTCCTCTTTCAACAGATAAAAAGAAGACTTTCTTCTAATATATTATTAACACGCTTAGCTGCTTGTTCAAACACTTTTGATTAACTTCGTGATAACTTCCGGCAAAAGGGTGCAAAAAGCCCTCAATCCCTAACGGGATGAGGGCTTGAACAAAAACCGTTCAAGTTAATCTGGCTTACAGGTTAGTGTCGCCTGGTTTCCAGTTCATTGCACACAATCCGCCGGATTGCAGTGCTTGCAGTACGCGAAGTGTTTCTTCAACACTACGGCCTACATCGTTGTGGTTAACCACTTGATATTTCAGTTCGCCTTCTGGATCGATGATGAACAGACCGCGCAATGCTACGCCTTCTTCTTCGATCAGAACGCCGTAATCTTTAGCCACTTGCTTCGTGATGTCAGAAGCCAGCGGGAAGTTCAATTGACCCAGACCATTGCTGTCTACAGGTGTGTTGATCCATGCTTTGTGGCTGTGTACGGAGTCTACGCTCACGCCAAGGATTTCTGTATCCAAAGCTTTGAATTGCTCGGAAGCAACGCTCAAAGCTGTAATTTCAGTTGGGCACACAAATGTGAAGTCCAAAGGATAAAAGAAGAATACAAGCCATTTGCCACGATAATCGGACAGTTTAACGGAACCGAAGTCTTGTCCGTCTCCCGATACTGTTTCCATTGCGAAATCCGGTGCTGGTCTACCTACCAAACGTTCTGCCATAACTAAAAATTCCTCCTTTGGGATTATGTAAGCATCCTTGCGGATTGCTCATCATCAAGAAAAACGCGTACGCTTTTCCTGTAATTAAAATGATTTGAACCTTGATAACAAGTACAAGTAAAATGTTATCATCCGGACTTCCCAAAGTCAAGATTATAAACATTATTTTTTTATAATCATTATAAATAAGGATTTTTCGTGGCAAAAATGATAAAGGAACAGCCCTCTGTACATTCCATAACTGGAAACAAAGGGCTGCCTGTAGTAGATAATATAATTACGCCTGTTTCTGAATAGCCGCCACGATCAAATCGCCCATTTTGGTCGTGCTGATCGCTGTGCTCTTGTCTACAGCAATATCACTCGTGCGGTGTCCTGCGTTCAATACATCCGACACAGCTGCTTCAATAGCATCCGCACCTTCTGTATAACCAAAGGTTGTACGGAACATCAATGCCAAAGAGAGAATGGTTGCAATCGGATTAGCGAGGCCTTGACCTGCGATATCCGGTGCGGAACCGTGTACCGGTTCATAGAGTCCGAAGCTGCCCTCTCCCAGTGATGCAGATGCGAGCATACCGATGGAACCTGTCAACATCGCTGCTTCATCACTCAAGATATCTCCGAACATGTTTTCCGTTACGATGACATCGAAGCTGGATGGACGACGCAGCAATTGCATCGCGCAGTTGTCTACCAGTACATGTTCCAGTTCAACATCCGGATAATCCGGTGCTACCCGGTTCACGACTTCACGCCAGAGACGGGAAGTTTCCAATACGTTGGCTTTGTCTACAGAAGCCAGCTTTTTGCGACGTCCTTGCGCAATTTCGAATGCCTGACGAACGATCCGCTCCACTTCTGTTACATTATATGCACATGTATCCACAGCCTCTTCGCCCTGTGCACTTTCACGTCTGAACTTCTCTCCGAAGTAGATCCCACCTGTCAACTCACGTACCACCATCAGATCTGTACCTTCCAGTACTTCAGGCTTCAGAGTTGAAGCATCCTTCAAGCAATCAAATACGACAGCCGGACGCAGGTTGGAGAACAATCCAAGTGCTTTGCGAATACCCAACAGGCCTGTTTCCGGGCGAAGCTCCTTGCTGTTGTTATCCCATTTTGGACCACCAACCGCTCCAAGCAGGACTGCATCTGCACTTTTACATACGCTCAGTGTTTCTTCAGGAAGAGGTGTACCCTTCTCATCAATCGCGATTCCGCCAAACAGCGCATGCTCTGTCTCAAAACGATAACCGAATACTTCCTCCGTACGTTTAAGAACTTTCTCAGCCTCAGCTACGACTTCAGGGCCGATTCCGTCACCTGCAATAACTGCAATTTTTTTCACGTCTGCCATTGGGTTGTCCACTCCTTATATTTCATTCATTAATTATTCATCAAGTAACGTCTCATATTAACTCTCTCTTTTGTATCATATTCCAAGGAAGGTCATTTGACCAAGATATACAATCTATGACTTTAATAGATTTTACCTATAAGCCAATAGAGATTGGCCTTTCCAAGTTGTTCTGACCTCCCGGCTGGGTTAAAATATAGCTGAATTCAAATCAGGTACGCAGGAGGGATAAGCAACATGCAATATTCGTATTTGGGTAAATCAGGCCTCAAGGTCAGCCGAATCTGTCTCGGTACCATGAATTTCGGGCCTGCTACAGATGAAAAAGAAGCTTTCCGCATTATGGACGCAGCACTCGATGCAGGCGTGAACTTTTTTGATACCGCTAACATCTACGGTTGGGGTGAAAATTCCGGCCTTACCGAAGAAATTATCGGACGCTGGTTCAACCAGGGTGGGGGCAGACGTGAAAAAGTAGTTCTGGCCACCAAAGTATATGGCTCCATGCATGATGATACAGATGGCCCCAACAACGAAGCTGGCCTCTCCGCCTACAAAATCAGACGGCATCTGGAGGGTTCCCTCCGCCGCTTACAGACCGATCATATCGAGCTATACCAGATGCATCATGTAGACCCTTCCATATCGTGGGACGAACTGTGGGGTTCGTTCGAGAATGCCGTTCATCAGGGTAAAATCGGTTATGTAGGATCGAGTAACTTTGCTGCATGGCAGATTGCAATCGCTCAAAGCGAAGCCAAGAATCGTCATTTCCTCGGCCTGGTTTCCGAACAACATAAATATAGTCTCAACTGTCGTTTGCCTGAGTTGGAAGTACTGCCCGCAGCAAAAGAGCTGGGCCTCGGCGTCATTCCATGGAGTCCACTGGATGGTGGATTACTGGGACGTAACGCTCTGCAGAAGCTGGAAGGAACACGCAGCGGGGGCATCGCTGGACGGATCGAGCAGCAGCAAACTCAGCTTGAAGACTTTGCCGCACTGTGTCGTGATCTCGGCGAACCACAGGATACGGTGGCTTTGGCATGGGTTGCAGCCAATCCCGCAGTGACCGCCCCGATTATCGGACCGCGTACGCTGGAGCAGTTTGAGACCGCACTCAAATGTTTGGAAGTGACTTTGGATGAAGCTGTGCTCAAACGTCTGGATGAGATTTTCCCGGGTCCAGGTGGACATGCACCTAATGCATACGCGTGGTAATAGCTTGATAGCGTAAGCCAATGCAATAGGTAATCGTGGAAAAGGTTCTGTGTTTCACTGCCATAATCATATAAATACAAGCAAAAGAGTCTGACCCTCCACAGGAGAGTCAGACTCTTTACGTACCTCACTAAACGTAACAAAGCAAGCCGAACGATCTTCTATATCCATTAAGAATAAGATAGATCATCCCGGCAGTTTACATGCGTTCCAGCTTATAGTTCAGTTCAATGAAGGGTGCGTGCTTCTTGCATTGAAGCCTACAGGTTAACGTTTACACGGTTCGTATATGTCTTGCGCTTCTCAATCAATTGATTCAGACCGTCTACATAGGCACGTGCACTTGCACCCAATATATCTGTGCTTACGCCACGTCCTTGTACCGAAACCTGATTCTGAGTCAGCACAACATGTACTTCACCCAATGCATCCTTACCATGCGTTACCGATTTGATGGAGTAGTCAGACAACGTTACGTCTTCCCCACTCACTTGGTCAATCGCATTGTAGATTGCATCTACCGATCCATTACCCTCCGCTTGCTTCTCAATCGTATCCCCGTCAAGCGTTGCAATGCGGACTTTGGCCGTTGGTACCGATTCATCTCCGTACGTTACGAAGATGGATTCCAGTTTATACACCTCAGGTGCATCCTGCAATTTCTCTTCAATTACGGCAAGCAGATCTTCGTCAGTAACTTCTTTTTTCTTGTCAGCCAGATCTTTGAACTGGGCGAAAGCCCGATTCAATGCTTCTTCTTCCAGCTCATACCCCAGATCAATCAACCGTTCACGGAAAGCATGACGACCAGAATGTTTACCCAGTACAAGTTTACTTTCCTTCAGACCAATGGACTCTGGAGTCATAATCTCATACGTTGTTTTTTCCTTCAGCATGCCGTCCTGGTGAATGCCGGATTCATGTGCGAAGGCATTTGCCCCAACAATGGCTTTGTTTCCAGGCACAACCATACCTGTCAAACGACTAACCAAACGACTGGTCCGTGCAATCTCAGACAGCTGCAGCGATGTTTTCGCCTGGAAAAATTCCTGACGTGTCTCAAGTGCCATAGCAATTTCCTCGATCGCCGTGTTTCCGGCACGTTCACCAATGCCATTGATCGTACCTTCGATCTGATCGGCTCCGTTGAGAATGGCTGCAAGTGTATTGGCCGTCGCCATACCCAAGTCATTATGACAGTGGGCACTCAGCTGTACCTTTTCAATACCGTGTACATTCTCCTTGAGATGTTTGAAAATGTTTCCGTATTCATATGGGCTCAGGTAACCAACCGTATCCGGAATATTCACGACGGCTGCACCTTCTTCAACAGCCATATTCACCATTTCCACGAGGAAATCATACTCGGTACGACCTGCATCCTCAAGTGAGAATTCAATCTTCGAGAATGTTTTCTTTGCATAACGAATCGCGGAACGAGCTGTATCCAGTACCTGCGCTTTGTCCATGCGCAATTTATGTTGGCGGTGAATAGGTGAAGTTGCCAGGAAAACATGAATGCACGGGTCCTGTGCACCTTTAAGTGCTTCCTTAACCGCATCAATGTCTTGCTCTCTGGAACGGGACAAGCCAATAACAGTCACATTTTTGACCGCATTTGCTACTGCATTGACAGCTGCCAGATCACCTGGAGATGCCGCCGGGAAACCCGCTTCCATCCGATCAATGCCCAGCCGCTCGAGCTGATGGGCAATTTCCACCTTCTCACGAGTGTTCAGATTGACTCCCGGGGATTGCTCTCCATCACGCAGCGTTGTGTCAAATACATAGATTTTACGCACGCTTCGCACCTCCTGTACTTGTTATTATATGTTTCTCTGAACCAGCAATAGCGGCTCACGCATAAAGCACGGCCGCTATTCCCAGTTAAAGCTCTAAGTTTACTTGAATACCTTAAAGTGCATGTTCTAGAAGTTAATGCTTACTTCTTGATCCAGTGCATCATCTCACGCAATTGTCCGCCAACCACTTCGATTGGGTGTTCAGCTTCGTTACGACGAGTTGCTGTCAAGAATGCACGTCCGGATTGGTTTTCCAGAATGAAGTCGCGTGCGAATTTACCTTGTTGGATATCCGTCAGTACTTCCTTCATTGCTTTCTTCGTATCTTCAGTTACAACGCGAGGTCCAGTTACATAGTCACCGTACTCAGCTGTGTTACTGATGGAATCACGCATGCTTGAAAGTCCGCCTTCATACATCATGTCAACGATCAGCTTCAGTTCGTGCAGACATTCGAAGTATGCCATTTCAGGAGCGTAACCCGCTTCTGTCAATGTTTCGAATCCAGCTTTTACTAATGCACTCACGCCACCACACAGAACAGCTTGCTCACCGAACAGATCTGTTTCTGTTTCTTCACGGAAGGAAGTTTCGATAACCCCTGCGCGTGTACAACCGATACCTTTAGCATAAGCCAAACCGATTTCTTTAGCTTTACCCGTTGCATCTTGCTCAATAGCGATCAGGCCCGGTACACCAAAACCTTCCACATAAGTACGACGTACCATGTGACCAGGGGACTTAGGAGCTACCAGCAATACATCGCTGTTTTTTGGAGCAACGATTTGACCGAAATGAACGTTGAAACCGTGTGAGAAGAGCAATGCAGCGCCTTCTTTCAGGTTTGGTTCGATTTCGTTTTTGTATACAGAAGCTTGAGTTTCGTCTGGCAGCAAGATTTGAACTACATCTGCGCGGCTTGTTGCTTCAGCCGGGGACAGAACTTCAAATCCGTCATTTTTTGCAGTGTCGAAGGATTTACCTTCACGAAGTCCGATGACTACGTTCAATCCACTATCACGAAGGTTTTGAGCTTGGGCGTGGCCCTGGCTACCATAACCGATTACCGCGATCGTTTTTCCTTTCAATACGTTAAGCTCTGCATCCTGTTCATAATAAGTAGTTACTGGCATGTTTATAAGTCCTCCTTTGTATTGTAAAGAACCCTTCATTAATGAGCGGGTGTCTCAAGGGACCGCCTCGCTTGGAGTGTCAAAAGCATCTCTGGTCTGATCCGATCTGATCCGATCCGTTCAGACACCCGCCCATTAATGCGGGAATGTAGCTATATTTTCAAGCGTTACATCACTAAAATGTTAAATTACAACTGTTAAGGGACTGACACTCACATAAGATCAACTGTATATGTTAGCTAACCGTCGTCCCTTTTCATTCATTATAACTTTATACGTTGCCGCGTACCAATGCAGTTATGCCTGTACGGGACAATTCGCGAATGCCATATGGCTTGAGCAATTCAATCATAGCATCAATTTTGTCCGTATCTCCGACTACCTGCACAATCAGGCTGCCTGGACCAACATCTACAACGGATGCGCGGAATGTTTCTACCACACCCAGAATTTCAGGACGCTCGGAAGGCTCTGCTTTCACTTTAATCAAAGCAAGTTCACGGGCTACCATCGGTTTCAGGCTGAAATCAACCACTTTAATAACATCGATGATTTTGTACAATTGTTTCTCAATCTGCTCCAGCGTTTTATCGTCACCAATGGTGACAATAACCATCCGGGAGAGTCCAGGTTCTTCCGATTGACCTACGGTAATACTCTCAATGTTAAATCCGCGTCGACCGAACAACCCTGATACACGCTGAAGGACGCCTGGCTGATCGTTTACCAATATTGAAATCGTATGTCTAATCATTCGTCAGCATCCCCCATCAGCATTTGATCAATTGTTGCTCCCTGCGGAACCATTGGGTACACATTTTCATCCTTGCGTACTACGAATTCTACAACGACTGGTCCTGGTGTATCCAAAGCTTCCTGCCAAGCACGCGCTGCTTCTTCTTTATTCGTTGCACGCAATCCTTTCACGCCATATGCTTCAGCCAGTTTTACAAAATCCGGGCTTCCTGCCAGATCAATGTGGCTGTAACGGTTCTCATAGATGAGTTCCTGCCATTGGCGAACCATTCCAAGTACCTGATTGTTAATGATCACAATTTTTACCGGTATATTGTTAATGGCACAGATTGCGAGTTCTTGGGAACACATCTGCATTCCGCCGTCACCGTTAATGGAGATAACGAGTCTGTCCGGATTGGCCATCTGAGCACCAATGGCAGAAGGGAATCCAAAGCCCATCGTTCCGAGACCACCCGAAGTTACCCATGAACGTGGTTGATTAAACTTGTAATATTGTGCCGCCCACATCTGATGTTGTCCCACATCCGTAGTCACAATCGCTTCACCTTTGGTTGTATCATTCAACATTTCAACAACCCACTGCGGTTTCAGCACTTCGTCTGAATCCGTATAGCTGTATGGCTTCTCTTGTTTCCACTGTTTGATCTGGTCTCTCCATGCATCTGCACGCTCTGCACGTCCAACTTCTTTGTTGGCTATTTCAAGTACGGTCTTCACATCACCAACGATTGGAATATCGGTTGCAATGTTTTTACCAATCTCAGCCGGATCAATATCGATATGAACGATTTTGGCATGTGGAGCGAATCCGTCCAGCTTACCTGTTACCCGATCATCGAATCGTGCGCCGATATTAATCAGCAGATCCGACTGTTGGATGGCCAGGTTGGATGTGTATGTTCCGTGCATTCCTGGCATCCCTGTCCATAGTTCATGCCCACTTGGGAATGCACCAAGCCCCAGAAGGGTTGTCGTGATCGGAATGCCTGTCTTCTCAACAAACTCGAACAGTTCTTCATGTCCTCCCGAGTATACCACACCGCCACCAGCCAGAATCATTGGACGTTCTGCTTCCTGAATGGCCTGAGCCAAACGGTCAACCTGCAGTTTGTTTGGTACTGTCCGTGGATTGTACCCTCTTAATGTAACAGGTCCAGTACTCGGTTCAAACATGGTTTTGTTGGCTGAGACATCTTTCGGAATGTCGATTAATACAGGACCTTTACGGCCAGTGTTGGCAATATGGAATGCCTCATGAATGATACTCGACAGATCCTTAACATCTTTTACCAGATAGCTGTGTTTGGTGATCGGCATTGTAATCCCGGTAATATCCGCTTCCTGGAAAGCATCCGAGCCGATCAGGCTGGAATTAACATTTCCCGTAATGACAACCAGCGGCACAGAATCCATATATGCCGTGGCTATTCCAGTAACCAGATTGGTTGCTCCCGGCCCGGAGGTAGCGATACAAACACCAACTTTGCCGCTTGCACGTGCATATCCGTCAGCTGCATGAATTGCACCTTGTTCGTGACGGGTTAAGACGTGTTTGAAATCCTCGAAACCATACATTGCATCGTAAATGTACAACACTGCGCCACCCGGGTAACCAAATACGCAATCCACACCTTCAAGCAACAAACTTCTCAGCAGAATCTCGGAACCGCTAATGACCTCCGGCTTCATCCATTTTTCACGTAATTCATCTGTCGATCGTACTTCTGGAATTTGAGCTCCCATTAGTCATCCTCCTCTCGGAATTTACACCATTCTGACATTTAAAGTTACAAAAAAAACCTTCCATCCCCTGCAAACAAGTTCATGCTTGCGAGGGACGAAAGGTTATCGCTTCCGTGGTACCACCCAATTTTGTCCGAAATTTCGCAATAACGGACCTTACCAGGTACAACAAAACGAATAGCTCAAACGAACGTAGTCGTTTCCCATACCTGTTGTCTGTAACGCAGACATACGATTTTCCCTAATACGCGAAAGGAGTGACATCCAGTGCTTTTCAGGAAAACAGCTCCGAGGTGAGCTCGTATATAAGGGATAATGGTGGTGGTTTCAGCAATTCCAGCCACTCTCTGAGCAAAAGAGCCCTTAAAACTTCGTCCTCTTCATAGCCGATGAAATATTCTCGTTAAATGTTAGGAACATTATATGATTCCTCCAACCGATAAGTCAATACCTGTTTTGCATAAAAATTCAGAGAACCTTCTTTCCTCCCTCTTCAGCCTATAAGGTTGCCCTAATCCCAGCGCTTCATTCAGTCACCTTTTATCTTGCTTCGGGCATAGGATATACGAGCAGCACGACTGGTCCTGAAAGGAGGCTCCGCATGGTGATTCGGCAACGCACATCCAAGCTGGATGATGGCGCCATCATGAAGCTGATTGACACTCAACTTGTTCCTTTATCCCATATGAGCGAAAAGGAAATTAATAAAATCCGCAAAGAAATACCCCTGCGAATGAACAGGGGCATGACCTTTGTTGTCTCGCCGGAGCCAGACAAAGCTGCTGTGGCATTCATCCATTTTCTCATGCATGGGGAATTGCTCTATGTCGATATGATGGCCGTTAGTCCGAAAGAACAACGCAAACGTTACGGGCAAACTTTGTTGCTCAAGGCAGAGAGCTTTGCGGTATCTCGGGGTTGTCGAAGATCTAAAGTGATGGTGGATGAGGGCAATACCAAAGGGCTTCAGTTTTATCAAAAAAATGGATACAGCGCGATTCGATACATCATGATAAGCCGCTGCTACGAATTGGAAAAAACATTATAGAATGTCCTAGAAAAATCCTGGCGGGCGTGGACCTGGACCATAAGGGCCGAATCCAGGACCAGGTCCATATCCGCCACCAGGACCTCCAGGTCCATATCCCGGTCCGTAGCCTGGACCATATCCAGGGCCTGGTTTTGGTCCAGGTCCATATCCGGGGCCGAAGCCGGGACCACCTCCATAAGCATAAGGCAGTGTGGCAATAGCAAGCAGATCAAACAATACCAGTGGCAGAATCGCTTTTGTACGTACTTTTTTGCCATTCAAACGCTTGAGTACCAGTTTGTTGCCCGATACTTTCAACAGCTTTCCCGTAACCCGAGTGCCGTCTTTTTTGATTGCAACAATATTTTTGCCTATTAATTTCATCGCTTCATCACGCGTAACTTGTTGTTTCATACTTTCCCCTCCTCCTCGGATCGTTCAAAACAGTGTATTCGTCCATCACTGAATTCGCCTGTTTCTTTGTCCCTACCTGAAAATATGGGTATCTGCACGAGAACCAAAGTAAACGTGAAAAAGTGGCTTGACCCCTCCTCCTTGGGTTGGACTTTCACCAACAAGATCATGCGTGCCTCTGGGCACGCAGAAAACAAAAAAGGCCCGCACAAGGCGGACCCTTTATCAAAACTTTGAATAGCTAAACTGATATGGAAAAGGTTGTTACCTTTTACCCGGATCATAAGCTTCACCGAGTGCAGACGGAGCCGAAGAACGTCCAACCGCTGCAACGAGAACGATGATCGTAAGCAGGTAAGGCAACATAAAAATAATTTCCTGGGGAATACTTTGTGACCATTCAAACAACTGTACATAGTTTCGGATCGCTTGTGAGAATCCAAAGAAGACAGCCGCACCAAAGGCACCAATCGGATTCCACTTACCAAAGATCATAGCTGCAATGGCAATATAACCTTGGCCTGAAACCGTATTGTGTGAGAATGTACCCGTAGTCGTCAACGTAATCGCAGCTCCACCAATGGCCGCAAGCGCACCACTGATCATAACGCCAATATAGCGATAACGAAGCACTTTAACACCAACCGTATCAGCCGCACTTGGATGTTCACCTACAGAACGAAGGCGCAGACCAAATGGCGTTTTGAACATGATGTAATACGTAAGGAATACGAACAGAATGGCCAGATATGTCGTTGGATATACGTTCTTGAAAAAGGCTTCTCCAAGCAAAGGAATGTCTTTCAACAATGGCACATCAAACTTGCTGAAACCTTGAACCAACGGTGAATCACCAGAACCTTCAAACAACAGTTTAACCAAGTACAACGTACTTCCTGCTGCCAAAAAGTTAATGACGATACCACTGATAATCTGGTCTGCCTTAAATGTGATAGACGCAACGGCATGAATCAGAGATACCATAACGCCCAATACAATCGCGAGCAAAACCCCCATCCAGGCCGATGTCGTTCCGCCCATGCCCGCTTCTTGAGCATAATGCGCCCCGATTCCAGCTGCAAAAGCACCAAAGACCATAAAACCTTCAAGTCCAAGGTTGGTTACACCTGATTTTTCCGAAAAAATTCCGCCGAGTGATGCAAAAATCAATGCCGTAGCAAAGACAAGCGTCGTATTGATAATTTGCCCAATTGTCAACAAGTCCATCTACAACACCTTCTCTTTCTTACGCTTCGAATAGAACGGTTTAAGTATCCAGCGCACGATGCCTTGTGCCGCAATGAAGAAGATAATCGAACCGATCACAATCCGAATAATCTCAGGCGGAACATCCGCAGCAAAACTCATACCTGCAGATCCGTACGTGAGGGTACCAAACAACACTGCCCCCAATAACACCCCAAACGGATGATTCAAACCAATCAGGGCAACCGCAATTCCGTCAAAGCCTGTTCCCGGTGAACCCGACATTACGGTTTGGTATTGGAACACACCAAGAACCTGGAATGCACCACCAAGACCGGCTAGCATACCACTGATAAACATCGCTTTTACGATATTCCGGTTAACATGCATACCTGCATATTCAGCCGCATTAGGGTTGTAACCTACCGCGCGGATTTCATAACCTTGTTTTGTTTTCCACATATAGATATAAAAGAGCACAGCCATCACAAGGGCAATCAACGTCCCCATGTGTACACGGGAATTGCCCATCAGTTCAGAGAGCCATGTCAAACTAATCGAAGCCGATTCGCTGATATCCACGGAACGATTCTCGCCCTTCAACAGCAAGAATTGGCGAACGATAAGGTTGGCCAGATACAGACCAATCCAGTTCAACATGATACTACTGATAACTTCATTAACCCCACGTGCCGCCTTCAGATAACCAGCAATCGCGGCCCACAGACCACCAAACAATGCACCCGCAATCAAAGCCAGTGGCGCATGAAGGTAGATCGGCAAACCTGCAAACTTAACACCAACAAATGTTGCAGCGGTCATACCAACGAGAAATTGACCTTCTCCCCCGATATTAAACAACCCTGCACGTGATGCAAATGCAAATGCTAGTCCAGTCATAATTAGTGGTGTCATTTCCCGTACTGCTTCACCAAAGTTGTACATGTCGCCAAATACCTTGGTGAACAATGCACCATAGGCTTCAATTGGATTGTAACCACCAATCAGCATGACAACTCCACCGAGAATAAGACCCATAATAATAGCTACTACAGGTAAAATAAATGAATCTCGGGTAAACCATTTCAATACGTTATTCATGCGCAGTACCTCTCTTTTGGGTGCTGCCCGCCATCATCAAGCCGAGCTCCCTGTCATTGGTTTCTTCCGGCAGCACCTCGCCAACGATCTGGCCTTCATAAATAACAGCAATTCGGTCAGATACATTGATAATCTCATCAAGCTCAAATGAAATCAGCAGAACAGCCTTCCCTTGATCGCGCTGTGCAATCAGTTGCTTTTGCACGAACTCAATAGCCCCTACATCCAAACCACGTGTTGGTTGCGCAGCGATAAGCAGTTCAGGGTTTTTATCTACCTCACGGGCGATAATGACCTTTTGCTGGTTTCCTCCGGACAAGGACCGTGCTTTGGTCTCGATGCTTGGTGTACGCACGTCAAATGCCTCAACAAGCCGCTTCGCCTGCTGTTTGATGGCATCGAAGTTAAGGAACCCTTTACGGGTGTATGGTGCTTTATAATACGATTCCAGAACGATATTTTCACTCACTGAAAAATCAAGTACAAGTCCGTGTTTATGGCGATCTTCCGGAATGTGGGCTACACCCGACTCCGAAATATGGCGCGGAGAATGATTGGACAGCTCCTTACCCTCCAAAAGAATCGAACCACTCTCTACTTTACGAAGTCCGGTAAGAGCTTCAATCAGTTCACTTTGACCATTACCATCCACACCTGCGATTCCGACAATCTCTCCTGCACGTACGTTCAGGTTAAGTTGGTTCAGAACCGAAATACCTTCTTTATTCTTCGCCGTTAATTTACTGACTTCGAGCACATTGGCTCCAGGTGTAGCCGGTTTTTTGTCCACTTTGAATGTGACATTCCGCCCCACCATTTTCTCTGCCAGCTCATTCGGATTCGTTTCCGAAGTTTTGACCGAATCAATCACTTTACCCCGACGGATAATCGTTACCGTATCGGAGATTTCCATGATTTCTTTCAGTTTGTGCGTGATCAAAATAATGGACTTTCCTTCAGCTACAAGCTTCTTCATGATGATCATCAGTTCTTTGATCTCTTGAGGAGTCAATACGGCTGTAGGCTCGTCAAAAATCAGAATGTCTGCACCGCGATACAACGTTTTAACAATCTCTACACGTTGCTGCATTCCGACAGAAATATCATGAATTTTGGCATGAGGATTCACCTTAAGTCCATACTGTTCGGAAAGACGCTGAACTTCAGCGGCTGCTTTTTTATAGTTAATATTGAGACCCTTCGTTGGTTCAGATCCCAAAATAATGTTCTCTGTTACCGTGAACGGCTGTACAAGTTTAAAATGCTGATGCACCATGCCTATGCCAAGATCGATCGCTCGGTTAGGGCTGTCGATGATGACAGGCTTGCCATTCACTTCAATGGAACCTTCATCTGGCTGATAGAGACCAAATACAATATTCATCAACGTTGACTTACCAGCGCCGTTTTCGCCCAGTAGCGCATGGATCTCGCCTTTACGAAGCTGAAGGCTGATGGCGTCGTTGGCAACAATGCCTGGGAAACGCTTCGTAATTTGTTTTAACTCAACGACGGGGGTTGCTGCACCCATGTAATCACCCTTATACCTGATATAGTGTGGTTCCGCAAACGTAAAAAAAAACGTCTATCGACGTACTTTCAAAAAAGACAGACCGCGCTTAGCTGAAGTTTTTCTTGCGATAATCGAATGGTTCAGCTCATTAAGAACATATCAATTCCATTATCTTAAGAAAAGCTCCTACCGGAGCGTTGGTGCACAGTGACCTTGTACAATTGTTATGATGACTTGATCAAATGTTCCTGTTCTTGCAATCATAAGGCCGGTCAAGACCGGCCCCAATGATTATTCATTTGCGACTAAGATCAAAATTACTCCGTAGGAACTTTGATTTCGCCGCTGATGATTTTTTCTTTGTACTCTTCCACTTTTGCAAGTGTATCAGCAGATACATTGGCAGTAGAAGTATCAGCAATACCTACGCCGTTTTCTTTCAAAGTCAGGTTCTCGGAACCACCAGCGAATGTACCATCAACTACTTCTTTGTTAACGCGCTTAACTGCTTCGTCAACTTTTTTGATCATAGAAGTCAAAGTGATCTCATCACCAAACTCAAGAGATTGGTCTTTGTCAACACCGATAACCCATACATCTTGACCTTGTTTCTTACGAGCACTTGCTTCGTTAAACACACCGTTACCTGTTGCGCCAGAAGCGTGGAAAATAATATCTACGCCTTCATTGTAAAGTGTTGCTGCTGCTGCTTTACCCAAGTCAGGTTTATCAAATGCACCTGTGTAGTTAGAAATGAATTGAGCATCAGGGTTAACTGCTTTAACGCCTTCTCTGAATCCTACTTCAAACTTTTTGATCAGTGGGCTTTCCATACCGCCTACAAAACCAATTTTGTTGGATTTTGTTGTCAGACCAGCCACAACACCAACTAGGTAAGATCCTTCTTCTTCAGCAAATGTTACAGATTTAACGTTAGGAGCATCAACAACACTGTCGATGATCGCGAGTTTAGCATCAGGGTTTTGCTCAGCTACAGTTTTGATTGCATCAGCCAATTGGAAACCGATACCCCAAGTCAGATCATATCCGCCTTTAACAAATTCGTTTAGGTTAGGAATGTACTCTTCATCGGATTTACTTTGCAGGTATTTAACAGCAGTACCTGTTTCTGTTTCAGTCGCTTGCAGAGCTTCCCAAGCGGATTGGTTAAAGGATTTGTCATTAACTCCACCTACGTCAGTAACCATACCGATTTTGAGATCGGATTTCTCTTCAGTGGGTGTGCCACCTTTATCTCCTCCGGCATTTGTTTCTTCTTTCGGTTTGCTACCGCAACCTGCGAGCATAACCGATACCGCCAGCAACATTACCAAAGACAAGCTGAGCATCTTTTTCATTTCTCTTTTTCCCCCTTAATGATATATCCCTCATTCCAATCCAGCCTACAATTGAACGGTTAACAGATAGCAGGAATGACTTTTATGCAGAATGTATGGTTTCTTCGACATTAAAAGCGCATTCTCACCCTTGTAACATCCTATCATCTGTCGAAAAACCGAACATTATGACATGGAGAGAAAAATCTAGGACTAGCCTACTAGAGGTGATTATACAATCAACCAGTGTTAAAATCCAGATGTTTCATCACCAAATATCACATATTTTTGTTCTTTTTTTATTGAAAACGCTTAATAATTTAGTGTTTTAACACACTAACGTTACAACGATGTGATGTTATATAACAAAAACATATCGCGAACTTTAGTGATGAGTGGGATTTACCTGATTTTATTTGTATTATTCCACCGTTCGTATTTTATGTATTCCCATGGATCGTTATTCACCAGTTATCTGGTTTCATTGTTCCCTTCCAGACTACAGCCTATTCGCTCTACTCATCCAGAGATTCCTCTTCGAATTTCTTACAAGCCGTAAAAAAGCCGCCATAAGGTACGGCGGCTTGTATCATACAATTTAAGCGTTGATTTTGCCTTTAGCTACAGTAGCCAAAGAGTTGAACGCATTGATGTCGTTAACGGCCAGATCAGCCAACATTTTGCGGTTCATGTCTACTCCAGCAAGTTTCAAACCATGGATCAGTTTGTTGTAAGACAAACCATTCATACGTGCTGCAGCATTGATACGAACGATCCACAGTCTGCGGAAGTTACGTTTCGTGTTGCGACGGTCACGGTATGCGTATACCAGGGATTTCATTACTTGCTCGTTAGCTGTTTTAAAAATACGGTGTTTGGAACCGAAATAACCTCTTGCCAGTTTCAAAACCTTTTTATGACGACGACGTACTACAAAACCGCCTTTTACTCTTGCCATATTAAAGAACCTCCCAAATAAATATAAATGTATCCGTGGTATGTGTACGGCCGTAGCCGATCCCCCATACGGAATGTACTAATTAGAATTAGCCTTTCAAGTTAGCCAAGCCTTGTTTCAAACGTCTAACATCCCCGGCAGCCATAACTGGGTTACCGTTCAGAACGCGCTTAGCACGTTTGGATTTGTGGGAAAGCAAGTGGTTTTTGTGAGCTTTGTAACGAAGGACCTTACCGGAACCGGTAATTTTGAAGCGTCCTTTCAAACTGCTGTGTGTTTTCATTTTAGGCATTTTGTGTTTCCTCCTCCAATGTTATCAGGCTTTAGGAGCCAAGATCATGATCATACTGCGGCCTTCCAATTTCGGTTGACGTTCAACAGTACAAAGTTCTGCAACTTCTACCTTAACGCGCTCCAAAATCCGTTGACCAATCGCGGCATGTGCAATTTCACGTCCGCGATAACGAACAGAACATTTCACTTTGTCGCCTTCGTTCAAAAACTTAACTACATTACGAAGCTTCGTTTGATAATCGTGCTCCTCAATATTGGAACGGAACCATACTTCTTTAATATCAACAATTTTCTGGTTCTTACGGGCTTCTTTATCTTTCTTTTGTTGCTCATAGCGGAATTTGCCATAGTCCATAATACGACACACCGGCGGTTTAGCCTGTGGTGCCACATTGACCAGATCCAAATTCAGGTCAATCGCCATTTGCAGTGCTTCGCGAATGGGCGTAATCCCAATTTGTTCTCCTTCAGCTCCGACAAGGCGTACTTCCTTCGCCCGAATCTCATCATTAATCATGTGATCTTTACTAATAATCGTCCACCTCCAGGTCATTTTGAATATCCAGTTAAACAAAAATAAAAGGGATGCCGGTCAAGCTACCGACATCCCTGTAATCAACACAATTCTTCATGAGTATACACTTCATAAATTATTGGGATCGTTGACCAGCCAACATGTTTGTTGATCAGGTGAGAAGTCGGACTTCTACTTGTGATTCCATTGCTATTCGCTTTAAGGCACTTGAATACTATATCACCCATAAAACACATTGTCAACATTCTTCACAACTTTTTTTTCGTGAATTACACATTTGTGATATCAGATGTCAACAAAGTATCGTATGCATGTTCCTTACCCTTGCTTGCTCTGTACCTCATCCAACCGTACAACACGTGTATGTTGAGTGTGGCTCCACTGTTTGTTGTTCTGCGTAAAGAAAGCGTAGAACGTAATCGGGTACCAAGACAGCAGGTAGATCGGGAACAAAATCAGATATAGATAAACTTTGGCAAAGGTAACCTTCTCCAGCGCCATGGACAACAGGAACGTCAGAATGTTCAAACCAATAGCCACGAACCCAACCCATAACGGGAAGTATCCATAAATATTAGCAATGTGCGGACCACTGAATATAGCCATGTCTACCCACATCACAGCCGTCATCAGGAACGTAAGCAACACCACATAGACATTGGCTCCGTAGATAGCAAGGTCAAATTTCACCAGGCTTCTTTCCTTAATGGACTGCCATAGCAACGGGAAGAAGTATCTACGCGCAACTGTAAAGTGACCTTGCATCCAGCGCAGACGTTGTCTCGCTGAAGCTTTAAATGTTAATGGCTTCTCATCAAATACTTTGGCGTCATAGTTGAAAACAGGATACACATTACGTTGCACACTGCGCATCGTAAACTCCAGATCCTCAACCAGACTTGTTGCACCCCAACCAATTTCCTTCAACAGGTTGGTCTCAAAACACATTCCGGTTCCCCCGAGGAAATTCGCCATATTCAAGTTATGACGAGACAACTGCCACAGACGGTTGATGTACCAGTAAGATACACCGTAAGCTGCAGTAATCCAGGAATCCTCCGGATTTTTCGTATCAATGTATCCTTGGATAACACGCGAACCATTGTTCAAGTCATCATTCATCTCAAGCAAGAAGTTACGGTCAACCAGGTTATCCGCGTCAAACATAACAACTGCGTCATACTGACGTGGCAATTTCCACAGGTACTTAAGCATCCATTCGATGGCGTACCCTTTACCTCTTAAATCGGCATTGGTACGTACACAGGCATTTAATCCATGCTCTCTGACAATTTGAGCCGTTCCATCTGTACAGTTGTCACAGATGACAAACACATCGTACAGATCTTCCGGATAATCAAGTTGTTTCAAGTTCTCCATCAAGGCACCAATGACTTGTTCCTCATTGTGTGCTGCGACGAGTACAGCGAATGATTTTGTCGCCGGATAATGTTTCTTTTTCTTTTTCTTAATCAGACCGAACAGCGAAAACGTGAATTGGTACACGGCTAGCAGTGCCAGAATGACCTGCATCGTGACGAATATAGCGTCCAACATCGTTCTCTGTTACCCCCTTTTTTTCAAAACCCAGTTTACTCAAGCATTTCTCTTCCTGATTCTGCAATTTATTTTTTTTTGATCTGCAGAATATGACCCTGTTCTTTTGTTTACTACGTGAATATATCAGGCAATGTTTCAAAGCGTGGTTGCTATCAGTTGGCTGCTTTATCGATTCTGTATCCTTTTCAGTCATTTGTCAAAACCCCAATTCCACTTTCTGAAGCAGAAATGTGATCTTTAAACGCTGAATAGACACTTCGTGATACCACAACCTCGCATTCATGCCTGTTATATCTTATTTTCAGCCGTTTACTTGATTTTTATTTCTAAAGTCCCTGCTTTTTTCATCGGCATGTTATTCTTCGTCAGAGGCTCTATAACAAATAACGTAAACAGACCTCAAAAAGTTTGAAACAGAACTCACATTTTTTTACCTCATTTCAGCCATGTTGAATCATTGTATCTTTTTTGGCTGACCCAAGTCAAAAAGTTAAGATGGGTATATATCCACTCTTTAACATGAATTTCACGTTCTTTACATGGGTTCTTCTTGAAAAGGACAACATTTAAAAATATGATAAACATATACCTGAAATAACCTCAAGTTCATGAAAAACGGTTATATACTAATCAGGACGAAACCGGATGCAGAAAATCACCGGAAATAATGCCGCCATTACGGGCGGCCTGACTGGCAGGAGGCCAATATGAGCCGTTTATTCTTAAAGTTTCAAGATTATGATCGAAATGTTTTTATGTGGATCAACGGCCGACTTCATAATCGTTTTATGAATTTTTGGCTGTATTATTTCACCCATCTGGGTGGAGCAACTTCATCTATTGCAATATCGTTGTTAATCTGGCTGCTTGCTCCAGCTCCATGGAGCACAACAGGACTACAGGCATGTATCGCCCTTGCGGTCAGCCATATCCCTGTAGCTATCGCGAAAAAATTGTATCCCCGCATTCGACCTTATCTGGCCTTGCCGGATACAATTACGTTCCGTAATCCCCTGACGGATCACTCGTTTCCTTCAGGGCACACAACTGCCATTTTTTCGGTCACAGTTCCCTTTATGACCACTGATCCGATCTTATTGCTAATATTGTTGCCTGTGGCCCTTATTGTCGGATTCTCCCGAATTTATCTGGGGTTACACTATCCTTCCGATGTTCTGGCGGGTGCCACAATAGGTACTTTAGTCGCACTTGCAACAGTTGCATTCTGGTCTTAAAGCCGATATGTTAGACTCAGAAAAACCTAGCAGGAACAGGTGAAGTAAGCGTGGAGAAAAAAAGAGTATTACTATTATCTGAAGGCTTTGGTACGGGTCATACTCAAGCCGCCTATGCACTGTCCAGCAATTTGCGAAAGCTCTCGCCAGACGTGCAGACAAAAGTGCTTGAACTGGGAAGTTTCTTAAATCCAAAGGTTGCACCTCTGATTATAACAGCATACAAAAAAACGGTTACCAACCAACCCAAACTTTTCGGATACGTATACAGGCACCACTATAAAAAGTCATTGAACAGGCTGACGACACTGGCGCTGCATAAACTGTTCTATACACATACACGCAGCGTTGTGCGCCAGTTACGTCCCGATGCGATCGTCTGTACACATCCGATTCCAAGTGCTGTCATATCCAGACTGAAGCGTCTGGGTGTACAGGTTCCGCTATGCACAGTCATCACCGACTATGATGCACATGGGACGTGGATTAACCGTGAAGTAGACCTTTATCTGGTTTCTTCAGATGAGGTTAAGTCCAAACTAATGCTACGAGACGTACCTACAGAAAACATTCGAGTCACGGGCATTCCGGTGCATCCAAATTTCTGGGAGCATCCCGGGCGAGAAGAGATCCGAAGCAGATTTAACCTCAAGAATATGCCTACTGTACTGGTGATGGGCGGCGGTTGGGGAATGCTCAGCGACAAGCTGGTCCATCCGCTGCTGACACGCTGGCATGAAGATATTCAGATCATTTTTTGTCTGGGTCACAATGATAAAACACGGATCAGCATGGAACAGAACCCGATGTACCGCAAAGAAAACATTCACATTATGGGATACACCAACGAAGTGGACAAATTAATGGAAGTATCCGACCTTCTGATTACCAAACCTGGGGGAATGACTTGCAGTGAAGGCTTGGCCAAAGGAATTCCCATGTTGTTCCACAACCCTATACCTGGTCAGGAGGAAGAAAACGTCCATTATTTTACGGCAAGAGGGTTGGGAGAACCCATAACTTCCCCCGACGTAGTGGTTAAATGGATGAACAAGCTGTTGCATCACTACCCGGATGTTGTACGTAAACGCAAACGTCATCTGGCGGAAATCGCCAAGGTTCATCCAATGCAGAGCGCTCAAAGTATTATCGATCTGCTGGAGGATGTTCGTCCTTCATCCGCAGAAGAGGCCCGTTTATGAATTTATCCCAATAGGATGTCGCTTCCCGTATTCTTCGTCCAATCACGCCTCTAACCAACGGCTTCAAACAAGCCTGCAACCACATTGAAAAGGTGCCTTCGGATTTGAAGGCACCTTTTCTTTATGAAGAAAAATACAAACTATTGAATGCCTGCTAACTTCAAGTACTCCTGCCACTGCTTAGTGTATTCTGCCTGAATTTTTTCCAATCCTGCTTGTTTAGCCTTCTCCATAAATGTGTTCAGTCCAGCTTCTACGTCTGCCACTAAACCTACATTAAGCGGATACAAATATTGTTTTTCCACTTGCTCCAATGCAGCCTTCTCGGCTTGGTACGGAGTCCAGTCTTCAGCAAATCCGGTATAAATATCCGGCTTTTTGATTTTGTCGAGATCTTCAAACATGGTCAGGACATCATCAAAGGTTTTATCATAGAGCATGAATTCCGGATTACGCCAAGCCCAGCCGTTCATGCCCTCACGCGGGAAGCCGTTTGTTTGTGCATCTCCGACCATTTTGTAGTATCCATTATCTACCTCGAAGTTTTTGCCTTCAACGCCGTATTCAGTCAACCAGTTATATCGTTTGTCTGTCACAAGTTTCTCATAAAATGCCAATGCTTTTTCCGGGTTTTTACTGCTACGCGGAATCGCAAAACCATTGTGGATCGGGTGAACCGGTTGTGCAAACCCTTTCGCATTCGGGTACGGGAAATAAGCCAGTTTCCAATCTGGATGAGTAGACTGTACCTTGATGACATCTGCATTAAATTTGTTAGGGTTTTCCCCAGACAGAACAACAGCCGCTTTTCCATTTTGCAACAACGAGTTGGATGTATCTTTTACATTCAGTACGTTTTTCGGGAAAAATCCTTTGTCCATCCAACGTTTGTATGTTTTCAGGTCTTCGAGATGTTGCGCCGATCCCCAGTAGGACGTCACAGTTGTTGGTGTGTCATACATAATATCCAGTCCATATGGAAGTTGACCTGCTGTATTAACCAGCTTGGATGTCAATTGACGAATACCATGGGTATGGTTGGCATTGCTATCCGCAATCGGAATCATATTGGGTTCGTTGGCTTTGATGCCCTCCAGATACGCTTCGAGTGTCTCCAAAGATTCCGGCTTCGGCAGATTGTACTTCTCACGCAAGTCCTCACGGTACGCAATTCCCTCGGTTACATACTCAATCCAAGTGGATGGAACCGTATAGATTTTGTCATTGATTTTGACAGCATTCCACATGTCATCAGGTACATGAGCTTTCAGTGCTGGCGCTGCTTTAGGCAACATTTCATCCAGTGGCAGGAACGCGCCCTTTTTGGCATAGGACTGGTAGAATGTCCAATCCGCTGTGAAGATCAGATCGATCGGCTGTCCAGAAGACAGCAGCAGTTTATATTTTTGATCCCAGTCGGTCCATGATGTGTAGTTGAATTTCACATTGACGTTCAGATCAGCCTCCGCCAACTTATTGATCTCGGATTCAATGACAGGCAGATCTTTCGGAGCATCCCCAAGCATGTAAAATTGAAGCGTGACTTTCTCGCCTTTGTTCCCGGATGTTCCTCCCTGCTCGCTTCCTTGCGTCGATCCCCCCGAACCGTTATTACATGCGGCAAGTACCCCGGCGAATAACATCAGGGCAAGTACCAGAGACAGGTGCCGAATTGTTTTGTTACGCATACGCATCCTCCCTTTTTGTGGTGAACCTTTATATGTTAGCGCAGACTCGCCATGCTTCAGACCAGAAATGATGTCAATGGCCTGACACCCACAGCGTGTTCACGTTCTAACCTTTCACTGCACCAATGGTGAGTCCTTTGACAAAATAACGTTGTACAAACGGATACAGGAACAAAATCGGTCCCGTTACAACGATAGCCATTGCCATCTTGGTTGATTCGGTAGGCACATCCTGACTGAGTGTGATCCCCGTGCCAATCGCCATCTGGTCAATGAAGGTAATCGTGTTCATCGTGTTGTAGAGATAAAATTGCAGTTGGTACATATCTGGATTGTTAATGAAGAGGGATGAGGTAAACCAGTCATTCCAGTAACCCAGTGCTAGAAACAAACCTACGGTTGCGATACCTGGCATCGCCAGTTTCAACACAATGCTGAAATAGATGCGGAAGTCATTCGCTCCATCAATTTTGGCGGACTCAATCAATTCATCCGGCACTGCCGAGCGAATGAAGTTTTTCATCAGGATAATGAGGAATGGTGTCATCAACCCCGGGAAAATCAGTACGGTGTACGTATCTGTGAGATTGAAGTAGTTCGCCAGCATAATGTACCAAGGCACGAGCCCCCCACCAAACAACGTTGTAAAGTAGATAAAAAACGAGAAGGTATTCCGATATTTAAAATCCTTACGCTGGAGCACAAATCCGGCCATCGTGATGAGGAACAGCCCTAGCGTAGTCCCCACCACCGTTGTAAAGACTGTTACCCCATAAGCCTTGAGTACCTGGGTCGGGAATTTGAACACCATTTTGTAACCTTCCAGGGAAAAGTCCGTTGGAAAGAGGTGATAACCATCCCTCACAATAGACTCGTTGCTACTGAATGAACCGGATAGAATCAGCAGAAACGGTAGCAAGCACATGATTGATAAAACGATGATAAAGCTGTAGGAAATCAGTTGAAACATGAAAGTGAATTCCGAATCTCTGAGACGCGTATTCGTACGGGTGTGAGTATTCATCGGCGTGTTCATGATCATTCTCCCTCCTGCCCTGCGGGCGTTCTAGAACAAGGCGTAGTCCTCATTTACTTTGCGGATAATATAGTTGACGGTCATGATCAAAATGAATCCAAACAAGGACTGATACAGACCAGCAGCCGTTGCCATCCCGATATCAAACGTGACTTTCAGTGAACGATACACATACGTATCAATAATATCTGTAGCGTTGTACAGCACCCCGTTGTTGCCGATCAGTTGATAGAACAGGTCAAACTGCCCCTTCATAATGCTGCCGAGTGAGAACAACAACAGGATGACAAAGGTTGGCTTCAACATCGGTACCGTAATGTACCAGATCCGCTGAAATATATTCGCCCCGTCGATTCGGGCAGCTTCATAATACTCGTCACTGATACCCGTTATGGCGGCCAGATAGATGACCATGCTGTATCCAAGATTTTTCCATAGATAAAAGATGATGATCAGGAACACCCAGATCCAGGGTGTGTTATAAATGTCGACCGGGCCGGCCTCAAAACGTTTGAGCACCGTGTTCACAAAACCCGACTCGTAGTTAAACATGTTGTAAGCGATTACACTTAATAGTACAAATGAGATGAAATACGGCAAAAACATGACGGATTGCGTAATTTTTTTGAATAACCTGCCCCGGATCTCGCTAAGCATGATCGCACAGAAGATCGCCAGACCGTTTCCTAATATAATGAAGGCGAGATTGTAACCCACGGTATTGGTCGTGAGCTTGAGCAACATTCCGGATTGCCATAGGAACTTAAAGTTCTCCAGACCGACAAATGGACTACCAAATAATCCGCCTTCAAAATCATACCGGGTGAACGCATAATAGATGCCGACCATCGGAAAATACGAGTTAATCAGAAAAAAGATCAGCGTGGGCAACAGCATCAGAAACATGATTTTGTTTTTGTTCAATTCTTTGAGCATGGCTCGATCCCTCCCGAATTTCTTGCGGTGCTGCGTGGTGGAGCTCTCTTTTTATTGTAGATGCTCTCTTCACTTACGGATACTGAAGCTTCCCTTCAGAAAATGAACGATTCTGCGAAATGAACTATGAACAAAACGAACGAACCATGAAATGTACAGACATCGACACACATCTGTTCACAAATGTTGATATCGTGCATAGGCTACACCTAGTGAACAATCCAGCGAAAGCTGAACTTTATGTAGAGAAAACAGGCAAAACAACCTGTCCATCATTGATGTAAACGCATACATAATATATAATTCAAGTTACTCTTGCTCTTCTGCTCATCCAACTATGAAGCCTCACGTATGTATATGAAATTCTATGTTGTTCACCCAAAACAGGAGGTTCGAGGGGGAAGAAGAATGCGTAAACGTTCAGAGGACAGTCAGAAGGTCTTCACACGGATTCTGATCGGCATTATTATCAGTACCGTCGCTACCTTACTTGTGGCTTCTTCTATTTTGTACGTCAACTATAATCGGATTGCTCTTCGTCAGGTGTATCGTACAGATATGAACAGTCTTACTCAAACCAGCCGTGAAGTGGCCAAAATGACCGAGACTGCAAAATCATTGTCATATCAGATTTATCAGGACTACACCATCTCTTCATTACTGCTCTATTCCAAACCAAATATTTATGAGATCACATCGGCGATGGAGCAGCTAGACAACTACCGTATGTCCCTTCCCTTTATCGAATCCATCTATGTATATAACTCCAAAAGCAATGAATTCTTTATCAGTTCCGACGTGCGCAATGGGCAGCAGTCCGTCTCGGAGATCGACGATCAGGGGATTACAAGCATCCTCCAACGCTTCCATGACTATAAACCTTTTGTCCCCATCCCGCGTACATATCAGGTCGGCTCTACCGAAGCAACAGAGGTTAACAGCTACACCTATCTCTGTTATGACACGATTAATGATAATGCGAAGCTAAACTATGCTGTTATCGTTAATATCAAGGATGATTGGCTCAGTCCGAATATGAATGCTGTGGATCAACCAGGCAAAACCTTTATCGTGAATGAGAATGGAGACCTTTTATCTGACTTTGGCGACCGTGCATTGATGAAAAATCTCTCCAGCGAAGCTTTTATGAAGCCAATTATGCAGGATACGGGGCAATCAGCTTACTTTACCGAGAAGGTCGACGGAGAAAAATCTCTCATCACCTATACCGCTCCCGATGATCTGGGTTGGCGTTATGTAAGAATAACACCTTATGATCTGATTACATCAGATATACGGAGTATGCGCACACATACCGTTCTGTTTTGTGTTGGACTTCTCTTCGCAGGCTTACTGCTCTCTTACCTTGTGTCCCGAAAACTATATCACCCTATTGATAAGGTACTTGTTCGTTTACGTGTGATGGAAGCAGAGCGACGTGGCAGTCTTCATTTGTTACGGCAGGATTTTCTACGAGGGGCCCTGCAAGGCCGCGAAACAGTAACTGGAGGTATGCTGGAAGAACGGATGAAGTTCTATGGTTCCTCCATTGATGTTCAGCGTGCATCCAGGCTGGTATTGCTGCGTATTGACCATTTTACCGAATTCTGCGAAACGTACCGTGATGAGACCCAGCTTGTAAAATACGCCATGATGAACATATGCACCGAGACAGCCGATCTCCACTACAATGCGGAAGCTGTGGACATGGGCGGTGATCTGATCACACTCGTCTTCAATGAAAAAGAGGAAAGCGATGAACTTGGGCAACCCGCTCATAACCGGATCGAAGAGCTGCTGCGTATGATGCAGGCCGCTGTAATGACCCATTTGAAATGCTCCATCTCCTGTACGATCGGTACGGAAGAAGATTCATTGGAAGACAGTATTGCATCCTACACCAGATCAGCCGAAGCCTCACTGCATCGTTTGTTCATGGGACCGGGCTGTCTGATCTATACCTCTGACATCATGGCTTATCATGCCAAGGAGTACGCATTCCCAGCAGGTAAGGAAAGACAACTTGTCGATCATCTAATGACAGGCAAGACGCGAGAAGCAAAACAAGTCTATGCAGACATCGTCGGCGAGACAGCCGATTATCCATTTACCGTCTTCCAACTAGCCTTATCCCATCTGACGATGACACTGAACCATGTACGAAATACCCTCAAGAAGAATAATCAACTCACACTTAATTCAGTCTCGGATGGTCTAATGCTGCCTGTCAAAGACGCGGAAGACATTAGTGAAGTACATGAACACTTCTATCGGATGTTTGATGAGCTTGGTTCCAAAGTCGAGGAGAAACGCACGCTGAAGCACGAAGAGTTGATTCGCAAAATCAATGGCATTATAGAGCGGGACTATGCGGACCCCAATCTCTGTCTAACTTCCATTGCAGATGAGTTGGGCATGTCGCCCATCTATGTGAGCAGGCTCTACAAACAGCTCACCCTGAAAGGGCTCACGGACGTGATTAACGAGACCCGAATAGCCAAGGCCCAGCATCTGCTGGTGGAGACGGAGAACTCCGTTGCCGACATTGCCGAGAGAACCGGATTCACCAACAGTTCATACTTCTATCGCATGTTCAAAAAGTTCAATGGTGTTACACCAAACGATTATCGCCGCAAAGAATTTCATTCAGAGAACTTTTGAAATCATACCATACCAGACTTGAGTTTATGGAGCATTGCACATCGATTGTTAATGCAAAAAAAAGAGCGACCTATGAGAATGAATCATTCACCTCATGTGTCGCTCTTCTTTAATGAGTTTAAGTTAGATTTCGATTTATTCCTTTTCCTGATCTTCGCCAGAATCATCCGAAGCTTCACGAACTTTATACTTGTCCAGACGTGTCTGCTGATACTCACGCAGGGCCTCTTCACCCACAATCACTTCAACCCGGTGAATGTTCATACCTTTACCCATGAATTTCTGCTCGTACTCCGTCATCACATGTTCTTCATTCAAACCATCACGATGCAGATTCAAAGAAATATTGGTCATTTGCAGGCCGAAGTCGGCAATGGCGTTGAGTGAGAAATCAAACAGCGTCTCCGAATCGGTTTTGAAATGAATCTGACCTTTGGGATTAAGCAATTCCGTGTATTTCTTCAGGAAGCGCGGGTGCGTCAAACGTCGACGTGCATGCTTTGCTTTTGGCCAAGGATCACTGAAGTTCAAATAAATGCGTTCCAGTTCTTCCGGTTCAAAAACTTCTTCGATCTGTTCGATATTTGCCAGCGCCAGCTTCAGGTTCGGAGGTGTCTCCACATCAGCCTGACTCCACGCATTACGAGCTTTCTCACTGGCACGACGCACCAGTTCATCATACATATCAATACCGATGAAATTAAATTCCGGATATTTATAACTCATTTGGCTGATAAATTGACCTTTACCCATACCAAATTCCACGAAGATCGGGTGATCATTGCCAAACAGTTCAGACCATTTTCCTTTATGTTGCTTGGGGTCCAGTACAACAAGATCAACTTGTTGCTCCAGATTTTCTCTTATCCCTTTTCTGCCACGTAAACGCATTTTATTCCTCCGTTTGTCCCATACTTGTCTCAGACTTATTTTGCCGAAGAACTGGCAAATTGTAAAGAGCAATGAAAAGGGAATCTTCGGATCTGCCACTTTGGGCAAATCTCAAAGATTCCCTCTTCGATTTATTTGGAATTGGGGTCCAACTACTTTAGTAGTTCATAGTCTACCTTATCTTGGTGTGAAAAATCAAATGTCTTTTCGAAAGCATCGCGAACTTTTTGTCTTGCAGCCGCTTTCACTTTCGGATTTCCATTAAAACGAACACCTGTTAAAGCCAGTGCTTCTTCTGCCGTCAATTCAACAGACACATGATTCAATTCATTGTTTTTAACTTGGGAATTCATTCATATCACCTCACGGTATAGTATGGTCCATGACGTCAACGTTGATTCAAATGCTATGATGAATAATACCCATTAGATGGTGTCTGACGCTGATTTAAATATAACATAAGGTGTAAACTATAGCAAGGGAAAAACCTTGATTTTACGGCCTATTTTTGCGTTTCGATTCCCTTTTTTTTTAGTTTTTTGATACAATGATAAAAGTTCATGAAGACACCTATAATCGCTATCCATCGTCTATGACGGAAATCGCATAGCGCTTCTTCTTTTGTTCACGTATGATTACGGTAATTCGACAGCCAAAGGAGTACCCTGAAGATGAATGCACCTGCATTACAGTCCCCTCTCCTGTGGGGAGATAAACGATTCCATACCTGGAATTATGAGATGCGCGATCAATTTAACAATAAGGTTTTCAAAGTGATGCTGGATGCTGGATTCACCTGTCCCAACCGCGACGGTTCCATTGCCAAAGGTGGTTGCACCTTCTGCAGTGCGCGTGGATCAGGCGATTTTGCTGGCAGCAGACGTGAAGATCTGGTCACTCAGTTCAATACAATTCGAGATAAACAGCACCTCAAGTGGCCTAAAGCCCATTATATTGGCTACTTCCAAGCCTATACGAATACGTATGCTCCGGTTGAGGAGCTGCGCGAATATTTTGAAGAAATTCTTGAGCAACCCGGTGTTGTTGGCTTGTCCATCGCCACTCGCCCGGATTGTTTGCCAGATGACGTTGTTGATTATTTGGCTGAACTGAACGAACGCACCTATCTGTGGGTTGAGATGGGCCTTCAAACGATCCATGATTCCACATCAACATTGATTAATCGCGCGCACGACACGAAGTGTTACGAAGAAGCGGTTGAGAAACTGCGCAAACGGAATATACGAGTGTGTACACATATCATATATGGTCTGCCTCAAGAGACACATGAGATGATGCTGGACACTGGACGGGCAGTTGCCAATATGGATGTACAGGGAATCAAGATTCACCTGCTACATCTGATGCGCAAAACACCAATGGTGAAGCAATACGAAGCTGGTCTTTTACGTTTTCTGGATCAGGACGAGTATATCAAATTGATCGTAGATACACTGGAGATGCTTCCACCGGAAATGATCGTGCACCGTCTTACAGGCGACGCACCGCGTGATCTGTTGATTGGACCGATGTGGTCCATGAACAAATGGGAAGTGTTAAACTCCATTGATCGTGAGCTGCGAGAGCGGGATTCATGGCAAGGTAAGTATTGGAGGCGAGCATAGATGGGCTTTCTTTCAGTTCTCAGCTGTGCGCATCAGTGGACTGCTTCCCGTCTGCAGCCAGGTGATCTGGCCATAGATGCAACGGTGGGTACAGGAGCAGACACACTATTTTTGGCACAACAAGTAGGCAGACGTGGTCAAGTCATTGGATTCGATATTCAAAGTGAAGCCCTCACGCTGGCACAGGCCCGGATTCGAAAACAAAATGATGAAGCCAAGCTTGGCTCCATCTCCATGCTTCAACTCAGCCATGATCGAATGGCAGAAGCGGTGCCTGAGTCATGGCTTGGTGCGGTAGGTGCAGTTATGTTCAACTTGGGGTACCTGCCTTCAGAAAGTGCAGATTCCTCCATCATCACCGAGACAGACAGCACAATCGCTGCACTCGAAGCTGCACTCGCTTTATTACGTCCTCGCGGCATCATTACGGTTGTGCTCTACCCTGGTCATGACGGAGGGGCACAGGAAGCAGAAGCTGTATTGGACTGGTCCTCTGCCCTTTCGGTGGAACAGGCACAGGTTGTGATGTATCGCCAATTGCAGCGAGAAACTTCTCCTTTTCTGATCGGAATCGAGAAAAAATAATTTCCTTTGTTCACCAAATACAATAAACTAGACACAATCGCAGGGCGAGCTATTAACGGCTTTTTCTTACTGCGATCTGTGTTCTACATCTACATATGCAAACGTATTCACTTGTTTGCTCATGGCGACTACATGCCCATGACTGATTAAAGCGATCCACCATTTCATATACTAGAGGAGAGATTACTGATGTCTACGCCATACCCATTACAATTCCAACCTGAGTTCAAAGAACGTGTGTGGGGCGGTCGTGCGCTGGAGCAATTCGGCCTTACGCCCCCTGAAGGACATATCGGAGAAGGATGGATGATTGCAGATCATCCCAACGGTACAACCAAGGTATTAAATGGAGCACTGGCTGGCAAGGGTCTGGATGAAGTTCGTGAACAACTGGGCACCGAATGGCTCGGAACTAAAGGTGTCTCTGAAAAAGGCGGCCGTTTCCCCCTTCTGATTAAGCTGCTTGACTGCAACGATGACCTGTCCGTTCAGGTTCATCCAACAGACGAGTATGAGGCACTTCCTCCAGGCGAGCTTGGCAAAACAGAAATGTGGTATGTACTTGATGCAAAACCGGGCGCACACATCATCTATGGCTTGAATGAAGGCGTTGATCGGGCAACATTAAAAGAAGCATTAGAAAACGGCACGGTGATGGATACCCTTCGTCAGGTACCTGTAGAAGCTGGTGATACGTTCTTTATCCCTGCTGGAACAGTGCATGCGCTCTGTGCAGGTGTCGTTGTCGCTGAGATTCAGCAAAACTCGGATACGACGTACCGGATATACGATTACAATCGTCCAGGGCTGGATGGCAAACCACGTGAGTTGCATGTTGAAGACTCATTAAATGTCACCGCCTATGAGGGCGCAGGTGCCTCAACGATGAAAACAAATAACGCTACTTCTGGTGAATGGCTCAAGCTTGCGGAATGCCCTTATTTTGTAGTTGAAAAAGGGATTGTGACTAAACGTTGGGAACTCTCCACCAATCCTGACAGCTTCACGATTCTCGTTGTCTGTGAAGGAGAAGGAACTTTGGAGTGGGCACATGCTGAATCAGACAGCATTGAATTGAAAGCTGGACAATGTTATCTCTTGCCAGCCAATCTGGGTTCTTATACATTGAACGGGAATACCACTGTTCTTCGCTCTTATCTGCCCTAAATCAAGCTTATATGTGACCCGTGAAGGAGGAATTACACGAGATGCAGGAATCTACCTTTGCCTTGGTCGCTAGTGAAGGTACCCGTATTTATGTGTACCGCTGGCTTCCCGATCCGGAATGCAACGTTAAAGGTGTCGTGCAAATTGCACACGGCATGGGCGAGACAGCAGCCCGATACGCAGAATTCGCCGACATTCTTACCCAAAATGGCTATGCGGTTTATGCTAATGACCATCGGGGTCATGGCAAAACTGTGGAGAATGCCAAGTTGCTTGGTAATGCTGGCATCGATGCCTTCCGCTGGATGGCGAGTGATATGATCAATCTGGGCGAAGTAGCCGCCAAGGAGAATCCTAGGGTGCCCCTGTTTCTAATGGGACATAGCATGGGCTCATTCTTGGTACAACATCTCATGTACGCTGGTCATGAACAATACCATGCCTTTATTTTATCCGGGACCAATGGCAGACGCGGTCTTCTCCGTATTGGAGAGAAGCTCGCCTTCTTGCAATGTGGCATTCAGGGGGCTACTCATCCCAGCATGCTGCTCAATGCGATTGTATTTGGCGGATTTAACCGCTCTTTCCGCCCTGCGACGACACCGTTTGACTGGTTGTCCCGGGACACGCAAGAGGTTCAACGGTTCATTGATGATCCCCTGTGCGGAGTGGTCTGTACAGCAGGATTTTTCCGCGACTTTTTCAAATTGCTGCTCGAAGTCCATCTTCCACACAATATGGAGCGCATACCCAAACACAAACCCGTATACCTGTTCTCAGGTGAGAAGGACCCTGTCGGACTTCATGGCAAAGGCGTTCTTAATCTGGTCTCGCAATATAAGAAACTTCACCTGGAGAATATTGAGTATCGCCTGTATCCCGATGGACGCCATGAAATGCTGCATGAGATCAATCGAACAGAAGTAGCCCAGCACGTTGTGAACTGGCTAGAGCGGAATACCCCTGGCTTGAATACACATCCTAGTCCGGTGAGCCCTACCGAGACGGCTGACTCTATATAATAGAGGCGGAGACAACATATCAAAAGCCAAAAGAAACCCCTGAATCGGATGTACAGCTCACGCTGCGCTCCAGTTCAGGGGTTTTCTTGTTAAGCGATATGAATAATAGCTATAATCAAACGTTATGGATTAACCTTCAATTAACAGGGATTCCGGGTCTTCAAGCAGTTCTTTCACGGTCACGAGGAAACGTACAGCTTCACTACCGTCGATAATCCGGTGATCGTAGGACAACGCGATGTACATCATTGGACGGTTCTCCATCCGCTCTGCATCAATAGCCACTGGACGAAGCTGGATCTTATGCATCCCCAGAATACCCACTTGAGGTGTATTCAGAATTGGCGTAGACAACAAGGAACCAAATGTTCCACCATTGGTGATGGTGAACGTTCCACCTTGCAGATCAGATAACGCCAGCGTGTTGGAACGAGCCTTGGATGCCAGGTCCGCAATGCTCTTCTCGATCTCGGCAAAGCCCAGACGATCAGCATCACGCACAACCGGTACAACCAGTCCTTCCTTCGCAGATACGGCAATGCCGATATCATAATACTTTTTGAGTACAACATCTTCGCCATCAATCTCTGCGTTGATTGTAGGGAATTTTTTCAGAGCCCCCACAACCGCTTTGGTGAAGAAGGACATGAAGCCCAAGTTGATCTCATGTTTCTCTTTGAACTTGTCCTTACGGCGTTTACGTACATCCATGATGGCAGTCATATCTACTTCATTAAACGTAGTCAACATGGCTGCTGTCTGCTGAGCCTCTACCAGACGTTTCGCAATGGTTGCACGGCGACGAGACATGCGTTGACGCTCCACTGGTTTGGTATAAGTGGAACTCCCCGCTGCCGGAGCACTTGGTGCTGCTGGAGCTTTACTCGCAGGTGGAGCAGCAGGAGCAGGCGCCTGATTGTTATGGCTCTTCACATCATCCTGGTATACCCGTCCAATCGGATCTTTGCTCTGAACCTGATCCAGTTCGATACCACGTTCACGTGCAAGCTTACGAGCAGACGGTGAAGCCGTCTTGGCACTATCGGATGACTCCGGTGCTGCCGCAGCAGGTGCTGGTGGTGGTGTTGGAGCTTCAGGTGCAGGAGTAACGGCCTTTTTCTCTTCAGCTGCTGGTTCGGAAGCGGGTGCACCGCTTCCTCCTCCAGAACCAGCTGAGAGTGTACCGATCGTTTCACCGATCACTACCGTCTCTCCTTCCTGACGAATGATCTTCTCCAGCACGCCACTTTCTTCTGCGCTGATCTCAATATTTACTTTATCCGTTTCCAGTTCAAGAAGCACATCACCCTGATTAACGGTATCCCCTTCTTTAACCATCCATCTGGATACAGTTCCCTCAGTTATTGACTCACCCATTGCAGGTACTTTAATTTCACTCACAGCTGTTACCTCCCCAGTGGAATATTATTCTTCGTCGTTTGTTTCAACGCAGATGTAATAATCTGTTGCTGTTCCATACTATGCACAAGCTGATAACCGCTGGAAGGACTTGCGTGTTCCGGGCGACCTTCGTATCTAACGGTTGTGCCTTCCGGGGCAACTTCACGAAGACGAGGCTCCATGTATGTCCAGGCACCCATGTTTTTGTTTTCTTCCTGTACCCATACCAGTTCTGTTACATTGCTGAAACGTGCGAGTATACGTTTGATCTCTTCTGCCGGGAACGGATACAACTGTTCCACACGGATAATGTGAAGCCATGACCGATCTGCTTTATCTTTTTCAATAGCATCTTCCAGGTCAATGGCAATCTTGCCACTGCACAAAATAATGCGCTCTACGCGATCCGGCTGTGTACCCAGTCCGGCTTGCTCCAGCACAAGCTCAAACTTGCCTTCGCTGAATTCGACTGCCGGTGAAGCAACACGTGGATTCCGAATGAGACTTTTCGGTGACATCATCACAAGTGGACGAGCATCTTCCGTTTCAGTCAAGGAAGCTTGACGACGCAACAAGTGGAAGTACTGAGAAGCACTCGACAAGTTGGCAACCGTCATGTTGTCTTCTGCACAAAGCTGCAGGAAGCGTTCAAGGCGAGCACTTGTATGCTCAGGTCCCTGACCCTCATTCGCATGTGGTAGCAACATGACCAGACTAGATTTCTGAGACCATTTGGCACGACCCGCGGATACAAACTGATCAAAGATAACCTGTGCACAGTTGGCAAAGTCACCGAATTGAGCTTCCCAGATGACCAGTGTATCGGGTGAATATACGTTATATCCGTATTCGAATCCAACAACGGATTCTTCAGACAACGGACTGTTATAGATTGCAAAGGATGCTCTTGCCTGTGGCAAGTGATGTAATGGGCAGAACTTTGCTCCATTCTCCGAATCATGCAACACCAGATTCCGATGAGCGAATGTAGCACGCTCGGCATCCTGTCCACTAATCCGAATTGGCTTGCCATCTGCCAGAATGGTTGCAAATGCGAGTGTCTCCGCAAGGCTCCAATCCACTTTTTCCCCTTCGTTCAGGGAAGTGCTCCGGCGTTGCAAAATCCGCTGTAACTTCGGATACACATTGAAGTTCTCAGGCCATTTCAGCAGATCGGCATTAATGCTGCGAAGATTCTCAAGCGGTACCGCAGTCGGAGTAATCGTAACAGCCTCCGGCTCACTGATTTTCCGCTGATAATATTCATGTACTTCATTTTTCTTCATCTGGTCATAAGCTTCTTTTAATTTGTTCGTTACTCCATCGCGAATGCTCGTAATGGATGCATCATCGATAATCGATTCCTCTTTCAACTGATCCTGATACAAGTGGCTTACCGTTGGATGGTTTTTCACCTTGTCATAAACGATAGGTTGAGTTGTTTCGGGATCATCGGTTTCGTTATGGCCGTAGCGACGATAACCGATCAAGTCGATCAGGAAATCCTTTTTGAAACGATTGCGATACTCGGCTGCCATACGAATGGCCGCAATACAAGCATCCGGATTGTCCGCATTCACGTGTACAATCGGAATTTCGTACCCTTTAGCAAGGTCACTTGCGTAGTACGTTGAACGGGAATCACTGCTATCTGTAGTGAAACCCAGACGATTATTGACGATAATATGGATGGTTCCGCCATTCTGATATCCTGGCAAAGCTTTGAAGTTCAGCGTCTCTGCAACGATCCCTTCTCCAGGGAATGCTGCGTCACCATGCATCAATATGGTGGCTGCCTTCGTCACGTCCTGCTTCGGATACCCAGGGTCACGCCGGTCATCCTGAGCCGCACGAGCAAACCCTTGTACAACCGGATTAACGTATTCCAGATGGCTCGGGTTATTCGCCAGAGTAAGGCGTGCCTGTACAGTTTCCCCGTCTTTTACAAAACGGTTGGCACCCATATGATATTTGACATCCCCCGTCCAACCGTAGTTGATTCCAGTCGATCCTTCCGATGGAACCAAATCTTTGTTCGGAGCATGATGAAATTCAGAGAAAATTTTGCTGTACGGTTTGCCCAAAACATGAGCCAGTACATTTAACCGTCCACGGTGGGCCATACCCATCAGAATGTGGCTTGATCCGGCTTCTGCCATGATGCGAACAGCTTCATCCAGCATCGGCACAAGCACATCGTTACCTTCGATGGAGAAACGTTTCTGCCCAACAAATGTTTTGTGAAGATAATCTTCAAATTGCTCAACTTCAACCAAACGTTCCAGCAAAGCCTTACGTTCTTTCGGCGTAAGTGGAGCCGGTGATGTCCGGGATTCCGCACGACGATTCAGCCACTCACGCTCTTGAACTTCGTGCACATGACTGAATTCGTAGGCCATGGGTCCAGTGTATATCTGACGCAAGCGTTGGATTGCATCCCATCCGGTTGCTGTCTGTCCATCTGCACCTTCCCAGATCAGGGAAGCAGGCAAAGCTTTCAGATCTTCTTCGTTTAATTCAAAATGCTGAGGTTCCAGCAAAGATGTGTCTGTATCTTCACTGATTCCAAGCGGATCTATATCTGCAGCAAGATGACCATAGGTACGGATGTTCCATACCAGTTTACCCGCTGTAACCGCTTTCTGTAATAGTTGAATGTCTACGCTTCCGGAAGCCGATTGGGCGTTGCCGGAATTCAAGGTTGTGCGTGCATCCCTGCCAGACATCGGCGGTGCACCCCATTGTTCAAATAGTTCACGATAAGCCGGTGTAACCGAACCAGGGTCTTGAGTGAATAATTCATATTGTTCCTGTACGTATCCCATATTGGGGCCATAGTAACTTTCCCAGGGCTTCTTGTTGCCTTCCACGATCGTCATCGACGTTCCCTCCGTCTTGATTTAGTCATAAGTTTTTGACGGAAATCATTGACTAAGCCGTAATTTGCGTTCGTTCAACATTTTAAGCGAAATTTTTCATGAAGTCCAATAATCGTGCTGTTGGTGGTAGTAACGTTAGTCCGACGCTCCCGTCAAGGTTTGTCTGCGTTTTCAAAATCAAAGTAAAACAATGATTGTATATACCGTCGCACAGATGTCGAATACTGTCCTGATCCGTTCGAAGGTTACACTTTCTCCTCTTCTTCAAGTGAAGTCCATGTTCTACTATCTATTCTATAAACTTTTACGCTCAGGAGCATTTCCTATTTTTAGTTCAATTGATGCATAAATTAGATGAATCGAATAAATCGATCAATTTGAGTAGAACAACGAACGCTTAATTACAACAAAATAGGCATACGATCTCCCATTTTACCTCCTTAATTGAATTGTGGTCCATTATGTGCAAAAACAAACCGTCAAGTTAAACATTAACCATTTGACGTCACATTCAACAAATAATTGGGGTTTTCTTCAGGAGACCCACAGCAAAAAGCTGGCCCAGACATGAATTATCCGAGCAGCTTCTTTGCATTCAGCAAATTTAAGTTAACAATAAAGTTGAGGATGCACATCAAGATGTACTTTGGCTAATCATATACTCTGCAAACGGCGTTAGGGAAAGATCTCTAACTTGCTCCAGTGTAAACCAGTCCGCGCCCAGCGAATCTTCGCCATCGGGTTCTTTTTTGATATGATCCGGCCGACTGGCTGCGGTCAAAACAACATCATACAACATCCCGATATGGTGCAGCTCTTCCGGCTCACCTTGATACACCCATTCCAGTACCGTAGACTCCGCAGAACGAATCATCACTTGTAGATGGGTCAGGCCCGTCTCCTCTTCAATCTCACGATGAAGAGCAGTCTCAGGTTGCTCGCCAAATTCCAGCCTTCCGCCTGGTAAATCCCATTGCCCCTGGTATGCTCCGCGAGCCTTATGAATCAACAGGAATTGGTCCTCCCAAGCGACCAAGCCATATACCCCAATATGTGTATACCGATTCACTTAAGGGCTCTTCCTTTCGTTTTCATCCTCTGTAACAGCATCCAGATCTATGGCCATACGGATCATATCCACACAGCGGATACCATCCTCTATAATCTCTTCCTCATAATGCCTCACAAAGAAGTCACGATCAACCCCGATAATGCGGAAACCGCAACGTTGGTATAACTTCAATTGATGAAAGCTGGAGTTGCCCGTCCCAATCTCGAGAATTCGGCATCCCAATCTACGTGCAGCTTCCATCGCTTCCTTAATCATGTGTTTGCCTACACCTTGTCCCTGCAGTTCTTCCTGTACGGCAATATTAACAATCTCCGCAGTCTCTGGACGAGTCTTCAACAATACGAACTCCCCAACCATCTCTCCTTCATACTCGGCAATAAAACAAACACCCCGACTCAGGTATTCATCCACAATTGCTTTTGAAGGATCAGCCATCAACAAAAGTTCGTAGGGTCTCTCTTCTTCCCAGTCCAAAATCCGGAACGACAATTTCATGCCAATCTCCACCTTTTCATCGTACAATATTCATTTACGTTCTGTTTGCAGAAGCCTATGTATGGCAAATCCACAAATATATCATTCTTCATTTCAACAAACTAGTTTACTCAATCTATTAATCACACACTATTACCCACAGACTAGTCATCTCCTATAAAAATAGTAAACTTCATTATATCATAATATTTGGATATAAATATATAGATATGGATGATACATTATGAGGCATTATTTTATATCCTAACCCAAGCTTAAATGCTCATGGATTAATTTCCATTCCCCATCAAGCGTCGCCGCAATGTATCCTTGCAGGGCATGCTGGTATCCCATGATTTTTCCTCCTTCTGACGGTTTAACTTATCGGGTCCCACTCTGTTCAAGTACGGAATCGCTATACACCATAAATGTTTCTTGCAACGTACGTCCGGATGATTTCTCCCAGATCACACTCCGCTCAAAAGTGCCTTTTTGGAAAAAACGTGGGAAACGTTCAGCGAACCAATCCTGCATAGGCAGCTCAAAAACCCGCTTCATCGGCACCCATAACAGTTCGCCTTCGGGCGGATCTTGCAATAACTGACCCTCGAATGAAGTCGCCAAATAGTTAAATACCATGTACCGCAATCCTTGTTCGGGATCACAGAACTCATCAAGCCCTTTATACGTAATTTCATTGACTACTAGCCCCGTCTCCTCCAGAACCTCCCGCACAGCACCATCCACGATACTCTCAGGAAAATCTACCTTCCCCCCAGGAGCGATGTATCCCGGAAATCCTTTGCGGTCCGGCCGATTCATTAACAACACCTGATCATTCATTTTGTCCCATACCATACACATCGTTAAAATCTCTATTCTAGTATCCATATTCGTCCTCCTGCTAACATGCGCTTCTCTGCTGTACACTAACATTTCTGGGAATAACCTGTGTTTTCCTTCTTTATTCCCACTCTGATTCATTCGTATTTTCACCGGTCTCACAGTATAGTCTATGATGATATATATGCATACGAAAGGCGGACGCCCTGTACACCTGTACATCAGAAGCCCGCCTGTTTTGTGATATTCTATGCTGCTCTTTCCTCAAACCTGGAGTTTCCAGTTCTCAGTTCAATTCCGTAATCACTACCCGGCGTTCCTTCCATTCAGCCCGGCGATAAGCCTGTTGCATACCAAATTTGCGGATACTTGCCTTTGGCACCGATTTATAAGGCAAAACGATCGTAAAGTCCTCATCAAACGGGAAAAAAGACAGGCCTACTTTTTCATTGGATAACCACTCTGCCTGAATCGGTTGTCTGGAACAGGCATCAAACGTACAACTGAGCCCTTCTGCAAAAAAATCATAACGCGCAGCAGGTGTTCCAGGTTCCTCCATACAGAGAAACAGACTGAGCTGATCACAGAAAAGCATAATCTCCACATCACTTTGCAGCCTCTGTTTCAGTGCTTCAGCATCACCACCAAGCTGTTTCTCCCAATCCAGCTGACGTTCGTGTTCTTGCTCCAGATAATCTCGGATGTCATCATCATCCTGAGCATTGGCCCCCAGATTTTTCTGAAACAGTTCCGTATACATCAAGCTACACAATAATCCGGCGTAGAGGTTTTTCTGCCGAACTTCTTCAATCCCTTTATGGTAGAATACAAAACGCGGACGCAATGGAAAGTCACGAAACGAATACGGCGATTGACTGTAATCATTCCAGAACGGAGACGAATCTAGTTCAATCCAGCCACGGTCATGTTCCTTGGCCGCTAGAATCAATTCATCCCGATGCGTAGCATCGGCTAATAATTCATTTTTCCAGTGGGAAGCCATCTCTCCGGCTACTAATCCATGCTCATGCTGTGCGGTCAAAACAAAATCATGCTCTCTCTCATATACGATCATTTGCTGTCACCCTTCCGCATGGTATACGTTGACTTTAACATAAATTGGGTTAAACTTTCCTAGTAAGTTGTTTTTCGCTCCATTTTGACGAAAGGCACAATGTAAAGGTGTTGTCAGTTTCCTGAAATTTGATACACTAAAGGTTGTGTCCACAATTATATTACATACAGAAAGCGGGATCTCATGAATTTATACTCTCCTTACATCGAGTTTAACCGCAAGGAATGGGCTGAACTTAAAGAACATCAGACCACTCTTCCACTGACGGAAGCCGAATTAGAACAGTTAAAGGGATTGAATGAAGAGGTATCGATTCAAGAAGTCGAAGATATATATTTGCCTCTGACCCACTTTATTGACCTATATGCAAGAGTTTCACGAGAGCTGAATCAACTAACGGCCTCCTTTATGAAAAAAGAAGCCCTCCCCACCCCCTACATCATTGGAATCGGGGGAAGTGTTGCCGTGGGCAAAAGTACAGCGGCCCGCTTGCTACAGGCACTGCTCGCCAGAGGTAAGAATAGCCCGAAGGTTGACCTTGTCACAACCGACGGTTTCTTATATCCCAATGCGGTGTTGCAAGAAAAGGGCATCATGAACCGCAAGGGATTCCCGGAAAGCTATGATATCAAATCCCTGATTCAGTTCATGGGGGATGTGAAATCAGGCAAGCCCGAAGTGAAAGCACCCGTCTACTCTCACCTCGCCTACGATGTCATTCAAGGGGAAGAGAAGCAGATCTGTCAACCGGATATTCTCATTATTGAAGGTATAAATGTACTTCAGATCAAAAAGGAAACGCCTTTGCTGGTTAGTGATTTCTTCGATTTTTCCATCTACATTGATGCGGAAGAAGAGCATATACGACACTGGTACGTTGAGCGTTTCAAGCTGCTCCGCAATACAGCTTTCCAGAACACGGATTCCTTTTTCCATCAACGATTCGCCAATATCGATGAAGAAGAAACCGTGCGTACGGCCAACCAGATCTGGCAAGATATCAATGCCAAAAACCTGCATGAAAACATTTTGCCAACCAAAGGACGTGCCAGACTGATTCTGAAAAAGGAAGCCGATCACTCCATTGGGCAGATTCAATTGCGCAAACTGTAGACAATACTCGTACAGCACACTTTGATGTTATATCTAATTACCCTTAAAAGGAGAGAAAAACACATTGCAAACCCTGATTATACTCGGCAGTATTATGATGTTCCTGGCTGTTGCTTTGGGTGCTTTTGGCGCACACGCGCTCAAGCGCAAACTATCCGCTGACATGATCAAAATCTATGAAACCGGTGTTCAATATCACCTCATCCACGGACTTGGCATCATCCTGATCGGACTACTCGCAGACCGTCTCGAATCCTCTTCACTCGTCATGCTTGCCGGATGGCTGATGTTCGCCGGGATCATCCTGTTCTCTGGCAGCCTGTACGTTTTAAGTGTAACGGGTGTTCGCAAATTGGGAGCCATTACCCCACTTGGCGGAGTCGCATTTTTGGCTGGATGGGTTATGATCATGATTGCTGCATTATAAATATGCCCCGTAGATAAACGAAAAGAGTGTTCTGGCTGATATAATATCGCTGGAGCACTCTTTTACTGTTTAATCTGTCCAAATTCTACGAATGGTGGACATCCCTGCATCCGGTCGTTGTCTCTCCAGCACATACACATCCGGGTTAGACAGTTTGGTCCACTCTTCATAACCAAAGGATGGTTCATACTTACGAATAAGCAGTGATAACAAGTTCCCATGTGTAACTACGGCCCCGTGCTGTTCTGGTCTGCTCCACAACTCTTCCAGTAGTGCCAGCCCCCTTGCAGCCGCGTTTCTCGAAGATTCCCCGCCTTCTTCCACCCAATCCACATCATCGTATGTACGTTTCAGTACATCCATCCAGTTAGGCAGATCAAGAGAGCTAAGTATCCTCTCCTGGAGACGTTCATCCGTATGTATATGTTGCAGCGTTGCTATGCCCAGTGGCATAGCCGTCTGAACAGCCCTTTTCCATGGACTGGAGACAATATACGTTATGGAATGATGAGCCAAGATATCTGCAAGTTTTTCAGCCTGCCTGATCCCTTCATCTGTAAGCTCTGCATGGGGTTCCTGCCCTGTGGCCTTGGCGTGACGGATAAGATAAATGGACTGCATAGCTATCACCTCCTATGGTGTAACCTACTTCGAGTTCATCTCAAGATATTGAAGTGCACTGTACATCTTCTCCTGCTCTTCCGGTCGGCCTGATGAACTGAGGAAAGTGACTTGTTTCCCTGTTCTGTCTCCATGTTGAGCCACCAGTCCAAGCCGCTGCTTCAGATGGTTCACTGTACCTGTACTGCCATCAATAATCTGTATATGATCGGGCAGAACCGTGCGCAGAATGGACGTATAGAATGGATAATGCGTGCAGCCAAGCACCACTGTGCCATACCCATGAAGATCGAGATCTGCCAGCTTGAACCGGAAATAATCAGCGATTTTGCCCGGATCAAAATCCAGCTGTTCACACCATTCCACAAGTTCCGGCAGCGCAATGGAATCCACACTGTGGTGATCATCAACACGTGATACCAGTTCGTTATACTTGGTTTGGCTCAAGGTGAGGGCCGTAGCAAATACAAGCACTCTCTTCCCACTGTTGCGATTCATCTCTACGGCTGGTTTCACCGCAGGCTCCATGCCAATGATCGGAATATCGTACTTGGCGCGCAGATCCTTCACAGCCAGACTTGTTGCTGTATTACAAGCAATCACGATTGCTTGAACATCCTCCTGAACGATGGCTTCCACACAATCAAAAATATGTCCTCTAACCTCATCCGCAGACTTGGTTCCATACGGGACATGCAAAGTATCCGCATAATACAGAAATTTTTCTTCAGGAAACTGTTGTAATGCCTGATGCAAAACGGTTAAACCACCGATGCCTGAATCAAAAAAAGCAATTTTCTTATTCAAGGATTTCACCTCTATAATGTATTCTTTCGGGTTCCAAGAACCTCTCAATGCTGCTCATGGTGACTGGAGGTGAGGTTTGTACTTCCGGCTCATCACACGCTAGAATGATAAACCATTATTCTACGCTCATTTTATACTGTCTGAGCCAGTCCTTGCCACTATGCCATACCTCTACAGGGTTATGCTCTCCAAGCAGTTCAGTACTTGCCTGAGCCATGATCCATTCCTTGAGACCATTATCCGGACTGGATTCGAGCTGCTGTAGCAGCAGATGCAATCCTTCCTCACCCGTATTCAAAATGTCCTCGTAAACCTCCCGGTTACCAGCAATATAATCATTCGGATTGCTGCTGGTCAGGAGGACAGGGTCGCTAACCATCTGCTGCAGGTTGCTTTCAATGGTTGCTGATAATGCTTGGTCTTCTGTCCAAGTCGAACATGCTACTACCGTCAATGCTGTGCATACGGATAACAAACCCAGAATCAGTCTTCTGCGATTCACTGTACCACTCCTTTCAACAACGAGTTAAGACAACAGATTCGGCTTTCATGCTCAAGCCCCCGGCCAACTACAGAACAAGTTCCCATTGTTCTTCGGTAAGTTCCTGACCTGACAACATCTGCTTGCGGACTTCCTTCACTTCAAAGCCCACAGATTGATATAATCTACGCGCGCCATGGGTGATAAATTCAGTAAAGCTATGATCATAATTATACTCGTTTCGATAGATTCGGATATGCGCTTCAATGACATACTGCAGATCCTTTTGTACGAAAGTGCGGATCATCAGACATCACAGTCCTTCCTCAAATCCACAGTTGTGATACTGAAATCCACACCGAACTGAATTAATCCGAGTTTACGGGCAACTTACTGTGAAGCGAGATTATCCCAAGATGTACTGTAGATTGGCATGCGTCCACGCTCCTTGACATAATACTGCCAGCACTTTACCGTCTCCACTGCATATCCATGTCCTCTATAACCGGGTGCCGTATACAAACTAGCTTCCGCCCCATGATTGGAGAGCCTCGCGGAGCAGCACACTGCCACAGCAGAATCCCCAATAACATAAGCGGCAACAGGGCTTTTTTCATACAAGTAGTCTGTTAATTCAGGGAAATGCTCTGCCAGCAAATAACGCTGCTCCTGACCAATCAACTGAACCTTCTGATTCCACTCGTGAGATAACTCAGGAAAAGCATAGGCGGGTCCCATCCACACACGGTTAACTGGCTCAAAGGTTTCCACCTTGCGAATTAGTTTCGGAATATCTAATGGAAGCTCGCAATCCTTACCCAACTCAATCATTAGATCCGGCGGTAACTGCTCATGGTAATAGATCAGTGAACCAGCAGAAGTCATGCCGATAAAAATGGCTGGAGCTTGCCCACCATCTGGCTCGTTAATGCCTATGAGACGCTGCTGCTCATTGATTGTATACAACGTGCTCACCTGTATTTTCAACATTTCGATAGACGACAGGTTGGATTTTGGAGCCATAACTAAGAAGTTAACCTTTGCAATAATCGTTTGCCTTCACTGCCTTTACCAGCTTCCTGCTGCTCCAGAAAATCGGATAATTCACGTAAATCAGCCGGGCGATATCCAGCCCCGCACCCGCAATTATGATAGGTATAACCATGACGGTACAGCATCATCACTTTGGTCCATTGTTTGGTATCATTTTGCTTGGGCGCCTGGAAATCGTGTCCCATGCTGACCATAGACGTGGCACATTGCGGGCATTTATATTCAAGTTGTGCCACCACCTCAGGGCTCAGGTCATGTCTGGAAACTTGTTTAAATGATTTGCGACAAATGAAACATGCATAGATGTCTTTATATGGTCCTGACATGGCATATCTACACATCGTCTGCACCCCCTTAATAATTTCCATTATACGGGATTTCACACGCACATACGAATGGATTTTGCATAATTGCGAAAATTCCACCACTCACTCATTGACCTTAAATCGTAGCTTGTTTCCAGGCCTTAGCAAGTTCCGCAATCGATGCGTACCGCTCGGACCGATCATCGCTCACTGCACGTATCACAACCTGATACAATGCTTCTCCGGCATCCCATCTCTCATAGGAACGATCCTTCTCCCCGCCAAGCAAACCAAACGCCATTGCCCCCATATTGAATACATTGGTAACCGCATCTATGGCTGCGCCTAGCTCAAACTCTTCGGGAGACATAAAGCGGGAAGATCCCCACATACGCCCCATGGTATTGGTAAAAGAGCCCTTCCGATACAGATCAATATCACAAATTTTCATCGCATGTTTGTCAAAATCATAGATCAGACTGCCATCATACAAATCAACAGCCACATAACCTCTCCGTTCCACCTCGATATGAAAATCCAGAATCTGTTCCATCGCCCGAATGCGTGTCTCAACAGGAAGCTGTCTGAACCGATAGTAGGGCGAACGCGGATCTTCATACTTAGCCGGAGGTGGGAAATACCAATGGGAGTGCAGACACTCCCCATTCACCCAATCGAACACACAGGCATAGCCCTCATCAGTTGCAAAATGATTCGTTAGTCGAATCAACGTGTCATGTGCCAGATCCTCGTAGACGGAAACTGATGATTTCAGATTACGAATGGCTTTCGGGGGACTTCCCGTATGATTCGCATGAATCGTATGCGCTCCCGCATATTTAACGAACAATCGCTTTCCATCCTTTTGCACAATACCGAAGGAGATATTCCCTGAATCCTGCTGATCGAATACGCGAAAGACCGTACCCAAGGGCCGTAACCAATCGAAAGAATGAGACTCTTTTAAGACAAAGGAAACACCGTCGATCTCAAGTTCAACCTGATCTGTCATAGGGCTCCTCCTGTAGTGATATCATCATTCAATGTTGAATGCTCCGTATAAAAGTAATTCATATGCGCCTCATCATATCCCTGACCATGGACTTCTAATGCGTTACGCTCGATGCCGTAGACTTCAAATCCATATCGTTCGTATAAACGTCGAGCTGATTCATTGGTTGTCACTACACTCAGATTAATCTGCTTGATACCTTCCAGATGTCTTCCCCGATCCAGCACCTCGCGGAGCAACAGCGAAGCCAGCCCACTTCCCCGATATGGCGGAGCAACATAGACGCCCCAGATCATGCCTTTGTGCCTGAGCTTTAGGCCGTACTCTCTTTTGAAACCCATCATTCCCGCCAAGGTTCCTTCTGTTGTGTATGCTCCCAAAATATAATCATCGGGCTCGTTATGTATGCGTTCCTGCACTTCTTTCATGGGGATCTGAACGGACAATTCAAACGAAGCCCCGAAGGCTTCAGGATGTGTTTTCAGTGCTTCCAGTCGCAAAGGCCAGTAGATGTCTGCTTCATCCCGCTGAATATTGCGAATGATATATGTCTCTTGCTTTCGATCTTCGTTCATTCTTCGACCACTCCCTGCATCTCATAAGGATAATCGATCTGAAGTTTTACATTCGCTGCCGCTTCCTGTCCTGCAAGCAACCCAACAACATAAATCCCCAGGTCAATGGATGTGGCTACTCCACCGGCAGTAATTACATTTCCATCTTTTACAATCCGCTTCTGAATCACCTCGGTGACATACGGCTCAAGCAAATTATATGCACGGGGATGTGTTGTTGCTTTTTTGCCGGATAAAAAACCAGCCGCACCCAGCAGCAGAGAGCCTGTGCACACGGAAACCTTCAAAGGCACAGACTCAGCCTGTTTCAGCCAACCTACAAAGGCCTCGTCATATCGAAGCTTGCGCGTTCCCATGCCTCCGGGGATAAACACGAGATCATATTCCGATAGGTCAGGCTTCACCCGATCCACCTTCAACGTTAGACCAGACTCATCCGTGACCTGATCTGTCATTGCACAGGTTTCCCACGTCGTTCCTTTGGTAGGTTCAAAGAAATTCAACCGATTGATCACATCATAAAACCCTGCAAAATCAAGGAAAGTCAGTCCATCAAACAAAACGAATGCAATTTTCATTGGTAACCTCCGCGTTTTAATTTGGAGCATCCTGATTATGTTTCTGATTCCGATCCCGTTCCATTGCTTCCTTCACCCGGTCACGCGCTGGCAGCTTGCTATTGATATGAAAGAGCAGACACACAATCGCAAGAAGTAAAATAATGACGATGAATTCGAATATGGCTAATCCCTCCCATTCGGAAATTACGCAATCGTGACTCGTACCTTATCTCTATTTTAATCCACGTGCGATGATCCGCTCCAGCCACTTCCACGGTAGCAGTGCTTTACCTATGATGAGCACACGCGAACCTTTTCCGAGCGCATATCGAAGTCTTGGTGCACGCATCCGTGCAATTCGGCCAATCAGATCAGCTACCTCCTGTGGATCAGGTGCCGTCTCGCTCGCATGTTTGGAATAACGAAGAACCGCGTCCAGCTTATGCTTATACGGAGAGTCCTCGCTCCGGTGAATCTCACCCAAACCTTTATTCCAGATCGGTGTGCGATAAGAGCCAGGCTCAACTAATACCACCCGAACACCAAAAGAAGACATCTCATGCCGCAAACTTTCCGTGAATCCTTCCACAGCGAATTTGGAGGCAGCATAGGGCGCATACCCTGGAAAACCGGACAACCCACTGACACTGGACAAATTAACAATTAACCCCTGCTTCTGTTCACGCATCACAGGCAGGACCGCCCGTGTCACGGCGATTAATCCAAACAGATTCGTTTCCATCTGGCGCCGCCAATCCTCCATTGACACTTCCTCAATGAACCCGCCCACCGCGAATCCCGCATTGTTCACCAGCATGTCGATTCGGCCATTGTTGTGAATTACGTTCCCCACAGCTTTTTGCACTGATTCAGTATCGGTCACGTCCAGTTGCACATATTGTAAACGTTCAGCTAACCCCGCCTGTTCAGCCAGCTTCACCAATTCTTCTCTTCGACTCAGGTCACGCATTGTAGCAACAACGCGATATCCCTGCTTGGCAAGGGTGATTGCGGTGCGCATACCAAAACCACTGGATGTACCCGTAATTAAGGCCACCGGAGCGTTAGCTCCTTCCTTCGTCTTTTTCACTACATCAGAACCTGCATTAATCCGTCCCTGTCCGGCTTCTTTTAAGTGTTCCTCTACTGTCACGGCGTGACCTTCTTTCCTCGGTAAATTGCTTACTTCCTACCTAGACCGCAAGACTCCTGCTTAATCCGTCACTCCGTTATGCCGTCTCTCAACTCTGCGTAGCTTTGTAATTCCCGGTTCAAACGTATACGGAACAAATCTGACCTCAGGCAAAGTACATTCCAGACGCTCTCCCAGCTTCATAAGTTGACCCCGTACATCCGTCTCAACCTGAGCCATCACTGCGCTCCCGCCAAGCCGAAGGGATACTTCCATTGTTCCGTCTCCTTGCTGCACCACACGATAATGTTCAATATCTGGCGAAGCCGCAATGACTGAACGAGTGACGAAATCCGGAAAGACCGGTACAGCCTCACCCGTATGTAGTTGTGAAAAATAAAGCGTGTCATCACAGCGGCCTTCAATCCGCTCAATGGCAGTAAACGGGGAACCACAGGCACATGGCAACGCCGCCTGGGTCAGAATATCATTCAGCCGATACCGGATGATCGGCTGTGATGTTCTGGAGAAGTCCGTAATAATGGGCACGAACCGCCGGGTGGCGGGATCAATGAACTCTTTTTCAATATGCACGATGTCTTCATTCAAATGCAGTGTGCCATAACGACAAGTAGCACCCAGGAACCCTTCTGTACACTGATAGACTTGATGAATGGTCTGTCCGAAGACCTGCTCCAGCACCTTGCGATCCAGGGGGTCCAGCACCTCGGCAACAGAGATGATTTTATCCGGTACAGCGGTCAAATGGCCTGCCACATAAGCGTCCGCCAACATGCGCAGCATGGATGGAGGAGCCACCCACACGGTAGGTTGGTACGTTTCAAGTCGCTTCACCAAGGTCTCCACACGCTCCAGCAGATCAAAGTACTGAAACTGCAACTTACCACGCTGCACCGATTCATACAGATTACTATTGGCCCGCAGGAAAAATGCAATCTTCGCAGGTTTCCACAGTCCACCAGGCAGCAACTTGGCCAGCACTGTGCCAGTCCACGCATCCTGCTCCCGATCACTCACCAGAAATATCCCCCGGTTCCCTGACGTGCCCGAAGACAATCCAACCGTCACGCCTTGAATGGAAGGTTTGAAGTCACGCGCTTCTTCACTTTCACCTGCAAGATCCAGCGCTTTGTCCTTGGTAATGCCCACCGTGTTAAGTGTATCGAAGTGTTCCATCATGATCGATTTGTCAATCAACGGAAAGCTTCTCCAGTCGGATGCGTCCAAGTTCCCCCACCACTTCCGGTAAAACGGAGATCGGGCACGGATCTGATGAACATGCCGAATAATCCGTCGCTCTTGCCAGCGCTCAAGTTGTTCTCGCGTTTTCCATGTTCGCGGCCCACGTGCGAGTGCATAATGAACCACAATGCGAAGGGTATTACTCATCGTTTCTGCCCTCCTGTACCCCAAGCGTCCAGTACCTCTCGGCAATGACTCGGCACAATTCGAATATGGGGAAACTGCTGATGCAGCTGAACCAGCTTGTCAAAGTTACGGTTGTATTCCTGTCGATTCGACATAATGATCCCAGCAAGAATATTCGGTCTGCGCTGTTCACGAAAAGCCCGACTCGACCACACCGCGTCCGCGCAGAGAAAATAGTCATGTTCTTCTGTACGCAACAGGAGTCCCATCATACCTTCCGCATGACCGGATACATCCACCCCAAGCAGACTGCCATCACCAAAGATGTCGTAGACCTCATCAAAAGGGAACTCTTTCCCCGCTCTCGTCCATCGCTCAGGCTGACACATAAAAGGCAATGATCTGGCCATAAAATCCTCGGGCAACAACCCCGCAAGAAAACCTGCTTTTACAGCCTTAATTGGACCGAGTGAGCGCACAGCACCATAGGCTCTTGGTAGATAGATAAATTGTGCCTCCGGGAAATCTCGCGCACCCGCGATGTGATCGCCGTGAAAATGCGAGAGGATGATATACCGTATATCCGAAGCTTTCAGTCCAAGCCCAGCCAGAAAATGAACGGCACTATCCTCTTCACGATAGACCACAGGTGTAATATGACGATACAGTGCGTTAGGCAAATGAGCCGTTTCCTCAAAAAAGCGGGAACTATATCCCGTATCCAGCAGGATCGGTCCATGTACGGGATGAATGATGCAAGCAAATCCTGCCGGGAAAGGTACTGGACTCAATCGACCACCACGCAGCGTCAGAAACTCTGGATGTGTACAGTAACCCGCTGCACCCAAATATAGTTCAACCGGAGTTGTTGTCAGCATGATTCAGCCCTCCACCAGTCTGCAAATTGTTGTAATCCCTCTTCAATGGACACCCGAGGAATGTATCCCAATTGCTCCCGTGCATCCGTAATATCCAACGTCTGTGGGATGGATAAGGAGCCGACTGTATACCTTGTTAACGCAGGCTCACCCAACGCAGGAATATAGCCATGAACTCGCTCCAGCAACGCTGCCACACCATATGCCATCCGATAAGGAATGTTTCGACGACGCAAGGGCATATCCAGCATGCCAAACAGCCTGCTCACCAACTCACTGAACGCTCTCGGATCGCCATTGGAAATATTGTAGGCTCTGCCAAGTGCTTCTGCATCGACATCGCGGCACAACAACAAGGCATCCACCACATTATCCACACATGTCAGATCGATTAACGCCTGTCCACCACCGATCATCGGCACGCCCGATTTTGCGTTTGCTGCGACAATTCTGGGAAATAACGTCTGATCATACGGACCAAAGATAGCTCGCGGTCGAATCATGATCGACGGAAGTCCCTTTGCATGCCCCTCCATCACAACCTGCTCAGCGAGAAGCTTCGTGGCTGCATAATGATTGGCTGGTTTGGATGGCAACGGATCATTCTCATGTACGTTATATCGCGGATTGTAATTAAAATATATACTCGGAGTTGAGACATGTATGAATCGCTGTACTTCATTATGCAGGCATACATCTACAAGATTCTGCGTCCCTTCCACATTGCTGCTATAAAAGTCACGATATCGGCCCCATGGCGAGGATAGAGCTGCACAGTGAAACACCACATCCTGTCCCGTACACGCTTCGTTCACTGCAGCCTCATCCCGTATATCTCCATTCAGGAATCGGATTCCTGCCAACTCAAGTTCTGCACCAACCTTTGGCTGTCGGCCCATACCGGTGACTTCCCATCCCTCTTTGGCAAGTCGTATCGCGAGGTGCCTGCCCAGACATCCTGTAGCTCCTGTAACCAATGCTCTGTTCATTGTTGTTCACCGTTCCATTCTATGTCGTGAGTCAAAGCTTCAGTCAGCGAGCACTTCTGCGATCTTGCCAGACGCCATGCGGCTAGCACCACTCCGAATTGTTCAAATACAGGCTGGATATCCTGCCCTACATAGACCACATCCCTGGCTCCACGCCACGCAGCTATCCATGCACGGAGTTTCCCTTTGCCAAAGATCTGCTGTACTCCACTTCCCAGCATGGGGAGCATGAGCATGGCTTTGCTGCCCCGTGCGGGCGTGATCATTCTTCTTTCTTTGACCAACGTCTCCGGTTCAGTTAGTGCACGCACCAAGTCATCTCCGGGGTGAAATAGATGAATCCCACTCGTTGCCCTCGGATTACACTCAATTGCGTACACTCGCCTATCCTGACCTTCTATAAAATCAAACCCAATCTGTCCGCTAAACCCCGCTGCCTCAACAAATTGTCTCACCCACACAAGGGCACCTTCATGTTCCACCTGTTCAAAAAAAACACTGGCTCCCACGCTTCCTGTACGATAGCGACTGTCGTAAGTGGCATGTGCAACCAGTTGCCCTTCATGCGCTATGCTGTATGTACATAACATCTGACCAGAAATGTAGGCCTGTGCAACCCAAGGTGAAATAGATGATAATGCTGCCTCGTCCGGAGGGTCGTTACGGAAATGTCGACGTTTCTTTTCGCTTACGTTTCCTTGCTGATCCGTCCCTGCCCCAGCGTCATCGGTCATGAGTGTTGGCATGCGGACTTTGGCGGCAAAGCGGGAGTACACCGGTTTCCATACCCAATCCCCCATTGTTTCCAGAACAGACTGAGCTTCCATCCATTCCTGCCGACTGTGGATCAGGAGTGTGTCTGGAACTGAAAGACCGAGTGACCCTGCAAGCTGGATAAAATCATATTTATGGTGCAGCTCATGTAGTTGCTCCAAAGTTGTAACCAGAACACGGCAATATGCACGCAATCTGTCTGCCCCTTGGGCAACATAGAAGACTTCTTCACACATCGGAATCAACAGGTCGATCTGCCAATCCTGTGCCAACCGTTCCAGCTCTGCCAGATAAGCACCTGTGTCATGACGTGGCGATGGAACCACAGCACACTGTTCCACTGCACTGGATGATCTGGTCAGATGCCGTAAGGCACTCTCCGCAACATAGACCCGATGGCCTGCCCGATGAAGCATGCGTGCCAGATCAAGCGTTACGGGAGCCCTTCCGCCTGTAAGCAGCACGCGGAGAGAAGCAGCTGTACCATGTCTGGCATCCCCAGATCTAGTAGTCAAAAATGAGTCCTCCCAATGATAATCCGGCAGCCGTGCCAATCATCAACACCCGATCTCCACGCTGAATACGCTGTTGTCTAATCGCTTCATGCAGCCCCATCGGGATCGATGCCGCAATCGTATTGCCGTGATTTCGTGTGATGTCCATAAACCGATCTTCAGCAATGCCAAGCTTCTTGCGAATCAGTCTCATCGCCATGGCACTTCCCTGATGAGGAATGACCAATTGGAAATCCTCCATTCGATTTCCGGTCGCCTGCAGCATATCACCAATGAATCCAGGCAAAAGTCTGGAAGCCATGCGGAAGATGGCCTGTCCATCCATATGAAATAGGTAGGGTTCAGGCTGATCTGCCTTATAATTCGAAGCATGCATCCGTGTACCTCCACCTGCAATCTCCGAGAAGCGAGCACCTCGGCTGTAGGTTCGAAGTGAAGCATGGACGATCTGTGAAGACGACCCTTCAGGCGAACGCTCAATAATAACAGCGGCCGCTCCATCTCCGAACAGGGCCGCACTCTCTTTATCAGACCAATTCAGTCCGGCTGAGGCAATCTCGGTGGCTACGAGCAGTACTCGCCGGTAACGTCCTGCATCTACCATATAGGAGATCACATCGAGTCCGTTCAGGAAACTTAGGCAGGTTGCATCCATATCAAAAGCAGGTACGCCTGAATCTTGCTGACCCATGGCCTGCTGGATAAATACCGCCGTACTTGGCAATGGTTGTTCCTTCGTGCCACTGGTACACACCAGACAGTCGATATCACTGAATTGTAATCCTGCATCCGCCAGTGCAGCTTCCGCAGCGCGCGCGCCCATGAAAGAGGAGGTTTCTTCACCCGAAGCATAATGGCGTACACCTACACCTGTGGCTTTGCTGACCCAGCCCGCAGGCACGTCCAAGCGGCGATCCAGTTCCTCATCGGTGACTTCCTGTTCAGGCAGGTACTTCCCTGTCCCTGCGATCCTTACTCTTCTAAGTTGCATTTCCCCAACCTCTTTCTGTTCATCTGACTGATATATATAAGTTCAGCTAATTGTATTTACACTTACACTGCGATGACAGAACAACTTTCCGATCGCTGTTATCCCCAGATTTTTTTGATTCCCTTCTTAAAAGGGAAAATCCGGGGATAAAGGCGAACGCTTCGCTTCTTCAAGTTATTTCTGTCCTCTCCGTTATCGTGTAAATGTTTAGTTGAACATATATAAATGAAATGAATCCTCCACCTTGAATGGCGAAACGCCATGAAGTAGAAACTTTGAAATATACAATAAAAGGGCAGATGCCTCTGCCCTTCCTGTTGTGTTTTATTATTTATACTGTGCTGTCATTTCTTCTTATTCAAAATCTCGGTAAGAGCGGCATCTAGTGTACCGTATGTGAACGTGAAGCCTTCCCTCTCCATTCGCTCGGGAATCACCCAACGACTTTTGAGAACGAGTTCTGTTTCGGTCTGAATAAAACGTGCGCCCACTTCAAGCATCCAGCGAGGGGAAGGCAGTCCAATCCGCACACCCATCTGTTCTCTCAGACGCGCCATTAGCTCCCGATTCGTCACCGGATGCGGAGAGGAAGCATTGAACACACCATTTAAGTGTGTATGCTCTTGCAGATAGATCACCATGCGGAACAGATCCTCGATATGAATCCAGCTGAACTGCTGTGTTCCTGCACCTTGCGATCCACCTAGGCCAAAACGAACCAGATTTGTCATGGGCACCATCACGCCGCCCTCACCCAGCACAATCGCAATCCGCAGTGCAATCTGACGTGACGGCAGACTGAATTCAAAGAAAGCCTGTTCCCATGCCTTGGCAACGTCGACCGAGAATCCGGAGCCAATCTCGCCCTCTTTTTCTGTCATGGGACGATCTTCAGCATGTCTGTATATGGTCGCTGTACTCGAATTAATCCATAGTTCGGGAGGATGATTACAAGCTAGGACGGCTTCCCCGAGAATGCGCGTTGTCCGGGTTCTGGATTCCAGAATGGCTTTGCGATTCTCATCCGTATAACGGCAGTTCACCGATTTACCTGCCAGGTTTATCAACATTTCCGCCTCTTCCAGTGCCCCTATAATTCCTGTACGATCCTCCCAGGCAATATGACCGGGCTGACGCGAGATAATTAACACCTCATACCCCAGCTTTCTGAACCTTTGGGCAAAATCCTGTCCAACAAATCCCGTTCCACCAGCTAATACAACCTTCTTCACGGTATCCCCTCATTTCCCATACTGGGTAAAGAATTCGCAAGATATAGATTGGAATGTTTCTATGCATGCAAAATGCAGATATTAGATTAACACCGCCGGTGACCCGTTGGTTTGATTTATTTCGCACCCAGAGCTGCGTACAAGCGATCCCGCTCTTCGATAGCCCATGCGTTTGCAGGGTTTTGTTCCAGTTGATATCGGAGTTCATCATAAAAATCATGGATCATGAATCCGTCCGGCAAGTTCCCAAGCATCGCTGTAAAATTGTACTCCGGCAGTGTTCTCTTTCCTTCGCTGATCTGCTTAAGCCAGTCCATCCAATTTGCAAGAGTAAGCACTTCCTCCTGCCATAACTCAGCCTGTAACCCAAGCGCATCCTGAAGTTGCTCGTACGCCAATGGATCGGCGAAGGCGCGGCAGGCCTGAACAGCCAGTTCATATAACTCAGTCACTGCACGGCGTACCACATGCTCAAGTTCGACCTCCAAGCCTCCCATGTAATCCTGAACCTGGATGCCCTGTCCATCATCATATAATAGCGGTGCCTGCGCCAACAGGCGTACAATCTCTTCCATCGCTTGCATTGAAACTCGCTTCTGCTCATAGAGAGCAGGTAATTGATATGCTGTAATGATCATTCACTCCTACATCGTTCTTCTATTAATGACCTATATTATAACATGGTTTGGCAATCATCTATCAGGATAACTTGACTATCCACTACAAGTTGTAGTAGTTTATAAGTACTACGTAGTGTAGTAATACGATCGTTATGGACGCATAACGATGTTAAGGAGTGTTCACTGTGAACCAGATTCAAAAATTATCCGAAACAGAAATGGAGTTAATGGTTGTTATATGGTCATGCGCCCCACCGGTCACCTCCACAGAACTATTAGACATATTTGCTGAGAAGGGGAAAGCGTGGAAAGCGCAGACCATGTCTACCTTTCTGTCACGGTTGGTGGATAAAGGCGCTCTTACCGTCACGAGACGTGGACGGACCAATGATTATGAGCCTCTTCTGAAACCCGAAGATTACAAACTACAGGAAACGCAGCACGTTCTTGATGGACTGTATCAAGGTTCAGTCAAGAATTTGGTTTCGGCCATGTATGACGGTGACAAGCTTTCAGACGATGACATTTCAGAACTGAAAAAATGGCTTTCGGAAAAGTAGGTGCAGATGATGAATATCTTTTTTGAGATTCTGTGCAGCCTGACCGTGGCGGGAAGTATCGTTTCTGTTTGTATTTTGGCACTACGACTTATACCCGTATCTGTTTTTCCGACCAAGTGGCTCTACAGACTCGGTAAACTGGCTATCTTGTTTTATCTCTTCCCGGTATCTCTTGGCCTTTCATGGCTTTTGGATATTGCATTCCAAACGACATCAACTATACCAGGTACGGAGAATGCAGCAACTTCGGGCGTACTTGCAGGAACGTTTATCCCGGAACAAACCATTTCGGTAACCACAGCCTGGTTCTTGTTATGCGTCTGGGGCATTGGAGTCATTGGTTTTTCTGCATGGCAGGCGTACTGTTATCGAAGATTTCTGAATGAATTATCTCGTACACGTACCCCAGTCCTCTGTCATAGTGAAGCAACTGTACAGCTACCATTAATCAAAGAGGCTTTGGGTCTCAAAGGCAATATCACGCTTGCTCACAGCACGCTAGTACGGAGCCCTATACTGGTTGGCTTGTTTAAACCAACGATATATCTGCCACCCGAAAATACGGTGAAAATGGACATCAGCATGGTAATTCATCATGAGTTGGTACATCTAAAACATAAAGATCTGTGGGTCAAAGCTGTGACCTTGGGGGTTAGTGCCCTGCACTGGTTCAATCCCCTGATTCATATGATTCGCCGGGACATTCATACCTGGAGCGAGTTGGCCTGTGATGAAGATGTGGTGAAAGAGATGTCCCATGAAGAGCGAAGACGATATGGTGAGACAATTTTAAATGTGATGGCGGGAACCAAGAAAATGCCTGCTCAATTTTGTTCGTCCCTATCGGGTGAAGGCAAACAATTAAAAAGGAGATTGATGATTATGTTTAATGTAAAGAAACTGAAAAAGAAACATTGGATGTTAAGTATGGGAGCCCTCCTGCTTATTACAGGTGTAAGTACGTCCACCGCCGTATGGGCATCAAACCACACAGTTAAAGTAGAGGCCCATGCTACTGAAGCTGTGCCTGTTCCTTCTACTGATGGATCTTCTGAAATCGTAGCTTCTCCCAACAAGGTCGGAATTTCCGAAGCTGTAACTGCTCCTTCTACTTCCGAAACTCCTGAAATCGTGGCTCTCCCTGAGGATGAAGTTTCCAAAGCTGTGCCAGTTCCGTCTACTACTGTACCTTCTACTACTGTTCCATCTACTACTGAACCTTCTGAGGCTAAAGTTGTAGAATCAGCCACTGTTCCTTTTACGGGTGAATCTCCTGAAATCGTAGCTCTCCCTGGGGATAAGGTTTCAGTAACTGTACCTGCTCCTTCAGAAAAATAACCTATCGTTAAGGAGCAATAGCCATCCTTATTTGCAAACAGGACGAAGCATAGATCTCCAGCTTCGTCCTGTTTCCGTTTTTCTGTCATGTGCATTAGATAAATGTTTTGATCGTAGCAAAATATTCACGGATCATGTTGACGGGTTTCAGATAGCCCGGTGACGGAGCCGATATGCCGTATTCTGCTGCATAACCGTTCTTGGCAGCGATATATTTGGAGCGGAACATATGATAGTCACTGGTGACTATCATGATCTCGGGGTGCTCTAACCCGGATTCAAGAATGATTTTTTTGGAAAAGGCCAAATTCTCCTGTGTACTCGTGGAGCGATCTTCCATAATGACTTGGGCGGGGTTAACTCCCTGTTCAATCAGATAGTTTTTCATGGCAAGCGCTTCAGGAATCGATTCCCCGTGTCCCTGTCCACCCGATACAATGACCGGTGTCTGAGGGTGACTGCGAATGTAGTCCAGACTGGCATCCAACCTTTGTTTTAGGGTCAATGACAATTCCGTTCCACGGATGCCTGAACCCAGAATAATGACATAGTCCGCTTCTTCCGGATCATTCGCACCAAGCTGTGTGAATACAAGTGCTTCAATAATGACAAAAGAGACGGCAACCACGCCAAATCCGGTAAGAATAATCCGTTTCAGAATAACATGCTTCTGATAGTCGATCCGTCTTAGCACGATAAAAGCCACCGTGATCATTCCAAAAAACATGACTGCAAACCTTTGGCCCCAAAAGGCCAGAAATGCCACAAAACATGCCAACAGGACAAGATCAATGATCAGTCCATTTTTTTGTAAGAACTTTTTTATCAAATCCGTAGACACTCCTTCTTGTACCCACTATTCCGCAAATCACTTATTATTCAAGCTGTTATTATTATTGTTAGTTTCGGCCATTGTTCCTGCCAGCGCTTCTTCTGTACTCTCTGATTATAATAGTCAGCATCCGTGAAGAATGGACTTTTACGGACTATAAGGTGATACAGATCATGTAAACCATGCGGGGCACAGATGTTCACCCGATCCTCTTCATCCAACTGTACTGCTATAGCAGTCACAACTTCTGGCCAGTAGCGAAGAGCATCTTCAGTAGAATGATTAGGAACTGTGCCATTGCGCAGATGCATTCTCGCCTGATTTTTGACCGACCACTTTGAATTGCCCGTCTCCTCACGAAGCTGTTGTTCGAGCTGTATGTCTCGCTCCTCACTCAAGTCTTGTGCATCATAATAGACAACATCAATATCGCTGTGAAGTTCACGAAGATCATATCCATGCAGAACATCCCAGATGTAATTACGAATATATCCTGCACCTATGTAACTTTGAGGCAAATGGAGACTACGAACTCTCCGCAGGTCATGCATTAATTGCTCGTGTTTGATGATCGTCTGAATGAATGGGTCCTCATATAACATATCTGCCTCCTGCGGTTTACCTCATTGTCCTCTTATAGCTGTTAACCTTCATTCCAATATATCATGTTTACCTGGCTGCAATAAAATGAACAACGCTTGAACATCCTCTGTACAACTTCGAATCTCTGATTAATCACAACCAAATAACCCATAAACAGCTTCGGTTATCCGAGTGTTTATGGGCTACAAAGATCGAGTTTGAAACGGTTAAAATTTATTTAATCGGTATCCAGATTTGTGGAGGTTGATTTGGCCCCGGGTATACTTCCAGCTCCGGCATATATGCGTGCTCATAAGGGTTGGATGGAAACCATTCCGAAACAATCCGTTTCCACTGAAGCTGCATGCTCTCCGGCATCGGGCCTTCTACTTCAAATACACTCCATTTGGAAGCAGGCATAGTGAAGCTTGATAATCCTTCCGGTACTTCACCATCGTAAGTCGTAGCAATCCAGTATTGCATCTGTTTCTCCAGTATTTCGCTCTGATCAACAACGACGCCAAGTAACCCCGGAATATCCCCTTTGTTCAATTCAAATAAACGATCCTCTGTACCGCTTGTCCACGCTTCCTGCCACATCTTCCCGATGCCTTGCAGATGTTCTCCATCTGTATATGAGAAAGTCTGCTTTACTCCGACCAACGTAAATTCGGGATGTTCAACGATTTTATATTTCATCGGCTCTGCTCCTTTTAGACTCACTTGAATCACCAGACGATTATACGATTGGACAGCGTTACTATTCTTTCGAGCCTCACTGGGTGCGATCCCATGTTGTCTACGAAATGCTTTGGAGAAAGATTCCGGTGTGTCGTAACCGTATTTAAATGCCAGATCAATGATTTTGTGATCACTTTGAAGCAGCTCATGTGCCGCCAGTGTCAATCGTCTGCGTTTTATGTACTCGGCTACAGTAACATCAGTTAATAAGGCAAAGGTACGTTGAAAATGAAAAGGAGAGATATGGGCCTGCGCTGCAATCTGCTCCATCGTCATATTTTCGAGCAAGTGGTCTTCCATATATTGAATAGCGACCTGTAATGCGTTGATCCAGTTCATGTAATAATCACTCCTTGATGTCTAATATAACGGATAAATACCCCAATAACCTGTCATACTGTGCTCTCATTTGTCCAGTTAATGTGCAACGACGTAGTTCATATAACGCCCTGCCCAGGCTTTGAGCTAACCAAAGACAAGGGGAGTCACATAATTTGACAATGTTAACGATATATTATAGCCTACAAGTATAATGATCGTTCTATCTTATTTTGAAGGGAGAGTATCACTGATCATGAGCAGCAAAAAGGAAATGCTTTTGAACGTGGCTGAAGAATTATTCTACCTCCACGGCTTCCATTCCATCGGCTTGAAGCGGATTATCACGGATGCCGGGATCGCTATTATGACGCTATACAATCACTTTGAGTCCAAGGATGATCTCATCGTCCAGGTGCTCCTGCGGCGCGAACAGCGTTATTTAGAACAGCTCCGGCAATATGCAGACAATAAAGCACACCCCATGTTCCTCAATCTGGCTGAAGGACATGCAGCCTGGCTGAAAGAACACGAATCAAGAGGTTGCTTATTTTTACGCGCCAAAGAAGAATTCGGAGGTCATGCAGATCATATCATCGTGCAGACAGTGAATGCGCACAAAAGACATATGCGAACGTTAATTCAAACATTGGCGCCTGCTGCAAGTGATCGAGATCTATTGCGATTCTCCCTGCTCCTGGAGGGTTCTACTGCATTGGCCGAGACAGAAAATGTAAATGACGTCTGCCGCGAACTGATCCATATGACGCAGACCAGTTTCAAGTAATGGCATTCCGGGTGAGTTAGTAGTTCAACTCACTTTTTTATTTAATGAGAAATATAATGATCGTTCTATCTAAAAGGCGGTGGATTTAATGAAAAAAATTATCTTTCCAGGCATAGCACTAATCGCTGTATGTTATGCATTCGGACGATTCAGTTATGGACTGTTTATGCCGGAAATTTCGGAAGCCTTACAATTGAATGATGCAGCCTCTGGTGCGATTAACTCAGGAACGTATATTGCCTACTGTCTGTCCCTTCTAACTGCACCACTGTTGATTAATCGCAAGGGACATCATTATGTCATTCAATTGGCAGGAATCAGCGCAGTGCTCGGATTAACCGGCATTGCCCTGGCTCAGAATGCATGGGTTCTTACATTTAGTATATTTCTAGCGGGTTTGAGTACAGGCTGGGCCTCTCCAGCCCTCGGTAACACGGTTAATGCCGAGCTTGCACCCGATCTTCAAGCAAGAGGCAACAGCTGGATTAACACCGGAACCAGCTTCGGGATTGTAATATCGGGTCCACTCTACTGGCTGTTCACGGATTACTGGCGTCTAACCTACATCCTGTTTGCTGTAATCGGTGTTGTGGTTCTTTTGTGGAACAGACGTGTTATTCCGGCAACCAAGACACTGCCTTGTACCAAGTCTCTCTGGACATGTATGAAACCTACCAGACCAGGGTCTGCTCTGCTCATGGCTTGTCTGTTGACAGGTTTCAGTTCTGCAATCTACTGGACCTTTGCCCGGAACTTCCTCACAGACGAGAAAGGGGCCTCCGATTCGGAAGCCGTGTTGTTCTGGATTGTGATGGGGGTTATGGGGATACTCGGTGGATGCGCTGGTCGCATTATTGAACGGTTCGAGATTGGGTGGTCCTACCGAATAGGCATACTTTTATTGGCTATCTCACTGGGGGTAATCCTTCTTCCATCAATGACTGCCAGTCTCATCTCTGCGATCATATTTGGCAGCACGTATATTTTCCTGACCAGTGTATTTATCGTTTGGGCGACGAGACTATTCAGTCCAAATGTGTCCATCGGAATTAGCCTTGCCTTTCTCGCGCTGGGTGTTGGGCAATTTCTTGGCTCATCCATGGCAGGGTATACGATCGAAGTGTTTTCCAATACAACGGCATTCCTATCCTTTGCTGTGCTCGGCTTGTTTGGATTGTTAATTCGGGTGAAATAAATGACAGAACAACCTTCTGATCCCTGTTATTTTACCCGGCGAACACTTCCGGTCACTCCATGTTGAAGCTGTACGTCTGTAAAAGTAACCGTGGTCCCTTGCCCAATGGGGGATTGGGCCACAATGCCAACTTTGATCTCTTCCGCGCAGTCGAGTCCGAAATAACGAACCAGCTTCCACTTCTCTCCATCCTGAGAATAATGGAATGCAAAACTGTTACCTGCCCGGGCTACACGTAAATAAGGCTTGTTAACCTCTACAGGTGCTGATACACAATCATCCGAGTTACCACGAGTAACAACACTAAGAATAGACGGCTGTTCTTCAAAATATTCAAAGCATACTTTAGCCCAATTCGTATCGTCCACCCTCACCATCAGGCAGCCTGAGTCATACTGTTCTTTCATGTCCACCTGTACTTGAGTGACGATGCTGAAATCTCCCTTGACTATCGTATGTAAAAATGGAGCTGAGGCTTTCACCGGGTCACCTCCCGGATCAATGAAAAAGTCACTGATCGGCGAAACGGTTATCGTTACTTTGCCGTCTTCAATGGACCAATCTGCTGGCTCGTTCAGCCATCCCAGATTGGCAGATAATGTTTGACCTGAACATTGTTCGAATAGATTCGTCATGTGGCACACCCTTTGTCTGTGATTTTGAATTCGCTGAGTTCTCTGTTGTATTCGTGAAATAACGGAATTATCCTTTCAGATCAGTAAAAGGAAAAAAGCGACTCGCATGAGTCGCTTCTAATCCTTTCACATATACATAATCGTATTCGGTATGTCATATCAATAGCACGCTATACCGGCAATACATCGGATGCACATCTGAAACCGATATGTCCGGTGGATGTATCCGGCGTATTGGGAATCCGTGCCGCCACTCTGTACCGATTGCAATAGGAACGGTGGCATAGGTATGAACCGCCTTTTAACACCTTGCGAACTTCATCGGGAAAAGCAACAGTCTTAGCAAGTATAGACTTCTCATGATCCGTAACGTAGTTGTCAGCGCACCATTCCCATACATTACCTGACATATTGTACAATCCATATCCGTTCGCAGGAAAGGATCGGGCTGGAGCCGTGCCCGCATAACCATCTGCGGCATTATTTTGAGTTGGAAAGGTACCTTGCCAGATATTGCACTGGCGCTGTCCATCCGGCCGCAGAACATCGCCCCAGGGATATTTCTTCTGGATTAATCCACCTCGGGCTGCATATTCCCACTCGGCTTCTGAGGGCAGGCGCTTACCCGCCCAGCCACAATACGCATTGGCATCGTTCCAGGAGATATGGATAACGGGATGGTCAGTCCTGTCGTTCACATCAGAGTCAGGTCCTTCGGGATGAGACCAGTCCGCACCTTCAACAACCCACCACCAGGGCGTTTGCTGCACCACGGTACGAACATGCGCGGCTGTTTGCGAAGAAACGAACAGATGAAAAACAAAGGACCAGCCGAATCGCTCGGCCTCTGTTCGATAACCCGTTTCCCTTACAAACTGTCCAAACTGCGCATTGGTCACCGTGCATTCATCCAGATAAAAGGAGTCTACATGGGTTTCCCGGACAGGCCCTTCCCCATCACCTGCAAAAGCTTCCGGATCATTGGTGCCCATAAGGAACCGCCCACCTTCAATCCTTATGTGGTCCCTGTCGTCTCGTCCAGCGTTGTATCCATCGTCTCCCGTCAGCGTACTGGTCTCCAGAAGGTCAACGGAATGACGTGATGCATGGTCAGACGCTGCACTCATGTCACGGGAACCCGTCAATTCGGGCTTGTCCTCTGATTGAATTTTCACTTCCATCCTGCCGCTTCGGCTTGCAGAACAACAGCAGGAAGTTTCCTTTTTGGATATCTGACCATGCATCTGAAGCATCCCCTTCCCTTGGTTTAAGACTCATGATCCCCATTGTACACGACGGGAAGAATGTTCGGAACGGTTGGTGTTGTCATCCCCTCACCCAGATAATAATCAGTGAACAAGGATTGCATATATCCTTTCACCGCCAGTCCATTGCGGTAGGCCGGGTTATGCGGCAACGTGTAGATGCGGACATCGGATGGTATCGTTGTTGTATACAGACGCAATGCTGTGAAATCATTCGTTTCATAGAGAATTTCTTCTCTCCAATCCCCCAGCAGATCGCCATAGAGTACAGGGGCGTTTCTGGAATTCACGCGAACATCATCGGCTGTAAACAGACGTGTTGTTGTGTTCTGCTCCCAATCCCACTTTTCCACAAAATTCTTATCCAACAGCTCGCCGAGTACATCACCATCCCACCAGATTCTGAAATTGGTCGAGGGCTGAACTGAGCTGATCACTTCACCGTCCACATTGTAGATATTGCCTGAACTGGACCACATCTCAAGCCCATTGTGCGTTGGGTCAATATCCGCCAGTGTTCCCCGTGCGACGTCCTGCGGGATTTCCCCTGTACGAATGATCTCGCCCGTCGCCGCATCGGCATAAAACCAAGGGAATTGATTGACGTTTCCGTTCTCCGCCTGCTGAATCCCGAATTGCTCCATCCCCGGTCGATCCGGATCAATGTCTGTAATGTGGAAACGATCGCCATGGACTACACCCGGCAGACTGTATAAGGTCTCTCCGTTATCATCCAGTGCCCAGCCTCCGAATGACACCTCATCCTTCCCATCCCCGTCAAGATCGAGTATACGAATCTGGTGGAAAAACTCGCCGTCTGCTCCAGCATGTCTCCAACGCTCGGTCAGGGCAACGCCTGCATAATCATAGGCTGACGTCACATATTGAAAGTTGCGGCTGAGCGCACGATTCTTGAGCGCCGTAATCAGGCTTGGATGTTCACCATCCAGATAAGCAATGCCAAAGTGCCCACTGAGCGGCCCATCGGCTGCATAATCATTGCTTATCGTTGTGCGTGCCGCTTCTGTTCCGGTCCATCCATTCACGACGGACACATACTGTGCACGCTCCGTTGTGGCAGGAACGACCTGACCATCTGCAAACGTTACCCCTTCAAAGGTACGCAGCAGCACTTCAGCCTTCCCGTCACTGTCCAGATCAAACACTGTTATATTGTCGTTGTCCCGCCATCCCCCAAGTCCAGCCACTCCAAATTCACTGACAGAAGCAGGCGGCGCATTATATGTATCTATCGTTGTGACACTGTATGGGCCCAGATCAATCCGCCACAGGAAACCTTCGGTCAGACTGTAGGCTTCCACATATTTATTGCCACCGTTCACCGGAATGCGAGTGACCACGTATTCATATTCCCCATCACCGTCCAGATCCCCAGGCCAGCCATGCTGCACAAAATAATCCGACGGATTGGATGTTATATTTTGCAACGGAATACTGAAATAATTACGGATCTCGGGATTGGCTGCCAATACGACCTCGGCACTCGCATCCTGCAACTCACCGTGCACATAAGACTTCACGATATACGTATGGCTCTGGGTTACATCTACATTTATGTCCGTATAATTGGTTCCCTGTGTCAAAGGCTGGTCATTCAGCTTAACCTCTTCTGTACCTGTCCGACGATAGATATCAAATGTAACCTGCTGCGGTTCGGTCCCAAGCAGACGCCAGCTCAGATATACCTTGTTCTCTCCCAGATATACGGCAGTAAGACCTCGTCCCAGATTTTCAACCAGACGAGGTGCAGACCCTTCTGCGGCATCTGCCTGAAGTACTCCCCCTCCCGGTGATGCAATGCCTGTCCATCCAATAACTCCACTTAAAAGCAATGAGAATAGTACTTTCGTTCCTTTGGCCACAGTTGATTTGGTTTTCATTTACAATTCCCCTCCATCGATGGTTTGTATATGCATAAAAAAAGCAAAGCCTGTTATCACTGTCCCTACGAGCCAATCTAATGAGATCGACTAATCTGGTTCAGCAATAACTACTTTGCCTCCGGATACCCGGTCAACATGTTCTATCTACCACTCTAACGGCTTGGTTCCTCCACGATCATAGAAAAAGGGGCCTTTCGCCCAACTGACAGCCAGATGCATCAGCAGTTCGGTCTTTAATTGCTCCCGAATTACAGCATGCTGCTCCTCATCATACAGGTTCGTCCACTCATAAGGGTCAACCGTCAGGTGATACAATTCACCCTTCGTTTCATGCACTCTTGATGCAGACTCCGCGACAGAGCCTTCCAGGTACAGAATGAGCTTCCACTCCGCAGTCCGCCACATATAGGCTGGAGCGGAATGAGGTGCGGTTACCCCCTTCCCATGAAATTCACAGAACGTTCCGCGATGCCGGAGATCGCCCAGCAGATCGACACCAGGGAGCATCGGATTCGCTTCAAGTCCAGCTGCACGTGTCAATGTCGGTACCAGATCCACCAATTCCGCAGGCCCCCGGTCAATCGTTCCCCGCTTCTGCTCCTGAATGTGGGTACCAGACAAGATGAGCGGCACCCTCACGCTGCTGTCATACAGATTATATTTGGTGAAGCGAAACTGTCGTTCCCCCAGCATCTCTCCATGATCCGAGACAAATACAATCAGCGCGTGCTCCAGCCTCTTCTGGTTCTCCAACTTCTCCAAAACGAGTCCAAAATAATGATCGAGCCAGGAGCAATTCGCCCAGTATCTAAGCGTAGTCCTCCTTCGCTCCTCCAAACTGCGCTGGTCCCATACCTTCTTCTTGTCGAGGTACGACTGTCGACTATTCGAATTCAGTTCATCGGAAGCTGCCAGGTGAGTCTGCATCTCATCCTCCCACGGCGGTTGCGGGATATCCGGGATATCTTCCAGCCTATACAAGTCTTCGAATGCTTTCGGTACATTGAACCCGGCATGCGGCTTCAGGAAAGACAGATAAAAAAATAACGGTCGCTCCGGATCTACCCCTTCATCCAAAAATTGCAGCGCCTGCTCGGCTACCCAGCCATCCCGATGGTGATTCATCGGAATCTGACTCGTAAGCCCTGTATAACCATTGACATTTTCCTCACCGCCGCCAAAATCCTTCGTCTCCTGATGATAGGCTTCCAACGCTTCGGGATGGGAGTCACCCATCATTGTCGCTCCCTGTTCATAATGACCACTATGACGGGAAAGTCCGATGGATCTTACTTCGAACCCTCGCGTGGAAGGCTCATCTACGCCATCACTATGGTTCCAATGCGTTTTCCCAAATCCGGCTGTCTGATACCCTGCGCGGTGCATTAACTCCGGCAAAGGTTCAGAAGGAAGCTTATCTTCCTCGAACAAACCGCCATAATTCGTTCGGACCCCAAGCTGTGACGGATAATATCCCATCATCATGGAGCTTCGGCTTGGCGCACACATTGGCGATTGGCAGACCGCATCGTGGAAAGTGATTCCCTCGGCTGCAAGTTTATCGAGATTCGGTGTATGAATATGTTCATTGAACGTTCCAATACAGTCCCATCGTTGCTGATCTGTCATGAGAAAAATAATATTTGGCTTGTCCTGTGACACGTCACATCTCACTCTCCTTTGGGTTGAAAACTAAGGCGTGATTTAAACGGAGCGGTTACCCCGATTGTGCCCGGTATGCTTGTGAATGTCTTCCCGGTAACGACTTGGCGTCGTTCCCTCACTTTTCTTGAACAAACGATTGAAGTAACTGGGCTGATAGCCCACCTGCTCCGCAATTTCACTGATCTTGACGTCTGTTGATTCAAGCAGCTCTTTGGCCCGATGGAGCCTCACCTCAGTCAAATAGTCCACAAAATTTTGCCCGAATGACTGCTTGAATGCCCGGCTTAATGTGTAAGAATGAATCCCGTGAAGATCTGCCAATTCATCCAGCGATAATGCTTCTGCATACTGCTGCTGCGCATGTTCCTTCATCTGATGAACCGCCATCTGTATCTGTTTCTCTTCCTTGCCTGTGAATTCCTCTACACATACGTGCACAATCCGTTCCCTGAACCACAGGAACAGTTCATCCAGATCATGCAGTTGCAGCACCTCTTCATACATCCCTACCCCAAACAGTTCGACCGGATCTTCCCCTAATTGCAAAAGGGTATGTTGTATGCGTGCCAGCAGTTGGAATAAAGCCTGACGTACATGCTTCTCAGGTGCTTCAGATCGGGCATACGTGCCAATAAATATGCTGAACTGTTCCAGGGCAGAGTCCTGTTTACCACTACGTAATGCCGAGATGATGGCCTGCTCCAGCTCAAGCGGATATACTCCATGTTCATTCACATCCTGCTCTGCCTCCTCATTCATATCAATGATGGTCACATTGGGAGAGAACTGTCTTTTCCTCAACACAGCCCTCGATTCTCTGACCAGCTGAGGGATATGGGAGGCATCTGATGTGAGTTTACTGATCGAGACTGTCATACGAACGTTCCATTCCGAATGCACGGCTTCCAGCCAATGCTGGGCCATCCGAGATAATTCTTCTCTGAATTCAGGCGTCTCTGGCTGGATCTCTGGAGGGACAGCGAGCAACAGCGCAATGGACATATCATGGTAATTGATCGTTTCGGCCCGGTAAGGAAGTTCCTCCAACTGCCTGTTCAGAATGTCGGTTGCGGCAAAACTGATCCACTCCTGAGATTCACTCCGATTTTGCTCCTTAGTCCCATATAGAAGAACTGCACTCGGACGCATGTGAGCAAGCAGGATGATAAACCACTCATCCCGAAGGACCCAGCCCAGCTGTGCCAGACGTTGCTTCCATTCATGGTCGGATGACAGTAACAGATGACCCAGCGTGAGCTGAATCAACAAGCTCTCCCGGGCGAGTGGAAGTTGCTCTTCCAACCGTTGCTGCAACGATTCTCTCTCCAGATTAACGCCAATCCAACGCTGTTCAATATGCTTGATTTCATCCAGTTGTACAGACCCATTTGGGCGGACAGAAGCTGTGGTAAATATTCGCAGTAATTTCGTAAACGGTTTATAGAGCTGGAGCGAACCGACCCACGACAGGATCAGAGCCAGCAAGAGTCCAGATCCGTTGATGAGAAGAACGATTCGGGGTACAGACACAATCGGAGCTACAATTTCATTGAGGGGAACCGCAGACACATAAGTCCAATCGGTACCCAATCTGCGGAAGGTGCCCGATTGAACCGAGTAGGTCAGTCCTTCATATTCCATTAGAAATGAAGACAGATTCCCTTCCAGGTTCAACAGATGTTCACGGACAGTATGCTGTAATCCACCAAGCGCCTGGTCTTGTGGAAGCATGGGCTTGCCCTGCTCATCCAGCAGGAATGTCGTCCCGCCATTATACGGAGACAAGGTCTGTAACATGTTACCCAGTTGCTTGTTATCCAGCGTAATCGTTAGTGCCCCCAGTGCATCGTCGCTTCCACCCGGAAGTCGATTCACCATCATCATGGATGTACCCTCCATGGAGCGTGACCAATATGTGGCCTGGGGCTGGTGAGTCAACCGTTCATACTTCTCGATCTCCCCAGCGTCTTTGATAAAATCATACCGTTCAGAATCCATCTTCACGGCCCGGGGTTCCCCCAGATACAATTGAACTTTGCCGATCAATGTATTGGAATTCTGAATCATCAGCAGCAATCGGTACAGTTCATGCACCTGTTTATACTTGAATACAAAATCGAGCTCTTTCAGACGGTTATCGAAAACCGGATCGAATGCCCACTGCGAGAAGGTCAATTCAAGCGCATCCAATTGATCGCCAACCCACACGGTACGTTGTTCAAACTGATGCAGATGGGTTTGCTGCAAAATCTTTTCCATTTTGACGGTGACCCAGCCATACAGCAGCACCCCTGTAATGACTCCCGGAATGCAGGCGATAAACAGAATCATCATCAGGCTACGCCTGAAATAACGCCCTTTGGGTAATGGGTCTGCTGTGCGCTTGAATATCATCTGTATGGACCTCCTTCCCGGGAATACCCGCCTGAATGCAGATTCATCCTTTGACCGAGCCGATCAGTGCTCCTTTGGCAAAATGCTTTTGTATAAACGGATACACCACCAGTACTGGCAATATGGCTACAACGATCGCGGCCATCTTCAACATTTCTGTCGGCGGTGTCTCCACCTGCTGTCCAGGCGCAACCAGATCGATATTGGATGCGTTCAGCAACATGTTTTGCAGTAATACTTGGATGGGCCATTTGGCAGAATCATTCAGGTATAACAGTGCCGCGAAGAATTGATTCCAGTACCCTACGGCAAAAAACAATCCAAAGGCAGCAAGCGCAGGCATCGATAAGGGCAACACAATCGTGTACCAGGTTCGGATAGCACTACAGCCATCAATGGACGCTGCTTCGCTGATCTCTGCGGGCAGGCTGTCGAAGAAATTTTTCATCAGCAACACCGTCCAGCCATTGGCAAGCGCAGGTAGGATCAGTGCCCAGATATTATTGATCAGCCCCAGTTCCCGCACCAGCAGGTAATTTGGAATGATGCCCGGGCTAAACAAGATGGTTAGTACAATCAGGAACATCAGTATTTTTCTGAATTGGAATCGCTTCTGGGACAGCGCATAAGCCAGAGAGGATGATACAGCCAGGCTGCACACCGTACCGACGGTTGCCAGAAATGCACTGTTCCCAAGCGAGCGTGCAAAGGCAGGCGTGGATAACAAATACGTATAGGCTTCAACAGACCAGCGTTCCGGGAAGAGTACGATTTTCTTTTGCAAATATTCTCCGGGGTCCGTGAATGAAACGACGAAAACATAATATAGCGGGAAAAACATAACCACAGCCAATAGTCCAAGCGTAACCACATTCAGGGACTGTCCAATCCGCTCACTCCATTTCATGCGATGCATTCGAAACCTCCTCTCCATTGATTAATGGCTGGCCCGGGTATGGGTAGGTACCGTAATGAACTAGTAGACGCCTTCCTGACCCATGCGCTTAACCACACGATTTGCGACAACGACCAGCACCAGGCCAATCACGGATTTGAACAGCCCAACCGCTGTACTGTAGCTGAAGTCGCCCTGCTCGATCCCTGTACGGTATACATAGGTGTCGAACACTTCGGCCACTTCAGATACAGCGCCATTGTACATGAGGAAGATTTGCTCAAACCCCACCTCCATAATGTCTCCCAATCTTAAAATCAAAAGCACGATGATGACACTGCGGATGGCAGGTAGCGTAATGTGCCAGATCTGGCGCAATCGTCCCGCTCCATCCATTCGTGCCGCCTCATACAGCTGAGTATCCACACTCGCCATGGCAGCCAGGAACACAATCGTGCCCCAACCAGCTTCCTTCCACATCGCTTGCAAGGTGACCATGATCCAGAAGCTGTCCGGGTTCGTCAATATATCCACGCGGGGCCATCCCCATAAAGCGAATAACTCATTAATCAATCCCGTTCCTTTGGCGAACAACAGCAGCGTTAACCCTGCAATGATTACCCAGGAGAGGAAATGCGGCATGTAGATAATCGTTTGAATCAGTCTCTTATACGCCACACTTCGCAGTTCATTGAGTCCCAGGGAGATCAGGATCGGAAAAGGAAAGAACAATATCAGATTGAGCAGGCTGATCGCCAGCGTATTTCGGAACAACAAGGCAAAGTCCGGATTATCAAATAGTGCTGTAAAGTGCTGCAAACCAACCCACTCACTGCCCTGAATCCCCCGAAAGGGCGAGTAATCCTGAAACGCAATGATAATGCCCCACATCGGGATGTATTTGAAAACGAGGAAGAACAATATGCCTGGCAGTGCAAGCACATATAACGACCGGTCACGCCGAAGTGCAGACAGCAAGTTTAACCCTTTCTTTTTGGTTGAAGTCTGCTTCCCCTTAACCGTACTCATTCGTTGCTCATGGGTGCTCATGGTTTGCAGCTCCTTCCCTCAGATTCACTGTCCATTTCTCTTCTTGTAGGCTTCGGTCATCTCATCACTCATGGCCTGGAAATTCGGATCATTCCGCAAGGTTTCCACAAAGGCATCCCAAGCTTCAATTGGCTCCCGGCCCAGAATAATCTTTGCTTTCAGATCCTGGATTTTCTTGTTAAGTTCAGGCAGCACTTTCTGCCCGGTCTCCGATTGAAGGCCAGCGGCCAGATCCGCCACGCTCGTTTTGTCTCGCTCTGCCTCCACTTTTTTGAACAGTTCATTGGCCTGTGTCTCTTCATCCGTTTCACCCGTGGTATCCCAAGGCAGGTCAATGACGTTAACGATATGATTGAAATCCGACGCGTTATCCGCCGTCAATTTTTCACTACTTGCTACCTTTTTGCCATCGACCACTTCATAATGCGTACCTTCAATTCCGAACTGCTGAATTTCAAATACTTCCGGATTCATCCAGGTATCGACGAGTTGGAGAATTCGTTTCATCTTCTCTTCCGGCACACTGGCAGGGATCGCCAGAATACCGTTGTATCCCGAACCTTTCGGATTATATCCATTCAGATTGGTCAAAGGATAGAAATCCGTATATTTAAAAGAAGGATCGACCTTCTTCAGGTCATCGGCATAGATTTTGCGCATCGTACCTGTCTTGTCCACGATAATACCCGCCTGATTGCGCTTGAACAGTTCCCTGGCCTGCGTCAGCTTGAGCGAAAGCAGATCTTCCGGCATCATGCCCCTGCTATAGGCTTTGGTTAGATATTGAAGGGATTCTTTCACCTCAGGTAACAGCTCCCTGTAGACCAGCTTCCCCTGAGACTCATCCCATTTCCAACTGCTATTGGTTCCGATAAAGGAATTCTCAATGGCACCGAGAACGGGGCCCAGATTACCTCCCCAACCGAGATCATCCGGACTGATATAAGCAGCAAGTGCGGTGGTATCTTTGGTTCCGTTACCATCAGGGTCCTGCTCCACAAAAACCTCCATCACGTTGAACAACTCATCCGTGGTCTCCGGCACCTGCAAATTCAATCGGTCAAGCCAATCCTTGCGGATGATGAAAAAAGAATCCCCGGTGACCGGGCGAGGCCGCGGGATACCATAATTGTTGCCGTCTGCTGCCTTGGTCGTATCCCAAGCTATATCGGGAATGCCTCCGCTGAGGTTCGAATAGTCCTTGATATAAGGGGTGATATCCCAAAAAGCACCTTGTTTGACCATCTTGGTGAAGGTACTTCCAAATGGATCATTAATCATGATCAGATCAGGTATATCCCCGGAAGCCAGGGTCAGATTGAGCTTGTCACCGTAGATATTGTTGGAGACCCACTGGATATTCATTTTGGAGTTAGTCGCTTCTTCAATGGCGCGTTTGATTACATTATCATCAGCAGCGGGGACGGCACTCGGCGTGATGGTCATAATGCTGACTTCCAACGGATCGTCGGCATTGCCGCCGCTGCCACTTACCTGTCCTTCTTCTTTATTTCCGCATGCACTAAGCACCACGGACATGACCATGACAACCGATATGATCCAGGCCAGATTACGGGTGTTGCGTTTCCCCACTTTTTGCATAGGCTTTCCCATCCTCCTTAGTCTCTTAAACCTATAGTCTTAATCGGATTAACAATTAAAAAAGGGGCTTTGACAGGCTCTTGAAGAAGATTCTTCCTGACCGGTCAAAGCTTTCACTCACTATAACGAACACCCGTATTTCCTGCAATTGCACTTTTTTGCACCAGTTAGAAACGTTAGAAAATGCACCTTAAACCCCTTCGCTTCAACGATAAGGTCTGATAATGCGCTCGTCCCACACTTGTACTTCAATATATCGTTCCGGGCCTTGATTGCCTTGACAGTTCCATTCTTGAGGCCAACCATAGGCCTGAATAATTTCCAGAATTTCGTCTTTGGTGTATATCTGCTTACGGTAAGGTTTATCATCCATATATCGCATTGTTGGAAAGAGGTCTCCATACGTGAAGCTCACAACTTCGGCAGACAGATCTTCCCACGGAATGATCACTTGATCCGGTTCGGTATACCAGGATGACAGCCATTCACATGCACCAAGGGTCATATAGTGGGGATATGGATTAGTGGGGGTTCCGCCTTTGCCTTTAAACTGCTCGTACGCTTTATGTTCAAGTGCTCTGCGGATGGTCATATAATCCGCTGATCGCTGACTGGCAAAATTCCGCCCTTGATCACGGATTTGTTGGGTAACTGTTTCCGCTTCTTCATGAGACAGGCTGGAGAGATTTCGGAAAGGACCAAGACTTTTTTCAAAATAATGATACGCGTTCAAATCCGCCATACGAATCTCCACCTCCAACCAATCGCTCCGTATCCATATTCGTTAGTCATAGTGTACATCATGCCAACATATATGGAAATATCTGTAGCAAATATTACCGGTGGATAAAGTTTCCCTTGGGCACTTCAATTACAACGGGGGAAATCCACTATTATTAAGGAAATATTAACCAATAAGTGGTAGACTAATAAAAAGTATTTATCTTCAGAGGGCTTAAAAAGGAGGTTGTATTATGTTTGGTGTTAACGTGAAAAAAATAGAAGATCAGCTGGTCATCCGCTGGCAGTTCTCCAAAATCGAAATTCCCATCGCACATATCACATCGGTCACCCTGGATGATACGTACGGTGGCAGCGAACCATCCGCCATTCGGATCGGTCCAGTCAATGGCACAAGCGAGAGGATTCTGATTCGAACGGTTAATCGATCGTACATTTTATTCACTTCCAGCGTGACTTTACATACCAATATCCAAGCTATGCTTCACCCGTCAAACTAGATTGTTGTTCAACTTCTCATGTTTCAGGGATGAGGCGTTCCATTAACATATGTGCGCTACCAACAAATGAAGCGTTAGTATTCGCATGAATTCTTACAGCGAATACTAACGCTTCTCTGATTCCAATACATGTTGGAAGCGAGATGCTTATAACCAGCTCCACTTCGGTAACCGGTCCAGCGTAATAACCTCTTCGCTGTTATACACTCTCTTCAAAAATGCCACATCATTATGCGTTCCGTCTCTCAGGAATCCACCTGTCCAAGTACAGAACCAACTCCAGTGTACATCCTGTTCCTTCATTTGCTTAGGGTCAGGGATGGAGCCGTTCTCGGCGAGTGCAATGATTTTGTTGTCCTTCACAAGTTCTCGCAGGTTGGCGTAACGTGCTGCCAGCGGGCTGTGATCTCCTGCTTCCAGGTATACATCTACACTCACAATATCTACGACATCATCCCCTGGATACCATTCCGGTTTTTCCGAGTTCCAGACCCAGATGAGATTGTGCAGCTCGTGCTCGTGAACTAATCGATCATACAACAAACGATATAACTGTATGGCAGGTTCAGGGCCTTTCGCTCCCCACCAGAACCAGCCACCCTCCGCTTCATGAAGTGGTCGGAATAATACAGGCACACCAACATCCTTCAGCTCCTGTAAATGTTCAGCAATAACATCGATATCCCGGATCAATAGTCTGTACTCTTCCGACTCAGGATGTGCCAGCGCTGAAGCCAGATCATAGGTGGTCGCATCCGTATAAAAACCCCGCCACCACTCTTTGCCCGGTTCATCGATCAGATCCGTCGGTGCGTTCCAGTGCCAGCATAGTGTCACGATCCCACCTTGTCGGTGCCAGTCTATCGCATCCCGAATCTCCTGAGAGACCGCACCGCGCTCTGTTCTTGATGGCGAATATTCCATGAGATCAAAGCCAATCACAGCTGGCTTCCGGCCTGTATTTTCATTAATCCAGTTCAGATAGCTGTAGTCCTGCTGACCTGACAACATCCCTTTCCCATAACGCTCGACCAGGAACGCCATTAGTTCTCTCGCTTCGGATGTCGCTGCTTCATTCACCGGAGCACTGTTGATCGTACGAACCGTCATCGCTAACACCTCCAATTAGGTTTATCATGTTTATCGCTTCAAACAACAACAACAACAACAACAACAACAACAACAACACAGGATCACATCATCAGATCACAAATGCACTGCACCCCTGATAACAACCTGCTTAACCTACAACCCCAGAGCGCTCAATACTCTCAACGAAATACCTTTGCACAAACAGATACAGAATAATCAGCGGTGCAATCGCCAGCAAAATGCCTGTATCCACAATCATCGCCACATAGTTTGGATCGGCCTTGATGCCCGAGTTCGAGCCAAAGCCCATCAGCTGCGGAATCAACTGGTTCGCCTGAGCAGGTAAGGAAGCCACTTTCAGCGAGATCAGTGGACTTTCACTCATGAATAATGCCGAATAAAAGGTATCGTTATACTGCCATACAAACGAGAACAAAATGACCGTAATCAGCGGCGAGATTGCATTGGGCAGCATGATTCGAGCAAACGTTTTGAATCCACCTGCGCCGTCAATCAGTGCGGCCTCCTCGATTTCCTTTGGCATGCCCTTGAAGAACTGACGGAAGATATAGATGAACAACCCCGCCTTCAGTCCTCCCGCTGTAGCCGCCGTAATCATGGAAGGCCAATACGTATTCAGCAAATTGATGCCATTCTTTCCCGAGAACAACTGAATGATGCCCATAAAGTCAAAGCTGCGGAAATGCAGATACATCGGCACCATGAGCGTACTTGTCGGCACCAGAATTGTCAGAATCACCAGCAAAAAGAGCACATTGCTACCCGGAAACGAAAACCGGGCGAAGCCGTATCCGGCAAGTGCACAGGATATCGCTGTCAGAAGCGTCGTGATGGTAACGAACAATAACGTGTTCGCCAACAGAGGCAGGTAATCCAACACTTGCGCCGCTAGCCGGATATTATCCAGCGTAAAATGCTGAGGAATCATATAAATCGTTGGATTGTAAATATCCTGTTTATCCTTGAACGCAACTGACACTTTGAGAAATAACGGGTACAAAATAATAAATGAAATGCCGATGACCAGTGCATATCTGAATATGGAATAGAGAAGGTCCGATGTTTTGTTTCGCACCCGATGCATGTGATAATTCTGCTTCGGAACTACCACCATGCGATCTGTCCCTGATGCAGCCATAATCTGAAGCCTCCCTTAATGTTAACCGTCAGTTGTAGTGAACCCGCCGTGACAACACCCAGCCTACTATGATCAATACAAGACCAATCACCAGTGTATACAGCCAGGACATCGCCGAGCTTAAGCCAAAGTTCTGCGTTTTGAATGCGGTTTGGTAGATGGCCTGTGTGACTGGACTCCCGGCAAATGAATCAATGATCGTATAGATGACATTTGTCAGAATCAACGGACTGACCATGGGAAATGTAATTTTCCAGAATGATTCATAAGCTGTCGCCCCTTCGATCTTCGCAACCTCGTACATGGATCCCGGCACCGATTGCAGCGCGGCGAGGAAGATCAGAATCTGAACGCCAGAGCTGCTAATAATCTCATAGATCCGCATGATGGCTTCTACAATGTAATCCACATAGGCCATCGGCAATCCCACATCGGCCAGCATACGCACAATGGATACCACGTTGAACGAAGCCCCGCCATCGGCAGATGCATCGACCGCACTCGCATCTCCCATCAGATTGATTAATCCCGCAGACTCAGCTGCTGCGACTGCACTGGAAGCCAGAATAACCGGCAGGAAAAAGATCGCACGTGCCATCGTTCTGCCTCTGAACTTCTGGTTGAGCAATGTCGCCGTAAACAAACTGAAGAACAGAATCATCGGCACGTTCAGTAGCATCGCTCCAACCGAGTCGACCAGAATCCGGTTGAACGTCGCGTCAACCAGAAGCGCATCCTTGAAATTTTTAAATCCAACGTATTCCAGAACGTACCCGCCCGGAGCAACGGACAGATTACTCAGACTGAATCGAATCGATTGCAGGAGCGGCGTGGCAAAGAGGAAGATGAAACCGAGCAGCCACGGGGAAATAAATGCAAGTCCAAGCAGCGCTCTCCGTGACTTCAGCGATAATCGAATGGTTCTCATCGGTTCACTCCTCCCACCACATAGTCCGTCCCGCCAACTGTTGTTCCATCCACGGTTACTGCATCCGCATTGTAATTCACAAGGATGGATGTACCGCCAGTATAGGTGATCCGGACCACGCCATCCTGAATGCGTTCATGCTTGAGAATCTGCTCATTCTCCAGATCTCCCAGCACTTCATTGGCCTGCTTATACAAGGCAACAGCGTCATCCACCCAATAGCCATACTCGGTTGCATATGCCGAATCATAATTCGTTAGTTTCAGCCTGGATGATGGTTCATAGGTCCATTGAAAATACGGAGCCGCCCCAAGCTCCAGACTGCGTAGCAACTGTTTGCGGAGATCCTGATCCCCCGACGTGTTCATCGGAGATGCCGCATAGTTCATGTATCCATGAATGACCATCGCATAAAAAGGAACTTCTTCATCGGTAATATTGAACCGACTCGATCCTGCGGGCACATTTACAACATGTTGCGCACTTCCCCAAGCGTAGCTATTTGCAGCAGATATCATCAGGTTCGGATAGGACTGTTCCAGCTTGCCCAGCTGCTCCTTCACAATGTTCTTCGCCATCTCCCGATGAATCACCCGACTATCCCGATAATCTGAAGTCAGGACCTGCCCAAGATCACGAAGGGATAATCCACCAAGGTCCAGTTGATTGAATTTGTCAGCAAACTCACTCACCACATAAGGAAGCTTGGCCGCTGAGAGCAAATAATAGCTGTCCCTACTCTGATCCATGCGATTAAGTGCAGGATTGTATGGATACAGTTCCGCTGTCTCCTTCGTTACAAACCGAGCCGCATCCGAGGAAGGAGCAAAGCTCATATCATCGTGATACATGTGCTGGAAAGCCACATCCGGGAACAGAGCTCCACCCGACTGCTCCAGCTTAGCGGACAACGCTTGTAGCTCGGAACGACTACCTACTTTACTGTCCAACTTCACCCGGGTTGGCGTATGATGGCTGATGCCACCGCCAAACCATCCCTGATACCGCATTTGTACGCGGTTCACACCTTCCTGCTGTAACTTCGCCGCCATTTCGGTGGCCTGTTCGTACGTCGTCATGGCTAAGGTGGTCCGATAGGGCACACTCAGGAACGAAGCCTTTTTGTCCACTGCACCAAGCACATCCACATAAAACGGCAACTCCGTCTGTTCTGCGAGCGGCTTCAGTACATCCTGCTCTATCAACTGCTGCTGATACAGGCGTGCCATACCCGAGTAACTGGCGTCTTCTCCATGAAGGAAATGATAGCGAACCTGAATATCTCCACGGAAAGGCTCATCGCTAAGCAGCTGGATCTCCTGCATTTTCTGCGAGGTGTACATCTCCAGTTCATCCTCCCCTCGCAGGGAGAAGGTCGCGTGTACATGGTTGTAGCTATTCTGTCTGCCTCCAATATCCGCGGAGATACTGGCAATGCCATCCCCTTTTTCAATGACTGCAAACCAGGCATTTTCCCCGTTCTTCAGACCAAACACAGGCATATACGCGGATTCACTAACCTGAGGACGACTGAGCGAATTATCATTTGGGTCTGCGCCATATACACGCTGTACATACTGCTCTTCCTGGGTTTTTCCGTTGTTCAGGTGGATCAGGCTGCCTGAACCGTCAGGTACGAGCATGTAGCCCTCACCCTTTGTATCCGCAGCACCAAAGTAAGCGAGCAAATCAATATTCCGAATGCGGTATTGCCCACTTTCCTCTATCTGACTCAGAGGAACGGTCACAACAAGCGCTCCCTTCTCCAGTCGGTATTCCACTGAAATGACAAAGCTGGGCTTATCCGACACACCTCCGCCTTCAACCCCGTTCTCCTGATTGTCAAAAGCCAGATCGTCCGCCGTATACCCCGCCGTCTCAAAGGCACCCAGCATCTTGTTCAGAACAAGTTGCTTCGAGATCTGTCCATCCAGCCGCTCCAGAATATCCGGATTGTTCTTGGTTGGATAATAACGGGCAGACGTGTATCTAGCGACAGTAGTCTCCAGCTTGGAGAGCACTTTCTCCTCCAGACGCTGTTTGCTAATCAGTTTAGGCAGCGCATCAATACCAAGTGATGTATCACCAAGTGTATAGTTGACCCGAATCCCTTGATCGATCTGCCCCACAGTGAATTGTTTGTTGCTGATACTGGAACTGAAATTCGGAAAGTTCTCCAGTGTGCCCATCGCATCCCGGAAAGACACATTCAGCTGGGAGGAGAGCACTTCTTTTTCATACGCGGAAGCAAGACCGTCCTCAGCCCGTTCTTTCGGGTTGCTATACCAGATCTCTCCACTTTTCCCGTCACGTACTGCAATTTCCGTGGTCTCCTCGTTATAGTACAGGGCGAGTCTCTGATCTTCGGCGACCAGTTTCATACCAGGCACACCCTGCGAGGAGTCTCTAAGGAACTGCAACGGGTCCTCCGTGACGGGCATGGCTTTGGTTGTCGTATCCAGATAAGCCGCGGCTTCTACGGCAGGAACTCCCCTGTTGTTTATATACAGCAGCCCGGCTGCAATCATGATCACAGCTGCACTACCAGCCAGCACCGTATATAATCGTTGCCTTTTGTTCACGGATGCCGCCTCCTTTAGGTCCGAAAAATCAACTCGCGGTAAATGTTATAACCGAATTCGTACAGCTGTTGCAGCATGCTAAAGACCAGTGCTCCAAGGAATACAATAATGCCCATCACAATGAGTGTCAGCACCATCGTAATGATCGTTCTAATCACTGTGTACTGGTGTACCGTCATCATGCCAATGAACAGAAGCAGTACAAACCAGAAAAACGCGATACTATTGAACAGATAATAAAAAGCAGTCTCCTCCTGCACCATAAAACGGCTGATCACGATCATTGGGGCATAGATCAGAATAACCGGAATGAGCGAGTAACCTGTCGCCAGGACGATTTCCCTGAACTTGCCTTCCCCTTCCATCAAAGTTGTTACTGCCCAGTTGGCCATGCACCATAGAAAGAAAGGTACGGCAACCGTGGCGATCTCGATGATACTGTTAATCGTACGAGGATCGATGTAATTAACGAGAAATCCTGCGTACTGCTTTTGCAAAATCATCATGACAATAGTAAGCGCCAATGCTGCAAAAGCAACAAGCAACCGTCCCCGGTTATCCGACTTGAGGTCCCAGAATGCATCAATGGGGTGAAAAATGAGATGCAGCGGAAACTTAATGAAATCCTGCTTCACGATCAACCTGCCTCCTCCGTCTCCATTTAACCGTCACCCGGGTCAGGATCAGAATGACAATCAGCGCGATCGCAGCGGTCAGGAATGTACCAAAATGTTCCTTCATCATCTCCCGCCGATGCCTCTTGAACGCGACAGAATAACTCTTGCGGTCCATTCCAAGTTCGAAGTAACCTAGCGCTTCCTCGTTTTTCTTCTCCATTAATAAGGACTTGCCGATACCGATATAAGCGATGTCATAGTTGGCATTCAGCTTCAGCACTTCTCTCCATATATTCACGGCCTCCGTGTCCTCGCCCCGATAGTGGAGTACCACCGCTTCATTCACACGGGCACCAAAACGGGTTGGCGCATAAACGACAAGGTTGTTCTTGCCCCGATCCAGAACCAAGTGATGCTCACCCGATTGTTCAATCGCGACAGGTGTTTTGAGCGTGCCCACCTGATTTCCTTTGCCACCGTATATGTAGAGCAGATGACCTTCATCGTCGTACGTGAACACCCGGTTCTGTGTCGCATCCAATACACTGTACATGCCGTCGCCCAGCACTTTCACATCGATCAGTTTGGATGGACCCGGATTGTTGCGGAACCGGATATCGCCTTTGACATCGTAATAACCAAACCGTTTCAGTACATCTTCACCAGACGGGTTAAGCCGCTTGATCGGTTCATTCGAGCCGGGATCAATATTCGTTGCATACACAAATCCTTTGTGGTCGATATCCGCATTGGAGAACTCCGTCGGGACAAACAGGACCATCTGTGCACGCTGGGCTTTGGTGGATAACATGCGCCAGATATATTCGCCGTAGTCCCGCTCCACTTTGTTCGTACCAACGTATCCGATAAATTTCCCACTCTCGTCAAACTGCATGATACCTTCGTAGACCCCTTGCGCCACAACGTACACTCGGCCTACATGGTCAACCGTCAGCTTCAAGGGCTGAAACTGGAATTGGGTCGATAGGATATCCGACTCGGGCTTCGTGATGGTTTGAATCAGCGTCCCCTCTCCATCCAGGACAACCACACGACCGTTGCCCGTATCGGCGACGTATATGCGTTCTTGCTCATCCACGAATAATCCGCCCGGAAGGTTAAAGGTCTCCTTGCTACCATCCATCATGAATCCATCAATGACGCGCAGCAGCTTAAAGTCTGGGTCCAATACAACAATTCGGCTGTTGCCACTATCCAAAATATAGATCAACCCGGAAGGTGAAACATTCACATCACCGGGGTCTTTGAACTCACTAATGCCGAGATCACGGCCTGATATCGTACGCTCGGGCAGATAGGCATCTGGTGAAGGAACAGCCTCTTTCCAGTAGTTGTAGTTATAACTCTCATACGGCGCCGGGGAGGCCGCCGCAGGCACGGCATTCACCAGCAGCAGAGATACTGCCGCCAGGAGAACAAGCCATCTTTTCACTGTGCGTGCCATATCGTTCCCCCTTAATCCTTCATGCCCGAGCTCGCCATCGTCTCAATGATTCGGCTCTGAGAGAAAATAAATAACGTGATCGGCACACTCATCAAAATCAGTGCTACCGCAGCACCCGCTCCTGCCCGGGATATTCCGCCCTGAATAATCTGACCTGCTGCATAATGCAGAGTCTTGAGTTGTTCGCTGTAGATATATCCATTGCCATCACTGCCCCATAACATCTGGAACAGCAGAATGATCAATGTAAGCCAGGCTGGTTTCACATTGGGCATGACGATGGACCAGAAAATCCGGTATTCACTGGCACCATCAATCTTGGCCGCTTCCAGCAGCGCATCCGGGATCTGCTCCATGAACTGTTTCATCAGATACAACCCGAGTGAATAGGCAAATGCCGGAATAATGACGGCCCAGTACGTGTCGATCCATCCGAGCCATGACATGATCATATAGTTCGGAATGGCCGTCACCGCAGGTGTGAACATCAGTGACAGTACGACCACTTGGAACATGAATACTTTGCCCGGAAACTTGTGTTTGGCAAGTGGGTACGCCGCTGCGGAAGCTAGCAGTACATGGCCTACGATACCGATGCCTGTAATAAATACAGTGTTGAATATATAACGTGAGAAAGGCACCCACGAGTCACTCAGCAGATTCAGCAGATCTGTAAAGTTGCTGAACGTGGGATTTTTGACAAACAGCGTTGGTGGAAAGGTGAAAATCTCATCCAATGGTTTGAATGCATTGTTGATCGCATAGATCAACGGCAGCACCATGAAGGCACCAAATACGAGCAGAAGGGCAAACAGGGAGAGGCTTCCCGATAGCGAGCGATTTACCCGCTTTTTGCCTGTCGCAATTGCAGCCATAGCTATTCTCCCACCCTTCGAAGCAGTTTCTGTACCAGCAAGTTGGTGCCCACCATAATCATGAACAGCACGGTGGCAATCGCCGATGCGTAGCCCATCTCAAACCGTGTTGTACCAAAGTCGATCAAGTGGGTGACCACCGTCTCTGCTGCATAGTTCACACTCGGGAACCCGGCCAGTGCGATTGACACATCGGCCACGGCAAACGAGGTTGTGAGCTGAATGACTGCGCCGAACATCAACTGTGGACGCATCGAAGGCAAGGTAATATACCATAGTTCCTGCCAGCGATTCTTGATCCCATCCACCGCTCCCGCTTCGTACAATGTCCGGTCCACCGTCTGCAAACCAGCGATAAACGCCAGAAATCCGGTTCCGAGACTCAGCCATAGCTGCACGAGAATGAGGATGGGCATAATGTAGGCTTCCGTCTTCAGCCATTGGATCGGCTCCAGGAGAAAACCCCATTTGATCAACAGCCCATTGGCAATACCATAACGATCTCCCGAGAAGATCATCAGCCAGATAAAATACACATTGCCCGAGATGGAGGGCGCATAGAAGATCAGCGTCATGAACGCTCTCCATTTCGGTGTTAACTCATTAATGATCCACGCGAAGACAAAACAGGCAATATAACTGATCGGTCCGGTAATGATAGCGAACAGCAACGTATTCTTGATCGCAATCAGGAATACATCATCCTCCAGAAACAAGCGAGTATAGTTCTGCCAGCCAATAAAACGCGGAAATTCCAGCATGTTAAAGTAGGTGAAGCTGAGTATGATCGAGATGACAACTGGAATCACGGTAAACATGAGGAACAGGAGCATATAAGGTGCAAGCAGAACATAGGAATGTTTGCTGGCCTTCATTTCCTGGAGCTTCCAGCTCCACCACGATTTCATGCCCATCCTTGACGCTTTCTCAGGAGGACTGTTTTGTCCGTCTCGGAGTGATATTTGTGGCACGATTAACCCTCCCTCTGCTTACGGAAGACCAAATTCATTACGTTTGACGCGAATCTCGTCCTGAATATATTGGGTATAATCCATGATGGATTCCCTGGCTTCCACTTGGCCAACAACGGTTTTGTAAAATGCATTGAACAGATGGCGGCCTGTAAAATAACCACCGGGTACTTCAGGAATGCCCTTCACCGTTTCGAATTGTGCCTTGAGATTGGCGTAATCCTCCGCAGGCCACGGCAGAGAATCCAGTGCCTTGATGTTGGCCGTTGGATAACGGGCAGCCGCACCCATCAGTCCTTCCATCTCCCGTCCGAATTCCGCCTGAATCGGCGTACTGGTCCACCACTTCATGAACTCCCACGCCGCGCCCTGATCCTTGGCACCCTCCAGCATCATGACCGCGCTGCCTCCACCCGGTACGTCCCGATTCAACGTTCCATCGGTCTGAACGGTTCCCGGGACAGGAACGAATCCCCATAGTCCGCGAATCTCCGGTGCAAATACGGACAATTGGTTGTACATGGTGTAATCCGTTAGTCCGATAGGCATCTGTCCTGTCCGGAAACGGTTGGCAAAATCATATTCCCGCTCTAACTTGTAATCGGTATAGAACTCCGTCCACTGCTTGAACGTCTCAATTCCGATCCTTGAATCCAGATCCGACTCCTTGTCATCGTTCCGATAGAAGGCGCCGCCGTTCTGAAGCAGCATCGTGGCATACTGCGAGTTCGGCGGAATATTGACACCCTGCATATTCGCCTGAGTCACAATCGGCATACCAAATTCCATATGGTTTTTGCTCAGAATCGCGAGCAGAGCTTCGACATCCTCCCAGTTCTGAGGCACTTCAAGTTCGAGTTCTTCGAGCACGTCTTTACGATAAAACAGCATGTTAAAAGTTTGCGTTTCCGGCAGGGCATATACGCCTGAATCATAGGCATACGGCACGATTGCACTTTCCCTGAACTCCTGTTCCACGGTGCTATAATCACTGAATTGCGTCAGATCTACAGCCGAGTTCCGCATCGCAAAGTTCACCGGCAGATCATTGCCGATCTGCATCGCTACATCAGGTCCTTCACCGGACAAAGTCGCTGGCAGCAAGGTTCCCATATTCACCAGCTTCAGATTGACATTGATACCACTGTCTGGTGTGAAGGTCTTGTCAATCATCGCTTTCATCGTATTCGCCTGGTCACGTCCGCTACCAATCCAGACGGTTACCGTACGCCGATCTTCAGATGTAGCTACATTACCAATCTGGTTATAATCAATGAAGAACGAATGATAGAATATCTTTGCTTCATGACCAAGCTTGGCAAGTGGCCCCATACCTGTTCCAGGAATATCGCGGTCAATCGAAGTGACGTACAGTGCATCGATTTCAAGGGGCTGCTCTCGTGCCTGCTGCACCCATGTGCCGAGACCGCCTGTATTGGTTTTGTAAGCCGCAAGCCGTCTTGGAATGGTATCTGGCTTGTCAATCATCTCGTCCAGTTGCAGCGCCATCGTCTTAATCAAGGCTTCCTGATCGCTGGACTGTCCCGACAGGAGACGAAGCTGTGCAGCCACGTCCTTGAGACGTTTACTTTCTCCGTTGAATACTTCCAGCAGGTTCGGGATCTGCTTTTCCACCCGGTAATCCCGGAATTCATCAGGCTTGGTGCCTGTAATCATCAGAATGCGTCGGTACATGGAGTTCAAGTTGTACAGACTGTCCTCCACATTGCGGATAAGCGGTGCGAAGTCACCGAGGCTGTTCTCCAGCCGCAGCACATGTTTTCCTTTGTCCAAGTGAAACTTGTATGCATCCTTGCCGCCCATCACGTCAATACGATAGTCACTTTGATAACGGAAAGGTGCTTTCGCCATCTCTGCAAACGGAACTTCACCATCGATGGTCAGTTTGCGTGTAGAATAGATGCCTTTGACAAAATTCTGCTGTGCGGTAAAACCGATATGATACAGTCCACTTTCCGGCACATCCACTTCCCATTCGATCCATTGTCCTGGCAGACGCCAGTTAAAGCCGCCAATCGTATTAATGCGTACTTGGGAAGCGCTGTAAGGAGATACAGCAGAACTTGACCTTTCGCTGGTCGGGTATAACGTAGGTGAAGATTTGGCAATCGCGGCTTCTCCTTCAATGCGAATAAGTATATCCTTCGGCTGCCCAGAGGAATCCGACTGTTGTGCACCTGCAGTTTCCGCGTAAGGAACAGCTGTCTTCTCATTGAAAAGACGAATGGACCGAATCACCATGGGTTCGCGTGATGATTTTAGCGTTAGCGTGTGTTCCCCTTTTTCCAAATAAAACTTGAATGGAGTCTGTACGTACCCGTCGGAGTCCTGAAACGTTTCTTCCATCCAGCGTGGTTGCTCCACTTGTCTCGGGCGTAGGTCATTACCTTGATTGTCCTGCTCAACAACATCTTTCTCATTCGCCCACACCCGGTCAAACTGCAAATAGGCGGCTTCCGCAAAAGGAAGTTCACCATCAATGTACAATGCACGCTCAATGGCCGAACTCTTGCCTTCAACGGGATAATAGATGGCGGACAGGTTATACAGCCCGGTCTCCGGCACGTTAATGGTCCAATCGACTTGTCCGGTCTCTCCGGTATGGAGAGATACACCATCCATTCCTTCATAATTAGTCAGTTTGCGGACGTCTTCACCTTCGGCTTTTATGTAATCTCCTGCTTCAATGGTGATGTCCACATTCGGCTGTGTAGCCTGATCCGTTCCGGATCGATACTGTTCGTATCCCTTTTTCTGCCGGGTCTGCTGCAAGACTGCATCCACTTCAATGGCAGGCAGACTGCCAGGTGGAATGTTTGCACTCTTTCCATCAGCGCCGGAAGTTATATATAGAATGATGCAGGCTGCCGCCACGATGATTACTGTGGACAATATCCATGTCTTACATTGTAGAATTCCAGCCATCCTACGAGTCCTCCTCATCAAGGCTGATGCCAGCAATGCCGATTTGGTGGTTCAGGAAAAGGGGCTCCGTGCAACATTGCCGACACGAGCCCCCCTGCCTGAATCGTTTGCTGGTGATAAGTGTTGTTATTGTTTGCCGAGTTTATCAATTGCAGCTTGTGCCTGTGCCTTGTATTTCTCGGCTGTTGCTGTCACGGAAGCATTGTTTTTGATGATATCGTTCACATAATCCCCGAAAGGGTACCCCGTGTAGGCATCATCCAGCAAGATTCGGCCCGTTCCAGCGATGTGCTCGCGAATAATAGCAATATCTTTCTCGTCGGTATAGCGACTCTCCAGATAATCTTGACCTGGATACTCTTCAATCTGCGGGATGTCGAAGGTCTCTTCATAGATTTGGTAGACGATCTGTGGATCCTCCACACCTTTTGGAATGAACTTCGCCGATGCCGCGTTGTTTGCATACGTTACCTCTTTGCTACCCTGTGGCCCGTTCGGAATGGGTACAACACCGACTGCAAAGGTTAGATCGCCCAACTGCCATTCGGCGGCAGTGAACAGGGCTACGTCTCCATCCTTGAACGTATTGCTTTCCTCCCAGTTGGTTTTGTCGCCGGTTTTGACCTTCACGACATTCTCCACGTTATACAGGCGTTTGACGAATTCGGCAGCTTCAATCGTTTTCGGATCGGACAATCCTTCTTTGCTATTGGTATCATCCACGATCGTTCCACCATTGGCTGCGGTAAAATGACGAACGACATCAAGCGCCCAGCCAGAAAATCCGTATACGTCAGTTTTGCCGTCGTTATTGGTATCTTTGGTTGCCTGTTTGGCAAGTTCCATGAATTTGTCCCAATCCCATTTGCCTTGGTTATACAGTTCTTGAGGATCAGGCAAAGATAATTTTTTGAACAAGTCACGGTTATAGTGAAGTCCCAGACCAATGCTGGTTGGAGATTCGAAGGCATATTCGTTGCCTGCAATGGCAGGAAATTTTGCAATCAGGTTAGCCTCTTGGTTGATGTTATTCTCAGGTGTAGTGAATTCGGAGATGGGCAATAGTTGCCCTTTGAGGATGGCGGGTAGTGCGGATTTGTACTCCATCTGAACGATGTCGGCGAACGGTTCGCCAGCCAGTGCAGACGTTGTGAATTTGTTCATATATTCTTCAAAAGGTACGTTAACAAACTCCAGTTTTACGTTGTATTTCTTCTCGACCTCTGCAATTTTATCAAGTCTGGCCTTATCGGAGGCCGTCTCTCCCGCCGGTTTCAAGTCCCACCAGGCCGCGACCTTGATGACACGCCCACCCAGATCAGGCACATTAACCACAGCTTCTTCCGCTTCGCCCTCTTTCTCTGTCTCAGCGACCTCGGTGCTGTTACCTGAGTTCGTTGTTCCCTCTGCTTCGGTCTCCGTCTGCGCTGTCCCCCCACCACTGCAAGCGGATACAAAAATCATCACAGCCAATAACATCAGAGGTAGAACATTCCATCTTCTCATCATGATTTTAACAACCTCCCCGAATGTGTATACCAATCATGGTTCACCCTAAATCATTAACCCCATTCATCAACCAATCGAAAATAAACAACCACCACCATTTGTTATTTTCTTGTTTGTTTTTCACAAACAAAATTTAACACAGCAAAATGTAAGCGTCAACATTTTTGTTGTTAACATTTTCTATTTATTCTGATAAAATGCTGATTAAGCTGTAACATTCCTGTGTCACAGCTTATTCAATATCCTGGACTCTAAGTACAAACATATTAAACCATGATTCTAACTTTGTTTATTTTGTTATTTTTATAAAATAACAAAATAATAATTAAGCAGACAAATTTCGTCATACTATCTGAAAATATGCTTACCGTCACGTTGAACGTTCATCCTAAAATACTGTGCATCACTAACATTTTGAATTCTCTGTCCGTTATTAGATTAAGAGAAATACATCATGTTATACTAGAAACTGTTGGATATCGCTCCAAATAAGGAATACGGCAGAACTACGAGTGTAAGGATGGTATGATGAAGACAAAGGTAACAATTCAGGAGATTGCACATTTTACGGGTTTGTCGAAATTCGCGGTATCACGAGCTTTGTCTGGAAAATCGGGCGTTAGCGATCAAACGAGGGATGTCATTCTCAAGGCCGCTGGCAAACTTGGATATTTCAAAGATAACAGCATGTTGTCTGGTGAACTGTATAACAGCCATGAACTTCAGGAACCAAAGAACACACGTTCAAGCGGAACGATCTTGATTTTGTTCCCCAATGTTCGGTACCAAAATCAAGACTCCGTATACTGGGGACCCGTCTTCAACGGGATCTCTTCCAAGCTGAACCAAAAAGGGATTAATATCCTGACCTTAACGGAACCCTCAGCAGACCAGCTATTTACCCTACTCAACCCGGATGCCATTCGAGGGATCATTACCGTTGGCTCTATCTCGACCCCGATTCTGCTTGAAATCAAACGGCTCAGTATTCCGGTTGTGATGGTCGATCATCTGGACCCTGTTTTTCACAGTGACAGCATATTCACCGATAACTTTGCATCCATGCGTGAGATCATGCTCTATTTGCTCCGCAAGGGTTTCAAAACATTCCAGTTCGTTGGCAATATCGGGGATGCTCATAGCTTCTATGAACGCTGGATTGCGTATACTTCTGTGCTTATGGGTCATGGGATGGAAATACATCAGATTCCCGAGCTGAGTAATCAGGCCTTGGATGAGTTCCGCCAGACGTTCACTTCGGTGATCAGTGAGGATAACCTGCCTGAAGTGTTTGTATGTGCGAATGATTTCTATGGGCTATACACCATAGAAGCCCTTGAGAGTATGGGTATTCGTGTACCCGATCAGTGTGTTGTCACGGGATTTGATAATCTATACGACAATATCCCATTACTGGCTACAGTCAATGTGAACAAGGAGTTGCTCGGTGCGCGTGCAGTGGATCAGATGTTATGGCGCATTGCAAATCCAGAGAGCAATGTCGAGAAAAAGTTGATTCTTGCTGACGTCATTATTCGTGAACAGTTCGGCAGGCATAGTGGTTAAAAGTATAATACATGTTGGTTATATGTGTGGATATACATATTGAGCATATATGGAATAATGCTTATGTCCACACAGAACAGCAATACAAATACCCCTTTAACCGTATTCGTGCGGCTTTAGGGGGTATTTGTATTGTTGTATGTTGTGTAATCCCGTTTTACGTATCTGTACGCACATCATCCCAGTCCTGATCCAGATAACAGATCAGCCAGTTCAATGCACGGTGACGTTCATAAACCACTCCACCATTCAGGCCAGCGGGAGGTGTTTTGTCATTCACCCGACTATCCACACACACCCAGTTATAACGGTAGATCAGATCTGCTTCATCCAGAATCTCGCTCTTGCTACGCAGAGATGCATCGGAGAGAAAGTCGGTAAAACTATCCTTCTGTTGCAAATAACCGACATCCTTCCCTACGTTACATAACTCCGTTGGTGTACCTAGTCCCTTCACATAACCAAGCGCCCACAACATTACGTGGTAGGCTTCATATCCCCAGGAGAAGGAAATAATCTCCTGCTGCTCTGCTCCGTGCTGGTCGATAAACCTCTTCTCTACGGGGGAGAAAAAGGATTCAGCCTCATACTTGTCGATCACTTCCTGGACCAGTGCTGCGGTATCTTCCGCACTTTCACCAGCTCCCAGACACTCTCCCTTAAGCGCAGCAAGACACAAAGCAACCGCACGACGCGCGACTTCCTCTTTACTCCGAATCGTGGTGTGCTCGTCTCCGGCCCTTGCGGGCAAGTTCGTATTATACGGAATGCCTTGTTCAGTCAACAGTTGCTCGGATCGTGCTTTACGTTGAATGCCCGACTCCGACTCGGGGCTGTCACCGTCAAGGAAACTGGTGTGCGCTGTCACCGTGTAATCCTCTACCTCAGATTCTCCATTCACATCCAGCAATAGCTGGCCTTGTGCGTTCAGCAGAGATCCACCTCCCCAGAAGATAACAGCATCCAGCGCATCAGCCAACCGCAATAACTCGCCGAAGAATTCTTCCGAGATATCCTCTTCCGTCTCAATACCAACCACCATATTAAGTGTGGAACATTTGATCAGTACCTTTTCCTGAAGCGAAGCATTGCGCCCCTCAATCTGACTCAAAAACCCAAGCATCCCCTGAATCATTGTCATAAATTCCTCAGGATGTGTCTGGCTGGTCATGATATTAAAGCCTTTGTTTTTCTTACTGAGCCATTTTTTCTGAGTCACTTGAATATGAGTCTTGTCTTCCCGGCGTTTAATCGTACCCTCAGGATAAATGGATTGAATCCATTCAAACAGCTGATCCAAGTCAAACTGAGAGCTATATATCGCACAATTTCTCATGAAGTTCACCCTCTCTCTATATATAGTTCAACTAATGAATATTTACACTGGCACTCCGATGGCAGAATAACTTTCCGATCGCTGTTATCCCCAGATTTTTTTATTCCTTTTTTTGAAAGGGGAAATCCGGTGCTAGCGTATGCTTCCGATGTAGCTTTCTTTTAGAAAGCTTTTAGGCGATCGCTCCGCTTCTTCAAGTTATTTCTGCCCTCTCCGTTATCGTGTAAATGTTCAGTTGAACATATATGACTAATCCTTGTATGGATCGAATTCATTTCCTCCGGCCATGGCGACACCAACGGGACGTAGCAGATGGTTGATCTTCAGCGTATTCGCATGTGCGTTCAGCACGTCTTGCAGTTTCTTATACACAAACGGACTTTCGTCTGTGCCCGCTCCCCGCAGCTCGACACCATAGGCACGAATCGCCTCATGCATCTGTGCTTCGCTAATCTCGCCACCCATGCGTGTGCGCAGCTTGTAATTCATTTTGCCAGCCGCCTGGGTTCGGCTCATCGTGCGCCCTGCCCCGTGCACAGTGCTACGGAATGACTCGGTATTCTCCTCGCTATGAATCCCTTCCACAATTACCGAGATATCCCCCATACTGCCTCCGACAAAACCGAGTTGCCCGGGTGCCAATGGCGTTGCGCCTTTGCGGACCACAACTACCTCTTCACCCATGTGTTGTTCTTTCCAGGCAAAGTTGTGATGATTATGAACGGCGTATTCAGCACTTGCCCCGAGAATTCCGAGCACCTGTTCAATAACATAGTCGCGTCCTGCATAGGCATATCGGCCCGCCAAAGTCATTGCGTCCCAATACATATCACCCATTTCACTGTTCAGGTCAAACAACGTAGGCGGTTGATCCATCGATTCGCCAGGAGCTTTGCCACTGAACTGACGCCCTGCGGCAAGGTTAAGGAACCCACTCGCCACTTTATGACCGAACCCGCGGCTGCCAAAATGATTCGCGATCCACACCTTTCCCGTTGCTTCTTCTACAAAAATATCCACGAAATGATTGCCACTGCCTACGGTTCCGAGTTGGTTGCGTGCAAGTGTCTTCAGCTTATGTTGTAATCCCGGTTCAATGGTATCAAACAGCTTCCAGCTCGCGTCGTCGAACAGTTCATGATCCACGGGTGTTGGATTGTTGCGGCCCACGCCGAAAGATATGGTTGAATTGATGTTATCCATGATCGTTGCAATCTGATCCCGAATATCGTTCCACATCAGATTCGTGCGCACAGCCTTGTTGCCACAGGCAATATCATATCCGACACCTGACGGACTGATCATATTCCGATAAGCGACAACACCACCGATGGGTTGCGAGTAACCTTTGTGATGGTCGGCCATCAGAGCCACACCCAATACATCTCCATATTGCGAGCAAGTCACCGCCTGACTTACGGCGTTCTCCAGCGGTTCCCCCCAGACTTTAATGTTATCTACGATCCGCATGATTGTGTTAACCTCCTATGTATTTTTTTTTGAAAATACATCTTTTATTTCTATACTGTTGTTCTCATTAGTTTAACAAAGATTAGCGTGGCTCGAAACGTCGTCTTCCTTCAGTTCACCATTATCTGCGCATTAAAAAAAGAGAGCTAGGCTCCCTTTTCTCACGGTTGGTTCCTATTCACTTCTTGCTAATCTTAAACTTGAACTCCCAAGTTGCTGTGTTACCAGAATATCGACCTCTGTTCTCGGTCACCACGACGGAAAGCGTCTTGTTGGTTGATTTGGAGAACGAAGATAGTTTGACGTTGGTGCTTTTATCCCCGTAATCTGGAATTTTGTCCTGTTCTTCGGCGATGGCCTCCAGTTTCAATGTACCCGTGGATTTCAGGTTTAAAGTGACTGACGAACCCTCCTCCAGATCTTTGCCGTTCACCCTTGCTCCGATGGCCCACTCATTACCGACAGAGTTATTCTCGACAAGTTCTGCGCTCACCAGCGTAACGGTTACCTTAACCGTTTTGGCGGCAGCATAGGAGGTTGGGGAACATACGGCGAATACCAGGCTCAGAACCATGAAAACATTAGCCCATTTTTTGAACACGAGAGTGCCTCCCTCTTATTCGTTTCTTTTATTAAGACTATGCCTTATTCGCCGTGTTCCTTAAGTAATCCTTCCACTCGTGTAAGAAATTTTCACTTGAACCTGTCTGTTAAAGATGCTTCCGGTAACCCTGAACCTTCTCATCCTTGAAACCTAACTTCTCATAAAATATATGTGCTTCCTTACGCTGATCGCCAGACACCAGAATCATGTAACCACAACCCATATCTTTTGCAATCCGCTCAATCTGGAGCATTAACCTCTGCCCAATGCCCTGCCTGCGTACCTGATCCGATACAATCACATTCTCCACAACCATGAACGGTTTGCAAGACCCCACCAGATCCATACACTCAACCCCCATAACGGACCCGACCAGCTTGCCATTGTAAAATGCCCCAAGCACATGATAATGACCATTCTGCTGTATGTAATGGAACATCTTTTTCATCTGCTGCTCATTGGTAGGCATTCCCATCAACTCATTGTATAGCTGGCTTAGTGCAGGTAAATCTTCAAGTTCGATTCCTTTAATGGTAACCATGATAACCCTCCTGATTTTTCCTATTTCGCATGCTTTGTCTTAAGTAAGGTCCTTCTTAAAATAATAATGACTGTGTCCGGTCGGTGCATTCTCGATCGTTGTGATTAATTGGTAGCCATGTTTCTTGTAAAATTCCGGTGCTTGATAGGAGAAAGTGTTCAACATAACAAAATCACAAGATTTCTCTCGCGCAATTCGCTCAACTTCAAGCAACAACTGTGAACCATATCCCCGATGCCGTTGTTCAGAATCCACCCAAAGAATATCAACCTCCAGCCAGTTCCAGCAAAGTGTACTAAGCACACCTGCAACAATCTCGCCGGTCTCATTTTTGATATTGAAATTCAGTTCTTCGTACCGATGCCTTAATTCTTCGCTCACATGTGCAGCATTAAATGCGATAAGTTGCTGGCGAACATACTCTGAATCCTCCTCCGTACTTGGGGTTATATTTCCTTTAGACATCTCCTAATCACTCCTTTTATCTCAACAGTTTATAATTTACGATAATGTAATTCATTCCGGATAAGAGAGTAACGCCTGTTGCAACCCATAGTAATGCCACATCCACTCTAATATCAGTCAGCAAACTAAACGGAACATTGTTCAACAAAATGGCAATGATCGCTGCCACCTGAAGCACCATTTTGATTTTTCCATACCGATCCGCAGCAAGAGCAATGCCCTGTTCTGTGGCTACCATTCGCAATGCAGTAATGACAATTTCACGTCCTATAATGATTACAGCAATCCATGAACTGATCATATTCTCCTGAACCATCATGATCAGCGCTACCGCAATCAACAGTTTATCCGCCAGTGGATCAAGCAACTTTCCCAGATTCGTGATCTGATTATATTTTCTCGCCACATATCCATCCAATTTATCCGTACCAGCTGCTACTGCAAAAATAATTATTGCAATCATCACGCTTTGCTGATTGAGAAAACAGATCATAAACAATGGAATCAACGCGATTCTAGCCAACGTGATTTTATTTGCCAGATTCATTAGACATCCATTCTCCCCTCATCCATGTTGGCTAAGTGACCTTTTTTCCATTTACGTAATCGGGTCCGAAAGGATTTAAAAGGAGCTACCGAATTAATCTGGATCCACTTCACCATAGCCCATCCGGGCTTGGTCCCCGTCCACTGCCTTATCCCTTGTACAAATAATTCCTCTTCGCTCAGCGAGTCAATCCAGTTCTGCCATTGTTGTTCTGTCTCCCGAAACAAAGAGCGTAACTCCTCCAGCGTATAGCCTGAATACTTCTCGTAAAATGATTCATTTAATTGCCCCAGTTGGTTCCATTTATACCCTGGTGCAGGCATATGACATTCATGTCCCAACTGTTCATTTCGCTCCCAATCCATCACCAAGTTCATCCATCCCAGCTGGTACGCGATCATCTGGGCAGGCGTCTTATCTACACCTTCAACCCACTTATCTTTGTCGCTGTTATGGATGTCATTGAATTCACCCTCAAACAATTCATAGGTGCGTCGAATCGTCTCACTTAACTCTTTCTTCGAGGCATATAGAACTCCAGGCACGCTACTCCACTCCTCTCGTTTCACCGTTATACATGAATCAGAAGCATGGACTCTATCATCATTTCGACTCAATTCCATAATCATCCTTTTTTTTCATAAAGCTATATTTATTTCTGCAAGAAAAAAGGGCAGTCTGTAAACAATACAGCTGCCCTTTACTCAACCTATTTTGCTATATCAGCATACTCGTGATCCCAATTCTACAAAGCTTCCTTAATCACCCGTTTATAGTACCACACAGACAACAGACCAAAGATCGAATATAACAATGTATAGACTATCATGACAATGACCGTAGGTGTCGCCAGCTCCGTACCAAAGAAAAACCAACCTGATTTCACGGCAAAGTAACTATGACTCAACCCCACCATAAGCGGAATACCAAAGTTAAACAACTGCTTGATCTGAATTCCACGCAACAGATTGCCTTGTGTAAATCCGAGTTTTCGCAGAATGGTATAATTGTCCTTCTCCTCTTCACTCTCATTCATTTGTTTAAAGTACAGGATACATCCCGATGTAATCAAGAACGTCAAACCAAGGAAACCAACAATGAACATAATTAAGCCCATATTGTTACGTTGGTTATTTCTGAACTCAATCTGGGAGAAGCTCGGAGCTTCTAGCTCCAACTCCTTATATACGGCATATGCCTCTTCAGCCTGCCCCTCGTCCAGAATACGTACACCATAGTAATCCGCCCACTCGGATTTTTGCAGCTTGGGATTGAGATCCTGCTGCAGCTGTTGGTATACCGTTTCATCTACTACCGCTACAGGCGTGCCCCCAGAATAGTATCCAGGAAGAACCCCCTTTTGGGTGGTTCCGATCAGTTGTTGGTCTATCGTTCGCTTCAATCCATGCAAGACAATTGGACCTGTCTCCTGAATGGAAATCAACTGCTGAATGGCATTTCCGTATCCCATGAAGACCGCTTCGCCTGGTTGCAGATCAATGTTATCTACCATCTTGTCACTCAACACACTACTGAACAGGTACTTTTCCGTCATGGACTCATCCATCACTTTATGAGCATCAATTTCAATATAAATGGGCTGTCTATGCTTCTCTTCATATGGAATCTGTTTGTGTTCCAAATCCGTTACAAAGCGATTTTTCACATCAACCTGAGCAAAAGAGAAATCCTCCGGCAAGCTTTCTTTCGCCTGAGCCTCTGCGGAATAATACGAAATGTAACTGAGTGACAGCATGCCAATAGCAAGCGCCGATACGGTTGTAATAATTGTAAGCAGCAATGCATTGGACTTCATGCGGAACATGATTGAAGATAAAGACAACACCTCATGAATGGATAGGTATCCGTTTTTACTTTTGCGAATCAGATTAAAGATAAAACTTACCGAACCCTTATAGAACAGGTATGTCCCCAGTATGACTGAGAAGAGAATCAGGATCATCGTATACATCAACTGCTGCATATCCATTGCCTCACCGCTGAACAGCCGTGCAGACATGAAGTATCCATACACAATCAGAGCAATGCCCAAGACGCCAACAATCATCTGTCCGACAGACATCTTCTGCACCTGCTGCTCCGAAGTGGCCGACACCCGAAAGAGTGAGAGAATGCTCTGTCTCTTGATAAAAGTGTAGTTCATCAGCATGATGAGCAGATACATGATCGTAAAAACAATCACCGTTTGCATCAGTGCCATCGGAGAGAAATACAGTTTCGTAATCGCATCCACACCGAGAATTTTGAACAATATCATCAATACCAGCTTGGACGCAAGAAACCCAATTAACACACCAATAGCCATGGAGCCAAAATAAAGAATACTATTCTCCGCACTCAAAATACCAAAAATTCTGCCTTTTGTCAGTCCGATCAATTGAAATAATCCAATCTCTTTGCTACGCCGCTTGATAAAGATCGTATTGGCATAGAGCAAAAAGATACCAACAATGACGATTAACAGTACCGAAGATGCGCCTATAGCCGCCGCACCTTTTGTTGAAGCAGCTACCTCATCCATGGAAGGATCATACTGTAACGTCACAAAGGAAAAATACAATGCCACACTGAACACAAGCGCAAATACATAGAGATAATAATTCTTCAGATTTTTTCTGAGATTGCGGAAGATAATATAATTCAAGCTCATTGCTGCACACCACCCAATACGCCCTGGGTTTTGATAATATCGTTGAAGAACGATTGCCGTGACTCGTCTCCTTTATTCAACTGGGTGTAGATCTGACCATCTCGAATAAAGATCACTCTGCTGCAATAACTTGCGGCAACCGGATCATGGGTAACCATAATAATAGTCGCCTTGCGGGCGCTGTTCATATCACTTAACTTGCCGAGCAGATCCGAAGCGGACTTGGAATCCAGCGCTCCTGTCGGCTCATCCGCAAAAATGATACTCGGCTCGTGGACAAATGCTCGTGCTGCCGAAGTCCGCTGCTTCTGACCCCCTGAAATCTCAGATGGATACTTGTCTTTCAACTCGTAGATTCCCAGTTCACGTGCGATCTGTTCAAACTTCTGGTGTGCCTCCTGCTTTGGAATGCTCGTAATCGAGAGCGGTAATAATACATTTTCCTTCACCGTAAGGGTATCCAGCAGATTATATTCCTGAAAAATAAAGCCCAGATGATGTTTGCGAAATTCAGCCAGCTGTTTCTCCTTCATTCCGGTGAATTCCTTGCCCTCAATATCAATCGTGCCCTGGCTCACCCGATCAATGGAGGAAAGTACATTAAGCAGCGTTGTTTTACCCGAACCCGAAGGCCCCATAATACCAACAAACTCTCCCTTGCTTACCCCAAGATCAATTCCCTTCAGCACTTCCTGTTTATTTAATTTATTACCATAGACTTTATGAATTTTTTTGGCTTCCAGTATCCACATATCCCGCTCACTCCTCTTAGATCTTCTGCAAAATGCTCATGTCTATATCATAATCGGAATGTGCAGTGTTATCGTGTGATTCACCGAACAAAACCAAAAAGCATGTGACATTGTTGTCACACGCCTGCAAGATGCAACATGTCGTTTTTTCGCGGAAAAGTAAGTGTGACGGTTGTGCCCTCGCCAAGAGAAGATTCTACTTGAATGTTCACATGAAGCGTCTGGACCACCTGACGAACCAGATACAGCCCCATCCCGGTAGCCGCCCCATCCATTCTGCCTCGGGTGGACGTAAATCCTTTATCAAATATACGCGGCAGATCTTGAGTCTCAATCCCTCGCCCGTGATCCTGAATCATGAGTATGATGTGTCCATCCTGTTCCCAACTTTCAATGAGGATGTCCGATGAATCGCTATATTTCACCGCATTACTCAACAACTGCCGGAGGATGAAGCCTAACCATTTGCTGTCTGTGAGCACGCGCGATACCATTAAAGACACATCAAAGCCAATGCCCTTGGAAATGCACCACGATTTCAACGCTCGTATCTCGCTATTCAATACTGGTTCAAGTTCCGTCTCTTCGATGAACAGATCATTATACATAAACGGAATACGCTTCTGATGAAGCTGCTGATCCAGCAACTGATGAATTCGTAACCATTCATATGTCATTTGGCTCTGTAACTTGTCATCTGGTAAGCGCTCGATCATCAGTTGCAACGCTGTCAGTGGGGTCTTCACCTCATGAATCCAGGACAACATCTCGTCCTTCTCCTGTTCCAGAGCGATAAAATGATGTGACGACTCCTTACGATACCGCTGTGTCTGGGAACTGACGGCCTCATGTACAATCTGCTCATATGGACTTTCGGCGATATCAAGTTCTCTCAGATCATAGGTATGATCCCAGATGCTCAACTTTTTATAGAAACGGGTCTCTTTCAGGTATCTCGCCCAGATAAAAACAAGGCATACCACCACATTCAGTCCTACGATATACACCACAGATTGGAATGGAATGGACGAGTCCAGGTAGGCCACCAATAAAATAATAAGTTGCATGCTTACCAGTAGCCATAACCAACTAGCCCTTTCTCGTATGTACTTTCCGATCATGCTTCTGCCTCTTCCGTTGCCATGTACCCCTGACCTACTTTGGTTTCAATGTAACGCTCCAAGCCGATGGGTTCAAGTTTCTTCCGTAACCGATTAACGTTAACTGTTAGCGTATTGTCACTCACGAAATGCTCATGATCCCACAAGCTCCGGATGAGATCCTCACGGGTAACAATCTGATTTTTGTGCTCGACCAGCACTTTAAGGATGAACATTTCATTCTTGGTTAACAGAACAGATTCATCCCCGCAGGTCAGTGTGTTTTTCACATATTCAATAGCAGCACCACGCCAGGTTCGGAGTTCAGTATGCTCTGTGTTATAGTTGTACACCCTCCGCAATGTCGCTTGGACTTTGGCAATCAATACATCGAAGTGAAAAGGCTTCTGGATAAAATCGTCTGCACCCAAATGCATGGACATAACCATATCCGCAGGATGATCGCGTGAGGATAAAAAGATTATCGGCACATTGGAGTGCGAACGAATGATCCGGCACCAATGGAACCCGTCATATTGGGGTAACTGAATATCAATAATGACCAGTTGCGGCTGAATTACGCTGTACTCCTGCAATACCTTGCCAAAGTCCTGCACACCATACACGTCATACGACCATTGGGACAAACGTTCCTTGATTTCACTGAATAACGATTCGTCGTCTTCAATGAGCATAATTTTAAACAAGAGACTTCACCACGTTTCTGATCTTCTAAGGTTGAAAAAGGGAATTAGACTCCGTTGTTGCAGGATCACCTTTACCGTTATGAATCGTTCTTCCGATCGCTGATTCCAGTGTACAGGGAAGTTGGGCTTATATCAAAAAGGTTGCCATACTTCGCAAGAAAACGAGCTGAAAGAAGTATCGTATATCATATTAGCTCTCAACAGTGTGTATAACATGGCTTGTATCACTGTTTTCGTCCATCCGCTCGATCAACTGCATCGCTACGTCTCGTGGCGATCTTAATTGTCCTGCTTCATATACTTGATTAAACATACCCGCAAGGGCGAACTCCTCTGCACTTTTGCCTCGTGCAACAGCCTGCAATTCCGTATCGACCATCCCCGGATCAAAAGCAATAATCTCAACAGGGTTCTGTTGGCCCGTTTGTTCCAAAGATACGCATTGGGTGAACATGTTCATGCCTGCCTTGGATGTACAGTACACTGCCATTGAAGGCGCGGGATAACTTCCCGAACCAGATGAGAGATTGACAATTTTACGTCTGGCGGACAGGTGATTTGTTTGTTGAATAAAAGAGGAACTTAATATCATTGGTGCTGCGAGGCTGATGTTAAAACTCTGACTTATCTCTGCCGCACTGCATTGATCGATAGGTTTTAGAGGCTCCAGCATCGCTGCATTATTAATGAGTCCAATGAATTCAGCTTCCTGAGAAGGTATTTGGTCCAATATGCGTGTAATCAAATCATCGATCCCATTCAGGTCGGCAAGATCATACTGAACATGGCGGTAACGCCGGCTCCATTCCTCGCTTGATTCCAACAGATCCGAACCCCCGCGTGAAATACCGTAAACGTAATCCCCCTTAGCCAATAATAACTGTGCAAGTTGTAAACCGATCCCTTTGGATGTCCCTGTAATAATAAAGTGTCTTCTTCCTGTTTCTGTTCCCATTTCGATACCACTCCTCATCTATTTACAATCGATCATATCCCCATATAAGCTTATGAATCTTTCTTTCTCCACAACGTGGCCCACAGAAAAGGTACACCAAAACACGGTTCATGCTGCTCCATCGCCTTCATTGCACGGAACTCCACACATTCAAAGCCATCTTCCAGCATGTAGCGAAGCTTCTCCTCCGTGAACGCAAGACCACCTCGCATCGACTTCTCTTGATACACCTGCCAATCATTCATAACGATCTCAGGTCCACCAATATCGCCAAAACCAGGAGCAAAACAAGTCATCCCAAAGTATCCTCCAGGCCGGAGTGCATTGTGGATCATCTCTATGTAGGGGATACGCTGATGAGGTAGCAGATGGTGCAGACAACCCGAGTCGTAGACAAGATCATATTCTTGCTCTGGGGTCAATTCGAACACAGATCGACATTCAAAATGCACGTCCAGCTGCTCCTCTGCCGCCCTCTCTTTAGCCCAAGCAATAGCTGTCTCCGAAAGATCATAAGCATCTACCTGATAGCCTTGGCGGGTTAAATACAACGCATTTCTGCCCGGGCCACACCCCAGTTCCAGTGCCTTGCCGCCGCTCAGCAGACCAGCGTTCACATGTTCTACCAGATTCTCATCCGGTTTGTTTAGGAAAAAGGGTATTGTTCTGTTCCGATCCTCATAGAAAGGTTCCCAAAATTGCTTGGCAGATCTGAAGTCCGCATCGAGCATATCATATAGGTCCTGTACACTTTTAATCGTCTTTTCCACAACCACATTCCTCCTTAACTGCTCCATCCAAACCTTCATTTCCGACTATTCAATCCTCGTCATTTTCTTGAAATCAACCACACTCTATTATAACATTTTTACCCAGTAGTTCTCTATTTTTCTTGTGCTTTTCTACTCCAAAACATAAGCTTTTTCCCAACAAAAAAACGACCGACATGAATGTCGATCGCTTACAATCGTTGGGGTTTTGTGTTGTAACTTACTTCGCCCGTTCCAAGACTGCAAAGTAATTTCCTTCGTTATCAGCAAAGTTGAAGACACGCCCGGTTGGCATCTCGACAATCTCTCCAACCGTTACATGTTTACCAGCCAAGTCGGCATATAACTGATCCAGATTTTCGGTGAAGAACATTAACGAAGGTGTGCCCAGATTTACACCTGCCGACATCTGCTCCACAAACTCCTTGTCATGAAGAATAATGCTTGTCTGCGAATTTGGGGTAGGCGCAATCTCAATCCATCTCATGCCCTCGTCAAGGTTTACTTCATCCACAATGTGGAATCCTGCAACTTCCGTCCAAAATGCCAGTGATTCATCTTGATTGTTGACATACAACATAATCTGGCCGACTTTGCTAAACATGGATCAATCACTCCTCTGATCATCTAATCTCTCAACATCCTGCTTATCATTCCTCAAATTCCAATAGAGTATAACATGCAAGACAGCTTTTTTATCATCTTTGTTTGCAAGTACTAACTACACATTAGAATTATTGCGTGGCTTTTAACTTCTTCGTAAGATAAAGTACAACATCGTCGTCCATAATCGTTTCTTCACCCGGCTGAATGTAATGATCATGTTTGTGTACACCGTGACCGTCTGGTATGTACCCGCGATGGGCATATAGAACTTGCGCTTTGCCATAATCGGAAAACACACCTACACCAATGCCTGCTACATCCGTTCGTTCCGAAATAATTTCCTCTGCTCGGTCCATCAACCGTGAACCAATACCTTGGCGCTGGAACTTCATAAGCACATTAAAATCGTTAATTTCGGGAATGCCTTGTTCCCTAAAAGACGGGTAGCCGGAATACCACAATACATTCACGTATCCCGCAAATTCTCCATTCAACTCGGCTACCAAGGTTACGCGTTCCCCATTCCGTTGTTCAGCCAAGTAATGAAGATACTGCTCAGCAAATCTCCCCCAACCCTGCTCCTGAAACGCCTTTGATATGATTACAGGATCGCTCTCATTTAATAGTCTGATATGTACACTCATTGATAATTTCTCCTCAACAAGATATTTTTTCTAACTATATTCCCAGTCTATCCCGAAGCGATGTGATGTGAGCAACATGGTGTTTGCCATGCCAAGCATACATGCCCAGATTGTAATCCAGTCTTGTCGTTTCTTCCGATGAGGGATGATAAAACTGTTTGGCATAATCTGCATCTGTCAGCGCGTTTAACAGAAACACCCAACGACGATGGAGGGCATCCAGAATCTGAAGCGAGAATTCAACATCCAGGTCTCTTGAATCACTCAATTCAGCCCAGCGCTCTTCATAATAAGGCCGAATCGTTGGTGTATCCTCTGTCAGTGCCAACTTGAAACGAATCATACTGTTCATATGGCTGTCTGCCATGTGGTGAATGACCTGTTTGAGCATCCATCCACCTTCTCGATACGGCAGACTTAATTGCTCTTCACTCAGTCCCTTTACCGCTTCTCGTGCGCGTTCAGGCAACTCAGCAATGTCCTGAATCCACTTCTCCCGCTGTGCCAAAGTAACTTCACCCGTGTGTACAAATGGTCCTATCGGAAATCTTTCATCCATCCATTATTCCTCCTTGTTTCTATGATTCAAAATAACTTTTAGTATTATCTAAGGAGCATATTCCATAAGCCAACAATCTCTCATCTTTCCTTCATGCTGCTCATGTTTCTCCAACAGTTTAATCTTTTGGAAACCACATTTCTCATAACAGGATATCGCTCGCAAGTTCCAGGATTGAGGGTCCATCACCACTTTACGGGCTTGTTTTTCATTAATCAGATAAGCCAGCATTGATTGCATCAACTGTGTACCAATGCCTTTATTCCAGTATTCTACCTCACCAATAAACTGATCCGTTCCATAGATGATCTCATCCGTGTCTCCATAACCATACTCCGTTCGCTCTTCTTCCTCAAGCTCATAGAACTGAATGTATCCAATCGGATGTCCTCCATACTCAACGATACAACGAGTAGCACCATCTTTCTGATTGTAAAAATGCTCTCTCACCTGTTCCAGATCATGCGGCCGATCACGCCCTTCATAGTATTGAAGAACTTCCGGGGCTGACAGCCACTTCACCAGATGTTGTTCATCTTCTGTGTCCAAGAAACGTACAGTGATTTCATTCGATTCATATACATTCATCATTCTGATTACTCCTTATTGATCTCCAGATTCTCACTCGTAACCCAACTCAGATCCTTCCCTAACAAATGCTCGTTGTGAACATAATACACCACGGGGTTCTCAAGCGGCTGAGTCGTTCCATCCAAAGATCTGAGCGTTAACCGCAACTTGTAGCTCCCTATCTCATCAGGTATCGCAAATCCTATCAGATTATCAGTTGATTTCATGGTTTTCCCCTGCGCCTTCAGATACTTTTCCAGAATGACTTGATCAAGATAGGAGCTGCCAACAGACGAAGGCATGTACCACGCATCATCTTGTTCTTCAGTGAATGTGACCCCTTCCCATCCAGGGACAACGGGATACACCATATGTTGATCCTTGTCTTCTCTTTTTCGCGTTATCTCTAACTCTACCTCAACTACATCCGTATCAATCTGCCTGATTGTGCCTGCCATCACAACATCCTGGGCACTCACACTTGGAATAACATAGCTGTATATGAGCAGAGTCACCAAGAGAATTATCGTTACTCCCGTAATCCAAAATATTGTGTTTTTACGCATCTGTCTATCCTCCCGTCTGGTTAATCATACTTCTGGAGTAGCTCCTCCTCTGTTAAAGATTGAGTTAACCTATCCAACTCAGGGGATGCCGTCCAATCACTGGAGGTGTTCAATCCATGCTTGATGGTATGTATCGAGCTATGTGCAGACATGTATATATTATGGTGGATTCCAGGTTGGACAATGATGTGCTCTCCTGCACGCGTCACTCGAATCGAAAACATCTGATCGTCTCCATAACTGCCATCTTCTGATGTCATTTTATATTTCTGTTCCCCGTTCGCCATCTGCTCAAAGCTGGTTTTGACACCCGTTTCACCATATTTCTGTTCTGAAAATTCTGTGTTCAATCTGCTTCAGCTCCTTATGGCCTGCCAAATATACTTGCATTCTCTTACAGCAATTCTACCATCAACCTGGTTCTCCTTCAGCTTGACTTGCAGCTGTTCCCGGTACTCAGCCTGTGTATAATCCGGGTTTCCGGGGATATCGGAGAGAAAGATGGCAAACTCTTTTTCATCCGAGAAAATCATAAGTGCCTCGTTATATTCCTCAATCTTGATCTCCTTAAATGCATTTCTTTCCAAACGCTCACGTACCTTTGTTATATCCGTATGAATACCGATCATAACTCCACCCTTTTGCAGCAATCTCCCATGCTCAATAATGGAAGTTGGACCTCTGCGATCATAGATCAGACCAAATTGCTTATCTTCAAATGGCATCTTTTCTTTTGTGCTGACGCAGACAAATTCTACATTTGTTATCGTGCTTGAATGAAGACTGTTCCGAGCTATCTTTATCATCTCTTCCGAATTATCAAACCCCATAATGTGATCGGTATATTCCGACATTTTCAACGTAAACTCCCCATGTCCACAGCCTGCATCGAGCACGGATGTATACTGAGGCAGAAGCTTAATCAACCGCTCTTCAAAAATATCTTCAGCAGAGTTACCTTCCAGCGTATACAAAGCTCTACCCTTGTATCCCCCATTACGTCGTGCAATCATATCGTACCATTCCATGCTCATCGAGTTCCTCCTGACAAAAATTCCCTTTATTTAAACATTCGACATAGGTACGTCGATTCTCCTGTTTGGATATACGATATATCTTTGCTAAAATATGAAACGCTTCTCTTCCAGCTTCCGTATTATGGTCGAAGCCGTATGTATCCTATATAATAAACCATCTGATCTGGAGGTTGAGCCCATGTCATTTTTCAAGAAAATGTTAGCCAATGTAGGTGTTGGAGCAGCCAAAGTAAATACGGAATTGCATACACCAGAGGTCACGCCTGGAGGAATCATCTCGGGGGTTGTATACATTGAAGGTGGAGATGTGGAACAGAACGTAGATCGAATCTATCTTTCAATCAAAACCCATTACATACGGGAGCACGATGATCGTAAAGTAAAAGAAACAGCCGTTATAGCCAAATATCTGCTCACCGAAGGTTTCACATTGCAGCCTGGAGCCAAATTGGAGAAAGACTTCTCATTTGACCTGCCAGAAAATCTGCCAATTACACTGCATCGTGCAGAGGTATGGGTAGAGACGGGCCTCGATATTTCAAGTGCTGTAGACCCTTCAGACCGGGACAGACTGCATGTTGTTCCTAGCAAAGACATGAACACCGTGCTCGATGCAATTGATATCCTTGGTTTCAAGCTCCGTGAAGTGACCAACGACTATGCGCCAAAGCTGGGCGGCAATCTGCCATTTGTGCAGGAATTCGAATTTGTACCAACAAACAAATTCCGTGGGCATCTGGATGAGTTGGAAGTGCTGTTCTATCCCATGGGCGATTCGCTGGAGCTGTTATTACAGATCGACCGCCGCGCTCGTGGACTCAGTGGAATATTCTCCGAAGCCATGGGTACGGATGAGAGCTTTGTCCGCCTGCATCTGTATGAACGTCATCTGGAGCGGGGTGCGAATTCTGTCGCTCAAGGACTGGAAGAGGTTATTTCCAAACATATTTAATCTATAGTTTGTGTAAACGAAATAAACCGTCCTCTGTCAGAAAAATCTGATGAAGGACGGTTTTTAGGTTGGGGCAGTTTCACAAGACAATACTTCAAGAACGCTGTGTCCAGCGCTGCATTCCTGATCGAAGACCGTAATATGCTGCGGCGAGCAAAACAAATCCGGCAACAGCCATGATCATGGATGTTGTATCCCACCGAACAATAGTTCCAAAAGCAACCTTGGATTGCAATGGGGTACCCGAAGAAGCGGTGTTTGTCAGATCAGGTACGTAATTCATGGTCATAATCATGCCTTGGACGACATTCCAAGCTGCAAAACCGATGATGAATAACAGGGTAACCAGAACGGATTCCATCGCTAATCGTTTGTTCATGCTTGTAATTTGCCTCCTCTTTCCCAATCAATTAGACAAGAAGTGCTGCATCTCCTGTTTCAAACGATCTTTATTTGCATCCACATATTGATACAGCAGGTCAAAGCTTTCTTCGTTATCCGATTGCATGCTCAAATTCGCGGCTTCCAGTTCAATCTGTTGTAATACCTCATGAATCTGTTCCCCGTGTGTTTGCAGGCTTGTCGTGATGTCATCTTCGGACAGGCCATTCACAATATCTCGTAATTGCTCGTGCGTTACTCCGCTTTCAGACAATAACTGTTCTATTTTCTTCAGGATCACGGCATCTGCATCATTGCCGATCCGCTCCATAGCTGTTATCGTCTCACCCAGATACTGTCCGCTGGAATTCTCAAGGAAACCAGTCATCCCGTTCATGGACAGCTCGGTATCCAGATCAATGATTAGAATGATATCTCGCAATACTTGCGGAAGTTCCGCCCCGCTCTCTCGAATTGTCGCAAATTCAGCCCGATAAAGGTCCATGGCAACACTCCCCACCACTTCTTCACCTGACATCTCTTCAAGCTGATCAAGTGGTAACAACTCCTGCAATTCTTCTTGTAACTTGTTCATCTTTCTCTGCCTCCTGTATCTCTCTGTCTGAATAGTTTGAACGAATGTTTTTACACTGGACCACTACGCGGTCAGAATAAACTTCCGATCGCTGTTATCCCCAGATTTTTTCAATCCCTTTATTAAAGGGGAAAATCCGGTGATAAAGGCGAACGCTCCGCTTCTTCAGTTTGTTTCTGCCCTCTCCGTTTCGTGTAAATTTCAAGTTCAACTACGCCGACACGTTATTACATCATAGCAGAATACGCTATACAAGTTGAACTTATGGAAGTTTACATGTTGGTGCCGAAGTCATTTTACAGGGAATATCGTCAAGTTAACGTGCACTTGACCTCTGGAAAATGTTCCACTGTTATGATCTTGGCATCACGAGTCTTGGGAGGGGTAATGATGCGCCTGGCCTTGTTCACAGACACCTATCTTCCGGAAACCAATGGTGTTGCTGGCACGCTCCACCGCTTGAGTAACCATCTGAACCGCAGAAGAATTGAACATCTGCTGTTTACTCCGAACTCCGTCATTGAAGGAAGCCATGAGACTCAAGTTAGATCGGTTGCCAACATTCCTTTTTTTCTGTATCCCGAATGTCGCATTGCGCTACCCAACAGAGCAAACACGCACAAGCAACTACAAACCTTTCAACCCGATCTGCTGCATATCGCCACGCCTTTTAATATGGGGCTGCTTGGTCTGAGGTATACGCTCAAACAACATCTTCCGCATGTTGTCTCCTACCATACCCACTTCGATCGTTATCTCGAATATTACCGGTTGAAAAGTATGATTCCTCTCTACTGGAAGTATATCCAGTGGTTCCACCGTGCCTGTGATGCAACCCTAACTCCATCGCAGGAAACGTTAAACACCCTGCAAGCCCAAGGCATTCAGCGTCTGAAACTTTGGTCTCGTGGGATTGATTGCAACCTTTATTCCCCTGATAAACGCAGCTCGGATATCCGTGAACAATACCACATCACCGCTCCCCTTATTCTACTCTACGTTGGACGCATTGCCCCGGAAAAAGATATCGCTACGCTCACGACTACCATGCAGCAGCTGCCCCAGGAAATGCAGTCCCGTGTACACTGGATTATCGTTGGTGACGGCCCATCTCTTCCCAAAATGCGTCTGCAAACCCCACCCAATGTCACCTTTACAGGCTATATGCATGGGGAAGAACTTGCTGTTATGTATGCTTCGGCAGATCTGTTTGTGTTTCCTTCCTCTACGGAGACATTTGGCAATGTGGTGCTGGAAGCGATGGCTTCAGGACTTCCTGTGGTGGCGGCCAATGCCGGAGGTGTCAAGGATCTGGTATCCCACCACCGCAATGGTGTGTTATTCGAGCCAGGTCAGGCTGATGCACTGATTCGGGAGATATGTCTCTGGGGAAATCACGGGAACCACTTGAGGATGATGGGATTGGAAGGCAGAAAGCTGGCTGAGCAGCGGTCATGGGAGCATATTTTTGATACACTGATCGGGGATTATGAGGAGGCTATAGAACATCGGAACAGACAAACGAAAGATCGAATTATTACGGCCTAGTCTGATGAAATCAGTTTCTTCCAACAACCCATAACAACCGCCTCTATGCAAAGTTAAACTGGTATGCCCGTTCAGGCTGCCATAGCATGTGCACACTGCTACGGTCAGCCTGAATAACGGATACGCTGAGTGTTAAGGTGTGACCCCGGAAATCAGAGTACCATTCTGATGTAGGGTTACCCTGTTCCACACATCATAGGAAGTCTGCGTTGGACGGAAGGAATAGTCATTATTTTCATTAAAATTGCCCCAATTATCCTTATGAATACGCAGCTGGATGTCTCCCGTCTGACCTCCTACTGGCAGAGACCCTGCACCCGAAGTAAAACCAATCTCGACATAGGTATCTGCATTCGTGCCTGTGATACTTCCAATGCTGGTTGCAATGTTGGCTGCTCCAATCTGTGCCCAATCGATGACCGTATTTAATTCCTCAGAGCCATCTTTTGTGAAGTAATAACGGATCTTCAGATCACTCAGGTTCACAGCGGATGTACCATTGTTTTTGATATTAAAATAGGGCTTGATATGATTGTTCGTTGCATCGGTATCTGCCGCTCGATATTGCAAAACCAGATTCGACGTTGGCGTGGTTGTACCCGCCTGTGGTGTCGCACTCACCTGTACCGAGCTTGGACTGTTACCCGCGCTGTTCACGGCTTTGATTTTGTAATAGTACGTGTTTCCATTCGTCAAAGACGTATTGGTGTAGGTTGTGCCGCTCACATTCGTGGCTACATCGGTATAGGTTCCTCCGCTTGTTGTCGCACGCTGTACAATATAACTCGTTGCTCCGGGAGATGCGATCCAGTTCAAGGTTATATGTCCATTCCCCGGCGTGGCTGTTACACCTGTGGGCGCAGCCGGGATCGTGACAACTCCTCCACTACCGTTATCTGGAACCGGCTGATATCCAGGGGTTGTATAGATCGTATTTAACACAGAGGTTGCCAGCGTACCGTTCGGTCCATTGACCACGGTCTGTCCCCAATCGGTCAGGGAACCTGCTGGACCGTTGTTCAGATCAAGGTATTCTACACCGCCCCCGTTACCGTACCAGGACCAGGCTAACCAGCCAACTCCCTTTTGCTCTGCATAGCTCAAGATCGTGGCTTCATCCACATCACCACTGGTATGCTTAAATCCAAATTCACCTACAATGACGGGCACGTCAATGGCCAGTGCTTGATCAATGTTGTTTTTGACCGTTGCTGCATCACCGCCTGCGTATTCATACATATGAATGGAGAAGATCGTGTTTGCCAGCGGATCGGCATTGAACACATCCAGTCCACGATTAAAAATCGCTGTAGGGTACTGCCCCCATCCTGCGGTATCCACAACAAGCGTATTTTTGATGCCCGCCTGACGGAGTTCAGGAATCACTTGTTGATATCCATCCGCCCATACCGCGGTTTCCCATGAACCGTACCATTCATTCGCAATGTTCACGATTACGCGATCTTCCTTGCCAATCAGGGCATCCTTAATGCTGATAAAATAATCCGAGGCTTTTCTCAGTTCTGCAATACTGTCCGATCCGGTGGCATCATGTACTTCCAGCATAACGGTTAATTGGTACTGGTCACACAACGCCAGAATCTGCTCCACATCCGCCAGTGAATCTGCCGTCCAGCGACTTCCGTTGGACAAGACAATTCGCACGGTATTGGACCCTGTCGCAGCAATTGCCGGAATGGCCGCTTGCAGATCATTTTTGAACCAGGTATGGGCATGATTCACCCCACGCATGACAAAAGGGGTGCCTGTAGCATCCAGCAATTTGGTACCGCTTACATGAAATCCTTTGACAGGCCCGCTTGCAGCGGAAGCTGGATGGGGTGAGTACGCGATAGACACTAGCATGAGTGACAGAGAGAACAGCATTGCTTTCCGAAACATGCTTCCAATACGCTTCATAACAAAACCTCCTTCATAGAATGGGTTAAGCTATTCACACGGTATGCAGACACATAGAAGCCATAAAAATCAACGAAGATTATCTCATCACTCACCTCCTGGACACTCTTAATATACTATACGATGTCAGAAGTTATTGGGATTATTTAGAATATTTTGAATGATTTTATATAGAAAAAGACATGACCTCTTTGAACTGAATCATGCCTTTTATTGCATACCATCTATGTGTTGAATTTACTAAACGGGACTTTGATATCTACAAACCCCTTTGGCTCAAATGATTTCGTTTCCTGCATTCTGTTCCATATTACCTGTGGAGTGCCCTTTAGGTCTGTTCCTCTCTGAACGTTGCCAATCCAGATGTCTTCTGCTCCCGGATGTTGTAAATAGTGCCTGAGCGTTGCTTTGATCAGAATAGACGAGTGTAAGTCCAGTACCTCATCCAGCGGTATCCAGAATAACTCTCCTTCATCCGAGGGTACAAAATGTCGATGCGTGGTCTCTCCGAAATATACAAACTGCTGCCAAATCTCACCACCGTTAACCTCCAACAGAATATATCGAAGCCTAAAGTGTTCGACATCCTCTTGCTTGAACCCGGTCTCTTCTTTAATCTCTCGATAGCTGGCGCTCATCGGTGTGTTCAGTTCCCCTTGTTCCAGATGCCCGCCGATGCCACCCCAGAATTCAAAATCAAACAATCTGCTACCCGCCTTCTTCATCATCAGCATGTCTGAGCCATTGCTCAAAAACGCTGTAGCCATCTGTTTAATCTCCATATGTTCCTCACTTTCCAGACTGTGATTATAGTAGTCTTTATCTATATAAACTGAACTAAAGAATTTTTACACTAGCCACTCCGATGACAGAACAACCTTCCGATCACTGTTATCCCCAGATTTTTTTGATTCCTTTCCCTAGAGGGTAAATCCGGGGATAAAGGCGACCGCTTCGCTTCTTCAGGTTCTTTCTGTCCTCTACGTTTTATGTAAATGTTATATTCAATTTATATAACTGCCTTCTAAAGCAATTCCTTTAGCTCACTTAGATGTTCAATCGTATGTAAAGGACCCAACGTAATGCTGTCCTGCCAAGGCTGGTTGACCTTCATCCAAATGGTGCTCATGCCTACGCTTGCTGCTCCTTCAATATCGTTCACGGGATGATCACCAATGTAAATGCATTGCTCTGGTCTTAGACCGAAATGATCGAGCGCAAGCTGAAATATGCGTGGGTCGGGCTTTTTGACTCCAGCCTCTTCTGAAACAATAATATGGTCGTAATCATCCCGAATACCGAGTTGATCGATTTTCCCATACTGAATATCAGTCTGCCCATTGGTGATTAACCCGGTTTGGTATTTCCCCCGAAGATGCTGAACAACTTCTCGCGCCTGTTCCATCAGAACTGAACTTCGCACATACTCTCTGCCATAGAACTCCATCAGTTCTGCATGTGGCGGATGCTCTGCCCAAGGCAGTTCATGCAGCAACTCGTTGAACAGAAGGGGTTTGTCCTTGTAACCATCCTGGTCGAGTTCAATAATTCGCTTGATTATATCTTCGGTTGACTCAAGGTGACCAAAATATGTCTTGATTAAGCTCTGAGTGAATCCGCTAAAGGTCATCGTTCTGTTCAGAATTGTATTGTCCAAATCAAAAATAACAGCTTTAATATGATCCATCTTCCTTCTCCCCCAATTCCAGTACATGCGTTATCTTCTCCATACTCGTCACTTCTCTAAATCCCAAGTCGCGATAAAAAGATCCAGCAACCGGTTGATCCGTGTACAGAACCAGTCGAGCGTAATGATTTTCCGCTTTTTGAATAACCGCATCCATCAGCCTGCGCCCAACCCCATGTCTTCGAAATTCTCTCATCACATAAAGCCTGCGAATTCTTCCGGTACCAGTCACTTCAGAATAAGGATCTCTGTTCAGACCGCAGATCCCAACCACCTTATCGTGCATTCTGCATTCAAAAAGCGATTCATCTTCTTGCTCGAATGTATTGATTCCTGTCTCATATTCATGGATTAATCGCTCGATATGTCTGAACCCCTCACTGGAGCTTTCGGCCAGCATCGCTACTAACTCTTCATGATTCCATACCGATATCTCCTGTATCCGCATGGTGTAACCGCCTCCATCATTTTAAATCAATGGTACACATGCAAACCCAACCATACATTGAACGATGGCCAGGTTTATTTTGTAAAGCTCATTCTCATTTTTTCTTTTTGTGATAGTGATAACCCGTGCACAGACCCTTTTGTTTGGATTTGGCTGAACAGTTATGTCCACCGTTCTTATCCAGTCTGCCTGGATGAGCATAAGCGGAAGAGGATACACCAACAAGTACGACAAGAGACAGGATTACAATAACAACCTTTTTCATAAGTCACCCTTCGATCAACACCCTATGCTTTAGGGCTTAATACATGCTATATCATTCTACATGAAAATCCACAATTTGGATATCCTTCATCTTTTTAGCCGATACATTCTCATAAAATCTTAAATTGCTTCAATGCATGGGTGACCCCATCTTCACTTGCCCGCAGGGTGACATAATCGGCGCTTTGTTTAATCTGCTCTCCGCCATTTCCCATCGCAATTCCGATTCCCGCATACACTAGCAGATCCACGTCATTCTTCCCATCGCCAAAGGCCATTGTATCCTCTCTGGATATCTTCAGGTAGTCGAGAACTTTCTCTGCGGCTATAGATTTGCTGACTTCGCTCGCTTCCAGCACATTCACTACATACGGATGGAATCTCACGAATCGTAAGGAAGGAAATCTGGATTGGAATTTCTCCGTCTCCGCTTCATCCGCATATAAGCAAATGCAATATACGTCCTGTTCCAACGTGCTGATTTTCTGTGGGGAATCCATAAGTCCAAGCGTATCTCTTAAAGCGTCAGTAACACGACCATCTGCTGTACACAACCCATTCGTCTCAAATGACTCTGTAAAATATGAAATACTGTGCCCATGCAACTCGGCAAACTCACTGAATGCTCTAACCATCTGTGCTGAAAGTACAGACTTATGTATCACTTCATCACCTACTTTGATCAATGCCCCATTAGCCGAAATGATCGTATCGATTCCGAGATTTCTGAATTCTTCGCATAAATTATAGGGCCTACCTGTTACAAGTACGACTTGAACGCCTCTATGAATCAATTCCCTGATCGACGCAGCTGTACGCGGTGATAAACTCCGATCTATTTCGCTCAGCAATGTACCGTCCATATCAAAGAACACAACTTTCATCAAAATGTCCTTCCTCCTCTGTCTTCAAGTAAAAAGAGCAAGTACAGAATAACCTGATGTGGTCTTCCTGCACTTGCTCTTGCAATTAACGGATCTGAACATCTTGGGTACGTCCCATGTACCATGATTGAAATGATTTTGCCGTATCCAGGGAAATGTCATGTGCCCGATGATGCAGCACTGGTTTGGCGCGGTTTACCGTATGAATGGAAGCCACACCGAACCAACGCTGTAACACATTACGGGTGATCTGCACTTCGATGACTTTCTCACGTTTGGAGATGAAGAGTGTTGAAGTGAGCGCACCGGTTCGAAGTTGAATGAAATTCTGATGCAGAATGTATCGGGTATGGAAAAAGTCCATCACTCTGCATGTTGCAATCCACACGAGCAGAATCGCGGAAATCATCCACCAGGCATGTTTCTGGCCAAACACCAATGGTTTGAAATACCACAATAAACCCGTGACCATGATCCACCCCCAGCTTGGTTTGAGCAGGCGCAGCCATAGTGATATTCGTGGGAGCTTTTCCATCTCCTGCGTAACCCGATAGGATGGCAGGATCTCCTCAATCAGGGTATAGGCTTGCTTCACAGGCAAGAAGGGATAGAGCGAGTTCACCTCCTGCTCGGATTCTCCCAGACTACCTGCAGTGGTCAGTTCTACTTCCGCCAGTCCAAGCAGCCTTTTCATCGGTGACTGTGTAATTTTGATGGCCTGGACTCGTTCTTTCAGGATTGAAAATGACGTTTGCTCCATCATGCCCTTCGAGATATAGATGCGCTTGGCATCCGAGGTGATCTGGAAATTGCCATATTTTACGAAGGTTCTGACTATGCCCAGAGCAATAGATATGATCAATAAAACTAAAATCATCAAACCGGCAATCCACCAGGAATCAAGCCAGGTTAATAACAAACTTTCCGTTACTTCTTCATCAGGGAAGAAGTCCTTCACCCAGGAATAAAGCGTAGCCAGGACCGGAATCAGTACGAGAAAGCTGAGCGAGGTAAAGGATGCTTTGAATATGTCCTTCCGGGTGGAATGATAATGAACAACCCGTTCCTGTTTCTCTTTTAAAGGCAGAGATATGACTTCATCAGTTATAAAAGGTTCGGATTGCGCCTCTCTCTCTTCCATAACCTGAACTACATCCAACGTATCATGTTCCTCTGTTGCTCCTACTGTTTCTGCGTCCTCTGCCAGATAACCCGCTACAATCTTCTCCAACTGCTCCGCTTCGGAAAGGGAAACAACGTGTAACTGAAAGGTAGCATCTTCTCCCTTAATCCCGGTCTCGAATCGGATCGACGTCACGCTGAACAACCGATGAAACAACGTCGTATGTCGGTTCACGTTCTGGACCTTGGTATACGGTATCGTTCTTCGAGTACGGTTGAACACACCACTGTAGATGTGAAAGGCATTATCGTCTGCTGTATAACGAGAAGTAAACCACTTCCAGATGATCGACACGATGCCGATGGAAATACCTACATAAAAGGCGATTCTTCCATAGAAAAGCCATTGGGACTCTGAGCCCTGACGGAAGACAAACAAAAACAGGATAATGGCGAACGAATTCTTCACCAGTTTCCACGAGCTCCACAGCATGGTTAATGGATGATGTCGCTTCATATCGATCATTCATCCACCTCATTAATCCGTGCATAGGACGCAATCTGATGACGGAGTGCAAGCGCAACTTCCTCTGGCAAAGCCGGGATTTCATGTGATGAACCCATCGTGCCAACCGATACGGAATAGAGTCCATATTTTCGCATTAAAGGTCCCTGATTTGTTGTAACCGATTGCACTTTCGCCATGGGGATGATCTGATGTACCTTGGTTAGCGCCCCACGCTTCAATTGAAGGAACTCCTCATTCACATCATAGTACCAATGCTTGTATAACCATGACGGCTGGATGAAAATATCCCACACCGCATAGAGCACCGATATGGCCGTAACGCCCCACAAAATCCAACCAATCCACGTCTTCCATCCATAGATGGAGTCAAGTATTAATAGTACGGCAAGGATCAAGAAACCTATTACATTCCATAGGATGGCGCTAATTCTCCACAGGTTTACCGCTTGAGGGGAGAGCCTTTGCTCGGGTATATTCCACTGTATTGACATATGTTCACTCCTTTTTTTCCATGTACATCAAAACACACATGATACACTGTACGAATAATCGTCCACGATCGATGCAAAAAGATAAAGAGATGACCCCTATACCATACAGGTCGTCATCTCTTTTGTTCATTTCATTTTACTTTAGTGCATGTTCAAAAAGACTGGTTTTCAGTACCGAGAAGATGGGATGAAGCTAGAAATGGAGTAGCGGAGCGTAGGGAAAACTACGTGAGCAACTACAATGTTTCCGAAGGAAACATACTTCGTAAGCATCCACTTATTTCGGCTGAATTCCATATTCGATGCTGATGATGCCACTAGGCATCCTTCGTAATCAAAAGCGGGCTTTTTGAACAACCTCTATAAAATCCTGTACTTCACACAGCCAAACCATATGATCTGTTCCTTCGCCCCAGTAGTTCTTCGCCACCACATAGGGTTCACCGAATTTGCGTTGCCACTTCTTCTGTGCGATCTGGTAACCGCTATCCAGGCAGAATTGCTGAATTCCCAGCCGTTGCAGTTCAGTAACCAGTGCGAGAATGAGCGCCGAACCAATCCCCTGTCCTTGAACCTCGGGCAACACGTACAGGCTACCCAGTTCTCCGATATCGTCCAGCCGGCCCTCTGTACATTCTCGAATCTCCTTACCACACGGTCCATACGAGATTGTGCCTACAATAACATCTCCCATTTTGGCGACGAGGAAAAACACACTTGCTTTGATGTTGTCCTTTGCTTGCAATGCCTTGTGAATCATCGCTTTTTTGTGTGTTATTTCATCCTGAATATCATCCAGAAGCGTGCCTATTCCCTCTTGATCAAATGCTGCTGGAATCGTTGTCTCGAACACCTGATACGCTCCATCTGCATCCGATCGCGTCAAAGGTTCAATGGTAATTTTGTCATCCACAGGTTCTTCTCCGTTCCACATACCTTCTTAATCTGTACGTCGCTGAATCAGTCTTCTTAGTTGATTCGAATCCTCAAGAGGAATGCTATATCCAGTATGCGTGTCTTCCTGGTTTACTAACAGGCCTTGCATCTTGGGATCCATTCCTAATGAAAAATCATACCGTGTTATAGAGCTGTCCGCATTTGTTATGCTCAGGTCGTACTGTGTACCATAATCAAGAATACCCGGCATACGCTCTGCCTTATGTATGGCCTCCATCATGATCCGAATCTCGTCAGATCGATCAAACTCAACATCTTGGCATGGTTCCAAAGTGAGGTTTGGATTACAGGTTAAGGTGATCAGCATAGGAAGTCCCTCTTCCGCGTTCGATTCATTCGGTTTACTGCACCCTGCAATGAACGTGACAATGACAAATACGAGCAACACTCCTACATATTTCACCATACTGCGTGCCTCCCTGACTTAGTATTAAATAAACTAGTAATGAGTAGAGAAGTAATAAATACAGTATATAATGAAATGACTCAACTGCACTAACTATCTGTAGTCATATCAAGTTACGTAACTCCGGGTCCCATGAAGACAATATAGAGATCAGTCGCTCTATGGTCTCTTGCACAAATACCTGAACTCTCTCACCCGTGATGAACTCAGGAGTAATTCCTGGTTCTTCCCCATTAAGAAAAGAAAACGTGTGGTCCCGCCAGCGTACAATCTCATCGGCAGTTAACCGATCCGTCATGTCATAACCCGGTGAACTGTTGAGCACCTGCCATACCTCTTCGCTCCAACTTGAACCTTGATAGAGATTGAAATCGATCTGGTCCGTCTCCTGATAATATAAACGCGCTAGTTCATCCTTCGATCTGCTACTGCCTGTATGTTGATCTACCTTGTTGACCCGTTCCACGAATTCAGGATGCACACTACGGAACCAGTAATAGTCTGTCAGCACATGCATAAAGTATCCTCGCACAAACCACTTCCATCCTTCATCAGTAAGTTGTTGCATATAGAATGAGTAAAGATCCTTCAGTTCACCAACGTGATCTCCATCATCTTTCGGGTTAAAATGGGTGTATTCCTTATCATCTCTGGTTGTACCTTCGCGCATATGTATGGAATCCGGGGCGATATTCCCCAGATAGAATGAACCTCGATCAGCCTGCATTTGTAGCGAGTCTGCAATTCGATTAGCAATATTGAGATGAACCATAGGTAACGGCATAGAGATGATCTCCTTTTATTGGGAAGTATTCTACTATACTTAGAAAAAGAAACGATATAACCTACTGGTGCAACGTACAGATCACTGGAATAGTGAGACTTCGATGTTCCACCTTTTTCTCACCGTAGATGCTTGACTAACCCTGTATTCTCTCCACTTGCATGCGGTCAAACAGCTGCTCCAGATCCGTATGGTACTCCGGGTGCTCCTTCACAAGCAGACTAATGTATTCCGATCCACATTCATAGAATACCTGACGATTAAACGGAGCAGTATCTCCAAAATGATTGCTTTCCTGCCCAAATTTTCCCCGAATCAGATTCTCAATATAACGCGCGTAACCCTCGTTCCATTCTAACCAGCTCCAGTACTCGGCTTGTTCTTCATTTAATGAAGTGAACAACGCTTTTCTAGCTGTGTGTACTTGTGTCAGGTCTTTACTCTTCAAAGCAGACAACAATGAGTTAATCCGCTCCACAACGATTTCATCTTCATACGGAAACTCATAATCCAGTTCCCATGTTACACGCTTCAGTTGGTCCATTTTATGCTTAATCTGAAGACGGTTGACGATCCGCTCATCATATTTCTCATATACATAACAATGAACATATTCGTGGAATAGATAGACTTTCTGCTCCAGATCTTTGAACGCTGTATCCGTTACAATCGCACACATTCGTCCGTTCATATGATGCACCGGCATCGCAGCAAGGCATTCATCTGGAATATATAAATCGTCCGGAACCGTCTTCACCCACTCATATTGCTGCGTTTTGGACGAATAATCATAGATATATAATAAAGCTTCATAGGCTACAACCACTGGATAATGTTCTGCAAACAAAGGATGTAGGCTAACCAAGTCTTTCTGAAGCTCGTTTAACTCGTTAATTTGCTCTAAAAAAGCATCCATGTCATTAACCCTCTCTTTACTGGATTGATGCGTTAATCATACTAGAATAGGAAAGATAAAACACTGAGAGAAAAATGATAATTCTGTTCGAGTATGAGATGGTGAACGTTAGAAAGGTGGAAGATTTATAATCAGGTATACAGTTTCCTAAGTTCGTTCACCACTGACTATATGCCAATGTTGATGCTTCGAGTCTTGATAGTTGCCCAAGTTAGTTATAATCTTCGACGAGCCTGTCTGGTCCACCATGTCAGCAGCAATCTTTTTAATGACACGCATCATTTCAAATAAAAGTTCATCATTATTCTCTGCTTCTTGGGAAATGAATGACTGGATATGAATCTTGGGAATCACCACGATATGGTGTTCGTAGTATGGTCGGGTATGGTGATAGGCTAGTACTTGATCTGTTTCCAAAACAATATCTACTTTTGTTTTACCACTGAGCACTTCATCACAATAAAAATCCTCCGTCATCATGCTCCTCCTTCTTCAAAGTGCATACGTGAAACGTACCCTTATGATTTGGTCAAGATTCCCTGATCCACGGATTTCTGAATAAGCTGCTGCGCATACTCCCACAATGTTTCGGAACCGTTTGCAATCTCACGGTTTCTGTTTAACACCTGTTCACTTGTAATGTTATATTTCTGCCACGTATCTCCCTCATTCTGATGATTGTGGATAAGAGGCTGCAGCCGATCGAGAGATGAGGCAAATTGTGCTTCAGGCGTCTGCTTTGCTTCAAACTCTAACCATAACTGGAGTAGTTCTTCAGCCTGTTCCTTAGGCAACATACCAAACAGCCGATGAGCCGCTTGGAGTTCACGATCATATTTATCCGTGTGTCCCACCGTATCATAAGCGAATGTATCTCCGGCATCAATCTCGACCAGATCATGAACGAGAAGCATCTTAATGACTTTGAGGATATCCACATCCTTGTTGGCATGACTCTGCAAAACCAAGGCCATCATCGCCAGATGCCAAGAATGCTCCGCATCATTTTCAAGTCTCTCACCATGCATAATTCTCGTCTTTCGTTCAATCGTTTTGAGTTTATCAATCTCAATGAGAAATTGAATCTGATCCTGTAATGATTCGCTCACAGCACATCCTCCTTCAGATCCATCTACGAGGATAGATCATACCAGTAAACTCTATAGTAAAGTTCAAGGTATACTCGGTATTTTTGAAATAATGAAAAATGATTTCATCAAATCTTATATTCATAGATTCTCGTCTCTTCATCATCAAGCAGATATCCTTTACCAATATAGGCCCAGTTATTTTCTCATAATAATCGGTCAGATCAGTACACAAATACAGCTTGGCATACCCTTTTGCTTTCACCTCATTTAATGCATGGGTCTGAAGTTGTCCACCTAGGTTCTGGCCCCGATATTCTGGATCAACATGAAGACATGCAAACCAGGGAAAGAGATCCTGTCTGCTATTCAGATCGCTTCGTAATAATGCGTAACCACCGATAATTCGGTCTCCATCCAACATCACATAAAATCTTGGTGCATCACTCTCTGTATCCACAGAACGCTCTATACAATCTCGATAGAAATGGAGGCTTGATTCCGAGCCCCATTGTTTCCAAAAATACTGTACTGCTTCTTGCAACATGTCCGGCTTCTGCCGAATATCATAATTTGCAACATGTTAATCTCCCTTCACGCTTTTCGCTTTCGTATATGTTCAGCTGTCCAATTCAACGTTCAGTTCACGCACAAAAACTGCTGTTCCCTTCATTCTGACATCCATATCCTCACCATCTCGAATCACACTCACTTGAACCTTTCCATCTCTACCAATCTCATGCCCTTGCTCTATCACAAACTGTACCTCATCAATCTCCGGTTTCACATAGGTTAAATAATAAGCACCCATCACCCCGGAGGCTGTTCCAGTCACTGGATCTTCCGTCGTACCAGAGTATGGTGAAGAGAAATGTCTGGCATGCATCATCGCATCGGAATCACGAGTTTCGAAACAAAAGGGATGTAGGGAAGCTTTGGGATTCTCAATTAAAATTCCTGGGAACAGGGAAGAATCCGGTTTCATCTTCATAAAAGAGTTCAAATCACGAATCGGGATTAATACCGTCCAGGTTCCTGTACTTCCATAAACGATTGGCGTAGAATGGTCAACCTCATCCAGAGTTAGATTGATGGCGCTTACCAGCTTCTCGATATCCCCCTGGAACGGTATAAACTGTGGCTGATCCTGTTTCATTTCCATGTAAATGGTGTCGGCATTGCGCTCAAATCGTATGGGTAATGTACCTACATTGGTTTCAATTGTGATCAACTCTTTGTCACTTAACATCCCACGCGTCTTCAACCCATACAATGATGCCATTGTGGCATGACCACACAGATTAATCTCATGACCCGGCGTAAAATAACGTAATCGGACGTCAGCTACTTCAGAGTTCAACACAAATACCGTTTCATTAAAACCGACCTTAAAAGCGATCTGCTGCATCTCCGTCTCACTGAAATGATCAGCATCAAAAACCACTCCTGCAGGGTTCCCTTGGCCGGGAACTGTGGAGAAAGCATCATAATGATAGACCGTAATATTACTCATCAACAGACCCACTCTCTCTGTAATCTACGAGACTCACATTTCCATATAACTCTACGCTTTCACCATCAATTACAAGCCCGCCACCATCTTGGCACGCATAAACCGCAGTACGATTAACGCGCGTATACTCTCTTAATAAATTCAGGGTATCTTCCGAACCGTCCCAATGAGGTGCAAACTCAAAATCAACGAGTCCCAGTGCTTGCATATCTTTCAGATCTACATTGTTTTCATCAGCATCTTCCCCATATCCAGCTATCTCGATCGTAGGTGTCGTCAAAATACTTCCTGCGCTGACCCCGATCAGAATGCCGCCACTCTTCACATAGGAACGCAGCAAACCAAGCACATTTCTCTTCTGTAATAAACTTAGAAAATAAAACGTATTTCCGCCGGATAGATGAATCGCATCACATTCGAAAATAGAGCCAAATGTGCTCTCCTCATACTCCAGATCAATATCATAATATTGAATATTATCTATTCCTATTTGATTATAGTAACTTCTAGTATGTTCAAAATACTTTCGCTCCGGGTCGGAACTTGAAGGGATATATCCGATGGAAAGCTGTTCACTGTCGAATAAGCTTCGTATTCTCTGATCCAATTTATCGTTAGATTTGAATATCAAATCACTTAGCAGAACCAACGTAGTCATCTTATTTCCTCCCGTACCTATTAGACTGACTTAAACTCTCGATCCAAAATCGAGAAAAAATACTGGTCTGTCCACTGATTGTTCCACCATAGTTCTTCCTGGTAGACGGCCTCCCGTGTCATACCCACATGCTGCATCAGTGCGGCTGAGCGAACGTTTTGTGAATTGCACATGCCGACGACCTTATGAGCTTGTAACTCTTGAAATGCAAATTGTAATAAAAGTCGGGTGGCTTCACTCCCGTATCCTCTCCCTGCATAGTCGGAAAGTACTGCGAATCCAAGTTCCCAGCTTTTTCGGTAATCCACATAACTCCACATTTGAACGACACCAATGGGCATATCTTCCGGATCGCTCAAGCGGCGTATAACGAAATCATGGGCATACGTTTTCTCATCTGCACAGCAAAATGACTCCGATATTTCTCGCGAACCTTCTCCTCATCCGTCTCAACAGTTTCCTCAAAGCTCCATATGTTTGTGTCACATTCAAGTTGACCTATGAAATCGAGGTCCTGCTCTGTGACTGTTGTTATTCTTACCTTCTCTCCCAAGAATTCCATGTGGATTCATCTCCTTTGGATTACGCAACGTCCCCATAGGACTACTGCATTTGCCCATTAATATACCTTCTGTGACTTGCAGATGCTTCCTGAACCCACAAATCCAACTCCACTCTACTAACAAAAAAATTATCCTGAACCTTAATGAACGGAAACATTCTCCCATCAAAGAAACCTGACACCGTAAAACTCCCTTGCTCAGCCTTAATAATACTCATCACCTGTTCTTCAGTCATACTCAGATACTCGGCAGTTTTTTGAATCGTCATCAATGCTTTATCTTTAAGTACTTCTTGCTCTGCTGCCTGAGTCAGTTCAGTATTTCTCTCCTGAGTCGTTAGCAATATACAGCCAATAATAAACGAGATACCTAAAATGACACTGGCTAAGAATATAGAGAGCGGAATAGATTTCATTGTTTAGGAATCTCCCATTCTGTATTAAGCAAACCTCTACCAATGTTCCATTTGGCGAGCAAAGCTCTCTGTTTATTTTCCAGATCAAGATAGGGTGCTGCAACACAGGATAACGTGTCAAACATATGGATAAAATGGGGCCCTTCCTTGAAACGTCGAAGCCCGCCATACTCTTCATCATCCGCTGCCCAAACAATCTTTTTAATACCCGACATTAATATGGTACAAGAACACATAGGACAAGGTTCACAGGTAGTATAGAGCGTCAGGTCTTTCTTCTTCGTGAATCTCTTCTTGTCTACATCCAGCAAATGTTTTCCTGCCCGACGAATGGCATCCACCTCAGCATGTGCGGTGGGGTCGCAATCTGAGAAGACTCGGTTCCTGCCTTTACTCACGACATTTCCATCTACATCCACAATTATTGCACCAATCGGATACGTTCCTTCAGTAAGTGATTGTTCTGCTTCTTCCAGAGCCAAAGTTAGATAATCATAATCTGATAAATTCATTAGAAAGCCCCCCTTAGTACAGTTATAGACCACTTACAAAACAGACGCCTTGTGTAATGTGTAGTAGATGAGTTTGACGGGATCTCCTTAGATCGTTAAACGTTCCGGATTGTGTACTGCCCTGCTTCACCAAGAAAATCACTTTTGGTTAACCCTTTTTCTCCGAGTAACATCCTGTAGTTCGATATCGTACCATCATGTGAAATGATAAACGTATTGCCGCCCTGTTGCCTGCACCATTCAAGAAGCTGTTCAGCTAATATCTTGAACCGATGTGCATCCATCTGATTAATACTTTCCTCCCAACAATCCAAACCCAAATCAAGCATTCTTATGTCAGTATACTGATGGCTGAGTTCTTCCTTGGAATAGATCTGATCACAGACGAAAGGAACAAACTCTGGATTCTGAGGAAACATTCTTGGGCCAACCAGTGGGCTGAAGAACGTAAGATTTTTGTTAGGGGGTAGGAGTTGTGCTGTTTCAATAGTACGTTTCGTTGGACTAATCAAAATGACGTCTTCAGGCGCAAAAACCACTTGTTTACGCAACGCTATGACCTGACTTTTTCCCAATTCAGTGAGACCGGGATGCAGACAATTTAATTGGTTTGGATAATCCATCAAGTGTTCGCCATGACCATGACGAATAAATGTAATGTCCATAGGCACCTATTCCTCTATTTCTGAAATGAAGTGTTTGATGCCTTTTGCATCAAAGAGATTAGTCAGTTCCTTTTTCAAAAACACAGGATATACTTCCATCTGCTCCAGTTCGTCTAAGGAAAACCATTGGAAAGTTAACTTACCGTTATCTTCTAAACCTTTGAATTCAGTTTCACTATATAGCTTATGGGCTTCCGGCAATGTGATGACATAATAAAAGCCAACTTCATGATACTTCAGGCCATCATATTCAAAGAAATCTTCACTAACATATGCGAGCCTTTCCGCTTCTACATGAACACCCAGTTCCTCCATCATCTCTCGCACAATAGCCGCTTCTGTTGTCTCGTTTAATTTCACCCGACCTCCGGGCAGATTCCAGAAATCATCCTGTTCAGTCGTATGCAAAAGAACTCTTCCCGCATCCATCACAATACCTGCCACACGGAAGTTGAATTTGTTGTTATTTTGTTCATACGATACATTATTGTTATCTGCAGTGGTCATCTCGCTGACCACCCATCAGCAAATCCGTCCATGAATCCCATGATGAATGAGGGAATGATGAGTACGAGCAATAAAATTAAACTGGCTACGCCCCATCTAAGAATTACTTTCCGTTTGCTTCAAACACCTATAATAATTAAGATTGCGGTTGTTGCAATTAAGGCTACTTCATAAAATGTCATCAAACTGACCTCCGGTATGTATGTATTCGTATTTCATTAAGGTTACTCCAGAATCTTTTCTAGCTTGTGCCTACAAGCCTCGCGGTCATAATCCGAATTATCCAGCCATACCTTATCCATCTGAAGTAACCCATAGATTTCGGACTCCAGCTTCTTTCTTTCCTGCAAAACCTGTACCGTACCCTGAACACCCCTATAACCCTGTGCTTGCCCAAAACCCTGGTTCGTATAATAGTCAATAAAACCCTCTGACCATTCCTTTGGTCTTTCACTAACTGCCTTATCAAAGGTATAGGATATATCTTTCTGGTCGATATAGATGAGAAGTGGATTCAAAGCATGAATGATACGCCCCAGTTCCAATACATACTGCACGTTCTGCTCTTTGGATTGATTACATTTTATGAGACCCATGGTTAGTGGATTCTGGATAAAACAACACTCAAATATCGTGATGCAGTCATCATTTGTGCTTAACACGTTTTGGGCGAAATCTTGCCACTTCTCGGTGATCAGCTTTACATTTTGCTCAAAAGGAATTTCGTAAATATCTCGGCTGAAAATATCCTGTACAATGTGATCAGGAAGCTCTATTCCCCATTGTTCTTTCATCTTCCGATAAGGAATCAGGAAACCTTGATCATGGGCAGTCGCATTGCTTTCCAAAATTTCTCTGTATTTTTCATGCGTTTTCAATAAAGCCTCGAAGTCTCCTGCATAATAAAAAGATACGCCCTCGTAATCAGCAGGGTGATCCAGGTTTCCTTCTTGAAATAGTTGTACCTCCTTGCCTTGTCCCTTTAAAATTTCGGATACCATTTTGGCAACCGTTGACTTGCCTGAACCCGGTAACCCTTCAATCAGTATTAATCGCCTTGCCATCATTACATCATCCTTTAGGTTGTATAAAATTTTCAGCTCCATGATCAAGACAGTGTTCTACTGTGCTTAATCAATGTCTGCAAAAATCCATTGCGCGTTATCGCCATCTTCTTTCTTTTTCCAAAACACCATCGTATTGCTATACTCTTCGTCGTTCTCATTTAACTCATTAACTATCACCACTGCCTGATAGAGTTTCCTTTGCTCCTGTATAGTGATATCGCTCATGGAAGTAACCTTGAGAACTTTGTATCTTCCCATACCTGATATAGGAGATTCAGGATCAATCAAACTCATATATGCTTTTTCATCCTTTTCGTATAAATAACGCATACGGGCATTCATAAGTTTGACGATTTCCAATTTGTCACCGGTATAGTTTGTTTCATCGAGATACTCTGGTGGGATGTCTTCCTTCTCATGGGATGTCGATATTTCTTCATCCTGTTGTGTCTCTTTTGCTGTGACACTTTGAGCCAAGGAATCTATTGATTGTTGTGCATCTTCAGTGTTTTCCTGGTTCTGACAGGCCACCAGAAGTAGTAATAATAATGAAACTACGGTTAACTTTTTCATAGTCAGCCCTCCATTCAATCATGGATAATACTCCCCTCGTAAAGACCTTAAATGCCTTTAATTTAAAATAGAGACTTCCTATGTATGTAAAATTCTCTCTCAAGGTACATCATAACCCATAATGTGGTATTTGCGAATAAACGAAGTTAACCATCTCTGTTTCTATCGCATTTCGCGCCAAAAACCACGCTTCTCTGCACGAGTTACATCATGCAAAGCGCGTGGTTATCAGCAGAACTTTCACTCAACTTTTGTAACTGTCCACAATCAATCTACCTATCTATCAAATAACATATTCATTATGCCGACCGCTTCAATCTGGATCTCCTTTTCTTCAGTATCCGCAAAACGGTAACTATATGTTGAAAAAATCCCCATATGCCCTATATGTCCGCCTTTATAGTGAAGCGTCTTTTCTTCACCGTCGATCGTCTGCGTAAACGTCCTGCCTTCATTCACATCATACGAAGAATGGATGTCATATTCACTTGCGAGCCACGCAACAAAATCTTCTTCGTTTGGATTGGTCATTACTAGAATAACGAGCAGAACAACAAGAACAAAAATGCCCGTTCTGAGTCCTGCGCCCTTCTTGCCACCATGCTGTGTGTTTTCACCCTTCATCCCGTTCACCCCGTTTCTTGAACAGTAATCTCTACGTTCTTCGCCAAAACCCAACCACTCAATCCATACGAGGATGAGATCACCATGTACTTGTATTTCTCCTCGATCAGCCGGATTTGCAATTCGTCATAGGAATCATAGCTGACAGGCCAACCATAGCCCTTCCCCGACTCTAACAACTCTCGATTATAAGGGATTAAATGCTCTATTTCCCACTCATCCAGATCCAAAATAATGCTGCCATGCAGCGGTGTATCAAACGCATGGGCCATTACACCAGAGAATAAAACATCCATATTTTTCGGTACAGCATGACTTGAACGTGTGCGCATCCTGATTCTTTTGTTCTCTAAATCAACTTCGTAGCTTAATATGATGTTGTCATGCAAACTTGGCATAGTCCCCCTCCTTCCATACCTTATAAATCCGAATCAAACACCATAATATTGTTTATAGTGTGAGACCCATTCCGTTTCGGAGAAATTAACAAAATCATATGGCTCTAGGCTCCAATCCATACAGCTGCAACAGTTCTCCCTCGTTCATACGTGTACTCCTTGCCTACTTGAGAATGTTATTTAACTCTTCCGCTTTTTTCCTGCTATCCATTCTAGCATAAAAATAAAAAGAGATGATGTGCAGCACAAGTTTTCTTCTCGTACATAATAAAAAAACTACTCACTCATGAGTAGCCCCCTAGAATCCATATATTCATATAACCTTACTCAATCTCCAGATACAACTCCTGATTTTGCAGAATCATCTCATTCATGTGTGCAATAGCAGCTTGCGCTACGGTCTGATATGCAGCATATAACATCTCTGTTCTCTGAAGCAAAATCGGGTCCTTATCCAGATCCGTTGCTAACACCTCACGCCACTCTTCACCCACTTTATTTTTGTCCTTAATGAGACTTTCAATCTGTTCAAGTACATTCACCATTTCATCTAAATGAAAAAAGCGCATCCCATTTTTTATTCCATTCCAACTCTTGATCTCAATGATGTTATATGCCGAAAACCAATAAAATTCTGCCAGACTCTTCGTGTGATTGTGATAGGAATAGAACAGAAATAAAGCTTGTTGCCCTTCGTGTAACTGTCGGTATATCTCTGTTTTGGCTGCCATATCTCTGCCCCGTACTGATACAAGCATCGGTTCAATACACAGCCAGCTAAGTTGCTTTGAATATATATCTTCTGGTCGAAGTTTAGCCTTCATAACATGCTCCTTTCTTTTTACCAATTTAAGGATTATCTGGTACTTCCACGGCCGGGTCATTCTCTCCGCCCATTCTGCGTCTGGATGTCTCCATTTTCCCTGTCGAAGGCACATGGTCAGAAGCTTTAGCTAATCCGAATTTGGGCATGTTGGCGTATATGGTTTCGAAGGAACCCGACTGAGCCTTGTATGTTTCATGATAAATTCCTACTGTTCCGTCAGTACCAATGGATCGGTTGAATTTTTTCCAAGCTTCCAAGTGTAGTCCACCTCGTGCGTATTTCTCCAATTCATCGTAAGAACGCCAGTATTGGAGTAGCGTCACCCCACGCCAGCTTATAAAATACTCTGTACTCAGAAATCCGGTCTCCGGATTCATATACAGCTCTTTAATCATCGGGCCCATGGACTTGAAGACAGGCAACCATTTATGTATAGCCCACAGACGATTAATCCTCATTCCAATGATAAAAACAACAAATTCTCCCTTAATCTGAGCGGAGTATCTTCCCTTATGTATGTTCGCCATGTCACCCCTCCTTTTCGTCAAACACATTCGATTTCATCGGATCTGGACGACCCTGCCTATCCGCTCATAGGCATTCAGGGGAAACTCAAAACTCCACCGTTTGTGATATTCCTCCGGTCCCATTTCCTTCAATTTGCTTAGTTCTCTGTACAGCTTGGTCAACTTGACCAACGTTAGCTCTTCAGACATAGTAACCGACCCTTTGTAACGTCTTCCGTGCTAAAGTTATCACTCATCTCATACACCATGAATTGAATCATGGTCTTGGAACATTTTTTGATCCGGAATCGATACTCTCCAGGTTCAGTCTGCATGGTCATGGTTACCTCTGTGGCTCCCTTGTGCAATGCAACGAATTGACGTGCCACCTCATCAACCGCATCCGACAAAAAAGAAACCGGAATCTCAATCTGTTCTCCTTGATTAGGTTGAATCGTAATATCCATCCATGTGGTTCAAGCGTCATAACGATGTCCATAGCCATCCTCCTTTATGTGATTCTATGATGCAAGATTAACTGGAGATTATGCCTTTCAGTACATATATCTTCTAATTTAAAATTAGGTGAGTTGTGGAGCAGTAGACGTGCTTTCAATTTGTGTTCACGTTCCTTATGATCGTGTTTGTTTCTCTGCCATTAGAATTCTTACAATGCTGGTCGCATTGTTAAATTTCATTTTGTTATTCTTCTGTTGGTAGGCCCACCCTTGTTTTATAGCATATTGAATAAGGTTGGATATCAGTTTGGGTTCATAGACAAATATATCCCATGTATCTTCCCAAGCCACATCAAACTCTACAAATGTAGATTTAAATGTATTTGAATAGATCCGAATAACAATATCGTATGCTTGCTCATCCACAACATATAAAAACAGTGTATCATTCACTACAATTTTGCGTACTTGTTTCCTGTATACCTTCAGGTAAATCCCTCCCTTGCTTACACAGTGCTGCGTAAACCTTCATACACATTCCATTTTGTATACAATTGTTTTAGCGCTAATCCTGTTGTATGTATGAACTTGTCCATAGCTTCCATGGATAAAATATTTAAATCACCCAAAGGTTCGTTGTCAGGGTTAACTAAAAACTCAAGTTTCTCTCCTCTATACTGGTACACCTCAGATTCCAGCAATCCGCCTAGATCAAATGCTCTCCCCACATTCAGCTCATTTAACCAATCGCTGGCCCTGTTCCAATTCTGTAGAATCATAAACTCTAACTTCGTGACTTCCTGTGTATACACGCTTCTTCCATTGGGGTGGACTTCATATGCAGGATAGATATCGAATGTCCACACGCGATCCGTATAGATATGGGCGATGTAACCGCACAGATATTGCCGGAATTTGGGATCACTATAAGCTATCTTCTTGTTGGACTCAAAAAATTCTTTAAGTTCTTCGTCTGTTGCGAACCTTCCTGCCTCTGGCATGAGGTGGGTTTTCGCCTTTTCGGTACGAAGATTAGTTCTTACATGGATGGAATCTGGAGCGAGGCTTCCCAATAATAATTCAGGGGATGGATCTGATATCAATTCGGATGCAATTGCAAAATGAACCATAGGCCAAGGCAATACAAAAACTCCCTTCTATTGTAAATTGGATCTTATAAGAGTTAACTTTCATATCCCAAAATGCACAATGCATTTCCCATTTACCTCAGCGTACTTTGCCATGTTCGCAAACTTGTTTAATTCGTTGATTAATTCAACTTTGTTGTACACGAGTTTCTCGTAGTAGCCCTTCTGTTCGCCTCCAGCAATGCTGTAATTCCCTGTCAGCACAATCGGATCCGCCGCATGGCTGAATAGATCAATCCAAGCCCGAATCAGTTGATGAAATTTCAACAAAACATTCTGCTCTTCAATAACGGTTATTCCATAGTTGTTCAGTCCACTACATCTCATACAGGTAGATGGATTCCATGTATCCAACCAGCAAAGGGAATCATAGATGTACGCAATGAATTCGTCTTCCAAGGTCGCATGATTCTCTGTGGTTAATCCACTTCCATGTATTCTCCCTTGTGAATCCCATGAGTAGGAGGTATGAATATTCCCGTCTACTTGCGATTTGTTTTCGATAACAAAATGATGCTTCGGCATACCTACATGCGCCCCCTTACACGCTCACTCCCATAGAATCCTCTTAATTCATCATAACCCATGTATTGGTAAATGGAAATTGAAAAAGGTCCTATCTACCTCCCAAATCAGGAGAAGTAAAATAGGACCGTGATAAAAACTTTCTTACATTCATAAAATCCTTCGTCTACTCAGAAACGCTGTTCCTTCTTCTCGATACATCTCTATAGATTCATTGGTCACATGATCATGTCTCAGTATTCCCATATAATCTGTTCCAGGTTTCTTTGGTCTATAATCTGAATCCACCGTGTAGATATTGAAGTGCACCTCATCTTCGTCCTCTGATATATCCGTATGATCGAAAAGTGAAATCACTTCATCTTTATCGAGAAACCTAAATGGAGATGCCTGACGCTGTATAATATAAAAAGGATATGTGATGTTCTCTATCTGAATGAATTCATGGTACACCTTAAGCTCATCAGGTATGAGATCCATGTACTGTCTAGCTACCTCTTCTGCCTGGAATACACCTGAAATCCACTTCAAATCCCCCTTGGTTGCTAAGATAATAAACAAGCTAATCACCTTCTAATTTAAATATTATTTCTCTCTTCCACGCACAAAAGTCTGAGACAAAATCCGGTGGCTGCCAGCGATGTTGTCAATCTCAATGTTATATTCAGACTCAGTATATTCAATCTGATGCTGCTCATAATATCTTTTCCAGAATGAAACTGCTGCCGCATTGTTAGCGAGCTGTTCCACTTTGAATGTACCCTCAAATTGAGCAAAAACCAAGTCAACCGCTTGTGCTGCCAGCCCCTGTCCGCGATACTTTTTGACCAAGAACAGCTCTTGCACCGTATAATCCACACCTTCCGACACATATGGAGGTGAGCAAACCAGTACGAATCCAATAACCTTCCCTTCATACTGAATCAAAAATGGATGTAATTCATCGCGTTCCAGATATAGATAGGTGTTCGTTGGATCATATTTCCCCTCTTCAAGCAGATCCTCGCCAGAAAATTCAGACAGATCATATAAGTACAAGTTGTACAGGTTGAGAAACAATTCCTTTTGTTCTGCCAAAATACTCGTAATGTGTACATTCATCTTCATTGCACATATCTCCCTTAGTTAATGAGTTGGTTAGTGATCCATACATGACATTACCGATGTCCACAACGAGTTTGCTGTGCCCTGTTCTCAATATATCCTTTCAACCACAGCAGATATAGGCAAAGTTTGGTTTAAACCATGGAGTAACCTTACTTTCACAGTGGACATGAACATTTGGACAAAAAAAAGACTCCCTACAGAGTCCGATTATTGGTCTTATCTTTATTTTTCACAAGTATCCACTGGCATGTAGCCAACACTTAATGGATTAAATAATCAACCACAGGATATGAGATCACATTGCGATCTCTGTACGTTGAAGTCACCGCTTCGGGATGTGTGCTAAGAATTCCGCTTTGCAACATCACCGGCCGGAAACCTCGCTCCATCGCTCCGTTGTAGGTGAATAGAACACATTCCTCCGCGGCAAAACCAGAGATGACCACCAATTCAATTCCGTGACTCTTCAACACCTGCTCCAAGTCAGTTTGCCAGAAGGCATTGGAGGCTTCCTTGGTAACGGTGAGATCCTTCTCATTCACATCCACCTCGGGAATGATGCGATACTCATCTGACGCTGCCTCCTCCATGCCCTCCACATCCTGCACGTGAACGACTGTATGATCATTCGAGCGCAGCACATTAGCCACATGGTTAATGTACTCACAGGCATGGTCTATCGAAGTCTGATCCATCTTTTTCCGGACAATACTCTCCTGCATATCAACAATAAGCAAACCTACTTTCATCCAATCTCTCCTCATAAATAAATTTTACGCCGCATGGTTGAGTGACTTCCCTTGTTAAACTGAGAACTTAATCTTTAAATAATTCATTCAGCATCCGGTCGCGATTCTCCAGAAAGCTGCGGGTAATCTGATAATGATCGGTCTCCTCATAGGCTACCTCTTGAATATGGCTATCGTCAAAACTTAAAATCTCTGCCTCCGGATATCCCAGTAAAATGGGTGAGTGCGTCGCAATAATGAATTGCGAAGTGCCTGACAGATCATGAAGGATACGCAATAAGGAGAGCTGCCTAGCTGGAGATAAAGCGGCTTCGGGCTCGTCAAGCAGATAGATGCCTTTGGAACTGAACCGATTGACGAACAGGTTGAGAAAAGACTCTCCGTGCGATTGTTCATGTAATGAACGCCCGCCATAATATTGAAGTGACTCCGGCATCGCATCCACATGTGATGCGAATTGATAGAAGGATTCAGAGCGCATGAAGAAACCATTCGTTATTTTGGGCAACCATGCCAGCCTGAGATAATTCCCGAGCGAGGATTCCGAAGCATGTGTCTCATAGGTATTATTCCTACCGCCCCCTGCGGTATTGAATCCACATTGATGAGCGATGCCTTCGAGCAGCGTAGATTTCCCTGAACCATTTTCACCTACAAAAAAAGTAACGTTATTCGTGAGCTCCAATCGTTCCAAGGACCGGATCGCGGGGATGTCAAAAGGATATTGGTCCCGATTCTCGATCTTGGCCGACAGGAGTTCCACACTTCGAAGATACATAATCATCCTCCCACATTTATTTTTTATAAGTTCAACTAAAGCATATTTACAATCGAACTTCGCAGCTATCTTCAAATTAACATTCAGTTTAATCTGATCATGAATTCACCTAAAATATGGCTCCTTATTTCCCACTCCATCGTAACCTATTAAGGGGTACATATGAAACCGTTTCAACCAAAAAAGAGCAAGCCATAGGCTTACTCTCTCTTCAGGGTTAATAGACAAATCTGCGCTGTGCCCAATAGCTGAATACAAAGATGGACACCTCAGTCAACAGCTTGGCTGCGAGCAGCGGAATAATCAGTTTTTCATTATAAAAATACAGTAAACCGTAGTTTAATAACAACACCAGCAGGACAAGTGAGAAATATTTGGGCAAAGACTGTCGCACCTTCGAGGTTCTTCCAGCGGAGAATACATACTTCCGATTAATCGTATAGTTGAAGATGGAGCTGCACAGTCTTGCTGCGAAAACCGACAGAAACAGATTATGCGTGAAATACTGGATGACGAATAGTAGTCCAAAATCAATCAGAGCGGACAGCACCGACGATGTGCTAAACATCAGGATTGGCATATAGATCCGGAACGAATCAACCAGCGGGCGGAAATGGGAGGACTCATTGTGATCCAGATACACCGTATCAATAAACTCCTCCGTAATCTCATACCCTTCCTTGTGTGCCGTTAACAACATGTTCATCTCGTATTCAAACCGATCCCCGGGAATCTGGTTCAGCCAATCCAGCATGGAGTAAGGAAAACCGCGTAGCCCCGTCTGCGTGTCATATACTTTGGTACCTGTCGTGAGGGAAAAGACTGCCCGTGTGACTGTGTTGCCAAAACGGCTACGTACTGGAATTTTCCCACTGAAGCAACGGCTGCCGAGTACAATTCCCGGTGACGTTTGTGCGAGCAGTACTTCGAAGATACGCTTAATATCATGTGGCAGATGCTGTCCGTCACTATCTGCGCACACCACACCGCCTTGTGGTCCGTACTCTCTAATATACTGAAAGCCCGTCTTCAACGCCCTGCCCTTACCCAGATTGACGGGATGTGTCAGGACCGTACAGCCATAGGCTTCTGCCGTTTCAAAAATCCCACGGTAACCGGGTCCACTGCCATCATCTACAATCACAATGGGTCCAAGATTAAATGTCTGTAACTGCAGAACAAGATTAATTAAACGCACATCGGGTTCATATGATGGAATTAATATCGTCATAATCCTTGTCCCTCCGTCAGATATAGAATGTCACTTACGCCACGTTCCTGGTTACGCCCCAGCGGATTATTGACGACTCTGCCCATAAAATACATCGTGGATGAACCGCCGCCGTCCAGATTGTAAGCCACGGTTGCTCCGAGACCTTTCATGACATCGGCCAGTTCTGCCAAGGTCATGCCACGGCTGTCGTCCTGCCGTCCGTCCACCACCACGAAGACGTAATGATTGGGAGCAATCATGCCGATCGCAGTTCTTGGATTCGCATCCTGGATGGAGCGGTTACCGAAGTTGTTATCGATTTTCACACTGCTAAAATCACTGACAATCTCGCCATCCTGAATTAGAATAGGTCCAAAGGATAACGTATTGGTTGCCCCTTCGGCCAGCAGTTCCGAGGAAGATATCTCGTTCTCGTTATATGTTTTCATCGTTCCGTCATTGAACAGGGCAAGTGCATCCCGCGTGGGGCTGTCCCGATACAATGTTCCATTTCGAATAATGACACCATCATCGCGGAATCCGTAATAATCACCGTTAATGGCAAAAATCGCATTATTGGCAGCGGCAATCTCTGACGTATTTTCGGTAATGTTCGTTCCAAAGCTGTTGTCCGCCAGCGCGGTTCGCAGGCTGCTTGCATCTGTTAGCTGAACATCAGCGACATAATACGTAATCTGATCCGAGCCAGATCCTGTCTGTACCTTTTCAATATTGACCTTCATATCATCACTCGAATAATTCCAATCATCTGACGTTGCATTCACTTCAGTCGTAGTGGTCGTAGTACTGCTGGAATCATTGGTGTTGCCCGTTGCTACCGTTGCCGTGTTCTCATCCGCCACAACCACCTGCACATGCCGGATCAGGTAACGGTCAGCCAAACTGTACAGGATTCCACCTACTGCAAGCACGATGACAAGTGTGATGATGAGCCATCTGCGCTTTGCTGGGGAGATCGGTCGTTTATATGGGTCTTTCCGGGTTGGTTTTTCATCAATCTTCATCATGTGAAGCTCACCTCTTCATCTAAGTTCTTAAGGCCATATTAGGCCGGGTAGCTTAAATGAATCTGAAACCATATCAATTGAACTAAAGAATATCCACACTGACACTACGATGACAGAACAACCTTCCAATCGCTGTTACCCCCAGATTTTTTTGATTCCCTTTTCTATAGGGGAAAATCCGGGGATAAAGGCGAAGCGTATGCTTCCGATGCAGCTTTCTTCCAGAAAGCTTTTAGCTTCGCTTTTTCAGGTTTTTTCTGTCCTCTCCTTTATTGTGTAAATGAATAGTTCAATCAAAAAAGGCCATCCGTTTCCCCAGTGAGGAAATCAGATCACCTTGATTTCAATGTATATAACCCTAAATGTCGCTGTTATCGTGTAACATGTTTTGTTCAGCTTACGGCTCTTCTTCAACAGGTCTTCCTGTTATGCATCTGCAAAAAGAGCATCGTATGCGGGACAAGGCCGCTTTTTCAAAAATTCCGTTAATGCCAGGGGCTGCTGAGCGTAGATATCCTTCAACGACGTTCCATTATAGATGTTACCAATCACGACAGGGTGGCATAACTCACAGATAAGAATATCCCCGTTGCCGTGCAAGTGCAGCTGTTTCGTGCCATCCACACAATTCGAGAAATACACACCGGGTTGTTCACGCAAATTCAACTGTTCAGCGAACCGATCCATACAGGTAAAATAGAGCGTTGTATCTGGCTTCTTATGTTCTATCAGCTCCGTTACAGATCGAATGAGAGACTCTATGGATACAATCTGGCTCCAGTCCGTATGTGGCATCTTAATGCTGTTCTGGATCTCATGGATGCGAACACCAAGATCATACACCTTATCGCTAATCGCCTGCATGTTCGCTTGGTTACCCTCAAACAGTAACGTTTCCAATACCGTCTCCAGACCAGCTTCCGTACACAAACGGATATTCTGCTCCAGTCTCTCATACATGCGAGGATGCACACGGTAGTACGCGGCATACGACTCCGCATCCGTATAATTGAACGAGATATGAATGTTAGACAAGCCTGCCTCTCGTAACGCGATGATCCTTTCTTCGGTCAGCAGACTTGCATTACTGTTCAATTGTGTATCAATGCCATGTGCTGCACAGTACGTCACAATCTCCAGACAATCCTGGTATTTCAGAGTAACTTCACCCCCGGATAATCGCACTCGCTTGAGACGAGGAAGTTCACTAATAATACGGATGACTTCCTGACTATTGATGCACGCTCCATCATCCCGATTGTAGGCGCAGCAATAGTCGCATTTATAATTGCAGTTCGATGTCACTCCCACCTCAAGCCCTTCCAGCTCATATACGCCGGATGTTTCCAGTTCGAGTGATTTATATTTGTTTCTGGCTATCAATTCGTTGTACCTCCTGGTTCCTTCATTCAATCCACGTTTGGATAACTTGAAGATTATAGCGGAAGGAACCAGGTTGACGATATGACATTATGTACGTTGCTTGCTGAAAACGAAAATAAAACCCATTTCCTCAACGATCAGGAATGGGCCAAAGCTAAGCATATGATTATTGGATTAGACAATATAAAATACGATACCTTGACCTTTTGATGCAGCAATATGGTAGAACTTCTGAATCTCAGTCAGATGTGATATAAGGTAATCCCAGAATCCCTCTATTGTATGTCATCCATGTTGAATTCAGGATTATAGGCAAACTCATGGCTCGCCAGCATGATGAATGACACACGCCCCTTTTGATCAAAAATATGTTCTTTACTTAACACGAGTAAGAAGTCTTCTTTTACGATAGCATACATCTTCAGATCCTGAAGCTCATTTTTTGCCTTCATGTATTTCCTCAGCACACCTTCGAATTGCATGCCTGCCTTCTCCATGACCTTAGCGGAACCTGTGTTTTTCACTAAACATCTGGCCTGGATTCGCTCAAGCCCCACTTCGTCAAATCCAAATTGGATGATTCGTTTCACTACTTCGGTCATGTAGTCTTGTTTCCAAAATTGATCAGATAATACATATCCCAGCTCAACTCTCCTGTTATCTCTGTCACACCCTAGATAGTTACAACTACCAATCAGCCTCTTGGTGTGTTTATCTTCAATCCCCCACGGGCCTATTAGATCCGTCTCATAGCGACTCATGACAAAATTTAAAAAAGCTTTTGTGTCTTCTTTGCTCTGATGCGCGTCCCAGGTGGTGAACTCCGATACAGCAGGTACAACGCAATAACTATACATATCATCCAGATCATCATAGGTAAGAGGCCGGAGTAAAGTTCTTTCGGTTTCCAACACCGGAAATGGTTCGAAGAAGCTTTCAATCGTTCTCATAGACTCACCCTCCCTGAAATTGTTAGGAAAAAGAAACACACAGCAGTTCGGTCCGTGTTGCCTAACTCACCTGTTGTAAAATCAAGGCCACAATCTGAGTGTCTTCCACTGCCCATCTTGCTTTACATATTGGACTCGTACATGCTTGCGCTCCGAATCTCCCTGCCAAAACTCCACCTCTTGTGCATTCACGGCATATAAACGCCAATGAGGTGTAACAACACTGGGGTCACGTCTTATCTTTTCCTTCTGAGCTTCAATGGAACTATCCAACACTCCCTCGCTATCCAAAACCTCACTCTGATGCCCTGTCATGGCAACTGCTCTTGCTCCAGCTGAACGTTTGCGGAAATCATCAGCGCCCGCTTCATCTCCCCGATCCTCGGCAATTCCCCTTATCCGAATCTGTCTTCCAAGTGAAGGCCAGTAGAATGTCAAAGCGACATGAGGATTCTCCTTCAACTGCTGCCCCTTTCGACTCTCCGAACTGGAGGCAAAATAAAACGTTTCGTCGATTACGTTTTTCAAAATCAATACTCTCGCATCAGGATAACCGTCGTGATCCACGGTGGAGATCGTCATGGCATGAGGTTCTTTCACTTCGTTCTCAACCGCCAATCTCAACCACTCCAAAAATAGCTTCCCCGGCTGCTCCGGCAACTGCTCCATATCCCACGTTGGAAATGGTCCGGATAAAGACTTCAAACGTTGCAGCAGTTCAATTGGTTGATCACTCATATCATCGCCTCCGTCTTCTATTTTATACCATTGTAATACATTGGAACCTATGAGTCTGTACTTCCTGATTAAGTCGACTTATCAGATCTTGATCTAGTAAACAACTAATCTAGATGACTTAACACATTTGCGCTGCTAAGTTTCCAACCATGCCTTCCCTTTTCAATTGTATGTACACTGGTGTTGTCCATGGGATAAAAGCTGGACTTATTGCTCCATTCCCTCTTCTCAAGCAGATAATACAGGATGTTAATCACTCCGCCGTGAGTAATTAACAGAACATTGGACTTGACTGTTTGTTCCTCTATATCTCTAAGAAGACTCTCGAAAGATGTGCTTATCCGGTTATAAAAATCCCTTGGACTTTCTCCTCCCGGAAATGGGGAATCCATCTCAAGGGTGTTGAAATAAACTCCTGGGTAATGTTCTTCAGCATCCTTATGGAGCATACCTGCCAAATCTCCGTTATTCATCTCCCGCCAATCTTTCATTAAGCTAGCCTGCATATTTAATTTCTTCTCAATTTCCCGTGTTGTCTGTACTGCACGAGGAAGATCACTGCTAATGATCGTATGTATGTTGTACTCCTCAGCGTGATGATGCAAATGCTCTCCCAGTCTCTTGGATTGATTGATCCCCTGTTCCGTAAGTCCACGCTCACTCCATCCGCCTCGATATCCTTCCTCGTCCATCCCATGCCTTACCAGATAAATTTTCAAGATCTCTCCTCCTTTTCACATTGAACAGGTTAACTTTACATCTATAACTACTTTCGTATGTATCAAATAAACCCGACCTCAGATAGCTTCTATCCAAGATCGGGCATTTCCTGCTTACCATTCATCTCACAAATGTGTTATGAACTCGCTCGGATTTGATAAAATAAGGAATCCAGATGGCGCAAGTGATTACAGATTTCACAATCTCCTGTATTCCACTTCCATCTTCCAATTCCCGCATCATGGGGATCTGAAGCACGAGTATATAATCAACCGTATATAGCACCAAACTCACACTGTAATAGACGATCATTAACCGGGGTAAAATTGCTTTTTTTCTATAAAAAGTTACAACTATATATATGGTGAACAATAAAAAGACCACATTATATATAGCTTCAAAAATAATTAATGGTCCCCATAGAACATGATAGTATTCGGAGTCCTTGGAAACAAATACGTCCCACATCTCGGATGTTAATGCTGGTAACGTGTTTTGCATCAACTGTACTGCGAGCAGGATAATCGTAAGAAATAATCCAATCTGAATGAGAATCAGCCAACCACCCAATCCCGACACGCCTAGTGAACGGTAGTCTGTTTTTTGCTCTTGAATATGTGGTTCCACCTCGTAACACTTCCTTATGCAGTTTTGTTTTTCTGAGATGAGTCTTCCTCGTAATATTGCAAATTGAATCTACGGGTGCTTCTTTCTCCTTACTTCACGTGCGTTGTATGTATTCTCACACTCTCCTTATAGTTACCTCTCCGTCCTCCTCTTGTTAGAATTTTACACAACCTCCTTATTGTACTACGCGTGTCAAGGACGAAGCATCCCTTTCAAAACATCATACTTATATGCTGTAAAGGCCAAAGTAGACCTTCGCTATACTTCCGCCATGTTCAGCAAAGTACGCGTATATCATAATGCTCTTATACAGATGCAGATGGTGACTCTGCTTTCGACTACAAAGGAGGATATGGATATGCCCAATCCCAGAGTAAAACTTTTGCCATTTGCCGACATTTCAAACTATGTCGAGGGCTTCGATATCGTTTCCACCCAGTGGGGCGGTGATGGCCTTGTCTATGTGCTGCTGATGAATCAGATCCCCGAAAGAAAACGAGGTATGTTCGTTCAGAGTAAAATGAAGCAAAGCTATACATACAAAGTGCTCATTGTGACAGATCAAACTATCGAGGAAGTTGTCATTTGGGGACAGACGTTCAATTATCATTACGTACAACCATTGCATGATCATCTACTGCTCGTCGGAGCACGGTGTGCGAATTATGGGAATGAACAGTATGATCTGAACGCCAAAGTATGTGATCTGGAAGGAAATACAATTCGCGAGTTTCTGTTGGGAGACGGTATTCAGAGTGCACAGGTTACAGAGAAGGGAACGATCTGGACCAGCTACTTCGATGAAGGGGTATTTGGTAACTGCGGATGGAGCGATCCGATTGGATCAAGCGGTCTGCTGGCCTGGGATGAGCATGGCAACAAACTGTATGAAAATCGTGAAGCTGACATTGCGGATTGTTACGCACTCAATGTGGTGAATGAGAAGCAGGTCTGGTTCTACTTCTATACCGATTTTGAACTCGGTTGTATCTCAGGTGGCACCAGTGAACCCAACGTTACATTGATGAATCCAAACATCTCCGGTTCCTCCGGCTTCAGTACGGATGGTTATCATTTCTTGTTCGATGCCGGGTACGGTAAACATGGTACATTTATCCTTAAGAAAATGGAGAAGCCCGGAAGATTGAGCAAGGGGCAGAAGATTGATTTTCTAAATAAAGATGGTCAGCCCTTCAAGCAGGCACGGCAGGATTTTCGCCAACATCGTCTGCTACTTAGTGAAGGTAACTTGTTGTATCGGGTAACGATGGAGGAGATTACTTCCGCTTCTGGTTTGGATTAAATGACAGGAGTGAAGAGGGTTATTTCTTAAAAGACAATCCCTCTTCTTCCAATGCCTTTCGAAGTTTAGGCATGGCAGATGGCCCGATTCCATGCAACTTCAGGATCTCTTTTTCCGTGTACTCCGCAAGTTGTAGTAGTGTTGTAATGCCTTCATTCTCCAAGGCACGTCTGGCGGGAGATGACAGCAAGGCTAGAAATCCCTCTGTCGTTTTACGTTCAGCTTCGCACGTCGGACAGGTTGGGCAATCACTTTTTTTATAATACGAATGTCCTTGTTCGCATGTTCTGAGTGTTCCTTTATCGTTTGCCATGTGGGTATCCCCTCCTGAAAGTATTGTTACAATCTGCACTAGCCAATTCTAGTTGTACTAAAATCCGCTTTTTGTACTCTTCTGGAGCAAAGCTTACAATCCGTACTCGGCAAAAACGGCTGCATATTTCTTTTCAAATATCGTCCAGCGCTTTTCGGCTCCGTATTTGGCGTGCAGTTGCTGTAAATAATGCTTGGCTTCTTCCGTATCGCCGGCTTTTAGCAGGAAGCGGAAGGTTACTTCGCTTAAATGTAGCGCTGTCTTATCCATATAATAATGGACTATATCTCTGGCCCCTGTTAGCGAGTGTAGGAATGACATGCCCTCTTCCAAATGTGACACCAGTTCTTTCGATAAAGCGTCTGGATCGATATCAGGCGTTAAGGTATAGTGGGCCGGAGCGGAAGGGGCTATTTCTCTGATTCGGCAGGTGAAATGAGATATGAACTCCAATATGTCTCCATTCAATCCAACGGAATGCAACTCCGCAAGTTCGTTGGATTGAACACCACAATTAACATAAAACTGGACTTGACTACTGCTGTTATACTTTGCTTTTTGAATATTGAACTTGTATGCGAGGTTTCCATCCGCTTTGTAGAAACTCAGATTTTTCTTGGAATAGCCGTGTTTGGCAAATAAGGGTTTGACTTCTGTATTGATGATCTTCTTAAAAAGTTCCTGCATTAGATATCACTCCCAAGGCAAAGTTTGCAGAATCATGCCTGTTCCATTTTATAAAAATACTATTTAGCTTCTTCTCGCAGCATATGAGCCAGTTTGTACATCTCTGCAATGTCCTGCCTGTTCTGTTCCTGGAATCTTCGGATCGCTTCATCAATCTCTACCACTTCAACTGCAACCACCTGCTCGCCATCCTCCGGATTTAGCGGATCACCGACAAGTTGAACATCTCCATATCCGATAATTCGTACGAAATGGGGATGCGGGATATGGGGTCGATACGATTCCAACGCACTGGATGTACAGTGGAATTGACCAAAAATTTGATACGACCGCATTTCTGCCCCAAGTTCCTCCATCAATTCGCGTTTTAACCCATCCATATACTGCTCACCTGCTTCAAGCGTACCCCCAGGCAACTCCCAATCTCCATTATCCAGTTGGAAGACAACACATTGATCCCCGACAAACGGAATGATGCTACTATTGCTCACCAGATTTTCATCCACGATATCGTTTAATCTGAACTCCGCCTCAATAATTCCCCAATGAATCGACGTACTCAGCGCCGGAAATAGTTCCGCACTCAAGCTACTCATCCGCACCCGATCCTCTCTATCTAATTCCACTATTCTTCCAATTATAGTCGAAAACACAGAAAGAAGGCCACCTTCCCACCGGGGAATACGTGACCCTCTTCTTACGCTCTCTGCCCTTAAGCCTTGAATCAGTGTTCTCTCCAGACTCTCAGACCATTCTCGTTCTAATGCTGCACCAGCTTTCCGTTTTCCAAAAAAAGAACCCGGCTACAGAGCGGCAAAATCCGCTCATCATGCGTAACCATCACTGCACTCTTGCACTGCTCCTTCACGAGCCGTGCAATCATGCCGACAATATCCAGCCCTCGCTCCGCATCCAGGCTGGCTGTTGGTTCATCCGCGAGCAGAACAGCCGGATCGTTCATCAAGGCCCGTGCAATGGCGACCCGCTGACGTTCCCCGCCAGACAGCTTCTCCGCATACGCTTTCCGCCGATGGGTCAAGCCTACCGTATCCAACAGCTCATCCACACGTTTCTCCGCCTTGTTTTTATCCGTTCCAGCGAGCTTTGCAACGACCATGAGTTGTTCTTCTACTTTCAGATACGGAATGAGGTTGGCACTTTGAAAGATAAAACCGAGTTGCTGAAGCCGTACATCGGATATATCTTGTTTGCTTTTGCCCATAATAGAAGCCCCGTCCAGAAAAACCTGTCCTTCCGTTGGTTCAAGAAGTGCTCCAGCAATGGACAGGAATGTACTTTTGCCCGAGCCGGAAGGCCCCATCACAGCCACAAGTTCCCCTTCAGCAACCTCAAGGTGCAACTTGTCCAGAATCGTCCGTTTACTGCCACCATCTTCAAAGGTCTGTGTAATTCCCTGTAATACCAATCGGTTTCTCATGCTGCAGTCCTCCCAATCGCATCAAGTGCATCAATTTTGGTAACCTTCCACACCGAGAATAACGAACCCGCCACAGACATGAGAATGAATAATACACAGGTCAGTGCGAGGGTAGATAAACCTAATTGAAACGGCATCGATGCTGGCAAGATGGACTCAAACAGTCGAACCAACAGCACGCTGATCACCAGACTGCCAATCGACAGAACCAAGACTTGTAACGAAACGCTGCCCGCCAAATAAGCATTCCGCGTTCCGATGGCTTTTAATATCCCGAACTGACTCGTTTTCTGAATCGTGATGACATAGAAGAATACCGCAAGCACAAACGCCGAGATGACATATAGAAAAGCGATCATCATGAGCAACGATCCCTGCTCTTCCTTATATCCAGGGATGGCCGATACGGCATCCGACTTTGTGATGACTTCCGTATTAGGCATTGCAGTACTCAAGCGGTCTACCTGCTCGCCCCCATCCTTGATAGCAATGGCATTGTAAATCGGAGCATTGGCATTGGTGTCTGCTGAACCTTGCGAAGTTCGTGAACTTCCCTGGAGTGCGAGCCATTCCTGTTCATTCAGGAATACCACCGGGGAGTGACTGAAGGACTCATTTTGTACAAATCCACCAACGGTCCATTCCGTTCCTGTAGCTTGATCGACCAGAACGGTACCAATCGTCACACCGGATTCAGCTAACTTATGATCTACCACAACCTGCCCTTTTGTCTGATCCGTAATCGGAGATCCTTCGGTAACGGTTGGAGCAAGCCAACCTTCCGGGTTAACCATGAACAGCGTGACATCGATCTTTTTTGTGTCGCCGGTTGGACTGACGGTTGTCATTTTCACACCTAGTGGCTCCGCGTTCTCTTGCCCTACCACGGAGCGTGCTTGATTAAGCTGATCCTGATCCACTTGTGACCGGGTAAACCGATGATTCGAATCCTGCTCCAGCACAAAGTGGGTTGCTGCCATATTTTTGACCGAAGCTGCGTTATCATACGCCAGCCCCTGTGCAAGACCTGTAACAAACAGTACCAGAAATGAAACCAGTACCATGATTGTAGCGATTAAGGCATAGCGCCCTTTGGCATACCTCATTTCCCGAATAGCCAAGTACATGTTCTGTGACCTCCCTCTTGATAACCCAAGTATAGGAGGCGAAAATGAACGGCAAATGAATAACAGATTACATCTGCGGAAGTGTCACCGTAAAGACCGTACCCTCAGGCGAACTGGAAACCTCGATTGTACCGTCATGAATTCGGATAATTTTCTGCACAATGGCAAGTCCAAGCCCTGTTCGTCCGGAAGAACGTTCACGCGCACGATCCACCCGATAGAATCGATCGAACAGGAAAGGCAGATGCTCCGCAGCAATTCCGTCTCCTGTATCCCGAATCTGAATCACACACTGGTTATCTGTCTGCTCGGCATGAATCTCGATGCTTCTTCCCTGTGGTAGATGGTTCACCGCATTGCCCAATAGATTCATCCAAACTTGCATGAGCAGCACTTCATTGCCGACAAGCTGGATGGATTCGGGCACCGATATCCGAAGCAGAAGTTCTTTTTCTTCGAGTTGCCATTGTAACACCTGAACCGCTTGTCGGAATTGATCTCGCAGAGAGAACTTTACCTTGGAAAGATCTTCGTTGCCTTGTTCAAGGGAAGACAGGAGAAGCAGTTGTTTGCTGAGCAAAGAGAGATGACGGCTCTCCTCCTCAATGATCGATGCATAGTGCTCCCGCTCCTGTTCAGGCAGATCCCGATCCGCCACCAATTGGGCAAAACCCTGAATCGAGGTCAGCGGTGATTGAATCTCATGCGATACGTTCGATACAAACTGCTGTCGCGCCTGATCTACCCTTTCCAATTCACGACTCATGGTCATGAAATGCTGGGCCAACTGTCCAATCTCATCCCGCCTTGCGGTAGGCAATTTCAGATTATATTTTCCTTGCGCAATGCGCTTGGTTGCCTCGGACAGACGTTCAATGGGATTGACCAGATAGCGGGTACTGATCAGAAAGATCAGGATACTAATACCTATCGTAAATGCTCCAATCAGCGCAAAAAAGATTCGCAGCTCACCGAATTGCAGAATTACATCCGGGCGCATAAAGAGAGCGTAATTGGCATTGCCCAACTGTAGATGAACACCCACGGTGTTACTTAATTGATTATCGAAAAAACCGGTAATGAACGGTTTACTTGGAAACTGGGCGACGCCATGGTATACCTCACCACTTAGCACCAGTTCTACAGCTTGCTTTTCCAAATCTTTCTCGCGGAATTCACGGCCGTAGAATTGGTCGTTGCCTTTTCCATCCGTCACATAGATTTCGTACCCGAGTGCGGCGGCATTGTTCAAATACTGCTCCATCGTGCCGGGTTCCTGTTCCACAAATTGCTTCATTTGCGTCGCGATGCCCACCAGCTTCTCATCATTAAAATCCTTGAGCTTTGCATGATAGTAGATGTTGGACAAAAGAAAACCAAGCATGCCGCTGACCATAATCACGGCAATTGTAATGAGGAATACCCGGACGTACAAGGTTCTCAAGGTGCTTTCACCTCCATCTTGTAACCAATACCCCGCACAGTCTGAATGACAAAATCTTCCGTATAATCGGCAAAACGATCACGAAGCCGCTTGATGTGCACATCAACGGTACGGTCATCTCCTTCGTAGTCTGCTCCCCAGACGAGCCGAATGAGTTCATCCCGCGAGAACAAACGGCCCGGAAACTGGGCAAGCTGTGAGAGTAATTCAAATTCTTTCATCGGCAAAAAGAGAATGGATTGCCCATCGGTAACCTCCACATTGTTACGGTCAATGACGATCCGGTTCATACGGATGATATCGCTGGATGTGCGATGGTACCGACGAAATAACGCCTTTACCCGGTAGACCAATTCTTCCGGTTCAAACGGCTTGGTCACATATTCATCTGTTCCTTTCAAATAACCATCTCTCTTGTCAGATAGCTGATCTCGTGCCGTCAGCAACATAATTGGAATGTCGTAATGCTGCCGTATGTAATCACATAACTCCAGTCCATCCATGCCGGGCATCATGACATCAAGGATCGCCAGATCGATCGGCGTTTCTTGCATCAGTTTGACCGCTTCCAATCCGTCCTTCGCTTCATGAACCCGATACCCTTCCTTGGTCATGACATGCCGCAGGAGTGCTCGAATATTGGCATCATCGTCTGCCAGCAGCAGATGTTTCATAAGGTTGTCCGCCCTTCTATGTAACGAGTACATCTCACTTTGATCCTGCACAGATGGTAGCATAAAAGCAATCTCATTCGCCAGCACATGCATGGAGATACACTCGACATGTTTATATTTTCTTAAATTTGGTTGACACTACTAAGAGGCACAACTATAATAAATTCATAACATATGAACAAACGCTCATATATTCATTTGTTTGTGATTAACCATCGCTAAAGATCATTTATAGCCACAGTAGAAATCATATTACATAACGGAGCTTCGCTCCAAAGGAGAGGATTTATATGTCTGGACATCATCAAAATCATAACCAAGGGCACGATCATGGACACAACCACGCTCACACCACCAATAACAAGAAAGTCCTGTTGTTTTCCTTCATTATTATTACCATCTATATGATCGTTGAAGCCATTGGTGGATTCATCACCAACAGTCTCGCGCTTATCTCGGATGCAGGTCATATGTTGTCCGATTCCATTGCGCTCGGGATCGCTTTGCTGGCGTTCACCTTTGGTGAAAAAGCGGTGAATACTGGCAAAACGTACGGATACAGAAGATTTGAAATTTTGGCCGCTACGTTAAACGGAATTACGTTAATCGCCATTGCACTCTACATTTTCTACGAAGCGATTGGGCGTTTTATCAACCCGCCAGAAGTCGCAACCGTAGGCATGTTAATCATCAGCGTCATTGGATTGCTCATCAATATTCTGGTGGCCTGGATCATGATGCGTGGTAGCGATACAGAGAATAACCTGAATATGCGCGGGGCTTATCTCCATGTCATCAGCGACATGCTGGGATCGGTTGGGGCCATTGCGGCAGCCCTGCTCATGATGTTCTTTGGCTGGGGTTGGGCCGATCCACTGGCGAGTGTGATTGTCGCGGCACTGGTATTGCGTAGTGGTTTCTATGTCACCAAATCATCCCTTCATATCTTGATGGAAGGTACACCGGCCAATGTGGATGTGAATGAACTGGTGCAAACCATCAAACAAGTCGATGGCGTCAAAGGTGTGCACGATGTGCATGTCTGGTCCATTACCAGTAACCTGAATGCGCTGACCGCTCATATCGTGGTGGATGGAACGATGGATGTCTATGCATCTGAGATTCTGGTTCAGAAGATTGAACATATGCTGGAGCATAAAGAAATCAAACATGTGACGCTCCAAGTGGAGTCCGAAAAACATCTGCATGACACCTCGGTACTATGTACGGTCAAAGGCGACGCACCAGATGCCCATGCGCATCATCATCATTGAGATGGGTATAAAATATAGCTGCAAACAAAAAAAGGGCAGATTCCCGTTAAAGGGAGCGCCCTGTTTTTTGTTTAGAGAATTTCATTTTTTGCATGAGTAGAAAATAGAATGACCTTTACCTTATCGCAGCAGGCTTTGGACTACCTGTATTTGGAGAGTAACTTCTCTTTCTTCTGATCAAATTCATATTCTGATATGATATTTTTCTCTTTTAATTCACCCAACTGCAGCAGTTGTTCATGCACATTCACAGGGGTCTTTTTTCTCTTGCTTGATATGATCAAAGCTAGGATTGAGAAAAGCAGACCATACAGTCCAGCCAGAAGTCCCAAAACTGCCGCTACCTCCGCACCTTCTTGCGAACCATCTAAAAAAACTGCTATCAATAAAAAATTGAGTACGAACCAAATAAGACTGACGATCGATAATGCTTTCAATGAATATTCCTCCTATAGGTTATGTATGTCTCTATTCAAAATCAGGAAAGGTCGGTCAGAAGACTAAACATCTGCATCAATTAAATTATAGTCATGATCAAACTTTGCATGAATCCGATGTCCACCAAATAAATCTCCATCTGAACATTCACAGTATATATGGTCCACTCGTAATTCAATGTCTAGCAACGTTATGACTCTTTCAAAGTCTTCTGTGGTTACGTCATATTTCCCAGCATCTACATCATCCCAATTTAAATTCTCATCATCTTCATCGTATTCAGGCCAAAAATCATTTTTATAATCAATTAAATGCTGTGCTATCTGTGTCTTAGCCCTTTTTTCAAATTCATCAAACTGACAGATTAGTTTTTCTGCTCTACTCATCAATTCATCTACATTAGTGCTTTCATTCTCAAGCTTTAAACTGTAATATACTTTCCCTTCCGTATGCTCATAGGAGTTAAATTCTTCATTGTACATAAAAGAGCCTATTATTCTACTACTAATTGTCATTTCCATAGCTGATTACCTTTCTCTTCAATATATCTAAATCAATATTCCATATCATATTCATACCTCACCAATATCCTTTTACCTACGATCAGATTTTTTCTTTCACTTTTGAAAGTTACCATAAAGTACCCGGACTTGATCACAGTTCAATGGCTCAGTAAAAGGTACTTCCAGGAAGTATCCAAGCTGCCACTGCTGGGTTTTGTGAGCCTGCTTACTTGTTGGCTTGTCCCAAGGCGGATATACACGTATGGCGCGCTTGCCACCTTTGCCTTGATCCGATATGATATCTCGCTGTAACAATACATGCTTTGGAAATACAAATTGACCAAAGTTGCTGCCTGTGCGCGTACTAATGACATACATATCTGCTGGATCTGATACATCATATGGCTGTGTCGATCCATCCTCACTCCGCTCCCACAGGGTAACAAATTGTCCAATCTTAGTTGGGGTGGTTTTGGCAACACGAAATCGAATGGAGAGAGAATTTAAGGTGAATACATACGCCCCGTATTCAGCATTTTGTGCTTCTTCATGTGGTTGTGAGCAAACAAAGCCACACTTGTCATAGATAAGTTCTTTACTGGCATGTAAGTCGCCATGAAGCATCTCGGAGGTCGTCCAAGCATTTGGACGATTCAAACTACTTTTGTTATCCAACTTGTGAAATCTCTCCTGTCTTGTGCGATAGCTGTAAAAACTTTGTTAGTTCAAAGTTCCTGACATAATCGCTTCCATTCCTGCCATGCCTTCAAGTATTCAGGCAGATCATCCGGATGATGCTTGTTACTCAGTCCAATTCGGCAATATAGATGGATCAGCGCTTCCTCTATCAATCTGTATTTTTCCATTTTCACTTGTTCCAGAAGTTCGAACGTAGCAAATAATGTTTCGGTGTTGATATCATCTGGCGAGGAGCTAAAAGCATACAAGAAATCATAGAGGATAGGTCCAACCATTGGAGATGGGTCAATGACGCCGATGAGTTCATTTTGAGCAAACACAAAATTATGGACCCCCGTATCGCCATGTAAAAGAAACTTCTCTTCTTGCTCATGAAACAGGTGATCCACTTTGGATTGAACCAGATTATAATCATCTGTCGTTAAAACACTTCCGATATTCATCTTTGCTTCATTAGTACTAATCTGATTGAATTCTTTCCATGTCCTCTGTGGGAACTCTATTCTGCCCCATGATTTCGTATCTGTAGAACGCACATATGTATTGAATAACTCTTTCACCAGACGAGTTAACCAGTCTCTTTTCTGGCCCCGGTTGAAATGGGTCGTACCTTCCATATACGTATAAATGAAATAAGTGTTATCCGGATCAGTCAACAAAACTTCAGGCAGTAACGAAGAATTCTTATACGTATCCAAAAACTGCTGGGCGATGTGAATCTGTTCGGGTTCATCTGATTTCAAAATATAGTGCTTATTCAAACTTGTTCTCAACCGATAAACACGTCCAGCTGTGGTACCTGACAAACTTTGAATTTTAGATATTTCTTCGTTGATATGATGCATCTTGAATAAGTCATTGATCTCATTAATCGTTGGATTAATTAACATATGGTTCTCCTCATAATAACTAGGATCTGAATTCATTTGGTAAACATAAGGTGAGTTTAGATTCCAATTGCACAGTGGGTTGGGTTATCTTTCAAAATGGCTCGTTCTTCTTGGTTGGAGCTAAAAATATAATCTGGATACTGGTTTGCCATGGGTGGAAGCTGATCCTCGGGGAAAAACTGCAGATCCTTCATCTCTTCATTATCGGGCGTGAGTTGCCCAGATCTGATCTCGCATTCAAATACGATAGTCAAATATTCAACCTGATGACCATTGCTGTATGTAAACCGTCTGGCTTCACCCCCGTATACTCCAATAATCTTCTCCGGTTCAACAACTAGACCTGTCTCTTCCAGTGCCTCTCTTACCATCGCTTGCGCCGGTGTCTCACCAAGCTCGATTGCTCCAGCAATCAGCCCCCAGGTTGATTCGTTATGTTTACGACCGAACAGGATCTCCCCTTGTTCATTTCGCATAATCCCAGCTACACCTGGCATAAAAATAAGCTCGTTGCCGATCTTGTCCCTAAGGTTTTTGTAATAGTCTGACATGCCCATACACAGTTACCTCCTGTCTTCTATTCTCTGAATTCCCTTCCATGAATGATCCATTGTACGGCATCCCAAATATCCTCTGCGATATAATCAGGTTCAGTCTCCGTCCATTTGTCTCTGAATTTGGTTAATGAAGATTCCCCCCAGCCTGTTCTCACCATGATCTTGGTCGCTCCTACGGCATGGGCAGCAAGCATGTCTGTATCTCCTACATCTCCAATAACTATGCATTTGGATAAATCCAGACCGAGTTCCTCTGAGGCCTGTAATAACATTCCGGGCTTCGGCTTTCTGCAACTGCATTCTTGCTCATGCGGACATATATAGGAATGATCGAATCCGTACTCGCGAAATTGCTCTTCAAAATCCTCAACACTTGCTTCTCCACGCGAGATTCGGTATTGATTCGTAAAAGCCAGCACCATAATTCCTTCTCGTTTTAAATGCATAATTGCTTCTTGAGCATTTGGGTATAATCTGAAATCTCTCGGATGAATAAAATGACCTGTACCACCGATTGTTCCATCTCTGTCTATAAAAACAGCTTGTACGTTCCCCTGTGGTTTCATCATGGTCTGTTCCTTTCTCAGAAAAATTTCAAGTCGTGTCGTTCATCTATACTTTCTCATCGATAATATGCTTGCTACCATCTTGCTGCTTATGGTGTTGCAATTTTTTAATTTCAGTTTTCAGATAGTGCACTTCTTTAATTAGTACATCCAGCTTCTTCGATGTTTTGGATGAATCTATCGCATAACGTACAATTGCAGCAAAGATAAGAACGACAATTAAACTTATAATTGAGATCACTATAGTCCAGATAAACTCCAAAATGGTGTCCAACTCCTTGCTGTCAAAATAATAAGTCATAAAACTCTTTCGAAAACCAAAACCATATGATCCCCAGGATAACCATAATGGTGCCTAGTACTTTTAATATTATTTCGATATGTTTAGGGATATCACTATTAGGTGGGTTATCTTCAAACTCGTAATTCGGTTTAATTTTTCGATCTCTGATCAGAACAAATATTTTGTATAGAAAATCAGGAAAGAAGTAACACGCAATGCCCACGACAACTACGGGAGTAGATAAATAACCAAACGTACTGGTGGTCCATTCCATCTCTATTTCCTTCATATTCATCCTCTTAGGCTCTCTCATTCTACCTCTACGAGAATGTCAGCACAGCGCACAATCAGCTCAGGCATATTCTCTCCATCAAATAGAACATGAAGCTCATATCCGTTATCGATTCGATACAGCTCTTGATATAGCCAGTAACTGCCTACAATCCCACCGTCTTGCTTGATGATTTCTGGCGCAACCAGCGTAAGTTTATTTATGTTGGTGAAGCCCCCACGGGTGTCAAAACGAATGACCACCTCATTACCCGTCAGCAGTTCTGTCACTGTACAATCATGGTATTGAATCCGCCCATGTATTTCATCGGAAATATCCTGTGCTAAAATGGCTTCCCTGTATTCATTCGATACACGCTCCATCTCTCTCCTATTTTCTTCACTCTGTTTCTTTAACTGTAGCATTACTTCTCTCGTGCAATAACCCAACGTAAATACACGGATATCCGCAATTTTCTCATAGATTTCTTTAGGTAAACGCTCTTTCTGGTTTTTGCAATCCCATTCCAGATTGCTTTTAAACTCTTGCTTGTAGCTCAACTCATCAAAAGGAGGCCTCACATCATAATCTGCGATTATTTTTTCGATCCGCTCTTTTTCTTCAGCAGGCATCTGGTATATTCTTTTATCGTCTTCCAATATTTCATTTCCACTAAAGAACTTTTCAGCAGGCACAAAAACATGGCCATTTTGCTCCAGCAAAAAACGAGGATCTGTATTATACATCTCACGCTGAAACTCTACATACTCTTTTTCTTTTCTTTTATAACGTCGCAGGAAAAGTGCTTCGTCCAATTCGTAAGTTCCTCTATGTACCCTCATCCCAAAATGAAGTCCGGTCCGCTGACACAGCTCATACCATTCTTTCGTTCGATATTTCATATGCATCTCTCCTGCTAATTTTTAGGAATCTAAATCTATTTTGCTATTGAAGCATAGACCTTTTTAATTTGTGACGAGAATTAAGCTGCACCTGGAATTCGTGTGCGTTTAAAATAAGCTGTTAATGGTTTAGGATGTTTTTTGACAAAATCATATTCAACAATTGTGATAGCGATAACATATCTCGTAAAGCCTAGCACCTCGACCACTTCAGATCGATCTCCTGCATCAGGCTCCTCACCTTCTGGGAATTCTCCATCTGGGTCATCAATCAATTGCTCACTAAATGTTAAGCGAGCCACAACATAGGACATGATGTTAGCCTAGTGCTCGTTGTACTGCTCCTTTATCCTTATCCACTGAATACACTCTTCTTCTGTTGGAGGAGTACTGTTCAAATCTTCAAGAACAACCTTCCGTGCTTTAATAGAGTCCATTAAAAACCCAGCTTCATAGTTGGCATGTGCAGTAAACTTGATATGCGGTTTTCGCTTAATAAGCTCATCAATCACTTCTTTATACCAATCGCTTGTTAAACATTCTTCAAGTGTTTTCATCGCTAGTCCCCCAGAAATACAAGATTTCTCTTTCATAGTCAGTCTTAATTAAACAAACGCACAAGTCTACATTAGAGTTTGAAAGAACTTCCGTTTTACTACTTTTTTATGGCATGCTGCCCATTCATTTAATCCCTTTAAACCTTCGGTCTCCTAGCTTTTTTCGAAATAAAAACATAAATCCATAGGAACTAGCCATTTTCCATGGAGCTTAATGCCGATACGTTCGTAATTCATATAGATGCACTGAATTTGAGATGCTTCATATTTCTGGTTTTTCGTAGATATCACATAATCGCTTCCCATAGTAATACTCGGATTGGTGGAAAATAAACGTTTGATAAGAATGATAATATATACGAAAATAAAGATAATCATAACCATTGTCAAGTAACTTAATATCCCTACACGGCTACCGGAAAAATTCCTGAACAAAAAAATTCAAGGATCAGTATAACTACTAAATTCAACCTGCCCCGTGGATATGTAGTCAAATATTTGATAATTTGTCCCTCCCAAATCACTTGTTGATATCTTAAATGCGTTTCGCTAGGTCTTCTGATTGTAAAACTTCTAACTTGGCTGGAGGGATGCTTTCTTGCAAATCTCCATTCATCACATCCATTGCCTCCCATTCGACGAATACAACAAAGTTTTCCGTAAGTCGGGAGTAATCGGACCAATTCGTCGTTTCATTGAGGTCATACGCGACTTCCTTCCACAATCTCATTCCTTCCTCCCACCAATCTCCGTTGCTACGCCAATACATAATAAGAGTTCTAAGCTTCTCAATTAAATCATGATTCGTAAGTTCTTGTTGATCAATTCCAGGATGCTCTCCTGAATTCCAAATGTTGTAATAGTAATCTTCGTTTTCATCTTTCTCTTCAACTTGTTCTTCTCTTATTTCTTGCAAACCTGGATCAAAAATAGGTGAATATACCGTATCAACTTCATCGTGTAAGTAGATGGACAGAAAACAATATCTTTTGTCCGATTGATTTTCACAGAGAACATCAATAATCTCTTTCACGGCCAGAATGAGTTCCTTTTTCACCGTTTCCCGGAGTATTAGAACTTCTTCAGGTGGCATCTTCACATAAATCACACCTTTGGTTCCATCTAACACTCGCTGGAGAATTCCTTGCTCATCATATTTGAAATAGGTGAGAAGAAGGTGATCAAAAAGAGCATTATTTTCGTATTGAGGTTGATATACTTCTACAAGTCTGTTGCTTTCATAGATATAATCCTCATACTCTAATTTATTGAATCGAGTAAAATACTCAACTGACCGACAGATTAACCCGTCTTGTATCAAATATTCCTTGACTGAGTCCAATTCTCCATCGACATACGTTCTTGTCGTTATATGACTTTCATCATATGTAACATACGTGTAGCCATCAATTAAATCGTCACAGGCCAAAATCCGTATTCTACCTTCATCATCAAACTCATAATAGGTATCTGTCACTTCATACGAGATATCTCCAGGAATTTCACCTTGGCGCGCATACCAGTACGGAGAAATGTCATACCGTTTACTTGTCGTATATTCTCTTCTATGTACCCGTGCTTCTGCTTCTTGTTTGTAAGATTGATACTGTTCTTGTGCATCTCGATTAAGCTTCACATAATATTCTTCGTTAATCATTTGTCTCACACCTCTTTCATTAATAAGCCTCTAAACTTCTGAATTTCTCTAGAAACCTTCATATCTCCTGATCTCGAATTACATCTTCCCATCAATCCGCAGCCATTTCGACGGAGCCTTCTTGGCAAAATGCTTTTCAACAAAATCCAAAATATCATCAATCCCAGGCAATGCCGCATTTTCTTTAGCTTCGTCAAACGTCATCCATTGGTACTCGGTATGTTCATGATTTAACCGGACAACTTGGCTTTCATCCACATATCCTACGAATACGGGAGCGGTATAGATATACTCCCCCATGGGTGAATAATATTGTTCGAATTGATTGGCAGAATACAACTGTACTTCCGTAATACCTGTTTCCTCATGAACTTCTCTGAGTGCAGCTTCCCATGCCTTCTCGCCCTTTTCTATCCCGCCGCCAACATAACACCACTCGTTATGCAACATACGACCAGCCCGTTTCAACATCAGTACACGGTATTGATCGAGGCTTTTCTTTAACAGAACTACAGCCACGCCTTCACAACGAATGGGAACTGCCTGTTTCACGTGATCTGCACCATCCACCTTCTCGTGCCCCTCTCTTCAACTTTCCTGAGAATCGAAATCATCCAATACTTTAAACTTATCCCCGTGGATTTTGTCCAGATGCTCTTCTCCCCAATAGCATAGATGATCCAGGGCAGGCTTGAGTCCCCAGCCGTAGTCCGTTAACTCATATTCCACTTTGGGAGGTACCTCTGAATATACCTTGCGCTGCACAATTTCATCCTTTTCCAGACCTCTGAGCTGTGTTGTCAGCATCTTCTGTGTAATGTCCGGTATTAACCGCCGAAGCTCCGACGTGCGTTTCCGTCCGGTCATCAAATGATAAATAATCAAAGGCTTCCACTTCCCACCCATTACTTCCAAGGCCGCTTCCACGCCTACTTTATATTTTTTTGGAGCACTCGTTTCTCCATGTTCTGTCATTTTTGAACCCCTCCATAAATAGGCTATATCCCAAGTGAAAATATAAACTTTTGCTACTCTTCTTTCTATTATTCAAACCCATTTCGAGCCATCCATTTAGGGTACTTTAATGTTCCTATGGTACTTCAGTCTTCCTATAGAACATCAAAGTGCGTACTTCCAGACGTTTTCATACCTGTTTATAATAGCATCAGCCACCGATTTATGGCTACAAGACTGCAATCCAGAAAGGTAGTGAAAGATAAGATGAACGTACTCGTTGTAGTATCCCACCCAAGAAAAGACTCCTTGACCTTTCAGGTAGCTCAACGTTTTGCACAGGGTCTTACCGATGCCGGTCACGGTTATGAGATATTGGATTTGCATGGGATTGGCTTCGACCCAATTCTCCGAGAGATGGATGAACCAGACTATACCCAAGAAAATCAGGTGTTCTCGCCTGAGGTTGAAACCGAGATGAAGCGATTGAAGAAACACGATGCTGTGGCTTTTGTGTTTCCTCTCTGGTGGTGGCATCTGCCAGCCATGTTGAAAGGTTATGTGGATCGTGTCATGAACAACGGATTTGCCTACGGCGCGAACAAGCTCCCTCATCAGCAGATATTGTGGATCGCTCTTTCGGGTGTGACGGAAGAACAGATGCATAAGCGAAACTATGGTCAATCGATCGCCAACCTTCTCAATGTGGGGATTGCCGATTATTGCGGCGTGTCCCAATCAAGGGTTGAGTTTATATATGAAACGTTGGAATCCAAGCCTGAGCATTATGAGGCACTGCTGAACCATGCACATCACTTGGGACTGAACTATGCCAACGATATTCCGACTCCATGATCGTATGAGAAAAAAGGTATGACCCGAATATGAATTCTGAAGTTTTGTGGTACGTTCAATGGCGAATCACTATGCTTGAACACGGCAAAAAGGTCGCTCCGAAGAGCGACCCTGCCTGTGTGCCTTGCATTATTTTACTGTCGAGAGAAGAAACTTCTCCAGCATAGTGATATCGGTAATACTATGGTTGCAAGCTGTGTTATCCATGCATACGTACTGGGCAATGGAAGAAAAGTTGTCTGGCGAATGAGCCTTGGTCTTCACGTTGAAGAATCCAAGTTCCTGATGACGATGACAGAACATGCAGTACCCTTTTTTGTTCGTGGGAGTAATCCGTCCCTCAATACCGAGGAATCTGCCTTCGTGCGGGTACACGATGAACAAACGGCTAGTCGCAATGTCAGTCCATCTCAGATAGGTTGTATGTGCGTAATCGATGGATTCGAGATCGGGCACTTTGAGCTTCTTGGCTTTCGGAAACAGCTTTTGGATCTGCTTTGCCGATATTTGCGGATATGGAATCAGATATGATTCCAGCTGGTTCAGATAGGTCTGCAACTCATGTATCTTCTCATGCGTGGATAACTGCTCCAGCAGTTGCTTCTGCTCCGAAGTGAGTTCATCGAAGATGCTCACCGCATTTGTGCCGACCGTATAACGGACGGTTTCCAATACTTTTGGATCCACAACCGAGCGTAGCGTTTTGAGCAGGAAATCAGCTTGTTTTTGAATATAATTAAATTGATGATTCTGAATAAATGGTGTTTGCATGGCGTTCAGCCCCTTATTTTTATTGGAAGAACAAATAAGGTGCAAAGCCTGCGGGATGAAACGTTATGTTGATATTGATTTCAGGGCAACAATCTCAATTTGTCGCGCCCTACACAAAGTCCGCCCCTATTCAGGCTTTGCGTAAGGCTTTCTAGCGAACGAGCAATCCGGCATCATCCATATTGCCACGTCATAACCCCCAATACGATAGATATATCGAAATTATAGCAGGGCAGCATAGTGTAGGCAACGAGCTTCGTTTCAATTTCCTCTTTTCAAGAAATATAATTACATCTTAGGCTTTCTTCCCATTTTCCACGAAATGATCTACTGCTGACTGCTCAATGGCCAGCCCTTCCGTGTAACGCTCCATGAACAAGGCAAATCCATTCACGTCCGCGCTATTTGGAGAAACCTCTTGTCCTTCTGCATCAATAAACACCTTAGTAGTAAGGTACTCCGCCAAACCCTCGTGCTGCTGCTTATTAACCATGTAGGAAGCCAAAATAGCCATTCCCCATGCGCCACCTTCACCAGCGGTAGACATGACCGACACGGGAATATTCAGTGCGGATGCGCACATTTTTTGAGCGACTAGTGGGGTTTTGAACAATCCGCCATGCGCCCAAATGTGCTCAATCGTTACGTGCTCCTTCTGTGTGAGAATATCCAGCCCGAGTCTTAGTGCAGCAAACGCAGCAAATAGATGGACTCTCATAAAGTTTGCCAGATTGAAGCGGCTCTCTGGAGAACGTACGAACAACGGACGACCTTTTGCAATTCCTGTAATGTTCTCGCCTGAATAGTAGCCATAGCTCAGTAAGCCACCGCCATCAGCGTCAGCTTTCAGTGCTTCATTGAACAACACATTGAATAACTGGTTCATATCGGGCTTCTGTCCCATCGCCTCATAAAACTCACGGAACAAGTCGACCCAGGCATTAATATCGCTGGAGCAGTTATTCGCAAGAACCATAGCCACAGGATTGCCATCAGGTGTGGTCACGATGTCAATCTCAGGGTATACCGTAGATAGGTTTTTATCTAATACAATCATGGCAAAAATCGATGTACCTACGGAAATGTTACCCGTACGTTTTTGGACACTATTCGTAGCAACCATGCCTGTTCCAGCATCGCCTTCCGGAGGGCAAAGTGGAATATTGGATTCCAAGTTACCTGATGGATCTAACAGTCGGGCACCAGCTTCACTAAGATATCCGGCATGTTCACCTGCAGTGTACACTTTAGGTAAAATATCTTTAAGATTCCACGTGTAGCCTTTGTCGGCAATTATATCGTCAAACTTCTTCAACATATCTTCATGGTATTCCAGTGTGGATTCATCAATTGGGAACATACCTGAGGCATCCCCTATACCAATAGCTTTACTGCCAGTTAACAGCCGATGTATGTAACCCGATAACGTCGTAATATAATTGATGTTCGTAACATGCTCTTCTCCGTTCAAAATCGCTTGATACAAATGTGCGATGCTCCAGCGCTCTGGAATTTTAAACTGGAATTTCTCGGTTAGCTCTGATGCAGCCTTCCCCGTTGTGGCATTACGCCATGTACGAAACGGAACCAATAACTCCCCATTTTGATCAAGTGCAATATAACCCTGCATCATAGCAGAACATCCGATTGAGCCAATTTTTTGTATCGTTACACCATATTTTTTTTCAATCTCTTGCTTTAAATAATGATAAGTTTGTTGCAACCCATGAATCATTTCATCGATATGGTAAGTCCAGTAACCGCCAATCAATTGATTTTCCCACTCATAACTGCTTGAACAGATGGTATTAAAATGGTGATCCATGAGTACAGCTTTGATTCGTGTGGATCCAAATTCAATGCCTAGCGAAGTTTCTCCCCTGACTATTGCTTGTATCAAGTTTTGATCCATCATCGTATTCATCCTCTCTGAATTTGGAATTCACCCGAGCTATTTATACTCTATTGAAACCCTCGCATCTTGAGTGGTATTTGCCGGGATGTCACACTCGACCATTAATGAAGTCAACTTATTAAAGATAACTCTTTATCCAACTTCAACTGTACCATTTTATTCAAATAAAGGTAATACACTACATATATGCAACGTTCTTTTTCCATACACCAAAAAGAAGCCACCTCCCTGGCCTTCCCCAGTTCAGTGACTCCTTTTTCACACCCCTATTCTAACCCCTACATTCAACTACTCCTTAACAGCACCAACCACGATCCCGGTTACAAAATACCGTTGCAGGAACGGGTACACAAGCAGGATCGGCAGTGCGCTGATAAAGATCTGCGAAGCCCGAATCGTCCGTTGGGACAGGTTCGCTACTGCTTCCGGATCAAGCTTCGACATATCAGCCTGCACGATGATCGTCTGCATGAATGTCGCGAGTGGCAGTTTTTCCGCATCACGGATGTAGATGATCCCGTCAAAGTATGCGTTCCAATGCCCAACCATCATGAAGAGCGAAACCGTTGCAATAACGGGTACCGAGACAGGCAGATAGATTTTGATAAACGTCTTAAAGTGCCCTGCGCCATCGATAAATGCCGCTTCTTCCAGATCCTTCGGAACGGTACGGAAGAAATTCAGCAACAGAATGATGTTAAATACCGCAACCAATCCTGGCAGGATCAAGGCCAGCAATGTGTTCATCAGTCCCAGCTTCAGAATCAGGATATACCCCGGAATGAGGCCACCGCTGAACAGCATCGTGATGACAAAATACCACAGATAGATGTTACGTGCGCGGAACACTCGCGTCTCTTTGGAGAGTGCATAGGCTGCAATCGTATTAACGATTAACGCAAGTCCAGTACCAAGTACCGTCCGCTCCACAGATACCCATAAGGAAGAGAGGAAATTGGTATTGGCAAATGTCTTCGCATACGCCTCCAGTGTGAATCCAATTGGCCAGAACGTGACGAGACCAGCATTTGCAGGTGCGGATGCGCTAAGTGATACCATGAGTAAGTGATACAAAGGCAGCAAGCAGAGCAGTGAAAGGATGGTCAGTAACACATTGTTGAATATGCTGAATATGCGGTAAGGCATCGTTTTATGATACATTCGTTCGTCATCCTTTCTAGAAAATTCGATATCCGGCGAATCGGTAAGCCAGTCGGTACGAGATCACAATCAGGATCAGGCTGATGACCGATTTGAACAGATTCACAGCGGTAGCGAAACTGAACTGCCCACTTAACAGACCTTCTCTATACACAAACGTATCGATAATATCTCCTTGTTGATAAATCAACGGACTATATAAGTTAAAGATCTGGTCAAAGTTCGCGTTAAGCACATTACCCAGTGCCAAGGTTGCGATTACGATCCCAATGGGAATCAGTGCCGGGATGGTAATATACATCGTTTGCTTCCAGCGTCCTGCCCCATCTACTTCAGCTGCTTCATAAAGTGCAGGGTTAATGCCAGACAGTGCCGCTAGGAAGATGATTGTGTTGAATCCAAACTCTTTCCAGACATCACTCGCAATAATTGTGAATCGGAACCAGCTGCCATCCCCCAGGAAGAAGATCGGTTTGATGCCGAATACCGAAACCAAGAACTGATTGACAATACCCGTCTGGGCCAGAATGTCGATCAGAATGCCTGATAGCGTAACCCAGGACAGAAAGTGAGGAAGATACACGAGCGTTTGAATCGTTCTTTTCAGCGCCATCTTCCGTACCTCATTAAGTAATAAGGCGAATACAAACGGAATAATCAGGTTCATGACAATCTTGGAACAGGCAAAGAACAACGTGTTCCACGTAATTTGCAGGAAATAATCATTTTCCCACATGTACCTGAAGTGTTTCAGTCCTACCCATTCGGAATTGAAAAATCCCAGCGCAGGTTTATAATCTTGAAATGCCATCAAAATCCCGGACATCGGAATGTATGAAAATATAAAGACCATAATGGCCGCCGGCAACACCATAAAGTGCAGAATCCATGGCTGTTTGTAGCGTTTTTTTCTCTTTTTATCCAGCTTGTTCCCAACGTTTTCCTGCGGGATCCGCTTACCCTCCAATTTAGCCTCCATAGCGCTTCTCCTGTTCCCAAAAAAAGTTTTTGTGTGTGATCGGGTTCTCTGATATAAATAGTATCAAGCCATACTGAGGTCTGCTATATAACATTGTTAGGCTTGATAGTGTTTTGTTAGGGCCATCCTAGGAAGAAGTTGTTTACACACGAATTAGAAGGAGACTTTTTATGCATATATGGAAGCGCTTCATGTTTTTTCAAGGTAAGACCCGATCCCGATTCAGTCTTTTTGCCAAAATAAACTTGTTAATTGTGGTCTTGTTCATCCCCATTCTAATCATGTACACCTACTCGAATAACGTCACCTATGATGTCGTCAGCAAAGAACTGCAGATCTCCAACACCAAACAGCTCACGTTTCTGTCCAGTCAGATCGACTCCCGAATCAATCAGATGATGGATTTCAGCCTGATTCTCTCCCGAGATCCCAATGTCAGAGCATTCAACGGCCTTAACATGTGGGATGATCGATATGACCGGATGCAGACCCGTTATGTGATACAAGAGAAGATGACGCTGCAAACCGGCGTTACGGATATATGGCCCACCCGATATGCAGTGCATTCACAGCAGAATAAGGATGTCATCGCCAACTACAATCGAACCACAGGATATGATGAAGCGTATTTGAAAAAAAATATGAGCGGACAATGGACCTATGGGGACCAGGGTGCGGAATCAAAAGACAAGCTGCAATCCTTCTATTGGTTCTTTACCGATTCCTTGGCACAGCCGGGGATGCTCACGGGAAGTAATCTGGTGATTGAAGCCAGCTTCAGCTATGAGAATATTCAGAATATGCTGGATACGTATAAAGCAGGCGGACAAGGTGATCCTTTCTTATATCACAAAGGAAATTCACCCATTCTCAATCGCAGCGCGGACAAGCAATTATCCGCAGAACTCATTCAGTATCTGGATACGCATTCCCCAGAAGACACAACACAAGATGTCGTGAAGCTGAACGGGAAGAACTATCTGGTTAGCTCTGTGAAGTCCACTTATCTGGATTGGCATCTGGTGGACGTGATCCCGCTGTATCAGATTTTGAAACCCATCTCGCTGAGTCAGAATCTGTTCTACACCTGTATGATTATGCTGTTGGTTGTGGGCATCTCTGCTTCAATCCTGCTGTACCGAAATGTTCAATATCCGATCAAAAAGCTGATCAAAGGCTTACGCCGTGTAGAGCAAGGGGATTATTCCGTCCGACTGTATAGCAAAAACCAGAACGAGTTCTCATTCCTGTTCCGCCGATTCAACGATATGTCCCATCAGATTCAGGATCTGATCGAGAATGTTTTCCATGAGAAAATTAGAGCCCGGGAAGCTACGCTGAAGCAATTACAAGCGCAGATCAATCCGCATTTCCTATATAATTGTCTTGGTTATATCATCAACATGGCCCAGATGAAGGACGAGCAAGCCGTGGTCTCCATGGCGCATAACCTAAGTGCGTATTATCGCTACACCACCCGTATGGAACGGGAGACGTCATCGCTACAAGAAGAGATCAAGCTGCTGATCAACTATCTGGATATCCAGAAGCTGCGCAATGGTCGTATTGAGTATCACATCGATATCCCTGAGGATATGCTTGCCCAGTCGGTGCCACGATTAATGCTTCAACCGATGGTTGAGAATTCCGTCATTCACGGCGTGGCGAAGTCCTATTCTTCCGGGGAAATCCGAATTACCGGGGAGCGCTTGAATGGTTTTGGCAGAATATATATCGACGACGATGGTCCTGGCCTCAGCCCAGAACAGTACGAAGCGCTGAACTTGAAGATGCAGGAACCTTTACAAGAAGAAATGGGCTGCGGCCTTTGGAATACGCACCAACGAATCACGCACCTGTTCGGCAGTCATTCCTACCTCCTATTCGGCCCATCCCCACTTGGCGGATTCCGAACCGAAATCATCTGGGAGATACCAAAAGAGGATACAGATTCCGATAAAGGTAATAACGATACAAATTAATATCGATACTAACGATAAGTTGATATTTGATTTTGAACGAACCATTTACACGTGAACGCAGAGGACAGAAAAAACCTGAAGAAGCAAAGTGTTCGGAAGTGTTCTCATGAACCATTCTGGAAAGAATGCCTCATCGGAGCATACGCTTCGCTTTTATTAGAAATTCAACCTTTATATAGGGCTTGTTTTAAAATAAAGGGTTATACTTTACGTGAACCAAAGCGAAGGATTGAAGGGATTCTGGAGAAGCGAAGCGTTCGCCTTTCAAGCACCATTTTAACCATCCAATCTTCAAATTCAGAAAATGGGGCTTGAACAGCGATCGAAAGAAACCTTCAAATCCGTAGCGGCCTCGTTCACAAGAAGCATCCATTGATTTTAACTCTTAAGACTTATATACCACCAAGGAGACACTACACCATGCAAATGATGATCGTAGACGATGAAGCACACTGGGTCGATAACCTGTCCATGACCAAGCCCTGGCACACGCTGGGCATCGAACATGTGCATAAAGCATACTCGGCACACGAAGCACTTCAAATGATTGACACCCATCCCATCGATATCGTGATCTCAGACATCCAGATGCCCGAAATGACAGGCATTGAACTAATAGAACGCATCCGCATCCGGGACAAAAAAATAAAATGTATTCTATTATCCGGATATTCCGAATTTGATTACGCGAAAAAAGCCATCCAGTTCGAAGCCGTAGACTATCTGCTCAAGCCCCCGACAGACGAGGAATTAATGGGCGCTGTGCAGAAAGCCATCGATCAATTGAACAACGAATGGGAAATTGTCAGTTCACTGACACGAACGCAGTTTACGTTGCGAGAGAATCTCCCCCATTTGCGGGGACGACTGCTCCTAGGAGCTTTACAGGGACAACGAATCGCCGCTGCGGAATGGGATCGGAAGCTCGCCAATTACGCTCTGCCCTTTCATACCGGGGATGCCGCATTAATGCTCGTACGGCTGGAAGAAGAATTCGGACACTATGACAGCAATGATCAGACACTGATCGAATATGCAATCATCAACATGGCGGAAGAGATTATGGGTGAGTTTATGGAAGTGTGGGGCGTCAAGGAGGAGCACGGATATCTAGTGTTTTTGCTTCAGTTTAAAGATCGGAAAGGCGATATTGGCAAAGAAACCATTCTGGAGAAGCTGTCCATTCAGCTTCAATCCAAAGTAAAACAGTTTCTGAAAGGCTCCCTCTCCATCGTTATCACCGAGTGGTTCACCTTTCCGGATCAGCTTTACGATCGCTTCCGTCAGGCTTCCGCTTATTTCCGGCAGATCGTTGGAGACGAACGCGAATTCGTCATGCGTGTCAGCGATGTCGAGACACCTGCGGCACAAGGTCCCTTGGACGTACTGTACACCCCGCCCACCTTTATTAGTTTGCTAGAGAGCGGACAGTGGGATGCAGCGGAAGAGAAAATACGCGCGGTCTGCGCAGAGCTGGATGAGAAATGGTCGGAATCCTGGGAGCATTGTATGGAGGCTGGTTTTCTTATTACGGCTTCATTCACCAATATCGCCCACCGGAACAAGCTGACTCTGACCACATTAATGGGCAATGATGTCGAGGGTTTGCAAAGTGGGGAAGTTTTCGCTACCATCAGCAAACTGCGAAGATGGTCACTTAGTGTGCTTGGCAAACTCAAAGAAGGCACGTCCAACGAGATCAAGGACATCCGTTCCGAGTATGTGAAGAAGATTCAGGATTTTACAGATAAGAACCTGCATCTGGATGTGTCTTTGCGTGTGCTCGCTGACCATGTCAATCTGCACCCAACCCATTTGTCCAAGATCTATAAGATCGAAACCGGCGAAGGCATCAGTGATTATATCTCGCGCTTGCGCATGGATCGGGCCTGCCACAAGCTAGTCACGACCACCAAAAAAGTGTACGAAATCAGCATGGAGATTGGTTATATGGACCCGGCTTATTTTATCAAGGTGTTCAAACGCCAGTTTGGCGTTACACCGCAGGAGTACAGAGACCAGCACAAATAAAATGACTGAAAACCGCTCTTTTTGAACATTCACTAATAGAGTCCTATCAAAACTAAAAAACTCATATAGATGCACTCCCGCACAAATTGGTACAGTTATACTGTAAAGATCATACACCGTAGGGGGATTGAACAATGATCAAATTCAAAAAAACATGGTGGTCACTGCTCATGGTTATCGCGCTCATCACGATCACTGCGTGCGGCAGTGGCAAGACAGCCAGTGACAATGGTAATAATACGCCGGGAACTGTCGGCTCAGCTGAAGCAGAAGCTGCTTTTGCCAAAGGAAAATATGACCCACCCATCGAGTTCAGTTCGGTATTGATGCCGAAGAAATACGTGCAAGGAGATACCAAAGAAAATAACGTGCACGATCGCTGGATGCTCGAAACGCTGGGTATGAAGCATAAAGATACCTGGTATCCGGCCAATGACGATCAATACAGACAAAAGCTTCAACTGGCTATCGCTTCTGGCGAGACGCTGCCTGATTTCGTAACAGTACCCACCAATGCGGTACTGACCAATCAGCTGATCGACTCCGGTCAATTCATCGCCATTGATGAGTTGTTCGACAAGTACGCGAGTCAGACCCTGAAAGATCATGCAACAGCACATCCTGAACTGTGGTATCCGTTCACGAAGGACGGCAAGAAATACAACATGCCGATCATGGAGTACACCGATAACGACGATACACTGCTCTGGCTCCGCGAAGACTGGATGGAGAAGCTGAACCTGGAAGCTCCAAAAACCATCGCAGACCTTGAGAACATCATGGACAAATTCAAAAACGAGAACCCGGACGGTCTGTCTCCAGACAAAGTATTCCCACTGGCAATCTCGCTGAAAAATAACACCAACACCTGGATGGGCCAACTCGACTGGTTGTTCGGTGCTTATGGCACAATCGAGGAGCAATGGAACAAAGACGCAAACGGCAATCTGGAGTACGGCTCCGTTAACCCGGGTGCGAAACAAGCCCTTGCCAAGCTGGCTGAATGGATGGATAAAGGATATATCCATACCGACTCCGCCCTGTGGGATGAAGGTAAATCCGCTGAAAGCTGGACGGCTGGCAAAGCGGGCATTCTGCCTGGCGCAAACTGGGTTCCGGACTGGCCTGCACCTGACCTGCTCAAGAACGTACCTGGCTCAAAATATAAAGCTTACCCTGTTCCAGCTGGCCCAGACGGCAAGATCGGTACGAAGTGGCAGAACTCTGGTGTCAACGCAAGTATCATGATCAACAAGGATGCGAAGCATCCAGAAGCCATCTTCCTGTACTACAACTACTTGCTCGATAACCTGGCTAATCCGGCTGCGGGCAGTGAGTATGAATATGGCTTTGCCAAAGGTTACGACTGGGACATCGTTGACGGCAAACCAACCAGTGACAAAGAGAAGATCAAAGACTTCTCCAACGAGTTCCCGTTCCTGACAGGGCCAGCCCGTATCCCGGATCTGTTCATGAAAACCCTCGTGAAGCTGGCTGACGGCGAGAAGCCCGAAACGCCTTACGAGAAACAAATGGCCGAATTCCGCAAACCGGAAAACTGGTATGCAGGTAAAGTCGTAATGTCGCAAATCGACATTCGTAAACAGAACTACTTTACTGGTGCTGCAACACCAACCATGGTATCCAAATGGAACCTGCTCCGCCAGTCCGAGATGGAAACCTTCAACAAAATCATCTACGGCAAACTGCCAATTGATGCCTTTGACCAATTCGTCGCCAACTGGAAATCCAATGGCGGAGATCAGATCACGCAAGAAGTGAATGAATGGTTTAAATCGGTAAGTGCGAAGTAAAGATTGGATTTTGGAAAAGTAGAACGTTAAAAACCCAGCCGAAGCGTTAAGTTATACGCTTCGGCTGGGTTTTTAGGTTAAGATCGGGGTCGCTCCCCATTACTTTTGGGTCGCGTTAGTGGATCAAGCCTTCGTATCAATCTCCTCCGGCATCGACACACCTAGCAAGGAAACCGTGAGCTGAATGCCGTCTCTTAGCCCTTTCATGTACAACCGCTCATTCTCTATTCCTTTTCTGACAATATAACGATTCTCCCACTCGGCATATTCAGGTGTCTGTTCAACATCCTTACCTGCAAACAAAGTTTCAAATGCTTTGTCTGTTTCCCCACGTACCCGATTAAGTTCAGGATCATGCTCGATCTGGGAAGACACCTCTTCCAGCCTTGCCTGAATCGCTTGTTGCATCCACGATGGAAAATCCATTGTTTCTCCTCCCCTATGCATTATGTACCTCACCCATCATCGTACAACTCGGTTATTCCTCGCCTTCATTTCACTCACTCGGGTCACCAGTTCATCCACCCTTCGGCTCTGTTCTTGCACTTCGGGGTTGTCCCACAACGGAATCGCTTGCTTCAAGGATGCCTCTCCAAGCTGATTAAGCTTGCGCCGTTCCTCTTCCAATAAGTCAAGCAACCGGCTCATACATCCACCTCTCTGATGGGTCTAAACTGCACCATGTCTTGTTAAGACTAGACGTGAGCAGTCATTTTAATGCGAATATCGGTTTATTTCATTTTAATTCGATATCCGCATTAAAACAACCATTATTTCTCATACAATTTGGTTGAAATGAGGGGTGTACATAATGAAGCATAGACAAGAACCACCTGGAGACAAAAATATAATCGGCTCCCGAGTCGTAGCTATCCGTAAAAGCAAAGAAATCAAACAAAGAGAGTTCCTCGCCAGACTGCAAACACTGGGCTTGGATATCAGTCAAACCAGTCTTTCGCGTTTGGAAGGTCAATATCGTCTTGTTCAGGATTATGAAGTGGTGATGATTGCCAAGGCTTTGGAGGTTTCTGTGGGGTACTTACTTGGGGAAGAAAGGGATTGGGTATAGCTTGTGAGATGTGCTATACCCATAAAGGTTCAGTCTAGATCGTAGCCACCCAAGTATCTAAACTCAGGTTGACGCACTTCTGCTCCGAAACATGATGAAGTTGAAACTATAGATTCTATGAATTTATTGTAGTCTTGAATATAGAAATCAAAATTCAATTTTTGAGAAGCTTCTAGAATATTGTAATCAGTGTCTCTTAATGCCTTTTTAAGTAGTCTGAAATTGATGACTTTATATATACTTCTATCTAGCGAGCCACTACCAATACTTAGATTAGTTAATGCAAAATAAAAAAAATATTTAGGCTTGGCATTAAAGTGATGCCCAAAAGCTTTTTTTAGTAATGTCTCAGTATTAGACTCCAGTTCTCTTTGATAATTTGGTAATTGTATTTCTAATGCTTTTTTGAGTGATCTATCTTTATTAACTATTTCAGTTGGGGTGTATGGTTCGGTGATCCATTTAGCTTCAAAACAAACAACAGTCTCACTATTCTCATCATAGACTAGATAATCGATATCTGTAGAACCTATTTTTAATCCATCATTTTTAAACTTAAAGTCATTAAACAAAATGTTCAGCTTTGCAGTGAATATATCTTCTCTTTTATAGTCATCGGTCTGAACTTTCAATTTCATTTTTTGTTTAAAGCCTATGTGTTTATCAAATACTTGTAAAACATACCTTTCTATTTGAAAATCGAACAACGTCGTTGGAATAATAATATACTTCCCATTTGCTAATTTAATAATTGGCTCAGTGATGAATGATGAGTGGATAGTTTGTTCTTTCTTAATCCCATTGTAACTAAACATCTCCAACAATAAATTTAGCGATTTCTCATCTAATTTTTCTAAAGGCCATTCTTCAAAATTCAATTCTACTATCTCAATATTTTTGAATCCATTGTTAAAAGAAATATGTCCCTTGCTCTTTGCACAACTTTTGGCATAGTCAATATTACTCTTGTCAGTTTTATAAGCTAGGATGTATATATTCAACCAAAATTCCTTTATCTGCGCAATTGAAATGTCTAACATTGTATAATCGTCTGGAAGACTTATATCAGTGTTTAATATGCTTTCTGCATTAAACTTATAAGGATCATTTCTGTATTTTTTTTGGTGTTGACCTTTCCGCATCTTATTTTCAAATTCCTTACGATTGCTCTGTATATATTCAGTGATTAATAGATGATTTATGTTTTCAAATTTCTCTAAATCCTCACTTTTATATTTGAATTCCACACTATTTTTATCCACTTCGACGACATTAAATATATTAGCATAATTCGATAAGAAGGCAGAACTGCATTGTGAGACTTCAATTGCCCTAATGAAATAAGATTCTAGTTTATTTTCTAGTTTATAAAGATCTATTTCTTTTATTTCTTTGTCCTCAATAAATTCCTCGTTGGAAACCCAACTAATTATTTCACTAATAGTGTATTTTAATTTAGAAGTGTTTTGAATATGCTGACCTTTACTGAATAAATGATTATAATAAAAAATTTCATGTAATTTGCAGTAAAGCAAAATTGTATTGTTGCTACCGGCGTAATCAATTATATCAGTTTTGAATTCTGCGCGAACTTTATCGATTTCAGCAAATATCCTCGAAGATATAGAATCTATTAAATTATTATCCATATAATTAAACCCCTGTCTTTAATATATAGTTCTACAGCCAATATATAAATTAAGAAAGAAATGTGGTAACAAGTTAAATTATATTTAAGTGGTCTCAATTTTCAAGATTTTCTTGTAAAGTTCTTCAATTTCTATAAATCTACTATTTGTTTCAACAGAAAAATTAACTGAATCGGTTAAGTAATACCACTTAGCATCTATCGGGTAATTTAAATACCATCTTTTATTTTCTCCATCTTCTTCAATTTCTATAAATACATATTTATTATTCAAATTGGAAAGTGCATTGTCAAAATCAAAAAAACGGGATATTAATCTTCCAACTGGCATTAGAATGAATATTATAATTATTAAATACATAATAGAATTTAACCCTAAAACAAACAACAATATTGAAGTTGTTGGCTTTTCTATTTCATTTAGAATAGATGATAATTGAGTTCCTACGTAATATGTAGGGAGAACATAAAAACTGGCTGATAAAATTAGTGAAATAATGAATATTACAACTGATAATACTTTTGGCATTGGCCTAAGAATATCGTTCAACCTTTTATTTTTTACCTCAATCATAGCTAACATAAAGATAAATATAATCAATAATAATACCGCCCATATACTTCCTATTATAGGATTGAACATAGACTTTTTTGTAAAGACACTAAATGTCATTAATAACATAAGACTAAGTATAATGAATATTTCAAATAAATACTTGACAATTTTAATTGAGAATCTCTTTTCTTTTGATAACATCTTTATCTCAACTGGATTTGATGTGATCAATGTGATGGGTTTTATTCTCATGATTATAAATATAACGGTAAAAATAACACTTGGAATACCTGCTATTTTTGATATTTCTTTTAATATTTCCTCCATATTCTACTCCTTTTTTGGCGAATTGTTGAAGAGACAGAAACGTATTTCCAACTCGGACGGCCTTTCCCAATGAAATTATTCTCGTTGTACTGAGAACACAAACGATCTGCTTCAAGAGTTCTCCCGTATAGAAATTGAAGACCTTGCCTCTCACTTGATCTCATCAAAACAAAAGAGCGCGTAAATACTTAGTGGAGAACTGCTCAAAAATCCTTTCAGGGAAACTCTCCCATCTTCATTGTTGTATTTCTTGCCCTCTTGTCCAGAGGTATCTTGCGGAAATTCTTGTTCCTTCTCTACCAATCACAGAACACGTAACTTTCTCATTAAGTCATGTCCACTTTTATGTAATAAATCTTAAGATTTCTCTCTCCACGTATTATTGTTGTCCGGTAAAGTTGATTTTTTTGCTACCTATCTTTCCCTTAATCCCTATAGAGACCCAGATGTCATCTTGTTCAACACTAAGAATTCGTGATGATCGCGAGGGTTTCGGAAATATCAATGAATTAATGGCTCAAAACCAACTTTAGGGGTTGATCGATTTAAAACTCCAAGCATCTTCATCAATCATCGTTTAATGCGAAGATTATTAAAGTGAGAACTTCCCATGATTTGCGCCCGAAGACTGTCAACCACTTAATTATGAGATAGAACCCAAGATTTGATCATTATAGAGTTTCCCATAACATTCTTATATTCACGAACCCGGAGGGGTTGTCTGCTAACATGCTCCTCGAAACCCATTTCTCAAACCAAGGCTCCATCGAAGCCTACGCTTAAATCTTACGTTACGCTAATTCCCGTGCTCTAAGAGTTAAACAATTACTATTTCCTTTGAATTAAATTTTCTATCATCTGTTTCATCATTTCGGACTTTATTTTCTCATCTTTAGTATCCTCAATTAATTTAAAGGACAGCAATACGTTCTGAACATCTATTAAACTATCGTGATAACTTTTAAGTTGCAGAACTGTCCTACTGTACAAAAAGAACATTAATCCTGCTATCACTTCAACTACTATTCCTGAGGCTGTTACTATATAAGTTATATCCTTGAATTGCGAGGTAAAGTATGACACGCAAAGAGCACATAAAATTATTAGTATACCTAAAAAACTCATTATTAAAGAAGAAAAGAACGATTTCTTATTGCTGATTTTAACAAGATCATAGTATTCTTCTAAATTTCTTAAATTAATACTGACTAAGCTATCATAATACCTACTTGTTTCATTACTAGCAGACTTTTTCTCGAGTCGTTCTTTTTGAAGTTCCAGAGTTTTTATTTCAGCAGCTAATCGTCCTTGTTTTGTATCAGAAAAACTAGCTGCAAAAATTAAACCACCAATTACAATTAAAACAATCCCAATATAGAGAAACGTGTCAATAAATCCCGAACAAATAAGGATGCCTGTTATTGTTACTATTCCAAAAAAATACCTTAGCGCACTTGTTAACTTTTGATCTGTCTCTTTCTCTCCAATTAGCTTTTGAATTTTAGAATCAATAAAATCGAGACCAATTGCATCACCACTTAACTCCACATTATCAGTTGTCGTATCATTTATTTTAATCGGTATTTCAGTCTCTTCGCTCATGTCATTTATCCTTTACAGTGATTTGTCATAACGTTCCTGTATTCACGACTCGGCGAATGTCGGGCCAAGTTCGTATGCACTCAGCGTGAATATATTGATATATGATGTCAACATCTTCTCCGATATACTTTAATTTTTAATTCCATCCTTAAGATTCTATGTTACTGATCCAGATAAGTACTTTTACTTCTTATACCAACTCTGATATTTGGTTTCAGCTGCACGTTGATAACCACTCTTTTTAGAATTGCATTCTTTACATAATAACTGGATATTAGTCACATCATTAAATCCATATAAATTTAAGGGAACGATATGATCGTAATTCTCTTGATTTTCTAAAGATAAATATCCACTTAAGTCTTTCCCACACTTTGTACATGCACCTCTATCTCTAAAATACACTGCTCTTTTTACCCATGATGGAATGCTAACACGTTTTAACTTGTAATCTGTTTTTAATATAGGTTCTAGAGAATTCTCTTTTACAAATTCCATTGCAAAATCATCTCCGTCACACATATTTAAGTATGAAGAGAAAATCTCATTGAATTCTTGTAAGAGTTTTCTGTTCAAAAATAAAATATAAAAGACTTCCTCCCCAAGTAATTCAATGACCTTATAGTATCCTTCTAAAAGAACCAACTCTTGATAATAATCTTCAAAATGTCTTTCTTCTAAAATATCTTCTTCCGAGTCATTCCACCATTCCATAAAAGATAAATGATCTACTCCGTATTCTTCAAAGATATGTTCTAAGGGTGTAATATATCTGGGGTTATCAAAATCAAAATGCGATCTATCAATACAATTTGAAATTTTTAGTTTTGAATACTGCTCCCAAAATAGTGAATCAATAATGAATTCAATGAACGCATGCAAATTGCTTCTTTTTTTGAAAGGCTCTATATAATTCAAAACCCCAGAGTCGCCAAAAATACTTTCCAGGTTCATCAAGTAGCTAGATGGATCTTCAATAACACCTTGTATCACATTTGCATAATAATAAGTACTTATGTACTTCATATCAATGTAGCTCATCGATATCAATTTCCTCCAAAACAAGTTGAATTATATGTTATATAACTTTTTTAGTACTTTAGTCGATTTCCTATAACGTTTCTGTATTCACGAACCGACGCATGTCGGATGCGTGAATATTATGTTATATGCTGCCTGTGTTTTCAAATTCAATATTTAAATTAATCTTGCATTTGAGTTACACTAATTACAAGGTTTGATTGAATCATTGTGACACTTTCCACTAAGAAGTATTATTAATTCAAGAATCTTTGTTTACGTAATTTTCAAGAAAGTCCTCTAATTGTTTTTCTTCCTTATTACGATCTTCTTCAATTAATCTCCTCCATATACTTGGAGCGTCAGATTCATAATGATCCATATACTCCATCTTATGAATTAGTTCATCTAAGAAAGCGTATGAATCTACATCCAATTCTTCGCTTACTTTTGACGAAAAATCATCTAAATCATTAAGTATATATTCATGTCTTTTCACTAGATTTTCTGCCTTTTCAAGTAAATATTTATCAATACCGAATGCTGAAACAATTAAATCTTTATCTCTAAATGAATAATTAATAGCTATAGAAAACAAACGCATTTGAAGAAGTATACGAACTACTAGAGTGTAGAAATAAGGTTCTTCTAACTCATCTTGAATAGCTTTAGAAAGTGTTTTCAATTGTTTGTTAAGCTTCAAATACTGTGACAAGAATACTGAAGATAATTCTATACGACTTCTTACAGAATAAATATTTTTCACTAAAGTTGCTTTTTCCTGACCGTAATTAAACTCCTTCCCGTACTTTTTAGCAATCTCAAAACTCATAATCAGATTTTGGTCAGCATATGTCAGTTTTTCGCTTATATCTGCCAAAATATTATTGAATAGATCATTCGTATTCTCTTTTAGCTGTATATTAAGATGATCTAAAACATATATCTCTAGTTCGTCAATAAAATTATTAGGTGTGATAATGGAATTACTGCATTCAATGTCTATATAATCTACGATTTTATAAACTAATGGCGAGTATAGGTTTTGCAAGCTTTCCTTATTTTGTTTTTCTGTATCACGATTACGTGTCAGTTTATGTCCTAAATACTGCCCAGCAAATGCAGCACCAAACGCGCCAGATATGGTTAATAAAGGGGTAAGATCAGCCATAGAAATACTCCTAAATGTATTTTTTTGTTTTAGGAAAAAATCAATACTTTGTATTTTCCTATTCTTTCAAGTTGCATATAACGTTACTGTATTCACGATCCAGCGTATACTGGGTGTCCGACGCATGTCGGACCCAGAACGTATGCCCGCAGCGTGAATATTATGTTATACGCTCTCCCTGTCTTCGCTGTATATACTTCAAGCACTTTAAAATGCTTTACATGAATTTCTAAAAAGGTAATTGAACTCTTTGTATAAATGTTTTATCATCACTTACTGTCTGAACATCTATATAAGGATTATTGAGATAAAAAATCGTATTATTTTTTTGTCTACTCATCTCTTCGAATAATACAATTTGTCCTTCTAAATCATCCTTTCTATATTTTCGGTATTTAAGTAGATTATCATTTCCGTAAGAGTTTTCTGCTTTATACCTTGCAGAGTAATTTTCTTCTTTATTTCTTACAAGTATCGTTTCAATTTCGCAATTTTTAGACCAGATTTCTTCATCTATTTTATTCAAAAAAAGGATTTGAATTTCATCAGGTAAATCTTTATGTTTTTCTTCTGATTCAAAATATACAACCGAGTAGTCACTATTGGGGCTATCTAGCATTTTTTGTTGATGTGCTTTTAATTTAATACTTCTATTCTCAACATACTTTTCTTTTACATATTCATCTTTTAAAATTCCCAAAAATTCTTCAAAAGACTTCAATGTAAATTGATATATTGAATCTAAATAACTAATAACATCCTGACTTTGATGCTGTATATCCTTTCTAAAGAAGGGATTTATTTTTGTTACATTTTGCGAGCCAATAAGGTCCATAGAGACTTTAAGATAAATGTCGAGTGTATGTTTAGATCGGTTATTGAATGCATCTATATAACTAAATTCAGATGACAAATTAATATCGTTATACCATAATGACATACCCGGGAAATCATTAGAGTAGGTTTGTTGATTAAAAACACTTAACATCTTCGGGAAATCAACTGTGTCAATTTTTTTTGCTTTGTTGGCCAATAAAGCCGCATTGGAAACTTGAGCCATCGAATCAAAAGAGTTTCTAATGTATTGAAAAAAATCTTTTGTTGTTTTGTTCAGCAAAAAAACAACAGGTACTTCTATATTTGAAACCTTGACCTGAAAATCGGGAAGGCCTTCTGTAGTGATTGAAACTTTCTTAAGCTCATTTTCTTGATGCATTAAGTCATTGAACAAGTTATTTTTCCATTCATCATGCTCATTCGACATTTTTTCTATCAAGTCAGAAATGAGATCTCTACAATATTTTGCAGTTCCAATGGCTTTTGAAGTATTTAAAACAAATTGCCAAGCATCATAAATTTTGTGATTATACAAATCCATTTCAAGTGTTTTATCAATCATTGGTAATCTACCTCCTTATTTTAAACGCATTTTGATATTATCTTTATTCTTTAGGGATTGCGTATAACGTTTCTGTAATCTCGACCCGACTCATGTCGGGTGTCCGGCGTATGCCGGACCTAGGGCGTAAGCCCTCAGCGTGAATATTATGTTATAGGATGTCAGCAGCTTCTATGAAATGCTCAATATAATAATCACTACAGTATAGGCTTTTCAATATTTAAATAGCTAATTTCGCCTCTTGTATTACAATTGGCAGTAATTAAAGTTAGCTCTAACCCCTTCCTACATACAAAAGATATAGCAACAGAATCCCCATAAGAAGTAATTGAATAAAAATCGATAATAGTAACAGGAACATCGAGCATTGAAGATATGTCCCTTTTCACTTTTCCTAGCTTAATTTTCATATCATCAATTTCAATCAAGTTGTCTTTACCTTTATACTTTTCAATAATTTCTTTGAGTAATTTCTTGCCTGCAACCGTACCTATAGCACCACCTGTAGCTTTACCAATAACCATAATAAGAGCTGCTAAAGAAAACGAGCTTGCGCCGGTATTACTCAGAGTTGCTCTCTTATTAATTATTTCGTAAGCTAATTTTTGATCGTCCAATTCCTCTATAATAGGATGTTCACTCAAATCAGCTTCAATAATCGTAATATTGAGAAGATCAACATCCTCATTTTCATTATTATCTTCTATAGCTTTAATTTCAGATCCTTCGATTCTTATTGTTTCATATTTAACTAATTTAAAATGGTCTTTAAAGCATTGATTAATGCATGTCAAAGTTGACTGATAGCCATCAAGAAAATCTTCATGGTTGTCTATATCTTCAAATCCAACAGTAAATTGCAAAAAATTAATATCAAATTCTATGTAACTTCCATGGATATTATAACTTGTTTGAAGCCAATCTCCTTTACATCTTATAACATCAATTTCTAATTGTTGGAGCAATTCTTCTGTGACAGAAATCTCGGTAATAAAATACTGTATCTTCAATATTTCTTTGCGATTAATACTTTTTCCATCATCGCCTTCCGGCATATAAGTCATGTCACTTGAAACAATAACTTTAATTAACTGCATTTCTTTCAAACCTCCAATAAATTCAACTATAAATCATTAAAAATACCGCTTTGAAGTTCAGTAATTGGACTTTTATATTTGCTTTCGCTAATTTCCTATAACGTTCCCGTATTCACGACGCTTGGCGTATGCCAAGTGTGTCCGGCAGCCTTTGCTTCCCTAGAATGCTTCTGCCGGACCGAGGGCGTATGCCCGATGCGTGAATATTATGTTAGACGCCGTACCGACTTCCTTGGTTAATCAAGTTACTCCTTTATTTACTTTTAGTCTTCTAAAAAAACTCTTATTCAAAGATATCATCTTCATCATAATCAAAGTCATTCTCGGCAACATGCAATTCGAATTTATCCATAATTGCCTCTATGTCTACACCTAATGAAGATAAGTAATTAATCTCTTTCCGATCTATTCCTGTCCAAGATTTTCTCCAGGCTTTCTCAAAGTACAAGTTTATGTCGTTAATAATCATAATGTATCTTAATAAACCCAAGTAGTTTGTTGGCTTCTCTACATATTTATTTATGTCGTCTCCTATTATTCTATCTATATCCGCTAACGTATATATTCCATATAATTTCAATTCATTAACTATCCTTTTACTTCCTTTATTGAAGGTGCGTTCTAATATATTTTTGTCAATAAGTGATCTGAATTTATTATTCAGATAATTTCTTAAAGACGTAGTATTGATTGATACATTCAAATCATCATTTTCTACTTTATTCTTAACTTCTTTATCATAAATATTTATTTCCTTTGCTAAGTTATCAAATTCTCTATCAACTAATTCTAAAGTAGCCGCTGCTAAAGAGAACCTTCTTTGAATATCATTTTCCGTAGGTAAATTACCAATAAACTTATAATTTCTATCGTGCGAGATATCTGCCCAAGCATGCTCAAGTATAGTTCTAACTTGTATTTCAAAAGTTAATTCTTTAAATACGCTATATTCGGGCAATCCAAGTCTTTCGTCTGTTAGCTTGGCTACATAATGGATAGATCTATAGCCTACCTTATCATTTCCAAGTTCCTTTGTTTTATCTACACTATGATCAGGGTCAATATCAAACAATGGTTTAATTATATCGCAACATTGTAAAACCTCACTTTTAACAAATGTAATAATTCTTATTCCAGCCATATCTTTAATTTCATTTTTGGGATTTTTATATTTTTCTTTACTGGCCTTTTTTGAAAAGCTCTCAATGTCTTTTGCTCGGCTTGAAACTGTATAATATGAAATTCCTGAGCTATTTAAAACTTCTCTTATGATTGACTCAACCTTGCTTGCAAGGTTTTTGTATGTAGGCCTTACATTCACATACCATTTAATAATCTCATCTATATTTTTCTCGCTATTCTCCATTAATGAACCTCCCATTTAATATGAACTTCCTACGGTATTGCGTCTAACATCTAATTTATGTACTTCGTAAATACCACACACCCCGCCTGATATCTGAATTAGGTATATGATAACCTATGCTGTGGTATTTGCGAAGAAAAAATTGGCGAATAAGGGATATTTATCAGTTTTCTTTCATTCACTCATGTCCATACGATCCAATGGGCTTTGAATACGCTCATTTCATTCGGATTGAAACAATCCACTTCCATATAACGGAAAATGCTGATAAAATATAACGAATGATGAAGTTGTTTCATGCAACGGTACTGTTAGTAGTACAACATAAGGATGGTGTTTATTTGAATAACAAGATGTTATTATTTAGCGTTGTCACACTTTGTATTCTAATATTATTGGGTTTTCTCAGGTGGGACAATCTTGAGTCCAGCGCAGACTTTCATTATAAGTATGATCGATGGGCAGGTCAGAAATGGGTAGATTTCTATCCGCCGCTAGCTGCTTCTTCCAACAGCATGGAGTTTCCACTTATATATAGGGATGAAATAAATCAAAATGATATAGATAAATATTTAGGAAAACAAGCTCTCTCTGGAGAGTTAGTGAACAAGTGGATTGAACGAACAAAGTTAACGGATGGATATATAGGTCTGTTATTATTGAATATTCTAGTGGTCATTTACAGTTCCATTAAAATATTTATTTTGAGAGACAAAAAGTAGGATGATTTTGATACCCCTTTAATATACAGAGGCATAAGTCGCCAAAGGGCGTACTCACACAAAGGCAGCAGTCCCCAATAAGGAACTGCTGCCTTTACTCCTTTTAATTGACCCCACTTAATATTTCACTTATCTATAGAAGTCATCCACGAGCCATTGTAATGTTTGAAATATCTACATTCAGCGTTTGCCACTCTAAACATACAAATTCCATCCCACAATAAAAGCAGCCAAGATAAAAGCCGAGATGCCAGACATGATGTACATCACCTTTTTCTTTTTGCTGTAACTACTCTTCCGCAGTTTGTAAATAAGCAAGCCAAGATACGCCACTGCTAGAACTACATAAAGTAGGTTAAACATTAAATTGATCCGTAACGAAGAATAAGCAGGATAATTTGGAAACCTCAACTTCGTTTGCATGATGAAAAGATTAAGAAAGAGTGCCACACCTGCAAAATTAATGGCAAGATGATATTTATTAAAATTGGTGGTAAGATTTCCTCGTTTATTTAGTTTGTTAAGAAGCATCAAGATTAGATAGCCAATTAAAGCACATAAACTGAAAATGGCGGCAAGCAAAACAGGAATAAAAGATATTTTAATCAAGTTCACCTTTAGATTCGATACTGGCAAGTAATCAATGTAAGGAGTGACGGAAGTTTTCTCAATAACCCCATTATTCTCGACAACATTATAAGACTTTGCTAAATCAGCTTTTGTGAATTTCCTTATATCAAGGGCTGTAAATAAATTAGTAAATCTAGAGGCCGCCCGTCGTGCGGATTGAAAATATCCTCCCCCCTCAGAAGTAACTCTATTAGAATTGACGTTATCACCGAAAATCTCTTTAGTAAGTCCATAATAATAAATTTCCTCAAAAGACTGGTTTGTCATGACAACCATCCCAAATTTAGATTCGGGATCAAAGACAAGTTTACTAGAGAATCCTTTCAAATTCCCCTCGTGCATCAGTGTAGGCACCCAGTATTCCATCTCAACGAACCCATGCGCAAATCGCGGAGTAGAAGTCCCCTCATAATATAGACTTGTTGACAACATTTCGTTCAACGTATCCCTGTCCTTAAATAATACATGGCTATCATCTACAGGCATCAACGCTGCAAGGAATTTGCCTAAATCTTCTGCTGTCCCAATCGCTGCCCCTGTAGGATAAATCGTTACGTATACTCTGTTCTCAGGGATCAGTTTCAAATCTTTTGTATACCCTTCAATCTCATTTCTTCTATGTACTAGGTCTGGATGATCTTGCCCCGTTGGATGAATTGAAGTGTCGTTCATATGAAGCGGTTTAAATATATGTTGATTGACATACTCATAAAAAGGTTGGCCACTTATCTCTTCCACGATGTAATCGGCTAGACCAACGCCATAGTTCGAATAACCCACTATGCTATTCCGTTTATAGATCTGTTTTGGCTCATATTTACGCAACGTTTCTCCCAATTCTAACGTTTCATCCTCGGAGTAATAAAACACCTCGGCCGCTGTTTGATCTTCCCAACCCGCATTGTGATGCATCAGGTTCATTAGGGTAATTGGATCATCATGTTTCAGCTTTTTGAAAAATCCCTCTGGCAGATATTCCTGGATATCCGTCTCCAAATCAAGCTTTCCTTGTTCGACAAGCTGCATCACACTTGTATAGACCAACAGTTTCGAGATGGAAGCCCATTCAAAAACAGTAGAGGTATCCGCCTTTCGCTGATTCTCAATATCTGCGTAACCATATGCCTTATTCACAATGGTTTCACCATCTTTGATAGCCACAACCGAAACGGCAGCGGTGTACTTCTCATACGAGGCAACATAAGCATCAATCGTTTCCTCTAACTTGGATAAAGGAATTCTGGATGGTGTAGTCTCAACCTGTTTTTCTTCAGCGTGGGCAGGTACCGCTATTGCCATAATGATAAATATGAATGACAGAACACAAGCGATTACTTTGTTAACCGTGTGATATCCACGATTCATCTGCATTAGCTTCTCTCCTTTTATATTAAATGGCAATTACATCTCTTGTTTTCGAGTATGCGTTTTCAAAAGAGTCCACGTGACTCTAAATTATTTTCAAATGCAATTACACTCCATTTAAGAGATAGGTCGGAGAAGTTCACCTTTCCAATTAACGATGTTTATTTCTTTGTCTTTCAACAGGCACCAATCAATAATTTTTCCTATCAATTTTGGCGTGATGGTCTCATCGCTCCATTTCGGTGTTAGTACTCTTCTGTATCCTATATATTCTAACGTCCAGCCTTCGAATTCTTCTCCGATGATGACTATATATGGGGGATTCTTCTTAATACTGTGTTGTCCCACTTCATAAGTGACGATTAACTTCTTATCCTCAGAAACGATATGTAATTTGATTATTCCTTCATCGTCAATATCCGGTTCAACATACCAATAAAATAATCGATTAGAGCGAACGATTTTACGTTTATATTTTTTTCTTACGCCCATAACTCACCTCACATATTCCTTTTTCCTTTGATCGCAGTATTTGGTATGTTATCCAAGACACAGCTAGAGTAGCTTTAGGATCTGTTATTAAAATCACACTAAGATTAAGGAGTAGTACTTTTATAGAAATCAATTACTCTATCAAAGATCTCGCTCTCTCGTTTTTTTATGTCCGGTAACGTTTCGCAATGCTTTACAATATGATGTATATTCTCTTCTACAGTCTCTGCTTTATGAATCCCTACATATCCTGGTACCAGTTCATTAAGGTAATGGAAGTACCTCATTTGAGGTTCAATCATGCACAGATGTTTATCAAAATTTCTTCTGGATCTTGTCTGATCCATCTCCTTTCGCTTGCGCAGCTCATCTTCTTCAGCCCAGAATAGTACATAAGCATCCGGTAATGATATTTCATTCTTCAATAACTTCTCTCTAAAAAAGTTCGCTGTTTCATCTAAAGATAGGTGCTCAGAACCATATATCCAGCTGTACCAAATCTTAAATACATCGCCATCCAAAATCACATACTCATGTTGTTGATTCTTCTCATATGCTATATGCCATCTATCGATTTGTCTCTCCAGCAACCACATCATAAGTTCCTTACCTTCAAGTTGAGGAGCTTCACAAAGGAACCCTGTTTCTGGAACAATAAATGCATCATATTGTGTAGCGAACTGCTGACAAGTGGTACTTTTACCTACAGAACTGGCACCTTCGAGACAAATTATCGTCATTCAATTACCTCCAAATATTACTCACCAAATGATTAATCAACCTTCACTGGCTCTTAAGCGATCATGTTGAATTTATATTAGACTATGTATTGTAGATTTCTTTAATCTTTAGCCATGTTTCATACCAAAATGTTTTTCGTTTAAGAGGTTTTATTACCTTAATTAGGACTTCTTTTCTTTTCAAATAAATCGTGCCATCCACTTCAATGAGTCCATCGCCAAATGCAAATACAATATCCTTGCAGTCTTTGTGATAATGGGTCTCTCTTGTTTCTGACCACTCCGCTTTATCAATAGAATGCCGTTTTCTCATTATTTTAAAATCCTCCTTTAAGGAAACACCACTAATTACAGCAAAACGGAAGCCTCCCACATCATAAACACTTTGTTATCCGATATTGATGAGCCTTAAGGTTCGTTTATTCCTATGACTTGTTCAATTGCTATATTAAATTCTTTAACATTAATGTTTAACTTGATTATTCCTTCTTTATCAAGCCCTTTTGTATCTAATTTAAAAGTACCTGTCAGTGCTTCCGAAGTATTACCATCAACTTTCTTATTTATGTCCAATTTAATGTCTCTATCAATTAATCGCTCCTGAATCTCCTTACTTATAATCGGTTCAACTGTTTTTAGGATTATTGATTTATTGGTTCTATTCCATAGATTGAAATGATATGTTACGACTGTTATACCTTCATCTTCTTCGCTCCCTCCCAGTCCAATTGATATCAAGTTTATGTTCAACCCATTCTCAACAGTTTCATCCGTCTTTACACTGCTTGAAATACAACCACTTAGAGCTACTATTATTAAAAGAAATATTAAAATCATTGAACGCTTTTGATTCTTCAATTTGGAAACTCCTTTAATTTTTCTCTTCATCTTGAAGATCCCTATTTGCAAGTTCAAGTGCAATCGCTAATCTAATCCGTGGATATTTCCTAAGTCCTTTTAAATAGGTATTGTCTAGTTGTTTGCTTTCAATTATAGGGGTTTTAGGAAAAAACCTCTTTTCAAATTTTGATTTATTAAGCGGGAATATGATATTATACGAAACCACTTCTAACTTAATCTGAACTTGTATATTCTGAAATTTTGTCAAGTGGCCTCTTGCTATCGCATAAGACTACAGAGGTCTCAATTTGTCTTTCTGGAACATTCCAATAGGTATTTAATAGCTTTTTCTTCTCATCAGGTGATACCAGTTTAAAACCATTCTTTAAGTAAAATTTCTTAGCCCATTCAGCTGAGTCCCATGTCCCTATTAAGATCGGTTTATTTGTTAAAGCCACCATATGAGATAAAAGCTTGGTACCTATTCCGCTATTCCGTTGGTTTGTTCGTACATATGCGTGTCTAATTAAGCATACATCACCCTTATCTTGAATTCCCATAACTCCTAATAATAGATTTTTTTCTTCAAATCCCCAAAATACTACACCATCGTTCATTTCGCACTTTAGCTCTTCCAATGTCATATAAGGCTCATGATACCTATCGTCAGGAATTACTCCTTTGTATGCCTTTGCTGCATCATTAATAATCTGATACATTACATCCGTATCCATGCTTTTACACAATCTAATCATGTAATTAGCCTCCTTATGGTTTGATGTCGTTTCGTAGATGCTAACCCACCACCGGCTTAAAAGCACCCGAAAGGGTGCGGCTGCATGAGCACAGTTAGTTGGTGCGGGGTTATCCGCCTATATCCATAGTCTCTCACGAACTCATTATAAATTGTATTTCGTTTTCATTCTTTCATATAATTTATAATCCGTATTTCTATTTACAATCTCTCCAATTAACTCTTTCCATCTATTTTCAATCCACTTAGGACTTTGTTCTTTTAGAATATCCTCGTTAAATTGACTATCGATATATTCCAAATCTTGTTTAAGCACTCCAATATCCTTAATCAGTTGATTTCTCGATTCTTTTTCTAGCGATATCTTATTCGATAAAATTTGGTCTATGATTTCTACTCTTATATACGTATACATATCTCTAAACACACTATAGATTAAATAAGTTGATGATAATTGATCTTCCCTGAAGTCGGATTTCAGAAAGACGAATGATTCTTCACCAACTTTCAAAGATACCGCCACATTTCCTAAGGCATGTATGACTGTTTCCTTCGAAGAGCCGTCCTCTAAGCTTTTTATCACATTATCTAAATTAAAGATGGATTCTTTTATACCCATTTGAGTTCCATGATTTAGTTTAACCGTGTATTCAACTTCTTGATTATCTTTGTACGCTTTGAACTGATAGTTGAAGTACATGCTTATTACCAATCCAACCATTAGTATGATTATTGCTATATTTTTTTTCATTGAATCCCCTCCTAATAATGCCTGAACTACGTATATGATAACCCATATTGTTACATTTACGAAAGGAAATTGGCGAATAAGGGAGATTTATTAGTTTTCTCAAACCCTTATCCAATCGATCCAATGGGCTTTGAATACGCTGAATATATGCAGGGTTGTACAGGACGCGAGTATGCAGTGGAACCTTTCGTTATAGTAATAAAACAAAAAGGTCCTTCTTCATCCCATAGGGAATCCGACGACCTTCCGATGTTTTTGAAACATATCAACTTTAAAAAAGGTAGAGCGTATCGCTTCGCCACATCATCTGAATGTCATAACTTCGTGGATTGATATTCAGGCTTTCTACATTACAACCCTGTGCCGATCTTTGTTGCTGCAGAATCTGCATACCACTGTTCGAATATCTCAGCTCAGCATGCTGTGCTCCCTCCGGTCTCTGAAGTCCTCACGGTCAGCTTCCTCCATTCTGTGAATGTATCGTCGCAATGCTTCTTTATGCGCCTCCAATTCATCCATTCGACTGGATGTCCCGTTCAGGAAAGATTGCATTTTGAATCCTAGCGTTGTGGCAGCATTTCCTGCCCAATCTTGCTCCAGTCTACTATGTATTGAACGCATCTTCTGCTCCTGCTGCACTAAGCTCTCCTGTAACTGCTCACATTGATGAACGGCTCTTCTCAGATCGGATAAAGATACCGATATTCTTCCCATGTCAATTACCTCCCGTTAAGAACTGGTCTGCTTGAACGAAATCTTCGTGCTTGCGTTCAATGTACTCAGCAATCTCGCTGATGGATTCCTGATACCAACGGTTAATTCGTTCCAGTGTCGCCGCAGCTTCGTAAGCGATTGACGTGAAGGAATGGCTTTCACTTGTGGAAGTATAAGCCTCGAACATTCGGATGGAAGCTTGTGCATCATTGGAAAACCCGCTCAGACTAAGGCGCATTTCCTTGGCTGCCTGTGCCAATTCCTCCGGCGTTAGTCGGATTGTCCCACCACCTTGACCTGACTTTCCATTGGATACAGCCGCAATCAAGGGAGCCACCAACCCGCCAACGAGGTTTGACAAAGCCATCCGTGATTCCTGATAAGCATTCCAGCGTGGTGAGATGTCAATTTGTTTCCCCGTGGCGCGATCGATAAGTGGACCGACCAAGTTTCCCTGTTCATCAAACTGATACTGGTTCATCGAGTGATATCCTTTGCCTTCTTTTTTGGAAAACGAGTCCATCAATCGAACAATATTACCGACCTGAAACTTGTCTAGATCGATATCAATTGGGAAATTGTATGTTACTAACGGGCCACTGGGCCCCATTGGACTAATAGGCACCATGAGCTGGAATTGCAGCCTCCAGTTTTGGTACATCGCATTGGCCGAGTCAAAATCCTGGCCTTTGTAGTACGTGCTGCCAACATGTCTGTCATATTCAAAAAGTCCTCCTGCACCTACTGAATCGTTTGGCTGAACGATGTTTACCACTTTTTTATCATAGTAACCTTCGTTCACTTTCGCCAAGCTTGCATCGTCTAGCAGATTGGTTACACTCGGAGCACTGTATGTCATGGCCGACAAATCCTGTCGCGCTGCCACATATTGCGCTAAACCACCTCCAAGCGAATGTCCCGTAAGAGAGATACTTGCGTCAGGATATTTTGCTTTGACTTGTTCATAAAGCACTTCCGCCTGATGAAATTGATTGTTCTCCCAATTGATATCATCCTTAATGGATTGAATAAAGCTTTTCTTGAAAATGTTATGATGATTAGGGTCAGTTACGGCATCCTCCAGTTCTCTGGTGCGTCCACCTAAAACATCGAACACGTCTGTTTCGTAATCGGCTGCTCTCCCAAGCCAGCTCCCACCTGGCTCTGTTCCGCGGTAACCGATGACAATCTGATTCGTCTGATTGTTGTGGAGGATGACGGAATCGAAACCCGACACTTTATTGTGGAGCTCGGCACCTTCAGGTTCAATAACCTTCCATTGTGCATAATCTCCCTCATCTTTAAGTGGTGCTCCGGCAGAAACGTTGTCCTGGTAGGCAAGGTTAGATATTTTCTGATACAACTCGTCGCTTATGTAATCGTTCCGCATAAATACCTCCTGAATTGAACATTCCGATATGATTATGTAAACTAGTGATAATTCAATCTTTATAGTATATTAATACCATTCTATAAAAGTAGAGGTGTCCCTTTTGAGAAAACCTATCTTCTTGTTTGTAATCTTAATCATCTCATCACTCTTGCTTGGAGCATGTGCCTCCGAAGAAGAAAAGATGATTGTGTCCTCCGCCGAGAAGTTCGCTGCAAATTATATTCTCGAAAAATACGGTGTAACCGTTCGTTTTAAAGAGTATAAATTCTCTCCTCCCGATCTATCCAATTCGTTAGGCCTCCATGGCTACATTGAAGGCGATAAGAAAAAGAAGGTATTTGTTCTGGTAAATTACGATCCATTAAGTGTCGAGACACTATCGCTTCCTGAAGGAATATCCAAGAAACCAAATTCCAAATAGAGAGTTGAAGTATATTTTTAAAACGATCAATCGATATAAACGCTTTTGAAACTATAGGGAATATATGGATTGTATCTTTCGTCAATTACTTCTGTCAACGTTCTCCGCAACAATAAAATGAAGAAACAAATGCGACCTACATAATAGAATGATTGTGTTCTTAAGTTAAGATACACCTCTGTTTGAAGAAGTTCTCCACTAATTCGATGAATTCTGAATATACAGAAATAGAGGGAGTCACATCAGAACTCCCTCTCATCCCAACAACGCCTGTTCAATCTGATCCACTATCCCATTAACTCCTGTCGGCCCATAACAGCCGATCCATGTTGCAGCATCAACAGAATGTACACACTGTTGCTCACCCCCATCCAGCATTCCCAAAACCCTCGTCTCTGTCGCAGATATCCCATCCTGCATAAGCTCATTACTCAGCAAAAAGTAGTGGCTAGCTTGTACTGCAGGTAATCTCTCAACGGAGATATGATAGGCCGTATCGGAGGAATCTACCACAAACAGCGGAACGGGCAGACCCAGATCCCGGTACAGCACAGCGCCTGTGCGATGAGCAGCAGAATGGACGCGCACGAGGGAATCCAGTGGACGAATCAATGCCACGCTTTTTCCTGCCAACACCGGTGCCAGTTCCTCAGACAGCAAAGACGTTCGACGGTGATAATCCGCAATAATCTGCTTGGCCTCTGCTCGCTTGCCTGTCAGTTCACCGAACAGACTTAGAATCGTCTGCCAGTTTTCGTTACGCTTGAACATGAGTACTGGAGCGATCTGGCTTAACCATTCATGATGCTGATCATGCACCTCGGTGCAAATAATCAGATCCGGCGCAAGTCGCTCTACCGCCGGAAGATCGGGGTATTCATACGTACCAAGTAATGCTGTATGCTGGAGTCCTGCCCGGAGTGATTGAGGGAACGTTAACGCGGTACTTCCTAGTCCGACACTTCCTACCGGTGACAAGCCCAATGCAAGCAAATGATCAGCATATTGCACATCGAGAACAGCGATACGCTGTGGTATTTCGGTGACGGTGTACTCCCCGCGTATATGGCAGATGACCGGGCCTTCGGCTGATTCAAAAGAAGAAGCTGTACGATTTTGCAGCAAAGCATTCGCATAGTCTGCATCTCTTCTCGAAGCGGCAGCATGCCGGTAATGTAGCGGTGGGACACCATGATATTTTTTAAATGCCCTACTGAAGTAATACATATCGCGATAGCCCATTTTGTCCGCAATTTCACCGATGGACGCATCCGTATGACGCAGCATGCGTGAAGCACTTTCCATACGCAGCTGAATGACGTATTCCATCGGTCCAAGCTGCTTCTCTTGTTTGAAGCGGCGCTGCAGCTGTCTTACACTACAGCCTGCCAGGGCTGCCAGCTCTTTTAGCTCCAAGTTTTGACGATAATGCGATGTGATATAAGAAGCGACTACATCCACCATGTCGGACTCCGCTCCCCCTTGACCACGTTCATACTCCATGATCAGCTCGTAGATCATTCCTTGGAGCAAAGCGTTCGCATAGAAACGTTCCAACCCTTCACCGCGTCGCCATTTGACAACGATTTTTTCCGCGTTTTCGATCCATTCCGCATGGGTTGCCGAGTTTTGAACAAATGACCTGCGCAGCGGATGCTTGCGATATGAAGGTACAACAAGAGAGGCACCCTCTATGGAAGAAGCCTTGTACATAATGACAATATAATGAATGTCCTCTGATCTGGCCGTCAGCGTAAAGGATGATCCCTTCACCACATGACAGGCAAAAGAAGCTCCAATGTGGCAACCCTCGCCATCCATTGCAAGCTCCCCTTCCCCTCCATATGCCAGCAGCAGCACACTTGAAGTTAAATCCGTTTCGTGTAAAACACTGCCTGTCTGCAAAGTACCGCTATCCCCGTCAAGCATCTTGATCGTTGTATCACTCCATAGACTTGTCTGTTCTTGCAGCGGCATTTCTCTCATCTCCTGACAATAGCAAAGGTAGAATTCTTGCTGTTGTCATTGTAATTGAGATTCTTTCTCATTGTCAATTTTCGGACATTTGAGACAATATTCGCCTGACATCTGGTAATAGAAACAGCAGGTAATTCGCTCGCTTTTGGCAACATGCACATTGTCCTTACAATCGGTGAAGCGCGTCAACGGATTCTTTCTTACACCGAACACTTGCCCGGATGCCACCTGCGTCAGATATGAAAAGTCCTCTCGAATGATCTTACTTTCCTGCTCAGTCTCGGCTTCATCAGGAGCGAATAGTCGGCCGATACGTACCATGATATTCTCCCAGAGAATACTCATCGAAAGAGGCGCAATCGCAGCAAGCGTCTTTAACAGGGGTGTAAGCTGTACTGCAAACATCTCCTCGACCACCTTTTCCCGCCACACTGCCCTGTCTCCCGTTAGTCCTTCAGCCTGAAGTCCATTCACCGCTAGAAAAGGAAATCGTGTGCCGCCCTCATGATCTGAGAGCGCCGGATGATAGAGAAAGCTGTTTTCCAGCTGAAAGGTAACATGCTGATGATGAAACGTCATCGCGGTCACGAGCGGAGTCGTCCACAGATAACCAAGTCGTTTGGCTAACATGGAAGCAGCAACCTTCATATCAGGCGCATCGATATAGTTCTGAAACCAGCTGATATACTCTCGACACGCCTCTTCGTCATGCAACTCACTTAGAGCAATGGTACGGACACTATGTTCAGGCGGCTCACCGAGCAAAATTGAATGATCCTCTACCGTCTCTTTCCATAAGTTTGTCGAGAGATATAGGTTCATATTAGTTCGATCCGAGCAGGGCTTCCGATGCCTGATCTACGATAAGATTGATGGCAAGCGGTCCGTAGTATGCAATCCAAAGTGTTGAGTTTACGGCATACGTGCGGTTATTTTTCACAGCATCAAGGGACTTCCACACTGGATTACTCACCATAGCCTCTGCCTCTGCAGCAAACAGCTCATCCGACAGCACAAAATAACGATCTGCCCCAATGTCAGGAACCTTTTCCATGGAGATTTCAACAGAGGTATCATCCTTGATCTCTTTAACGAGCTCAGGCATATTCAAGCCCAAATCATTATACAAAATGCCGCCTGTACGATGCTCGATGCCATGGACACGGATACCTTCTTTACGCGGACGAATTAGAGCGACTGTCTCATCTCCCATTTTCTCTGTCAGCTGTGCCTTCAGACCAGCAACTTTCTCCTCATAGGCTGTGCGCACTTTCTCCGCTTCGTCCTGCTTGTCTGTAATCTTAGCGACCGTTGCTAACGTATCACGCCAGTCTTCGTAGAAGTCGAGTACCAGGGTAGGTGCAATTTTGCTTACACTCTCATACTGTTTCTCCTGGAAGTCCGTCATGATAATCAGATCCGGGTCCAACGCTACAATCGCTTCCAGATTAGGCTCGTCCCGTGTACCCAGAACCTGTACGTCACTCGGCTGATCGCCTAAGTACTCTGGAAAATCGGTGTTGCCTCCAGCAATAACACTACCAGCCGGCTTCTCACCAACCGCTAACATCTGATCCAGAAATTTAACATCAAGGACTGCAATTCTCTGTGGTTTTTCGTTTAGCGTCAGCTCACCCTTCATGTGTGGGATCGTTACGGGAAAAGCTCCATCTGTCTGTGTTTCTGCATTCGCAGGTGTCTCCGCTGGCGTTGCCGCAGATTGTTTACCGCTATCTGTACCTGTTCCGGCACCGCAAGCCGTCAGGACAAGAATAAGGGCTAACATCAAGCCCATGAATAATCGTGATTTGTGAGCAGCATATGCCTTGCTTCCGGCAGCCTGCTTCTTTGTTCCTTGATTCATGATGAATCCCCCTTATGTATAATACTGATAATGATTTTCATTATCGAAACATAAAGAGAGTATAAACGATCTCTGCATTGCGTTACCATGTACTTTTGCGACATTTGAGCCGGACTAATGCGACATCGTAAGCCGCTTATCCGCCCTTTAATGTTTCAGTGATATATGCTTGCAGTCGGTAAATGTCTGAAAGAAGCTCTTCTTCCTCCGGCGTATTTCCATACTCCCCTAGCCAGCGCGGTGTGCGGATATGCCACTCGTTAGACATGTATTGTTGTTCATCCCGATACGCTATAATGTGCTCCAAGAAATATTCCAAAGAGCCAAAGGATTGTTTATGACTATCGTTGATAATGGATTGTGTTTTTTCAATGATTGCCTGTAACATTTGTTGGATATGTTCTTCCGGATTCTTAGCGTTAATTTCCATCGGTGACCTCCACCTATCTCTACAAAAAAAATGAATTAGTATATTATTTAAATGAGCCTAATATTTCTAAACGTAGAATTCTGTTCTGATTAAATACAATAAATCGATGCCCAATGAGTATTGAGACATCGATTCATATCATCTAATTATGAGGTGAATCATGAGTATGCGACCAAACATGAAGTTTAGCATTATTATTAGCGCAGTTATTATTGTCGTTGTTTCTATTATCATTGGATTTTATATGTTGAACAAGGTTGTCGATCCTGACGAGACAATGGTTACGAGAACTGAAGTTTCTCCTGAGCTTATTACTATAACAGGTGGATTTGCAGACAGTATTAGCAGATATCACGGCTACTACCTCTCACATCATAACAATTCACTTTTCATTCAGATTAAAGGCAGTAAACTTCCTATCGGTGGTAGTAAAGACTTCACAATTTCATTCTCTAATACTTATGGGAGTGTTGATGAAATCTACTTATTAGGTCCTGGCAACTCTAAGAAAAAGATTTGGTCGAATCCCTAACTTTCATTTGAAATAGATATCATATGATCTGACACAATCAACTTCGGTCTCTTCTGCTTGATTTCTTAAATGCCGAGTATTCCTGATCAGACTTCATATAACTTAATATCTTTTCCGCGCATGCAGCTGAACTAAGCTCTTCCGTATTCACTTCCAGATCATATTCATCATAAGAGTAGATGTAGTCGAACTGGGAATGAGCAAGTCCAATCTCGCGATCTCCCCTGCTCTGCTCTCTTCTGGTGAGTTCCTCTTTCGAGCACTGCACGCCTACAAACAATATCGGATAATCCGATAGTAACTCATAAAAACCGTTAAACCACTTGTCATTGCTGATGACTGTATCCACGATGACATTCAAACCCATTTCCGAAAACAGCTTAATGGTTGCACAGTACATCGAATTGATGGGGTCGAACAGGATATCTGTCATGACATGGTGTTCCACTTCTCTTGTTGGTTTCATATCTGGATATGTATTGTCGATAAACTGATCATAATTATGCAGAAATTGATCTACAGATAGATGATGAAACGGAATATCTCCCTGATTTTTCATTTCCATCGCAATGCTTGTCTTCCCCGAACTTGACGTTCCGTTCAAAAATATAATGAGTCCTCGTTCCATATCTATCACCCTTATCTATAAAATTATTGCTGCAATTCAGATCACATAACAATAAAAATTTCAACTCATTTGATCCCATGCTTCCAAGTTGCTTCGCTAATTTTGTGTTCTTTTAAGAACATTTTCAAAAACTTTTCTATTTCGTCTAGTGATTTTTCATAATGTTTCGCATTCAATCGCTGAAGCAAACTCATTTCCATCATGCTTTGACTTGTAATTTCAATGAGGGTTGAGTGAAAGTTTAGATTTTCTATTTTCGTTAATGTATGTGGGCTGAATAATCGTTCTTCCGCTTGATCCCATGCCAAAATCGAATAAAAGGTTTCTATTTCCTCCTTGTCAGTGATTTCTATTTTAAATGTTATGTTTTTCACCCCTTTGTTTCTTTCGGTTCAAAATTACGTGTCCGATGAATCACTTTTTCAACGAAATCATAATGCAAATTTTATTTTGATGCTTCTCTTTCCTTCATAATATATTGTTTGAAATACTTCCTAAACACATCATAGAGCTCCTGCATTTCATGGATTTCGCCCCGAAACTTACCCCGTATCTCTTCTCTTTGTTTATGCTCAAGCTCAATGTTGAATTCTTCGGCTTCATATTCATTCAATAATTCAAAAAAGTATTCACAAGGCTCTTTCACAGCTTCACAACTGTCAGCATACTGGCCAGACTCCAGCAGAAAGCTGGCCCAGGATATTTCTCTTCTGTCGTACTTTATGTACAAACAAGCAATGTATTGATCGAAAAGTTTACTATTGTAGTAAGTAATACAAGGTTCTGAGTGAATGTATTTGTTAACGATTTCAATAGCGCTGCCTTGATAACGCACCGTGGCTAATTCTATGATCCAGTACGGCGGGTTAGTGTACTCAAGGATAATATCATCACAAAAAGGATGAAAGTGTTTGTACCAGATTAATTTACTATCGAGCATAATACCCGTTTTACAAGCAAACTCTTTATTAGGTTCTATTTTCATACCGATAACTCCTTCTCCTTGTTGAGTTCTTCTTTTCCTTGTCTTCTTGTTGATTAATGATTGTTTGACTGCTAGTTTCCAACCCCTTTATCGCCTGCCGATGAATAGTTTATTTTGAGTCCAATGAAGATTATAGCCAAAACGGTATAGCTCCAAGTAAGGATGCAGGCATTCTTCCGCCTACTGTAGATCTTGATAGCGGGGCCATTGCAAGTAGTAAGCTATCCAATAATCGTAAGCGAATTTAGAGTTGGATCATTGGATTGTGAATATGGTTCTATTGATGAAGGTGAAACTCGAATGCAAGCTATGGTACGTGAATTAAGAGAAGAGATAGGCTACACTCAAAGAAAATTGAGCCAATTGGAGAAGCTTTTACATCTTCGGGATTCACAAATGAAAAAATTCATTATTTTACATCGTAGTAGAGGTACCATCTGTAAAATAAAATAGTTTATCTATAGATTTTCATTTTATTATGGTAAAATATACTACAATATATCAAAAGTAGGTGTGAACACACTCTATTTGTTAGTTTAAATTGAATGAAGGAGCCATAATTACATGAAAAAGATCAAAAATTATTTATTAAGTCTTTTCGCTGCCACACTAGTCATAACTCTATTCCCTCTATCCGTTAATGCAGATCAGGATCTAAACGATGAAGTTGTGGTGTTAGACGTACAAGGGAACAATGAAGTCGCTTTTGTAGAACCAACTGTTCTCACCAATGTTACTGATAAAAACCCAAATGAAATTGAAGAAGTACAATACTTACTAAGCTATGACAAGGTTACAGGAGCACAGTCCACTCGAATGCTCGAACCAAACGAAACCATTGAATCACTTGATACAATATCACCTATGGCGCAAGGTGCTGTAGCCTATAGTGTCTTGCTGACCCCAATTGATGGTGCAGCTGAAGCAAATATTACATTTCGCATAAACGGCTTTATAGGTTCTAAGCCCAATAGAATTGATCTTACCTACACTCTCTTTCGGGGGATCCAGCGCGGAACAACCGGAACAAGCGTTGGGGGATGTACTGCATCAGTGCAAGGAATTTTGAATGTGAAAGAAGGAAAAACGGTTGTTTGTACCAAAAAAATATCTCAAACAGGGTATTACTTTGGTGAAGTTAAATTAAATATGAAAAGTGCTCTTGGCATTAGTATGGGAACAGATAGCTCACAAACCAGGCAAATTTTGACCAACAAAAACGCAACTGTTTATCCATTCCACTATGATCCTTACTCTAACAAAACTATGGAAGAGCCAGCAAGAGCAGATTGGGCAAGAACAACTTCAGTTGCTTGGACTTCTGATGATCGCTATAAATATATTAAAGAGTATAGCGAGAAATTTCCAAATAACGGATGGAACTGGAGTGGAAATGTGACACATACACACCATGTAAGACCACGTAATCTTGGTGGTACTAATGCATTTAATAATATTATTCCTATTCCTGCAAGAGTTCACGAGTCAATTGTTAGTCCCTGGTTCGTAGGGTATTAATGTGATAAACTGGCTTATAGGATAATACCTGTAAAGCCAGTTTTTCTTAAGAAGGAGCGATGTAAATGACAGTAATTAAAGCATTCAAAGAAATGTCTGATCAGAATGATGGTCGGATTGAAATACTTACTTCTGTTGGAAAAACGACTATTGTTAACAAATTTAAGCCAAGTGCTACTGAAGATAAAATTAAAGAGCTTTCCGATTATTTTTCTACTCCGCTACCTTCAGATTACATAAGTTTCTTACGTGAAAGCAATGGAGCATCCTTGTTTGAACATCTTGAGTATGGTGGGGAAAACTTTCTATATTCCGTACAAGATGTCATACATTATAATGAAGCTTCAGACAGAAGAATTGTCATAGCGAACATCCTTGATGATCGAATTCTAATTGACTTAGACCGCTGGAGTGCTCAGGATCAAGAATACTTACTCCTGTGCGAAAGTTCAAATCCTGTAGAATACTCAGGCGATTTCCACAGCAACTTTGAGACATGGTTAGAGCGTTTTATTTTATCTCAAGGATCAAAGTTCTGGTACTGGAAAACGGAACGTTGTTAAAATAAGAAATAATCTTTCGTTTCTTTAATTGGTGCAAATATGTATCCAGGGCTTGATCAGACATGAGTAATCTCTCTTCTGTGAAAAGCTCATCTCCGCCTTCAATCATTCTCTCATTCCATAGTTTCGTTGGTTTTTCATGAAACAAGTTTTGTAATGTCATTGGAGTCCCCCCTCTAAAGTTCAATTATATCTATACTTTACCTGTAACCAAAATTATGAACAAGCGTTCTCGCCTATTCACTTTCACCCTATTCGCTCCATAGCCTTGTTACGTTCTCTAATTCCATCTCGTCAAATTGTAATCGATAAATGTCCGGTTTCTTGGTTTGATTCATAAAATCCAATCCGTAACTCGAATCAAAGTAGTTCATCATCAACGTCATTACATGTCCGTGTGTGCCAATCGCCACTCTTTTACCCTTGTATACTTCTAAAATCTGTTTCAACACGCCCACTGCTCTATTCTGGCAAACTGTGTTCGACTCGCCTCCTGGCAATGCATAATCAGGGTCATCAAACATCTTCTTTGAAGCAGGCTCGAACTCTTCATCCGTAATCATATCATCTGAAAAATGTCTTTCCCGAAGATCCTCCATGATCTGAATATCTATTCCTAACGCTGCTGCCACACCCTCTAAGGTTAGAATAGCCCTGGCATAAGGACTTGAGACGATGCAATGTATTCCTTCATACGTTAATATTTCCGTTATTCGTTCTGCATTCATCTTGCCCTCCAGAGTAAGCCCCCTCGTTCTTTCCGTTCTTTCCGTTCTTTCCGTATACGGTGACTCCGCATGCCTTACCATATAAACGATGGTCTTCATAGGACCCTCCTTGAATAGCAAAGTGTGTAATCGAAATTTACAACTATCATTACTTCACTCAACCAAGTACCGGTACCGATCAATGCAGCACACCAACTTATAAACAGGTTTGGGATTAGGACATATCTTCAACACTCTAAACATACAAATTCCATCCGACAATAAAAGCAGCCAGTATAGCAGCAGAGATGCCAGACATGATGTATATCACCTTTTGCTTTTTGCTGTAATTGCTCTTCCTCAGTTTGTAAATCAGCAGGGTAAGATACGCCACAGCTAGAATCACATAAAGTAGGTTGAACATTAAAAACGATGCGCAACGAAGAGTAAGAAGGAGCCCACCTTCCAAATGAATAGCCAGATGATATTTATGAAAATCGTTTGAAGGGTTACCTCGTTTATGTAGATTGTATAGAAGCATCCGGTGAAAATCCTTTATCTATAATTACATCATCTATTCTTAATATTCTGCCTCAAAACATATCAGTAAGTGACGTTGTAATTGACTCAACATCATAGTTAATTTTCATTCGTATGACGTCTCACTCTCATTAATGGATCTCTGCGGAGGTGAATCATAATGTCTTGATTCGAAGTATGATACACGATGTTACCAGGCTCTACTTGAAAAAACTCTTTATTCGCATCTTGTTCGGATACGGTACGAATTGGTGCAACTTCATCTACTATTTTTTTGTTGTCTTCCTCATGATAATGAATAATAGAAACCAAAACAAACTGGTCAGGGAACAGTTCTCTAACTTCTTGCCACTTCATGTGTTCTGCCTCCTGTGGAATCTTTAATATAACAGGGAGTAGCTTCTCTAACTCTCCATTTCAAACCTTGCTTGAAGCTCTTTAACAAATACCTCAATGGGTTCTTTATAGTGGATGGGTTTGTACGGATCTATTATTCCACATGTGCCGTTCATCTTTATCACGAAAATCATTATCTTCAACTTCAAGCGTCTTCATCACAAGCATGATTTCATTCATGGTACTTATAACACTTCGACTATCCGTTTTGGTGATCGTGCTCTCGTTACATTTTTCTGTATAATAGTTCACCAGATGGTCAGGAAGTTTCTCAATAGCCAAATAGTCCTCTAAATTCTTTTTAAAGATTCCTGCCAGTTTATTCGCCTGATTCGTTCTAATCCCATTGACCGTCAAGCTTAATCTGGACAAATCATTCATAAACACATAGTGTTTCCTGCCATACAACGTGAAGAAGTTTACATGCCAACTAAAAAAGGTATCGCTGTCTTTGATGGTTTCCGGTTTGACATTCATATCTTTTAATGTAAGTTGGGTTGCTTTGAAAATAATCATGCACGGCTCCCCTGTTCATTTAGCTGATTATACATTAGTAAACGATCTCTGTAGCATCAATGTCTTCCTCTACAGATTCCATACATGGCTCACATAATTGTTCTAATGACTCCGCTTCAAAATAGTAAACATTGTATACGGCTATTTGTTTTTTACCCTTCGACTTGCATTGTTCACAGTACTTATTTCTTTGCTTATTCTTTTCAACGACTCTGGGATAAGCAACCCCAGCTTGCTCTGCTCCGATATCCATCAGTTCAACAAGACTTATATAACTTTCGCCCATATCATATATATATTCCAGCTTGTCTCCTAATTGTAATTTCAAATCTTGGATCTTCTTGTTTGCTCCCCTACCTTGTCCACCTGGTTCGATCTCTCCATACCCCTGTGCTGACCAAGCCTTTCCTCTGTAAAACGCACTCAAATGATCATCGTCGTAGCCGAATGACTCTCTAATCATCTGATCGAAGTCACCTAATCTTTGAGTGTCCTGGATCTCTATCTTTCTCCAGATGGATTTTCTATGTTTGTTTGTTATTTTAAACAGGTAAATTGCCATGGCAGATACACCTCTCTGCATATAAAATTTTAAAATATTCTATTGGCTGAAACATGTTCACACATTTCACTATTCTTTATACGTTATTCCTTTCGTTTCACACCACTCAATTGCGATCTCTCTGTAACACTGACCTTGATATCGATACCATGCTTCCAACAGTCCCAGATCTGCCGCTTTATCTTTGAATCTCCTAAAAGCCCCTTTACCCCGAATATCATCTTCTAATATCGCGGATTGCTTGTCATCGATTAATGTAGCAATGAATCTCTCCATCATGCCGTATGCATTGTAATCCATTTCAGTTGGAAGGGCTGCATAATCGTCCTCATGTTCAATGAATTCGATTGCAATTTCCATATCCACTTGCCGCCAATCCGGTAATTCGCTTATTTCTTGCTCGTCCATGTCCTCTGCATCTCTCAGATCATCTTCGGATATGGAGAGCACTTCACCCGTTTTCAGATTGACATACGCACCGGTCCCTTCAAACTGCATTTCAATATGGTCAATGATCTCTTGTAAATCCACTTTCATTTTACTCACACCCCTTCAAGGATTCATCTATTTGAACTAAAAAGGTAATTCCATGTCTTCATCATCCTCAAGCTCTTCCATATACTCCGAGTAAAAGGGAGTTATATTGTGCTCATCTAATGCTTTCTTCTGTTTTATTAGTTCCTTTCTTCTAATTTTGTTTTTCAAATCTGCTCTCAGTTGCTTTTTGTAGTTATCCTCTATGCTTATTCCGATCATCTCCAACTCTCTTACGGCACCCAATAGATCAATGGCAAAATGTTTACTGTAACCTCTGACAATGTTTTTTCCGTTATACGTACGTAACCATGATTTTGCTGCATGAAGTCTGCCTTCACGGTTAAGTCTTTTATGTCTTGGTGTATTATTTTTTTTCAAATTAACCCCAGAACATTCCGTTATGACCTTCGTCAACGATCTTGAGCTGTGTTTCAAAATCTTCATTCGGTTCAATATCATCGATGAAATGCCACTTGTTTTTGCTGTCCTGCCAATACACTTTCCATACCTTCTCATCCAATCTGAATTGTGCTACCGGCATCTGTACCCATTGATCGCTTTGAAAGGCTTGTCTTTCTTCAATCAATGTCACATGGTTACCTCTGATTTTATAACTAATCTTCATCTGACTTTTCACATGCTCAGGTACTGCATTTCCAGTGTAATGGTCCATAATCTTTTCAATCCGCTTCTTCGTAAAATCATCCATGATCTCGAACTCTCCCTGCCTTGATTCATTTTGCCTTGATTATATCACGATGTTTTCTCCGATTTAAATGATGCTTTACTTGTAAAAGAAACCGGACACGGCTTGTGCAAGGGCAAGTCGTGTAAGGGTGAGGTGCTGCGCCCAATGGGGCAGTACCTCACGGAGTTGCACCGCGTGCATCAGCGCGGTGCTCATGATGCCATCACGAGCACACTTCCGTGATAGCAGCACTTGGTGCATCCACAGTTGCTAAGCTGTGTGATGCACGCCAAAAAGCGCCACGACCCCATAGCCGTGGCGCGCTTCCCCCCTACTGCATGATGCCATTCGGCCATGCAGCTTGTGTTACGCTACTGCGTCCCATAGGCGCAGCAGCTCTCAGGGAAAGCGCCGCGTCAATGATCGCGGTGCATCCCCCAAGGTAGCTGATTGAAAATTATGTTATACGATGTCAACGACTTCTTCGCAAGTGCATTCTTTTTAGACTTTCAAATGCATGAATACGTGTTAGAGCCCAGCTCCCTTGCGATCGCTCGTGAGTTTTGCCCTGCTGGTGGAAGATTTCTCGCTGCGTTTGATTATGCTAAGATGTGTGTAACTCATGGTGGATTCTCCTTGCGTGAATGGGGGGTGAGAACTTTCATTCTACACGAATCCGGCCATGGGCCCTTTTTTATTTATTTCCAGTAGGTTTCGCACTTCATATTATAATCCGTTGTCAAGTTTATGAAAGATTTGCTGCACAGGATTTGGAAAGTGAGATCTAACGGAGAGATTGGCTTTCGCAGTAAGCGAACTATCGTAAATGCTAAGGAGATTAATACAAAGACGGAAACATTCAATGGGTACCGCTTAGAGTTGAAGGAGATGGAAGAAGTGATCCTTATTTTTGTATAATCGGAGCATATAATACTTGGCTTCTTAACTAAGGCTATGTAGAAACAGTCCACTCAATAATATATAGTTAAGATAAGTTGACGCCAATTGATGTTAGCTTCAACTACTTATTCAAAGGAGATATGATGTATAGAAAACTAATAATTTTTGCTTGTCTGATAGAAGTGTCTTTTTTAATTTTTTTACAATATCGTTACAATAATGTTTTGGATGTGGTTGCTTTTATTGGATTGTTAGTTTTTTTCATGGTGTTGAGTTATTTCTTAAAAGCTCAACCAAGCAAAAAACGTAAAGAAATAGCACTTTTTTCACAAACACTCTCTTTGATATTTATTCCAATTTATGTAATTACAATTCTTCCTCAATACACGTATGAAAGTGCGGTAGATAAGGTCACTCAGAACTTAGAAGAACCTTATGTGGTTAATAAGCAGAAGAATACGTTAATAAAAAATGAATCTAATGAAATAAAAAAAGGTTGTATGTTTTCTGTGGAAAAAAATTCAAAAGTAAATTCATACGTTTTTGATCCGTGGACTGGTATCTATCATGAAGTACGAGATTGAGGCAAGACTGGCTACTAAGTTAAATTGATGTAGAGATTGCTATATATGAAAATTGTTTTTTAACGCCTTAAGAATCGGTTCGCCGATTCTTTTTTCTTGTACGTTCTTACGCTTCATATCATGCATACCGACGAATACAAGACCCAGAACGAATTTTGGGACTTCCTCTTTTGGTTATTGTTAAGTAGAGAGTAAGTAATACATGCTGCAATCAGTGAAGTTATTGAAACTAACAGTTAAACGATGTTTACATTCATGAAGCATTCCTCATTCTCTTCATATTTATTATTATTTCAGCTAACGTTACTACATTCACGACACCGAGAGGATTAAGGCCACGAATTGGCCGGGTCCGATAGGACTTAGCCTCGCAGATGTGTCCGCCTGAACACACTTCCTCGAAATACCGCTGGCGAACCAAGGGGCTGTAGGACCAGCAAGTGAATACATTGTTATATGATGTCAGTGCGCTTCTTGAAATCACTCACAAATTCATCTTTTCCATTCGTCCGGGACAGTTAACCATACAGCTGGCATGACACATTTGTTAGCTTCAATATATTCTGTTGGTGTATAACAAAATGGTACTTTAAGTATGGTATCAATCTTATCAAGAGTCTTATCGTTTATTGAATATATTAATTGTGTATCATGGTTTTTCATAATAGAAACTGTTTCTTTTATATTTACTTCATATGATTCGTTTTGTAATTCACTGAACCAGCCTTCATAATATTCTGATACCGGCCCCCCCATACCATGTGGGCATTCTGAAGATTCGTTATTTGGATTTACATAGCACCACCAAGTAACATCAGAAACAAAAATACCTATTGTTGAAAGATCCTTTACAAACTTTCGTAAATTATCTTTCATAACTATGCAGTCAATATATCCATTACCAACGGGTTGGACTTTATATTCATGGATTGAAGATTCTAACCGTTTAACAATGTCTTCTCTATACGTTCTTAAATAGTCAAGATACTTCATTGAAGCACTTCCTTAATAAATGTTTTGAACTGATTTCTTATAACGTTCCTGTATTCACGCCCCAGCGCATGCCGGGCCAAGGACGAATGTCCGAAGCGTGAATATTATGTTAGCTGAAGTCACTGCCTTCCCGAGAAGCCTTCAACAATATTTAAATAATCACTAACTTACCTGAAGGCCATTTCCCTTCCCATCCACAAGGCAGATGACCTATAGAATAGATATATAATATTTGTTCCGAGTAGAATCTATTATATTTTTTTCTCAACTTACTTAAATAACTGTATTCCATAATTATATTTAAGATATCCCATCTAACACATTCACTGAATACATCCTCTAGTTGGAACTCATTTCGAGTTCTATCCAGTTGCTCGCTTAACATCGTATTGATAATTTTCTTTGCTTCTTTGAGTATGGCATTCCAATGTAAATACTCTTTCGAAAAATTATTATGTAAATACAAAGTCAACTGATTCCTGGCCTTCAAAGTTGTTTCTTCCCATTCTCGAGAATTATAATATTCAGACGCTTCAACCCAAGAATTAGTATATATTACGGTATCGCTTCGATAATCTCTTATTCCACATTTACTAAACCAATGAATTTGATATAGCATTTTTATTATTTCTTGGTTGATCTCCACGTAATAACTCCCTCAAAATATTAATTTTGCAGTGATTTCAGCTAACGTTACTGTATCCACGACGTCTCACCGACTTAAGGCTGCGCCAACAGCCGGCCGCGACGCGGTTAGTCGATGCAGATGTGTCCGCCTGATTCCACTTCCCTGCCAATCTCTCTGGGCGGACCGAGGAGCCGTCAGGTTCCGATGCGTGGATATAATGTTAGATGATGTCACCGACTTCTTTGAATTAACTTCAAATCCTATTATTCTCTTAATGGCCCTCCAAGGTATCCCGTTTTTCCATTCCAAAAATCAATTAAATTATTCCACCAAGTTCTTGATACTGGTCTTAAATAGACTTCAAAAACAATTAAATCAATGTTCTGCCGCAATAATATGTTCTGAAGATCTTCCAAAAATCCTACGGCAGCTAATTCTTTTACAAAATCGTCTCCATCAGTATGTAATCTTTCAATAAGTTCAAAGATATTATCGAATTCATCCACTTCGCGCTTCAAATAATTATCAAATAGATGATGGATAAAATCACATACTTCTATATAAATCAATCTTTCTTCTCCCGGTTTATAATTTTCTTTAATGTATTTATCATATCTATTTTTATAAGATGGACTCGAAATTAATAGCATTTCCATAACTTGATCTTTAATAATCATCTTGTACGACAGCTTCCTTCTTGATAGTAATTTGAATTCATATTTCGGTGATTTCATCTAACTTTCCTGTATCCACGACGTCCCACCGACTTAAGCGACCAACGGGAGCGGCCGTAATGCGGTTAGTCGGTGCGGATGTGTCCGCCTGAATTTACTTCCCTGCCACTCTCCTTCTGGCGGGCGGACCGAGGAGCCGCCAAGCTCCGAAGCGTGGATATGATGTTATCGGAAGTGACTAACTTCTTAGATATACCTACTAATTGTTCTTGTATTCTTCGTAGTTTAATAACCTAAGTCTTCCTTCATCATGTATTTCTTCTGGGAATCGTACAGAATCAAGAGTATGAAGTGTTATTGCTATATTTATACATTCTTGCACTTAATTGTCAACTTCATATTTTCTTATTAAAATTTGCTTTATTCGATTAATTGTCTTCTCATTAGCATTATTAATATCTATTAAAATACTTAAAAACATCCATCGCGTGTGACTATCGCTTTGAATAATTTGGCCATCAATTGATGGAGTGTAACCTGAAAACACCTCGAAGAGTGTGACAACTTCGCTTGATGCAATCACACCTAATTTAATTATTTCATCCTCGACATCATACTTATGGCGGTACATTTGTTTAAGTGATCTTGTACCTTCTGTTTCATCACCAATAATAAATTCATATAACAAATTAGACCAATGTGTGACTTGCTCTTCTTTAGAAGTTGAATAAATTATGCTTAAATATTATTCATACTCTTTAACCTCAGGAAATGCTTTATAATAGTCTTCTATTGTTACCGTCTTTTTTATGTATTCATAATATTCAGAGTCATGCTCTACAATAAATGAAATAAAGTGACCCGTTTTATTTAGTTTAGAAAAAGTAGGTCTAAGTTCAAAGATTATTTCCACTAAAGCATTAATAAACTTTTGTGTCAGCTCATTCGATGATTCTTCATCTTCATCATCGAAAAACTCCGAAAGTTTTGTTTCATATAATTGTTCGAATTCATTTATTAATTCTGGTTGTTTTGTGTCTTCGTATGAAAAATCCCCAACATTGTATTCTACCCCCCTAAAGCCGAGTAGTTTGTCTGAAGTATAAGAACTATAGTGTTTATTAACATGTTTTTTAAACGAATCAAAGGTATTCCACTTCAAATTAACATTCCCATATGTAGCATGACAGTCCAAAATCAAGCAGTACACATCTTTATTTTCAATTGTTGTTGCAAACTTCTCAAGATTATACTTAAAATGATTCAACAATGTACTTTTCCACAAATTGATATCAAGGTTCTTCATTTTTTCTATTCTCCTTTTCAGGTCATTTCCGATAACGTTTCTGTATTCACGACCTAGCGAATGCTAGATGTCCGGCGAATGCCGGGCCAAGGACGAATATCCTCAGCTTGAATATTATGTTATAGGATGTCAGCAGCTTCTTCGAATCACTTATACCTCTTATACCATTCCCTTTATATCAAATATATTTTTCTTTTAATATTTCTATATAGTTGAGTGGGATTCCTGTGATTTTCAAAATGTCTGATACTTCAAATCCCAGTTTTAAAGCGCTTCTTGCAGTCTTCAAATTATGCTTCACTTTAATTATGCGATCTTTAAGTAATACGTCTCCAAAATCCAGGTAATCATCAGCGATCTCACCATTCAAAAAAAACTCTATATCATAGGTTCCTATTTGCTCTTCTATGTAAAAGATATTAATCGAACAAAATACCACTGCTTCGGTTGTATTAAAACTATATTTTAGGTATATGGCACGCTCTTCAAGACTTATAAATTCATCATATAACTTTCCCATAAAAGTATCATGATAATCGCTTTTGTTCTCGTCACGCCACTTCCTATAGGTTTTCCAGTAATTTTCTTTCGTACGTTTCGTCGCACTATGCTTACTGTCCCATTCAAGTAGAATGTCTTTATTCACTCAATCACTTCTCCTCAAAAAAATATGTTAAATAAAACAAGTTCTCTTTGTGTGTTTGCTGATTTCCTATAACATTCCTGTATTCATGAACCCGGAAGGGGTTGTCTGCCGAAATCCCTCCTCGAAATGCATCCAGCAGACCAAGGCTCCATCGGAGCCGCGGCTTGAATATTATGTTAGGTGATGTCTGTGTCTTCCTCGAAAAACCTTTCAACTAAACTCCCGTATTCCTCTCTAACTTTTGAATAACAATTATTGACCATCCTATAGATGAAATCAAAAGGTATATATGTGGTAAACCATCCTTCATTCCCTTCTTATATATTCCAGGTATACGAGAGAAAAGGCTCTGAAAGTTCTTTTCCTGCGTCTATCAGGTTATTATAACCATGCACTGCCGAGTTTCTTAAACTATAAATTAAGTTAAACAATGTAATCTTCTGAAAATATTCTTTATGTTCTGAATCAACATTATCCAAACTGATAAATGATGATATCGGAAGTTCTACTCCATTCTTAACTCTTTCAAGTTTTCCCTCTATCTTGTCATAATATTTTTGGTATTCATCCTTACTTATTCTACCTATTGAAAAATCATTAATGAACTTGTCAACTTGAATATATTTTAATGTGTCTTGAAAATGTGAATAGTGTAGCAAAAAGTATCTAAAGTTCGATCCATTAAATCTTGCATTGCTTGAAGAGTGTGGCTTCTCCACAAAATTACTTAAAAAATCAAGATAAACAAATATTAGTATGCAAGCTTCATCATAATGTTTTGACCCAATTTCGATTATGTTTTTAAGTTTTTCATCAAAAGTGTCAAAATAGCTATATGTCATTGATAACATTCCCCTCCATACACAGATTTCACCTAACATTAAATTTATGTACTTCCGCAAATACCACACATTCATCGTAATATCTGAACTACGTATATGATAACCTATGCGGTAATATTTGCGAAGAAAAATTTGGTGAAAAAGGGAGAATTATTAGGATGCTCAATCTCCCATGTCCATACGATCCAGTGGGCTCTGGATACGCTGAACATTTTTCGTGCTGACATGCGTATAGCGCTGTGTTGTTTTTGCACTCGTGTGACCAAGCAGCTCCTGAATGTAGCGCAAGTCTGTTCCGTTTTCCAGTAAATGCGTAGCGAAGGAGTGCCTTAAGGCATGAATACCAACCTTTTTTACAATACCTGCGCGTTGTCTAGCTTCTGCAAAAACCTTCTGTACGCTGCGTTCGGTAAGATGCCGATCCGAAGATTGTCCCGGAAATAACCAACGATTGGGTCTATACTCCATAATGTATTCCTGCACAATTTCCCAAGCTAGGTTAGAGAGAAGAGTTCTCCGATCCTTCTGACCTTTTCCCTGCCGTACAATAAGTCTGACGCTCAATATCCAGATCGCTGCATTGAAGACGAACGACTTCGCCAACACGAAGACCAGAAGAATACGTGAGAAACAGAATCGTCTTATGCTTTAGATTGGTAACAGATTTGAGCAGTTGAGCAACTTCTTTTTCTGACATGACTTCAGGTAATTTTATCTGCTTTTTGGGACGAATATACTGGATTTCTGTAGGATGAAGTAGTACATGTTTGCAATAGAAGCGAATTGCGCTGATCGTTTGATTCACGCTTGAATGGGAGATCCCTTGCTCTAGCAAACCTAAACAATACGTCTGAACTTTGGAACTAGTCACATCGGTATCTTTAAGCGCAAGGCTACTCAGAAAACGTTCGACCTGATTACAATACGCTTTAATTGTTTTACGGCTGTATCCTCGTAATGTTAATGCCTTCTGTAACGGCTCTTTGCTCCATGCATTACTTCCCTTGCTAGTTTTCCATTGCTGTAAATCCTCGCTTTCCACCCACAACTCCAGGGCAATCTGAACATATTCTGAATCAAATTGATTCATGAACTCCTGTATAGCAGCTGTGGTGTAAGGGATGATCCACACTTTTGGTTTGGATTCCCACCTTCTGCCCTTGATCCGACGAATCCGCTCAATATGTACAGGGTTATACGGGATTTAGATGTACAGTAATTCAGCGGAACCTTTTGTTATGATAATCGTCTCATTGGTAGTAGCATGTTATTTCATAGGAAATCATTCTGAAAAACAAAAAGGAAGGCCCTTCTTCATCCCCTAGGGAATCAGACGGCCTTCCGATGCTTTCGGAACATATATATTTGGGTAAAAAGTGAAGCGGAGCGCGGCTTGTGCAGTGGCAAGCCCCGTAAGGGTGAGATGCTGTACCCCAATGGGGTTGCACCGCGTTCATTAGCGCGGTGCTCATCAAAGGCAGCATCACGAACGGCAAACCGTGATGCCTACAAGAGAAGCGCCACGAAGGCAAAGCCGTGGCGCTCGCTCCCTTGAAGCCGCTGCACCTACATGGCAGCGGCTTCTTCTCCCAGCGGCAGCGTGTAATACTGCGCCTGCTGCCCTTCATGCTGCTGGTACACAACGACCAGCAGCGTCCGGCCTTTCGCGGCAAGCGGGCTGGCGCCAGCTAGCACACGCTCAAGCCGGAACGGAAGCACATCCAATACGGTGTGCTTCTGCAGTTCCTTTTCGCCGAGACCAAGGTCGGCGAAAGCACGGGCACCCATGACCGTCTGTGCGGTCATGGCTGAGGTCATCGGCAACGCACGCGAAGCGTTGCCGTCCACCATGTCCGCCGCTCCATCCGCGGCGGACCCGGTTGCGTCGCCCGAAGCAAGCGACGCTGCATCCCCGGCTTCGCTGCCGATCACACCCGCCGCATCTGCGGCAGAGTCTTCCTCGGCAGCAGCCGAACTTCCCACAGCGGCACTCGGACCCGTGCCGCTGCTTTCCAGCCATGCCGTGCCTGCGGCGCCGGCAACACGTGGCAGACGAACGTCTTCTGGACGTTCAGCCAACGTTTTCATATAACCCGCCCACTGGTCTTTCTGAAGCGGATCTTCCCACCAGATTTTGCGTGGTTTGTATTTGTGACCGAGGAAATAATCCAGCTTCATCAGGCCGAGCACGATATCCATATGCGGCGTATTCCGCGACTCCAGGAAGCTGTGCAGACGAGTAAACAGATCCTCCAGTTGGTGACCAATCTTCTGCCAACCCTGACCTTCCCAGTAATCCCCAAACGCCTGGAAGAAATCAAACGGTGAGTTAAATTCCTGCTCCATCAGATACTTTAACGTATGGTCCATCCGGTGAGCGTTCCAGTATTTCTCCAGTACATCCTCCAGCCGCTTTAAGCGTACGATGTCGCTGAACGGCAGCACATCACTGCCCAGAATCTCATACGGCGCGTGATCCATATACGTATAGTTGTACTTTTCCGCATCCAAACGCAGACCCGTACCACGCAGCATTTTGAGGAATCCAAGCTGAAGCTCTTCCGGCCCCAGTGCAAACACATCGTTAAACGTCTTGCGGAACGTATTGTAATCTTCCTCCGGCAATCCGGCAATGAGATCCAGATGCTGGTCGATTTTACCACTGGCTTTCACCTTGTTGACCGTACGACTCAGCTTGGTAAAGTTCTGACGGCGTTTCACCAGTTCATTTGTCGGATCGTTCGTGGACTGAACCCCGATTTCGAAGCGGAATGTGCCCGGTGGCGCATTCTCTGCCAGATAGTCGAGCACCTCGGGACGCATAATATCCGCCGTAATTTCAAACTGAAACACCGTCCCCTGATGATTCTCGATCAGGAATTTGAACATTTCAAGTGCATAATCCCGCTTGATGTTAAACGTCCGGTCTACAAACTTGATCAGCTTTGCACCCTTCTCGATCAGGTACAGAATGTCCGACTTCGTCCGCTCAATATCGTAATACCGCACGCCGACCTCTATACTGGACAGACAGAACTGGCAACTGAACGGACAGCCCCGACTGGTCTCAAAATAAACAACCCGTTTCCCAAGCTCCGGGATATCCTCATCAAATCGATGTGGTGACGGCAGATCGTTCAGATCCGCCTTCGGCCGTCCTGGCATGAGAATGACCTCTTCCCCTTTGCGATACGCCAGTCCATAGACAAAGTGAAACTTCTTGCTTCCTTCCAGCTCCATCAAAAGCTGATGCAACGTCTCTTCCCCTTCACCCATCACGATGAAATCCACATTGGGAATCCGGTTCATCCAATATTCCGTGTCGTAGGACACTTCCGGTCCGCCCAGCAGAATTTTCACGTTCGGCATAACCTTTTTCAGGTTATCAATGACCCTGATTGTCTCTTCAATGTTCCAGATGTAACACGAGAAACCAATCACGTCCGCGCCGCGCTGGTACAGATCAGACACAATATTCATCACCGGGTCCTTGATCGTATACTCCGCCAGGTCAATATCAAAATCCTTCTCACTGTATGCCTTCAGACACCGCAAGGCCAAGGAGGTATGGATGTACTTTGCATTTAATGTAGAAAGAATAACCTTCATGGTTCACAACCTTTGCCTGGACACCCAGACCATATTTTTTTGGTAAAAAGAAAGCTGCACAGCCATCCTGCCCCGGATGCTGTTCATCTAAACCTCTTTTGAACTAGCCATTCCATATCTCATGGACATATCCAACTTTTGTCTTTCAAAGAGTGGACACTCTTTTCAAAAAGACATATACACCGCACCAAACCAAAAACACAACATACAGTATAAAACCCGCACCTTCAATCTATATGTTGTATACGATACGGTCAGCCATTCCTAACGCCGATGTCCACCCTTTGAAAGACAATTCGCCACCATTTGTCCACTCTACAGAGACGCGACAACAACTTCAAAGATTAGAAAGTGAAAATTAACAATTCATACTCAATTCACTCTTACTCTTACTCTTACTCTTACTCTTACTCTTACTCTTACTCTTACTCATTTCATACTCACTCATACTCGTAAAACGCATCATCATCCGTATCCACTTCTTCGCCCGATTGCTTCTGGAAAAACTCCAGGAACGGCAGTCCGTACTTGCGGTACTTGACCTCACCGACCCCTTTGATATCCAGCATGTCACGTTCTGTCTGTGGACATACCACACTCATCTCACGCAGGGTCGCATCATTAAAGATAATGTACGATGGTACATGCTCTTTCGCCGCCAGATCACGCCGGATTAGGCGAAGCTGTTCAAATACCGTCTCATTAACCGCAGATGGCATTGCATCGCGTCCGCGGCGTCCACCATAGTTCGTACCCGAAGCTGTTGCCGCTGTCTTGCGGACAACACGCTGCATCACTTCACGCTGGCCTTTGAGCACTTCCACCGCCAGTGGTTGCAGACGCACAACCGGATACTGTCCCTCAGACAGCATCAGATATCCTTCCGATACCATCACGTTGATGATCTCCGATATCTCGCGCTCTGTCCGATTACCCATCACGCCGTAAGTTGGCAGAGAGTTGAAGCCGTAATCGAGCACTTTTTTGGCACGAGAGCCTTTGAGTACCGAAGCGACCAGCGATACACCATACCGTTCACGCATGCGGTGTATGCAACTGAATATTTTCTGTGCATCAATCGTCATGTCTACCAGCTCGCGGTCGTCCGTACAGGAACTGCAAGTACCGCAAGGTGTATCATCATGCACCTCACCGAAATAATCCAGTTGCGCACTGCGCAGACAACGCGTTGTGTAACAGTAATCCACCATCTGTTGCAGCTTCCGGTAATCGTTTTGTTTGCGGTCGCCGTCCATCGGATTCTGCTCAATCAGGAACTTCTGGGTAATAATGTCCTGTGCCCCGAATAACAGAATACACTGGCTTGGCTCTCCATCCCGGCCTGCACGTCCGGCTTCCTGCACGTATGCCTCCATATTTTTCGGCATGCTGTTATGAATAACGTAACGCACGTTCGACTTATCAATCCCCATCCCGAACGCATTCGTCGCCACCATCACTCGGATATCATCGTACAAAAAAGCTTCCTGGCTCTGGGACCGTTCATCGTCCGTCATACCGGCATGGTAGCGTCCTGCCGGCAATCCCGCCTGCAACAAACGCTGATGCAGATCGTCCACGTCCTTACGGGTCGCGGCGTATATAATACCTGGCTCGCTGGCATGCTCGCGCGCATAATTCAGGACAAAATCCTTCTTGCTCTCGCCGCGCAGCACGCTAAACGCCAGATTATCCCGCCCAAGTCCGGTCACATACGTCTGCGGGTCCTGCAAACGCAGCAGCCGCAGAATATCGCCCATGACCTCGGGCGTCGCTGTCGCCGTAAAGGCCGCAACCACCGGCCGCTCCGGCAAACTATCCACAAACGGCGCTACCGCCAGGTAGCTTGTCCGAAAATCATGCCCCCACTGCGATACACAGTGGGCCTCATCCACGGCAACGCAAGAGATCGGCAAATAGCCCATCTCCTCGCGGAACCAATCCAGCTCCAGTCGCTCAGGCGCGACATAGAGCAACTTCAACTCACCGCGCTGCGCCGCGCGGATGCGATCATTCACTTCTTTGCCGCTCAGTGTACTATTAATATACGCGGCAGCAATTCCGGCGGTCGTCAACGCATCGACCTGGTCCTTCATCAATGAGATCAACGGGGAGACAACAAGCGTCAGACCCGAATATAACAGAGCGGGGATCTGATAACAGATCGACTTACCGCCCCCAGTTGGCATAATACCCAACGTATCTTCACGTTCCAGCAGACTGGCTACAATCTTTTTCTGTCCCTCACGGAAGTCGGGGTAGCCATAATATTTTTGCAGGAGACCCTGCGCTTCTTCTAATGTAGGTGTTTGCATACTCATGTAAAGACTCCTTACTTATCACCGGTGTTTTTCCACCAGCTTGGTCCGATCCGATTCTGACATCCGAAAGCGGCACATATGCCGCATCCTTGACAACAAAATGGCGTTCTCATGACTTGTCCGTCAAGCAAACGCCGCTCCCTTTAGTTTAACGGCCCAGCCCCGAATGAGCAACCGCGTTTTACTGTAAAACGTTTGAAGCCCCTTCATCAAAATAAAAACAACCGCCCTGCCCTAGTTGGACAAAACGATTGCATTAACTTATATTTACGAGCCACACTCATATCACGCTAGTGTATCCGTCCCAATTCATTTGGTGGATCTACTACACCTCATAACTTCACTTTAATCTTTTAACGCCTCTATCTCAGACTCCGGCTTACCACTGGCCTTTGCAATAACAGAAACTTCGAGCCCTAGTGAGAGGAATTTCTTCGCAATCTCAATCATCTTTCTTTTTTCCCCTTCTACTAATCCCTTTTCTATCCCCTTGGCTATTCCTTGAGCTATTCCCTTTTCCGTAGCCCACTCAATCATAGAAGCTTCGTCATGTAAATATTTCTAGCGCTCTTCATACAAACGACGTGCTTCACGATCCTGACTCAAGAACTCCAGCGTATCCATTACTTTCTTAACCCCAGATTCATTCATGTTGTACCACCGCCTTTTGCATTCATACGATAATACAATCCTTTCCTCTGCATCAGTTGTTCATGCGTTCCATCCTCGGCAATTCGGCCATGTTCCATCACAAGGATGCGAGAGCACTGACGAGCAACCTCCATCCGATGTGTGACGAGTAATCCTATTCTTCCTTTCATAAAATTCAGCAAGTGATTCATCACGTTCTGTTCTGTCTGAATATCCAGGGATGACGTTGGTTCGTCCAGAATATACAGATCAGATGACCTCGTAAAGAGTCTAGCAAGCGACAGTCGCTGTTGTTGGCCTCCAGATAGATTGGCCCCTTTCTCATGCAACATTGCTGCGTATTGTCCTTCCTGTGCCTCAATATATTCATGCAAACCTGCCTGCTCTGCCGCAAACTTCACTCTGTCCAATGTAACGTCTGAACTCAGACGAATATTATCTTCAATCGTTCCTGTGAAAAAAGTAGGTGTCTGCGGCATATACGTCAGTCTGGATTGATTATCCATCTCTATATAATCTGCAACATGTTTGTTACCTAGTAATACGCTTCCGTATGTTGGCTCGATCAACCCTGCACACACTTGGCACAGTGTAGATTTGCCAGCACCGCTGGAGCCAACTACCGCAACCAGTCCACCAGGAACCAGATTAAGCGTAATCTGATCCAAAATCGTCCGACCACTGTTTTCATCTATTACCGTAACCTGTTGAAGACGTAGCATAGCAATTTCGTTCTCTTTATGTGCCCCTTTTTGTGTATTCCCTTGATCTTGGTTACAAATTCCCTGTGCAAGCTCCTCGTGCTTAGTATTGGATGCGTCTGTCTTCTTGTTCTCCGCCAATTTCAACCATGCAGAGATACGTCCAAATGCACCCACGCTGGCTTGCATCTGACTCCACTGGCTGGACAAGCCGAGTACTGGCCACACCACCAGTTCAAACAGCAGACTACTTGCAACAACCATGCCCGGAGACAAAGTTCCCCTAGCCGCTGACAAAGCAATAAGGAACAACGCTGCCAATTGAGCGAGACCAAACACCGCCATCGCCACGTTATCCGACATACTCAGGGTCATCTGCAACTTAGCCTGAACATGATTCAATGATTGCTGTTGTGTCCGAAAACGAGCGAGAAACCACGGTGAAGCATTATACATCTGAATCACCGGTATCCCTTCAACATACTGTTGGATCTGTTCTTGGGACTCGCCTTCCCTGGATTCGACCTCATCGGACAGATGTACAATTCGCTGATCATACAACCTCGCCGTGAACCAGATTGCCCCTGCACTTACCAAGGCAATAACCGCAACCCATGCATCTGCTCTGTACAAGTATCCCAGCGATAGAGCAATGATGAATACAACCGTAACACCCTCTGCAATAGCCTCCACAACTTCTGCACCATGTTTGGTGTCTTCCTTGATGCGAAGCATCACATCCCCGGACTTCTGTCTGCGCACCCAGGAATAGGGCATCCGGTTTAACAGTTTCAACAGATCCATGGACATATCCCGTTGCATCGATTCCTTGAGCCATACCAGCACATAACGATGCATCGCGAGAAATATGATAAATCCTGCCAGAATGGCGATGAAAATCATTGCGGTGGCATTAAGCTGTTCCTGTCCCCCATCATGAATAGCATCCACGAAGAATCCCTGTACAAAGGCTAGTCCCCAATCAAAGACGCATCTGCTGCGATAAAAATGAACAAGATCGCTACAGCTAATCCATAAGGCTTCATCCAGCGAAAAATAACGGGCCATACCGTTGCCAATGATATAGCTTGTTTTGGGTCATCTGAAACATCACTTTCGTTCATCTGATGATGAGCTTCTATTTCATTATTTTCATTTTCATTATTTTCATTTAACTCATATGCTCCGCTTTTCTCATGACTGCTTTTCATTTCAACGTCATCGGCATATGCTGCATCTTCGGTCTTGTTACTCATGCTGTTCCTCCACTTCCGTATCCTGCTCCGCAATATAACTTCGATATCCGTTTGGCCGATCCAGCAATTCACGATGAGTCCCCGTATCTTCGACGCGTCCCTTCTGGATATAGATGACCTGATCTGCCCGTTCTATCAGCGATAATCGATGAGTAACTGCAATAACCGTTGTGCCTTTGTCAAGAGTGATTCGGGCAAAGAGATCATTCAATCGTTGCTCATGCCACGGGTCTTGAGATGACGTCGGTTCATCCAACAAAAGAATATCCGGGTTCCTCAGCAGCGCTCTGGCTAGACTAATACGCTGAAGCTCACCACCCGACATCGTCCCGCCTTGTGGCTGAAGCTCTGTCCCATAACCGAGCGATTGACGCATAATCGCGTCATGTGCATGCGTCATATGGGCCGCAACCTTTGCTTGATCAGCAGATATCTCCTCTTGTCCAAAAACAATATTCTCTTCCACTGTACCTGTGAAAATAAAGGCTTGTTGCGGAACATACACCTGATTGACATGCGCTGTCTGAACTTCGTGCATATCCTTCAGTAAATTCTTCTGATTCATGACCTGGATCGAACCAGTAACAGGCGTATCTAATCCGGCTATTAATTTCAATAACGTGGTTTTCCCGCATCCACTTGGCCCCGTGATTACAGTAAGCTTTCCTTTCTTGGCCTCAAAAGAAATATCTGTTAACACTTCTTCTTGCTCCGCATACCTATAAGACACATGCTGCACGTTGATGCCAGCCGGTTTAGATTGCTTTTCAAGCTGGTCTAAATACGTATCGGACTGTACATATATATTAGTACCGGTATTAGCAACCGTGTTCTTTCTCTCCAAATCCAGCACCTCAAAGATTCTGGACGCATGAGAAGCCGAACCAATAAAATCATTCCACAGCCCAGATAACGATTCAATCGGACGAGTTAACTGACTGCTTGCTACCAGAAAAGCTGCCAATCCTCCTACATCCATATGTCCATTCAGGACCTGCATGCCGCCTAGATAGAGAATCAGAATCATGCCACCATACGTCGAGACCCGTCCGGCTGCTTCCGAAAGTCGTTGTAACACAGATACGGACATCGTATGTCTGAACACTTGATCCATACGATCTTTAAAATGATGGTGTACATAACCCGCGAGTCCGTAACTTCGGATCTCAACCGGGGCTTGCATGATTTCAGTCAGTATCTCATCTCTTGACGCTGCGCTGGCATTCAACTGATCATGCCGTCTTTGTAGACGTTTACCAAGTCCTACCGTTACAAGAGGATAGATTAATGTGAATGCAATGATAGCCAACGACAGCGGCAAGTTAACCCAGCTGAAGTAAGCAAAGGCAAGAATCAGCTGAATGATATTTTTCGCGAGTTCAATGCCATGTTGGTTGATCCCCTTCTGTGCTTCCTTGGCTGAAGTCCAGACCCTAGAGGTTAGGTCACCCGTATGATAATGTGCCAGATCGCGAGTCTCTGTGTTACCAAGGGAGGAGAGCAGTAGAGACTGCACAGACAATAATGTCTTTTGCTGGAATAACGTCTCGACCCTCGTCATAAATGCGGTTACAATCAATCGTAATACTACAATGCTAACGCCTATGATCAAACCTGAGTAGAGTAACGAAAACTGTGCTTCAGTCGCGCCTTTGACCAGTCTTCGGATCGATTCCAAATAACCGACCTCAATCAGGGAGACCATACATGCGGCGAAAAGTAACAGAATGATGAACATGCGGTACTTGCCCGTTAGTGTCCATAATCGAGTTAACATGCCTAACGTTGTATAATTTTTTTTGTCAGCAAACATGGATGCTTTCTCCAATCTTGTCATTAAATTATGTACTTGGTTATGATATCATCGGTGATAAGGAAAAAATGAACATTTATTGCTGTAAGTACTATTAGAAGTAGGGAGATTGATATGCAACACGATCTGCTAGACACACTGGATAAGCTATTCGACTACATAGAAGACCATATTCAAGACAAATTAACGCTTGATCATCTGGCATCTGTGACTCATATATCCAAATTCCACCTGCATCGCATGTTCAAACATGTCAGCGGACAATTGCCTGGAGAATACATTCGTTCACGCAAATTGGCACGCAGCCTCGAGCAATTGGTGAATCTGAACTGGAAGATTATCGATATCAGTGGACATTACGCTTTTGAACACGAACAATCCTACATACGTGCTTTCAAACAAGCCTTCGGCATTACACCCCTGCAGTATCGCAAACAGGGAGCTGGAGACCTTGAATTCACAGCCCGCATGACTTCGTCCATGATCACGACGCTTCCATATGGATATATTTTCAAACCAACGTATGTACAAAAACCGGCTATGAAACTCATTGGGCAACGATCCCACATTCGGTATGCAGATAATGAAGAGCACTATGAAGCCAATTCAGCAGGCAACGACTTTTTTGAAAAACACTTTCATTCGATTCCTAACGTGCTGCAACCCAACGTATATATTGGATTTACCAATGAAATTAACCAGGATTACAGTACATATCAGCCGTCTGTAGAGGTCACCAGTCTGGATCATATCCCTGAAGAACTGGACGGAATTGAGGTCCCGGCCAACCAGTATGCCGTATTCAAATTCGTCTGTGATTTCCATCCAAGTCTCATCAATATTGATCACTTGGACAGTGTCTGGACATTTATCGATGAATATTGGCAGAGCCATTCCGGGTACGAGAAGAGTGATCCATACTATTTTGAAAGAATTGATGGCAGTCTGGCTCAGGACCACTACGGAGAAATGGACATTTATATTCCTGCAAAGCAAATTTCACTGTAAGCTGCAAATGGAGGTTCAACCTTATAGACTCAAATACTCAAGCTAATTCAAGTTCATCCCATACAGATTCTCGCAAACCTTGGATACGTAGACACCCTATTCTCACTACATTTACATTGTTGATTCTTGTACTGTTTGCCGCTGTATTCCTGTATTTCTGGCTCCGTCCTTACTTCTCCACGTTTGACCGTTCTGAGAAAGGAGAATTAAGCTATTCCATGCCTTCACGTAATGGTGATTATACTGCCGAAATTTACGGTGTACCTTACGGTGGTGCGGCAGGCGGCGTTACAATCTGGGTCGATGTTAAGAAGACAAATGCCCCTGAGGACGCCACGGTAAAAACGATCTATCGTGCTGAGCACCACGGAAATAACCATCTCGAATGGGACAGTGAAAACACACTCCGGATTGAAAACTGGAATGAATACACGGATGAGACCATTACCCTCAATATCGATGACGAAATGTATGATGGATGGGGCTGGGCATGCAAAAGTTTACGAATGAAGGACCAGTCAGTGCGATGCCCGGCACCCGAAAAGTAAAATAACTTAGCAGCTAATATGACGGCCCTGAACACTCGACGACTCATCTTGATGAGTAATCCTCACTGCACCGCATGTCAGAAGTTCCAACGCTCTGTATGCCTTGTGAAAATTTCACCAAATGCTACTTTCATTACACCATGGCAGGAGATACACGCGGCACGAGAAGCGTTAAAAGCCCCTCTCACCGACTCTTTCGGTTGAGCGGGGCTGCTCTTGTTCTGCATTTTATCGTTTATTTACTTATACTTTATTGTTGTCTGATATGCTCAGTCACTAATAATTTCGTAGCTATCAGACTTTAAACATATGGCAGCATTATAATTTATCTATTATATCTATTCTACCTCTTAATCCTCTTCTGCTTCTGCTTCTGCTTCTGCTTCTGCTTCTGCTTCTGCTTCTGCTTCTGCTTCTGCTTCTGCTTCTGCTTCTGCTTCTGCTTCTGCTTCTGCTTCT
>NZ_JAGIKV010000003.1 GCF_017874615.1 Paenibacillus xylanexedens
CTTCTTCATTTGTCACTTGAATCCCCGCCCTTTTCAGTTATTACTATCTTTTACCCGATTAGGCGGTTCTTAATTTTATGAGTTCAATCTATATAGATACAGTCATGTGGAGCAGTAAAGTGGAGTTTTCAGGAAAGAATTCTCCAGACGTGAGAGATAAATTACTACATAAAATAATTGATAATGATAGTTGGATTGTAGAGGGAGTATATTATAAATGGCTTTCTGATAGCTTTTCAAGAGCAGATGTAATTTATTACCTAGATACTGATGTGTTGATTCGACATTTTAGAATTATCATGAGATTTGTTAAACAAAGAATAGGCGCAGAAAGATCTATATACAAGCAAACATTAAGAGGACTAATTGAAATGCTTATTTGGAATCATAAATTTAATAGTACAAATCGGAAAGAAATCTGTAGTTTCTTGTCCCCTTATAAAGACAAAGTGATAATCTTAAAAACTAACAGGAAAATGATTAGTTTGCTCAATGAAGGCAGTGAAATCACATAACTCCGTATTTACACATCGGGATATACGTCCCTCTGTCAGCAGAAGTTTTGGTAGAGGACCAGGAGGTAATATAACAATTAAACGGTGGACATTGATCCTTGGGCCCAATAAGCAGTACACCCAGCCTACGCTGGGTCTTATATACAGAACAGTATGTGAAATCGACGAAACTATTTAACGAGGGTGGACAATGAAGATAATAAGAGATAGAGAAGAACTTGAAGGAACTGCTTATATTGAAGTTTTACCTGGGAAGTACCTTGGGCAATGTTGGAATGAAAACTCAATTTACTTTGATGAAGAAGTTTTCGGCTATATAGAGAAATCAATAGAAAATGTATTTTCTGGATATGATCATTATGCATTTAATGAAATACATCGGAAAACGTGGGAGGTGATCCTTGAGAATTTGAAAACGTTTGCTAATCTTCTTGATGAGAAAGTACCAATTGAATTAATAAATGAACATGTGTATTTCTTCTTCGGCAGTTCTAAAGTTGAGTTTCAACAAGATTTTCTCAATAGTGTTCAGAGACTTTGTGAATTAATCATAGAGTTTGTTGTATGGATTAAAAAGCAATTAACAACTCAAGATTATGTTTCAGTTCTTGGCATTTAGCATAGCCATTCGAGGAAGAGGGGTTATTTAAACCAACATAGGAGGAATTAGAATGAAATTTATCGTTTCTGCTAGTGTAATCGTTCTCAATGAACATAATGAGATTTTACTTATAAAAGGTCGAAGAGGCTGGGAAATGCCTCAAGGTTGTGTTGAAGAAGGAGAGACTATTAGGCAGGCAGCAGTCAGAGAAGTGAAAGAGGAAACAGGAATTGACATTGAATTAATTAAATTTTGTGGTTTGTATCAAAACATAACGCGCGGCGTATGCAACAATATATTTACTGGAAAACCGATTGGTGGAGCTTTAACTACCAGTGATGAAAGTGAAGAGGTGGGCTACTTTACTTTAGAAGAAGCTCAGCAAATGATAACATGGGGGAATTTCTATGAAAGAATTCATAATGCATTAGATGAGAAAAGCCATCCTTTTTTGATTGAATTTTCAGAATAAGGTCACTCATTATGGTAGATTGTACCTTAAAGTTGCTCCTCTCTTGGTTGGGGATACAGATATGAGAGTAGTTTAATATAAGGAGCAGCCCGAGAATACAGGTTGCTTCTTTTTTTTGCTTTTACACTTCGCAAATGGAACATTGTGGGTTATATTGGATATGATTTGGTTCTATAGTAGAGAAATGGAGAGGTGGTCAACCTTGGATGAAAATGTACGCTTTCCGATAGGAAACTTTGAGCCAAGTCTTAAATTCTCTAATGAGGACCGAATCCACATCATTGGTCAAATTCCCGGAATTACGAAGACCTTAAGAGAGATTACACAACATCTCAATGATGATCAACTTTGTACTCTTTATCGTGATGGCGGTTGGACGATCACACAGATTGTGCACCACCTTGCGGACAATGACATGAACGCTTATATCAGATTTAAGAGAGCCTTGACTGAAGATGAACCGATGGCAAGCTCATATCGAGAAGATTTATGGGCATCATTACATGATTACAGGAATACGCCCATCGAAGATTCAATTTTGTTGATGGAGATACTGCACAAGCGATTTCTCACTCTGCTGCTTGGTTTACATCCCGATCAGTTTAGACGAACACTCCGAACAGAAGTGTTAGGTACAATTACATTGGATATTGCCCTTCAAAGATTTGTATGGCACGGGCAGCATCATATTGCTCAAATTAAATCTTGTATAACATCGCAGAGGTGGTAGGGTTTTATACATCTCAAGTGTGGAGTTTAACAATGGGGAATTGTGAATTGGATTTCTGAGGACCTTGGTTTGCTGCTATCATTTACCGGGGATATGTATGTAAACGGATTCAGAACTGGATTAGTGACTGCACTTGAAATATAAAGTCAATTATAAGAAAACTAGTTTAGGGGGATACAAATGTTGATTGAAGATGAAAAAGTATACCCTGATTGCGCAGTTGAAATTAGAATAGTAGACGTTGGCGGTTTAACAAAACCAGAGCTTATTCATAAACTGGACCAACACTCTATTTCATTGAATAAATATGGAGAACAGTTATTAAATGATGAAAGATTTATAGTTTCCAGTACAAAGCAAAGCTTGCAAACGGTTGAGTTGACCGTCAGACAACTTGGTTTTTCGGATGGTGCTACGACTTTTCAGCTCTTTCGAAGAGCAAATGATCTTGGGCTAGAATGTTGTCCGGTTGAGTTAGGACCTTATCTAAGAATGCAATATTTGGATCAGCCTGAGATATGTTCTACCAATATTTCAGAGGGTAACAAAGCTCCGTCCGGCTCCATTACCATAGCATCTGAAGCCCTTACGGAGGATAATGAATTTCCAAAAGGTTTTTATCTCAGACGAATAAACGACAAGTTATGGTTACGAGGATATCTTGCCGACGATTTGCATATTTGGAGTCCTCATGATCGTTTTATCTTCTGTAGGTCTCAGCTTTTTATAGCATGAAGATCAGAAAGGTATTTTTGAAAACAAAGGAGTGAAAGAACAATGGATATCAAAAACAAAAGCGGAGATGTGCTTGGAAAAATTCAGATTGAATCCTTACGCAATGATCATGCGATTGACCGGATAGTCATTGACTTAAAGCCTGGTGACGGGAAGGCGATTTACACCGCAGATGTTATAGAGAATCAATTCACGCAACAGACCAATTATGCAGCCATTCCATGGGAAGATGGTCTGGAGCTATTGCAACGGCATTACTCTCCATGGCAGCCGAAATTTCCGATTGATTCTGATATAGATGCCATTCATGTGTTTTATGGATTTGATAATTTAACTCCGCAAGAAATCGATGAAATGATTGAAGAAAGTAACAGGTCAGGCAGAAATGTAGTGATAAGAGACCTGAAGCCCAATAAGAGGGTTGTGGGCATCAGCATCACCTATAAAGAATACGGTGGTTATAAACTTAATATTTTCGGGACAACAAAGAGCCGGATCGCATTGTCTGATCATGATGGTACTAAGGTTAAACAGGTAGCCATACGTGGCGTCCAAGCATTTTATATTTTCAATAACGAAACTTCCCAATTGATATGGATCGAAGAGGATGTGCATGGGAAGGCGCTTCAATACGAGATCAATGGTAGAAACATGTCAGAAGATCTTGTGATGAAGATTGCGAAGTCAATGAACGGATAAATTTTATATTATAACTGTTCTAAAAGGAGTTTCTATGAATCGGACGATTATGATTAGCGATACTCATGGCTGCATTGATCCATTTAATCAGTTATTGCATGATATTAATTACAACTCGAAATATGATCAACTAATTCTGCTTGGAGACTACGTAGATCGAGGACCCAACAGCAAAGAGGTCGTTAATAAGGTGATTAAATTAGTGCATGAACATCATGCGATTGCATTAAAAGGCAATCATGAGCAACGGTTAGTTGATTTTATAAATGAGGGGAGTTCCGTAATTAAAGCGAAGTTTATTGAACATGGAGGGCTTCAAACACTTCAGAGCTATTGTAATATTGAAGGCGAAATTTCTGATGAAATGCTGGACCAAGCAAGAGAGATAATAAAAATAGATTACGGTCATCATATTGATTTTTTGACTACATTACCTCTGTTCCACGAGGATAAAACTCATATTTACGTTCATGCCGGATTAAACCCCGATTACATAGAATGGTGGAAACAACCAGATCATGATTTTATGTATATCAAAGATAAATTTATTCATCATCCGTTCACCAATCTACACAAAAAGATCGTCTTTGGACATACAAGGACGATAGACATTCATGGATCTGCGGATGTTTGGTTTGGTGAAGATAAAATAGGAATTGATGGTGGATGTGCCTATGGAATGCAGCTGAATGGTTTGATTTACCAAAATGGTTCTTACGTAACTTTTGATTCAAAGTTTAATCTGAGTGAGGTGCAACGATGAGTTACAAAACTATTCTCATAGATCAATTAAATGCCTGTTATCATGACAAGAGCTGGTTTATTCCGCTTCATGATATTTTGACAGACCTCAATGCGGCGGAGGCCGCTTATGTAAAGAATGAGGGGGAGCACTCCATTTGGGCGATTGTCAATCATCTTATTTTCTGGAATGAGAAGTGGCTTGAGAGATATATTGCCGAACAGGTCGACGGGCAGAATTCAGTGAATAATGAGGATACATTCGACATAGATCTGTCTAACTTGAATGATGTGGAATGGCGCAATACATTACATAGACTGAAAACCGTCTTTAGTGATTGGAACAGGGCACTTGAAGATAGCGAAGAACATAAATTGACCCGTGAAATCCCTTCCTATTTCAACGCGCCATGGTGGGGAGTTGTATCAAATCTATGTATTCATAATGCCTATCATATTGGTCAGATCATGCTGCTCAAAAAATCAATGAAACACACGTAGTACACGCTGTATTACATTTATAAAATTATACTTAAGCAAAGGAAGATGAACATCATGGAAAAAGGCAAAATTATATTTTTGAACGGTGTAACCAGCTCTGGTAAAACTTCAATTGTAGAGGCGATGCAATCATACGATGATCCGTTTTTCTATGTGGTGGCTAATGATTTATTTGAAAATACGATAGGTGATAAACATCTACAGACGGATTACTGGAAGTATCTGAGTGAAGCGATTGTAATGATGTATCATACGGCAAAAGTATTTTCAGACCATGGAAAGCATGTTCTGATTGATGGCATTCTTGTGGAAAGACCGGAGCTCGCGCCGCATTATGAACAAGTCAAACAGATTTTTGAAGGGTATCCACTGGATATCGTTGAGTTATATTGCCCCCTCGACATCTGCCGTCAGCGGAACATCGAACGTGGGGATCGAAGAGAAGAGCAATCGGATGAGCAGCATCAAATCATGGCTTCCGACATTCAGTATAGCTACTCGGTGGATACGAGTCTGCATACACCTGAGGAATGCCGAGATGATTATAAATACGCTGTTTAAAAGTGAATAGGGGTTCACTGTATGAATTGAAGAGAATGTAAAAAGAAGCTGGGGGTGTGGATGACATTGCTTTCTGCATACTGGAGGTACTTTTTATATGTAACTGAACATAAATTGAATGTTTTAATCGAGTGCTGGCATGAAGGTTTATATGTACAGGGGCTGCTTCATGATTTATCCAAGTTTTGTCCTCAAGAATTTATCCCTTATGCAATCAAGTTTTATGCGGGCCGTAAAGATGAAGATACAGAACTAAGATGGAAGAACGCATGGTTACATCACCAGAATCATAATAAACATCATTGGGAGTATTGGATTGTAAACAGAACTACAAAAGAAGCTTTGCCTATGCCAAAAAAATATTTTATAGAAATGGTATGTGACTGGAGATCTTTTTCAAGAAAATGGGGCCGCAGAGTCAAAGATTCCAATTTGGCAGAACGTATGATGAACTCGGAAGATGTTATTCTGCATCCAATGACGAGAGAAGCGCTTATGCAGTACTTATTAGAGAGGTGAATAATGATGATCCAAAATGATATGCGGTTTTTGGAATTGGCCATAGGAGAGCGGGCTGCCGTAAAACGAAAAATGCTGAAAGAATGGAATGTTAGACTGGGAATTATCAATACAGCATGGGATGAAAAGTTCATATGATAACAGCTGGAATTACAAAAAGTACGCTCATTAATGATTTAAGAGGCTTAGGTGTTAAGAAGGGCATGACGATAATCGTTCATTCCTCCTTCAAAGCAATAGGTAAGGTTATAGGTGGCCCGGTAAGTGTTATTTTAGCTCTGGAAGAAGCCGTTGGAACCAATGGAACCATTGTCATGCCCACTCAAACAGAACATCTTTGTGAACCTTCAGAGCATGACGCGAACCTGTCTTCAGAGGAAATTGAGTTCATCAAAGACAACATGCCTATTTATTATCCTGATCTAACCCCAACCTCGTATATGGGCATCATTCCTGAGGTGTTTCGGAGGCAAGATGGTGTGTTTCGAAGTTCACATCCGCACATGTCTTTTGCTGCCTGGGGGAAAGAGGCCAAACGGATAATGGAAGATCACAACTTGCATTATGCATTAAATGAGAAATCTCCGTTAGGAAAAATCTATGATTTGAGTGGATACATTCTGTTACTTGGTGCGCCTACAAATAGTAACACCTCCTTGCACCTGGCCGAATATAAACAGCAGAATTCATTTGTTAAGCCAAAAGTCTGGGGAGTAAAAATGCTGGTGGATGGAATTGAGCAATGGACTACATACGATGATATTAACAATGAATCAGATGATTTTGAATTGATTTTTAATGAGTTTAAGATCCAGACTAACGCTGTTACCGAAGGAATGGTAGGGGAAGCTGTGAGTTATCTGATACCCCAAAGAGAGATGGTTGATTATGCTTTGGGATGGATGAATCGGAACCGAAGAGAACATATAGAGCAGTGAATCATCTCAAAAAGAAAGAAGGGGGAAATGTAATCATGACCAAAGAAATTGAACATTTGCTTCACACTTTTGAAGAATGGGCGTTGTTTGTCAAAACGATGAATCATCTCGAGGAGAAGACCTGGAATTCCAGCATGGAAGAAGGGAAATGGACGATAAAATCCATCGTCAGTCATATCATGTTATGGGACCGATATTTTTACAAGGAAGCGATTGAGAAGATTGCTCTGAAGCAGCCAGTTACGTTGAAACATATGAATTTTGAAGAGTTTAATCGCAAAGCTATTGAATTTGGTAACCGCACAGAGACGTCCGAAATCGTAAACAAGGCTATCACGTACCGCCATAAAATTATGAATGACATTCGAGGGTTATCGGAGGAACAGCTTCATCAGACGTATTTGGACGCAGAGGGGAACGTATTTTATATTCCCCAATACCTTAAAGATTTTATATGGCATGACCAGCATCATATGGAACCGTTGAAGAAATATCTTGCCAACCTTGAAGCGTAAAGGATTTAGCAGGCAGGGGGTGACACGGAATACAGCATGTTGCTTGCTTTGAATATAATATGTATCCCAAACCAGGGAGGGATTGTAGTGAGTACTCATACAATTGAATTAACTCAGGAAAATCTGATCGGTTCATTTACTAATGAGGTAACCCCCATTTTGAGCGTAAAATCTGGTGATTCCATTCGTTTTCAGACGCTAGATGCGGGCTGGGGAACAGGTGTGAGTTATGTGGAACGCATGAAACCTTTTGATCGTCAAGGTGAAAAAGATGGAGGTCATGCCTTAATCGGTCCGATCTATATCGATGAGGCGAAGCAAGGACAGACGTTGGAGATTGTTTTTAATGAGATCGTACCCGGAAGTTACGGGTTTACTTCCGCCGGCGGATATCCGAACTGGCAGAACCAGAAGTTACATCTAACAGAGGTTGAAGAACTGTCGCTGAACTGGACACTTGATCGCCGAACGATGAGTGGAAGCTGTGAAATAAAAGGAAAGTCCTTCACTGTATCTCTCTCGCCGTTTATGGGTGTAGTGGGCATGCCGCCAGAGTCAGGTGGAATTCATACGACTTGGCCGCCTCGCTATTGTGGAGGGAACATCGACTGCAAGGAACTGGTGCAGGGAAGTAAATTATATTTACCTATCCCCGTAGACGGGGGTTATCTCGCGATTGGTGATGGTCATGCACGGCAGGGAGACGGTGAAGTCAGCTGTCAGGCCATTGAATGTCCGATGGAAGTGGTGGATGTCACGCTTAATGTGATTGATGATATGATTTTGACCAATCCTCGTGCACATACGCCATCCGGCTGGATTACCTTCGGTTTTCATGAAGATCTGAATGAGGCTACGGTTCAAGCATTAGACGGGATGCTCAATCTGATGGGTGAGTTGTACGGACTAGATCGAGTGGAAGCGATTGCACTTGGAAGCGCGGTAATTGACCTGCGTATCACCCAAATTGTGAATGGCGTTAAGGGTGTGCATGCTGTCCTTCCGCATGACGCTTTTAAGTAACTTAAGGCCTGTTATACGTCGTATCAGTTGAACTCGGGGGTCGATAAAATGAAAGGCAGACCACAGATCGTTTTAGATATCGCAGGGGTTTTGTTAAGTAATATGTCGTTGACGTGCTGGAAAGATATGAGTGAGGAAACCAACCTATCGGCAGAATCTTTGAAAGTACATTTTGCAGGAATCAAACGAAAGCTCTGGACAGGAATGATGAGGGAAGAAGAGTTCTGGCAATCGTTGAAGGAGATGTATCCCGAATTATCAATAAGCCGAGCGAAGGACATCTTATACAATTCAATTGTTCCCTTACCAGCCGCTCAATACCTTGAGCGATGGAGTGAGTTCGCAGATATCCATCTACTCAGCAATCATTGTAAGGAATGGATTGAGCCGAATCTGAGCTGTTTAAGCTCATTTACCAAAAGTGTAACCATCTCTAATCAAGTGGGTTTATGCAAACCTGAGATTGAAATATACCAACGGGTCAAAACCTTCCTGGCAGATGGAGAAGAGGTTCTATTTATAGATGATCAAGAGAAAAATTTACATTCCGCTTATCTACTCGGTTGGAGGACTTTACTGGCTGACGAAGAAGGAGATTGGGTTAATGAAGTTGAGTCATTGCTAATTTAGACGGTACATAACCGCTAAACTCCAAATTGCTTTAGATGGTGATCTAAATGCTTGTATATGCCTTTACCCCATTGCTCGGCTGTTAATTTTCCGAAGAAGGGATGGGGGTGGCGGGAGAATTTTTCTGAAGCACCTTGTTGAAAGATATTAATCTGCTGCTCAAGCTTTTCTTTTTCTGCCATAAACTGTCGTTGGTCATCAATAATGATTGTCGGGATCGTAGACATATTATGGGGCAAGGGCTTGTCATTATAAAACATTGGTTTTGCGAACTGTCCTATAAGTCTCCCAAGTAATCCTCTAGGTGGAAAAGCATTTCCTAAGGGAATATCATGAAATGCTGAACAGTGAGCCAGCATTTGAGAGACCTGCATCGTGCCCCATTCAGGGATGGAATTTTCACTAAGTTGATCCATGCGCTCTGTAATTTCAGCGGCATTTATCGTATCAAATATACTTTTCACAAGACCACCTCAGTCCTCTAGGATATAAAATTTGAACTTAAACTATCATCATTCTCTTAATGAAAGGTTTATCCTCTTACTATCAAGAATAATAAGATATGGTAAGTTTAGTCAATGTATTATGGGAAAATCACAATTGAAATGGGGGCTGCTGAAATGGAAAATAAGGAAACGTTTAATCTCTTAACAAATGAATATGAACGATATAGACCCGTCTATCCGAGTGAAATGTTTGATGATATTTTTACATATCTGAATCTTAATAAAGAGGATTCCATTCTTGAGATTGGCTGCGGAACGGGGCAGGCCACTGGCGGATTGGTAAGCAAGGATTATACAAACATCACGTGTATTGAATTAGGAAGCAACTTGGCACAGTTCACCGCAGACAAATTCAAGTCATATCCATCGATTCAAGTAATCAACACTTCATTTGAGGACTGGAATAACGAAGGAAAGCGATTTCAATTGATTGTGTCAGGAACGGCCTTTCACTTCATTGATCCGGAAGTTGGTTACCACCGGGCGTGGGAATTGCTAGAGAATACAGGTGGCATTGGACTTTTCTGGACGATTCATGTACCGGTCTATGACCAGCTGCACAATGAAATTCGTTCCCACTACATAGCATTAGCCCCTCATCTGGATGATTCTCAATATCCTTCGCCAGATGAAGTTATCCAGGAGCGTAAAGAAATAACAGAAAAATCCGGCTTGTTCACGGATATTGAGGTTAAGGAGTATAACTGGATACAGACTTGCTCCAGCGAAGAATATGTCGCTTTATTAAATACCAATTCCAAACATCAGCAACTTTCTATTGATGTTCGGCGTTCACTTCTGGAGCGAGTCAAAGATTCCATTGATGTTGCAGGTGGAACGATAGAGAAACAACATAAGGTTGCTCTTTTTCTAGGGAAGAAAAAGATCTAAGAATATATGTTTTTATTATTCTACTTAAGAACAGGAGAGAATATATGAGTGATCCGCGTTCAACATACAGTATCCAAACGGCAGTGTTAAGTTTACAAGAGGAATTAGAGAGGTTAAAGATGCAGGCGATAATGGGGTGGTCCAAAGAATTCCGAAATCTAGAATGGTATGGTTTGAAAAATGGAATGCGTGTATTGGAGGTCGGAAGCGGACCAGGTTACATTACAGAGCAATTATTGAACAGTCTGCCGGACAGCGAGCTTACCTCACTTGAGATTGATCATTCACTGCAAGCACAAGCCAAAGAACGGCTGAAAGATATTCCTTCCAAGCGATTACAATTTGTAGAGTCTTCCATCTACCAGATGGATCTGCCTGATGATTCTTTTGATTTTGTCGTGGCAAGACTTATCTTTCTTCACTTGAACAATCCTGACGAAGCTGCACAAGAGATATATCGTGTACTGAAGCCTGGCGGCCGTCTTGCCATTATTGATGTGGATGACGGCGTTTTTGGAGCAGTGAATCCTGATGTTCCTGCTTTGCATACGGTATTAATGAAAATTTCGGATTATGTGGCACAACACGGCGGTAATCGTTTAATTGGTAGAAGTCTGCCGCGTCTCCTTTCTGAGAACGGATACATCGATGTCGACATTGATTCTGTCCTTCAACATAGTGATCTGTTAGGCATAGAAGGGTTTAAGCAGCAGTTTAATCTTAATCGTTTTGTACATTTTGCTGAAAAAGGTGTGATCAGTTCGGAGGAATTTGCTCAGCTGCAACAAGCTTCTGAAGCGATAAATCATTCGCCGGAAGCCTATGCCATGATGAATTTCATTACAGCTTGCGGCACGAAGCCATTGACATAGCTGGGTTGAAACTAATTAGGGACGGAGGATGGGGATGAATATCGTTCAATCTTTTCAGGAATTAGTAGTTCGAGGGGATCATCAGGGTATGATTGAGTTACTGAAAAACTTCGAACAATCCAGGAAATTGTCTGTCCATGAACAAGGCTGGGTCTACTGGAATATTTCAGATGGTTATGCCTTGTTAAGAGAGCCGGAACCGCTTTATGCCAATCACCGGGAATTCTTCGAATGGGGGAGAAAAAACCTCGCCCCGGAGCAGTTACACTGGATCGTTTCGGATTCGACACAAGCGTTGTCATTATCTCTGGGGAACTACTTTGATCATTGGATGGATTGGTACCAATATGCTTGCGATCATGCCCCGAAGTTGGATACCAACCGAGGTGTTCGGTTCGAGAGTCATCGGGCTTTGGGTGGTTCGCTTTGGGTTTTGGAGAGATACAGTGAAATGGACAGTGTGCTTGAAAATATGAATCAGCTCATACAAGAAGATGAGACATGGTCCAATATTCTTTTTGCCCGAATTACATACAACAAACAGCGTCTGGCCTATCTGTATCATGCCGGGGAGGTTGCGGGAGTCGAAGCTCTTTTGAACGAAACGATGGACTGGATTGATGAAATCAATGATGGTGCACTGAGCATTTCAAGAAAAGATGAAGTGGTCGGCAGCTGGGAGGATATTAATGTCTCCAGAAATTCGCAGAGAGATATCAACATTGCGTTAAACAATTTGGCCTGTATTTTAACGGATATCGAAAGGTATGAGGAAAGTGTGAAATTGTTTATGCAGATACAGGAACATGGTCACCACATAAATGCATATGGTTTTTCCAAATGGATATATTCGATCTGGAAGACAAGAGGGACTGAGGCAGTTAAAGCTGCATTAGCAGCTAACGCAGCTTATGATGAAATAGCTCACCTTGTGAAACATACTCCTGAATTATCAGAGATCAAAGGTTTAGCAGGTGATTGAAGTTGCAAGAGGTTTGCACAACAACGTGAAAGGAGTGATGTGATATGAGAAACAATACGAATCCGAGTAGAAGAAATGAAGTTGCAAGAGGTGTTTTTGTCTAGCACAGAGGACCCAGGGAAGGGTTCCGAGGGATTCCTCTGTGTAATTCTCACTAGGAGGAATTTCAATTTATGATTCATTTAAAACGTGTGTCGGTGGATAATTGGTATGCATGCACCCAACTGGATGTAACTGAAGAACAGAAAAAAAGTTTTCCCGCGCCAGTTGTATACTGGATTGCTGAATCCAAGGTCGTGAACGATTTTCAACCCATGGCCATCTATTTTGATTCAGATCTGGTTGGATTTGCTGTGTACTCAGATCAACCGGATCATGAGGATAACTACTGGATTCTTGCTCTAATGTTAGATAAAAAATACCAAGGCAGAGGTTATGGAAGAGAATCGCTTAGGAAGTTGATTGGTCTAATGAAAGAATCGCTGAATTGCAAAAGCATCATGATTGGACACAGGCCGGAAAATGGTATCGCCGGGAATCTGTATGAATCACTTGGTTTTCAGAGAGTAAGTGAGGGATTGATCGATGGCGAAGTCGTTCGGCTTCTAAGATGCAAGTAGTGCCAAATCACACGCGATTTGGATTATAAAGGAGGTAGCTTGTCTTTGAAGCATATACACATTATTTTCTCATTACTCTTTATCATGTTAGGAATTGTGATTATTACAATCTCGAAAATGATTGAAGAGGTGATTCCTAAGCTAGGGTATGCAGCATTCCAGTCAGCAGCAGCTGGCAGTTATACTCCGAGTGATTATCAAGTGAATTTTGCACTGAATTATTGGATAGCCGCGATATGTATTTTGGGTGGAGTTATCTGTTTAATTAGTACAATGAATGTTGTCAGAAACTACATTCATGAAATGAATATAAGAAACAGAGCGTTTGATGAAACTCATAATTATGACGACACAAGAGAACTGAAATAGGTTATGATATGACATAAAAAAGAAGGGGCGGATATACATGATTACATTCCAATACTTTGAACCGGAAGATTTTGATCAACTGATCGAATGGAGTGGGGATGAAGCATTTTTGCTCCAGTGGGCCGGCCCTCAGTTCCAATATCCACTTTCCAGAGAGCAGCTATCGGATTATTTGCATGGTGCCAATGATAAGAACACTTCAAATAAGTTCATTTATAAAGTGATGGATGAATCGACTCAGGAGATTGTGGGCCATATTGCTCTTGGCGGTATCGATCGATATAATCGTTCAGGGCGTATCGGTAAGGTGCTTCTTGGCAAGCCATATCAGGGTAAAGGTTATGGAAAGCAAATGATCGATGAGGCACTTCGAATTGGATTTGAAGAGGAGAAGTTACACCGGATCAGTCTGGGCGTATTTGATTTTAATGTCTCAGCCATCCGATGTTATGAAAAAGCGGGCTTTGTACAAGAAGGACTTATTCGTGATGCAAGAAGATATGAAGATACCTTCTGGAATCTTATGGAGATGAGCATATTAGAAAACGAATGGAAAAAATGACTTCGCAAAAGGGATCATCATACTTGAGCTTCATCTTTCTTGAGGAACACTTCGATGAACGGATGTAATAACTACGTGTACGAAAATTTAAATGGGGATGTCCTCTTGTCATCAGAATGACAGGAGGACATCCCCTTAATTAATTGCTTCCTGGTTTATTTCAATGATCCCCGTATCAATAAATTCCTTCACAGGCACACCGTCGCTAGCGAGTAACAGGGTCTCCATCATTTTGGTACCCCAGACTTCTTCATTCTGCGAAATAACGGCAGACAATTGACCGTTGAGCAACCCGTTTTCGCTGGTTGGGCTGTCACCAAACGCGATTAAATGCCGGTTAAGGCCTTTTGCTTTCCAGATCAGGGTAGAGGCAGAGACAGAAACAAAATCGAGCCCGATAATCGCATTGAAGTGAGGGTGAGCTTGAATCATGTTCTCCATATCGGACATGGCTTGATCTTCATTCCCTTGATGATAACGAACTTCCAAGATTTCGATGTCTGTTTCACTGCGGATATAATCAATGAATCCATTAAGCCGCTGCTGCAAACCTTGCATCTCCTCCAAGCCATTCTCGACAAGAATCATGCCTTGATTATGCAGGAGTCGTGTAGTCGTCATCGCGAATTGCTGGCCAGTGCGATAGTTATCAGCGCCCACATAAGCGATTCGATGACTGGTTGGGACATCTGACTCAAATGTAATGACAGGAATACCCGCAGCTTGGGCTGCATCAATAACGGGAGTAAGTGCAGCAGCATCCACAGGAGATATAGCTATCCCGTCCACATGCTGTTTGATCATATTCTCCATGATACGGATCTGTTGTTCGGTATTGGCTTCATCAGGGGCATTTACAATTAACGTGATATTGTGTTTCCCTGCATACTCCGTTGCATCCTTCGTGATCATCTCATAGGTTGGATACGTCATTGGATAAATGATACCAAAAGTTTTGCTCGCTGCAGATTTCTCTACGGGTGAAGTTGCAGGAAGTGTTACAGCCATCTGCTGTGGACGAATATGTGCCGAACCGGATGAAATGATCATCGGGAACAGCAGTATTAGTGTAAGTAAAAGTGCAAATTTGGCTTTATTCATACATTGGCTCTTTTCTCATATCTGATGGTCCGGCCTGCGATTCCTCAGTCCCTTGAGTTCGGTATTCTCTTGGTGTAAAACCTGTTGTTTTCTTGAATATATTAGAAAAATAGTGAGAATCGTTGTAACCGACTTTGTAAGCAATCTCAAAGGTTTTGTTGTTGGTTGTTTTCAGCAGCTCCTTGGCTTTACCGATTCGAATCTGGGTTAGATACTCCGTTATCGTTTGACCGGTTTCCTGACTGAAAATCTTGCTTAGATGACTTGGACTGATTCTGACGTGTGCAGAAATCATCTTCAACGAGACCTGTTCGTTATTGTATTCACGGGATACATAGGCTTTCACCTGATCAATAACATCACTGTATTTTCCGGAGCAGGCTGCTCTTCTCTGCCATAACAGGTCAAGCAGGGAACACAGATATTGGGTGCAATCCTCCCAGCACGTAATCTTCCGAATCGTCTGTTGTAGGGAAGTAATGTTCTCATCCGAATGGTCACTCATGCGGAACAACTGATTCGCGAGCCGAAACGACTCCAGCGTAAGATCATTCAACAGATAGAAGCCATACGATGAGGACTTCCAGTCGAAGGACTGTAATGGAGCGGCAAACTCCTGAACAAAATGGTCACGCAGATTGGGGCTGCCGATTTTGAGAAATTCAAGAAACGAATTCCTGTCGAGAAAAAGATTCGTTTGCTCATCCAGGTTAATTTCACGTAGAGAAGCTCTGTTCTGAAGGGTGAGCCGGGTAATATATTTATCCTCCTCCGCTTCCAGATACGAGACATGAATTCCTTGCAGACGCTCCTGCTGACTGCCAATGCCCAGAATAATATTACATTTGAACGTATGCTCAAGTTCCATACGAACCCGCCCGCGAAGCTGCTCCAGATATACGGATATGCTGTCATCGGAGTGATACTTGAGCAGAAGCACCAACTCGGTTCGGCTTCGAATATAAGGAAGAAGTTCGACGTGGGGATCACGAGTTTCCTCCAGTATGGGAAGCAGCTTCTTCATCAGGGATTCCGGCTCCCGGGAATCATCTGTTAATCGAACGTCGATAATGACAATTGTATAATACCTGGCCGAGAGAGGAAGTGAGAGTTGTTTGGCTGATTCAATCGCATCGGTTGTACCGATGAGTCCTCCGCACAGATCGGCCAGCAGTTTTTCTTTGGTGATCGTCCGGTTTGTCATGCGTTGATGTTCTTCATCCATTTGTTTGCTGACCTTATGAAGCATTTGGATTAGCTCTGCTGCGCTAATGGGCTTTAGACAGTACTCGGTCACACCAAGTCGGATAGCCTCCTGGGCATAGCTGAATTCATCATGACCGCTCATGATAATGATTTTGATATCAGGTTGTTGAGTGCGAACGATGGAGGTCAGTTCCAATCCGTTCATAAATGGCATTTTGATATCCGTAATCAGAATATCCGGAGCCCATTCATGAATTAAAGGTAACGCAAGCTCGCCGTCGGGTGCATCCCCGCAATAGTGAAAACCTTCCTTTTCCCAATCAATGCAGCTCCGTATATTCTCCCGAATTCCAATTTCGTCATCCACAATCATCACTTTTTTCAACGGTTAACCTCCTTGCTTTTGGGGATACGAATCATAAATGTGCTGCCTTCCATATACGTACTTTCCATTTCAACGCCATAAGCTGGTCCAAAATAGAGTCGAATCCTGTGATGTACATTGAGCAGACCAAATCCGCCTTCCTGCTCGTCATCTTGGGGTGAACGGGAACCGGCCGGCTTCTCCAGCTCTTCACGTAATTGTGCCAATCGATCCGCAGACATGCCAATTCCGTTATCCTGTACAGTGAGAATGATGCTATTGTCCTCTACATATCCGTGGATGGATATCAGCCCTTGACCGCGTTTGTTCTTGATCCCATGGTAGAGCGCGTTTTCAATCAGGGGCTGCAGCGTCATTTTCAAAATGGGATAATCCTGAAGCTCACGATCAACGCTGATCTCGTAGGTGAGAATATCGTGGTACCTCATCTGTTGAATAACCAAGTAACTCCGCGCATGTTCAAGCTCGGTTTGAATGGATACCCAGTCGAATCCTTTGTTCAGACTCAAACGAAAGAACTTCGAGAGGGCCTGCACAAGTTTGATTACATTTTCTTTTTTCTCTGCTTCAGCCATCCATAGGATGGATTCCAATGTGTTATAGAGGAAATGAGGGTTGATCTGAGCTTGCAGCGTACGTAGTTCAGCTATTTTCACCTGTTCATTCTCTCGAATGCTCTTTTCGATTAGCATTTTGAGTTTATCCAGCATCACATTGAAACTTTTGCCCAGATCAGCAATTTCGTCCGAGCCGTGTGGTGTGACTTTGGCTTCCAAGTAACCGTTTGCAGCTTTACGCATCTTGTTCATCAGAATCCGGATGGGAAGAATCAGTCGATTATTCAGGAAAAAATATAACGATATCGCAAAGAAAGCACTTAGCAAAACCGTAATGATGATCAATTGGCGAATGCTATTGGCCTCTGCAATGATTTCCTGATAAGGAGCTACCCCGATCATTTTCCATCCGGTCTGTTTTGAGGTGCTGTATACAACAAACTGGGGCTTGGATCCTGCAGACAGGATAAAGCTGTCGTGCTGTAGATGTAAAGGAACCGATCGGATCTGATCCATCATGGTTATGGATGCCGGGGTGGCATCCGGCCTGAAGAGTGTATTTCCGTATTGATCACTAATATAGAAAAAACCGGAATCCTTAATAGGGGTATTCGTCAAAAAATCATCAATGAACGAATCATTCAAATCAATTACTATGAACCCGATGACCTCATGCGTAATTCGCTCTTTGACCGTGGTTATAATTGAAAGCGCATTCTGTTTAGGGTAAGCAAACCCATCCAGCCTGTTATATTCGGCATAGGCTGCAGAATGAGGGATGCGCAGAATGGCATCCGGATACTGTATCAGATACTTGAAGTACGGGTTACGCAGCGGATTTCGTTCCAGCTTGAACACGCCTTTTCGTTCACTTATGCCTTTTCCATAGAAATTCACGAACGAGATATTAAGTACCTTGTCATACTTGTAGGTTTCCCGATAAAGATTGTATGTCTGAAGGATGGCTTTGGCTTCCGGGTAGGACTCCGATTGAGAATACAGGTATTGAAGCACTTGCGGATTCTTGCCCAGTTCGAGCAGCCGTTCCGTATCCTCAAACAAGATGTCAATGTTCCTGGCAAGCTGGTCGGCAACCAGCTGTGTCGAGGCCTTGTTATGATTGGATACGACAGTATAGGATTTGTGGTAAGAAATCAATCCAACCACGATCAGTGGTACTGAACTGAGGATGATAAACATGCTGAGTAATTTAAGCCTGAGGCTTGAAGCAATCCATTGAATGAGTTTCAACGTATTCCACTCCATCTGAAGGGATCAAAAATGTATCATTAGTATAACATGATTTTCTAATATGTAAGAGAATCGCTAAATACTACACAATTAAACAAAGAAATTACACTTTTTAAACTCCATTTTTTGAAATTACTAAATTATTACATAAATAAAGTATGAGACTCCATATAAGCTCGGAATGAAAGCGTTCTATAATGTGGTCACACCACAAGGTGAAACGAAAAAAGGGAGGATCACAACATGCGAACCAAAAAAAAGTGGGGACTTGCCATAACATTGGCTATGGTGATGCTGGTCAGCACGGCATGTAGCAGTACCAATGGAGGAGCAGGCTCCGATAATGAAACTTCAACGAGTGGGAATGGCAGTACACCTGCCAGCGCCAAAACAATTACGCTTGGTTTTTCACAGGTTGGTGCGGAGAGTGGCTGGCGTTCGGCGAATACCAAGTCGATTCAGGATTCAGCCAAAGAAGCGGGTTATGATTTGAAATTCTCCGATGCGCAGCAGAAGCAGGAAAATCAAATTAAAGCTTTGCGATCCTTCATACAGCAGAAGGTAACGGTGATTGCTTTTTCCCCTGTTGTAGAATCCGGTTGGGATACCGTATTGAAGGAAGCGAAGGATGCAGGCATTCCCGTGATTTTGACAGACCGTGCTGTGGATTCCCCGGATAAAACCCTCTACAAAACCTTTATTGGCTCCGACTTTGTAGAAGAAGGACGCAAAGCAGGTCAGTGGCTTAGTGACCAATACAAGGACACACAAGACGAGATCAATATCGTTGAGTTGCAGGGTACAACAGGTTCCGCACCAGCGAATGACCGTCAAGAGGGCTTTATGGAATTGATTGCATCCAATTCGAAGCTTAAAGTGATTGCTTCACAATCAGGTGACTTTACACGTGCCAAAGGCAAAGAAGTCATGCAAGCTTTCCTCAAAGCACATAAAAAAATAGATGTTCTCTATGCACATAATGACGATATGGCACTTGGTGCAATTCAGGCCATTGAAGCGGCAGGATTGAAACCAGGCGTAGATATTACCATTATCTCTGTGGATGCCGTGAAGGATGGGATGCAGGCTGCTGCTGATGGCAAAATCAACTTTATCGTTGAATGTAATCCGTTGTTAGGACCTCAATTAATGGAAGCGGTTCAATCGGTAGTAGACGGGAAAGACATCGAACCCCGAATCGTTACGGATGAGACGACCTTCACATCGGAGCAAGCCAAAGAAGCATTGCCAACACGTGAATATTAAAAGCAGATTCGTATAACACCGAAAAGTCATTTTTCGACCAGGCTGTCGCTAAATGACTTTTTTCCATAACAAAGGAGAGGGTTATATGGCCGAGCAAGCACCCATTTTGCAAATGACAGGCATCACCAAACAATTTCCCGGGGTTAAAGCGCTATCCAGCGTCAGCTTTCGCTTGTTTCCGGGCGAGATTCATGCCTTGATGGGTGAGAATGGAGCGGGGAAGTCGACGCTTATTAAAGTTCTGACTGGCGTTTATTCCATTGATGAAGGAACGGTAACCATGGATAACCGGCATCTTTCGATCTCCGGTCCGCTTGAAGCGCAAAAGGCGGGAATCAGTACCGTTTATCAAGAGGTCAATCTTTGTCCGAACTTAACGGTCGCTGAGAATATTTTCATCGGGCGGGAGCCGATGCGATTTGGCAAAATCAATTGGAAGCAAATGAACAAAGATGCGGAGAACATTCTGCGAGACAGATTACATCTGTCCATCGACGTTAAGGCTCCTTTACAGACCTACTCGGTCGCGATGCAACAACTGATTGCAATTGCAAGAGCACTCAGCATCTCGGCAAAAGTGCTCATATTGGATGAACCCACATCCAGTCTGGACAAAAACGAGGTTCAGCAACTGTTTCGTATTATGCACAAATTAAAGAGTGAAGGTCTCGCAATTCTTTTTGTTACTCATTTTCTTGATCAGGTATACGAAATGTCGGATCGTCTAACGGTGCTCCGTAACGGGGAATTGGAAGGAGAGTACATAGCCGCAGAACTTCCACGCATGGAACTGGTGCTCAAGATGATCGGCAAGGAGCTTGAGGTGCTTGAGGAGCTTCCGAAGGAAGCGGATGCTGCCCAGGCGGAGTCGGGAGAAATGTTAATTACCGCTAAGGCACTTGGACGCAAAGGAGCAATTGAGCCATTTGATCTGGACATTCGCAAAGGAGAAGTCGTGGGCTTGGCTGGATTATTGGGGTCTGGTCGTACTGAGATTGCTCGCCTTTTCTTTGGTGCAGATCGTTCAGATGAAGGCAAGCTGCTCGTTGTAGATACAGGAAGTACGGTCAAGTCTCCGCGTCATGCAATTGATCAGAATATTGCTTTTTGCTCCGAGAACCGTAAAACCGAAGGCATAATCGATGATTTGACCATTCGGGAGAACATTATTCTGGCTTTACAAGCGACACGAGGCTGGTCCAAACCCATCTCACGCAAGAAACAGGATGAGATCGCCGAAAAGTACATCAACCTGTTAAATATCCATCCGAAAAACCCGGAGCATTTAATTAAAAATCTGAGCGGCGGTAATCAGCAAAAGGTGTTGCTTGCACGGTGGTTGCTGATGAACCCCGATCTGTTGATTCTCGATGAACCTACGCGTGGAATTGATATCGGTGCAAAGACTGAGATACAGAAGCTGGTGCTCTCTCTGTCGAAGCAGGGCATGGCCGTGCTGTTCATTTCGTCCGAGCTGGAAGAAGTGATTCGTGTCAGCCACCGGATTGCCGTAATCCGGGACCGCAAAAAAGTGCAAGAACTTAGCGGGGATCAGATCCATCAACAGCAAATCATGAAAGCAATGGCAGGAGGTTAAAGAGATGGCGGGCAAGATGCGTAAACATCATTTGTTTTGGCCGTTATGTATGCTTGGTTTACTTTTAATCTTTAATTTGCTGTACTCTCCGGATTTCTTCTCCCTCGTCATGCGTGAAGGGAATCTGTATGGCAGCTTGATTGATATTCTCAATTTTGGAGCGCCCTTAATTCTGGTATCGATCGGCATGACACTGGTGATTGCAACCGGAGGTATTGATTTGTCCGTGGGCTCTATTGTAGCGATCTCCGGTGCCGTGGCTTGTATGAGCATCAGCAGAGGAGTGGATCAGAGTTCGCTCTGGCTTGTGTTGGGTGCACTTGGATTATCTATAGGTCTCTCACTGATCTTGGGCATATGGAACGGGGCGCTGGTTTCGGTTGCCCGAATCCAGCCCATTATTGCAACGCTTATCCTGATGGTAGCCGGACGTGGGATTGCGCAATTGATTACGAGTGGACAGATTATTACTGTATCCAACGCGAACTACGCCTATATCGGTGCAGGTTCGCTTGCAGCATTGCCTTTTTCCATCTTCATCGTATTAACTGTGCTGCTAGTTGCCTCATTGTTGACGAGAAAAACGGCACTGGGACTGTTTATCGAATCGGTTGGAAGTAACGCAAACGCGAGCCAACTGGCAGGTATTCGTTCAAAAACGGTTATTCTCACGGTATATGTCTTCTGTGGTCTGTGTGCCGGCATTGCCGGGCTTATTCTCAGCTCGAATGTATCCAGTGCGGATGGCAATAACGCGGGTCTGTGGTATGAACTTGATGCCATTCTTGCTGTAGTCATCGGGGGTACTTCGCTCAATGGTGGTCGTTTCTATCTAATGGGTACCGTCGTTGGAGCACTCATTATCCAAACCTTAACAACGACGATCTATATGATTGGAGTCCCGCCAGAAGTTACGCTGGTTGTCAAAGCCTTTGTTGTACTGGCCGTTTGTTTGATTCAATCCGATTCATTCCGCAATTCCATGGTGATCCGTTGGAAAAAACGGAAGTTTCCAGCCGAACAGGGGGTTAACCGCCATGTTTCTTAATCGTAAGTATCTCCCGGTCTTTGTCACCTTCGGTTTGCTGGCCGTGATGTTTGCCATAGGCTCTTTCCGCTATACGGGGTTCTTCTCCACTCAGGTACTGCTTAATCTTCTCATTGATAACGCCTTTCTGATTATCACGGCGATTGGCATGACTTTTGTGATTGTATCGGGAGGAATCGACCTGTCGGTAGGTTCTGTCATTGCGCTGACGACCATCATTAGCGCAAGTCTGGTCGAGAAGCAAGGGTGGTCGCCTGCGATTGTTATACCTATGGTGCTTGTCATGGGTGCGTTGTTTGGCACAGTCATGGGTGCGATCATCCACTATTTTAAAATTCAGCCTTTCATCGTGACACTGGCAGGCATGTTTTTGGCGCGGGGGCTGTGTTATGTCATCAGTCTCGATACCATTACCATTACGAATCCGTTTTACACACAAGTTGCGCAGGCGAAAATTTCCCTGCCAGGGGGCAGCTTTGTCTCCATTAATGTGATTATTGCACTAGTTATTGTACTGCTCGCGATCTACCTGGCACATTACACCCGGTTTGGGCGCAACGTTTACGCCATCGGCGGAAGCGAGCAATCCGCGTTGCTCATGGGACTGCCGGTTGCACGTACCAAAATCCTGGTGTACACGTTCAGCGGTTTGTGTTCCGCGCTTGCCGGTGTTGTCTTTACCTTCTATATGTTATCCGGTTATGGATTACACGCCATGGGTCTTGAACTCGATACCATTGCCGCTGTTGTAATAGGAGGCACCTTGTTAACAGGTGGTGTAGGATATGTGGCGGGAACCTTTATTGGTGTATTGATCCAGGGGGCTATCCAAACTATAATTAGCTTCGAAGGTACGCTCAGCTCATGGTGGACCAAGATTGTGATTGGCCTGATGCTGTTTGTTTTTATTTTGTTCCAACGACTTCTTAGCGGGCGGCGAGTATCCTCGAAATCACTGCATTAAGTTGATCGAATTAAATGATATGACAATGAGATGGGGGATGCGTGAGTGAGAAGACATGTGAACTGGTTGTGTTTGTTCATTCTACTGCTGCTTGTCGGCTGCACAACCCCTGAGTCTGAATCTGTTCCTCCTCCCATCTCGTCTAACAACTTAGAAACTCTTCCCTCCGTTGAGGAATGGATGGAATCAGCGGTAGCAAGGGATACCTCTACGAAACCGATTGTCTTAGGTTTTTCACAACTGGGCAGAGAGAGTGCCTGGCGTCTGGCAAACTCCACGTCTATTCGCAATGCTGCGGCTGAATCGGGAATCTCCCTTGTAATAAAAAATGCAGAACAGTCTCAGACGAAACAGTTCGAGGCTGTTCGGTCGTTCATCAGGCAAAAGGTGGATGTCATTGCCATTGCACCGGTCGTGGAATCGGGCTGGGATGGTATTCTTCAGGAGGCCAGGGATGCAGGTATACCCGTGATTATCGTAGACCGGTCAGTTGATGTCAAAGACACTTCACTTTTTGTGACAACGATTGGATCGGACTTTTATGAGGAAGGTGTGAAGGCTGGGAAGTACATTCAGGATCGGATGCGAAATCATCCGGGTTTGATACGGATTGCCGAACTGCAAGGCACGAGTGGTTCTACACCCTCTATCCAGCGTGGCGAGGGATTTAGAAGCATTTTCGAAACCAGAGCAGATATCATCTTCTCACAAAGTGCTCCTGCCGATTTTACGGAGGACAATGGGAAACAAGTGATGAAAGAATTCCTTCAGGTCCCGGAAGACGAACGGCCGCAGGTTCTTTTTGCCCATAATGATGAAATGGCTTTTGGCGCTATACAAGCGATAGAAGAAGTTGGGCTGAAGCCGGGAGAGGACATTATCATTGTCTCGGTGGACGGCTCCCGCAAAGCACTTGAAATTCTGGCGAGTGGGAAAATCAACGCTGTGGTGGAATGTAACCCGCTGCTTGGTCCTCAGCTTATGCAGGCTACAAAAGAAATTATTGCAGGGCGTACACTCCCGAAGCGCATGGTGCCCCCGGAGGATATTTTTACAAAGGAGAGTGCTGGACGGGAGATGTACAACAGGCGATTCTAGAATTCGTGAAAAATTAGAACATTTTGGATAAAATTCAACTTACTTTAAATAAACTTATCGTTTATACTGAACTCACCTTGAACTAAAAGCTCTTCTCTATGAGAAAGGACGTAGCGAATTACATACTTTTGAAAGCGCTTTTTTTTCGAGGGGTGAGAGTTCGATAAAGAGAGGGAGTGTAGAAGGTATTATGCTGTGAATATAACTATGAGGGAGGTAATTTTATGTTCAAAGTAAAGCTGGCAAAGGTGGTAATATCTCTCGCACTTTTCGGTACCTTGTTTTCTATTCCGGGGGTGCCTGATGCTCGTGCTGCAGATGCAAGTTGTCCGAATGGTTATGTAGGTCTGACGTTTGATGATGGCCCATCTGGAAATACAACAAACATGCTTAACGCGTTGAAGCAGGCTGGCTTACGGGCAACGATGTTCAATGTTGGACAAAATGCACAAAATAATAAATCTCTGGTTTCTGCACAAGTAGCAGCTGGTATGTGGATTGGCAATCATTCCTATACACATCCAAACATGACCACATTAAACAGTTCTCAGATGTCGTCAGAGATTACTCGGACACAGCAGACGATCCAGTCCATTACCGGAAGTTCCCCTAAACTGTTCAGACCTCCTTATGGTGCGACAAATGCGACCTTGAAATCCGTTGTGAGCCAAAACGGTCTGAAGGAAGTACTGTGGAACGTAGATTCCCAAGACTGGAATGGTGCTAGCGCAGCCCAGATCGTGGCAGCTGTGAACACGATGAAAAGTGGTGACGTCATACTAATGCATGATCAGTACCAGACGACACTTCAGGCCATTCCGCAGATTGCACAAAATCTGAAGAATCGTGGCCTTTGCTCAGGTATGATCTCATCAACTACCGGTCGGGCAGTCGCACCCGATAATAGCACTACCAATCCCCCGAATAACGGAACAAAAGTGGAAGCTGAGAACATGACCAAAGGTGGACAATACACCGGCAATATCAGTTCTCCTTTCAATGGTGTGGTCCTTTATGCCAACAATGATTTGGTTAAATACACTCAGAATTTTGCAACGAGCACTCATAATTTCTCGCTTCGTGGAGCTTCAAACAATGCCAATATGGCTAGAGTTGATTTGAAGATTGGCGGACAGACGAAGGGAACCTTTTACTTTGGCGGAAGCGCTCCAGCGGTTTATACCCTGAATAATATCAGTCATGGGACGGGAAATCAGGTCATTGAATTGGTTGTAACAGCCGATGACGGGACATGGGATATATACATCGATTACTTGGAAATACATTAACAAGCTCAAGGTTGATTGAAAAATAATGCATTATGATGAAATCCCGTTGGGTTGACCCAATGGGGTTTCATTATGTTTTTTGCTATTTTGTAACACAAAAGTGGAAGGAAAACATTTATAATGGATGAAATTGTATGTGAAGAATCTGGTTTCTATTGAAAAATTTCATTGAATGGGAGTGAAATCATCAAATGATCATCATGATTAATGGAGCGTTTGGTTCGGGAAAAACTTCTGCAGCAGAAGCACTTCAGCCCTTAATTGCAAACAGCATGATTTACGATCCTGAAGAAATAGGTTATATGCTCAGAAAACTTCTTCCGGAGAATTGTAGAGAGGAAAGGGAACGTACGGATGATTTTCAAGATATCGATTTATGGAAAATGCTAACCGTAAAGACGGCTAAAGAAGTAAAGCAGAGATACAACAGACACTTAATTATCCCCATGACCATCTATAAAGAGGAAAACTTTAATTACATCTATAACGGGTTGAAAGAGATCGATCAGGACATTCATCATTTTTGCCTTACGGCTACAGAAGAGACGATTTATCATCGTTTGGCTAAACGTGGAGATGAATATGGAGGCTGGCAGTATCAACAAGCACCAAAGTGTGTTGAAGCTTTCAAAGATGAACAATTTCAAACTCGCATTATTACCGATCATCTGGAGACTAGTGAAATCATAGAACTCATATTGAGGAAGGTCCTATCCAAATAATTATCATTTTTTATTAAGGAATATTTTAGGATGATGATTGTACATGTACTCTTAAGAAAAGAGTGGGAAGCCGCGTTGATTAATGGAATTCTAAAATAAAGTCAGAAGCTATATGGGAAGATCTGTATAATGAAGGCAGGGAATATCCTCATATTTACGGTGAATTAAATCTAGACGCGGTATTTCATACATATGATGAAGACATGAACAGAAGAGGATGGAACCTAATTGACGACAGTGACTTTTGAAGAGGTAACCGAACAGCACCTCCCTGAAATTAGAGAGATTTATAACTATTATGTAATGAATACAACGATTTCGTTTCATACGGAGGAATTAGATATTGATCAGATTAAATCCTCTGTGATGAACAAGGATACGCGGTATAAAACTTATGTAATTCTTGAAAACAATCAAATGATGGGTTATGTTCTGATCACCCAATATAAGAGTAAACAGGCATATGACATTTGCGGTGAAGTCACCATATATTTGAAGCCCGATATTTTGGGAAAAGGCTTGGGGAAACAAGCACTACGTTTTATTGAGAAGATTGCAAAAGAACAAGGATTCCATACCTTAATTGCGACGATTTGCATGGAGAATACAAGAAGTAAATCATTATTTGAGAGAAATGGTTATGAACAATGTGCTCTGTTTAAAGAGATTGGATATAAATTCGATAGAAAACTGGATATTGGAAGTTTCCAAAAGATATTGTAAGGAGAATACGAAATGAGTAGAAACCTATATATTATATCTGGACCCCCTGGAGTAGGGAAATCTACAACTTCCAAGCTGCTGGTTCAGACTTTAGATAAAAGTGCTTACATTTCTGGAGATGCGGTTAGTCACTTTCCGGTCAAAGGGCGAGGTAAACCCTGGCTTGATAAGGATACAAACGACCTAACTTGGAAAAATATATCTAGTCTAGTGAAAAACTTATTGGATTATAAATACGATGTTGTTCTGGACTATGTGGCCCTTCCGGAAGACATTGATGGATTAATGACAGAATTGGCAGACTATCATGTTCGCATAATCTATGTTGTACTCATGGTTGATCGTCAAACCATTATTCGTAGAGACCGTCTAAGAGCAGAAGAATATCAAATGAAAGAAAGAAGTATAATTCTGCTGGATGAGTTTGAAAATCATCCGGATCTGAGAGTAGATAACAAGCTGTATACTAATCATTTTACAGAAGAACAATTATCTGAAATAGTAAGTGGAATTATAAATGATGAGAAGTATCGATTGAAATAACTGTACTGTTATTATGCTTCGAATTGAAAATGATAAGAGGGTGAACAGATGAACAGAGGAATACGTTTTGAAATACCAAACGCCTATGGTCGCTTTCTTGGGGAGATTTTAAAACCAATGGAAGTATCTAATTTCGATTGGTTTATTGGTGAGGAGGAGTCCTATTTCGTTGTTGATGATACGTTAGGGGATAGTCTTTTTCCAGATATGATTATGGGTATGAATGGAGAAGAATTACAGAAGCTTATTGATAACAACGAGTATTATTTAATATTTGCGGATTTAAAAGCATTTCCAAAAGGCACACAAATAACAGATATTATCACCTATGAAGATTATATGTTGAGTGACTGTCAGATGGTTCTTCTTGTGATCGATAGTACCTACGTCACGGTTTATTGTAAAGATTTAGAGAAAGTCGAGGAATTGTATAATCATATAAATAGACAGGGATTTGAATCTCTCGAATATTTAACAGATGAGAATGATGCTAGGACAAAACTATCGGTCTGGTGATAAAGGAGCATGGGATTAACTGCTAAGGTTTGATAGACTATCCCATGCTTTCGTTGATATGCGTTAACATAGCGTTGAGTTTAGTGTTAGGTGTTAACGCTAACGAACCTGACACGTCTTATTCGGGAATTTGAAACGCCCTCCGAAATCTAAGGAATCTGAGACACGCTATACCAGAAAAAATAGCCTTTTGTAGCGTTTTTGTCAGATGATTGTGGGAATTAAGATGTCTCATGTTCCTTACAATTTTAAAAGAGGACGTGAGGGCCGAATAAGATGTCCTGTGTTCCTTAGAAAATCGCCTGGCCATGCGCCAGCATCAGTCACCCTGAACTTCAGCAATTTTCGGACAGTAAGCTGGCACCCAACATCGTTTACTTGCCTGAGTTTGAAGACACACTCTAGTCCGTTTCCCCATGATATTTGAATGTTTATGAATACGATTACATCTTTATGAAGCTGGGGAATTGCCTTGTCTGATTACTATTGGGATGACCAAATTGAATATCTGAGAAATATGCGGTGGCTTTACTATAACGATGATTATCTTGAATTTTTGTTTTTGGTTCAACGTGTATGGAAGATTGAAAATTTAGTATATATTATCAACTTGGTTAACCTATTCTCCGAACATGAAAATTACATCGGGAATTGTGACGAGATAGGTGTTCTGCTTTTATTACACATAAGGAGGTACACATGATGATATATAGGAGAAAAACTTATATTATTGCGACTTCTTTTGTAGAAGAGTTTAATGCTCTATTTAATGATATTTTGCTGCCATCCCAGTTGAAATACGGATCAAGACTTATTGGGAGATGGCACACACCAATCGATGATGAAACTAGCGAAATTTTTGCGATGTGGGAATACGATACCTTTGAACAATACGAAGATATTGAGAAAAAGATAAAATCAGATACAGAACACGTAAAGCGAGTTCAAGCCCGTTTTGATCAGATTGGAAGACATCGGTATGAAGAAGTATTTCGTGACGAGATAAGGCAAGTGTTTTTCACATCGACAGTAGATCGCGATCAAACGATTTTGAAATAAATGAATAAGGAGTTGAGAGAAAGATGCAGACAGAACGACTTATATTTCGGAAATATACCAAAAATGATTTTGATTTACTTTTTGAGATGACTCATGAGCCAAATATGATGAAATTTATAAGACATGGAGGACCCTGGACCAAGGAAGAAACCATGCAAAGCCTGGAAAAGTTCATCAACTGGAATAAAGATGATAAAGGGCTGTTCCTCGCATTTAATAAAGAGGATAACAAGTTAATTGGAACCTCTGGACTGATTCCTCAAATCATTGAAGGCAATGATGAGCTTGAAGTTGGTTACTGGGTTGTAGAGCAATACTGGGGAATGGGTTATGGTTATGAACAAGCAAAAGCGTGGAAAGAATATGGCATGGATCACTTGAAACAGAAAAGATTAATATCTTTAATTCAACATGGCAATGTGGGTTCTATGAAAGTCGCGCAAAAGAATGGCATGAAACACGAGAAGGACGTAGATATAATTGGGAAAAATGTAGCAGTATACTCGATTGAGGTGAAGTGAACATGACTCCTTTTCCTGAACTTGAAACCAAAGGACTGCTGTTAAGAGAGATTAAACAGAGTGATTCCCAGGATATATTTCAATATTTTTCGTCAGATGAAGTTACAAGATTCTACGATGTAGAAAGTTTCACAACTATAAAACAAGCAGAAGAACTTATACAAAGGTGGAAAGAACGATTCGAAAATGGTCAGGTTATTCGCTGGGGAATTGCTTTGAAATCGGATAACAGAATTATTGGAACATGCGGATTTCATGGTTGGATGAAACAACATCATAAAGCTGTGTTGGGATATGAGTTAGCACCAGAGTTCTGGCGGCAGGGTTACATGACCGAGGTAACTCAGAAAATCGTTGAATATGGATTCAAGAACCTTGAATTAAACAGAATTGAAGCATTTGTAGAGCCAGAGAACGCGGGATCAAGAAAGTTGCTTGAGAAAATTGGTTTCAGTGAAGAAGGCATATTGAAAGAACATTATTATTGGAAAAATCGATTTGTTGATAATGTCATCTATGCATTTTTGAAGAAAGAATATGTATGAGAATACGAATTATTGGATCTTGCGGTAGTGGGAAATCAACATTAGCCAAAGAATTGTCGGATAAATACGGTATACCTTCCTATGAATTAGACAATCTCATATGGGACAGAAGCGCCGAAAATCTGAGATATCCTGAAAGTGTTAGGGATGATTCGATCCAATCTATTATCAGTTCAGAGGCTTGGATTATAGAAGGAGTGCAGTGCAAAGATTGGACCATTAAGTCCATCCAGGAAGCGGATTTGATTTTTGTATTAGCTCCAAATGTTTTCATTAGAGATTATCGGATTATAAAAAGGTTTGTATTGTCCAGAATGGGTTTGCAACCGTGGAATTACAAGCAGTCATTCAAGAACTTATGCAAGATGATTGTGAAATGGAACCATCAATATAATACAGAAGAAGTTATATGTACAATTAACAAAAACCATAAGACTGCAACAATCACGAAGAATAAAAAACAAGCGATACAGTTGATTGAACATCATTTGGAAGTGGTTGTAAGTGAAATTGAAAAGAACTTTAGAATCAAACAAGGATTGTCGAAAGAGGAGATGCAGTGGTGAATATAAGAATACAACCAGTCACCCGAGAGAATTGGGAAGAGGCGCTGAAGATCTCTTTGTATGAACACCAAGTCTCATTAGTTCCATCTGTTATTGAGGGGATCGCTTACGCCTATATAAAACCGTGGGATGAAGCATTTGATCCTTACGTACTTGAGATTGATGGTAAGATATTTGGTTTCTTTTATCTGAGTTATACGCCAGATAGTACAGATAATTACTGGATTGGTGGTTTTCAAATCGATCAATCCTATCAAGGCAAAGGAATGGGAAAGAGCGCTATAAGAGCCATTCTAGATTACATTACAAAACAGCATCCGTTGTGCAAGGTTATTTCATTAACGGTTGAACGTGATAACGAAATAGCACAAAATTTGTATAAGAGCATGTCCTTCATTAGTGAGAACAGAACCAATTCAGATGATGAAGTGATCTACAGGTTGGAAATAAAATGATAGACTCAATATCTCAGAGGGCAATATATCTTTGTTAACCAAAAGCAAGGATTGGTTGCGGTATTCACAACGATTATATCCGATGATAGCTTGTTACCACTTCAATGGTTTAACAATTATATATTGAAAAAATAGTTGTTTATGGGAGAGATAACATGAGCCACTGGTTTGATCTAGATGAACTTGATCCAGAGTTAATCAAATTTGCAGTTATGATCGCTAAATACAATAATAAATTCATCATTATAAAAAATAGGAAAAGAGGAGGTTGGGAGATCCCAGGAGGCAACAAAGAAATAGGGGAAACACTTTTACACACGGCAAGTCGAGAACTCTATGAAGAGACAGGGGCAGTACACTTCGAATTAATACCTTATGGTGTATATGAATGGAATGGGAGCTTTGGTATGGTTTCTTATGCTGAGGTTAAATTGCTGGAGAGCTTACCGGAGTCTGAAATCGATGAAATAAAGCTTGTGGATGTATTACCTGAAGGGATGAACTTCGGAGATATGTTTTATCGTTTCTCAGACAGATGGGATGGACTTGAGAACCATAAGCTTAAGAAATACACTATCGAAATAAATCATTTGAATGAGTTACCTGAAATTAAAATAAGCTAGTTTTAGTTGGAGGAACTCTGTTTTGAAACTAAAGGAGATGAAAAGAACTAGTGAATAAGAATAAGGGACTCATCAGGTCACTATTACTTTTATTGATTTTAATTTTGTTATGGAATTCCTTTCGAACTTCAATTTTTGAAGCAGTTACTGTTCAAAAGATTAATGAAAATGAAATGACTGTAATTAATTTTAATAATCTTGAAAGAACAATAGCCGTTCCAATGGATATGTCAAAACTAATTGAAGAGAACAAGGAATACACTATTTTGTACGATAAAAGGGTCTTTGATAAATACAGACTTCGATCAATAAAGCCATAGGATCTTAGAAATAACATGGGGAAGGAGAGATGCAACAATCATGATAACGTATAGAACGTTGACCCTTGATGATGTGAATCAGCTGCAGGAAATAGATCGCTCGGAACATATTGATCTCATTTATGAAATGAGAGAGAACCGATTGGTTGAACTTGAACAAAATCATGAATGCTCAAACTGGGATGAGATGCTTTTGAAAGAGATTCAAAATCGATATGTGTACGAATTAGAACAAGGTGGCATGGCATATGGCGCGTTTGCTGGCGATCAATTAATCGGATTTGGAGTACTGGCACATCAATATAGAGGAAAAGAACGAAATCAATTACAAGTTGACTTGATGTATGTCTCACGCGGGTACAGAAGACAAGGCGTTGGAAAACGTATTCTAAACGAGTTAGGTGAAGAGGCTAAGAAACGTGGTGCACAGTATCTGTATATCTCCTCCACAGAGACGAAATCAGCGGTATCCTTTTATAGAAGTCAGGGCAGTCAGATTGCAAGTGAGATTGATCAAGAACTCTATGACAAAGAGCCGAAAGATATACACATGATAAAGGAGCTGGGCACATGACAACGGTTGGGATACTCGGAACCATTCATAATCCAGAACTCAGAGAGCGATATCATTGTTCTCTTTCCCTTTACAAGAATGTGATTACTGAGTTTAAACCAGATCTCATTTGTGGTGAAGTTCATCCGCAGAGTTGGTTGAGGTATCTAAAGGGCAAACATGATAGAGGATACTGGGGAGAACCAGCCAGTGAGTATTGGGAATTGGTCTTCCCTTTATGCGAGGAGCATAACATCCCATTTGTCCCTATTGACTGGTTGAATTGGATGTGTGGAATGCTTTTGATCCATTCAACGGTTATTCGGACGTGGAACGCAAAGAACTTGAACAACGGGATGATCATTGGTTTGCAGAGCAAATGGAGACGTATCAGTTTGGCGAGATTCCTTTTAATTCAAAGGAGTTCGATCGTGTAACCAGACAAAAATATGAATGGTTGCATCAGGTAAACGCGAAGGCACAGAACTTTCGCTGGGTGGTCCGTAATCAGATTATGATTCAAAGAGTCAAAAATACAATTGAAGCTCATCCAGGAAAACGAATCCTCTGTATCGTTGGAGCCGATCACAATTACATCTTCCAAGAAGAGCTGATGATAGAACCCGTTGAATTGTTGTATCCGTTACGATAAAGGAACCGTTGGTAGAATTACAAATGAAACTTATTATTTAAGGAGCATTACATGCGCAAAAAAATACGTAAAACACTCAAGTACAGCATATTCAGTATTATTTTAATAGTTATAGTAGCTCTGATATTTCCCACATGGACACCCAAAATTAAAGGTGAAAACAGCATCAGCATGTTAGAACAGGTCGAAATTAACGGTACAGGACATGAAGTCATGATCAGGGGTGTTGATCGGACTAACCCTATCCTGATTTTTGTGCATGGTGGGCCAGGATGCTCGGAGATTCCATACGTAAGGAAGTATCAGAAAGAGCTTGAGCAACACTTCACGGTGGTGCATTACGATCAACGTGGGAGTGGAAAGTCCTATCACTTTTTTGAAGATTACTCGAATCTCACAACAGATGTATTAGTAGATGATTTGTTAGCGTTAAGGGATTATGTATCTAAGGAGTTAGGTCAAGAGAAGGTTATATTAATCGGTCATTCATTTGGTACATACATCGGGATGAAAGCTGCGGCTAAAGCACCTACTCAGTTTCACGCTTATATAGGCATTGGACAGATGGCTAATACACTTCAGAGCGAACTGGAAAGTTTGGAGTACACGTACGAGCAAGCGAAACAAGCCGGTAATACAGAGGACGTTAAAAAACTGGAGCTAATTCGCAGCTCGATCGAGCAAGGAAAGGAACTTACGCCTAGAATTTTGTTGCAAAAGTACGGTGGTGCAGCCAGACTCATCAACGAGAATAGAGATTATATTTCAGGATTCCTTTTTAATCCCGAATATAATGGGCTGGATATGATTCGCTTTTATACAGGGATGTTCAGTTCACAAGACATCTTACTGAGGGAAGCATTTGATCAAAATTTACCTGATATTGTTGATCATCTGGAGATTCCTACCTATTTTGTAACGGGTAAATATGATTATATGACCACTGCAAATGCAGCACGTGATTATTTTGACGTATTGGATGCACCGATCAAAGACTTCATTGTATTCAACGAGTCGGCGCATTACCCACAGTTTGAAGAGAAAGAAAAATTCGTAAAGTGGTTAAATGAGCTATTTTAATATGCATTGAGAGGAGCAAGATCATATTGTTAAATGAATTCATTGAGCTTGAAGAAGAGAGTGATGAGAGTTACCGGTGTTACACTCTGCAAAATACTGTGCAAATATTTAAACACTGCATACAGGATGAGGATTTAAATGACGTTCGAATATATGTGTCTACTAATACACCGTTAGATTCAGTTGTTCATAATATAGAAGACTACATTAAGTGGTTTTCAACGTGTGAGACTGTCTTTCGAGAATATTATGAGAATGAACTTCATGAAAAGGTACATCAGAATTGGTTTAATGAGATTGAAGTCTATCGTGTGGATATCACATTTAACAGTGTAACCGACTACGGCGCAACAATATCTTGCGGAGATCATATTTTGCGCGATCACATTATGATTATTGATTTTGATAGAGAACAAATCCAAGCAATCCACTTAAACGGATAGATGGATTATTTTGTAGTAAATAGTCACAAAAAACAATAAAGATATCGCTTTATTTTCCATAAATGTGTTATTATGTTGTTGTTGGACGAAGAATTCATTTGTTTGATCGATTAGAGAGAGGAGGCACGTATTCTCGAATCATTCAATCTGTATGCATAGATTAACTGCACTGCTTGTTAAAAATAATAGAATAAGCGGAGGTATGGTTATGTTCAAAAAATGGAAGAAATTTGGCATCAGCAGCTTGGCACTGGTATTAGTGGCTGCGGTAGCCTTTACGGGATGGAGCGCTAAAGCATCAGCAGCGGACGCTTCGCAAATAGTGTCTGAGATGGGTGCAGGATGGAATCTTGGCAATCAGCTGGAAGCAGCGGTGAACGGTACACCGAATGAGACAGCTTGGGGCAATCCTACGGTAACTCCAGAGTTAATCAAAAAGGTAAAAGCGGCAGGCTTCAAATCCATTCGTATTCCCGTTTCCTATTTGAGTAACATTGGAAGCGCTCCCAATTATACAATCAATGCGGCATGGCTGAATCGAATTCAGCAAGTCGTGGATTATGCGTACAATGAAGGTCTGTATGTGATCATCAATATTCATGGTGATGGGTTTAATTCCGTACAGGGTGGATGGCTACTCGTGAATGGTGGCAATCAGACTGCCATTAAGGAAAAATATAAGAAGGTGTGGCAGCAGGTTGCCACCAAGTTTAGCAACTACAATGATCGTCTTATTTTTGAATCCATGAACGAAGTATTCGATGGTAACTATGGCAATCCAAACTCGGCCTATTACGCCAATCTGAACGCATACAATCAAATCTTCGTGGATACGGTTCGTCAGACTGGAGGTAACAACAATGCCAGATGGTTGCTGATTCCAGGCTGGAATACCAATATTGACTACACTGTTGGTAATTATGGCTTTGCTCTTCCAACAGATAATTACAGATCCTCAGCTATTCCTAGTTCGCAGAAGAGAATCATGATCTCAGCACACTATTACTCTCCGTGGGATTTTGCAGGTGAGGAAAACGGCAATATCACACAGTGGGGTGCAACTTCTACGAACCCTGCCAAAAAGTCTACTTGGGGCCAAGAGGATTATCTTGAATCGCAGTTTAAGTCCATGTACGACAAATTTGTGACTCAGGGCTATCCCGTAGTGATTGGTGAGTTCGGTTCCATTGATAAAACGTCCTATGATTCCAGCAACAATGTCTATCGTGCTGCTTACGCCAAAGCAGTTACAGCAAAAGCCAAGAAATACAAAATGGTTCCTGTTTATTGGGATAACGGGCATAACGGTCAACATGGATTCGCCTTGTTTAACCGTTCAAACAAAACCGTGACGCAGCAAAATATCATTAATGCCATCATGCAAGGTATGCAATAAATTACTGTCTGGCTGTATCCGTGTAAACGGCGTGTTCCTGTAAAAGGGACATGCCGTTTTTTTGTGCTACTGGAGATGAAGATGAACAACATTTACCAATGCATTTTACATAAGCCACATACAGAATTCATTAAATCCCACACTAGCTTTTATATACTTAATTTGCTTGATATAGCGAACTAAAAGGACTAGGTGGTAGACAGAATGTTAAAAAAACGTGATTTGCAGGAATGCCTTTCACTGTACAGCTTAATGATGGACCCCGCAGTTTCTCCTTACGTTCGTTATCAATGCCAATCGTATGAAGAATATCTATTCCTGACCAAACAATTGATGGTCGAAGAAGAGCAAAAGACAGTGATTTCCCGAACGATTTTGAATGAAACAGGGCAGCCTATTGGAACCATTGATCTATATCATATTGAGCATCAAAGCGGTTTTTTAGCCACTTGGATTGGTTCACCGTTTTTTGGAAATGGGTATAGCCAAAGAGCCAAATCAGCCTTTTTTGTTGAATTGTTTCTGGAACATTGGATTGAAACGGTATTTATGAAGATACGCAAGCAGAATATAAGATCCAGAAAAGCGGTACAAAAACTGCCTTATGTGAAGTTAGCCAATGATGTGTATCCAGATGTATATCAACGGATTAATTTGAATGAACAGATGTATGATCTGTATTATGTTGAACGGTCAGCCTTTTTCGAAAATAGTATGGATCTGCACCAAGTGGTAGCTACGTAACTTATTCAGAGAGCGTCAACAGCGGCGTCAGTGATGACGCCGCTATTTGATATAATGATATAGGAACGGACCGTTAATATAACATGCAGGAATATGGACTAGAGAATCGAAAGACATTAAGTAGATAACCTCATAAAAAGTGGACGGTTAATCAAGGAGGCATGAAATGAATAATATTAACAAGATTTTGGGTGTAGTCCTCATGCTTGGCAGTGTGTTTATTTCAACGATGGACAGAATTTCAATACGAGTCTCTGTCGCTATAGTAGAAGCAGGATATGCGTCAGGAGGGACGAACGTACCCCAGTCTGCTCAGATGAACGAGCATCCAACAGGTTTACTCGTATACTTCATGTTTTTTGTTGGATTCATACTATTGGTGGCGGGATTCCCGGGGAGTTATAAGAAAAATCGTAATCATGGGTATAACAAGGAAGTTTAGCTTGAGGAGGGATGAAAGTGGCCCAACAGGAGGAAGTGTTATCAGGAGGTAATGTGAATCAGGTCGTCAGAATAGGTGAGACGGTTCGCCGGCATGTGAAACCAAATCCATATGTGGTTGAACTGCTTTTACATCTCGAAAAAGTTGGTTATGATCATGCCCCTCGATTTCTGGGAATAGATGAACAGGGGAGAGAAACGCTCTCTTACCTCGAAGGCATCGTTCCAGGCAATGACTACCCTGATCTAGAAGAGTATATGTGGTCAGACGAATCTTTGATTGAAGTCGCAAAACTGTTGAGAAGTTACCATGATGCGACCATTGGATTTACAACAACATCAGTATCAACGAACAGATATCCAGGCATAACAGAAGATGAAGTTGTATGTCATAACGATTTTGCGCCGTATAATGTGGTGTACAAGGATGGCCGTCCTCAAGGCATTATTGATTTTGATATGGCGGGTCCGGGTCCGCGAATGTGGGATATCGCCTATGTCTTGTATACGTCCGTTCCACTCGCAAATTTCTCACCAGAGATGGACGGAAAGGGTGTAATGCCATACGTCAGCCAGGCACACGGAACTGTTCGAAAAGAACGGATTGCCTTATTCATGGCTACGTACGGGCTGAGTGTTCCAGCAGATTTGAAGGATTGGGTCATATCACGTATCCGTTTCATGTGTAAAACACTGACTGATCGTGCGGCTGATGGAGATGTCGCTTTTATGAAGATGGTCGAAGAGGGGCATCTGGCCCACTATGAGAAAGAAGTCATTTTTCTTGAAAACCATTGGGATGAATGGGTTTGAAAGGTAATGCTAATGGACCGCGTGATAGCCTACGGGCTGGACAGCGGTTTTTTTTGTTTTCATCTTTCAAATCCCTATAAATTCCTTTCTAATCATTTTCAACAATTGTGATCAACAATACAGCAATATAGTTCAGATTAGATCGAAATAACTGTGATACAATTCATTGTAAAGCGCTATCATTGTAAATTATTAAACTATATTGCTTTTTATATTCTGGGAAGGGAGATCTTACTGATGCTAACCATACACACCCCGACGAATATTGCTTTGCAAGAAAATGAAGTTTATGTGCGATCAGAAGCAGATAATTTTCAGGATGAATGGCCTGTTCATACGCATAATGGGTATGAGATACATTATTTTATTCAAGGAGATGCAACCTTTTTAATCGGTGACCGAATATATAAGCCGCTGCCTGGAGATATGTTTATATTCAGAGGCGGTGTGCCCCACCGAATCAATCCTTCAAGAGAAATGGTGTACAAGCGAAGTTTTGTCAATTTCACGGAATTATTGCTTTTGGACATGCTTGCTGTCAGTCAGTTGGAGAATCTGATGTCCATATTCCGTCATCCCAATGGGTTATTGGTGCATTGGCCTCCGGAGGAGCGTGAGTATATCACAGCTATATTTAAGGGAATCAAGGAGGAGATGGGGGCAGGAAATACAGGGTACAAAACAATGGTCAAATTAAGTCTTACCCAATTGCTACTGCGGATTTACCGGAAAACAACCAGTGAGCAATCCGCCAATCCTATCTTATGTTCTTCCCAGAAGCAAACAAGCGTAAGCCGGGTTCTTCATTATTTAAACCAGAACTACACGGAGAATGTTTCATTGGATGAACTGTCCAAAACACTCCATTTGAATAAATACTACATTTGTCATTCTTTCAAAGAGACGACGGGATATACCATAAGCAACTATGTTATACGGAAAAGAGTTGCAGAGGCCAAAAAATTGTTGCTGTCTACGGATGCACCGATTTTGTCCATATCTGAGACGCTAGGTTTTAACACACCTGTATATTTTAGCAGGGCCTTTAAACAATATGTGGGTGTATCACCACAGTTATTCCGTAAAAGTGAATTGCTCAACGAAGCCAAAATTCATTAGAACCTTCCAAGGAGATGTTGATATGACAAGAAGAACAACGTTTAAGCTCATCACTAGCATGGTATTGGTCATGTTACTCATCGTATTGACTGCTTGCGGAAATTCAGGTACCAATGCTAATTCAAAACAAACAACCCTGGATTTCCTGTGGTTCTCTGACGGAAAAGAAGGAGAAGTCATCAAGGAAATCATTAAAGATTATGAGCAGACCAATACCAAGGTTAAAATCAACCTGATTGAAGTTGGCTTCAAGGATATCCAAACCAAATTAAAAACAATGTTATCCGGTGGAAAGCCACCTGCCCTGAGCCGGGTCACGGATACCGGATCATTTGCTAATCAGGCGGTTGATCTGACACCTTACGTGGACAATGCGGACCAATTCGAGGATCAATTTATTGACTCACTTAAACCTTATTATGTTATTAATGACAAGCTGGTAGCGGCGCCTATGGATGTTACAGCGAATGGGCTTATTTATAACAAAACCTTATTTGATAAAGCGGGCGTCAAAGTACCGACCTCTCCTGACCAGGTATGGACGTGGGATGAATACACAGCTGCGTTAAAAGAGGTTATGGACAAAGGCGGAGCACGTTATGGCATGGTATGGGATGTCACACCGCATAGATGGTCCACTCTTTTGTATCAGAATGGCGGAAGCATCTTAACAGAGGATGGCACTGCAGCAGCGATTAACAGTGAAGCCGGAATCCGTAGCATGGAGCAGTTCAAGCAGCTTCATCAAGAAGGGATCATGCCCGAATCCGTATGGCTCGGAGGGGAAAATCCGAACAACCTGTTCCGTTCCGGGACGGTGGCTACCCACTGGGCTGGCAACTGGATGATCAGCAATTACAAGGATATCACTGATTTTGAATGGGGAGTCACCTATATGCCAAAAGGAACACAACGTTCTTCAGTGCCAGGCGGGAAGTTTCTGATGGCATTCAAAGGCAGCGGATATGAGCAGGAGGCGGCAGAATTTATTGAATACTTAACGTCCAAAGAAGTGAATTCAAAATATAACCAAGAATCACTGTTTATGAGTCCGCGGAAGGACAGCTCTGTATTGAATTATGAATTCGGCAAGGAGATGTTTGAAATTTTCGCAGATGAACTGAAGAACAGTTCGCCTCTTGCAGCTAATGACTGGTCCAGACAGACCATTATATCCAAAATTTCAACGGACCTAAAAAATAATATTGTTGAGGTTTTATCCGATAAGGCAACTCCGCAGGAGGCATTGGATCGAACAGCCAAGCTGATTAACGAGGCTATTGGCAGTCAATAAACGTAAAGCCATGTGGTTAATTCGTATACGGGGGCTTAGCGATTCCTGTAAAGCCTCCCTTTCGAATAACGCATAAGGAAGGGGCAAGCAGATGAGTGAAGGACAACGATTAAACAAAAATACGCTGGCAAAACAGAACAGGAAGCTCGTTATTGCTCCTTATCTGTTTATACTACCCAACCTCCTGATCTTTGGAACTTTTATCGTATTTCCCTCTTTATTGGGCCTCTATTATTCCTTTCATGTCTATGATGGATTGAACCCAATGAAGTTCAACGGGCTGGATAATTATATCAAAATTATAGGGGATCGGGAATTTTGGTCGACCATCGGACGAACGGGGATTTATGCAGCGATTGTTGTCCCGCTAATATATGCAGCAGCGTTAGGCATTGCTTTGCTGCTTGCGCGCGAGATTAGAATGCGCGGGTTCTTCAGGGCCGTATTTTACTGGCCGACCATGATTTCTTACATTATCGTTGGATTGACCTGGAAGTGGATTTTCGGAGATTCATTTGGCATTTTGAATCATCTGTTAACCGTGGTTGGTGTGGAACCTGTCGGCTTTTTAACCTCTTCCTTTTGGGCAAATACGGCTGTAATCATCGCGACAGTATGGTCACGTGCAGGCTTTTTCATGGTCATTTTTATCGCGGGTTTGCAGGCTATACCTACGGATTATTATGAGGCTGCCCGCTTGGATGGGGCAACGGGAATGAAGGTGTTCCGCTATATCACGCTCCCGCTTTTGAAGCCGACAAGCTTGCTTGTTGTTATGCTGACTCTGATTGACGCGTTCAAAGCATTCCCACTTATGTTTGCGCTTACAGGTGGTGGGCCGGGCAAAGATACTACCTATATTGTTCAATATATTTATGAGATTGGCTTTAACAGGCAGGAGCTTGGCCTGGCCAGTGCCATGTCGGTGATTCTGTTTATCCTTATTGGTGGATTCTCGGCTCTGCAATTCCGTCTATCGAAAGGAGGGGCTACGTAATGGTAATGAAGCCTATGGTCAAAGTCGTCATCTACAGTATGTTAAGTGTTGCTGCAGTGGTGTGGCTCCTGCCTGTCCTGTGGGTCGTGATTTCTTCTCTGAAAACGAATAGTGATCTGTACAGCTTCCCTCCCAAGTTGTGGCCGCAGCCCGTCACCTTTGAGCATTTCAAGGAGGCATTCAGTAAAGGTGACTTTGGCTTGTATTTTATGAATAGTACGATCGTAACTGTAAGCTCAACGCTGCTACTGTTATTGATTAACTCCATGGCAGGTTTTGCATTGGCGAAATATCGCTTCCGCGGAAGCGCGATCATATTAATTGCTTTTGTCTCAACACTCATGATTCCGATTGAGGTAATTATGATCCCCATATTCAAGGTGCTGAGCGCACTGGGGCTGTATAATAGCCTACTCGCGATTATTATCCCGCCAGCAGCAACCCCGACAGGTGTGTTCCTTATGCGGCAGTATTTGTTGTCCGTACCGGACGAGCTGCTGGAAGCTGCCCGGATGGATGGAGCGGGCGAATGGAAAATTTACTGGAGCATTATTCTTCCGATAGCGAAGCCGATTCTTGCGGTGCTCGCAATCTTCTCCTTCATGTGGAGATGGGATGATTTTGTATGGCCGTTAATTGCGATTAGTGATCCATCGAAATATACGATTCAGCTTGCGCTCTCTAATTTTATTGGAGAATACAACGTGGATTGGGGAAGTTTGCTTGCGATGTCCGTCATCACGATGCTTCCGGTACTCATTGTTTTTATGGTTTTCCAGCGGTATTTTGTCAGCGGTATGATTACTTCAGGAATGAAAGGATGAGTTGAATGTCAGATACCACCCGGAGTGGGATGGATACCTTGAATTATAAACCTATGAAATTAGGTCACAATCAGGTCATTAATCATTGGATGATCAGCGGCATATATACAAAGCCTGTTGCCTTTGTTCCAACAACGATGGAGGGAGATATTAATGATTGGCTTATCGATGGTTTTGCCATTCATGAGAATCCATGCAGAAAGGAATTTGTAGAACATCGGAGAACGCAGCCTGTGAACCGATTTTTTGATCAATGGAGCGAGTTCCCTAGCCCGGGAGACGACTTCGTTGGAGAAGAGAACGGAATGCCTTGGGCACTGTATTCTCCTTGGAATAATCCACGGGTGGAGCAATCAGGATTTTGGTTTGTACCGACACATCTGCGCAGTTACGCGGCGACAAGACTCATTTCTCCGACTGCTCATACCGCCTCTTTGCGGATTAAGACCTATGGCAGTCTGACGTTGTGGGTGAATGGGGAAATGGTAACGGATTTTGCGCCACTCATGCGTAACAAGGAGCAGGAAATCGTTATTAAAGCTGAACTTGTAGCTGGAATCAATGAGATCTATGCCTGCTGGGAGGATCTGGCTGAGCGGGATACGATGTATGCTTTTGCGGTGGAATACCTGGGAGACGAGGAATTGGTGATTTCCCTGCCTATTGCTCCTCATTTGGCGGAGTCTGTAAAATCCGCAGAGGAAGCCCTCGAACAGGCTTATTTTCCTTCGGATCTCTTCAGAGGTGAGCAGATTAAGCTCAAGCTTCCGCTTCCCTTACCGGACATCGTTAGAGCGGTTGATATTCAGTATGGCAATTTTTTTGACGGTACCGAAAATAAGACGATACACATCGCCGAAAAGGAAACGGACCTGGTCCTGGCACATACGAATCAACTCGGTCATCATTACGTATATTTCACGCTGGCTATTTCAGTTTCAAATGTTGTACTAACCAAGAAGTTTGGCTGCCAATCCTATGATACGAGCTATGATGAGACTGCTCAGCAAGCTGCGGATATTGAAGCCCGCAAATCCTTGGCTCTGCGATGTATTGCCGAGAAGGGCAGTCCCAATATTCATAAGGCCATTGCCATGCTCAAAACAGGAGGCAATCTGCAAGAAGCGGAGAACATTTTGCTTGAGGGTGTGGAAGGGATTGAGCAACGGAAGGATTGCAGTGACTTCTATCTGGTGGGACTGTTCCGTCTATGGAGAGATGAGAGAAATAGCGGTCTGTTCAGTGAATCGTTCTGGGATCGGGTAAAAGCAAGCATTCTGGGCTATCGATATTGGATCGATGAACCTGGCGATGATGTGATGTGGTTCTTCAGTGAGAACCATGCCTTGTTGTTCCATACCAATGAACTGTTAGCCGGACAGCTGTTTGGGGATGAAACGTTCAGCAACAGTGGTGAATCCGGTGAAGTACATCGTCAAAAAGCAGAGCAGCGGCTTGCACTATGGTTTGAGCGCTTTTTGGATGAAGGATTGGCAGAATGGAATTCAAGTGCATACATTCCGATTGATGCGGTTGGGTTGTTGCATATCTATGAATTTGCCCATAATGAACAGCTCAGGCAGCAAGCCAAAAAGGCAATGGACTTGTTATTCTATTATATTACCGTTCAGATGCATCAAGGAGTCTTGTCCACAACGTTTGGGCGCAGCTATGAGAAGGAATTGCTGGGTAGTTATGCAGCGGGAACCACTTCAATGTGCTGGATCGCTTATGGCGTTGGCAATGTAAACAATTATTCAATAAGCAATGTTGCCTTGAGTTTATCCGATTACATTCCTCCAGCAGCATATCAGGAGCATCTGTTGCTCGGGGACAATCAGCAGTTGGTGTTCGCTAATGAGCAGGGCAAGGGAGGTTACGCCAAGCTCTATCATTGTCGGACCAAGGAATACTCCTTATCCTCAATCATTCGCTTTCGTCCAGGCAAGCTAGGTTATCAGGAGCATGTCCAGCATTTATCTCTGTCACCTGAGGCGCTGATCTGGGTGAATCATCCGGCAGAAATATACAAGCATGGGGATGGTCGACCTTGCTTCTGGGCTGGGAATGGAATATTGCCCGATGTTGTTCAACATGAAGGGATCGCTTTGATGATGTTTGATATTCCTGCGGATCACAACTCGGACTGGACACATGCTTATTTTCCTACGCACTCCTTCACGGAATGGGTAAGGCATGAGAACTGGCATTTTGCCCGTTTGGATAAGGGTTATGCAGCTATATATGCGGCTAACGGGACGAGTATGGAGAGCAACGGGGTGACAAGAGAGCGTGAACTTATTTCCCCTGGCTTGCGTAACGCCTGGATTATAAGAGCAGGAAGCGAACAGCAATTCGGGTCATTTGACGCTTTTATCAACCAAGTTCGTTCTGCGAGCCCGCAATTCGATAATCAAGCATTAACTCTCACTCTAACAGACCCGGTATATGGTCCAATTCAATGGGGAATGAACAAGCCTTTTCTTATTAAAGAAGAGGAAATTATACACGAAGGTTATGGAGTGAAGGGACAACTGAAGTTACTGGACATGGAGCGCTGAATCGTGTGTAAGAAACCAAGGGAGTGATAACCAACATGCTGAATCAAATGGTGCTGCAGGAGAGAATAAGCAAGGTATCCCAAGCGATGGAGTCTATGAAAAACACAAGCATCAATGAACAGTTTCCCATCGGACTAATCGACATACATCTATGGGAATGGCCGCAAGGTGTTGGTCTGTATGGCTTGCTTCAGCTCCATGAGGCAACGAAAGATCCTAAAGTGCTGGAATTTCTGGAATCATGGTACAATGCAAGGCTGATGGAAGGGTTACCGGAAAAAAATGTGAACACCTGTGCTCCGCTCCTTACTTTGATCTCATTATGCGAGCTGACCGGAAACAAGGAGTACGAACAGGTCTGTGAGGAGTGGAGCAGTTGGATCATGGATGGACTGCTGCGAACCGGAGATGGTGCGTTTCAGCATATGATCACGGGAGACGCCAATGATGGTCAAATTCTGATTGATACCCTGTTTATGACGGTGCTATTTTTGGCCAAGGCAGGGGTATACTTCAAGAAACCCGACATGGTGGAAGAAGCCAAACGACAGTTCCTTGTGCATATCAAATATCTATACAACAAGAAAACCGGATTGTTCTATCATGGCTGGGATTTCAACGAAAATCATAATTATGGTGCTGTTCATTGGGGAAGAGGCAATGCATGGTATACGGCGGGAGTTATGGATTTCCTGAATATCATTCCGATCGAAGACGGGCTAAAAGCCTATCTATTGGATACAGCAACCGCTCAAGTCAGAGCACTGAGCAAGCTTCAGGGTGAGGATGGCATGTGGCACACTGTGCTGGATGATCCAACCTCTTACAAAGAAACCTCGGCAACGGCAGCGATTGGATACGGCATTCTTAAGGGAATCCGGTATGGATACCTGGATGAATCCTATCGCCAGAATGGCTTGAGTGCGCTTGAAGCGGTGTTGAAACATATTGATGATAACGGAGTTGTACAGCAGGTGTCCTATGGTACACCTGTGGGGCAGGATGCTCAGTTTTATAAAGATATAGCGATCAGTCCGATGGGATATGGTCAAGCACTTACGTTGTTTATCCTGATTGAAGGCTTGCGGGTTCCAACCGCCGACTAGAATAAGGTGGACTTTGTGTGGAGGATAGGGGATACAGTTTCCTCTATCCTCCTTTTTGTTTTAGTAAGCTCGAATCTCGATTAATTCGGCATATCTGCTGCCATTTGTGGCATCAATTATGATTCTCAGAGCCTGAGCTGATACAGGGACATCCAGGGAATGAATAAATTTTCTTTTGTGATTTTCTTGCACACTTGCGACTTGTGTCCATTCGCCAGCCGGAGTCAGTACCTCCACGTGATAATCACGCACCAGCTCAGGCATCACACGGAATGTTGTGTGATGGTGATGTAAATTAACCAGATCCTCGTTCACATCATCATTAAACGTCAAGTGCAACTCAGCTAAGGTTTGTGGCTCTTCCCATGTCAGTTGCACCCATTCAGGATTGCCAGACTGCATCGGCTGCGACATCCACTGTTGCGGCCCACCGTAAGGGCGATGATAACCGTTAATCGTGTTGTCCGCTGAATATGCCGAAGTCTCAGAGAGGGTACGACAGCAGAATGGCTGACGCGCCAACCCCTGCATGGACCATAATACGACAGGCTGATCCGTGGCATGATCCTCCAGATTTTTGGACACGTGGTTTTCTTCAGTTTTGAAGAAGATCAGCACCCCGCTGTGTGCTTCTGTCGAATGATAGAGTGAGACGGCTTTATTGGAGCGGATGATTATAAAAGCATTCTGTGGTTCTTCCGGTCGCCATTCGAGCGGCAGCTTCACCCACTGCGCAGTTCCTGTTGTAACGTTAACAGTCGCCGTAACTTGTAACGAATGCGGGACGTAGTTCTCCTTACGCCCCGTATCCCACAGCTCTACCGTCAGCGCGGTATCGCTGGATGCATCCAGCAGCAGCTCCAGGCCGCTGAGCACTGGATGCACAGGCAGCAGCAGGGCAACATCCGTACCCAGCGGGTACGTCTCGCCAGGCTGCTCAAGGACGATGCCCGTCAGCGTGCTGGAGGCTGTAGCCTTGGCACGCCGGGCCAGATCCAGCTCATCGTGGCTGCGCACCCCGATGATGGATGCGTCCTGCCGCAGCAACGTCTGCTGCAGGACCGCCAGATGCCTCGCGTGCAGCTCGCGCGGCGATACCCCCATGGCCGCGCAGAGCGCCGCGCCCGTACCCGCGGCTTCGCCGATGACCGCGCATGTTGCCATGACGCGCGTTGTGCCGAAGGCGACATGTGATGCACTGATGTCGCGCCCGGCCATGAGCATATTCCGCACATTCGCGGAATACAGCGAGCGGAACGGCACGTGATATACGCCATCGGCATGCATATGCTTCGAGCCACTCGCTTCGGCGTACATGCCCTGCGGAGGATGCAGGTCAATGGACCAGCCGCCAAAGGCAACGGCATCCGGGAACTCCCGCTGGCTAATAATATCGTTCTGGGTGAGCACATAGTCACCCGTGAAGCGGCGGTACTCCCTTTTGCCAGGCAGCGAACCAATCCACTCCAGCGTCATATGATCTGCATCAAACTTGCCGGAGTTCTTGATATAGTCCCAGATCCCGTAGATCACGGACCACAGTTCATCACGGATCAGCTCATTGTCATGAACGGTGTCATGTTCACCGCCCCATTCAATCCACCAATAATGACAACCGGAATCCCCGCTGCGAATGACCCGGCGAATCGGAATGCTGGTCTGTGTAATATCTTTGGCAAAAGAAGGCGGGATATAACGGACAGGCGCACCAGCATCCTTGGTATAAAAGAGGAGTGTACTGCCCAGCGTAATCTGATCAGCCACCTCAGGTGCCCATTCTTCACCATATTCGCTGCGGGCTTCCCGGCCGAGTGCAAACTTGGCTCCAGCCAGAAAGCCAACCAATCCATCACCCGTACAGTCCAGGTAGAAGCTGCTCTCAAAATGAATTCTACGCTCGGAGCCCATCATCCAGCCAGTGACAGAGGTGATCTTTCGTTCATCCCCATCGCCTGAGGCTTGCACTTCATGCACATCCGTATTTAAATACAAGGTGATATTCGATTCGGCTCGGACCGCTTCGAGAATGACTAGATCCCAGAGATACGGGTTGCCTTCCGGGTTGCGGTACTGGTTCTCTACAAACAATTCCCCCATAATACCCGTTTCCCGGGCATAACGGTTAATCCCGTGGGCGGTGGCACCGCACACCCAGACCCGAACCTCGCTGCTGGAATTGCCGCCAAGCACGGGGCGGTTCTGCACCAGCGCCACCTGCTGCCCCATGCGGGCAGCGGCTATCGCGGCGCATACACCAGCAAGTCCTCCGCCGATGACGGTGATGTCGTATTGTACATGCTCTTGTTTCATATCTGTGACCTCCTTAACTGAAGTTAGATCCACCTTGACTCCAACTACATATCTATAATTTCATCTTAGATTTATATATTCACTTTTTAAATGCACTATACTATCATCAAACATATACTTTATTTCACAGAAAGGGTGGTCAAGTCATGGAGCTGCTTAACCACATCTACTGGAAGCAAAAAGGGGAATTTGCTCTTACGGAAGATATCTATACGACTTGGGTGGCTTTTGCTGTCGAAGAGGGAATATTCCATTATGAGATTGGGGGTCAGATCGGAGAAGCGAGTTTTGGCGATCTGGTGCTGTGCCCCCCGGCGGTTCCTTTTCGGCGGACAGTCATTACCCCGCTGACATTTCACTATTTACAGTTTAGCAGTAGCCTGGAGGAGGAGGAGTTTCTGCCACCAGCCGGAAAATCGCTGATTAATGACACGAAGCGGTTAGCCTCGACGTACGCTTATTTACGCCAGGACAGTGAGGAGAATAAGGGGGAAGTTGCCCGTTGGAAGACACATTTTATGATGGATTTGTGGCAGTTGTATCAGGTGGAACGCAGACAGAATCGCTTAAAGGAGCGGAGATTTACCGAAGACGCACGAATGGCTGAAGCGGCAGCGCTGCTGGAGGAGCGGGCGGAAGAGGAGATCAGCCTTCAGGAATTGGCGCAGCGACTGGCCTTGAGTCCGGTGCAGTTGACAAGGCGTTTCCGGGAAGCTTTTCAGGAGACGCCATCAGGCTATCTCAAACGGGTCCGTCTGAAAAAAGCGCAGAACCTCTTGGCTGACAGCAGCCTGACCCTTAACCAAATTGCCGAGCGATGCGGATATGAGAACGGTTTTTATCTGAGTAGAGTGTTCTCCAAAACGTTGGGCATAAGTCCATCTGAGTATCGCAGGAGACACAGGGTGTAAGCCGAAAGAAGTGAACAGAAAGCTTTGAAGACTACTTTAAAGACAACTTTTGAAGCCAGCGGAGCACCAGGTATACACCTTCGTTACGGGTTGTCCAGATTATGGAGGAGCTGGTGTGAATGAGTGCAGCAGCAACGGATACTGCATTTCTAACCGAAATTAGAGGGGAAGTACATTTCAGTTGTAGACCATAGACAATTTATACTATAATTTACCATATGTAGTCCTTATCCGAACGTATGCCCCCCGTATCCGTTTGAATGAGGACTCTGATTTTATAACTAAAACCAAGGAGGTGGATATGGCCTTAGCCTTTGGAATAAGGAATTCATCCTAATATTCGATAAAGGAGAATGGAAGCGATGAGGAAAATGATATTTTTGAAAGCGCTTAAATTTGTTTTGATGATAACTTTGTTAGTTCCTTTGTATTGGGCAGTTCCATCTGTTCATGCGGCAGAAGGGGAGAATACCTTGATTCTGAGTCATGATTTTGAAGATGGCACGGTCCAGAACTGGAGCGGACGCGGTGAAGTAGAAACGCTTCGTGCAAGCGCCGTTGCAGCTCGTACCGGAGATTATGGACTGGAGGTGAGCGGGCGTGCTATGACATGGCATGGGCCAGCGCTGGATGTGACAGAACTTTTGGAGGTGGGACAGACGTATGTTTTCACTGGCTGGGTGAAGCTTCCGGCGGGAGCGTCCAGCACAAACCTCAATATGTCTTTACAACGTACCCTGCCAGATACAACACATTATGAAAATTTAACATTCGGTACCGCATCCGCAGGCGGATGGACTAAGCTTACTGCACAGTTTAAAATGCTGGAACCAGCGAATCAGTTATCGGTTTATTTTGAAGTGCCAGACCGTGCCACAGCTTCTTTTTATGTGGATGATTTCCGATTGGAGAAGCTGCCAGATCTCGGACCCATTGTGATCGAAGAAGACATTCCTTCCCTACAGGATGCTTTTGCGGGCAAGTTTCGAATTGGGACGGCCTTCACGAACAATGAACTGCTGACCGAACCGGACAAGCAACTGCTTACGAAGCATTTTGATAGTCTGACACCAGGTAATGTTCTGAAATGGGACAGTACCGAGCCGCAAGAGGGTATGTATAATTTCAGCGGGGCGGATGCCGCAGTCGCTTTTGCAGCAGCGAACGGACAAGAGATACGCGGGCATACCCTCGTTTGGCATACACAAACTCCGGATTGGGTATTCCGCGATGCCAACGGCAATCTGGTGAGCAAAACGGTGCTGTATGAACGGATGCAGCAGCATATTGAGACGGTAATGGAGCGTTATCAAGGCCGGATCTACGCTTGGGACGTTGTGAATGAAGTCATTGATGCCTCCGAGCCGGATGGCCTGCGGCGCAGTCTGTGGTACCAGATTGCCGGGGAAGAATATATTGAGAAAGCATTTGAATTCGCCCATGCAGCCGACCCGGATGCCAAGTTGTTTATTAATGACTACAATACCCATGAGCCGGCCAAAAGCCAGGCCCTCTACAATCTGATCACTCGCCTTCAAGCCAAGGGTGTGCCTATTGACGGAGTCGGCCATCAAACACACATCAGCCTCTTTTATCCAACCCTTTCGGAAATTGAGAGTTCCATTGTCAAATTTAAGGCGCTGGGCCTCGAAACACATATTACTGAGCTTGATGTAAGTGTATATTCCAATGATTCGCAATCTTATGATATCTTCCCGGAAGAACTGAAGACACAGCAGGCAGCGCTGTACAAGTCCCTGTTCCAGATCTTCCTGAGGCATACGGACACAGTCAAAAATGTTACTTTGTGGGGCAAGGATGATGCCAATACCTGGCTACGAACCTTCCCGGTCGCCCGCAACAACTGGCCGCTGCTTTTCGACGAGCGACTCCAGTCCAAGCCAGCTTATTGGTCCGTATTAGAGACGGTCCAGGTCGAGGCAGTACCAGCCGCTCCGCAGAATCTGACTGCCACTGCGGTTAGCGACAACAGCATCAATCTAAGCTGGAGTGCATCTGCAAGTGCGACCTCCTATACGGTAAACAGGTCGCTGACAGCAGCCGGACCGTATACATCTGTGGCCGCTGTATCGGGAACAAGCTATAAGGATATGGTGGTATCTGCTGGAACCACCTACTACTATGTGGTGAATGCGGTTAACAGCGTTGGGAAGAGTGTGAACTCCGTTCAAGCTTCCGCAAAGGTCCAGGGTGGAGGGCCGCCAGAGCCTGCTGGCAATCTGACTCTAGCCTATCGTGCAGGGGATACAAATCTGCTCGATAACCAAATGAAACCGCAGTTTGTCATTCACAACAACGGTACCTCCGCAGTTAGCCTGAATGAACTGACAATTCGTTACTGGTATACAGTGGACGGGGAGAAACAACAATCCTTTTTCTGTGATTATGCACAGCTTGGAGGCAGTCAGATCAGCGGCAGCATAGTGAAACTGCCTGCACCTGTTCCTGGAGCGGACCATTATCTGGAACTGAAGTTCGGTACCGGAGCAGGCGTGATCCCGGTCGGAGGAACCTCTGGGGAGATACATACCCGGTTGCACAAAGCAGACTGGTCCAATTACAGCGAAGGGGATGATTATTCCTTTAACCCGCTGCAGACCTCTTTTGCCGATTGGACCAAGGTAACTCTTTACCGGAACGGCGAGCTTGTCTGGGGAGTGGAGCCTATATCCTAATTTGCTAAGTCGTTATATCCAGCCTAGCCGGAGATCCCAGATCTCCGGTTTTTTTAATGCAATAGAACAAATCTGTGTATCCCTATCCCGTCCCTGGCAACTGGTATCACATATCCATGCGAATGAGCCCGGCCCCGGCCGAAGCGGGGGAACTGATGGTATAATGATCTCAATAATTGCAGGGGGAGCGCTGAGGGGATGACAAAGCCCGACTGGAAGACCTTTTTGCCGCATAAGCTCAGGTATCGGCTGTTTGGTGCGTTTGTGGTGTTGATTCTGCTGCCATTCAGCGTACTTAATGTCTACAACTATGGACAGATCGAATCTCTGGTTGAGCAAAAAATCAGCGAACAGAGCCACGAGCAACTGGTGCAGATGTATGGTTCTCTGGAGGACCAGATGAGTATTGCATTTAAAACCCTGATTTTTCTGGAACAGGATTCAGCCGTAAGAAACGCCCTGACTTCTCCAGACAATCGTTCTCCGCTTGAGAATAAGTCGTTGGTGGAAGAGAAGTTCAAGATGATCAACAACAGCTTTTTTCTATATAATCCTTCCGTGTACTTCACGCTGTTAGATTTTCATGATAACGTTTACACTTCGTATTTGCCCAAAAAAGCTCTGGCCTATGGCCCTTATCGGGAACAATTTCGCAAGCATCTTGGAGAAATGACCTTCATCAAGGGCAACACTGATTCAAACTCGTTTCCATCAGAAGAGTTGCTCTACCGCTGGGATGCCCGGGATACCAACCATGTCCTGCGGGAGCTATCCTCCAGCCCGTATCTGTTGTCCCTCTATGCGTATATGAAGGACAGTGGCGGCAAAAGGTACGGAATGGCACGGATCAGCATCGATTATTCGTACTGGTTTCAGTCTATGCTGAAGGATTCGCAGAGCAATCAGGAGTATTTCCTGATTACTGGCAATGGGGAAACAATTGCCCGCTCGTCCGAAAAAGCGGTACTTTCCCCAGACGTAACCCGGGAAATTGCACTTCATCCGGCAGAGGCCTATCTGACGGATAATGATTCAGATACGCTGATTAACTACGTATACATCCAGTCACTGGACTGGTACATGGTAAATCGTATTCCACTAGCTGTGTTGTTTACGGAGATATCGGGGCTTAAGCAGCGCTATTTTTTAACGTTTTTTGGCTTCACAGCAGCATTTGTGCTCATGGCCTTTATGATCTCGGCGACGTTCACTCGGCCTTTATCACATCTGCAGAACCAGATGAAGGAGGTTGTACGCAAAAACCTCAAGGTCCGTATCCCTGAAGGCCGCAGCCGCGGAGAAGTGCTGGAACTGACCCGTACGTTCAATACGATGCTGGATGATGCCAATCAGATGATCGCCAGACTCAAGGCGGAAGAACGCCAGAAGGAAGCGGTACATTTTCATATGCTCCTGGCCCAGATGAATCCGCACTTTCTCCTGAATACATTGAATACAATGAAATGGAGTGCGATCCGCAGCGGGAATGAAGAGATCTCCGAGATGTGTGTTTCCTTGGGCAAATTACTGGAGGTCAGCCTGAATTCACAGGTCGAATTGGTATACCTGAAGGACGAGATTGAGTTGGTTCAAGCCTACCTTCATATCCAACGGATTCGTTACCGTGATAGCTTTGAGGTGACTTGTGAATTTGATGATAAACTGGAGTATGCGCTGGTGCCCAAACTGAGCTTACAGCCACTGGTGGAGAATGCCATTCACCATGGTGTCGGGCCACTGGAGCAGCTTGGTCAGATCCGCATCGGAATTTACAGGCAAGACACAGGAAAGCTGATGCTGGAGGTGGCAGACAACGGAATTGGAATGGAGGAATCTCGGCGTCAGCAGATGACCCGCACACGTCCGGGGATTGGTCTGTCTAACCTTAAGGAACGATTGCGATTATTGTTCAAAGGCCAAAGTGAACTTGAAGTGATTGATACCAAACCGGGGACATTAGTGAGGTTCAGCATTCCTTTTTTATTGTCGACGCCTTACTTACAGAAGCGGTCAGACTAGAGGACTGGAGAGGGGAATCTGGCATGTGGAAAGTATTACTTGTAGAGGATGAGGTATTCGTACGAGAGTCGGTGAGAGAGATTATTTCCTGGGAAGAGCTGGGCTTTACGGTCATCGGAGAGTCTGGTAACGGTACCGAAGCGCTGGCGATGATTATACAGGATACACCGGATCTGGTACTGACCGATATTGTCATGCCAGGTATGGATGGTCTGGAATTACTCAAACAGACCCGTCAGGCCGGGTTAAAAACCAAATTTGTCATGCTCACCTGTATGGGGGAGTTCGAATATGTACGCCGGGCAATGGAATACGGGGCTTCCAATTATATTTTGAAACTGTCCATGAGTGTGAATTCACTGCGTGATACACTCCGTAAAGTAAGTGCAGAACTGGGAGCTTCGACTGAAGCCCGGACAGAGACAGATCATCATCAAGTGCCACCTTCCACACCGGTTCTCACATCAACGCCTGATTTGCCCGATTCTCTTACGGTCTCTTCTGCGCCCCCGTCTGATACGGATCCTCCATTTACACCTGTTCGTGAGCCGATTGTGAAACATCCGGAGATTAGCAAAATAATTCAGTATATCGGGCAGCATTACGACCAGGACATTACCGTCAAATCCATGTCACGATATGTGATGATGGGCGAGAATTATGTGAGTGCTCTGTTTAAAAAGAAAACCGGCCATACCCTGATTCATTACTTGCATGGGGTACGGATGGAGAAAGCGGCTGAATACTTGCGCGAGACGGACCTTCCTGTACAGGAGATTGGTTACCGGGTAGGGTTCGGAAGTGATAATTATTTCATTAAAATATTCAAGCGTTGGACCGGTTGCACGCCCAGCCAGTATCGCCATCGTTCGTGACTCACAGGATGAGTAGAAGGAATATGTGTACCGAGTGCTCAAGCAAGCACAAGTAAATCCGTATTTTTGTTCAATCCGAATCATGGATATGTATCTTATGAACCCAGCAAGGTCCCTGCTACGATGTAACGGAAGGTACACTTCAATTCAGGGAGGTCATGTGACCAGATGAGAATCAAAAAAGGATTAACGGGATTAATGGTAGGTGCGCTGATGCTGGGCTTGCTTGCCGGCTGTGTAGGTAAAAATGAGACGAACGGTGGAGATAACGGAGGTGGAGCGGCAGGGGGAAAAGTGAAGCTCACCATGTGGGGCGCGGTGCCGCCCGAGAATGGTCCACAGGAAGTCGTGGATACCTGGAATGCGGAACATCCTGATATTCAGGTGGAATATGTGCGGTTTGTGAATGATGATGATGGCAACCTGAAGCTGGATACGGCGCTGTCCACCGGCCAGAACGTCGACCTGTATGTCAACTATACCCTTACAAATCTGGATAAACGCATCAAGGGCGGTACAGCACTGGATCTGGGCGAGTTCACCGACTACAACATTGATGAGAAAATGGGTGAAGATGCGGCTTCCTGGAAAGTGGACGGCAAATATTACGGGATGCCAACCAAGAAAAACGCTGCCTTCTTTGCTTTAAATATGAAAGCGCTTGATCAGGCCGGACTGAGTGTACCAAAAGCCTGGACTTGGGATGAAGCCCGTGAATATGCACTCAAACTGAAGACAGCTGGCTTCAAGTACGGATTGGTGCAGCATACCGCTTCCTATGTAGATCCGCTCGATTCCGTTCTGGTGAAGAACGGCTATGTTAAGGCAGATGGTTCTTCCAACCTCGATGATCCACTCGTTACCAAATGGCTGGAGACGTTGAACGGAATGATGAAGGAGGATGCAACCACCCCTCCGCTCGGAGAGCAGCTGACTTCCAAAATGCCGGTGGAAAACATGTTCCTTGGCGGTGAGTCTGCCATGATCAACATCGGCGAATGGCTGATCCGCACATCAAACAACATGACCGAGTTCCCTCGGGATTGGAAAATCGCCTTTGCCCCTGTACCAAGACTGGCTGCACAAGAAGCAGATATGGTGAAAAGTGGAGGACTTGGTGACTTTATTGCGATCAATTCCAAGTCAAAAAATAAAGAAGCCGCATGGGAGTTCCTGAAATGGTACGCCGATGGGGGAATGATGCCGATGGCTGCGGGTGGGCGTCTACCTTCCTCGAATGTGGTTGATCAACAGACTGCGATCGATCATCTGCTGGGTGATTATGCAGATTCTTATGACAAAGAGTCTCTTGAATTTGTGTTGTACGGTGACGAGACACCTACGTTTGTCCGCAGCATTGCGCAGGAAGTGGTCGATCTGCGTGCACAGGAGTATGAAAAGTTCTTCCTTGGTAACCAGACTGCCGAAGTAACGGTACAGAACATGGTCAAACGCCATAATGACTGGCTGAAGCAGAATCAATAGATTGCAAAAGCAATGAGTCCAAAGGCCGTCCCAATGGGGCGGTTTTTTCTATATAAACAATAGAACAATTCCATGTTATTTCTCTCCCGAAAGGCACTGCCGAAATACATATATCTGTGATATCAGGTACAGGGTTATGTTCCTTAAATGTTAGAGGACATCTTGTTATGCTTAATTCCAGAACAGATGTTAAGGAGTGGGGGAGCATATGCATAAATCTTGGATGAAACGGCAGAGCAGGCTCGGGTATCTGTTTATTGGGCCCAATATGATTGGCGTGCTGTTGTTTTTTATTATACCGGCTGTTTATTCGTTCTATCTCATGTTCACTGATTACAAATTCATGAGCCCGGAGACGAATTTTGTCGGGCTGGACAATATCCGCCGGATGTTGAATGATGATCTGTTTGGCGTGGCGCTGCGAAATACATTTGTATTTCTGTTAGCGGTTCCGGTATCGATGGGGTTGTCTTTTATCGTGGCCGTGGCGCTGAACAAGTCCGTGTACTGGCAAAAAACGTTGCGTGCCCTCTATTTCATGCCCTATATCACCAGCGGTGTTGCCATCGCCTTTGTCTGGATGCTGCTGTTCCAGCCAACGTCGGGGCCGATTAACGGTTTCTTGCGGGGAATCGGTATTACGAATCCACCGGGCTGGTTATCAACAACCGAGTGGTCCATGTATGCAATTGATATCATCTGGATCTGGTTCATGCTGGGTTACAACATGATTATTTATCTGGCCGCTTTGCAGGAAATTCCGGAGGAATTGATTGAGGCTGCACGGATTGATGGAGCCCGTCCCTGGCAGACGATACGCCAAGTGATCTGGCCGCTTGTGAGTCCCACGACCTTTTTACTGCTAATTACCGGGCTGATTATGACCATCAAAAACTTTGGCATTATCCAGGCAATTACTCAAGGTGGACCGGGGAACAGTACAACCGTGCTGTCACTTTTTATCTACCAGAATGCCTTCCGATATTACGAGATGGGATACGCTGCCGCCATAAGCTGGGCACTCTTTGCCATCATCATGATATTCACTGTTTTGCAGTGGCTCGGTCAGAAACGTTGGGTTCACTATTAAGGAGGGGAGGGATCGTTATGGAGAAACAAATTGCCGCGAATGCGAAGCCCACAGCTCCACATTCACCTAAAGTTAAAGTCCGCATGGAGTCCTTGAGCCAGATTCGAAAAATCATACTGACAATTCTGATGTCCGGGTTTGCCCTGCTGATGATTATGCCGTTCATCTGGATGATCAGCACGTCGTTCAAATCTCCTGCGGACGTATTCACCTATCCCATCCAGTGGATACCCTCCAGCCTGAACTGGGAGCATCATATTAAGGTCTGGAGCGGAGCGGATACTTTTGCGACATATTATCTGAACTCGTTGAAAATATCGCTAATTAGCACGATCGGAGCTGTATTTCTCTCGGCTTTTGCAGCCTATGGCTTCGCACGGATTCAATTCAAAGGCCGGGAGACACTGTTCCTGATCTATCTCTCGATGATGATGGTGCCTCCGCAGGTGCTCTTTGTACCGAAGTTTCTGATGTTTGAGTGGGTCGGCATATATAATACGCATTGGGCATTGATCCTGCCCGGAATGTTCACAATCTTTGGCGTGTTTATGCTGCGACAATTTTTCCTGTCCGTGCCATCAGAGATATCGGAAGCGGCGTTCATCGACGGTGCCGGTCACCTGCGCATATTCTTCAGGCTGATTCTGCCCTTGGCGAAGCCTGCGCTGGCTACGCTGGCGATCATCGATTTCTCCTGGCACTGGAATGACTATGAAAATGCGCTTGTGTTCCTGATCGACAAAGACTTGTACACCGTTCCGCTCGGACTGCAGAACTTTATTCTGGAGAACAATGTGGATTACAACGGCATGATGGCCGCTGCCACGGCAGGCATTATTCCGATGATCATCGTTTTCCTGGTAGGTCAGCATTATATTATCCAGGGCGTGGCCGGAAGTGCTGTGAAGGGCTGAAGCTGCTGTCACTGTGATCCCATATAATAACCCTTTTGCTGAACGAAGAGATTTTCGCGGCAGAAGGGTTTTCTGTTGAAAGGGAGAATTAATCCATGATCTGAGTTTATCCATTGGAGGCGATTCTTTATCGGGATTCATGGGACATATTTAAATGAAGGAAGAGGATGTTGTTGAAGATGAGTATAATCATATTTATTGTTTTTATATTGGTTGGTGTTTCTTCGTTCTTTCTAACCTTTTTTCCTAGTTGGATCTTTTTAAATTTGATTGGAGCAGCCATGGCAGTATTTACACTTGGTATGGGGTTGTTTCATGGCATGAAGCAGATAAAAAACATCGTAAAACGAATATCTTTCAAGTGTTGCTGCATCATTTTTGGTATCGGCTTGATATTACTTTTTGCTCCTAAGATAGTGTCGGGTATCCAGGATATAGGTCCTTATCTCTCCCGAGATTACGAAACAGTAACAGGTAAACCGAACTACATAGGATCCATGGGCAAGAAATGGAGGGAACAAACCATCGAAATAAATCAAATGGAATTGATTAACACTCGGGATATTGCCTGGGAAAATCGAGATAAAACGCTGGAAATAAAGTATCTGCCCAGAACCAAATATGTTATGAGTATTAGAGCAGTTGAGTAATCGATATATTTTCAAATATCTCTGAGTCTAATCTGAACGATCAATATCTTCTCCAATACAATAGTTCAAACTTCGTATATAATTAACAATGACATATGATGCTGTATGACTACATAACTATCGCGAGGTGCACTAGACTTATGCCAACCATCTACGACTTTACCGTAACCAGAACCAGTGGAGAGCGTTTCCCACTCTATCAATATGAAGGAAAACCTGTGCTCATCGTAAACACGGCAAGTAAATGTAAATATACGCACCAGTTCGATGACATGCAGAAGCTGTATGACCAGTACAAGGATCAAGGGCTTCAGATTATTGGTTTCCCGTGTAACCAGTTTGCAGAGCAAGAGCCTGGAAGCAGTTCGGAAGCGGAATCGTTTTGTCAGATTAACTATGGTGTGAAATTTCCGATGTTCTCCAAACTGGATGTGAATGGAGAAGCGGCGCACCCGCTTTACGACTTTTTGAAAAGATCAGGGCCTTTTGCCGGCTTTGATGAAACAGATATACAGGCCAAATTATTGAAATTAATGGTGGCTGAGAAGGCACCGGAATGGTTACACGGCGATGCAATCAAGTGGAATTTCACTAAATTCCTGATTGATGCAGAGGGTCGTGTGGTCAGACGCTTCGAACCTGTCGACTCCATCGAAGAGATTCAAGAAAGTATTAAACAGCTTCTATAATTTCACTTTCATATATCCTACAGGGGCATGATACAAATCGTTTCCCTCTTCCGAACAGGAGGTGCATGAATGTGCCGAGTATGATGCAATTTAGTGCTTCACTGGAGTATAGTTACCGATCCACCAGCACGTTTAACCCAGGCAAGTCAGATGGATTCCATTCACATCCACATTATGAGATTTATTATTTTCATGATGGAGAATGTACCTATATCATAGGAGACCGGGTATATAACCTGGAGCCGGGTGATCTGGTGTTAATGCATGGCTTGACCCTTCATCGACCACATCCGAAGCCAGGCAGTGCTTATGAGCGAAGCACACTGCATTTTGATCCGTCTGCAATCCGCAGCAGCCTGCATCCGGACCGTATGGCTGAGGTCCTGAGACCATTTGAAGAACTCAGAAACTGTCGGGTCAATCTGAAGGGAGATAACCGCTCTGAATTCGAAGCTCTATTGCATGATCTTCATCGTCTGTCTCAAAGTCAGAGCAATTTCAGGCAAGAGCGAATGAATGTCAGACTGTGTGATCTGTTGTATTTTGTAGCAGAGATCTGCCAGGGTGATGTCCAGGAACAACTTCCTTCATCGGAGAGGGAGCGGCATGTCCAACACATCATTCGTTATGTGGATACCCATTATATGAAGGACATTGGTCTGGATGATCTGGCACTGGAATTACATCTGTCCAAGCCATATCTGGCAGGCATGTTTAAGGAAATGACAGGTTTGACGATATTCAAATACCTGTATGACCGCCGTATCAATCAGGCGAAGCTTTTGTTTCAGTTTCAGCCTGAGATCACCGTGACAGAAGCAAGTCGATTGTCCGGTTTCAAACGCCTTTCGCATTTTAGTCGCATGTTCAAACAAAGTGTGGGATGTTCGCCTGATCTGTACCGTACCCAATTGCATCGCCAATCATAGAAGTTGTCTTTGAGCTGACCAGCTTGTCTGGTTGGCTTTTTTTGTTGATTTTCGTTTGAGGAATGCATACCACTGTGTTTAGAGGACACGCAGAACAGGTAAAGAAAGGTAATGAACCCAGAGGAGGCGAATATGAATGAAACAGCGCACACCGGATCAGAATAACAACGATACCCATCAGGAACAATCCCATGACAATCCTGAACAATATAAGACAGAGCACGAAAGTCTGCTTGACCGACATGAAGAAGAACAGACTGTAGATCCAATTCCGATGGAAGATCTGAATATGGAAGCTCAGGAAGAGAAGAATAAAGATCAGACAAAAAGTAACTCGTCTACGGAAGAGAAATACCGGGCGGATTATCGCAAAAAGACGGGCGAAGGATAATTCCAATTGCTGTATTGGGCAAACTTGTTGAATTATTTTCGGTGAATGTATATTTAGTGAAAATAAATTAGTTTGTTGACTAATGTAGGTTACTATATTATAGTTACTATGTTGGCAATTGAAAAAAATTTTGGAGGCGAATAAGAATGACAACTTTTTTTGATGCATTGAAAAACAGAAGATCTTATTATGGAATCAGCAAAGAATCTACAATTTCGGATGCTAAAATCCAGGAAATCGTAGAAGAAGCGGTGAAATATACACCAACTTCCTTTAACTCACAAACATCCCGTGCCGTTGTCTTGCTCGGTGAACAACATGATAAATTGTGGAATCACACAGAAGAAATTTTGCGTGAAGTGGTAGGTAATGAAGAAGCCTTCAAATCCACAGCAGAAAAAATGACTGGATTCCGCAGCGGATATGGTACGGTTCTCTTCTTCGAAGATAACAATGCGATCGCACAGCTGCAACAAAATTTTGCAGCTTATGCAGATAACTTCCCAATCTGGGCTAACCAATCCAACGGTATGTTGCAACTGGTAATCTGGACTGCTCTGGAACAAGAAGGTCTGGGTGCATCTTTGCAGCACTACAACCCGTTGATTGACGAGAAAGTGAAGCAAGAATGGAGCATTCCTGAGAACTGGAGATTGATCGCTCAAATGCCATTTGGTAAACCAACGTCAGCACCGGGTGAGAAAGAATTCCAACCCATTGAAGAGCGCGTAAAAGTACACAAGTAAGCTTCGCATTTCCCAACATTTAACCACATACGGCCTCGCTTCAATTTGATACGATGATAGTTGATCGTAATCCAATGAAGCGAGGCTTTTTGATGTGAATAATAGATTAAAAGACATAACGAACCAACGGATATGGAAAATGGTTTTATGCGGGTTATTAACACTTGGATCGGTGGCTGGATACAGCTCTACCGTTCAGGCTGCAACAGTCCAGCAACAGTTTCAGGATACGCGTACCAGTTATGCCAAGGATGCCATTACACATCTGGTGGACAAAGGCATTGCTGCCGGTACGTCAGAGACTACGTTTGAACCGAAGAAAGCCGTTACTCGTGCAGAATTTGCGACGTTTGCAGTGAGATTGCTAGGTTTGAAGCCCGTAAAAAATAATATAAATCCCTATCAGGATATAAGCATGAATGCTTGGTATTACGGCAATGTTGCCGCCATGACGAATCTTTTTATTTTGGAGGGTAAGGGTCAGGGAACGTTCCAACCTAATGCTTCCATTACGCGTGAAGAAGCGGCTGCCCTTCTTGTTCGAATGTTAAAACAACAACCCGTAGAGACATCACTCTTATCTTCGACGTATTTTGACGCAGCGGATATCTCGGATTGGGCACGTCCTTATGTTCAGACGGTATATCAACTTGGACTAATGCGGGGAAGCGGAGGCGTGTTCCGACCACATGGCGAGGTAACGCGAGAAGAAGCAGCCGTAATGCTCGATGCCATTTTACAAAAGAAAACATGGTCTGAGCAGTTACAACGTGGGGATGAACTTGGCGTTCAGCTGGGCTGGCAATATAACTCCACTACAGCTGAATTCAAGAAGCAAGTGGAACAATCTGAGGTCAATACGCTCGTCCCACGCTGGTTTTTCCTGAACAGCAGTATGAAAGTAACAGATCACGCGGACCCTGCATTGATCTCCTGGGCATCCGCCACCGACAGGCAGCTATGGCCATTGCTTGGTAATCGTTCGGATTCGGCAATTACACATCAGATGTTATCCAGTTCGGCCAACCGAGCGGCAGTGATCTCACAGGTAGCTGCTTATGTCAAAACCTATAAACTGGACGGCATTAATGTGGACTTCGAGAATGTTGATCCAGCGGATCGTGAAGGGCTAACGACATTTGTGACCTCTTTGACGGCTACGTTGCACGCACTTGGTGCTGTGGTGTCCGTGGACGTTTCTCCAGACCTGGGTACTGATTGGACGGATGCATTTGATTATGCCAAACTGGGCGCTGTATCGGATTATATGGTGCTGATGGGATACGAGGAACACTGGTACGGTGATCCGAAAGCAGGATCAGTGGCGTCTCTTTCATGGGTGGAAAAGGCTTTGGATACCATGCTCTCCGAGGTGGTACGTGCCAAAACAATTTTGGCCCTTCCATTGTATACACGAGACTGGTCTTCCCTGAATCCAGCAACCAGTTCTTGGGACATTACACTTTCAGACCAGGGAATGCGTGCGCATGCTACGGGATCTGTAAGACGATGGGATGCAAGTCTGGTTCAATATATTATCGGGTACAACAATAACGGTAAGCCAAGATATATATGGGCAGAGGACAGTCGTTCTTTATCAGCCAAAGTGTTAATGAGTGAGCAACGGCAAATCGCTGGACTGGCTTACTGGTATATGGGCGGCGAAACAGCGGATGTATGGAACGCCATCTCAAATGCTTCGCGATTTGAATCTTATAACTTCTAAGGCAATCATAAATCTTATAGACCCAAACTCACCGTGATTCCAGCGGATGGTTTGGGTCTGTTTATTTTGGTATAAGATAAGCAATAAGAGGACGCGTTAAGTTTGACTGAACGGTTTAATGTATATAAGGACAAACTGTTTAATTAAATTAGATAAATGGAAGTTCAGGAGGAGAAGGAGCATGCGAGAGGTTGATTGCATAATCGTAGGTGGAGGGCTCGCAGGGCTTCAGGCAGCCATTCAGCTTGGACGTTATTCGGCCCATCAGGTGTTGGTGATCGATGCGGGAGAGGGCAGATCGACGTTGTGTCGGACGTATCATAATATTCTTGGGTTCCCCGATGGGGTGTCCGGTGAAGAACTCCGTGACCGAGGCAGGTTGCAGGCAGAACGAACCGGTGTATCTTTTGAGAAAGACCGTATCGTTAAAGCGGGCCGTCAGGGTGAGAAGATTCAATTATTCGGTACTTCCGGATCTGAATATAGGAGTAAAACCGTGCTACTAGCAACAGGGCTCTCGGATAGAGTTCCGGACATTCCGGGATTAACCCCTACGCTTGGCCGAACGGTCTATGTCTGCCCTGATTGCGACGGCTATGAGATCCAGGATCAACGTACAGTTCTGTTGGGATCTGGTGAAGCAGGTGCCAATATGGCGATGATTTTAATTCAACGTACGAATGATCTGTTATATATCAATCATGAGCAGGCGCCCATATCTGCAGAGCTTCATCGCAGCATGAAAGAGGCGGGCGTTCGTTATCTGGAAGCAGCGGTTCAGGAAGTACAGCAGATCGAGGACGGCCATATCACTGGTGTTCTGACCGAAGATGGACAGATTTTTGAGTCGGAGCGTGGATTTATCGCATTTGGAGGCAACCGGGTACACTATGAACTGGCGGAGCAACTTGGAGCTGTAATCGCAGATAATAAACATGTGGAAGCCGATCCGCGCAGCTTGCAGGCAGCGACTAATGTGTGGATTGCCGGGGATCTGGGCCTGCACGCAGAACAAGCAACCGTTGCGATGGGTGAAGGTTCCATTGCCGCGATCTGGATTCATAAGGCGTTACAGCAGATGACCAAGGATTCACGATGAATTTCACCTCCAACTATGAGGTTGATTATTCCATTGTTCATTACCAAAAAAGTCCTCCCAAGCCATGCATGTGGCAGGAGGACTTTTTGAGCTATCTTTTGCTAGGGAGAAAAGGATTACGCTTGTTTATCCGATGAATCCGTTGACTTGGAAGAAGAACTCTTGTCCTTCGAGTTATGTGAGAAATCTTTGCGAATGTTGTCCACGATATCACCAACCACGCCTTCGATCATATCGGTTGGTCCGGGATTATTTTTGTCTGGATGGATAACGGTATTCACTCCTGGTTCAAGTTCATCGTTTGTCTTCTCATGTTTGGTTTTATCACGCATGGGAAATCCCTCCTGGTTCGATATTGTATAAGGTGTTCATTAACATATCCAAACACCGTTACGTATATGTAAACGATTAACCGCTGTAGTTCTTTTGAAACGTGTACTTGCTCATATATAGAAGATATATACAGAATTGAACGTACTGATTAAACTTCAGCAATACGTTTATATTATAGATAACCTGAGTATTAAGTTTAAAGCTTGAAACCAATAAACAACTATTATGGAGGAGGTTATTCAAATGAATGAAGAAAATCATGTAATCCATAAAGATGGCCGAGTATCAACTGACAAGGTGGACAATGCAATTGAGAAGATTGCGCCGGAAGAAAGAGAACAGATTTTACAGAACTTTGATGCGTTCAAAGAATACCTGGGTAAGCGAATTGCCATGGGAGAATCGATTGGACTAAGTGAGGAGCAGATGGCCAAAATTGCCGAGAAAGTAGCGGATTATCTGGCAGCTCGGGAGGAACCCCGTAATCGTGAAGAAAAACTGCTGCAGGAGCTGTGGAATGTTGGCAAGGAAGATGAACGTCACATGCTGGCTCATATGCTCGTTCGTTTGGCACAAAGCTCCACACCAAATCATTAAGATTAGCGTCTATGCGTAAGCATAAGAAATACTTTGAGCAGGTCTTCAAACCTGCCAAAAACCTGCCAAAAGCTGGAGCGTAACTCTGAACGTGTCTGGAGCAGGGCATAGAGCGGGGAGCGCTAACGAACCTGTGACGTCTTATTCAAGGGTTTGAAAGTCCCGCAGCAATCTAAGGAATCTGACACACGTTATATTGGTATAAACAGCCGTTAATAGCGTATTTTCAGGGGGGGGTGGCAAATAACGTGTCTCATGTTCCTTACAAAATAAAAGGGGCGCCAGATGGCCAAATAAGATGTCCTCGATTCTTTAGTTATCTGGACACAGACATCCTTCAACGTATCACTTGACTGAGTTTAAAAGACAGACCCTAGTAAATAACCTCTAAATGGCGATGCCTTCAGGGGTTATTGCCGTTTACGGAGACTACAGAAAGGAGTGATGACGCACATTGTAACTATTTTTAATCTGGCTGATACTTTTATAATCCCTGTTCCAAGTATGATAGGAAAAGAAAGAACGTTGGAATCGATAGTTCACATGAGCGTTTGAGAAGCAAGACTTCCGGTTAAGGAATAGTAACGTTCATATTAAGGAGAGATGTTACCTATGAAGAACGCGACAAAACAATGGAAACTAGGAATGATCGGTGCAGTTGTTGCTTTACTTGGTATGATTGTGCTGACTACATATTTACTTACCCCTGCGAATGCTCAAGGTAGTACGGACGCTCAACAACCTTCTGCGAAAGAAGCTCAAGTTGCAAACTCCGAGATGTTTACAGCCTATGTTGAAGGTATGCATATAGAAGACGGCAAATTGTTTATGACAGTAGACAAGATTGGCTGGTATCAGGGTGAAGAAGCCGATGCGATTTTTGCACAGCGTAATCCGGAAGCTGGTATAGACGGTGCTCCAGATGGTTACTATATTGTCAATGACAGCAAAGAGCAGGAGCAGGTTGAGGTAAGTGCCAATGCTGAAGTATTGATGCAGTTGTATGATCGGGATGGTACGATGCAGGGCGCAGACATTCAGTGGAATGAACCTGTGACATTATCCAAGTTCGAATCGTTGTATGAGAATACCCGTATTCTTGATCTGTCCGTATTCCCGTATCATCTGACGGTGCAGGACGGAAAAGTTACTAAAATTGTGCAACAATACATCCCATAAAATAAGATGAAATTCATCATCCAAGCATTCCTCCTGTTCATTGGAACGGTGAGGGATGCTTTTTGGTTATGACAAATTCATGAAAGCGATTGTAATTAATGGTAGGTACATGTATCATTATTGGAATGGCGTTTTTACATAGTTCAGGAGGAGCCTCATGCTTAAAGACATGATTGCATTAACTAAGCCCGGACTTCTAAGGTTAAATGTGTTTGCGGTGGCGGTAGGATTCTGGGTAGCTTCAAAATGGGATATCAACTGGTTATCTCTGCTCATGGTCGTGATTGGATCAACTTTGGTTATTGCTTCAGCTTGTGTTATCAACAATTATTGGGATCGTGAATTGGACCAAAAGATGGAGCGCACCAAAAAAAGGATGGATTACATTAACCATCTGAAGCCAGGGTTTGTACTTGGCTATGGCATTATCCTTGGTGTTGTGGGACTAGCAGTACTGTATCTCCTGGTGAATCCGTTATCAGGGTGGATGGCACTGCTTGGATGGTTCGCTTACATTGTGATTTACACGATGTGGTTGAAACGCAGTTCAACGTGGAGCACGTCGCTGGGTGGAATTGCCGGAGCGATGCCGCCTGTCATCGGTTATACGTCTGTAACCAATGAAATTGATGCAGGTGCCTGGTTGCTGTTTGCACTATTATTCTTGTGGCAACCACCACACTTCTGGTCATTGGGTATTCGCCGGGTAGAGGAGTATCGTGCTGCTGGCTTCCCGTTGTTGCCAGTGGTTAAAGGGGTGAAGCGCACCAAGTTTCAGATGATTCCTTATGTTTTTCTGCTGCTTCCTGCTGTATTCCTGTTGTATTATTACGACTACGTAGGTCTGGTATTTCTGATTGTATCTCTGGTCGGTGGACTGATCTGGTTCGTGCATACACTTAGCGGACTGAAGACACAGGATGATGAGAAATGGGCAAAAGTGAACTTTCTGATCTCGGTGAACTATCTGATGCTCGTCTTTATTGTTATGGTAGCGAATACGGTATGGTCATAATTAGACGATGAACAGAAATTTTCAGAGAGATTTCAGCTTAAACTAGCTGGCTGCATCGAATGAAAAAGCACACGATGGAATAGCGTTTGGACAACCTTGAGTTGTTACAACATATTCTCCAGTGTGTTTTTTTGGTATAATAAAACAATTGAATCATATAAGTGGAATTTATAATGCAAGATGGGAAGTGACAGCATGAGTAATTTGGAACAGGCCGTGGGATGGAGACAAGAAGGCAAGGTGCAGGAAGCGATTGAACTACTGCAAGAGATTACAGTCCAGGAACCCGAGAATGCCAATGTCTGGTATCAGCTGGCTTGGGCACATGATTCGCTTGGATTGGAGCGGGAAGCTGTTCCGCATTATGAGAAGGCACTGAGTCTTGGACTTTCTGGCGAGGACAGGGCAGGTGCAATACTCGGACTAGGCAGTACATATCGAACGCTTGGACAGTATGAGCAGGCAAAGGCTTGGTTTGAAACGGGCTTGACAGAATTCCCGGCGTACCGGGAATTTGAAGTTTTTTATGCCATGGTGCTCTACAATCTGGGTGAACATGCAGAAGCGATGCAACGACTGCTCGTGCAACTTGCGGACACATCAAGTGACAAGAGAATCAATGACTATAACAGAGCAATCCGTTACTACGCAGATCAGCTCGATCGGGTGTGGGAATAGATCGAAAACACAGAAAAGGGAGAGATGGATGAATGAACTCCAATCAAGATCTGAAACAGGTAAATGAAAGGTTGGATCAAATTGAGCAGAAGCTGGATAGCCTGGGACATAACCAGCAGAACAAACGCTCACCTGGCATGCGCTTCCTAATTGGTTTTGGCATCACGATTGCTGTTATATTTGTACTGCTGCTGACCCTCGGTGTTATACAATTTGTGAGTAACGTGAGTAACGGATAGAAAAAGTCGATCATGGCTACAGGTAGTGAGTTCTCCAAAGTTACATAGCCTGGCCGAGCCACTGTTGCACCTCTTCAATGAACCGCCGCGTAGCGGGCGATAGATTGCCCAAAGACGGGCAGGCCATGCCAATCGTACGATAAGGATCTCCAGTGAGTGGCACGAGCGCGAGTGAATCGGTATGATTTTGAAGAACCATTTCCGGAAGCAGGCTGATGCCGAGTCCATTACGGACCATCGCCATGATGGCTTGATCTTCGGCTACTTCATAGACGACATTAAGCTTGGCCGCATGCTGCCGGATCAGTCGTTCAATCTCGTTATCTCCGCCCCACTTGGGCAGAATAAAGGGTTGCTCCAACAGAATATCAAACGAAACAGACTCCTCTGAGGCGAGAGGATGATCCAGAGGCAGGATACACATCATCCTGTCTTTTTGCAATGGGATCGTCTCAAAAGGTGATGAATCGCCGAGGGACAGAAATCCGAGATCGATGGCACCTCCAGCCAACCAGCCCTCAATCTCAGCATAATCGCCCTCCCACAGCTTGATCTCAATTCCGGGATGACGCAGACGAAATTGTTTCAGGATGCCCGGCAACCATTGTGTGGAGACACTTGCGAAGGTACCAATACGCACCGTACCAATCTCCGCGCCGCGAATGAGGGAGATTTCCTGGTTCATCAGTTCCGTCCAGCGCAGAATCTCACGTGTGTATCCCAGAATGCGTTCCCCTTCAGCGGTAACCCGCACACCGGAGCGGCTGCGATGGAGCAGGGAAAAACCACATTCTGTCTCCAGACTGGCGATGGCATGGCTGACTGCGGATTGGGTGATGTTCAACGCTTCTGCCGCTTTGGTGAGACTGCCATATTCCACAACGGTATTCAATATTTCGTATTTGATCAGTGACATGAATGGTTCCGTTCCTTCCCATTTTTGATGCATGAATTTATTTCATATAATCCATTATAAATATTCATTTTTATAATGCAAAGAGATCGTTTATACTTGCCAAGGCGAGTTAGTTTGACGCACGATCACACAGATCAGAATACATAGAATGAAGGTTGAAGCAAGATGAATGGTGTACAGGTTAATCAAGGTCAGACAACAAGAAGAGCGGACATACAGATGCTGCTCGCAACGGTTATATGGGGATCTTCCTATCTGTTTATGAAATCGGGTCTGGAGTCCATGCAAGAATTGAATCTGGTCGCATTTCGTTTTGGAATTGCCTTTATTGCGGCAGGACTTCTTTTTCATCGGCGGTTGTTTAACATGGATCGCAGAACACTTGTGGCAGGCGCTATTATGGGGACAGCTTTATTCGCTGCATTTGTGTTCATCACCTATGGTGTGCAACGAACCACGACATCCCAAGCGGGATTCCTAATAAGTTTGGCCGTTATTTTTGTACCGATCCTGACGACGATCCAGCATCGTCGTATGCCGGATAAACGATTGACACTCAGTATCCTGGTTGCCGTTACCGGGCTTGGCTTGCTGACGCTTCAGCATCAGCTTAGTCTGCACACGGGGGATATTCTCTGCATACTAGCAGCACTTGTGTATGCCATCTATATAATGATTGCTGGCAAGTTCACACCGAAGCATGATCCACTAACATTGGGGACAGTTCAATTGGGTGTTGCAGCGGTGTGGGGAATTGCAGCTACATTTATGCTAGAAACGCCACGTATGCCCGATACGGCTGAATCCTGGGCAGCCATTCTTGGCTTAGGTGTTTTGTGTAGCGGCTTGGGGTACATTCTGCAGACACTCGCGCAGCGCCATGCCTCTCCCACAAGAACAAGTCTGATTTTTTCACTCGAACCACTGTTTGCGGCAGCCTTTGCATTTACCTTTCAAGGGGAATCGCTAACGTTGCAAGGATATGCAGGAGCAGCTTTGATGTTGGTTGGTGTTCTGATCACAGAGATCAAACTTCCACAGCCAATCTTCTGGCGCAGAAAACGCTCGGTTTTACAGTCGGAACTCGGCGATCAGGGAGCACCAGGCGTATAATTGGCGGACAAAGGGTCCTTTCGTCATCTTCTATGGAAGGTGGGGAGAGGGCCTTTTTTGGTTATGTCGCACACCTTGTGAAACAGATAAACAACTACCTAACAAAAACAGAATAACATAACCTTGTTTTGTTGATTTTTGTTTTTTATGCTACACTGAATGGAAAATTAGGAAAAACGGGTGAGTAGGATGGCCAAAAGAGTAACGATGCAGCAAATTGCGGATGCTGCGGGGGTGTCCAAATTCGCAGTCTCCCGTGCGCTGACAGGCAAGCCTGGTGTGAGTGAGCATACACGCGAGATGATTGTTAGAACGGCGGGGCAGCTTGGGTATTTCAGAACTGAGCCTAAGCGTTATCCGGGGGAGACACAGATATCAACGGAGATGAAGCCAGAAGCGGAGCGACAAGGCACCATATTGATTTTGTTTCCCAACATTCGTTCTCAGAATCGAGCTTCCTTATACTGGGGGCCTGTGTTTGATGGCATTTCTGAGAGGTTGAATGAGAAGGGGATGGATATTTTAACGCTGACAGAACCCTCTTCAGATCGGATGTTCTCGGTCCTTAATCCCGAAGCAATCAGCGGAGTCATAACCGTGGGCACCATCTCGACATCGGTATTGCTGGAGATTTACAGACTGCGTATTCCGCTTGTCATGGTAGATCATGAAGACCCTGCCATATACGCAGACTCGGTTTTTACGGACAATATGAAATGTATGAAAGAACTGGTTCTCATGCTCGTTGGTAAAGGGTATAGAAGGTTCCAGTTTGCCGGACAACTGCCCGATGCAGCAAGTTTTAGAGAACGCTGGCTTGGATATCGTATGGTGCTGGAAGAGAAACAGTTGGAAGGGGAACAACAAGAAGGCTTGCTGGGACCCGAGTATGATCAGATCCGGAGATCCATTGCTGAAATGGAGCTGGAGGATATCCCTGAAGTTATCGTGTGTGCAAATGACCATACAGCTGTTATTGTCATTCAGGCACTCCAAAGTCGAGGCATTCAGGTGCCCGAACGTTGTGCCGTAACCGGATTTGACAATACGCAGACGGATGAACCCATTCTTGCTTCGGTACATATTAACAAAGAGAATCTGGGAACGAGAGCAGTAGATCAGCTATTGTGGCGGATCAAACACCTGGATGAACCTTATGAACGCAAGCTGATCTATTCGGAATTAATTATTCGTGATGAATATAACGCCAGTATACTGTAATGGGATATGAATTTACGGGCTCATTTTAACAATGATCATACGGGTAAATGAAATCAGGTGAAAGACATGGAGAGGTTAGAGCTTCATGTCTTTTTGTTATGCAGAGATTGTTTAACAAATTAAATCACAAAACAGATTGACTATAAGAAGCATATCGTGTTAATTTTGTTTTGTAAGTTATTTGTTTTTATAATAACAAAACCTAACAAAATAATATTTACCAACTCTAACAACAATGGAGGCTGTCATGAGCACAATACAATCACATGTTTTTCAGAATTGGACGTTCAAGGCTTGCGAAGATCAAGAGTGGATGCCGGCTCAGGTGCCCGGCTGTGTGCATACAGATTTGCTGAAGCTGGGTAAGATTCCAGATCCTTTTTATGGAACAAACGAGAAGGAAGTACAATGGATTGATAAGATAGATTGGGAATATCAGACGGAATTTGACGTTGCCGAAACGTTGTTCTCGCAGGAACATCTGGAACTGGTGTTTGATGGTCTGGATACATATGCTGATGTGTATGTGAATGAGGTGCATGTGTTATCAGCAGATAATATGTTCCGGGTATGGAAGGCAGATGTAAAGTCTGTATTGAAGGGGAACGGCAACATTCTTCGAATACGTTTTCGGTCGCCAATTCAGGAAGATCTGCCTAAGCTTGAGAAGCTCGGATATGCATTACCTGCATCGAATGATCAGTCCGATGTTGGCGGACTTGGCGACAAGAGAGTAAGTATTTTTGCACGTAAAGCCCCGTATCACTATGGTTGGGACTGGGGTCCGCGTTTTGTAACCAGTGGGATCTGGCGTGAAGCACGTCTTGAAGGTTGGACACAGGTACGAATCAATGATGTGTATATCCAGCAAAATGAAGTAAGCGCTACCTCAGCTTCATTAACTGCTGTTGTGGAAGTCGAGACATCACAAGCGGTAGATACGATTATTCGTATCGGCGCAGATGGACAGAGATGGGAAAGATCCGTATCACTACAACCCGGAACTCAGACTGTGGAGATTCCAATCTCTATTGATGAACCGAAACTGTGGTGGAGCCGTGGACTTGGTGATCCGCATATGTACAACTTCCTTACCGAAGTGCTTCAAGGTGAGCGAGCTGTGGCTGAATCTACAGTGAAGACTGGGCTTCGTTCCATTCGGCTGGTACGTGACAAAGATGAAGCAGGAGCATCCTTTTACTTTGAACTAAATGGTGTTGCGGTCTTTGCCAAAGGGGCCAATCACATTCCAAATGATAGCTTCATCACTGAAATTACTCATGAACGTTATCGTCATGAGATCGTATCCGCAGCCGAGTCTAATATGAATATGCTACGCGTGTGGGGTGGCGGAATCTATGAGCAGGAAGTGTTCTACGAACTGTGTGATGAATACGGAATCCTGGTATGGCAAGACTTCATGTTTGCATGCAGCATGTATCCAGGAGATGAAGCGTTCCTGAACAGTGTGAGACATGAGGCGATTGATAATGTGAAACGTCTGCGCAACCATCCAAGTATTGCACTCTGGTGTGGGAATAACGAGATTGATTCGGCTTGGGCTCACTATGTTGAGAATGGTGGCTGGGGTTGGAAAAAGGAATTTACTGCCGAGCAGCGTGAGAGCATCTGGGCCGATTACGAAGCCATCTTCCATGATTTGCTGCCAGAAGTGGTTGAAGCGTATTCGCCAGGTGTGGATTACTGGCCTTCCTCACCACTGGTATCACTGACAGGGGATGAGACGCAACATGCGCACCCATCTACAGCTGAAGGGGATATCCACTACTGGGGCGTGTGGCACAATGTAGAACCGTTCGAGAACTACAACGTGCATGTGGGTCGTTTCATGAGTGAATACGGATTCCAGTCTTTCCCGGAGTACAAGTCAGTACGCACTTACGCGGAAGAAGAAGATCTGGCTCTGGAGTCGGAAGTCATGCTGGCTCATCAAAAGAATGGAGCAGGCAATCGTCTGATCAAACAGTACATGGATATGTACATGCATGAATCGAAGGACTTCCCATCGTTCCTGTATATGAGCCAGGTGCTTCAAGCGGAAGCGATGAAGACAGCCATTGAAGCGCACCGTCGCCGCAAACCATTCTGCATGGGCACACTTTACTGGCAAATGAATGACTGTTGGCCGGTGGCTTCATGGGCAGGTATGGACTACCTTGGTCGCTGGAAAGCATTGCAATATTATGCGAAACGCAGCTTCAGCGATGTGTTGGTATCGGTAGATGGAACAAAAGAAGATACAACAGATATATATATCATCTCGGATCAATTACAACCTGTTAAAGGGCAGTTACAGATTCGTTTGCTCGGGTTCGATGGAACGGTGCATCGTGATGAAACACATGACGTGACCTTGGCACCTAATACAGGTGATCGAGTGCTGTCATTACGTAACGTGGAATGGCTTGAAGGTCATGATACAGCTAACACGCTGCTGCGCCTGGATCTGAAACAGGAAGGTGCTGCGAATATCGTACAGGAACACTATTTTGTACCGTCCAAAGACCTTGCTCTGCAGCCTGCAAACATCAATGTAAGCGGAGGAGCGGATGAGAACGGCGTTCATCTGGTACTGGAAAGTGACGTGCTTGCTAAACAGGTATGGCTATCTTCGGATGTGGAGGGTGTCTTCTCAGATAACTTCTTCGACTTGATTCCTGGCATTCCGGTGAAGGTGCAGTTCACTTCCAGAGAGGGATTGCAGTCTAATGATGTGATATCAAATCCGGGACCGATCGAGGTTCGATCCATGATTGATTTTATTCGTTTGACCTAGAAGAAACGGTTGGAGTCTCTCATAAGAGAGAATTCAACCGTTTTTTTATTGAAAACTGACCTCATTTATATATCGTAATGGTTTCGTAATACTTCGCTTAGAGAATCGTAAGCTGTCTTGCTTATTGTAATCCATGTAAGTAATAAACGAATGGAGAGTGATAAGAATGATGAAAACAAATAAGAGCAAAAAAGCGATGGTAGCAGCGGTATTGATGATGTCTATGGCCTTTTCTGGATTGGCAAGTGCTGCAGATATGAAAACGATTAAAAAGGATGGCATGGATCTTGTTCAATTGAGACAGGCGGCGAAAATGTATGATTACAGCATTATGTGGGACAGCAAGGACAGATCTGTAACTTTGATGTATATGGGCAAAATGGACGACCAGATGATGAAAGACGACAAAATGATGGAAGATGACATGATGATGAAAGACGACAAAATGATGGAAGACGACATGAAGATGAAAGATGACAAGATGATGAAAGACGACAAAATGATGAAAGATGACATGATGATGGAAGAAACGATGATGCCTGCGGGGAAAACGATTAAATTGTGGATTGGATCGAAAAAAATTATGGTAGACGGTATGCAAGTTAACTTGAAATCGATGCCTGTCATCCATGAAGGGAATTCGTATGCGGCTGAGTCTGTAATTAAACAATACATGATGCCCGCCATGGGAATGAAGTAATTTAAGGGCTAAGCATCGCCATCACCATATGATATGATTGGCTCAAATGTATTTTCTGGAATATGGGGTGGGTTCGTTTGAATGAATGTGTACTTGTTGCTGATGATGATACAAATATTACGGACGTTTGTCGCAGGTATCTGGAACGGGAAGGTTATCTTGTCGTGACGGCTAAGGACGGTTTGGAGGCTATTGAGCTGTGGCACAGCCAAACGCCAAGCTTGATTGTGCTCGACCTGATGATGCCACATAAGAATGGCTGGGAAGTTTGCAACGAGATTCGGCAAACTGAGGATGTACCCATTGTAATGCTGACGGCCCGTGGTGAGGAACAGGACCGTCTGATGGGACTGACGATGGGGGCGGATGATTATCTGACCAAACCATTCAGTCCAAGAGAACTCGTTTTGCGTGTGAAGGCAATCCTGCGGAGAATGCGAACTGCGCAGGCATCACCTGTAACAACATCTGAATATACGATCAATTATGAAGGGCTTACCATTGATTTTACCAAGCGTGAAGTGCACATCAGCGGGCAGGCCATTGAATTGACCGTTACAGAGTTTGAGATGTTGTATTTGCTGGCAAGTCACCCGGGTCAGGTGTTCTCCCGTAACCAGATGTTAAGCAAGATTTGGGATTTTAGCTATGAGGGAGATACAACAACGGTGACTGTACATGTTCGGAGATTACGAGAGAAGATCGAACAGAATCCTTCTGATCCAAAATATATTAAAACAGTTTGGGGTATAGGCTACAAGTTTGCGGGTGGCAGTTCATGAAACTTCGCACATACTTGGTGTTGTCCAGTCTCACAGGCATTGGCGTATTATTAATTTGTTTGTTCATCAGTTATTCCAAAATGCTGCTTACGATCGAACAATTGTATTGGTTATCGGCTATAACGGCAGGGGTAGGCTTACTTTCGTTTATTCTTCAATATTTGCTGACTAAGCCATTAGAGAAATCAATTGCGCGAATTACACAGCAGACGATACGAATTGCCGAAGGGGATTTCCATACGGAAGTCCCTCTCATCGGTACGCAGGAATTTAAGCTCCTGGCACAGCAATTTAATGAAATGAGTTCCAAGCTGAAGGAAAGCTTTGATCATCTGCATCACTCAGAAACTGCCAGACGAGAGTTGATCGCCAATGTTTCCCATGATTTACGGACTCCCTTGGCATCCATTCAGTCATTCGTCGAAGCGTTGGAGGATGATGTCATTAAGGATAAAGAAACCTTTCAACGTTACCTGAACACGATACGACTTGAAACGAAGCGTTTGGGAGGGCTTATTCAAGATTTGTTCGAATTATCCAGCCTGGAAGCGCAAGGGGAGGTATTTGACCCTCAGCCTTGTCACGTTGATGAGTTGCTGCTCAGTACGTTGGAGAGTTTTTCGTTTCATCTCGCCGAGAAAACGCTGAACGTTGAAATCGATTTGCCCGATAAATTACCAGCCGCGGTCATGATGCCTGCACAAATGAAGCGGGTCCTTTCCAATTTGCTGCAAAATGCCATTCAATACTCTCCTATTGAAGGAAAAATCATTCTGGCTGCCGAAGAGAAGGGGCCGTTTATACGAATTTCAGTTACGGATGAAGGGGAAGGCATTGAAGCTGAGGAAACTTCGCGTATATTTGAACGTTTTTATCGAATTGACAAATCACGTAGCAAGAGTAATGGTGGGGCCGGGCTTGGCCTTGCCATCGCTCAATCGATTGTGGAACTCCATGGTGGCGAGATCGGGGTTCAGAGTACAAAAGGAGAAGGAAGCTGCTTCTGGTTCACGCTTCCGATCTACGTCAGTCGTTAACCTTGGTTAATTAAGCGTAGTATTTATTCAGGTGGTGAATGACTTGACCAGTGATTTAGTATTCCTTTTCGGCGTTTTTGGTGCAGGATTGTTATCGTTTTTTGCGCCATGTATTCTGCCGCTGATCCCGGTATACGTGTCTTATCTGTCCGGAAGCATGGTCAACGGTACGAATCAGCAGCAGTCCGACACCCATTCGGTTCGGTTGCGGTCCACACTTGTTTTGCGGACTTTTTTATTTGTTCTTGGGCTGTCCCTGGTATTTGTTTTACTCGGTTTTGGTTCCGGCATCGTTGGTAATTTGATCTCAAGTCCTGTGTTTATTGCGATCTGCGGAGCCATCGTGGTGCTTTTTGGGATTTATCAAACCGGGTTGATCCGACTATCCTGGCTGGAACGGGAGAGAAAGCTGTCAAACGATCATGCCAGACGAGGAGGGTATGTCGGAGCGTTCCTGCTGGGTCTGACGTTTAGTTTTGGCTGGACGCCTTGTATCGGGCCTGTGCTGGCGGCCATTCTGGGTATCGCCGCAGGAGAAGGCTCTCCACTGTATGGCGGGTTTCTCATGTTCCTGTATACCCTTGGGTTAGCGATTCCTTTTCTGATTCTGTCCGTTTTTTCGGAATATGTTATGAAGCGGATACGTCGTTTATACAGGTACATGGGTGTCATCAAAATAACTTCCGGCTGTATTCTTATTGTCATGGGACTATTGTTAATGACAGACCGACTAAACAGCTTGGTGACCTGGTTTCAATAATCATTGGAGGAATTTGGTATGAAGATGGTACGGAAATGGATGGTATCTGTAATCGTATTTGCTGGAGTCCTGTCGATCTTGAGCGCATGTGGATCACAGCAAACTGAATCAAAACAAACGGGGTCATCATCAACATCCGATATGAGTTCGTCAACCATGATGAACAAGGGAGAGACGGCTCCTGAATTTTCATTGCGTGATCTGAAAGGAAACACGGTTGGACTTTCTGATGTTCAAGGTAAGAAAGTGTATGTGAAATACTGGGCTTCCTGGTGTTCCATCTGCCTTGCGGGTTTGGAAGACCTGAACAATCTGGCTGGTCAAAACAATGATTTTCAAGTCATTACGATTGTGACGCCAGACTACAAAGGAGAGAAATCCTCCCAAGCGTTTACCAAATGGTTTGAACAACAGCCATATGATAACATAACTGTTCTTTTGGATGAGAAAGGTGTATGGGCCAAGGAATTTGGCGTAAGAGCATATCCTAGTTCCTTTTATATTGGCTCTGATGGTATTTTAACGAAATCGCAGCCAGGGCATGCATCCAATGAACAGATCATGGAATCATTACAAGAGATTTTGTGAGAAAGGAGGAAGTGTCATGAAAAGGACGCTGATGGGCCTGTGCCTCCTTGTTATAGCGATAGTTGTGTCTGCTTGTGGAAACAGGGCTGAGAGCCATTCAGCTTCATCTTCGATATCCACTCAACCTGTCAAGGCATCGAGTGTCTCCGAGGAAAACCTGAGTAACCTGTACTTGGCAGGAGGCTGTTTCTGGGGTGTGGAGGCATATATGGCTCGTATTCCGGGGGTTCAGGATGTGACTTCCGGTTATGCCAACGGTGAAGGAGAGAATCCAACCTATGAGGATGTTATTCGCGGGGAGCAGGGGTTTGCGGAGACTGTTCATGTAAAATATGATCCGCAGCAAGTATCTTTGCAGAAATTGCTGGAATCTTATTTTCGAGTTATTGATCCTACGAGCTTGAATAAGCAGGGCAATGATCGTGGCATTCAGTATCGGACTGGAATATATTATACGTTGCCTGAAGATGTCAAAATTATCGAGCAGGCTGTAGAGGCAGAGCAAGAAAAATATGACCAACCCATTGTAACGGAAGTAATGCCTCTGCAGAATTATTATTTGGCGGAGGAGTACCATCAGGATTATTTGGAAAAAAATCCGAACGGATATTGTCACATTGATATGACTGTCCTGGATGACCTGGAGATTGGAATTGATCCCGCTCAATATCCACGTCCAACAGATGAACAATTAAAGGAACGATTAACAGACGAACAGTATGCGGTCACGGTAAACAATGATACGGAGCATGCGTTCAGTAACGAATACTGGGATAATGAGGAGCCCGGTCTGTATGTGGATATTGCAACGGGAGAGCCGTTATTCACCAGCCGGGATAAGTACGATTCCGGTTGCGGGTGGCCGAGTTTTACAAAGCCGATTGTACCTGAGGTTGTTACCTATACAACGGATACGAGCTTTGGGATGGAACGCACGGAGGTACGAAGCCGGGCAGGTGACATCCACCTCGGTCATGTGTTCGATGATGGTCCCGAAGATCGCGGCGGCAAACGTTACTGTATTAACAGTGCATCGATCCGGTTTATTCCGTTAGACAAGATGGAGGAAGAACGGTACGGGTATTTATTGTCATTTGTCGAGTAGAGAAGGGCAGCTGACTTTATCAAACGGTAATAAGGCCATAATTTTAGAACGGTTGAGATCTCTCTATGAGGGATTTCGACCGTTTTTTATTTCTCGGCATCTAACAAAAACGGAGGTAGGCTTCTAAGATGGTTCCATCATTGTTATAATTGATAATCATTATCAATTATAGGTAGATTTTTAGTCACAATGCTAAGGTATTGTGTGTGTTTGATCGCTTAGGAAAGGGAGTTCATATGGGAATTCAGAATGACATCAAGCTGTGGGATCAGGTACAGGTTCGCGTGCTTGATGTGCGTCTTATATCACTCGCAACACACGAGTTCATACGCAATTATGTGTTACCGACCAGTGCATTTGTGTATGTTCAAGGCAGGGGGCAGGTCTGGCTGGATGAAGAGGTATGGACGACAAGCCAGTTCTTGCTGCTGCATGGAGGAAAAGGAAGACGTCTGACACTTGAAGCGACAGGGGTTATGGAGGTACATCTGATTTTGTACAAATCAACCTTGCCCTCCAACGTGCTTGTGGAGTACCGAATGATGTTGAACCAGCGTAATCCGTTTGAAGAGTCCTGGGCGACAGTGCCTGATCATACACTTGAGCTACGTGAGCTTGTGCGGAATATACATGAATGCTGGTCAGGGCAGGAGCGAGTGGGCAAAATTCAGGTCAAAGTGTATTTTTTTCAACTGGTACAGCTTGTATTGTTACAGCGGAGTCGCATATTTAACGAAGTTCAACAGCCTTCGCTTACCGATCAGGTTTTGCGATATATCAAAGCTCATTACCGGGAATCGATCTCACTTGATTCGCTTGCCCAGTCCTTGAGTTACAGTCCGCAATATTTATCACGCAAATTCAAGGAACAGACGGGATGTACACCGACAGAATATGTGATTCGGTTACGAATGGGTGAGGCAAGGAGTCTGCTTGCGTCTACAGAAGCTTCATTACAGGAGATTGCTGCGTATGTGGGTTATATGGACCCGTTTTATTTCAATCGTATATTCAAAAAAGAGACTGGTATCACACCGGGACAATATCGATTGAAGCAGCAGGGAAACTCGAAATTAGTTTCAAAAAGTACATTAAATGCAACAAATGAATCCATTGTAACAGGAGGAGAGGAACGTTATCCTTTAATTGATGATGATAATCATTATCAATATACGAGAGATGAGGAAATCAACATGTTTAACCATTTTAAATCAGCGATTATGTCGCTTGCGCTTGTACTCACATTGAGTGCTTGTGGAACAGCCCAGCAGGGGGCAGAAACATCCGAAGTTGCGGCTGAACCAGAACAACCGGCAGTCGTGGAAACCCAAATGGTAAATACGACCTTTGGTGAGGTAGAGATTCCTGCACATCCGGAGCGAGTTGCTGCCATAGATTATCTGGGAACGGTGCTTGCTCTTGGTGTCAAACCGATTGGTGGAGGCCAATTTCTGATGAACAGCCCTTATCTCGAAGGCCACTTGGATGGTCTTGAAACCATAGGAGATTCCGTTGAACAATTGATGGAGCTGGAACCTGATCTTATTATTACATTGAATCCGGACAAGGCGGCTTATGAGAAATATAGCAAGATTGCTCCAACCGTTTCGATCGCATCCATCACTTTTCCGACACTGAAGGACGAAGTAAACTATTTCGGTAAAGTCCTTGGCAAAGAAACGGAAGCAGAGAAGTGGCTGGCTGATTTTGATGAGGAGATTGCCAAAATCAAGCAGGAGGTGCAGAGTGTTGTTCCAGCTGATGCTACATTCTCCGTTATGCAGGAATATGATCGCCAAGTCTTCATTTTTGGCAATCAGTCGGGCCGGGGAGGGCGTAACATCTACGAATTGCTTGGTTTGCAAGCACCAAAGAACATTCCATCCGAGTTGATGCAGGGCGCCTATCATGAATTCTCTATAGAACTGCTCTCCAAATATGCCGGAGATTACATTGTGCTGACCAGCAAGTCTCAGTTGAAAGACCTTCAGGCAGATCCGATCTGGGGTTCATTACCTGCAATCAAAAATGGAAATGTGTACATATGGACGGAAGAACAATCCTGGTTCCGTGACCCTATCGCCTTGTTGAAACAGACACAGGATCTGGCTGAATGGATTATTGGACTTAATACACCGTCTAAATAAGGAACTTCAAAAAACCGTGCTACCCAGTTTGCTGAGCAGCACGGTTTTCATATTCGTATGTATGACTGAACAGTAGGAGGGGATTATCTGCCTGTACGGAGATGAAATAACAGTGTGGTGTGATTACCGTATAAGAGTTTATTCGCTCTTTTGTTCGTTCTGAATTTCTTGCAGATCCTCCAGTTGCAGTGTGAGGTCATTCTCGGGGTTTGCGCTCACAATGTCTTCTGACTGTGATTGTTGCTGACCTGGCTGATTCGACTTGGCGGCAGGTTTGATCACGTAGAGACTTTGAACGGAGTTGAGCAGGCTGGCAGGGGTGTCTTCATACGTTTCCAGGAAGAGTACATAGTCTTTGGTAGGAATCAGCTTGAGGTTGTCATCATTAATAATCTCGGTGTTGCCAAGTTGTCCGCCAAGTTGCTTCACTTCAAGTTTTTCCCCGGCAGTGTAACCGCCTTTATAGGATTCAGCGACCTGAATCGTGTGGATCGTATAGATTTTGTCAAAAGAAGCTGGCTCTCCGCCCGGATCGGACGCAGGGTTTAACTCGTTTTCATTGGCAGCATCAGTAACTTGTACAATATCGTTTAAAGCTTCCACACGAGTCTCAACAACACTACCTTTTACAATGGCATTTGCTCTCTCGGACAGGTCGCCAATGCTGCCATAACTCGGGTAATCTTCAGAAGCAATAATGGTCATGGGTGCATCGGATGGGGACGCGGTAGGTGTAACAGAAGAACATCCAGCAGCAGATAAAATGAAAATGGAAGAGAGAAGCAGCGTTAATACTCGATTTTTGTTCATGGACAGGAATCCTCCTTGGATTTTTGGGATAAGTTCGTAGCGGATTAGTACTTGGATTTTACGTTATTGATATCAAAAGTTTGGGGTTGGGTCATGGAATTGCGGTTACGGGAGTAAGACATAATGGAAGGACTGCTTGTTGTTGGATTGTCACCGAGCCAGATGGAGTGTCCGAGTTCGTGGACAAATACGCTTTGAATGAAGTTGGATAAGTTGGTTGCGTCAGGGGTGATCGTGGATGTATTGAGTTCAATGCGGAAGCTTACGACTTGACTGCCGGAGACGGAGGCGTAGTTGACACCATATGCTGTATTATTGAAGTTTCCTGCGGTGATGGTGTTTGGGGAGTTACTTGTTTTGGTGAATTTAACTTTGGCACCTGCATTGTTCCACTTGGTAAGGGAAGCGTCCATGGGAGTCTGCCATGCGGAGGCGTAATTATACGTACGAATGGGGATGGTGGTGCCGGCATAACCGTAGGTCAGAAAGGTTGCCGCATAGATGGTACTGCCAAACATCGCAATCGCTGAGAACAACATGATGCTCATTAAAAACTTCCTTTTCATACTTAAAACCTCCAATAAATGTATTTTATTCTCTATTATAGTAACAAGTAATATTGGAGTTGAAATGAGTCCGAGGTCGTTATTTTTGTCGTGAAAAACATGAAATATATCTTGATCCGACCCTAATGGTGTCAAAATAAGTCATTTTCTGTTCGATATGCATGCATAATTTCCCTGAAATAACAAACAATACGTTCAACTTCTCACAGGGAAAGGTAGTGCTTGAGCATGTGCAACCGTTTTTCATTGGCAGCCGATTTGGACGAAGTCAGAGATCATTTCAAGGTTCAACGAGTGATGTATTATTACAAAAACCGATACAATATCAGCCCAACCCAGCATACGCCGATTATTTTGCATCAGGATGGTGAGCGTGTATTGGATGAGTTCCGGTGGGGGTTCATTCCATTCTGGGGTCGTGATGCCGTTAACGCAAATCTCATGACGGTACATGAGAATCCTTCCTATTACAAACTGGTAGAGACCAAGCGCTGCGTCATTCCCTGCAATGGATTGTATTACTGGCGGCAAGAGGGCAAAAAAAGTTATGCAGTTCGTGTTGTCATGCCGGATCGCGGTCTGTTCGGAATTGCCGGGTTATACGAGGTGTGGAGAGATACACGGAAAGAGCCGCTTCGTACCTGCACGATGCTTATGACAGGCGCCAATATGGTTACACGCGAATTTGGCAGTAAAATGCCAGCCATTCTTTCCGAAGAAGAGATCAACACCTGGCTGGACCCGGCTAATACACGGGTGACTCAGTTGTTACCGCTATTGAAATCGTATAACAGTACAGAGATGAATCTGTATCCAGTCACCCCAATGGTCGCTAACGATGAACACGATTGTTACGAATGCGTAGAAGAGATGGATCAGAAGCTGGCTTACGTTCGGAGTTTCTGAGTATCTTTTGGATGATGTGAAGAAAATGAAGAGGGCTGAGAGTCTGGAGACACTCTGCTCTTTTTTTCCTTTCTGAAAATGAAAAGTTGCAATTGCAGCGAAACGTAACTATAATCATTACAGTAAGTGAACGCATATATTCATATATCTATTAAAAGAGATATTTAGTATCAGGAGGGAACCACGAATGAATCCAAAGTTTAACCAGATGTTTGAACAAGTTTCACTACCGACTGGCATTACACTGAAAAACCGAATCGTGCTCGCTCCCATGACTCATATGTCCTCGAATGCTGATGGTACAATATCCGACGCTGAACTTGCTTATTATGCACGTCGCACCGGTGGTGCGGGCATGTCAATTACGGCTGTAGGGCATGTAACAGAGACAGGCATTGGTTTCCCAGCTCAATTTGGTGTTTATGACGACCGCTTCATTCCTGGTCTGAAAAAATTGGCTGAGACCATTAAACAACAAGGCTCCGTAGCTGTATTGCAAATTTTCCATGCGGGCCGTCTGACGCCTGAACAAGCTGTACCTGCGGGTCAAGTGGTTGCTCCTAGTGCGGTTGCAAGTGAGCGTCCAGGATCTCCTGAACCCAGAGAATTGACGGATGCCGAGATTACTTCGATTATCAAAGACTTTGGTGAAGCGACACGTCGTGCAATCGAAGCCGGATTTGATGGTGTTGAGATTCACGGTGCTAATGGTTATCTGATTCAGCAATTCTTCTCCCCGCATTCCAACCGACGTGAAGATCGTTGGGGCGGAAGTGTAGAGAAACGTCTGACATTCCCACTTGCTGTAGTGGATGAGATTCAGAAAGTGGTTGCCGAACATACCAAACTGCCGTTCATCATTGGTTACCGTTTCTCTCCGGAAGAACCGGAAACACCGGGACTCACAATGGAAGATACGTACCTACTAGTGGATGCGCTGAAAGATAAAAACTTGGATTACCTTCATGTCTCTGTGAACGAGTTCTGGTCCAAGCCAAGACGTGGCGAAGCAGACACGCGTTCGAGAATGGAATTCATCCTGGATCGTGTGAACGGCAAATTGCCTGTGATCGGCGTAGGTTCGATTCATACGGCTGATCAGGCTGTAGAGGCGCTCCAAACGGGAGTACCTCTGCTAGCCATTGGACGTGAGCTGATTATAGAACCGGATTGGGTTGAGAAAATCGAGAGCGGACGGGAAGAAGATATTGAGACGATTCTGACCAAATCGGATCAGGAACGTCTGGTTATCCCTGACGGGTTGTGGAATGCAATCATCCACACACCGGGCTGGTTCCCTATGGCAGAAGATAAATAAGATACACTTCAGAACTGGAATGGAGGGGGCGAAAGCTCCCTCTTTTTGCACATGGTCCAAATTCTCCTTGTCATCGCTCTGTGGTATGATGGATGAACAGGATCAACTGGATAATCAACGGTTTGGAGTGAAGGAATATGCTCGTAGCTGAACGGTATGAGAAAATAGTGGAATGGGTGGATACGCAAGGTAGCATGCGTGTGACCGAACTTAGTGAGCGCTGCGGGGTGACGGAAGAGACGATTCGTCGTGATCTGGACAAGCTCGAACAGGCGGGCAGGCTCAGACGGTCCCATGGCGGGGCGGTCAGCGTGAAATATAAGGATGAGTTACAGTCGGAGATTCCATATCCGGAACGGGCTGTAGCCCATGCAGAAGAGAAGCGTAGAATTGCAAGCGAAGCGGTGAAAATGGTGGAATCCGGCGACCGGATCGCCCTGGATGCAAGTACAACGGCGTGGTATATGGCGGCAGGATTGCCAAACATTCCACTGACGGTATTAACCAACTCGATTAAGGTCGCCGCAGAGCTGAGTAACAAGGAGCAGATTCGTGTGATTGCCACAGGTGGGCAACTGGCTTCGAAGTCACTGTCTTTTGTAGGACCGCTGGCGGAACGTTCGCTTGATGCCTATCATGTGGATAAAGTATTTCTGTCTTGCAAAGGAGTGCATCTGACCAAAGGCATCAGTGAATCCAATGAATTACAGGCCTTGGTGAAGCAGAAAATGATTCATATTGCGGATGAGGTCATTTTACTTGCAGATTCCAGCAAATTTAACATACAGGCGTTTACCAGAGTTGCTGAGATGAGCAGTGTGGGGAAAGTGATTACAGATCAGGGTGTAGACGAAGAGCACGTTAGCGCATTGATTGAGCAGAATATTACGTGTATACGTGTGTAAACAAGAAAGGAATGAATGTCATGAAACATCCTTTTCATCTGAAAGCGGTATGGAATGGTGGGCGTAACAGTGAGGGAACAATCGATGCAGGTGGATTAAAAACGGTCATATCGATTCCGCAGGAGATGGGCGGACCCGGTACGGGAACCAACCCGGACGAGATGCTGCTGGGTGCAGCCTCCACTTGTTACCTGATCACGCTGGCAGCGATGCTGGAGCGTTCGGACATTACGCCGGATGAATTAACGCTTGAATCGGAAGCAACGGTAGATGTTACGAATAACGTATTTACGTACGAACGGATCGTACATAGACCCCGGATTGTACTCAGCCAAGATGCCTCTGAGGCGGATCTGACCAAGGCTGAGCGCCTGGCGCATAAGGCTGAATCCTCCTGCATGATCTCCCGAGCGGTGGCAGGTAATGTCCAGATGGAGACACAGCCGGTCGTTGTTACTACAGGTGCTAACGCGGTGTGATATACTGAAGAATAGACGATTCAAGTTGTCATTTGTGTAAAATAAGGAGTAATTCGGTATGAACACACAGAAGCGCAAGACTAACCGCTGGGTACGTTTAACACGTGCTATGAAGCTGAATTTTCTCAAATTGTTACGTGCTCCCGGAGGTGCCCATAAAGTATCTACCGGATTTGCCATAGGGTTCGGACTGGAACTGATCGTGATCTCGACCGCTTCCCTGATATATCTCGTATTTTATCCGATTGTGCGACTGTCTGGGGGTTCGATGCCAGCAGCGATTGTTGGCAATGTGATCGGGAAACTTACGTTTTTACCTATTATTCTGATGCCGCTCGCCAAACAAATTGGCTCATGGATATTGCCTGCTCACAGCATGGGACAGGGACTGGTACATGAGAGTGCATTCATGGAGCTATTTCGTGGGAACTGGGCGGCCGTGAGTGAATTGTTGCTTGGTGGACTGGATATTCTGGCAGGCATGTCTGTGTTCGGTGTCATTCTGGGTGTGATTTCGTACTTTGTCGTAAAATTCTTCTACGTCAGAGCGCTCAACCGGCGTTATGAACGCCGGCTGGAGAAACGCCGACAAGCGGATATCGCTTCGGTATCACCTCCGGTATTAATCAGGAAGCCATCACAATCATAATGGGCAGCATCAACATGGATGCAGCGGTGGTCCACAGAATGCAGCGGGATACAAACTGCGGAGAAGCATTGAACTGTTCAGCCAAAATAACGGCGTTCACTGCGGTCGGCATCGATGCGAGGATCAGCAGCACACTGAACAACGTACCTTCGACCTGAAGAGCGGTCAGTATCAGCCAGGACAAGATTGGCGCAGCTGCGAGACGGACTACAAGCCCGGTCCAGAAAGCTCGGCGTACATTGGGCAGCCAAGGCACCATTGCACCTTTGGGTCTGAGCATCTGTGCTCCCAGAATGGCGAGAACAACAGGCGAGTAGCCCGCAGCCAGCATGGAGATCCCTCCATCCAGCGCGTCAGGCAGGCTAAGATTGGACGCGCGCAGTGCAATGGCGATACCAGCAGCATAGATGGATGGCATGCGGAAAACGGACAAAATCGCTTCTTTCACCGTGAATTCGGATCGCGCGGCAAAAAAGATACCTACCGTATTAACAATGATCATCTGTCCAATGACGTAGACGGAAGCCTTGTCGAGCCCAAGCTGACCAAAGGCAAGCAGTACAAGCGGGAGCCCGTAATTCACGCAGTTTGTAAACGTGGAGACGAGGGTGAGACCCGCTTTTTCGCTTGCACCCAGACGGAACACCCGGCTTAACAGCTCGGCGAGGGCCCACAGAGCAATTAGATTAATAATAGAGAACCAGAACGTGCTGGTAACGTCGGTCCAGGTAATCTCTGCATGCAGCAATGTATTGAAGATGAGCGCAGGGCTCAAAATATAAAGGGAAAAGGTCGAGAGCGACCGGGTATCCCAATTCTTGAAGCGTTTTAACAAAATACCTCCAATCACGGGAAGTGATATCGGCAGGAATACATGGTATAACGTGAGTAAAAATGAGTGAAGCAATGCAATTCAGTCCCTTCTGGATGAAAAACCTATCTTATCATAGCAGAAGATGCATCCCATATGAATGGATTTCAGTATGATGATGTGTAGTAATCGCCTTGCTTAACTAAGGATTTCCCTGATGGGCAGCGACAGCGGATTGCTATTTTGATATGGCAGATTTATTATAGAAGAGGTGCAACAAGATTACATACACATAGAGGAGGAAACTGTAATGAGTGAATCAAAACGCTTGCTCGTACTGGCTGGCTCTTACGCTGAAGCGGAAAATGAGGGCATTTATGCATATGAATTGAATGAGGATACAGGCAGCTTGTCCAAGCTTGACGGCATCGCTGGTGTGAAAAACCCAACGTTTGTCAACGTGGATGCTGAAGGAAACAAACTGTATGCGATTGGTGAAACAGCGTCAGCTGAAGGCAACAAAATGTCTGAAGCGGTAGCTCTGAGCATTGATCCTTCTACAGGAAAATTAACGTTGCTGAACCGGAATGACTCCATTTCAGCTCCACCATGTCATATTCAGCGTGATCCTTCCGGCAAATACTTGATCCTGTCCAGCTACCACGGTGGCCTGGTAGGTCTGCAAGCCTTGACGGATAACGGTGAAGTTGGAGCGCTTCTGGACGAGAAGAAACATAAAGGACAAGGTGCGCATCCTGAACGTCAGGACAAGCCACATGTTCACTCCGCATTCTTCAGCCCAGATGGTAAATACATGATGGTACAGGATCTGGGCGCAGATAACATCGCGATCTATTCCATTGATGCAGACAAAAATGAACTTGTGCTGCACAGTGAAACCAAAACACATCCGGGAGCAGGCCCACGTCACTTGGCGTTCCACCCGAATGGTCAATTCGCTTATGTCATCAATGAAGTGGATTCTTCCATTACTTCGTTCCAATATGATGCAGCAGCGGGCACGTTGACTGAATTGTCTACAGTATCCACACTACCTGATGGATATGATGGCAAAGAGAATACAACAGCAGAAATCACAGTTTCCAATGATGGACGTTATGTATATGGTTCTAACCGTGGACATGACAGTATCGTTGTATTTGCAGTAGATGCAGACAAAGGTCACCTGACACTGGTTGAGCATGTATCTGCAGAAGGTGAGCACCCGCGTCACTTTGCGCTGACACCTAACGGCAAACTGTTGATCGCAGCTAACCGCGATACGAACAACCTTGTGACATTCACGGTAGATCAGGAGAGCGGACGTCTGAAATACACTGGTCACAGCACAGGTGTATCCAAGCCGGTATGCGTGAAACCAGTATATCTGTAAGACTTACATCACACGGTAAAGCACGAATTTTGTAAGACCCTCCTGAATGGCAGAGTCTTTATAAAAGAGACCACTTTCTTTCTCTTTCAAGAGGATAAGTGGTCTCTTTTTAATCATGAGTTAGTTAAAGGAAGATCATGTTTGAATATTAATTGTATACAATTATTTACTTTATTATTCTAAAATGTATACGCTTACTATATAATGTGTGATAAGAACGTTTCGTGAATATATCTCTTGGGGGGTAACATTCAATGTGGATTTTTGTTATTGTTTTTAACTTAATGGGACTCATTTCTGTTTTTAGTCCCCGAACTTCTTGGTTTTTATCCAACTGGTGGCGTTTTGAGGGTGACGCAGAACCGAGTAGCGTTTCTCTCCTATTTTACCGGATCGGTGGAGTTGTTTTCTTGATCGTGGGTATCTCATTACTTTTTAGAGAGATATGAAATAACTTTCTGGAACGATTCAGGCTGTCGAGAAAGTCCTTGACAGCTTTTTAATGTCTCTGTTGTCTGAAAATTGCGTGAATATTTACGTAACAGAGCATGGATTGCAATTCAAGGCTTAATATGAATACAGAGAATAGGTAACCGATCGTTTCCCCGATGTACATATACTTGAACACATAAAAAAACCCAAGGCAGTAATATGACTTGGGTATCACTGAACATTTTGTAGCCGTTTAATAGTCTTATACTTTATCGAATATTAGCTGTATCATAGATTGTCCACATCAGAGGAACGAGTTTTACAATAGCACTAACTGTAGTTTCTGCTGCGAATTTACCTTTAGTAGCATCAATAATCCATTCTCCTCCTACATTCTGTTGTCCAGCAGACGGCCAAGCCGGTGAGTGATATGCCTGATTACTGTTTAAGTAATCATACCATAATGATACGCCATCAGAAGGCCAGTTATAAGCGATACTGTATCTTAAATTAGTAAGTTTGAAAAATTGTTGAGTTTGATAACTAGAATATACCCAGCCTTCTGAGAAACCACCGCTGATTAAAAATGGAACACTTAGTCCACTTGCCAGTACATGCAAATCAGCAGCCATGGGGCGAACATCAGTTAGAGACAATTCTTGGTGAGGCAGGGAATTGATATTTTGTATAGATTTTTTTAGAGTTATGCTATGTTCAGATTGTACTTGATTTAGTGTTTGCTTCAGTGCAGTTTGATCCGCACTTTTAGAGATAACAAATCCAAAGGCATCCTCAATGGTTTGATTTATAGGAGAAACCTTGGTGTTTACTGCTACACCCGTAATATTACCATTGGATTCAAGTAGATTGAACGAAATACCGTCTTCACGTTCCTTTGTCGCATATTTATTTCCGTTTTCATCTTTGCCGAAGTTAACGGCCTCAATTTCAATAATCTTCCCATTAAGTTCAAAACTGACTTCTAGATTTCCTTCATCTTGGGAGAACTTAATGTTCTCTAAGCTAGCAAACTCATTCAAATCGGCCTTGTTATAAGCAATCCCCTCAAAAGCTTGTGGTTTAGATGCATCTGCAAAAACATTTGGCCCAATAGATAATAGAGCCGCCACCAAAAAACCGGAAACTAAGGACTTGAATTTCATAATGATTCCTCCTTCAAATTTGGTTGTTTTATTTAGAATAATTTTCCATATTCATATATAGTGAAACACATATGATATTTTTTTGTCAAATAATTACAACCGTTTTTATTGGCTTAATTATAAAATGAGTAAATTCAAGAGGGGATAGATCTAGATTACATATTCACCTAACAACGAATAATTATCATTAGTATCGTGCAAGTAACTACCCCACTTCAAAGTGCGTACTTCCTGAATGGATAGTCAGGGTCTACAATGAGTGAGTAGCCAAAACAAACACTGCATGCATCTGAACAGACCAATTGGTGCAGGCTAAATATCTGATTATTATTTTTATAGGAACGAATCATACTTGAACAACAAAGGAGAAATAAATGATGAAATTGCAATTGGCGCTTGACTTGGTAAATATCCCTGAAGGTATCGCATTGGTTAAAGAGGTTGAACAATATATTGATATCGTTGAGATTGGTACTCCAATCGTTATTAATGAAGGTTTGCACGCGGTAAAAGCGATGAAAGAAGCATTCCCTAATCTGCAAGTTCTTGCAGACCTTAAAATCATGGATGCTGGTGGTTATGAAATCATGAAAGCAGCTGAGGCTGGTGCAGATCTGATCACTGTGCTTGGGGCAACCAATGACAGTACGATCAAAGGTGCAGTAGCAGAAGCGAAGAAACAAAACAAACAAGTTCTTGTGGACATGATCAACGTGCCTAACCTTGAACAACGTGCTCGTGAAATTGATGCGCTTGGCGTAGATTACATCTGTGTACACACAGGTTATGATCTGCAAGCTGAAGGACAAAGCCCGTTCGAAGATCTGCAAACGATCAAAGCTGCTGTGAAAAATGCTAAAACGGCTGTTGCTGGTGGAATCAAGCTGGAAACATTGCCAGAAGTAATCAAAGCACAACCGGATCTGGTTATTGTAGGCGGCGGTATCACAGGACAAGCAGACAAAGCGGCAGTTGCAGCTGAAATGCAACGTCTCGTTAAACAAGGGTAAGCAGATGAGCAAAACACAGTACGCAGCTGACATCTTGAAGGAGCTGGAACGTACCTTAAGCCAGATCGACGATGCAGAGATGCAAGCGATGGCTGAGCACATTCTGGCTGCGGAACAGATTTTTGTAGCAGGAGCAGGCCGGTCAGGACTTATGGGAAAGGCTTTTGCCATGAGACTGATGCAGATGGGGCTTCGTGTATATGTGGTGGGCGAGACCGTAACACCTGGGATCAGCTCTAAGGATTTCCTCTTGCTGTGCTCTGGCTCAGGAGAGACAGGCAGTCTGGTAGCCATGGCTCAAAAGGCTAGTCAAGCTGGTGCGCCTGTAGGTCTCATTACAATTAAGCCAGAGTCCACGATTGGGAAATTGGCAACTACGGTAGTGCGTCTCCCGGCTTCAGCCAAAGAGGACACAGCAACTTCCGGAGCGGCAGTAACCATTCAGCCGATGGGTTCGTTGTTCGAACAAGGACTGTTAATCGGCATGGATGCTCTCATTCTTACGATGATGGAAATGAAGGGTATGACTGGAGCGGATATGTTTGGCCGTCACGCGAACCTGGAATAGTGAATAGATGAAAGACCGGAATCCTTTGATTATGAAGGGTTCTGGTCTTTTCTGCGATACATAATCATTCATCTGTATAGGTTTTATCCGTGATTTACAGTTAAACTTTGCATCCCGACCAGGCTGTAGTAGAATTAATAGATAGCTGTATCGAATGAATGTACTTATTACATCATGCATGGAGCGGAAAGCTTACCTCGTGTGAAGTGTCCCCGTGATATGTGTAATATACGCGATATAAGATTGAAGATGAGGGGGCTCGGAGCCATGGCAGCCGAAGTCAAGGAACGGATTAATCTGAAAGAAATCAACTGTGAGAAGGAATTGACCCTTGCGGTGATCGGTGGCAAGTGGAAACTGATTATTTTGTGGCATTTGGGTCTGGAAGGCACCAAACGTTTCAGTGAGCTGAAACGCCTAATCCCTCATATTACCCAGAAGATGCTGACCAACCAGCTTCGTGAGCTGGAGGAAGACAAACTGATTGAGCGCAAGGTGTATGCAGAAGTCCCTCCACGTGTGGAATATACATTGACAGATCACGGTCAAAGCCTGATGCCCGTCCTGCACGCGATGTATAACTGGGGTAAAAACTATGGTGAAAATGTAATCTGGAAAGAAAGCTAAATAAGTAAGTTCTAAGAAGCTAAATAAGTAAGTTCTATAATGAACCGCCGGGTAAATGGATTCTTCCATTACCCGGCGGTTTTTTTAGTTACTTTCAGACCATGGTCACATGAGCAAAAGTTTATACGAAACGTAGAGGACAGAAATAGTTTGAAGAAGCGTAGCTAAAAGCTTTCTGAAAGAAAGCTACATCGCAAGCATATACTGGCCTTTATCCTAAATACCCCTTTTATATAGATGGAACTAAACATTCACACGAGAACGTAGAGGACAGAAAGAACCTGAAGAAGTGGAGCTAAAAGCTTTCTGAAAGAAAGCTACATCGGAAGCATACGCTGCGCCTTTATCCCCGGATTTTCACCTTTGAAAAAGGGGAATCAAAAAATCTGGGGATAACAGCGATCGGAAGGTTGTTCTGTCATCGAAGTGGTAAGTGTGAATAATCTTTAGTCCAATCTATACTCCCTTGAACTGGAATATGATACGATGAGAGATATTGGAAAATGCAAGGAGGATGACAACTAAAGATGGAAAAAATACGTACACGTGCTGAAGTAAACCCAGAAACGACTTGGGATCTGAAAGACTTGTTTGTAACCGATGTAGAGTGGGAGCAGGAGCTTCGATCACTTCCTCAGGCTGCTGCCCAGATCGAAACGTTCAAAGGACGTCTGGGCGAAGGCGCTGAACAGTTACTGGCTTGTCTGGATGCACGTGAAGCTTTGCAGGAGCGGATCGGCAAGACGGCTTCTTATGCCCGCTTGAAGCAGTCAGAGGACAGCACCAATCCGGTGAATATTGAGAATTCAGCCAAGGCAGGAGATATCCTATCGAATCTGTCGTCGTCCTTGTCTTTTGTCAATTCGGAGATCGTTGATCTGCCGGAGGGAACCGTTGAACGTTACCTTGAAGAACTTCCGGGATTGGAGCCGTATGCGCGCAGTTTGGAGCGTTTGATTCGAGAAAAAGCACATCGGCTTACGCCTGAGACCGAAAAGGTACTCGCTTCATTAGGAGAGGTACTGGATTCGCCATACCGTATCTATCTGCGCGGTAAACTGGCAGACATGACGTTTGACGATGCTCTTGATGGAGAGGACAATAATCGTCCGTTATCCTGGTCATTCTATGAAAATAATTATGAGATGTCGTCTGATACAAAGCTGCGCCGTTCTGCTTATGCTGCATTCAGCTCGAAATTAAATGATTACAAAAATACGTTTGCAGAAGGTTATGCAACCGAAGTGAAGAAACAGGTTGTTTTATCCAGGCTGCGTGGTTACGACGATGTTACAGATATGCTTCTCAGCCCACAGCAAGTGAGCAAAGAGATGTACAATAATATTCTGGATATTATCCAGCAGGAACTCGCACCTCATATGCGCAGACTGGCGGCTCTTAAGAAACGTGAGCTGGGTCTGGACAAACTGATGTTTTGTGATCTGAAGGCGCCGCTTGATCCTGAATTTAGCCCTGCCATTACATATGATGAGGCGTGCATACTCATTCGAGAAGCACTTGATGTGCTTGGGCCGGAATACGGCGAGATCGTAGAGCGCGCATTCAGTGATCGCTGGGTGGATTACGCAGATAACGCAGGCAAATCCACAGGGGCATTTTGCTCCTCTATATATGGTTCACACTCCTATATCTTAATTTCATGGGCAAACAATATGCGCGGAGCATTTACACTTGCCCATGAAGTGGGGCATGCGGGCCACTTCATGCTTGCGGGACGTTACCAACGTCTCACGAATACACGGCCATCTCTTTATTTCATTGAGGCACCATCGACGATGAATGAAATGCTGCTGGCCGATCATCTATTGAAGCGTTCCGATAATCCGAGAATGCGTCGCTGGGTCATTTTGCAACTGTTGAACACGTATTACCATAACTTCGTTACACATCTGCTGGAAGGTGAATTACAGCGCAGGGTGTATGCACGCGCAACCAAAGATGAGCCCATTACGGCGAAGGCGTTAAGTCAGCTCAAAGGAGACATCCTTTCCGAATTCTGGGGACCTGATCTGGTAATTGATGAAGGGGCCAAGCTCACGTGGATGAGACAACCTCATTATTATATGGGACTATATCCATATACCTATGCAGCAGGCTTGACGGCTTCCACAGCGGCAGCACAGCAGATTCGGGAAGAAGGACAGCCTGCGGTAGATCGCTGGCTTGATGCACTCAAAGCTGGTGGAAGTCTCACCCCACAGGAGTTAATGAAGCTTGCGGGTGTGGATATGTCCGGACCTGAGCCGATTCGCTCTGCGGTTGCTTATGTCGGCAGTCTGGTCGACGAACTTGAACGTCTGTATTCCTGATCTGGTTCATATAGTATATGGACAAGGCAGAACGGGTTGTCTGCATGCACCGCCTTCCTTGCGTGGGGGCGGTGCATCTTATTTTTGCAAGGGGAAAGGAACGATGATGAATGGCGTTAACGAGCGTGTCCTCATCGATGGGCCGATTAAGCGTAGACGGCTTTGGTGTGTTTGACGACATGAATGGAGTACCGGGTTTTGAAGGCAATCAAGGTGGTTTTTTTTCGGGATTTAATGAGTTTGCTACAATGAATGCATTTGCTTCGATTTTCATTGGCGGCATATTTCTCATCATTGCGGGAGTTATTGTTTTTGTTATAATTTCAGGGGTACGCACGTGGTCATCGAATAACGCAGCGGCCTTGTTAACCCTGCACTCAACGGTGGTGGCCAAACGAACGGAAGTCTCAGGTGGCAGCGGCGATAGCAGTGCGACTACCCGGTATTATGTTACATTTGAATTCGACAATGGGGAGCGCACTGAACTAATTGTTGGCGGAAACCATTATGGCATGATGGTGGAAAATGATCGAGGGATGCTGACGTATCAGGGGACACGTTTCAAGCATTTTGAGAGAGATGTACAACCCCAGTCGGGGGTAAGCAAAGGTCAATTTTATACGTGAAAAAAGAACTGCGGCTCCTCCCAGGTGGGAGAGAGTCGTTTTTGGTATACCCAAAAGAAAGAAAAACCGAAGGGTATTCAAACGCTTACAATGGTGATATACTCGTTAAATAAAGTTAAACAGTATTAAACAAAAACAAACAAACAATAAATACAGAATAAAGTACAGGGTTACGGACTGAATCAAGGGATACCGTTTGGAAAATAGGATGGGTTCGAAAGGTTGGTGAAGCGCGGTGAGTGTGCTGGCTTATGATTTGGGCGCTGGGAGCGGGAGAGCGTTACTGGGACATCTGAATGATCGAGGGATCGAAACGAGCGAAATCCATCGGTTCAAGAATGAACCAGTGAAGGTTGGCGAGCGGATGCACTGGGATATTCTGCGATTACATCATGAATTGTTGCAAGGACTTACCCTTGTGAAGCAGCAAGGGGAACAGCCGGAGAGCCTGGGGATCGATTCCTGGGGCGTTGATTTTGGTTTGCTTGGCAGTAATGGTGAGTTGCTTGGTAACCCGTATCATTACCGTGATACACAGTTTAACGGCATGATGGATCAGGTACGCCAAGAGCTGAGCTCTCAGCGAATCTTCGAACGTACAGGGATACAGTTTCTTGGCTTTAATACCCTGTATCAATTGGCGACGCTTCAACGCAGCGGTTCCCCGTTACTTCATGAAGCAGAGCGTTTTCTCATGATTCCGGACTTGCTACGTTATTTCCTGACAGGGGAAGCGGTGAATGAGTTCACCAATGCAACCACAACACAATTATACAATCCATCAGCGGGGCAGTGGGATAGTGAGTTGCTGGCGCATATTCGTATTTCGGAGAAACTGTTTGGTGAAGCCGTGCTGCCAGGTACCCGTGTTGGACAATTGCGAAGCAGTATCTGTAACGATCTGGGATTGTCCCCGATCCCCGTGATTGCTGTTGCGGAGCATGATACGGGTTCAGCCGTTGTGGCTGTTCCTGCAACGGAACGTTCATTTGCTTATCTGAGTTGTGGAACCTGGTCCCTGATGGGTACGGAGATAGATCATCCTGCGATAAGTAGCCAGAGTCTGGCCTTGAACTTCACGAATGAAGGCGGGGCGGGCGGAACATTCCGTCTGCTGAAGAACATTATGGGTTTATGGATTTTGCAGGAAAGCATGCGGGAGTGGGACCGCCAAGGGCAGGGAATTAGCTATGATGCGTTATTGGCGCAGGCGGAACAGGCACCTCCATTTGCCAGTTTGTTTGATCCCGATGATGAACTGTTCATGCCAGCAGGAGATATGACGACGCGTATACGTCAGTATTGCCGTGATACAGGGCAAGTGGTACCAGAGGAACAGGGGGCTATTGCCCGGGCAATTCTGGAGAGTCTGGCATTGAAGTATAGAAGAGTTCTGGAATGGACGGAGCAATTGTCGGGTCAGGCGTTCAACGGATTGCATATGGTCGGTGGAGGCATCCAGAACCGCCTGTTATGTCAGTGGACTGCAAATTCCATTGGTAAGCCGGTATGGGCAGGTCCAGCAGAGGGAAGTGCCATCGGAAATATGGCTGTGCAATGGATAGCGAGCGGAGCTTTTAAAGATATCTGGGAAGCTCGTAAGGCCATTCGTGATTCATTTCCGGTAACTGCGTATGAACCGCAGGACAGGTCAATCTGGGAAGATGCTTATGGCAGATTTCTGCGTGTGACGGCTTCATCTAATTCACAAGCGGGGAGTGAGGTGTAACATGCTGGCAGCCGAGCGGTATGACCGAATTGTGGAGATGGTGAATGTAAAGGGCAGTATGCGTGTATCCGAGCTTAGTGAGCGCTGCCGGGTGACGGAGGAAACCATCCGGCGGGATTTGGATCGGCTGGAACAGGCAGGCCGACTGCGCCGATCTCACGGTGGTGCAGTGAGTGTGAAGGAAGATCAACCGGAGATTCCTTACCGGATCAGGGAGACAACCCATGCGGAAGAGAAAAAGCGGATTGCACAAGCGGCTCTGGCGATGATTAATCCGGGTGATCGCATTCTGTTGGATGCGAGCACAACGGCAGGTTATATGGCAGCGAATATGCCGGATTTCCCGCTGACGGTCTTAACCAACTCGATCCAAATCGCAACTGAACTCAGCAGCCGTGACAAGGTTGAGGTCATCTCAACAGGGGGCCAGCTGGCATCTCGCTCGTTGTCTTTTGTTGGGCCGCTCGCGGAGCGTTCTTTGGAAACGTATCACGTGGATAAAATGTTCATGTCGTGCAAAGGTGTACATCTCGAAGGTGGCGGAATCAGTGAGTCCAATGAACTCCAGGCAAGGCTGAAGCAGAAGATGGTTGGCATATCCGATCAGGTCATCTTACTTGCAGATGCCAGTAAATTTGGTGTTCGTGCTTTTGCCCGAGTATCCGGGTTAAATGCAGTCCATATGATCGTTACCAATCAGCCATTGGAGGCTGAACAGACAGAACGTTTGAGCGGATACGATATTGGTATCATCACGGTTTAATCTTTCAGATTTTATCTATATAAATTGAACTAAACATTTACACGAAACGGAGTGTCCAGTGTAAATATTCTTAGTTAATTCATCTACTAATCAGTTAATAGGAGCGTGTAATTATGAAGGTCTCCTTATTCATTACCTGCCTCAGCGATGCCATCTATCCCCGAGTAGGGGAGGCCATGGTCAGATTGCTCGCCGCTCATGGCGTTCGGCTGGATTTTCCGCCAGTGCAGACCTGCTGCGGTCAGCCTTCCTACAATAGCGGGTACTGGGATGAGACTCGGGTAGCGGCCAAAACTATTCTTGAAGCATTTGACGACAGTGATTTTGTGGTATGTCCTTCGGGATCGTGTACGTATATGATTCATCATTATCCCGAGCTGTTCGCGGATGAACCAGTATGGTTAGAGAAGGCAAAACGATTGGAAGCCAAAGCCTATGAGTTTACTCAATTCCTTGTTCAGGTACTCGGGATAACCGATCTGGGCGCACATTTTCCGCACAAAGTAACCTATCATCCATCCTGCCACGGCAGCCGTCTGCTGGGTGTAAAGGATGAGCCGATGGCGCTGCTCTCTCAGGTGAAAGGACTGGAATTGGTTCCACTTCCTTTCGCTGAGGATTGCTGCGGGTTCGGGGGTACGTTTGCCATTAAAATGTCCGATATTTCAGGAGCGATGGTGACGGAGAAGGTCGATCATATCAAAGAGACACAAGCCGAAGTATTGGTGGGGCTGGACATGGCCTGTCTGATGAATATCGCAGGTAATCTGCGTTATCGGAATGAACCGGTGCGTGTAATGCATTTGGCGGAACTACTATATGAGGGGGTGCGAACAGGATGAGCCAACCGGGAGTCATGGATACTACGGTCAAAGAACGTGCCGGACTGGCCTTGAATGATGATTTTCTGCGTAAAGCGGTCAAATTCACGACAGAACGATTGCGTAACGGGAAGAAGTCTGCCTCAGAAGAACATGGAAATTGGGATGAATGGCGGGAACGTGGCCGTCAGATTCGTTTGCATACGATTGCGTATCTGGATTATTATCTGAATGAATTTGTGAATAACGCCCGTGCGAACGGGGTTCATATTCATTTTGCAGATACATCGGTGGAAGCAGCGGCGATTGCGCTGGATATTGCGGCGCACAAGCAGGCTTCTACGGTGGTGAAGTCCAAATCGATGGTGTCGGAGGAAGTACATCTGAATCATGTGTTGGAGTCGGCGGGCATTGAAGCCATCGAGACTGACCTGGGTGAATATATCATTCAGTTGGCGGGCGAAGCCCCATCTCATATTGTCATTCCAGCGATCCATAAGAACCGCTACCAGATTGCAGAGTTGTTAACGAAGGAAGCGGGTGAAATTCTGGAGCCGGACACAACGGTACTTGCCGGATTTGTACGCAAAAAGTTGCGCGAGAAGTTCCTCGAAGCAGATATCGGCATGACCGGCTGCAATTTTGCGATTGCAGAGACGGGTTCCATGGTTTTGTTTGAAAATGAAGGTAATGCCCGTATGGTATCTACTGTTCCAAAAACGCAGATTACACTGATGGGCATGGAGCGGATTATCCCGTCGTGGACAGATCTGGAGGTCATGGCAACCTTGTTGCCACGCTCTGCAACAGGTCAGAAACTAACGATGTACATGTCAGGCATCACAGGTCCTCGCCGTACAGCGGATGCCGATGGACCGGATGAAATGCACATTATTATCGTGGACAACGGTCGATCCTTACAGCTCGGTGATCCTGAATTCCAGGAGTTGCTGAATTGTATTCGCTGTGGTGCTTGTCTGAATGCTTGCCCGGTATATCGTCATATTGGAGGTCATGCCTATGGCGGAACCTATAGTGGTCCGATTGGCGCGGTACTGACACCTGCACTCAATGGCAACATTGATGAATGGAACGATATTGCGGGTGCTTCGAGTCTGTGCGGAGCCTGTTATGAAGCATGCCCAGTTAAAATTCCATTGCATGATATGCTCGTTTATCTACGTAGGCGTAAAGTGGAAGACGGCCATGGAAACAAAATGGAAAGCATGGGTATGAAGGGATTTGCCGCCGTTGTTTCCAATTCCAAACGTTTCAGTGCGGCCATACGTCTGGGACAGATCGGGCAGAAGGCAGTTGTACGCAACAACGGCATTACTCTCAAGTTGGGTCCACTCAAAGGCTGGAACAAGTATCGGGTTGCGCCAAGCCTCGCCAAGAAATCCTTCCGGCAGCAATGGAACAAGCTGGATCAGGAACTGAACCAGGAGCAACCGGCCATGGATCCTTCCGTTCGCAGCCGCATGGAGCAGATTATTCGTGAGCGAGAAGAAGGGGAGGGTACTAAGCATGGTTACTGAACATCAGCAATGGCTTGCACAATTGGAGAAGAAGTCCATTGAGAAACAGGAGCAGTTCATGAATGACATTGCTTCGAAATTGAGGAGACCAAGGCAACGCCATGCGCCGACCCAACCCTTTCGGGGAGCACCCGACTTTTGGACTGAACTGGAATGGGATGAAGAGAAGCGTATCCAAGCATTTACCGATAACTTTGTGAGTGTAGGCGCACACATTGCCCGGGTTCAGAACATGGAAGAAGTATCTCAATTTATAGCCAACAAATCTCATGAACTGAGTGCCAGGTATATCATTCGCCAGAATGAACAGGCGTTACAGGAACTCGGATTGGAAGAGCAGCTTCCGGACGTACAGATCTCAGTGTGGAATAGTCAGGCGGATGAGAACTGGAAGGCTCGGGCAGCTGAGGCTGATATCGGTGTGGTCATGGCGGATTATGCAACAGCATACACAGGCTCAGTCACTGTACTTTCTTCACCGGAAAAAGGTCGTTCAGTCAGTCTCTTACCTACGGTACTCATCATCATTATTCCAGTAGATCGACTGTACACCAGACTGGGTGAGACGCTGGATCGATTTGACGAAGCGGGAAGAGAGAATCTTCCCGCAGGCATTCACTTTATTTCAGGGCCAAGCCGATCTTCCGATATTGAAAATGATTTAACCATTGGAGTACACGGACCAGGCATTGTATATGGTTTAATTATGGGTTAACGATGTGTTGAGCGTGATAGCGCATCATGATTTTGATAACTGTCCGAGATGCAGTGTTTGACTGCTGAGGACAGTTTTTTGTTCACGATTTATAGTTAAAAGCTATTAAAATTATATTAATTATATATTTCACCTATTAATGATGGGGGTGTATAATCCATCTCAAGAGAGAATTCATATGAGATACAAAAGATAAAGAGGAGGATGAATACAGATGAGTATATTTTCTTACCAAGTTCCGTTTATGGATAGACACAAGGGTGATTTTTCTGCTTTTAAAGGGAAGGTGCTACTTATTGTGAATACAGCAAGCCGGTGTGGCTACTCCCGCCAATTCAATGAACTTCAGCAGATGTATGAGAACTATCGTGATCAGGGGCTGGAAATTCTGGCGTTCCCGTGCAACCAGTTTAACGACAAAGAACCTGGGAGTAACACGGAAATAGCCGAGTATTGCAGAAGTCAGTTCCAGATATCCTTTCCGATTTTGGAGAAGGTTGAGGTCGTTGGGCAATCGATGCATCCTGTGTTCCGTTATCTGATTGAAGAAGCGCCATTTCAAGGTTATGATCTGGCCACAAAGGAAGGAGAGTGGATGGACACCTTTGTGAAGGAAAAGTATCCAGAGTTGTACCAAGGAGACGGAATCAAATGGAATTTCACCAAATTCCTGATTGACCGTAATGGGGACGTCCATGGCCGTTATGAAACGACAATAGCTCCATTAGAGATGGAGTCGGTTATCCAGAATTTGTTAAAGAAATCATAGGTATATCGCAATCCCTGTCCTGAGGTCCTATGACTTTGGGACTGTTGAAGATTAGAACTGGAAATGTTAGGGTAAAAGAAGATAACGAAGTGCTCCATTTTTTTTAATCAAAAATGACCAATATACCATTCCGGTCAGTTAGTTCTTTGATGGTTTTATCGTTATCTGGATGAAATATGAAAATGTGCAAAAAATAACTTGAATCTGTTGATCTGAAGAGTAAGTGTAATCGCGTCTGTAAATCAAGTCATTATTTTTTAGTTGTAGAACTCTTAACTTGGAAAGAAGGAGTGAGTGTCATGCCACCAATTTCAGTGCCTCAACCGAAAACCTTTGGCCCACTGGGCAACTTGCCGCAATTAAACTTTGATGAGCCGGTGCAATCCCTGGTGAAACTGGCTGAAGAATATGGACCGATCTTTCGTATGGAATACCCGGGGCGGAGTGAACTGTATATTTCCGGTCACGAACTAGTCGCCGAGGTAACAGATGAATCCAAATTCGACAAACGTGTGTGGGCACCCCTTGCGAAGGTTCGTGCTTTTGCAGGAGATGGACTATTTACGAGTTGGACCGAGGAGCCGAATTGGAAAAAAGCCCATAACGTACTGCTGCCAAGTTTCAGTCAACGTGCCATGCAGGGATATCACAACAAAATGATTGATCTGGCTGTGCAGCTGGTTCAGAAATGGTCACGGTTGAACCCGGATGAGACGGTTAACGTTCCGGATGATATGACACGCCTTACGCTCGACACGATTGGCCTATGTGGGTTCAACTATCGGTTTAACAGCTTCTATCGGGAAGAACCACATCCATTCATTACGAGCATGGTTCGTGCGTTGGACGAATCCATGAGTTCATTGCAGCGACTCCGTCTGCAAGACAAGCTGATGATCACCAAAAAGAAACAGTTTGAACAGGATATCCGTTCCATGTTCTCTTTGGTGGATCACATTATTGCCGAGCGCAAAGAGAAACCGCAGGAAGGGGCAGATGATCTGTTGTCCCACATGCTCAGCGGCAAGGACCCGGAGACAGGAGAAACGCTGGATGATGAGAACATCCGTTATCAGATTATTACATTCCTGATTGCTGGACATGAGACCACAAGTGGACTGTTATCCTTCGCCGTTTATTATCTGATGAAGAATCCGGATACGCTGGCTAAAGCCCAAGCTGAGGTGGATCAGATTCTGAAAGATCCGGTTCCCACGTACAATCAGGTTCGCAATCTGAAGTACGTCCGCATGGTTTTGAACGAAGCATTGCGGTTATGGCCAACGGCCCCGGCATTTTCCCTGTATGCAAAAGAGGACACGGTACTTGCGGGTCAATATCCTTTGCAAAAAGGAGACAGCGTCAGTGTACTTATTCCCAAGCTGCATCGCGACCGCGAAGCATGGGGAGATGACGTAGAGGAATTCCGTCCGGAACGGTTCGAAGATCCGAGCAAGGTGCCGCATGATGCCTATAAACCTTTTGGTAACGGTCAACGGGCCTGCATTGGTCAGCAGTTTGCACTTCAGGAAGCAACGCTGGTACTGGGCATGGTGTTGAAGCATTTTGACTTCATAGATCATTCTGATTATCAGTTAAAAGTGAAAGAAACGCTGACGCTCAAACCGGATAACTTCACAATTCGTGTACGTGCGCGTGGCGGGCAGCCAGTCATGGCCGTTCCGGGTGTAGCGGTAGAAGAACCAAAGCCAGTTGCCAAAAGAACGGAGCCGGATGCAGCAAATGCCCACCACACACCGATGCTTGTTCTGTACGGTTCCAATCTGGGTACCGCTGAAGGCATTGCACGTGAAATTGCGGATACCGCCAGATATCAGGGTTTCCGGAGTGAGGTTGCTACGCTGGATGATCGTGTTGGCAAACTGCCAAAGGAGGGTGCCGTCATTATTGTCAGTGCATCCTATAATGGTCAGCCGCCAAGTAATGCCAAGATGTTTGTCGAGTGGATAGAACATGCAGATGCGAATGAATTCAAAGGTGTGCGTTTCGCCGTTCTTGGATGCGGTGACCACAACTGGGCCACCACCTATCAGCGTATTCCGCGTTTAATAGATGAACAGTTATCTTCCAGAGGAGCAGAGCGGTTATCACCGCTGGGTGAGTCAGATGCCAGTGGAGATTTCGAGAAACAGGTGGGGGATTGGACAGAGCAATTATGGCCAGATCTCGCACGAACGATGGGACTGAAACTGAACACAAGCTCCAATAGCGAACGCAGTTCCCTATCTGTACAGTTTGTCAGTGGGCTCGCCGTAACACCGCTTGCGGATACGTATGATGCCCATGTGGCAGAAGTACTTGAGAACAGGGAGCTTCACGACGCGGGCAGTGAACGAAGCACACGTCACCTGGAGATTAAATTGCCTGAAGGCATAACCTACAAGGAAGGGGATCATCTGGGCATTCTGCCACAGAATCCACCGGAACTTGTGGAACGTGTATTGCGTCGTTATGGATTCACAGGAACGGAGCATCTTGTTCTGGATGCATCCGGTCGGAGTGCCGCGCATCTGCCGCTGCATCAACCGGTGAACCTGTATGATCTGCTCAGTCATAGCGTTGAGCTTCAGGAGGCGGCAACTCGTGCGCAGTTGAGAGAAATGGCAGCATACACAGTATGTCCACCGCATAAGAAAGAACTTGAAGCGCTGCTTGATGAATCTGTGTATATGGATGAAGTTCGGAACAAACGGATCTCCATGCTGGATTATCTGGTGAAATATGAGGCATGTGAACTGCCGTTTGAGCGTTTCCTTGAATTATTGCCTTCACTAAAAGCCAGATATTATTCGATCTCCAGTTCACCGCGTGTTCAGCCCGATCAAGCGAGTATTACGGTCAGTGTTGTGCGCGCCCCAGCATGGAGTGGACAGGGAGAATACAAAGGCATTGCGTCCAACTATCTGGCTAACCTGAAACCGGGTGACGAGATCGTCATGTTCACGCGGACACCGGAATCCGGCTTCCAACTGCCGGAGGATGCACAGGTTCCCGTTATCATGGTAGGTCCGGGTACAGGTGTTGCTCCATTCCGAGGTTTCTTGCAGGCAAGGCACGTATTGAAGGAACAAGGTCGTGAGGTTGGCGAAGCCCACCTGTACTTTGGATGCCGGAATCCCGAGCATGATTATCTGTACAAAAATGAATTGGAAGCAGCCCAGCAAGAAGGGCTTGTGAAACTTCATACGGCCTTCTCCCGTGTAGATGGGGAGGAGAAATGTTATGTACAGCATCTGATGAGAGACGATGCCCGTCACCTGATTCCTTTGTTTGAAGAGGGTGCGCATCTGTATATCTGCGGTGATGGCAGCAAGATGGCACCTGATGTGGAAGCTACACTCCAGCAGGCATACGCTGATATTCATGGCAAATCCGCGAAGGAAGCAGAAGATTGGCTTAATCAGCTTCAGCAGGAAGGTCGTTATGCCAAGGACGTATGGACAGGCATCTGATGTACACATGTGAAGGGTCAGCTTGATCCGTAACTGGCTGAGCGGTGAGATACAGAAGCAGTTCTGTTCTCACCGCTTTTTGACATAAAATGATTCTTCAGCAGATGAGTGGGTGCATGGGTTATAATTATATATTGGAAGGGAGCACCCGTATGCAGACATTTGGGAACCATTGTATGGCTTGCGAAAAGAACCAGCTTTACTTCCACCTACAAGGTCGTTTCAGATTTTTTCTTCCGGCGGTTGGCCGATAGATCGACTCGACGCTGGAGAGAGGAAATAAAATACGGGAAGGGACTCTGCCTTTTCCCTGGAGTTCAAGATAATCCAGTCCCACGCCCACAAGTCTGATATTGTTAAATGCATTCTTGGAAGGGAACGTCGTGCGGATTCCCACTCTGACGCCTCGCCGTGTTCGAGGAATATCGAATACCCGAATGGAATTCAGACTAAGTGGAATGAATAACTGTCGGTTTACTTTGATAAACTGCCTTGGATAGACACGACGAATACGTCCCGGTTCCAACCCGGAGAGTGGAGTATTCAGTTCTGCAAGGTGCCCCTGGAGTTCTGCCAGACGCTGCTGAAGTGTTTTTCCAGTATGGAGATGCTGCCAGCTCATAAGTATTCCTCCGTTCGCCATTTGTACCTAGTATATGAAGGAGCGGGGGCGGAAGGTGTACGTTTGATAGCCCATGTTCGTTAAGGCTAACGGGGTTTCTTTTATAATAGAGGAGTGATTCACATGATCGTAGAGATGTATAAAGACCTCATTAAGGATGAGCGTGGCAATTATTATCTAGCAGTGCAGATCGAGGGCAATGAGCTTACGCTCGTTAATGCATTCGTCGAAGCGGCATTCACGCCTGAACTGATCTACAATGAAGACTTTCGTACCAAGCATAAGGAGATGGAAGGCGGGTTTGTAGGCAAAATTGCGATGGACCTGCTTCGCCATGATGTGGTCATGGGTATAAAGCAAATCGACCGCAAACTGTTGAACTTGTCGGATGTGGAACAGCAGTTCAAGGTGAATTATATTGATACGATTGAATTTTATCGTCACCCGGCGTGGAACCGGAAGGTGTAGAAATAAAGAAATTAAAAAGCGCAAGTGCAGGTGCAGTGAGCCTCCGCAACTTGCGCTTTTTGCATACAAACAATTAACGATACGTAGGATGGATGATGCCAATATCGCGTTCAGTTTTTAAATTTCCATCAGCGTAACGTTGCATTTCATTGCCTTTAACCCGAATCGGAATGCGCTCTCCTTGATAGAAAAGTTCTCCCTCGACGGTGCGGACGGTCATTCCGATGACTGCCTCCAGATGTCCACTATGATCCGTCACCAGTCGAATCCCTGACGGGCCGTCCAGATGAACCTTGCCTTCCAGATATACCGTCATGCGATCAGGCGTGTTGACCAATTCATATCCTACTCCGTTGACTTTTCGGCTATAAGCCGTGTTGCCAGATACGATCTCACCATGATCCATGTCGATGGGGAGCAGTCCGGTAAACCAGAGCTGATTCGATCCAACAGGCATAATTCCGCATAATCGCTCCACATAATCGAGGAGACAGAGGATGGAGGGGGAGTACGTCTCGGTAAAACCTTGTTCTCCGGTCCACGGGCTTAGTACCTGACCAAATCGCTTATCTTTGGATAGAGCGGACAAGATTGGCTGCATTACCCAGGTTAGCTCCACATATCGATGATGATACTCGAATGCGTGTGGTGCCCGGATCAAACTCAGGAAATTGGATGCCCCTCCCCAGCTGTTATAGGAGGAAAAGGGATCAAATCTGGGATCATCCATTGAAATCGATGTAAACGGGTATTTAGCGAAAAACTTGCTTGTATTCAACAGGTACCGACGCAGTAGGTTATCGAACAATTCACGGTCGCCCACCTCGCAGGCCATCACGCGAAGCAGCACATCGGATTGGACTCTGACCGTTTCGTCATTGCGGTCCCGATCATAGAAGAACATATCCTGTTCGTCGTAACAATAACGGAAGAGACTTTCCAGGCTGGACTCGGCTTTTGCTTTCCAATCCGTACCTGATTCCCCCAGCTCCTCAGCCATGCGCGACAGATACAAGCGCTGACAATAGATATTGGCAGTCAGATCTGGTGCCAGAAAAGGCAGAATCGGAGAATCCGGGTGATAGGCAGAAGCATCATTCATATAAGGTGTATCCGGAATATGCCAGAAACGCGGGGATAAGTCATGTCCGGTGTCAAACGTACTGAAGGCCTCTACACAGCCGGTACTTCGGGTATTACGGTTGCGTGCAATCCACTCATCGTAACGAACCATAGCCTTATACATGGTGTTCAGGAAAGACGAGTGCTTGCCATGATTGCTATGAAGCTGATAGTGGTTCCATACACTGCGTGCCAGAGGAGTTACCAACTGGATTTGCCGGAAAGAGGGCCCGTTTGCCGTGAGTTTATACGGGAGCAATCCATCATCTCTTTGCTGCTTGGCAAATGCGAGGTACGTTGTTTCGGACACAGATGGAAGCAGGCGAGACAGCAGCTCCGCATTGATGGTACCTGTACTCTCTAACCAACAACCCAGATAGATGCCACCTTCTTGTAAAATAGGATTGCTGTCTCCCATGGGCAGGATACAAGCAAGCAATTTCTCCGCGGCTGCATAATACGTAGCTTCCAGTTGTCCGCCCGATGCCGCAAACCGGATACCCGACGCATGCCATTCCTGTAATAACTGCTGATCTTCCGGTTTAACTGGCTGAACTTGATCCATAATCGAAATGTTGCGCAGCCGATTTAATATCTCTTCTGTCATATGTTCCTCCTCACAGTGTCTGGTTTCTGGTTATTGATTCGATTCAAAGATACGAACGGTCCCGTTATAGAAGTCGGAGACAGCTTGCTCCACACTTTTTCGTCCAAATCCGATCTCCTGATTTGTCGTCTGAGCTAACTTGTAGAACTCTGCAAATCCAGGAGGGTTGTAACTCACGTCAAAAGGTTCAGTCTTCGTTGCTTCAGAGACAAGATTTGTATAGTTATAGACAATCTCCTCCACAGGGCCTGCACCTTCCTGAAGAAGATTTCGATTGGCTTCCGTAACGGGCACGCCGCGGTCATTACCAAGGATTTTGGCTGCTTCCGGATCATGAATCCAGAAATCCATTAACGTTGCCACTTCCTTCGGATGTTTGGTATTGGCATAACCTGATAATCCCTGACTCGACTCAAATACAACTCCCGTTCCCTTAGGACCTCGTGGTACAGGGAGAAGTACTAGTGGGTCTTCCGTCAAGCTCTGGAACGCAGCCAGCTGGTTGGATGGCAGGAGGGTCATGGCTGCTTTGCCTGTGATCAACAGGGACTTACTGGTGTCATCATGCGGGTTGGATACCTGCAATTCCGGTGTAACTACACCCCCGGATGCCGAAGTCTTTTCCCAATACTGGAACCATTCCAGAATGTCTTCTTTGGCGAATCCAAGTGTGCCATTTTTCATGTCATACAGTTGTTTACCCCTCTGTTTTAGATAAATATCCATCCCGTCGACGGTAAAATTGTACGTTCCATAGAAGCCGTCTCCGAGCTTGTCGGACAACTCTTTGCTGATGGCGGCATAGTCCGCCCAGTCCCAATCGGAAGCTGGCAAAGGCACGTCGGCTTTCTCAAAGAGTGACTTGTTAACAACAATTCCTCGTGCGTTCGCACCGGCAGAAATATGTTGCAGCTTCCCGTCGAGACGTCCGTATTCGATCATAGTTTCATCCATACCGTCCAAATTCAGTTCGTTGCCAACATACGGGTCCAGATTGAGCAGGACATCTTTTTTGGCATAGTCCACGACATTTCCGCCAAGGAAAAAGATATCTGGTGCTGTGCCTGATGCCAGCTGGGTATTCAGCTTGTCGAAATATCCGGAGGAGGGTGCAAATTCACCTACAATTTTAATATCCGGATGTTTTGCCTGAAAGATCTTCAGGGCTTCATTCGTAATATCTGCCCGTTTCTGGTCACCCCACCACATGATGCGAAGTTCGACCTGTCCGCCCTCGGTAGTTCCATTATCATTACCACTGCCTGCATTATCATTAGCCCCTGTATGGTCTGTTCCAGAGCAAGCTGTTACGAGTAACAAAAGTGAAGTAATCATACCAATCATGAAACGTTTGAACATGGTAAATCCCCCTGTCTATTGATATGAGAAACGTGTTGTTACTTCAGACCTGTTGTTGCAATGCCCTCAAGGAAATATCGCTGAAACAATAAAAAGATGATGGTCACAGGAAGCAGTGACAGGGTGGACATGGCAAGTAATGCACCCCAATCGGATTGTCCTGATGGATCAAAGAGAGAACGAATGCCCAGCTGCACGGTGAACAGATCAATTTTGCTCAGATAGATCATCTGACTGAAAAAATCATCCCAGCTCCACAGGAAGGTAAAGATCGCTGTTGTAATTAGTGCTGGAACGAGCAGTGGCACTACGATTCGGAAAAAGATCTGTGATTGCCCGCAACCGTCAATGGTTGCACTCTCGTCCAGCTCTCGCGGTATACCGCGTATGAATTGAACCATGAGCAAGATGAAGAAGGAATCCTGCGCGAGCCACTTAGGCAGAATCAGCGGGAAATACGTATTAATCCATTGAAGCTCATTATAGAGAATGTACTGGGGCACCAGAGTAACATGGTAAGGCAACATAATTGTGACCAACATCATGCTGAACCACAGGCCTTTGAATCTAAACTTCAATCTGGAGAAGGCGAAGGCTGCAAGGGAGCAGGAGATCACATTGCCAAGCACACTCATGACTGAGATCAGCACGGAGTTGCCGAAGAAACGGCCGAAGGAGATGCCCTGCAGACCTTTCCAACCATTAATATAGTGCTCCAGCGTGAAGCTGGTTGGGAAAAGACTGCCGCTGGTGAAAATGAGATGGTTTGGTTTAAACGAACTGAGAATTAACCATAGTACTGGATATAACATCAGCAGACCGAGGAGTATAATGGCGGCATGCCTCCCGGCCTGAACCAGTTGTCGTTTGATTGGCATATGCATTACCCCCCCTCCTGATTGTCCCCGTAGAATACCCAAAATCGGGATGTAACAAAGACGATTGCGGTGAATACCCCGATAATGACCAACATGATCCAAGCCAGAGCCGAAGCATAACCCATATCAAAGAACGAAAAACCTTTCAGATACAGATACAAGGTATAGAACATTGTTGCGTCGAGTGGACCCCCGCGGCCATCTCCTATCACGTAAGCTGGTGTAAACGCCTGGAATGAATTGATCATGCTCATGATCAGGTTAAAAAAGATAACGGGGGAGAGCATGGGCAGGGTGATTCCGAAAAATTGACGTATCTTTCCCGCTCCATCGACATCGGAAGCTTCATATAAGTCTGCCGGGATCTGTTTCAGGCCCGCAAGAAAGATGACCATGGCAGACCCGAATTGCCACACGGATAGCGTGATGATGGTATAGACCACATAATCCGGATGCGCAATCCAGGATGGACCTGAGATACCAAACCAGCTTAAAAACTGGTTAACCAGTCCGTTCCCCTCAAAAAGTTGCCGCCAGACGATTGCAATCGCGACGCTGCCGCCCAAGAGGGAAGGGATGTAATATACAGTCCGATAGATGCCAAGGGCTCGAATACCTTTGTTCAGCGCCATCGCCACCAGTAAAGCAAAGGCGAGCCTTAGGGGAACAGATAGAAAAACATAATAAAACGTCAGCCCAAGGGACCTGCGAAAGGTATCGTCCTCGGTAAAGATGTGAACATAGTTGCTCAGTCCAGTCCAAGTCGGTGATGACAGTAGATTGAATTTGGTCATGGATAAGTATAGGGACGCAACCATCGGTCCCAGTGTCAGACAGAAGAGTCCGATCAGCCAGGGCAGAAGAAACAAGTACGCTGTGGTATTGTGCTGACCGTATAAGGGTTTGGTCTGTTTTTTCATCATGTGCCTCCCTTCTGAATGGGTAAAAATAATAGTCACCAATTATGAATCCGCTTACAACATGCGGCGTTCTCTTGGTTACCACATCATACCGGGGAAGGGCAGAAGCTTGAATCTTATTTCTTCGGATCATGGCTATCGATTTTTTCGGAATGTTGCAAGCGATAATCAGAAGGACTCATGTTGAACATTCTTTTGAATTTCGAACTGAAATAACTTGGCGAACTGAAGCCGGTCAGTTCCGTAATATCCCACACGGTTAATTGGGTTTCCTTCAGCAGTTGCAAGGCGTGTTTCATCCGAACACCCGTCACATACTGAATAAAAGAGGTCCCTGCACCTTCCTTAAACAGTTCGGAGAAATAGGTAGGATAATAGTTAAATCGTTCAGCGAGTAACGTCAACGTTAGCTCCTGCATGTAGTTCTCCTCAATATATCGCTTGGCTAACTCTATAACCGTCCCATCCCCATCTTCTGAAGGAAGTTGTCGACCCAGGAAGTCTTGAAACCATTGCATTAATAAGCGTTCTGCTTGATCTGGCGTCTTAAGCCACAGTATCCATTCCGGGGTCATAGGAAAATCCATCAACAGTGAAATTTGAAAAATGCTTCGTGTCATTCGGGAGGGAGAAAGCTGGAATGCCTCGTGAAGTTCCTTGCGGATGATGCTGCGGAAGGAGTCCAGTTCCCCTCGAATGAGGTAACGATGCAGCTTGCGTGTCGTTTCTTCAGGTAGTATTGGACTATAGTCTGTTCCTGCCTGAGGATTCGGACCGCTGCCAGCCCGTTCAGCTGAATTCCATGCCAGAAGGGAATGGATATAACCTTCTTTCCAGTGCTCAAGTCCGGAACCAGAAAGCCCCACCCCAATCTTGAGTTCCATGGAAAAAACGGATGCCGTATGTTCCGTAAGCTGTTGGATGAATTCATGCTGCATACCATCTTGCACTATGAAATGCATGATCCCTGCGTGTGCCGAATCATGAAAAACCTGGACATTGTCTGAATCAGACTGGGCGATTTCATAACATACCATCTCGAAAGGAAGATGCATCTGCTCGGGTAATCGATCTTTTCGAATATCTTGCTTGTCCGAGTGACTTATACTGGCGGTCATGAAACAGACCTTCTGATCCTGCCATGATTCGAGATGGAACAATCTGAGCCGTTCTGGCATGGAGGAAGGCGGTAGGCGATTGCCTTTGACGAGATCAAAAAGGAAACGTTCCTTCATTTCCCGGTAATACTGAGAGAGTCGCCATTGCATCAATTCGGAATTGCCTCGAACTTTACGTTGTTCATCCAGATCCGCTTTGATTTTGCCTAATGTGGCTTTCAGTTCATCCCGGGTTACAGGCTTCAGTAAATAATCCATGACTTGGCTGCGAACACCCGCTCTGGCATATTGAAAATCTTCATAACCCGTGATAATGATAATCTGAATGGAAGGGTTATAACTGCGGCAGACATCCAGTAATCGGATGCCATCCATGACCGGCATGTTCATATCGGTAATCAGTAAGTCAAAATGTTCAGATTTCAAAAGTTCGTCCGCTTCTATCCCGTTAGAGGCTTCTCCTGTTATAACAAAGCCCATGCTGTGCCAATCAACTTTCAATTTTAATCCTTCGCGAACTTCGATCTCGTCATCTGCGATTAATACGTTGTACATCATATTCCTCCTGTACGGGTAGAATCAGTTCAATACATGCGCCTCCGTTTTCATCGTTCTCCATGTGGACCGTGAACAAGGCACCGTAATGCAGACGGCAACGAGCAATGACATTGCCCAGTCCAATATGCCAGCCTTCATTATGCAATATGGATTCCAATGAGGGGGGAGCAACCGGATGTTGCAACTTGTGGATTATTTCTGTTGGAATACCTGGTCCATTGTCTGAAACACTGATATGCAGACGATCATGCATCCGGTTGATCCGTATCTGGACCTGGGCTGTGGTCTGATGCTGGAAGCTGTATTTCACTGCATTTTCAATAAGTGGTTGAAGAATAAACTTGATGATGACTACGGAGTTCAGTGTACCTTCCAACGTTACCGAAATGTCGAGTTTATGACCGAAACGAGTCTGCAAAATGGAGATATAACGCTGCACATAATCCAGCTCTTCGGTTAGGGAAACACGGTCGTCATTGGTGTTGATAGAAAAGCGTATCATTTTACCCAGATCCTCAATGACCTGAACCGTATCATCCGTTCGGCGCTGAATGGCAAGACTGCTTACCAGCTCCAGAGTATTAAACATAAAATGTGGATTAATCTGTATGAGAAGTGCCTTGTACTCTGCTTGCTGGCGAAGCAGTTTCAGTTCAAATTCATTCTGGATATGCTGGCGTAGCTGGCTGATCATATAACGGAAGGTGAAGATCACATAACTGATCTCGCTCTTTACATTTTTATCTGGAGGCAGAAGTGAATCCGCTTGGTCAAAAGCACCTCGTTGAACCTGTCTCATCGCCAGAACCAGTCTGGTCAAAGGTTTGGTTACGCCATGAGATAGCCATGCAGCAGCCAAGAGGGAGACCAGAATCAGGGCAATCGTCACCACCACAATTGTGCTTTGGAGTTTATGGAAAGAGAGGTACATTTCCTTTTCAGGTGCAAGACCCGCCAACATCCAGCCGGTACGTCCCAGTTTCTTGAATACAAGAATGTCTCGCTGTCCTTCCTGGTTCGTAAGGTATGTCACACCGGATTTGAGTGGGCTTTTTCGAATACGATCGATCTCTGCGGTAGCTACAGCACCCAACGTGTCTACCTGCTGTGACAGAATAGGATTTCCTTGCTCGCCCAGTAGAAAAATAGTGCTACTCTCCGCAAGATGTATGCGCCGGAGCGGCTCCAGAAAATAAGATTCACTGACATTCACCTTCATGACATTCTGCGCTGTAGCATGATGAAAGGTGCCAATGGGCATCAGCAGACTGACCACCGGATTGCCATGATCTCTGACACGTTCATATTGATCGGTGTGTGCAGGTAACCAGCGTTCCCCCAACCTGTAGAAATTCGTATACCAGGATTCTTGTACAAAGGCAGGGTCATATGTTACCTGATTCTCGCTGCCAATTCGCAGTCCATTCCGTCGATAGATGGATACATCCGAGATACTGGTGTAACTGTTGGTTGCCTGAGTGAGAAAACGGCTCATCGCAAGGTTGGCCAGCATCTTTTCTCCTTCCGAAAGGTTCGGATCTCCGATCGCATTATCCCAGTTTTTGCCCATATCACTATTGAAAACAAGAGAGGCGACATCATAGATCTGCATCTGCACCATGTCTACGTATGAACCGTATTCCTCCATTTTCTCAAGAGCAGAGGATTCGATGTAAGAGCGAATGACCGTGCGTGATTCCTTGAACAGCAGGTAGGAGAGTGTGCCAAAAGCGAGGACAAACAGGACAACGATAAAGGCAATCAGGCGGTTTTTTAAAGAGAAGAACATAGATTTCCTCCTTCTACCGAGTCGACGTGCAGATTAATTATAAAAATATAAAAAAGACTGCGTGATATGCGCAGCCTTTAGATGAAATTAATAATGTATTGCAGACCTGGGAGACTTAGAAACGAACCAGATTATTGACATTGACAGGCAAGCCCGTCGCGATGGCGCGATTGGCAGCAATACCCGTCAGAATGGATCTGGCACCGTCCACGTGGTTAGCAGCGCGATGGAACGGATCTTCAACAGGCTCTCCAAACAGATCATTCAGCAGAACCGGGTCACCTCCGCCATGTCCACCTGCTTTTTCTTCCACTTCAACCTCATATGGCTCATCAAACATTGGAAGAACCCGCAACGTTTTACCGATTAATGCACCTTCTTTACTTTTGTCACCCAATGAATTGACATAGGATTGCTCCACAATGTTCATTTCAATCCGGCCTTTGGTGCCATTAATGGCAATGCGATAACCTTCCCATGGCTGGTAGGCAACGAGGGAGTAGGTCAGAATGGCTTTGTTCCGATACTTCACAAGAACACCCATCGTATCCTCAATGTTGATGCCATCCCCAAATACGCTCTGATCGCGCTGGTAACCATCTTCCGATTCGGCATCCAGATACATGGACTTCATATGTGCGTCTGAATCCAAATGCAGTGCAAAAGGATCATCCTTTGCGATCGGGTTGCCGGTTGCCCGGTTGTAGAATTGCGTTACACCGCGTTCTTCTGCATTTTCTCTGCCGTAATACATCAGATCACCAAATGCAAACACGGTATCCGGTTGCGAGCCAATCCAGAAATTCACCAAGTCAAAGTGGTGGGTGGATTTGTGCACAAGCAGTCCGCCGCTATTACGCTTGTCCCGATGCCAACGGCGGAAATAATCTGCCCCGTGGCGGGTATTCAGCAGCCATTCGAAGTGAACGGAAGTGACTTTCCCAATGGTATCATTCAGAATAAGTTCCCGAATCTTAGTATGGTGCGGTGCATAACGGTAGTTAAAGGTGACTCTTACGTTCTGGCCAGTCCGCTTGACGGCATCCAGAATCTCCTGACATTTCTCTTCATCGATGGTCATCGGTTTTTCGGTGACAACATCACAACCCAGTTCCATCGCACGAATGATGTACTTGTGATGGGTGCGGTCAACGCTTGTTACGATGACATAGTCAGGCTTCTCGTTCTCAATCATCTGATCAAACTGATCTGCAGGATAAGTGGGTACCTCAGGATACTCGTACTTTTCCTTCAATAGTTGATTCGCGTAATTCATGCGGACTTGATTTATATCACAAAAGCCGACAAGCTCGGAAGTATCCCTGTAATCACGGGTTAATGCACCATAAAAAAATTCGGCGCGACCGCCGGTTCCGACTAATACATAACGTTTCTTGTTACTCATGTCTATCGCCTCCTTGAATATAGCTCTAGACTATAACAAGGGAGTACTTCTTTCGCCGCATTTTATGCGTAACCGCTTTCAAATGCCGCATATTTTGCTATAATTTATGGAAAGGAGAGAGGGCGACATGACAGAACCTTTTCGTGCAGATTTTCATGATCCCTCGGATTTACTGCACATCGAATATGATCGTCGCATTGGATACTTCTCTATGACGGATGACCATCTGCATGATCATTATGAGTTGTATTATCTGTTGTCTGGCGAGCGTATTTATTTCATCAAGGACCGGACTTATCGGGTAAAGGCTGGCGATCTGGTGTTTGTTGACCGCAACACGGTTCACAAGACATTGGAGAGTGGTATGCCTGACCATGAGCGGATGGTGCTGTATTTGAAGCCGGAGCTTTTTGCTGGTATGTCTATTTCAACGGAGTTAATTGAAGCCTTAAAGGAACCCTTCTGCTGGGAGATTCCTATTGTAAGGTTTCCATCTCAAGTCACTGAGGTTCTAGAACGGATGGTTAGCGAAATGGTGGATGAAATGCTTCGTCCCCAACCGGGAAGCAACCTGTTGCTTCGTCACCGGGCTATTGAATTGTTGCTGCATGCCTATCGGAATCAGCATCTGGGCAGGTTAAGCTCCGATGATCGTGAGCCGGTTCTTCATCCCAAGACACAGGCAGTTGTACGTTACCTGAATGAGAACTATCAGAAACCACTGACATTACCGGAGGTGGCGGGCATGTTTCGCATTAGTCCGCATTATCTGAGTCGATTGTTCAAACAAACGACGGGATTTACCTTCAGTGATTATCTGAATCTGTTACGGGTGAAGGAAGCACAGCGTTTGCTGCGAGAAAGTGAGGAATCCATTACAGACATCGCCTGGCTTGCGGGATTCAGTAACTTCTCTCATTTTGGCAAGATGTTCAAACGTACCGTTCAGGTATCACCAAGAGTTTATAGGCAGGAATACAAGGAATTGGGTTCCGTGAGGACCATTAAAGAGGGAGAGAATATACGATGATTGAAGCGAGATTAAATGAACTGGGGATCATTTTGCCACAGGCCAGCGCGCCCGCAGCGAAATATGCCAATGCCGTTATTGTGAATGGAATTATGTATGTATCCGGGAAAGGACCGGATACCTCCGAACGCGGCAAACTGGGATCAGACTTCACAACAGAGCAGGGGTATGATTTTGCCCGGAATGCTGGACTGGAGGTGCTTGCTGTCGTTCGAGACGTGCTGGGTTCACTGGATCGGGTGAAGAGAGTGGTTAAAGTGCAGGGCTTTATCAATGCGTCCGCTTCGTATCAGGAGCATCATAAAGTGCTGAATGGATTCTCGGATCTGATGTTGGAGGTATTTGGGGATCAGGGGGTACACGCTCGTTCAGTATTCGGTGCAGTGTCCGTAAGGGATAATTTGCCGCTGATCATTGATTCTATTTTTCAAGTGGAGGAGTAGGTATAACCATGACAGAATCGTCTTCATTTAATCCGATCATGTTAACGATACCCGAGAGCTTCCATACGGAACGCCTCACAATTCGAGCACCGCAGTGGGGGGATGGCGCAGCCGTTAATGAAGCCGTCCGTGAGAGTGCGGAGCAGCTGCGGTTGTGGTTACCTTTTGCCGAGAAAATCCCTTCATTGGAAGAGTCTGAAATGACCGTTCGCAAAGCAAGGCTGCAATATCTGGAACGTACCGACATGATTTTACATTTGCGTGATAGACATACGGATGAATTCTTAGGCAGCAGCGGGTTACATCGCATTGACTGGAATGCCCGCTGTTTTGAGATCGGTTACTGGATTCGAACATCGCGAGCTGGCGAGGGTTTGATGACGGAAGCGGTAAAAGGGATAGAGCAATTTGCCATTACTCATCTGGAGGCGAACCGGCTGGAGATCCGCTGTGATGCCCGCAATGTGCGAAGTGCCAAAGTTGCCGAACGAGCGGGTTATACACTGGAAGGTATACTGCGCAAGATGCGGCGGGACAGTACAGGTACGCTGGTCGATTTTATGGTTTTCTCCAAAGTAAGAGGCAGTGAGTTCGAGTAAAGGGAGGGTAGGGCGATTTTCACACCGATAATGTTATGCTCAGTGAGGCCGGTGACCCATACTGGGTTATCGAATAGATGACTGGCATGGCGGGAGATACTGCGGGTGATGTGGCTCGAAGCTGGGTAATATTAATGAGCGGCACATTGCCGGAAGATACAGAGCCAGTTATACGATAGTTTAACTTCTATAAATGAATCTAATCATTTTATATAAAAGGGTAGAGAAAGAGAGGGACATATTCATGCTGCATTCATTAAAGGCCATACAATCATACAAGTCAGGTAATACGCCGGAAGCGCAGCAGCTATGGCTGCAACTGCTGGCAGCAGCAGAGAAGCCCCATATTAACCTCGAACGCATTCATTCCATTGCCGAACTTGAGGGAACAAATCCGGTGCTGGATTACACCGAGCGTACACTGCATGTGCTGGAGAAACTTCAGGTTTCTTTTTGGGTGCGAGAAATTCTGGAGGAAGTATTAATCTGGTCAGAGACGGCGAAGGCCGGATCACGGGAGCAGCGGCGGGTATGGCAAAAGCAGGGCGTTAACTTGTTTGTACACAATGTGGGGTCCGTTCAGTTATATGATCTATACGCAGGGGCAGACCACCTGGATAACGACATCGGTAAGACCAAGGAGACGAGTATAAATCAACCTGGATATCCGAGTGGTGCTCTAAGTAACAATGCGGATATAAGCGAGCATGCTGCGCTGAATACACACACTCCAAGGCATGAGATTATACGTACTCTAATTGCTACGCATGGACTTATCGGCCAATACATACGGGGTGAGATTCCATTTGCCGAGAATGCTTCGCTCCACGCCTTGACCGTCAAAGGGTGGCTTACTACAGATGAATTGCACACCATACTGATGGCATTAAATGAGTGCATTATTGCAGGTGTTGATCCAGCGTTATGGAATCAGGTTCAGGCTGAGGTACAGCGAATTGTAGGCTGGATTATCGCTGGACCGGATCATGAGGACTGGAGCGTGAAGGAACGGTTATCCCGCTTAAGAAGTTCATCCATTCGGCAAGGAGAGGCTATGGATACGGCTTACGGCAAGCTCCAAACCGAACTGGATGTAGAACAGGCGCTGGCTCCGCTGGCTCATCGCACATTATGGTATGTGGAGTCGGCCATGCAGGATTTTTCGTTGCAGGAGATGGTAAAAGTGTTCCTGTTGACGCTTCGCAGCGAAAGTATGCATCCCACATCCATGGAGAGTAGATCTGAAATCGTTCGTCATATCAGCTTCGAACCATTGATGAATACGATGTATTACGATTACAAGGGCGTCAAGAAGCTCAATATTTACAAGAAACGAATGATTGAAAAATATATGGAACAGTATGCATGGGAACAGATTATGTCAGGGGAGCAGATCGTCTATCCCCATCTAACCCATCGCATTGAACGTCATACGGATCTGCCGGATACATTATTCGTGACCTTTGAATTTTCTCCAGCGGCGGAGAAACTGATTGCATTCTGTATTGAAGCAGAAAAGTCGCCGTTATACGAGAAGGCTGTACTGCTGTTATTTGACCTGTTCGGATTACGCCGGGATGCCTATGACCGCTTCCACAACGAAGAGACGTATTTGTCCGATATGAACAGCTCCGGTGATTACAAAAAAGTACTGCTCGACTATATCGTTGGTAAACGGGTACTGGATATTGGTCCAGGTGGAGGGATTCTACTGGATCTGATTGAGCAGGAAAAACCGGAAGTGGAGCCGATTGGTATCGATATCTCAGCCAATGTCATTGAAGCGCTGGAACGCAAAAAACAGCGTGAGGGACATCGCTGGCAAGTGATGAAGGGCGATGCCCTGCAACTGGAGCAATATGTGCAGCCGGGCACCGTGGATACGGTTATTTTTTCATCCATTCTGCATGAATTATATTCCTATATTGAACTGGACGGTCGAAGATTTAATTCCGATACGGTTGTAGCAGCGCTGAGAAGTTCATTCCGTGTGCTGTCACCTGGAGGAAGAATTCTGATTCGGGATGGGATCATGAGTGAGCCGGAGGCGCAGAAGCGCCGGATTCGTTTCCTGGAACCGGATGGGATGCGCTGGCTGGAGCGGTATGCAGAGGATTTTCAGGGACGTGCAATTCAATATGAGCGGGTCTCAGACAATGAGGCCGTATTGCCGATCAACGATGCAATGGAGTTTCTCTACACCTATACGTGGGGCGAAGAGGCATACGTGCATGAAATTCAGGAACAGTTCGGTATATTCACGCCGACAGCCTATGAGAACTGTATTCGAGAAGCGCTGGGTGAACAAGCCGAGATTATTACGTTCCGACATTTTCTCCAGGAGGGGTACACGGAAGCACTTGGAGAACGAATGATCTTCATGAAGGAAAATGGTGAGCCTGCGCCTTTGCCAGACAGTACCTGCCTGATTGTCATTGAGAAGAAAAAAGGGTTGGCGGATGGATGATGAGTGAGGCCAGTACGTTTTTGTATTTTGTCAGACATGCGGAGTCTCGATATGTTGAAGGACAGGAACGCGAGCGTGGACTGACAGAGCAAGGTCATCAAGATGCGGGAACGGTTGCCAGTCTGCTCCATGGGGAGCAGATTCAACTGTTTTATTCTAGCCCCTACAGGCGAGCGGTGGATACGATTCAGATTCTGGCAGATCGGTCAGGTGGAATTGTGGTGACAGAGGAAGATTTGCGGGAACGCCAGTTGTCGAGTTCAGATGTGAAGCATGCTAATTTTCGTGATGCCAAGCAGCGGTTGTACCGTGATCCTACGTATGCGTTTCCTGGTGGGGAGTCTGGTGAACAGGCTCGCCTAAGAGCAGTAGCGGTCATCGAGAAAATTTTGGATAAACATGTGGGTCACAAGGTAGTCATCGGAACCCATGGAGATGTAATGACACTTATTTTACAACACTATGATTCTTCCTACGGGTATGACTTTTGGGAGAGTACTACGATGCCGGATATTTTTAAATTGCAGTTTGATGGAACGCGCAAGTTGGTCCAGGTCACCCGATTGTGGGAGTGACAGAGTTATATATGAGAAATGCATTTGCCAGAATGATAGTGGGGAGGAGCGAGTTGGCGGATGAAAATTACGCTTTTGCCTGATACATACTTTATTGAAAATCTAAGCGTATCTCCATTACAGGATAGAATGTACTGCATATTTGATCTCGAAGGTACAGGCATTAATCCTGTGGTGGAGAGTGTAACTCAATTTGGTGCGATGCATTACCAAAGAGGACAAATATGTAAACATTTTCATCACTTGCACGTGCAAACAAACCTATACCAGAACCTGTGGCGAAATTAACAGGAATTTCAAATGAGGAAATGTTGGAGCCTCCGTCGTTCGAAGAAGCATTTCAGGAATTCAAGAAATTTATTGGGGATAATGTGCTTGTAACACAAGCTGGATATGAATATGACCTACCCATTTTGAAGCGGCATTGTGATGAGTATGGGCTTCCGATATTGACCAACCCGGTGCTCGATACAAAAGCGATGTTTACCTACATTCATCCTGAGATTAACGAGGTCGTCTCTACAGATTTTCTGATTCGGTATTACGATCTGAATACAGATGGAATTCACAGACACAATGCTTTGGCAGATTGTGGTGTGATTGCTCGTATCTTTGAAAGTATCCTTAGCGAATATGAGGGACTTCAATTGGATCATTTTACAGCCGATCCTAATCGAATGATGAAGCGTTTTGTTATACCTGAGATGTATCTGACATGATGAGGAACTGGAGGGGAGATCAATGAGCAAAACGGATATGGAGAAGCTTCTGTCGGATCTTAACGAGGGACGGATTCTGAACCAGCAGACATTCGAAGGGTTAGATGTGGAAGTTTACCTGGATGAAAGGGATGCCTCTGCATTTGCTGACGAGTGGATGCAAGCTTTTGAACGATGGGCTCAAGCTACCGCTGTGGCTAAAGAAGAGGTGCTGCGCGCATGCAGGGAACAGGCGTTTAAACAGACTTTAGCTCTCACCGGCGAACCTGAGTTAGCGGGGTATGTGAGTGATGATATAGGTTTAATTGGTGCTGCATTGTTACAAGGTACGGCGAACGATTCCTTTGTGGATCAGCTGCTGGAAAGTTATCGTCAAGGCAGGTTGCCCCTGCGATAAGCGGGGGAGGACCAACAGGGGTGTTTTCGTTTGTATAAAAAAACAGCATCAAATGTACATTGTGGGTCGGCTGAGGCATAAGGTACAATTCACCTAAGCAATCGGTGAGAATGATAATCATTATATGTGAAATGTTCTCACGGTTACATCAACAGATCACATAGGGGTGAAGGGTAACATGGTAGGTTTAGTTAAAGGTTTCAAAGGGTGGGCGATCACATTATTGCTCATGGGTCTGGTTATTTCAGGATGTAGTACAAATACCGCTACGAATGCGGAACAGACTCCTGCAACTGAAAGTGCAGCTTCTGGAGAAAATACTACTGAAACCGAGACAGAGCCTGCTACACGGGTTGTACAGGATGAATTTGGAGATGTGACGATTCCGGTTCAACCACAGCGGATTGCTGGAATATATGTGGAGGATTATCTGAAGGCGCTCGATATTACACCTGTAGTGCAGTGGTATCATCCTTTGTGGGGTGTACAGGATTATTTAGGACTGGATGTTCCGCAATTTGACACCACAGGGAGCATTGAAGCTTTGTTGGCATATGATCCGGATCTCATCATTGTAGATGGTGGAGTGGATATGGAGAAATATGAGATGTATTCCAAGGTGGCACCGACGTATCGCTTGCCTGAGAGCGTATTGCAGGATTCGAATCAAATTTTGAAAACCATTGCCGATGTTGTGGGTAAACCGGAAAAGGGTGAAGAAGTTGCTACGGCATTCGGAGCTAAGGTTGCAGATGCTAAGGCGAAGTTGCAGGAAGCGGTTGGAGACGAGACCGTCGCAGTTGTCCGGTTGAATGTTAACGATGATACACTGGCGTTGTTCGGTGTGAAGAATCGATTTACCGGATTTATTTATTCGGAGCTTGGTCTAACACCTCATCCTCTGGTTAGCAAGATGGAAGAATATCAGGAAATCTTGTCTGAGGAGGCCATCCCGCAACTTGATGCGGATCATCTTATTATTTTCCCTTCCAATGGAGAATGGTCATCCCCTGAGAACAAGGAAGCTTTGAAGGTACTTGACAGCAAGTTGTGGCAGTCGCTTCCAGCGGTTAAGAACAATCAGGTGTATATCATGGAAAGAGCACATTGGCAATCAGGTGCGATTACAGCAAATTCCATGAAAATTGATGATCTGTTGGAAAAAATGACTCCATAAGTGAATCAATTTCATAAGACCTTAATCCATTTTTAGTGAGTCATGAAATTGATTCGAGCATGATCCCATAAGAAAGTTCTTCAGCCAGGGTTGAAGAGCTTTCTTTTTTCGTATACACTATTTTAAATGATAATAATTCTCAGTTAGGACGATGAACATGTGCTACACGATAATACAACTCATTCCCAAGCCCTGGCTATGCACGCTTCTGCATATGGAATACGTAGATCACCATCAATCTCATATCGATAAACGTTTGTTATACAGAATGTCGTCTTCACACGCTATATTCGTTGTAACGTCTGGGAAAGGTTCAATAGTTTGCTCAGATCGGGAATCTCATCTGGAAAAAGGAATGATTATGTTTGTTCCATCGGGAACATCTATTAAGATAGAAGGCTCTCCTTGGACAGAAAGTGAATTGCAGTATTATAAGCTTGATCTTATGGTGGCTGAGTTGAAAGAAGAGACTTCAAACGCTTTGTTTAGAAGAAACACGGAGGAGCAGCAGGGACTTTCCCAAAGTCCAGATTCTCCGACATTATTACCGCTTATGCAACTCAGCTACAGTCCGTGGAGTTCTTGTCTGGAAGCCTTGGAACAAATACTGCGTCAACAGGTCACTGGCGATTGGCTGGAGCAATGGGAGGTACAGCTTCGTTTCCAGGAGTGGTTCCGTGCCTTGCTTCGCCAGAGTGCCCCCGAAACAGAAGTACCTGATGACCGTGCCCGTCTTCAAAGTTCAATTCGTTATATTGGCGACCACTACGATCAGACGATAACCGTGGATGAGCTCGCGGCAGATATTGGTCTTACCAGAGCTAGCTACACTCGGCAATTCAAAAGGATTACGGGCAAGCTCCCGCTTGAATATGTAAATGCGGTTCGGCTTGAACGCTCGAAGCAACTATTGCAGCTGACGGATGATCGCATCCATGAAATTGCACAGAATGTGGGATTTAGCAGCGAGTATTATTTTGGTCGCCGATTTAAGCAATACTCTGGTATTTCACCTGGGTTATACCGCCGTCATCACCGTCAAGAGGTTCGTGTCTTTGCTCCGTATCTGGAGGACTTTGTGTTGGCTCTTGGCGTAAAACCCGTACTGCAATGCTCGCATCATTCTTGGGGGAGACAGCATTATTTGGGATTGGATGATGTACCTGAATTTGATGTGAGCCAGATGGATGCACAGTTTAATCTGGGCAATGTACCTGATTTTATCATGCTGGACAAGGGATATGATCGATGGAATCTGGACCGCTTCGAGCAGGTAGCACCTACGTTTTACGTGGAACATCTGGGAGAAGATTGGCGCTCCATTTTGAGATCGACCGCCGATGTATTGGGAAAGGTGAATCGGGTTCAAGATGTAATTGGTGCGTATGAGGACAAGGCAATGGAAGCTAAGAGTCGGTTATCACGTTATATGCGTGGTCAGACGGTGGCATTTTTGCGTATATCCGCGTCTGATATTACTCTCTATGGGGATCAGCAGGGCTATGTCGGACCTGTAATTTATCAGGATCTTGGACTGACTCCGCACTCCCGTGTGCAGCAATGGACAAGACACGAGCGGAGGATTTTCATTGGATTGGACCAGTTAAGTCAGCTTCATGCGGATCACTTATTGATTACATTTGACACTGGAAATTCGACCAAACCTGGAGTTGAGCGCGAACTGCTCGATAGGGATGAATGGAAATGTCTGCCTGCGGTGAAGAACGGTAATGTGTATGAGGTGGATTTCATGAGTTGGATGAACTACGGTGTGATCTCTCATGGGAAGAAGATTGAGGATATATTGCGGTTTATGGCTTGATAATGAATGGTCTGTGAGATGTTTTTCGAAAAAAATCAAGAAAACCATATGACTTTCAAAGCTATCAAAATTTTGTGATGTAATTCACAGGCACTCTATGAATCTACTGGTATTATCCTTTTCGTTAATCTATAATCTGCTTGTTTAATAGACTAAATAAAGGAATTTTAATTAGATTGAGGAATATATTATAACAGATAGGATATAAACTAAAGGAGCAGATCAATGATAAAGGATAAAATTCCATTATGGTTCTGGTGTATCTCGATAGTAGTTGCCATTATGTTAGTATTCAACTTGTTTCAAGTAGATTCTCGTATTAACATGCTTGCACTAGGCATTCTAAATATTGCTAATGCCATTCGGATGTGGAAGAAATATCGAAACTCAGCAATTATGTTTTTGGTAATAGGTGTTCTTGGTACAGTTTTATTTTTCAAATATCAATTTCAATAATTATTTTGAAGCCTGATCGTCATTTATATGACGGTCTTTTTCGTTTCAGAGATTAGAACAATGAAGGCATCATAATGAGCGACAAATGACAAAAATATCTTGTGTGTGGAACAGTCGGAACAGATCGAGTGCCAGTAGATGGAGTGAAATTTCTGTTCGCCTACTGATCACGATTGATATTCGCTGTTGTTTTGATGCGGCGTTCGACGACGATGTATCTGTCAAAAACATTCACTAGCCGTGTGTGCTGAACGAAATCGATTACTACTGGGTATTGTTCAAGGTTGTCCGAACCTTTCAAGAAATTAGGGACACGCATATTATTCCCAAGATTGAGGATATACAGCGGTTTATGGCTTGATGGATGGGTTTTGAATAACAATCAGGTTGGATTCAACATCCGGAGAAAGGAAAATATTATAACATTCCATTTTAATGTATAATATAGGAAAATATAAACGAAGAAAGGAACTTCCTATGCGGAAAAAAATCTGGGCCATACTTTTAGTAATAGCTGTAATTGGGATGATTCCTGTTACAGCAATATCGACGACTACGGTTGCCGAATCGCATGAAATTTTGGGTGAAGATCTTCCTGAAAGCTTACGATATGATTCTAACCATCCAGATATAATTTATGTGAAGGATTGTGGGGTCTACGAGAAAGTTGATTCGAGTTTAGTAAATTACGGCGAAGAAGAAGTTGTGTTCGATGATGTACAAAAGGTAACAGATAAAACGAATGTAATTGTTGCTTATGATGCAACTTACATCAAAAAAGGTGAATGGGAATAGCTCATGCAATAGATTTATAATATGGAGCGCAAGGAGAGTTTTATTCTTCTTGGGCTTTTTCAATATCCAATAAAAATAAAATTCCAGAGTTTAGCTGAATTTTATAGATGAGCAAGTTTATGTTTAGACACATGAACATATATACACTAAAGTGAATTTGTACATAAACACTTTAGGAGGATTCATGTGAAGACAACATTGTTCAAGAAAGTCGGGTTATTGATTGGAGCATTAATTTTTACAATCGGTTTTGCATCTAATTCAGGGGTACATGCTGCGGTAGATTATAGCGGCGGGCTCATGGATAAGATGATAATGACACTTAGCGATACGGAAAACAAGGGGAGTAAATCTACATATGCATTAACAGATAATAATGAAGCAACAAGCGCGATTGATAGAAAAATGGAACACGCCATCATCAGCAGTGGATCATGCTGTTGGAATCTTTAATGGAACAGTTACAGCGAATGCAATCCGTGTAAAAGCAGATTATGATGTTTCCGTTGGATTATTTGATTCCACTGGAAAGGCGATTTTACCGACTTATTGGTACACAGTAAAAGCAAATCAGGCTGATGGAAGATTAATTTATCTTCCTACAACGTACAAAGGAATAGCAAAAGTTAACTTGTTTAATTACTCCAATACACGGACAGTCAGTGTATCCGAGTTTCAGCTGTATAATATTACACCTCCAGCTAATCCATTAGATCTCGAAGCATCTGCAGATGAATCATCCATTGGATTGGCATGGAATGAAGTAACAACAGCAACCAGTTATACGATTAAAAGATCAACTACAGCAAATGGGCCATATACAACAGTGGCAACTGGCGTAACCAAGGTCAATTATACAGATTCAGATGTAACTCCAGGTACGACCTATTATTACGTAGTTACTGGTGTTAATCCTGTTGGTGAAAGTGTTAACTCTAACGAAGCATCAGCCATTATTGAGAGCAACGGGCAGGTTGATCCGGAACCAGAGCAACCAACCACACCAGAACCAGAAGAACCTACAACTCCGGAACAACCAGAGGAACCTTCCACCAACCGTGCCATCTCTGTTGTCACCATGACAACGGGCTTGGAGAAAGAATTCGACCTAAGCATGAAAGAAGTAAATGATTTCATCGACTGGTATGAAGCCAAGCAAGCGGGAAGTGGCAAGGCATCGTATGCGATCAATAAACACGACAACAACAAAGGGCCATTTAAGAGTCGAAAGGATTATATCCTGTTTGATCGGGTGCTGGCATTTGAGGTAAGTGAATACTAAAAAATGTGAAGTTCCTTCAGCTTAGCTGAAGGGGCTTCTTTTTTGTTCACTACGATGAATTAGCGATCTGAATCCATTGACGTGTGTTGAGTGTGGCGACGAAGACCTAGCGTTACGAGTAGATAAATACAGGTTAGAACAGCAGATACAGCACTGCTGATCCAGATTCGTTCAAGCCCCGAAAAAGAGGAAAACAGCTGCAACAAAAATTGAACGATCCATCCCCCCAGTGTGATAAGAGGAAGTGCAATGCCGTGTGTACGCTTGTGAATTAAAGTCAGTAGCAGCATGGGACCAAGCATGCAAGCATGCAATGATCCGAACAAATACAGGATTTGAATCGGCGTCATCGACACGGAAAGGGAAATGATGGTTGCTATAAACATGGCCATGCAAATGATGATGTTTCGAGTGCGTTTTTCACCAGAGTTGGCAAGGTTGAATTGTTCCATACATAATTTCAGAACGGCTTGAAACCGGCTCATATAGGACACCGTGAACATCAAAATCAGACATATAATCAACATCCCAAACAAAACGGGTGAATGGGTTATGGACAATAGCGGATAGATCAGAGAAGGTATATTTGCCAGCCCACCAGAATGAATGGAGACCATCACGAGCAGTAGAAAAGCCATCAGCACGGTGGCATACATCATACCGGACATCATAAATGCTGGTACAATTTTGGATCGTTCGATGTGAAATAGACGCTGCCAAGTAGCTGGATCAGCGATAACCTGTCCCAGACCAACCAATACACCAGTTGCTATAAAAAGCAGGGCAGAATGGTTGTCGATCACAAGCATATAAGGATGATAAAGGCGAATTCCAGAGTAAACCGGGTCAACACCTTGCCGGATAAAATAAAACAAAGGAAACATGATGGCAACGCTGAAAGTCAGAATGACTTGGGGGATAGCCAATGCATAAAGTGTCTGTAATCCAATAAAACCTGCAAGCAAGGAGAAGATGACAATAAAAGCCGTTCGCCCAGCAACTTCGGGAAGATCAAATAATTGATGGAAGAAGAATCCAGCCACCATTCCTTGTAGGAGCACCGTTTCCAGAAGCAGTATCGCAAACATTCCTGTCATCAAACGAGCCCCTGAAGGTGTCAGTTTGGCTGTGAGCCATTGACTCAGCGTTATTGCGTCACCGGAGTGGCTTCTCACATATTTGCCCAGCCACCCAAATAACATCAGCGCGAGGGCTGTCGCGAGAGAGTACCCCAAAGTGCCGTACAAGCCATAACGCATCAATGCTTCAGGTGAATCTACAATGTTGAGCCCAGTGAGCCATCGTCCAAGCAACGCAATAGTTCCAAGTCCAATACCCAGTTTGACAGGGGCCGCCAAATTGTCGCGGAAATGATTGTAACGCATCTTAATTCCTCTTCTCACGGAACTTTTTGGGTGGCATCCCCACATGTTTATGGAATTGTGTGCAGAAGTAGTGCTGGCTGTTAAAGCCACATCGCTCAGCAACGTCAGCAATATTCAAATCTGAATGACGGTGAAGAAGCTGTTTGGCGTACTCCATTCGCAATTGATTCAGATATTCAGAGAAAGAGATGCCTACTTCTTCATGGAAGAGTCGGCTTAAATAGGTTGGATTCATGTGAACAGCTGAGGCGAGCCCGGAGAGATTGATTTTTCCTGAAAACTGTTTTTGCATAATCTGGAGTGCTTCCTGAATGACTTTGGACTGCACGGCTGGCGAGTCATTATGATCAAACTCATGCAGTACTTCGAGCAATTCCTGTTCAATGACGGGTTTGGTGATGTAATCCATAACTTTCAGCTTGATCGATTGACGAGCGTATTGAAAGGTGTGGTGTGCAGAGATCATGATAATATGAATTTCGGGGTGAAGACGGCGTAGGTCCTCGGCAACGAGCAGACCGGATTTACCAGGGAGATTGATATCGAGCAGGGCGAGTTGAATCTGTACTTCTTGTCCAATCGAATTGGCTTGTGTTCCATCGGCAGCTTTGTAGAGACGCCAGAAAGGAAATTGAGGCTGAATTAGAAATTCCAGCTGCTCCAGTTCCAGAGGCTCGTCATCAACCAGCAATACATTCATGATGAAGTCCCCCTATTTGTGATGTATCGTTCTCTGTTTCTAATGAGCTTTCAATATCTCTTCTTGGGTATAGGGCCAACGGACCTCAACGACAGCTCCTCCTTGTGTTCCAGCGGATAAGCTGAGCGAACTCTCCTCACCAAAAAAGATATGCAGTCGTTTTCTGATATTTTCCAGCCCATGTCCTTGAATCATTTCATCTGAGGATATTGGTTTGAGACCCACACCATTATCGATTACGGTTAGCAACACTTGCTTTTGACTTCGAAGACAACGGATGGTTAACTCGACAGGGCCCATTTTTGATTCAAGTCCATGTTTGAACGCATTTTCTACAATCGTTTGAAGCACAAAGGGAGGGATATAAGCATCAAGCACATTCTCATCGTAATCCGTTACAAGTCGCAAGCGTTCACCAAACCGCAGATGCTGAATCTCCAGATAATGACCGGTATAACGAATCTCTTCTTCCAGACGAATCATGGGCTCATCGGTATTGTACTTGAATTTGAGGAATTTGGAGAAAACCTCAAGTGCACCGACAACCTGTTCGGTACGACGTAGTCTGGCGAGACTGAGAATGACGTTGAGGGTGTTAAACATAAAGTGAGGCTGGATCTGTTGACTGAGCTGTACATACAGTGATTTTTGGAACTCTTTCTCCAACTCAATCTGCCTTGTTTGCATCCGAAGCAAGTCCAGTTGTTTCTCGAAAAAAAACAAAATTAATAGCGCAATCGCCCCCACGATGGGAGCGATAATGAATATTAGGACGATGAGAGTAAATTGATCAAGATTAATCATGATGGTCCTCCATGCTAGCATCGGGTGTATATTGAATCGGATAGAGCCATCCGTAAATCATAAAATTATTAAATTATGAAGTTGAAAGAGAAATGTATTGTCATCTTAATTTATTTTGGTAAGTGATTCAATAGAGGGAAAGCATTTTGTAAATGGTGCCCAAAAAGGATTCATGATTTTAGGAAATCAGATGGCAGGCAGCCTGATGTCCCTCATGAATGGTGCGCAGTTCGGGAACTTCAGAAGAGCAGCGATCAACTGCAAATGGACAACGTGTATGAAACCGGCATCCACTAGGTGGGTGGATGGGAGAAGGGATATCACCGGTTAACTGAACACGTTCTTTTGGCTGATTACGTTTCGTCGATGGAATGGAACTCAGCAGTGCGCGTGTATACGGATGTTGCGGGCGATCAAACAGCGATTTTTTATCAGCGATCTCGACGATTGTGCCCAAGTACATCACGATCACACGATCAGAGATGTGACGGACCACACCAAGATCATGGGAAATAAACAGGTAGGTCAGTTGATGTTGTTTCTGAAGTTTTTTGAGCAAATTAATAATCTGAGCCTGAATGGATACATCCAGTGCGGAGACGGCTTCGTCACAGATAATCAATCGGGGCTCCAGGGCAAGTGCTCGAGCGATACCAATCCGCTGGCGCTGCCCACCACTAAATTCATGAGGCAAACGATCGACATGCTCCGGACGCAAACCAACATTGTCCATCAGTTCACGGATGCGTTCATCCTGTTTGCCGCGAGGGACGACTTTCTGGATCTCCAGTGCTTCCTTCAAAATCTGCCGTACGGTCTGGCGTGGGTTTAAAGAGGCGAAGGGGTCTTGAAAAATAATCTGCATATCCTTGCGCATTCGCTTTAACTCAGCTTTATTTAACTCTAGAATGTTCTTACCTTGAAAATATATCTCTCCACTCGTTGGGTCATCGAGTCGTAGGATGGAACGGCCCGTCGTTGATTTGCCACAACCCGACTCCCCTACAATGCTGAGCGTTTCACCTGCATGAATCTGAAAGCTGATGTCATCCACAGCTTTGACATGGTGAACCACTCTGCCGAGCAAGCCTCCTCGAATCGGAAAGTATTGTTTCAAATGCCTGATATCAGCAAGAACATCAGAACTCGAAAGTGCCGAAGAATTCATGTCCGTTGCGGATAATTGGTGCTTCACATGGATGTTTGTCATATCACTTTACTCCCTTCCTGATTCGAGATGTGCGGTTGGCCGCTTGCATCAGAGCCACTCCAGTTTTCGTCATACATCCAACAGCGTACCGATTCTTCATCGGAATTCTTCAACAGCTCAGGCTGAGCCGTAGAACAGATATCTTTGCGGAAAGCACATCTGGGGGCGAATCGGCAACCTGAAGGTAGATCATAAGGACTCGGAACAGTTCCCGGGATGGCTAACAACTCATCCTGGTCTTCATCGATCCTTGGCAGTGACTGAAGCAGTCCCTGGGTGTAGGGATGTTTGGGGTTATCGAATATGGAATCCACAGAGGCGTATTCAACAATCTGTCCTGCATATAGAACAGCCACGCGGTCACAGGTTTCTGCGACAACACCCAGATCATGTGTGATCAGGATGATGGACATGCCCATACGCTGCTGGAGTTGCTTCATCAGATCAAGAATCTGAGATTGTACGGTTACATCGAGCGCTGTCGTGGGTTCGTCTGCGATTAACAGATCAGGTTGACAAGCCATAGCCATTGCAATCATGACGCGTTGACGCATGCCGCCACTAAGCCGGAAGGGTTCCTGATGCGCGCGTTCTTCAGGGGAGGGGATTCCTACCATGCGTAACAGTTCAACGGCCTTTGCCCAAGCTTCTTTCCGTCCCAGGTTCTCATGCAGCCTGAACACTTCAGCAACCTGTTCTCCGACTGTATAAACAGGATTCAGCGAGGTCATCGGCTCTTGAAAAATCATGGATATCTCTTTGCCACGAATACGCCGCATCTGTTCTTCAGACTTGGTCAACAGATCCTCATTCTTGAACAAAATCTGACCTCCAACCGTTCGTCCCGGCCGACTTAGAAGCTGCATGATAGAGAGAGATGTCATGCTTTTTCCACAACCGGATTCTCCAACCAGACCTAGTGTTTCTCCGCGATATATACTGAAATCAATGCCATCAACGGCTTTGCTAATTCCTTCGTCCGTAAAAAAGTATGTTTGCAGTCCTTGTACTTCCAGCAACTTCTCCTGTGTTACCATAGCCATGCGATTTCCTCCTCCTTAATCCATCTCAATCCTTTTGTTGAAGTACCGGTATAACAGATCCACACCCAGATTCACGAATACAAAAATGACAGAAGCAACAAGTACACCTCCTTGTACGACAGGTAGGTCCCTCATACGAATGGCATCAACGATCAATCGCCCCAGACCATTGATAGCAAATACGGATTCGACCAGAACCGTCCCACCAAGCAGTGTTCCAAATTGCAATCCGATGACCGTGATCACGGGAATAAGCGCGTTTTTGAGGGCGTGTTTGTACACAATGAGTCTATTTTTCAGACCCTTTGCCCGTGCGGTACGGATGTAGTCCTGATGAATGACATCCAGCATACTGGAACGGGTCATGCGGGCAACAATGGCTGCTCCCGAAGCACCAAGCGTGATAGCAGGTAAGATGACGTGTTCCAGGCTTCCCCAGCCGGTAACGGGCAATAGATGATATTTGACGGAGAAAAAAGAGATTAACATCATGCCCAGCCAGAAGCTGGGGAGTGAGATGCCCAGCAGGGCAACCAGCATGATCAGGCGATCCGCTGCACTATGTTGGCGGGTGGCGGATACAATTCCCGCTATCATACCGAGTACAATCGTGATGACAATACTCGCGAGTGCCAATTGAATGGTGGTGGGCAAGCGAAGCATAATTTCGTCCATTACCGGATGGTCTGAGCGATACGAGGTTCCCAGATCTCCGCGAAACACATCGAGTACATACTGGATGTATTGCAGCGGAAGAGGCCGATCAAGTCCCAGATCATGGCGGATGGCTTGTACCGTTTCTTCAGATGCTCCGTCTCCGGCGATGAGAACGGCAGGGTCTCCGGGGACCATCTGCATAATGAGAAAGACGACTAGAATGACGCCGAATATAACGGGAACGGTCTGAATAAGACGTCGCACAATGTAGGTCAGCATATATGATGTTCTCTTCCTTTCATGAGCAAAGTTATTTTAATTTGGGGTCAAGTGCATCCCGTAGACCATCACCAAACAGATTGAAGCCGATCACAAGTGTGGATATGGCGAGGCCGGGGAAAAGAGCCAGATATGGGGCACTGAACATGTAATCACGTCCACTGCTTAACAGGGCACCCCATTCTGCGGAAGGAGGCTGAGCACCCAGACCTAGAAAGGAAAGGCCTGCTGCGGACAGAATTGCAGTTGCGAGTCGCAACGTAATCTGCACGATAATAGGCGACATAATATTGGGCAATATGTGCACGAGAATGATTCGCAGATCACTTCCGCCAAGCGTGCGTATGGAATCAATGTATTCAAGCTTACGGACGGTCAGTGTTGAGCCTCTTACAATTCGTGCGAACATGGGAATGGAGAAGACACCGACAGCAATCATGACATTGATCAGGCTTGCTCCCAGTGCACTAACAATAGCCAAAGCGAGCAAAATACCCGGAAAGGCTAGAAGGATATCCATGATTCTCATAATAATGGCATCCAGCCAGCCACCGTAGTAACCAGCTACCAGTCCCAGAAACACGCCGAAGATTGCACCAATACTTACAGCAGCAACACCGATTAATAGAGATAATCGTGTTCCGTAGATGATGCGGCTAAGCAGGTCGCGACCTTTATCATCCGTACCCATCCAATGATCCCAGGAGGGGAGAAGTAATTTGTCAGGCAGATGAATGTTATAAGGATCGTATGGAGCAATCCATGGGGCAAAAAGAGCAACAATAATATAGAAGAGAACAATGAGGCCTCCGGCAGAGGCTAGTTTGTTTGCTGCCATACGGGTAAGAAACTTACGCAGTTGACCAGGTCTTATTACCGTGTGTGGAGCAGCAGGTGTGATCAAAGATTGATTCATAGGAGCCTCCTTTATCGCTTGATATGTTAATAAAACTAACACATAATAATGAAAAATAAAGGATTTTTACTCATGAAGTAAAAAAAACGAAAATTTAAGTAAATATCATGTAAATAAACATGACAATTAATCGCTAGAATGAAATTCAAGGCAGGTTTGACAGCCTCCAACTCCAAACAAAGAAGCTAAGAAGGGGGAGATGTGAATTGGATAACATGAATTCAACAGACTACTGGCTGCTTAATGTTCAGATTGAACGCCGCTATGTGTATGACGGGGATGCTGTACGGGGTACGGAAACAGAACTTAGTCATGTACAGATTAGAGAAGGGGTGATTGTGCAAGTCATTGCGGCTGACAGGATGAATTCGGTCAACATGGACGGAGAACAGATTCTAGCGGAGCCTGCGTATGATGGCAGAGGAATGTTGATGTTACCTTCATTTACCGAGAAGCATGTTCATCTGGACAAAACATTGCTGGGAGAACCGTGGCAAGCGGTTATACCCGCCAGCGGGGTGGCGGGTAGATGTGAAATCGAGAAACGAATTCTTCCGCAGCTTGTCACACCGCCGCAGCAAAGGGCTGAACTTCTGCTTCAACGTCTGATTGAAGCGGGTTCTACCCATATACGGACCCATATCGATGTGTATCCTGAAGCAGGAATCAAACAAATGGAACCCGTTCTGAACTTGTTCCATTCTTATCGTCATCAGATTACACATGAGGTCGTGGCGTTCCCTCAGCATGGTTTATTGCGCTCGGGCAGCAAGACATTGGTTCGTGAAGCGCTTCGGCAGGGGGCTCATCTGGTTGGTGGGGTGGATCCTGCAACAATGGACACGGACCTGGAGGCAAGTTTGCAACTGATGGTGGAGCTTGCAGTTGAAGCGGGTGCAGGTATAGACCTGCATCTCCATGATCCGGATTATTTGGGCACCTATACAATGAAGAGATTGGCAAAATTGACCGTGGAGGCAGGACTGCAGGGCAACGTATCGATCAGTCATGCATTTGCGCTTGGTGAAGTCAGTGAGGCAGAAGCTCGATCTACAGCAGATCTGTTGGCAGAGGCGGGAATAACCATCATAACCAGTGCGCCTCATGGTCGAACGTTGCCACCTGTGCCTCTGCTGTGGGAGCATGGAGTGAGTGTGGAAGCAGGGTGTGACAACATATATGATACGTGGCAACCCTTCGGAAACGGAGACATTCTGGAGCGTGCCTCGAGACTCGCAGAACGGTTTGCCTGGATTGATGAACGTTCTTTAGCGCAGTCGCTGAGATTGATCACGGGAGGCAGAGAGACATTGGATGCTCAAGGTGAACGGGTGTGGCCTGTTCCTGGCGATTCGGCGGATTTGATATTGGTGGATGCGAGCTGTGCAGCGGAGGCAGTAGCCCGCAGAGCACCAAGAAAAGCAGTTTTCTCCAAAGGACATCTCATCTGGGATGATCAGAAGGGACACCGAAAGGTGCATGAGTAAGTGTTTGGACAAACCTACGAATGTTAATTGGATTCGGATCATTTGACGAAAAAGGGGATGAGGAGCATTTTACAGCATCAGCATACACCGTATTGGTTACGCAATGTCCGTCTGGAACAAGGGTATCGTTATGAGAATGATCATATAACCGGGACCCTAAGTGAATTGTTTGATCTATGGATCGAACATGGGAAAATCATGCGAATCGTTAAAGCGGAAGATCGTAATATTTCAGATTCGTTAACGGTTACTACAGAATTGATGAATGAAGGAAAAGCGGAGTTGGCTATGCCAAGCTCAGATCGGGATGCGGGGGGAATGCTGCTTTTGCCGGGGTTCCGGGAAATGCATATTCACATTGATAAAACGTATTACGGTGGACCTTGGATCGCGCCGACGCCACCTGAAGGAATTTTCAAAAGAATTGCAGAGGAGCGTGAACTGTTGCCACGGCAATTGCCGCATGCACAGGAAAGGGCTGTGAGAGTATTGTCTCTTCTGCAATCCAGCGGGGTTACGCATGTGCAAACTCACTGCAATATTGATCCTCAGATTGGGCTTGCCAACCTTGAAGCAACCGTGTCAGCCGCGGCTCAGTTTAGCCAGAGTCTCACATGCGAGATTGTGGCGTTTCCACAACATGGTCTTCTACGCAGTGGCGTCGTTGCAGAAATGAAAGAGGCACTGCGACGCGGTGCGCGCTGGGTAGGCGGGGTGGACCCGGCAACGGTAGATAATGATATCGAAAAATCACTCTTTACCATCATGGACCTGGCGGTGGAAGCCAATGCAGGAGTGGATATTCACATTCATGATCCGGGTCATTTGGGCACATTTACGATGAATCGTCTTGCAGCGATGACGGAGCAGGCCGGTTGGCAGGGACGTGTGAATGTGAGTCATGCATTGGGTTTTGCAGACGTTCCAGAAGCGATGCAGGTGCAACTGGCCGAACGGTTTGCGGAACTGGATATCTCGATAACGTCAACTGTACCGCTTAACCGCTGGATGCCCTACTCTCTTCTGAAGAAATACGGAGTTCGAGTTGAATTGGGTGAAGATACCATCACGGATCACTGGGGACCTTTTGGCCGTGGTGACATATTGGAACGAGCCGGACGGTTAGCCGAGCGTGAGCGATGGAGTTCAGAACGAGGATTAGCCGAGACACTGGGATATATTACAGGGGGAATCACACCGCTAGACGAACAGGGTAATATTCAATGGCCTCTCATTGGTGATCCAGCGACAGCGGTTCTTGTACAGGCTTCCTGCTCGGCCGAAGCAATCGCAAGGCGTTCAAGGCGAGGTGGGTCCATATATCAAGGGGATCTGGTTAACGGGTAACATTCAGACATATTACATCATTCAGTTCAATTCATAACGGAAGTAGGAGATTATTATGAAAAAAAGAGGGTTTGTCGGAAGCATGCTGGCATTGTCCATGACACTTGTAATCAGTGCTTGTTCATCGGGAGGAACATCTACTGCAGGTGGTGAAGCGGTCTCTCCGGGAGAACGCCAATCGGGCGGTACACTGGTCATAGCGAGACAGAGTGATGCCAATAATCTGGACCCTCAGTATAGTTCCCAGATTAATTCGATGGCGGTATACCATCATAAAATAACAGAAGGGCTTGTCTTGATGGACAAGAACAGCAAGTACCAACCATTGCTGGCAACGGAGTGGACGCAACTGAAAGATACAACATGGGAGTTCAAATTGCGTGAGGGAGTGTCTTTCCACGATGGGACACCTTTTAATGCAGAGGCTGTTCAAAAAACGTTTGAACGTATTCCGACCACACCCAAAGCAGGCATGTTCTCCATGATCAAGGAAGTGAAGGCGGTGGACGAGCATACGATTCAGTTTATCCTGAATTATCCTTACGCTCCAATCATGTCGTTGCTTGCCAGTGCGGAAGGAAATATACTTAGCCCGGCTTCCATAGAATCGGCGGGAACAGATATGGTGAAGGAACCTGTCGGAACAGGACCGTTTGTATTTGAATCATGGACACCAGGAGACAAAATTGTACTTGCTAAAAATGAAAATTATTGGGGTGACAAACCAAACATCGATAAAGTGGAGTTTAAAACCTTCCCGGAAGATACGACCCGCTTAGCAATGGTTGAGACAGGAGAGGCCCAGGTAGCAGAACAGGTTCCCTCCACAGAGATTGCACGGATTGAAGCATCTTCAACCATGAAACTGGGGCGTTACGAGGCTTTTTCTACGGACCATATAGGGTTTAATACAAGCAAAGAGCCATTTAACAACCCGTTGGTTCGCCAGGCTGTAGCGTACGCGGTGGACAAGGAATCTATCGTCAGCGGCGTGTACAACAATATTGGCAAGGTAACGGACTCCACACTCGGAACCACGATGATCGGATACAGTTCCAATGTGAAGGGGTACAGTTATGATCTGAACAAAGCGAAGTCCTTGCTTGCTGAGGCTGGGTATCCAGAGGGGTTCTCGGCCACGTTATATACCAGTGATAACAAAACAAGAGTGAACGTAGCAGAGGTATTACAGTCTCAGTTGAAAGGTATCGGAATTAACCTTGAGGTGAAAGTGCTGGAGTTTGGAGCTTACATTGATGCAGCAGCCAAAGGGGAAACCGAAATGTTCCTAAGTGGATGGGGGAATGCAACAGGCGATGCGGATTATAACCAGTTCAACCTCTTTCACAGCACCTCCAAAGGAGTCCCTGGTAATCATTCCTTCTATAATAATCCGGAAGTGGATCAATTCATTGAAGATGCCCGGAAAGAAACGGACCCGGATAAACGCACAGCCATTTATGAAAAAGCCATTCAACTTGAACTGAATGATGTTCCTACTTTACCGTTCCGTAATGGCGAGAATCTGGCAGCCCTCTCCAAAGATGTGGATGGGGTATGGATTAGTCCATCCGGTTTTGTTGAGATCAACAGCGCAAGCTTTCTGAAATAACGGACGGAGGAGTGGTCAACATGATCCGCCAACTCATTCAAAATTGCCGGATTCCCGGGTGTCATGGACTTCATAATATCGTATTGCATGGTACAACCATTGAGCAGATCCTGCCGTCTTCGGACGGTGGGGGTTCATCCATAAGTGACATGACAGGTATGATCCATGGAGAACTTGAAGAAAATCATGGGCAGTATGGATTTATATTTGATGCTAAGGGTGGTCTCGTACTGCCAGGATTAATTGAACCCCACATCCATCTGGAAAAGGCGCTTTTGCTTGATCGCATGCCTGGTGATGCTGCCTCATTGCAGGAAGCGATCTCGATGACAGCCGCACTTAAGGCGGGCTTCACGGAGTCCGATATGATCAAAAGATCCATAGAAGTCATCCGAAAACTGTCCCGTTACGGCGTAACCAGACTCCGTTGTCATGTTGAAGTGGACCCCTTGCTGGGACTACGGGCTATGAACAGTGCGTTGACTGTGAAAGAGAAAATGGAGGACATGATGGAGATCCAGATTGTGGTCTTTCCGCAAGAAGGGATTATTAGTGCCCCAGGTACCGCAGATCTTATGGAAGAGGCAGTAAGGATGGGAGCCGACGTAATTGGTGGAATCACTTATGTCGATCCTGAACTGGATGAACATTTGAATTTTACGTTTGAACTGGCTGCGCGGTATAATCGCCCCCTTGATTTTCATGCTGATTTCTCATTAAATCCTGATGATGAAGCTATACTTCACATTGCGAATAAGACCTTGGAATATGGCTTCCAGGGCAGAGTTTCGGCTGGCCATGTAACATCGCTTGCGGCTATGCCTCGGAAAAAGGTGAAGTTATATGCCAGAAAGATTGCAGAAGCGGATCTTCATCTCATGACACTTCCTGCAACAGATCTGTATCTTAATGGTCGAGCGGATAACGATAACACCCGCAGAGGCATAACGCCGGTTAGTTTGTTGCGGGACGAAGGGGTGAACGTAATTTACGGCGCCAACAATATTCAAAATGCCTTTACACCTTTTGGTAATGGCAATCCGTTTGATATCGCTTGGTTGCTTGCCCATACGGCCTACATGGGGAGTGAAGCGGATGCCGATACATTGGTGGAGATGGCAACACTTGGTGCAGCACGTGCGATGGGGATAGAAAATTATGGTCTTCAAGTTGGAGCACAGGCCGATCTGGTCATATTTCCAGTGCAATCAAGACGTGAATTGATTATTGAACGACCGCGACCTGTTGGTGTATGGAAGAATGGTCGCCTTCTGACTACGAGAGTGGAGGATGGAGAATGTCATGAAATTAGTTATCGATAATGTACTTTTGCCTACGGGAACACACACTTTGGTTATTGAAGAGGGGAAGATTACACAGGTCATAGCAGAATCCACGGATCAGGATCAAATCATAAATGCTCGCCAGAGCGCTTCCGAATCATGGAACGCTGCCGGGCTTGTGTACCTTCCCACACTTGCAGACATGCATTGCCATCTGGATAAACATCATATCGGTGAACGCTGGATTCCCCTGGAGCCGTTCCAGACACTGGAATCACATCTTGCATATGAAAAAAAGCTGTTGGGTGGATTGACTCAAACAGTAGGAGAACGGGCGAAAGTTCTTGCGGAACAAATGATTGATTTCGGTACAACGCGCATTCGTACGCATGTTGATGTGGATCCTGAGGTGGGGCTCCGAAATCTGGAGGCGATACTACGCGTACGAGAAGAGCTTTGTGATTACATGGACATGGAGATTGTAGCATTTCCACAGCAAGGGCTCATTCGTTCATCATCTGAACAGATCGTGAAGGAGGCGTTGGCACTTGGTGCCGATCTGGTTGGTGGTGTCGACCCGGCAGGTCTCGATGGGGATATGGAACGCAGTTTACAGATGATGTTTGATATCGCTACAACTGCAGATAAGGGGATCGATCTTCATCTTCATGATGGAGGTGAACCCGGTTTAGCTACCTTACGGCGATTTGCTGAATTGACAATGGAGGCAGGACTTCAGCATCGAACAGCGGTTAGCCATGCCTATTGCTTGGGGGAGCAGACTGAATCCGACGTACAGCCAACCCTTGATATGTTAAAACATGCCGGAGTAACACTCGTATCCAGTGTACCTATTGATCGTCCAATGCCGCGAGGAAGCCAGGTCCTCGATACAGGTGTTAACTTCATGCTTGGCTCCGATAACATCCGTGATGCCTGGTCACCATTCGGCAATGGGGACATGTTGCAGCGAGCTTCCCGAATGGCTGAACGCGAAAATTGGGTCAGTGATGAGAGGTTGCTTGGCACCTATGCGTGGGTGAGTAATGGCAAGTTAACCCCAAGCGTTGGTGATCCGGCTGACTTCATGTTAGTACGGGCATTGAACGCCCAGCACGCTCTAGCTTCTGTACCTGCGCGTTCGGCGGTATTCAAAAAGGGCAAACGTATACGTTAAGTTAGAAAATACGTTTTACATTCCCAACACAAATTGCTGAAGCAAATGTCCTTGACTGCCTCATTGCAACATACCATTAACTAAAGGACAATTCGAAGGTTTGGGTTGCCTTTGAAGCATAGCCATGTAATGGCAGATGGGAGCGCTGTAATGACGAAACGGGTAGTTCAGTTGGAAGAAGGTACGGCAGAGATGAAAGGGCTGATGGGTAGTAAAGGGGCTGAACTTGCAGTGTTACTTCAGGCAGGTTGGCCCGTTCCGGCCGGGTTCATTGTAACAAGGGAAGGCTGTCGCGCGTTCTGTACCCGTCTTGGACATCTTTCCACAGAAGAAGTTCAAGAGATTGGCAGCGCAGTTCGGCACTTGGAGGCGCAAACAGGAAAATTCTTCGGCGATTCTTTAGCACCGTTGCTGCTTGCCGTGAGGTCAAGTGAAGTGAGTTCCCATGATATGGATTCCCTGGCTTTGCTTCATGTGGGACTGAATGATGTGACGGTGGAGGGGCTCGCCAGGCAAACCAATGATCGCCAGTATGCGCTTAATTGTTATCGAATTTTATTGCAGGATTATGGTCAGTTAGTACAGGGCATCCCGTATTCCCTATTTGAAGAGAAATTGGGAAACCTCTCGATACTCGATGAAGCGAAGCTAGAATTCGCCATCGCAGAATATAAGCAATTAATAGAAGATATAGGGCTTCATCCATTCCCTCAAGATGTTCAATTACAATTAAAAGAAGCGATTCGTGCGGTTTCTCATACACAACGTGCAGCTCGACTCAACTCCCAACAAGAAGCTGTTCTCCAAACCACTCAACGCTCAGGGGATCATCAAGGAGCTCCGGCTCTTATTCAGGTGATGGTTAATGGTGAGCAAGGTGAACGCAGTGGCAGCGGCACGGTATATTCCCGTCATCCGGCTACGGGGGAAAGAGGCATGACAGGTGAGTACATTGCATCTGCTGTTTCCCAAACTCCGGATGAAGGACTGGACCAGTTACAGAGAGAAGAACCTGGATTATATGGTCTTCTGTTGGATGCTTGCAGTTATCTGGAGCATTATATGGGAGAAGTTCAGAAAATCCAATTCATTATCGATTCAGGGGAGTTGTATCTTTTGCATGTCAGTCCAGCGTGCTTGAGTTCTAAGGCCGCCTTGCGGAGTACTTTTGATTTTGTGCATGAAGGGGTAATCACCAAAGCAGATGCGCTATTGCGTATCGAGCCGTGGCATGTGACAGAGATGTTGAGAGGGTTCTCAAGTGGTACACCGGAACTTCAGCTTCTGCTCGAATGGGCGGATGAAATAAAGGAACTGACGATACTGTCCAATGTAGATCATCCACAAGACGCGATTACAGCTAGGGCACTTGGTTCGGAAGGTATTGGACTGTGCCGTACAGAACAGATGCTCATGTCTGCTTCAAGGCTTCCTTTTGTACAAAAAATGATCTTGGCAGACAGTGAATCCGAACGCAGGCGTGGTTTGGAGCGTCTGTTGCCGATGCAGCAGTCTGATTTTGAACAGATATTTGAAGCGATGGATGGATACCCGGTAACGATACGTTTGCTCGATTCGCCGTTGCATGAACTGTTACCTGATCTGGGAGTGTTGGAGAAACGACGTGAGTGGTTACAAGCAGAGGAGTGGCAGGAGCAAAAAGACCATCAGGTTGAACTGGAGGAACTGGAGCGTGTCATTCGCAGAGTCTGTGAATTGCATGAACATAATCCGACATTGGGGCAACAGGCTTGTCGGCTGAGTACGGTATTCCCGGAAATCGTTGATATGCAGCTGGAAGCGATATTCCGCGCAGCGGTGAAAGGCATCCGGCAAGGCTGGTGGGTACGTCCCGAGATTATGATCCCGCAGATCGGTCATGTGCATGAACTTCAGGTGATGAGAGATCTGGTGGATCATGTGGCTGACCAAGTGCTGGGTGGAGAAAAGCGGCATTGTCTTTATAAAGTGGGGGCGATGATCGAAGCTCCGAGAGCGGCGCTGACGGCGACTCACATTGCTCGCCAGGCAGACTTTTTCTCGTTTGGCACGGATGGGCTGACAGAGATGACATTTGGATATAGTCGTCATGAAGCTGAGAAGCGGCTCCTTCTCCTTCAACGTGATACGGACTCTCATCCGGTTACGAATAATCCATTTCATGTGCTGGACATTGAGGGAGTCGGACAACTGGTAGAGATGGCGGTTGTTCAGGGACGAATTCGAAAACCTCATCTGAAGACAGGGATCTGTGGAGAAAATGTTGTGGACCTGGAATCGATTTCGTTCTGCCACCGCATTGGTCTCGATTACGTAAGCTGTTTGCCTGAACAGATCCCTTATGCACGAATTGCTGCTGCACAAGCAGCAATTAAGGGAGAGAGAGAGGGAGCGGACACGCAGAACACGGATATCTCTACAATTGCGTAACGATCACTCTGTCCTACACGGAACTTCCATGGAATAGCAACCAGAAAACTGTTATACTGAAATATACGTTTTGTAAAAGGAACGTAAAATTTCAGGGTAAGGGTTGAAAACGACCATGTATAATTCCAAAAATGAACGAACTTCATCACGGACCTTATTCGCCGTGTTATTCATTCTTATGCTGCTCAAGCTGTCACTACTGCGGTATTTCTTTTTCCAGGGTCTGTCCAGCATCGGTCTGTTAACTGACGCATTAGGTGCATTAACGTTGGTATGCCTGCTGGATCTGATCGTGCCCAAAGGCTGGAAGCGAGCAGTATACGGAGGATTCAATATTCTGTTTTCTCTGGTTCTGTTCGCGGCTACGCTGTATAACGTTCATTTCAGTTCGGTACCTACCTATACCGTGCTAAGTGAGCTGGGGCAGGTTGCCCAAGTGCGGGGAAGTATCGGACCGCTGGTACGACCGGAACACTTTCTATTTTTTGCAGACATCGTACTGGCATTGCCAATATGGTTGATTATGCGCAGACGTGCTGGCGGGCGTAACTACAGCAGTTACCGCGATAGCGGTTTGACGTTTGGCAGAATTCGCAGACGTTACTGGGGCAAACTCGGCGTTGCGCTTACGGCTGCATTCTGCATTGTGCTGTCTGGCAGTTTTATTGTCAAAGGTGAAACGATTGATAACGAGCTGGTGCGGGCCGAGAATCTCGGTTTCCTGAACTATCAGGTATCGTCAGCGATTCTGACGAGCAAAGAAAATGAGGCCATTGCGAATGGCAACATTAACGAAACGATTGCCAAGATCAATGAGCTGGTTAGCCAGTATCCGTATCAGGATACACCAAGTGACGGCACAGCTGTGAAAGCCAAATATTTTGGTCAGGCCAAAGGCAGCAATCTGATTGTACTGCAACTGGAGTCCTTTCAGAATTTCCCGATTAATGCTTCATTAGACGGTCAGGAGCTAACACCGGTACTGAATGATCTGGCCAAAGAAAGCTATTATTTCTCTCATTTTTTCCAACAGATCGGACAGGGAAACACATCAGACGCGGAGTTCATGTCGAACACGTCTATTTATCCAACCGGAGTTGTTCCCATGTCAGCAGGGTACAGTGACCGCGAACTGCCGAGTCTTCCCAAGTTATTAGGAAAAGAGGGATATGAGTCCGAGACGTACCATGTCAATGACGTCACCTTCTGGAACCGGAACAAGATGTATCCGGCACTCGGATTCACTCGTTACTTCGACAAGCCCAGCTTCGAAAATGACAGATTCAATGACTTTGGACCATCGGATGAAGAGTTATACCGTGTAGGTGTGGAAAAAATGACTGCGCATCAGACTGCGAATCAGCCGTTCTATGCTCAGTTCATTACGGCATCGAGCCACTCGCCGTTTACGGTTCCCGCTGATCGTGCACGCATCACGATTCCAGCGACCATCACGAACAAACTGCTTCACGACTATCTGCAAGCAATCAACTATACGGACTATGCCATCGGTCAACTCATTAATGAGTTGAAGGCGAACGGATTATGGGATAATACTACTTTAGTGCTCTACGGAGACCATTTTGGTCTGCCTGCTGACGAAGAGATTACACAGCAGATTCAGGCCAATCTTGGCGTCCCGTATGACGGTAAAGTAAGTCGATTTAACATCCCGTTAATGATCCACACGTCGAAGCAGACTAAAGGGCAAGTGATTGAGCAGTCAGGCGGTCAGCTGGATATGTTGCCAACGATTATGAATCTGATGGGAGTTTCGCTCCAGGATGAGAAATTCACTGCCTTCGGACATGATCTGCTCAACATGGATCATAATGCCTTCGGTATCCGGTATTATTTGCCGACGGGTTCATTTGTCAACAATGACATCATGTTTATTCCGGGTGCGGGCTTTGACGATGGAACAGCCTATTCGCTGAAAACATACGAGCCGGTAACGGATTTGGAACCGTATCGTGCCGATTATGAACATGTGCTCAGCCTTATGAAACTGTCTGACGAGTATGTGAAGTTGTTACCGAAACGTGCGCCATAAATCAATTTCTCTGCAATAGGTCAGATCAAAAACGTCACCGGTCTAAGAACTGGTGGCGTTTTTTGCATGTTTATTACATGAGTGTGGTAATAAAGAGAATAACTAAAGTTTGAAACTGTAATAATTAATGTTACAATGTAATGAGCAAGAATGAAGTGAGCAAGAGCGCGTAATATACGCAGATCTCATATTCACAGTACTTATGAACTTAACTGACGAGAGGATTGAATATATATGAAACTGAGTGTACTCGAACATGGACATATCAATGAAGGACGAACTGTACAGGATACGTTGCAGGAAACGGTGAAACTCGCACAACATGCGGATCAATTGGGGTACTCCCGTTTCTGGATGTCGGAGCATCACGGTAGTGGTGCGCTGTCTTTCTCAAGTCCTGAAGTTATGATTGCACATGTGGCTGCACATACGGATCGAATTCGCGTAGGTTCCGGTGGCGTTATGCTGCCTCATTATAGTGCCTATAAGGTTGCAGAGAATTTCCGTCTGCTGGAAGCTTTGCATCCGGGGCGGATTGACCTTGGGATTGGCAGAGCACCGGGCGGCATGCCGATTGCCAGCAGAGCTCTGAATGAAGGCAAATCATCGAATGTACAATTCTTCCCGCAACAGATCGCGGATCTGGGCGGATACTTCCACGAGCAGTTGCCCGAGGATCATCGGTTTGCATCTCTGGTAGCCGGACCATCGGTTCCCACGGTACCAGAAGTGTGGTTGCTGGGTTCCAGCTCCGAAGGTGCGAGAATTGCTGCAGCGCAAGGGACGTCGTATGCTTTTGCCCAATTCTTCGGAACACCAGGCGGCGAAGAAGCGATGAAACATTACCGCAGACATTTCAAGCCGTCCATCCTGAATGACAAACCACATTCAATGATTGCTGTCTCGGCATTCTGCGCGGAGACAGAGGAAGAAGCCGCTGAACTTGCGCGCAGCAATGAACTTTTCTTCTTACGCCTTGGACGAGGTCTTGAACAAAGTTCATTCCCATCTCTGGAGACGGTGAACAACTATCCATACACAGCGATGGAGATGGAACAGATTCGTCAACGTCGTTCTTTTTCCATCGTGGGAACACCGGATCAGGTGAAAGATAAAATTACCGCAATGGCTGAACGCCATGAAGCAGATGAAGTCATTATTGCATCAGCGGTCCATTCGTTTGAAGCACGTCTGCGCTCATTCGGCTTGATTGCAGAAGCCTTTGGACTCAAGCAGGACTAATGGTAAGCAAGCGGGAATAACTACTCTAAACAGACTGGAATCTTGCTCATGCAAGGTTCCGGTTATACTCTTGCGTGATCAGGGGGAGGAGAGATTCACATGCGCAGATGCGTCATTAGTGATATTCATGGCTGTTACGATGAATTTAATGCACTGCTTACGCTTGCAGACTATAATCCGCAGCAGGATGAATTGATTTTACTCGGTGATTATGTGGATCGAGGTCCAAGCAGCAAACAGGTCATGGAACAGATTATGCAGCTTCAGCAACAGCACGATATTATGGTGATCAAAGGTAATCACGATGCCATGATGGTCAAGGCTCTAACCCAGGATGTTGAGCAATATGATCAACACTGGATTCGTAATGGCGGATTACAGACGATGGCAAGTTATCTGGATCTGGAGCTTACTTATGATGAGCAGCAGATAGATTGGGAAGCTTATGCTGAAGCCAAAAAGTGGATACGTACACACTATGAACACCATCTTCGTTTTCTGGAACAGCTTCCGCTGGTGTACGAAATTCCGGGTTATATTTTTGTACATGCCGGGATCAACCCGGATATCGAGGATTGGAGAAGCCAGTCCGAGCGGGACTTCATTTGGATTCGTGAATCATTCTATTCCAGACCAACAACGATTAGAGAGACGGTCGTATTTGGACACACCCCCGTGAAGCATTTGCATGATGAGACAGGCATATGGTTTGACCCGAGCGGAGACAAAATTGGCATTGATGGTGGTTGTGCCTACGGAGCGCAATTGAACCTGCTGGAGATTAGCGAGGACGGCAGTCTACAGACCTTTTTTGTACAGCAAGGGCAGAGCGCGGAAGAGCCTGAGATTTAATGTTTTCGTTGCGTATCAGAGTTTCGTATGCTAATTTATAAGGTTGTAGGATGGAATAAATAGGATACATACCATATCGACTTGAGGGAATGAACCAAGTTTGGCTATTTTCCAAAATGAGTTGCCTGAGAATGATTTGCAATTAATTCGCTGTAAAGGGATTGGAATTAAGCCCTATTAGCGCTATAATCAGTAGGGTATGATTGAAATATGACATATATTTTCTATATAAGTTCAACTAAACTTTTTACACGAGAACGGAGAGGACAGAAAAAAGCTGGAGAAGCGGAGCGTTCGCCTTTATCACCGGATTTTCCCTTTAAAAGGGAATCAAAAAATCTGGGGATAACAGCGATCGGAAGGTTATTCTGTCATCGGAGTGGCAAGTGTAAACATTCTTTGGTTGAACTTATATAAATCAGAATTGACGGAGGGCTATGAATATGGAAAAAGCGTTAATCTTCGGTCACAAAAATCCCGACACGGATACGATCTGTTCGGCAATTGCCTATGCGGATCTCAAAACAAAATTGGGTCAGGACGTTGAAGCTGTTCGTCTCGGCGAAGTCAATGGTGAAACCCAGTTTGCACTGGATCAATTCAAAATTGCAGCACCGCGTCTGATTAAAACCGCTGCAAATGAAGTAAACAAAGTTATTCTGGTTGACCACAACGAGCGTCAGCAAAGTGTAAGCGATATTGAGGAAGTGACTGTTGTTGAAGTTATCGACCATCATCGTATCGCTAACTTTGAGACAAGCGGACCTCTGTATTTCCGTGCAGAGCCTGTAGGTTGTACAGCAACCATTTTGAATAAAATGTACAAAGAAAATGGTATCGAAGTGAGTGCACCGATTGCTGGCCTGATGCTGTCTGCGATTATCTCCGATTCCCTGTTGTTCAAATCCCCGACTTGCACAGAGCAGGACGTAGCCGCTGCGCGTGAACTGGCTGCCATTGCTGGTGTAGATGCAGACAGCTATGGTCTGGACATGCTGAAAGCCGGTGCGGATCTGAGCCAAAAAACAATTGCTGAACTAATTTCCCTGGATGCCAAAGAATTCGTAATGGGTCAATCCAAAGTGGAAATTGCACAGGTTAATGCTGTTGACGTGAATGATGTTCTCGTGAAGCAACCTGAGCTTGAAGCAGCTATTGATGCGATCATTTCCAGCAAAGGTCTCGACCTGTTTGTATTTGTCGTAACAGACATTCTGAACAACGATTCCGTAGCTTTGGCATATGGTACATCCACTAAAGCAGTGGAGAAAGCCTACAATGTGACGCTGTCTGATAGCAGAGCTATCTTGAAAGGCGTAGTATCACGCAAATCACAAATTGTACCGGTTCTGACGGAAGCATTCAACACGCTGTAAATCAAACCGATTGGCGTATTTGTACGCTGATAAGTATTACAAATAAGTAGCAACACCATCCTAGCCTGCTCTGATCCGTAAATGGTCAGGACAGGCTTTTGATGTAGAGGAGGAAGAATCATGATCAAAAACGAAAAGATCAAAGCAGCTGAAGTGCAGCTGACCGGCCTGAATGGTGAAGATCTGGGTGTGATGTCCACACAGGAAGCTCTTTTACTTGCGAAGCAGCATAAAGTAGATCTGGTGTGCTTGTCCTTGATGACCAGTCCGCCACCATGCAAGCTGATTGGCGCAGGAGCAGCCAAAGTGGAAGCGCAGCAGGCGAAGAAAAAAGCGAGTAAATCCCCCGATAAACGTAAAGTAAAGGAAATTAGATTAAACCTTGCGATGGAGGATCATGACCGGGATACGAAGCAATCTCAAGCGGAGCGAATTCTGAAGAAGGGTGATTCGGTAAAACTCGTCATCCAGGTGCATGGAGCCAAAGAAGGAGTTGCTGGCAAGGAGTGGGCTGAGCAGCTGAGCAAATCGCTGGCTGAATTCGGTAGCAAAACGACAGGTGTTCAGGTAAGTGGTAAACAGGTTGTTGTGCAACTGGACCCGAATGCGTAAACCGCCAGGTGCGATCCTCGATGTAGCACAAAGGTAAAAGGAATGTCGATATAGTAATGACTTTTTGGATGTAAAGAAAGCCCAATGAGGTGGCAGGTTAACTGCTGCTGTATTGGGCTTGTTTGTCATCAATTGGATTGAGGTATCGTGCAATTTAATGTGAAAGCCGTTACCGTTCCAGTAGTTCAGCTACGTAAATAACGGCTGCCACCAAGTCGTACATATAACTGTCCGGGTAATACAGGCGTAGAACCAGCGGCAATATTATTCTGGCTGTTTTTGGCGAATCGGGATAAATAAAAGAAGTCCGGATAGATCACCATATCCATTAAGTAGGCGGAGACCCGGCTACCTGGAACGCGGAACTGATTCAGGGTACGTATAATCTCTTCGCCACTTGCAATGCCAATGCCATGACCATAATACCAGTTCTCGCGCAGCATGAACGTATTCTCTCCCTGCCACTCGGGGGTTTCCGGAGAAACATCTGGATTTTTGAAATACAGCACATCTCCTGGCAGGGCGGTTTCGCTACCGTTTTTTTCGGTTAATCGCAGGTCACTGTCATAATGCCAGTCAAAGAGTAACAGATTGCGAAACAGGGAATTAAAGGCGTCTTCGCGAATGCTTCCCAGCACGCCACCATACAGCACAATAACGGTAGCTGTTGCACATTCAAAAGCATATAAGTGTCCATTCCTCCAGATATCCCGGATGCCGTCGGCGGGGGTCACGTTTGATCTTAGCTCAAACCCACCTTCCGCATTACGATTCCAGTAGGCAGGATTACATCTGGATTTTTCAAAGGATGCAAAACTCACACCGCTTCGATCCAGTCCTTCCGCGGCTTCCACGAGAGAGCCCCTCAAGTCCCATTCAAATCGAAGATGATCCATGGATTGGTACACATACCTCGTTGGACGATTCTGGAGTTGCTGTAACCAATACCATTCAAAATCAGACCATTCCGAGCGGTTCAGTTCTACGGGTTGATTTGCGACAATGATCATAATCTATAACCTCCGTTCCTATTCGAATACTCAACATTGTATAATCAGGATAGCACGGGTATTGTGTAGTATATGACGTGATGTGTTCGAATTGGTATGTACACAATGAAAGTTGCCAGCATCCAAAATTAAAGATGTCGATTCATGTGGACTTTTTGTCTGACCTCGTTTATAAATCATGGCATTTGGGGTAGTACTCTATAGATGAAGTTATGTTCAGGTCGATCTATTCATACGGAATACATTCAGATTCTCATAAAGGAGGACATGTAATGTCGAAATCCATTACAGAGAGCCGATCTCTGTTCGAACAATTGTATACGCACGCACCAATCGGCATTGCTGTCGCATCGCATGTAAATGGACGGTGGTTGCAGCTTAATCCTGCATTTTGCGAGATGCTTGCATACAGTGAAGATGAACTGATCGATACTTCGGTCATACATATGATCTACGAAGAAGATCTGCATATGGAGGAATTCCGCAGCAAGTTCTGGGAAATGACTCATGAAACAAGTCCGATGTACGAGACGGAGGTTCGTCTGAAACGAAAGGACGGTTCGTTATTATGGGCAACCATTAGAGCTTGCATTGTTAGGGATGAAACGAATGGTGAGCCATTGTATCTGTTGGTACAGGCTGCTGACATTACGAAACAAAAAGATGCAGAGGAAATCCTCATTGTGCAACGTAAGCAATTGGAAGAGAGCAGTCGCATCTCTCGCTTGCTGGCGGAGTCTTCACTAGACCTGATTGCAATACATGATGCCGATTCAAGTCGTACATTTAAATATGTATCAAATGCATGTAAAAGCATGTTGGGCTATGAGTTGGAAGAAGTTATAGGTAAGCCGGGAACATTTGTGATCTATCCGGAGGATGTGCCTTTGGTTGAAGCGTACGTAGAAGAGCAGAGAAAGGGTCTGGCTCCCAAACGGCTCAATTATCGGCTGCTACATAAGGATGGATCTACGGTATGGGCAGATACGATTACGCACTATGTATATGACGATTCAGGTGAATTAATGGAGATGGTCGCCGTAACCCGGGATATCACAGCCAGCCAGCAACAACAGTTAAGTATGCAGGAGTACAGATCGTTATTTGACTGTAATCCCCTAGGTGTGGCTTCTCTTGATCTGGAAGGCAATCTGCTGAAAGCCAATATGGGTCAGGAACAGTTGACAGGACACACCAAGGAGGAGCTGCTGAGTCGGCCTTTTGATCACCTCATTGATCCTGTAGATCTGGAGAAGACTCGATATCATTTTGAGGAAACGGTGAAAGGCAATGCACAGAGCTACGAGATAGGTTTAATTCACAAAAATGGGCAGCGGATTGAAACAAATGTGATTAATGTTCCTATTATACTTGAGGACAAAGTTGTTGGGGTCTACGGGATTACCAGTGACATTACAGAGTCCAAACGTTACGTCGAGGAAATCGAGAATCTTAGTTATGAACGGGCATTGATTTTGAATGGCATGTCTGAAGGTGTTATTGGACTGGACCTGGAAGGGAATCTGAACTTTGCCAATCCGGCCGCTGCGGAGATCATGAACTTCTGTCCAAGTGAATTGAATGGCAAACCATTAGAGCAGATGATGATCCAAATGCAGAGCGAAGGCATCCCCTACCCATCCAAGGATACACCAATTCTACAGGCTGTTCGTGAGGGACGAGGTCTGCCACGTACCGAATCCGTATTCTGGAGACCGGATGGATCCAGTTTCTTGGTGGAGTTCCAATTGAAGCCGATTATGGATCAGGGTAGAACCCGCGGAGCAGTGTTGGTTTTCCGTGATATGACATCTGTTAAGGATATCATACGTGCCAAGGAAGCAGCAGAGCATGCAGACCGAGCAAAGTCCGAGTTTCTCGCCATCATGAGTCATGAGCTTCGTACGCCATTAAACGGCATCATGGGCATGGCCCATCTGTTAATGGAAACCGAGCTGGATGATGAACAGAAAGGCTTTGCGGAAATCATGATTGATAGCGGCGAATCCCTTTTGTACATTTTGAACGAAATTTTGGATTTCAGCAAAATCGAAGCAGGCAAAATGGATCTTGAGCGAGCACCTGTAGATATTAAGGCGATGCTGGGTGGGGTGATCGAGCTGTTTGCACTGAAGGCATCAGAGAAAAATATTGAACTCTATTGTGAAGTGTCGGATCACATTCCTGAACGCATTCGAGGGGATGAGACACGGATCCGGCAGATTTTGATCAATCTGGTGGGTAATGCCGTTAAATTCACAGAGCAGGGCCGTATTATGGTGAGCGTAGGTGCTGATTTCTCAGATGAGCATGGTCAGGATAACCTGATGTTGACCTTTAAGGTAAGAGATACGGGGATTGGCATTCCAATAGAAAAGCAGCATCAGTTGTTCCAATCCTTCTCACAGCTTGATCCGGCCATCAATCGTAAGTTTGGCGGGACAGGTCTAGGCCTTGCGATCAGCAAAAAACTGGTGGAGTTAATGGGCGGAGCGATTGGCGTACAGAGTGAGATCGGTGAGGGGGCAGAATTCCAGTTCACCCTCGTAGTGGAGCGGTGGTTAGAGGAAAGTAATGACCCGATCGAAATCACCACGAATGATGAACTGCAATTGGATCGAGCGAGTCTTGCCCATGACATCAAAATTTTGATTGCTGAGGATCAAGCGGTCAACAGTCATCTGTTGGAGGAGATGCTGCGCAAGTTTGGTGGAGTATGTGATATCGTTGAGAATGGTGCACAGGCCGTCGATTCATTGAACAAGGTTCAATATGACCTGGTGTTTATGGATATTCAAATGCCAGTTATGGATGGGATTGAAGCGACCTGCCACATCAGACAGAGCCACCCAGACATACCGGTTATTGCAGCGATTACAGCTTTTGCAGGCGCCGGTGACCGTGAGGAGTGTCTGAAATGCGGGATGCAGGACTTTATCAGCAAACCATTTCATTCCACGGAGATTAGCCGCGTACTGAATACATGGGTTCCATATATTCGCTCTCAAAGGGTAACGTAACAGAAAAATAACCTGTGCCTTGAATTCAAGGTACAGGTTATTCTGTCATTTACGACCAGCCTCCGATTAACCCGGAGAGGGTTACGCATTCGTCATCTTCCAAATCTGCAATCAGAGTGAGTTCTTCGTTGTCTTGTGGATCAACGGAGAATAATTCACGGCGTCCGTCCTCATGCACAATAATGACTAACTGATGGCCGCCCTTTGTATCAAACTGGTACTTAACTCCGATACCAGGTAGTGGGCATTCGCGGATATTCATGAAACCTGTCACCTCTTTAGCTTTGCTTAATAAAAAATTAACCGTTCACACAGTACGGATGTATTCTACTATCCATAACACCGTTTGGCAAGTCACAAATAAAATTGGTGGGAAGAATTAATTTTTTTCACGATGTGATCTTGCACTATGGCGCTGTCTGGCCCGTCTGCGACGAACAAAAAACCAAATGAGCAGAGCAACGATAAATAATAGGCCTATGACTGCAATTATGATGATATTCCGGATATTGGGAACCTGTACAGTCAGATCCAGTTTATTCATCTGGAGGGGTGAAACGTGCCAAATGAGCGTTTTCCCGCCATCCTCCACTTGATCCGCATTCGAATCGGCTGTCTTGATGGGCAAAGACAACTTGAAGTCAAAGTTAACATCTTTTAACAAGAGGTTTTTAAGAAAGCTAGGCACCTTGTTAATTTGATTTTTGATCTCACCATCGGGCATGGACTCCATGAGATCGGCTTCTGCTGTAATGTGCATCTTGGAAGTGAAGAAGCCGGGGGAAGTTGTTTGTTCAACCTTGATCCCTTGTGGTAACTTGGACGTATCAAAGCTGGTTTTATTACTTTTTTCATAATGGGTGGTCGCTGTGAGCTGCTTCTGATCTCCCTGTTCCGAAACCTCTGCCTGGAAGTTATTTCGATTCAATGCATCTGCGATCAGAGGCATGAGATTGTCTTGTCCAATTTTTCCAAGAGCGGAGTTCTTTACGTTGAGATTGAGATCCAGATCCGTTGATCCATCCATATTTACCGTTAGATGGGCTTCTCCATCAGCACAGGCGGTCAAAACAGATAACATAAGGGCTAATAAAACAGTAAGAAATAGCTGACGTAAGGGAATGCGAGTTGACATGTCTTTCAACCTTTCTGCGTAAAAATCCAAATTCCATTTCATAGAAGTATAGTATACACCGTAAGTATGGCGGATGAAACTTTGCACCGTGCAGCGAGGTACGTATGATTTAGTGTGATCGGGGAAATAATCCATTTATTAAAATTAAAGATTTCGTATTTTTGTCAATGTTCGGTCAATTCAAACGGCGCTTCACCGTGTACACTAGTAGTAGTGTGATGAATATACGGAAGCAGGGAGGTTACATTCATGACATATATCATTATTATGGCCGTTATTATGGTCGTGGGCATGGTCGGAATGGGCTGGTTCTATCAGATTATGGATAAAGACCAAAGCTAGTATTGTTTAAATGTGAAAAGAAGAGAGACAACCTATAAGCTGGCTTCGCTAACGCGAGGCGGGCTTATTTGTGTGGTTAAAATTTTGAGGCACTGACCTTACATAAGTACGTAATATTTGTAACCATTCATGTTGCACAATTTGACCGATGGACAAATATTTTTCGTAATTATGGGATTTTTTAGCTGCTCTTTTGTATAATAGGGGGTAGTTTAACTCGGGATACTCCCGAAATTCTGCCAAACAGGAAAGGGTGTACATAAATGAAATTTAGTGAGTATACGTATACACGTCCGAATCTGGAACACATCAAGACATCTTTCCGTGAGCTGTTGAGCGGTTTTGAAGCTGCGGCAACGGTTGAAGAACAGAGTGGGTTCATGGATCAGATTAACGCGCTGCGCAGTGATTTTGAGACACAAGCACAATTGGTCTACATCCGTCATTCCATTGATACCAATGATGAGTTTTATAAGGCTGAGAACGAATTTCTGGATGAGAATGCACCGATTGTACAGGAATATATTACGGATTTTTACCGTGCATTGGTTAACTCCAAATTCCGCAACGAGTTGGAACAAAAATGGGGTTCACAGCTGTTCCAACTGGCGGATCTTTCACTGAAAACATTCAGCCCAGAAATTATTGAAGAACTCCAGAAGGAGAACAAACTTTCAACAGAATACAATCAGTTGATCGCATCGGCCAAAATTCCGTTCGAAGGTGAAGAGCGCACGTTGCCACAGCTTCATCCATTTGAACTGTCCACGGATCGCTCCATGCGGGAGCGTGCTTCGGAAGCCAGATACACTTTCATGGCTGAACATGAAGCTGAATTTGATCGCATTTACGATGAGCTGGTTAAAGTACGTACACAGATCGCGAAGAAACTAGGTTATCCAAGCTATGTGGAACTCGGTTATGATCGTATGAACCGCACGGATTACAACGCCGAGATGGTTGCCAACTTCCGTGCACAAGTTCGTGATTACATTGTACCTGTAGCGACCAAGCTCAGAGAGCGTCAGCGTAATCGGATCGATGTGGATACGCTGTATTATTACGATCAGGGCTTCAGCTTCAAGACGGGTAACCCGACACCTAAAGGTGACGCGGACTGGATTATCGAACATGGTAAAAAAATGTACGCTGAATTATCACCAGAGACGGATGCATTTTTCCAAATGATGACCGAAAACGAGCTTATGGATCTGGTAAGCAAAAAAGGTAAACAGGGCGGCGGATATTGTACGTTCCTGAACGATTACAAAGTACCGTTTATCTTCTCCAACTTCAACGGTACATCCGGTGATATTGATGTATTGACACATGAAGCAGGTCATGCTTTCCAAGTGTATGAGAGCCGTGATTTTGCAGTGCCTGAGTACAACTGGCCGACATATGAATCGGCTGAGATTCATTCCATGAGTATGGAGTTCTTCACATGGCCGTGGATGCAGTTGTTCTTCAAGGAAGATACGGACAAGTACAAGTTTGATCACCTGTCTTCCGGTCTGTTGTTCATTCCGTATGGTGTAGCTGTGGATGAATTCCAGCATTTTGTGTATGCGAACCCGGATGCAACTCCAACGGAGCGTAAGCAGGCATGGCGCAACATTGAGAAGACCTATCTGCCACACATCAATTACAAAGATAATGCGTATCTGGAGCAGGGTGGTTTCTGGCATAAGCAAGGTCACATTTTCTCATCGCCATTCTATTACATTGACTACACGTTAGCACAAATCTGTGCATTCCAGTTCTGGAAACGCAGCAATGAGGACATGAAGTCCGCATGGGCCGACTATCTGACATTGTGCAAAGCGGGAGGAAGCCTGTCCTTCACTGGATTGGTTGAACTGGCTGGATTGAACTCTCCATTCGAGGATGGCTGTGTATCCTCCGTAATTGGTGAGATTGAGGCATGGCTTGACGGCGTGAACGATAAGGCGCTGTAAGCCTTCGTAAGGATGCTTTTAGTGTAAGTACCTTCGGTAAGGTATAAGTAGTGGATAAAGCTTTAAGATAGAAAAGTAAGACGGCTTGGACACCTTCGGGTGTCTGGGTCGTCTTTTTCATTACGGGGAAAAATCAACCTCAAGTGTAACATTTACCGACTCATTGTGATTTATTTCACTATATCTGAAAACGGATTCAGTTACAATGAAGATAGTAAATCAGGGGTTACAGGAGGCTGGTTCAAATGGCAACACATGCATATTATGTTCCGCCCGTGAACTTGATGGGTAGAGGATGTTTACAGGAAGCAGGTCAGATGATTGAACAGATGGGTATCCGCAAGGCGCTGGTTGTAAGTGATCGCCAATTGATTACTTCAGGCGTTGCTGAACAGGTACTGTCTATATTAAGAAAATCAGGGTTAGACTATGTAGTATATGATGAGGTTCAGCCTAATCCAACATGTCAGAATGTACATGACGGACTTCGAGTATTCCACGATCATGGCTGTGACGCCATTATATCGATAGGCGGAGGTTCACCGCAGGATGCTGCCAAAGGCATTGGCATTGTAGCTGCGAACGGTGGGCATATCCGTGAATATGAAGGATTTCATCAATCGAAACATAAGTCCGTGCCACTTGTGGCTTTTAACACAACGGCTGGCACATCGAGCGAGGTGACAATAAACTACGTGATTACAGATGAGGAACGTAAAGTGAAGATGGTGATGGTGGATCGCAACAGTCTGGTCTCCCTGTCGGTTAATGATCCGGAGCTGATGCTCAGCAAACCTGCAAGTCTCACAGCGGCCACAGGAATGGATGCGTTGACACATGCCGTAGAAGCGATGGTTACACCGGGTGGATTTACAGTGACAAGTGCGACAGCTGCAGCAGCTGTTGAACTGATCTTTGAATATTTGCCAAGAGCCGTGAGAGACGGCAGTGATCTGGAAGCGCGGGAACATATGACGTATGCGTGTTTCCTTGGCGGGATTGCTTTTAATAATGCGGGCCTGGGTTATGTCCATGCGATGGCGCATCAACTGGGTGGCGTATATGATCTGCCGCACGGTGTGTGCAACGCAATGTTACTCCCTTATGTGGAAGAGTTGAACGCCAAGCATGTACCCGGCAAATTCCGTCATATTGCTAAGGCAATCGGTATGGATGTGAAGGGTAGAAGTGATGAGGAATGTTCCGATTACGTTATTGAGGCCATACGTCAGCTATCGAAGGAAGTTGGTATCCCTGAGAAATTGTCTGAACTGGGTGTAAAAGATCCCGATGTGGAACTGCTTGCCGATAACGCGATGAAAGATGCCTGTGCACCAGGCAATCCCTATCAACCGTCCAAGGATGAAGTGATGGAGCTGTTCCGCAAAATTATATAGATTTAGGCACAAAGAGAGCCAGAGTATATTCTGGCTTTTTTTAGTGTTGTGTGAACTTCTGAGTCCTTTGAATGCGGAACCATTTCCTGTAATGGATATATTAGTTTTAATCCTGCTGTAAGCAATATTTTTTGTTTGACAGAGGGATTTCTTTGATCCATAATCAATCCATACTAATCAGATATGAATTATTGGAAGGGGATATTCAGACATGTCACAGTTTAAATTATCAGCCAGAAAGTCATTATGGGTAGGAGCTTTAGCGGTCCTATTATTGGTGATCGTTAGCGGATGCTCCGGGTCCAAGAATGATCCCGCTCCCAATACAGCAGCTCAGCCAGGTGCTAGTCAAGGTACGGATGATAAATCAAAAACAGACGAGACTGTAGCGGGAGGCACTTTTGTCTACGGCAGGCCAGCTTCTGTGACCTCGTTTGATTTGCATAATCAGATTACGTCGAACAATGCTTTTGCCATTGATAAAGTATTTGAGTCTTTGGTTGCTTTTGACAGCAAGGGAGAAATTGTGGACTGGCTTGCCAAGTCGCATAACATCAGTGATGACGGCTTAACGTATACATTTGTGTTACGTGACGGATTGAAATTCTCTAACGGCAGTGATGTTACTGCGGAAGATGCCGTATTCTCTCTTGAGCGGCATTTGAAGGTTGGCGGCCCGCTAGCTATATCCGCCAAAGTGGATACGGTCAAAGCAACGGGTAGCCATACATTGGTGATTACGCTTAAAGAGCCGTATACGCCGTTTATCTCTGAGCTTTCCAACTTCTCGAACGGTATTATTCCGAACAATTTTGGTGGAGCTACGGAGGAAGAATTTTTCAAGAAACCGGTAGGCACGGGACCGTTCGTGGTTGAGCAGTGGGACCCGGCAGGCGATGTGACCTTTACTAAGAACAGTCATTATTGGCAAGAAGGAAAACCTTCAGTGGATAAACTGGTGTACAAGCTGATTGAAGACGATAGTCAAGCGATCAACCAGCTAAAGGCAGGAGAAGTGAATGCGATTGAATCGTTGGCGCTGCAAAATGCCGATGAAATTAAAAATGGTGCCGATACAACTGTGGTAACGAACGGCAGTTGGGTGACAGAGCAAGTATTCTTCAATACGCTGGACAAGCATTTTTCCGATGTGCATGTTCGTGGTGCCCTGGCTCTGGCACTTGATCGTGACGGTCTGACTAAGGCGCTTACCTTTGGGTATGCACAGACCGCTAATTCATTGTTGCCTACGACCATTCCATATAATGCGAATGACACAATTAAGCCACTGAACTTTGATGTAACTGCGGCGAAGGCAGAACTGGCAAAATCGGCTTTCCCGGATGGATTCACTACCAAATTGCTTGTAGCCTCAGGCAACAGCACTAGAGCCCAAGAAGCACAAATCATTCAGGCGGCGGGAAAACAAATCGGCATCAACATCGAGATTGAATCGATTGAGCTGGCAACCTTCCGTGAACGATTCTTTGCTTATGATTTTGCAATAATGCTGAATAGTGGACAGGCAGATTCTCCGGAAGCAAACTCGATCATAGCTTTCCAGACCGATCCGGACGGATTCAGTAAATCGTACTGGACACATTACACCAATGATGAAGTTACCAAGCTTCTCTACGAAGGTCAAAAAACGGCAGACGGCGATGGTCGTGCGGAAATCTACTCCAAGCTGCTTCAGACGCTTGCCGATGAAGTACCTTATCTCCCGCTTTATTACCCGGACATTCTGATCGGCGCTCGTTCTTCCGTAGATGGACTCGTTGTGTTGCCTAACGGCAGCGTACGGTTCGAAGACGTTCATATTCAGAAATGAAGAAGTTCTGGTTGTTCAGCGTTGTAGGAAGAGCATTGGCAGTAATTTTTTGTGTGATGACAGCAGTCTTTTTTCTCATCCGTATGGTACCAGGAGATCCCGCTAAAATGATTCTGGGCGAATATAGCACGCCAGAGGCGCTTGAGAGCATGCATCATGCTCTCGGGCTGGATCTTCCGGTGGGTGAACAGTACATCCGGTTTGTCAAAACGCTATTTACGCAGGGAGATACCGGCAACTCGATTATCAATGGAACCTCTACCCGGGAGTTGATTGCTGACCGGGCGCCCGTCACGCTGCTGCTCATCGGCATGGCTTGTGCTTTGGCTATTGTAATTGCCCTTGTGCTTGCTACACTGGCAGCTACGCATAAGGATAAGCTGCTGGATCATGTCATACGTATATTTCCTACGGTAACGCTAGGTATGCCAATCTTCTGGGTTGGCATCCTTTTGATTCTGCTGCTGAGTGTTCGTCTTCACTGGTTTCCCGTTGGTGGAGTCGGCGAAGGGTGGTGGGGCACCTTGTACAGTTTGACGCTTCCTGCCATTACCGTAGCTTTGTCACAGATTCCGACATTGGTTCGTTCATTGAGAGCCCAGATGCTTGAAGTACTGGAATCTGATTTTGTCGTTACTTTGAAGGCGGCGAGATTGCCAAGTCGGGTTATTTTGTTCAAACATGTCCTGCGCAATGCGGCTCTTCCAACGCTGATCCTTCTTGGTGTTAACATTTCTTATCTGATTGGCGGGACATTGGTCGTTGAACAAGTATTTGGCATTAAGGGAATCGGCAGTTTGCTGTTTAGTTCTATTTCTAAACGGGATTTCCCGGTCATTCAAGGCATAGCTCTTTACTGCGCTGTGTCTGTGGTGATTATTAGTCTCCTGATAGAGATCCTTACCAGGTGGCTTGATCCCAGAACGAAAGGAAAAGCATGAACATGATAGGAACAGAACCTCGGTTATATGAAGAGCACTTGAACCCGACCCTCATGAACCGCATCTTAAAAATCCCTTCCCTGCTTGTGGGAGGTATTATGTTTGCCGTGCTGATTATCTTGGCTGTGAGTATACCGTTTATTAGTCCATATGACCCTTCTGAGCAAAATTTGAGTGACTTTTTGCAGCCTCCTTCTGCGGAACATTGGCTCGGTACAGACCAATTGGGGCGTGACTTGTTTACAAGACTGATTTATGCCGCGCGAACCGACCTGAGTATTATGGTGTTGGCGGAAACTGTCCCTTTTTGCATGGGGATATTTCTGGGGATGCTTGCAGGGTATTACGGAAAATGGGTAGATAAGATTATATCGTTGATCACGGACACATTTATCGCGTTCCCTTTTTATCTAATCGTCATTATCGTGGCTTTTGCCAGCGGAGCAGGCGAGCGGGGAATTTATATTACGTTTATGCTCGTTGGCTGGATCGTATTTGCCCGTGTAGTCAGGGGCCTAAGTGCATCTTATCGCAAACAGGAATGGATGGCTTCCGCACAGACATTGGGACTACCGGGAATACGAATTATCCTTCGTCATCTCCTGCCCAATGTATTGCCTCAGGCAGTTGTTGTGCTAATGACGGATATGGTCGGCCTGCTAGTGGCAATTGTTACGCTCGGATATCTGGGCATTGGCATCGCACCGCCTACCCCGGACTGGGGCACCATGATCTCGGATGGTCAATCCTTTATCACAACAGCTTGGTGGCTTTCGGCAGTTCCGGGATTCGCAGTGGTATACACCGGAATTGCTTTGTCCCTTGTGGGTGATGGATTGGCCGATCTATGGAGGAAAAAATAATGTCCACAAGTCCGATTTTGGAAGTCGAGGCATTGTCACTGTCGACCAAGTCGAATCAAAAATTAGTCCAAGATGTTCATTTCTCCCTTGGCAGAGGGGAGAGTCTGGGATTAGTAGGTGAATCCGGTTCCGGAAAATCACTTACATTGCGTTCCATTCTGGGACTCCTGCCAAGCGGTGTGGAGCAGACTGGAGGCACCATTCGGAGTGACGTGAGCAGCGCAATGGTGTTTCAAGACCCGAGAGGTGCGCTCGATCCGCTCTGTACCGTTGTTAAACAACTGTCCGAAGTTGTCTATTACAGGCAAAAGTTAAGCAGGAAGGCTTCAAGGGTAGCCGCACTGGAGTTGCTCGAACTGTTGGGTCTTCCCGACTCGCTGAAGCGTGAGGACCGATACCCTAGCCAGCTGTCAGGTGGGCAGTGCCAGCGTGTAGTTATTGCACTGGCTCTGGCTTGCAAGCCGGGCGTTCTGCTCTGTGATGAGCCGACCACGGCGCTGGACGTTACGGTTCAACGTCAAATTATAGAGACGATCACCCGATTGCAGCGTGAACTGGGCTTCGCCATGGTATTTGTAACACATAATCTTGCCATTGCAGCGACCCTTTGCTCGAAGCTGTGCGTGATGAAGCAGGGGCAAATTGTGGAGCATGGAGATTCACTTGCCATTTTGCAAGATCCACAAAATCCGTACACACAGATGCTGATTAACTCGGTGCTTCCTTTGCCGGAGCTTGAAGGGAGTGAATAACGATGGAACCAGCTTTGCAAATACAAAATGTATCGGTTCGTTATGGTGAATTTACTGCACTGGACCACATTGAATTGAATCTCCAGCATCATACGACACTTGGTCTTGTCGGTGAGTCTGGTTCGGGGAAATCTACTCTTGCGAGAGTTATTGCCGGCTTGATCACGCCCGATGAGGGGCAAATTCTGCTGGGAGATCAAACATTGAAAAAGAAGAGAAGTCGTGAGCAATATAAAAAGATACAGATGATCTTCCAAAATCCGGATGCCTCACTGAATCCCAAGCATTCCGTCCGGCAGATTCTTGCTGAAGCGCTGTTGTTTCATCGGATTGTGGACCGTTCACAGGTGGAGAAAAGATCCAAAGAGCTTTTAGCCCGTGTTCAGTTAGAGGCTAAAGCACTGGACAAGTATCCTCACGAATTCTCCGGCGGACAACGCCAACGGATTGCCATCGCACGGGCAATAAGCGTGGAACCGAGCCTGCTGATTGCGGATGAACCGACGAGTGCACTGGATGTCTCTGTGCAGCTGAGTGTGCTTGAACTGTTCAATTCGCTAAAGCGTGAGCTTAATCTTACGTTGTTGTTCATCTCTCATGATCTGGGAGTCATTCATGCCATTAGCGATACGGTAGCAGTTATGCGGCAGGGTCAACTTGTGGAAATCAGTCCCAAGGAGCAATTCTTCACACGACCTGAAACGGCGTATAGTCGAGAATTGCTGTCCGCCGTTCCAAAGATGCCGAAATTAATTTCATCAGGAGGTTTATATGAGCCAACCATATAAAGGATTTGTACCGCTTACGCGTAGTGAATACGAGACACTTACACAGTTGCTCTCCAGTCTTTTATCTACGGAGCATCCCCCGGTAATCATCCCTGGAGAGGCGATCTTGGGCATAGAGGCCGTGGCAGCCGGAATATCCGCGCCAGGTCGTACCATTGTCAATGTCGTGACAGGCCCATACGGCAGTTTATTTGGTCAATGGCTTGAACGCGGCGGGGCAACGGTGATCGAAGTTAAAGTTCCTTTTGATGAAGTTGTACCTGCGAAGGAGGTTGCTGCCGCGATTGAACGGTATAAACCGTCCGCGTTATCCTTTGTTCAAGCCGAGGTGGTTACAGGTGGATCAAATCCAGCGGAGGAAATCATAAAGATTGCCCGTGCGCACAAACTGATTACGGTGAGCGACTCCGTCTCGGCAGTTGGGGGAGAGGCTCTACCGGTTGATGAATGGGGCGTGGATTTTGTAGCTATCGGTGCGCAAAAAGCTCTCGCCGGGCCTAATGGCATCAGCGCTGTAAGCATTTCGCCGCGAGGATGGAAATTTCTTGAGTCCAATGCGTATGCGCCGCGTAATTCCATTCTCTCTTTGCTTGATCTGAAGCCATCCGGGAAGGGGACTGCACCAGTACGTGTTCCTCCCAACATTCCAACGCTGGAGGCCAGAGCGCTGATCTCGGCATTGACAGCGATCGAGTCAGAAGGGTTAGAGCAGGTGATCAAGCGTCATGAACGGGCTGCTGCATCAGCTATTGCTGGTATTCAGGCTTTAGGTCTGGAGCCTTGGCAAAAAGATAGCAAAACGTATTCTACACTGACTACGACGGTTCGAATTTCGGGGGAGGAGAAGTTGCATATCGATCACCCGATCGGCATTGTTGCTCCGGGGGACGGAGAACTTTTTGGTCAGCTGCTGCGAATTAATCATTTTGGGGCTAATGCATCCTTGTCGGGCGTGGAGGAAGCGGTTGCGACTATTGCCGCATTATTGAATCAGGACCATGAGCAGGCAGTCCAGGCTGTTCGCCTCGTTTGGGGGAAATGAATATGACTCAGGTAAATTCGGAAGATCAAAACTTCAAGCATATTTTTATAGCAGGTATTGAAGGCAAACGCTTCGATATCTCGATTCAGAATGGCCGGTTTGCATCAGTTGTAGAATCCATGTCACCGTATAATCATCAGGTTCGTCCAGATACTAATTTGTGGATTAGCCCGGGCTTAATTGACCTGCATACGCATCTGGCATGGACAGACTTCGACCACTCGGATCAATTGAAGCGTGATAAGCACGAGATTGAAGTCATGCAGGCGCAAGCTTTTGCAGCTACGCTTAGGACTGGCGTAACCACCGCTCGTGATGCAGGTGGATTATTGCCTAGGACGGCTCAGCATCTTGCTGAATACTATGGACATCCTCTCAAGGTTGAAACCAGCAGTGATATGTTGGGTGCGGCAGATGCCCACGGTGTGAAGCATCTGGAACAACGGTTGAACGATATATTTGATACAGGCGCAGGCTGGGTTAAAATCATGGCAACAGGTGGACTTGGAGCGCCTACTGAACAAGTGTTAGATCCCGTATTTTCGGAGGAAGAGTTTGCATTCATCGTTCGCCATGCACATGCTCATCATAAAAAGGTGCTTGTTCATACCTGGGGAGGCGTGACGATCGACTGGTCCATCCAGGCAGGGGTCGAATCAGTGGAACATGGAATGTTCTTAACCGAGGATCAGGCTGGCAGACTTGCTGAGTCCCGAACCGCCTTTGTGCCGACCACATCAATCTATCGGATTGCCGCAGATCCAAAAGGTGTGCTGGCGTTGCCTGCTGTTATTAGTGATCGTGCCGCACGTGCTGCTGAAGCTCATTCCACAGCCATCGGATATGCCAAAAGAGCAGGAGTCCGTTTCGGGTTCGGTACCGATTATGCCACACCTGCGCTCCATGGCTACAACCTGCAAGAGCTGGATACGCTGATCGACTATGGCTTGACCCGGACAGAAGCATGGCAGTCTGCGACGACCCATGCTGCCGAGATTATTGGGCGTGGCGACGAATTGGGGCAGATTGCAGAAGGTTATCTTGCGGACGCTGTTATTTTCAATGCCGATCCGTATCAAACGAAAAATGCAGATCAGCTACGCAAGAGTATTGTTTCCGTTATTACCGGAGCGCAGAAACCATAAACTGGTTTCTGTGTTTTTTTCTTTTTGCAAGAAAATCAGGATTGGCAGGTCTATAGCACTTTGGACATCTTCACAAATAAGCTGGCATGCGCAATAATGTAGGTCGAGCGATGCGACATATCATATATACATCAGGAGGCACTATGAAACTCGGCAATCATGATTTAAATACATATATCAAGCAATATGAAATCTATTTAAGCGTAGAACGGAATTTATCCGACAAATCCATAAAAGCCTATCGATCTGACCTCAACCGACTCGTAGAATGGCTCAATGACAATCATTTACATGATGTGAACAGAGATAATTTAAGAAAGTACTTGGAACAATTAACAAGTACACACACATTGAAAGACTCAACGATCAAAAGAAAATACATATGCTTTAAAGCATTTTTTAATTATTTGGTACAAGAAGGAGACATTGCTGAATCGCCTATCTCTGGCTTCGGAAGAAATTTCAAAACAGCAAGACGTATTCCGAAGACTCTTTCAGTGACCGAGGTTGAAAGGTTGTTAAATGCACCACAAGAACATATGAAGCAATTACGTACTATCTTTAGAAAACGAATTAACCAGCGCAATGATGCTATTATCGAATTGCTTTACGTAATCGGCATTCGTATCGGCGAATTAGTGAGTATTGATATGGAACACATCGATCTGGAAGAAAAAACAGTGTTGATCTTTGGGAAAGGCCGCAAAGAGCGGTTATTGTATATTTCGAGTAATGAGGTAATTCTTAAGATTAAAACATGGCTGCATGCTCGCGAGCATTTCGAATCCAAGTCTAATGCATTGTTTCTCAACAAATATGGTGATCGACTTTCGATTTATTCCATTGAAGATATTTACTCCAAATACAGGGACTTGTCTAAGGTTAGCAAAAAATCAACACCCCACTACCTAAGGCACAGCTTTGCTACACATCTTTTGAACAACGGTGCAGATTTGCGCTCAGTGCAGGAGATTCTTGGGCATACGAATGTTAGTACAACCCAAATTTATACAGAGGTGTCTGTTGAGCGGAAGAAGGATGTGCTGTCGAGGTTCAATCCGAGAAATAACTTGAAAGTGTAGAATAGAACCTCCAAATAACTATAAATTATTTGGAGGTCTTGTGATGTTGTCTAGTGCACAAGAAGAAATAAAGAAGAAAATCAAAGATTTCTTCAACGGGGATCAAGTCAATATAGTTTATTTAAGTGGAGAAACTGGAAGTGGTAAAACATTTTTGGTAGATAATTATCTGAAGGAAATTGATAATTACGAAGATTGGAAAACTTATTATATAGAGGGTAAAAGTGGTGATGTCAGTGCATACTCAACAATTATTCAATCTGAAAGCGTTAATTCTCCCAAAACAGAAGTTACAGGTAGAGGTTTGAGTTTAGGCTTCCGCATACTTGAAATCTTCAATATTGGTCTAAGTAGTACCTCTCGAATAAAAGAGATCTTTGATTCCAAAATCGATTTTTTCATCACGACGCTAAGAAAAACAACCGAAAGTAATATTTTAATTATCGCAGATAGTTTTGAGTTCTGGGATGAATCTTCGAAGACTCTGATAATGGCTATTATAAATCACAAAAAAATTTTAGATCATAAAAAGGTTAAATTACTCATTATCGCAAACGAAGATGACAGTTCAAAAGTGATGAATTTAAATTCTAGAACGCTTTTTAATTCAGTGAAGAACTTAAGGCTATCACTTCCTAATTCTGATGAAATAGAAGAAATTATTAAACTGCTTGGGTATAATTTAGTGCTAACCAATGAAGAAATTGAAACAATTATGTCCTTAAGCGGAGCTAATATAGATTTTATTAGAATAGTTATTGAAGCTTTGTATACCGATGGAATTTTGGAAATTAATAAAGACGGATCTGATTTAAATCTAAATAGTATACTTGAACATCGTCTGAAAATATTTGGTTCAAGAGAAGCTGATGCTAAGGATGTACTTAAAGCGTCATCTATTATTGATGGTGAATTTAATACTAATGAGATCAGGTTTCTTTGCAGTGAAAATAATGATGTTGATAATCTGTTGCATGAATCCTATACTCATTTATTCTTAAAAAAAGGACGTAAATTCGCTTTTTCTAACAGTAAAATTAGAGATTTTTTCTATGAGAAAGTCACAGGTACTCAAGCCAGATTTCACTTTCAGTACTCAAAGTACTTACAAAAAAATAAACCAGAAAACTATTTTTCGCGTGCACTGCACCTTTCCTTAGCAGATGACGAAGGACTAGAAACTAAAGAAATATTTGGATTACTTGCTTTAGCTTACTGTAGAAACATGGATATTTCAGCTGATGAGGGACATCAAGTTCGCATTAATGTGATGCTTAATCATTACATTAATAATAATGACAAGTCTGATTTTTTGAAAACTGACTTTGATCACTTATCCAGGGCGTGTGAATATTATTTGTCTCAAAACTATAAGGAATCCTATCAAAAGTTGAATCAAATATCAACGTCTCATTCACTACTATTTCGTTCTGAGGTATTAAGAATGAAACTTTTAGTTTCACTAATGTTAGATTTGGACACACCAAGAATAGAACGAGATACTCAAGCATTGTGTGCAGTTTTAGACGATATTGGACAAGAAGAGGCAGAACAGTGGGCTCAATGTAACTTTGCTCTCTTCTCGACTTATACGAACAAACTCGGTCAATTTGAAAGAGGTAAACAAATTGTAGACAAGTTACAGAGTTTTATAAGAAAACAAAATAACAGACCATTTTTTGAGTACCTAGGTAGAGTCTTGGACAGAAAAAGTTTCTTATTTGATTCGGCAGAAATTTCAATAGCGCCTATGAGAGATAGTGTTGTATATTTCAAAGCAACCGGTGACTACTTACAATACTATTTTGCACTGTGCAACTATGGAGGGATTTTAATTGTTTTAAACCAATTTGAAGAAGCGTCAGCACAAATAGAAGCAGCATTACGTCTTATTGAAGAACATGATTATATTAAATTCCCTTCAATAGAAAAGAATTATAATAATCTATTTTTAGCTAAATTTTTGTCTGTTTTTAGAGGTGGAGAATCAGTAACTAAACAAATCCTCGATGAGAGCATAATGAATTTTAAAGCTAAAATTCATTATGTTCCAACCGAAAAGGATGCTGTAATGTTAATTAATCTTGCAAATTTGTATTTGATAAATAGAAATTATCAAGATTACGATTCAACTATAAATATTTTAAAACATAAAATTCTTGCAAACACTGTTGATAGTTTCTATGAATACCACTTGACCAACTTAGAACTGGCTAAAAATATACTTCAATGCAATTGGCGTGACGCAGAAAATATACTCGGTGACTCTAAAGATAATCTTCCTAATTTTCATACAAAAAATGAAGATAAATTAAAAAATAGGCTGGTAGCCTTAGATACATTGATTAAAAATAAGTTGATACTCGAACCCGCTGAGCTTGATCAATGGGTATACGAAAACTCCAATCCCAAAGATGAGTCTAGTTCTTTTCATTGCAGATTATTTCTTTTTTCTGATCTGCAATTCTCATCGTTATAGTCAGTTATCACTAATCTATTTTCGTAGATAATCCAATTATTGTACTATATATATCGTGATACTCTAAACCCATTTGGTTAAAAGCATAAGCAAATGAGCTATGCTTGGTTGTATAAGGCGAAGCAGCTATATCCATTAAGTAAGCAACACCCTGATTATCAATTCTAAAATCTACTCTTCCATAACTTCTTAACCCTACAAGTTGAGCGATGTCAATCGCTGTTGCTTTAACTTTTTCGCTTATTGAACATGATAGCTCTTTATCTAGGGAGTAAAAGTTATAACCGTCATTGAAAGAGTGGTCATAAGTCAAAATACTCTGTTTTAGATGATTTTCACCATTTATTGAAATGCCTATTGGATTTAAAGCGTGAGGTCTACTAGAAATAAGTAAAGGAACTTCACACTCATATCCTTCTATGAATTGTTGTACTAAAATAGGAGAATTTTTCTCTTTGCTATCATTAATGATTTTTAGTTCAGTATTGGAATCAAACAATTTAATCGATGTTTCTGATAAACCTATGCTAGCTGATTCGTGCATAGGCTTTATAATAATCTTTGTATCTAATTGGGGTCTATTACCAGATAACCATCCATTTGATGGATGGTAAACCCAACTATCAGGAACTTTCACATTATGAATCTCTAAATATTTGGTATAAACATATTTCGCTCTACTTAATGATATAACAAGTGCATCTGAGCCTGTATAAGGTATAGACATTAGATCACAAAAGGAAGGAATAAGAGATTTCTTCCCAATGTGCTGACCGTTTCTAGATAGATTATACACAAACCTTTTATTCTTAAAATAGGACTGTTTGAGAACTTCAAGTATAAATTCAATCTCGTTGAAAAAAGTCTCAACAAAGAAATCAGCCCTTTTGATACCTTCAAAAACTTCATCAAATTCTTTATCGTTGAAAAATTCGTTGTTATCGGAATAGCTTATAAGAGTATTGTTTAATTCTCTTGTATTAGAGCGTGTGTTAGTTAATAAAGAGATATGGTACTCCTTTTTTAACTGTGCAGCAACAGATCTAAAGTTTTTTATCAGATTCTCAATTTCATTCATCCACAAGACCTCCAAATAATTTATAGTTATTAGTATGTAACTCTTCGATAGATTGCTCAATGCAATTCTAAGTGCTACTTTTATACCATATCTATCATTCGACACATTTCTATGTATTCCTCTAAAAATTTACAATAAATATTATAATTCCTGATACTAAAGCCCTTTTTATACAATTTTGTAGGTATATAGATCCACGAACCTTACATTTTTACCATGAATTTTCCAAAAGGAGTTTCATTCCTTTTTATCGAATACAATATGAATAACAGCGGCACGAGAAAGGGTAATCTCACCCACAACTTGATGTCGATGTTTTCCAGTAAGATTCCCCAGTCCGTTTCGTGTTTAATGTTAAATAGGAGTAGTCTATTTCATTGTTCACGAGCTACACCTTAAGTTCTGCATCTAACATTCACCTCTGTAAGACAGTCAAGCAATTCTACACCAGCATCATCTCTATTTCAGGCTTTACAATCCAAGAAGTTCAACTGCAACAAGATTCACCGGTTACACATCTGTACAGCATGCTCCTAATCAAGACAACAGTGTCCACACAACAGAATATCGATTATGGGCTCTGAAATGAATCAGAACGAATGCACGTGGAGGAGGCTGTAATGATGGCGAAAAAAGAAGTTGTAGCGATGCTACTTGCCGGAGGGCAAGGTAAGAGGTTAAAAGGATTGACCAAATCACTGGCTAAGCCGGCTGTGTATTTTGGCGGCACGTACCGAATCATTGATTTTCCGCTGAGTAACTGCTCTAATTCTGGTATTGATACAGTGGGTGTATTGACCCAATATGAACCACTTGTCTTACATTCCTATATTGGCATTGGCAGTGACTGGGATCTGGATCGGAAAAACGGCGGGGTATATGTACTTCCTCCACATGAACGTGAAGACGGTAGCAACTGGTACCGGGGTACAGCGGATGCGATCTTCCGTAACCTGAACTTTATTGAACAATTCGATCCTGAGCATGTGCTCATTCTGTCAGGGGATCATATCTATAAGATGGACTACGAAAAAATGCTCCAGTATCACAAAGAAAAAGATGCGGATTGCACCATATCGGTCATCGATGTCTCATTGGAAGAAGCCAGCCGATTCGGGGTGCTGAACACCAACGATGACTATAGCATCTATGAATTTGAAGAAAAACCTCCTGAGCCCAAGAGCACACTGGCTTCCATGGGTATCTATCTCTTCAAGTGGGATGTACTGAAACGTTTCCTGATTCAGGATGAACAACAGGCATCCACCTCCTATGATTTTGGTAAAGATATTATTCCTTTGTTGCTTGAAAATGAAAAATCCTTATATGCGTATCCATTCGAAGGTTATTGGAAAGACGTTGGTACCATTCGCAGTCTGTGGGAATCCAATATGGACCTGTTGGACGAAGACACACCGTTTAATCTGAATGATCCGGACTGGCGTATTTTCACACGTAATCCGAACCAACCTGCACAATACATCTCACCTTCGGGCAAGGTGCGGAATTGTATTATTAGTGAAGGTACTGTAGTGCATGGTGAGGTCAATCATTCTGTTCTGTTCTATGGAATTGAAGTTGGCGAGAACAGTGCTGTTATCGATTCGGTCATCATGCCAAGAGTGAAAATCGGGCAAAATGTGCGCATTTACCGAGCGATTATCGCAGAAGGATTGGTTATTCCTGATGGAACACAGATTTCGCCTGCACCGGGAGATGAGAGTGATATATTGCTCGTGGATCAGGAAGAACTGGAACGTCAGCTTCGCCAAGGAATAACCAGCAAGGCCTAATTGAAGTTAAAAGGACGGTGCATGCGATGAAACAATTGATCGGAGTTATTAACCTTGACCATGAACTTGAAGAATTGAAGGAATTGACGTATTTTCGCTGCGGAGCCGCGGTGCCATATGCCGGGCGTTACCGTCTGATCGATTTTGTTCTATCCAATATGATGAATGCAGGCATTGAGAGTATTGGTGTATTTGTACGGCGAAAATATCGCTCGTTGATGGACCATCTTGGTGACGGTAAACCTTGGGATTTGGATCGCAAGCATGGGGGTATGTTTATTTTGCCACCGGACTGGAACGATCCAACAGATACATCACAAGGGGACTTGCAGCATTTCCATAACAATTTGGACTTTTTCCACAGAGGGGCAGGACAATATGTTGTGCATGCGGGCAGTCGCCATGTGACCAAAGCAGACCTCCAGGATGTCTACAGGTATCACATCAGTAAAGGAGCGGACGTTACACTGGTCTGCAAAAAAGTAGATCAGCTGCTGCCTGAGCATGACGCCTGTGTCAAAGTTGACCATGACGGGGACGGTAACGTGGTGGACATTCACCAAAGCGCTAATCACCCGAATATATATACAGAAATTTTCATCATGGAAAAGGAATTGTTCCTGCGTCAGGTGCAACGCTGCATCGATCATGGCGAGAGCCATTTCTTCCGGGATGTGATTCAAAAAAATCCAGATGGATTGAATATCGCTGCGTATGCATATGATGGCTATCACGCAGTCATCAATTCCATTGACAGTTATTATCGCAACAGTATGGATCTGTTGAATACAGGGCAATATGAACAACTATTCAAGGAAGACCCCGTTCAGACCAAAATTAAATATGAAGCCCCTGCCAAATATCTGGATACCGCCGATGTTAAACATTCCCTCCTTGCTAATGGCTGCATCGTAGGTGGAGAGGTGGAGGACAGCATTTTGTTCCGTGGTGTACAGGTGGCCAAGGGTGCCAAAATAAAAGGTTCTATCATCATGCAGAAATGTTACATTGGTGAGGGGACCGTGCTTGAGAATGTCATTCTCGATAAAGATGTGAAGCTGACCGGAGGACAGACGCTGATCGGCGACCCGTCGAATCCATATATTTTGGCAAAAAGTACTATTATCTAATGCCCGCACGTAACCGATATCTTCTATAAATATATATAAAATAAAAATCCTGTAGGATGGATTTAAAGGTTCATGGACGAAAGTTTTTGGTAAAGAGCGTGGGCAGTAAGTGAAGGGGACGAAATCGATTCTGAAGAAGCATAGCGGTCGCCTTTATCACTGTATTTTCACATCTAAATAATAAATTCAAGAAAATACAGGGGTAACAGCGATCATAAGAACGATTCGTAACCGTAACGGGCGCATGCTCAAACCAAATGTTGAGTGTATGAACCGCCACCACCCTGCAGGATTTCCCCGGGAGGAACCTACTTTTGTTTGACAACAAGGAAACGTTCAAGAGTATCTTTACACGGAATCTGGTCAGCAAATTGGGCAAACCGATTGAAGAAGCAACACAGGAAGACGTGTACCACGTACTGGGAAGCATGATTCGTGAATATGCAGGCCAGGATTGGGCAACGTCGAATCAGGGGTTCAAGCAGCGCCAGGATAAACAGGTCTATTACTTCTCGCTGGAATTCCTGATTGGACGTCTGCTCGGCAACAATCTGTTGAATGTGAATGAATTGGAATTGGTGCGTGACAGTTTAGCTGAGCTGGGCTTCTCCTTGGAAGAGATAGAAGAACAGGAGGCGGATGCAGGACTCGGTAACGGAGGTCTGGGACGACTCGCTGCCTGTTTCCTGGATTCACTCGCATCACTCCGATATGCAGGACATGGTTGCGGGATTCGATATAAATATGGGCTGTTCGAGCAAAAAATCATCAATGGTAATCAGGTAGAGTTACCCGACAATTGGTTGGATAAGGGCAATGAATGGGAAGTCCGCCGTCCAGACAAAAAGGTGGAAGTCCAGTTCTGGGGCCGAGTAGAAGCTCATGAGCAGGATGGAGAATATCAGTTTGTTACAAAAGATGCCGAATCGGTTGTCGCCATTCCCTATGACGTGCCTGTCATCGGTTATGGTCAAACTCATGTGAATACATTGCGTCTATGGAGTGCGGAGCCAAAGCGTGAGACTTCACTCGACACCCCTTCGAACTACTACGGTTATCTGGATTATAGCCGATCGGTTGAATCAATCTCGGAATTCCTGTATCCAGATGATTCCCAGTATGAAGGAAAGCTGCTGCGATTGAAGCAGCAATACTTCATGTGCTCAGCAGGTGTACAGAGCGCCTTGCGTACGTTCAACAAGCTGGAGCTACCGTATGATCGTTTGCCTGATAAAGTGGCCTTCCACATTAATGACACGCATCCAACCTTGGTTATTCCAGAACTGATGCGCATCCTGATTGATGTGAAGGGGTATGGCTGGGATGAAGCATGGGATATCACAACTCGTACTGTATCGTATACCAATCATACAACGCTTAGTGAGGCTCTTGAAAAGTGGCCTGTATCCATGATCAGCAGGCTGCTGCCACGAATCTACATGATCATTGAAGAGATCAACAAACGCTTCTGTGGCATGCTGCTGGACCGGTATCCGGGAGATCAGGATCGCATAGGGCATTTGGCGATTGTTGCAAACGATCAGGTACGGATGGCACATCTGGCGATTGTAGGCAGTCATAGCGTGAATGGTGTTGCTGCTTTGCACACCGAGATTTTGAAAGAGCGCGAGATGGCTCCGTTCTATGAACTGTATCCGGAGCGTTTCAATAACAAAACGAATGGTATCACCCATCGCCGCTGGTTGATGCATGCCAATCCGAAACTGTCGGATCTCATCACGGATACAATCGGTAACGAATGGATAACGGAGCCGGGCAAGCTGGACCAGTTGGCTGGTTTTGCGGATAATGCATCATTCCAGGAGCAGTTCCGTTCAATTAAGCGGGATAACAAAGAGCGACTTGCTGCGTATATTCTGGATCATACCGGGACAGCAGTGAATCCGGATTCCATCTTTGATGTACAGGTGAAGAGACTACACGGGTACAAACGTCAACTGTTGAACATTCTGCATGTTATGCATCTGTATAACCGGCTTAAGAATGATGCTTCGTTTGATATGGTACCACGTACGTTCATCTTTGGTGCCAAGGCAGCGCCGAGTTATTATTTTGCCAAGAAAATTATCAAGCTGATCAACAACGTGGCTGACACGGTGAATCGGGATGCGGCCGTGAATGACCGCTTGAAGGTATTTTTCCTCGAAAATTATTCCGTCTCTCTTGCAGAGAAGATCATTCCCGCTGCGGATGTTAGTGAACAGATCTCAACCGCAGGTAAGGAAGCTTCCGGTACGGGCAACATGAAATTTATGATGAACGGTGCTTTAACGATTGGCACGATGGATGGAGCCAACGTGGAGATGGCGGAGCAGGTTGGGGAAGAAAATATGTTCATCTATGGTCTGCGTGCAGACGAAGTACTTGAGTATTATCGTTCTGGCAGCTATCGTCCGAATGAGATCGTGCAGCACGATGAACGCATTCGCGAGGTCGTGGAGCAACTGGTGCATCCAGGTGCATTCTGTTATCGTGACGGGGAGTTCTGGGATATTTATGACTCCTTACTGGCCCATGGTGACGAATACTTTGTATTGCGTGATTTTGCTGCTTATGCCGACGCGCATGCTGCGATTGACCAGGCGTATCGGGATATTCCGGGCTGGACTCGGAAAGCGATATTAAACACGGCACATTCCGGCATATTCTCCAGTGATCGTACCATTAGTGAGTATGCGACAGATATCTGGGGTATTCATCCCGTGTCCGGGAACTGGAAAGGTTAAGCATAGATTGTTAAACAAACAAGTCCCCTTGTTCACAAGAGCTATCTCTGTTGGTAAATCAACCAGCGTAGAGAGCATCTCCTTGTAGAACAAGGGGTTTTTGGCATACAGTGTATCATAGTGTCATTCAACTTGAAGAGAATCGGAACTCGCGTATCTTTCGTCATACAAGTTCGCACACAAAATCAAAAAAAAGATCTGGATCTCAGTCATACTACATAAGAAATCGTTTGATATTTTGAATTAGATAGGGGAGCCGTCACTATGGATCATTACACACGAATTCAGCTTGCTATTGAGTATTTGGAGCAGCATTTGCAAGATGATTTTAATATCAGAGAGACGTCCGCTGCTGCGAGCTTTTCGGCGTTTCATTTTCAGCCTACTTTGGAATGACACCGGCGAAGCTGCGTAAGCTGGAAGTGGATCAGTTGTCTCTTCTGAAGATGCAACAGAGCATTGATTTTAACGATTATCGAACTCGGCTTGATGGAACTTTCCACATGAACACACCCCGTCTGGTCACACGGGAACCGAACTGGATTGTCGGCTATGAATATAAGACCAACCTGAATGACAATCAGCATTATGCTGAAATACCCGGATTTTATCACGATTTTGGCATGGAACAGAAATTCATGGCGATCCCGGAGAGGACACGCCCTGATATGGCTTATGGTGTGGCCTGTCATTTTGAAGAGGATGGAGCATTTTCTTTTATTGTGGGTGAAGAAAGCAGTGGAGCATCGCAGGTACTTGAACCCGGTTTTACTTCGATTGAAATTCCGGGCGGCTTGTATGCAGAGTTCACCGTGGAAGGCTCCGGGCAGGATATTCGGAAAATGATCTATGGCAGCTGGTTGCCGCAGTCGAACTATGAACGGAGGGAAGGACCAGACTTTGAAGTGACGGATGTCTGGAAATCGACCCTTGAACAACTGGACATGAACATATATATCCCGTTAAAATAGACCTACCGCTTCGCGGAATTCAAGGTCGGAGGACGGATGAATGAGCGAAAAGTCAGGGCTTCACTCCAAGTGGATGTTATTAATCGTTGCTTGCATGGCAGCGCTCTACATACTGATTATGGGCATTTTACTGTTTGTCAGTGGACGAACACCTAGCATGTATTATCAATATAATCTCGTACCCTTCGAGACGATTCGTCCACTTCTTATGGAGAGGGAGAGGTACAATACAGATACCTGGGTCAAAAACCTGTTTGGCAATATCGTATTGTTCATTCCGCTGGGCATCTGGATTCCATGGTTGTTTCGGAGGTGTCGTACGTTCCTGACCTTTACATCTACAGTTGTTTTGCTTCTGCTGTGTGTTGAGGTCACACAATTGATTACACGTGTAGGTTCGTTTGATGTGGATGACATTATTCTGAACACGATCGGTGCCTGGATAGGTTACGCCGGATTTAAGTTAATCTTATGCTCATTAAGAAGGACTCGGAATTGAGCCGCAGATCGCGGTCCATCACCGGGTCTTTTTGCATAAGATACCTTTCAAATGTTTACAAGGGAATCATTTCGGATAAAACATATTAACGGCTTATTTATATCGTGAGTAGAGATTATATAGTACACAATGATGAGAGCGAGGTGGGCGATATCGTTTGGTGGAAAGAGAGTGTGGTATACCAGATTTACCCGAGCAGCTTTAAAGATTCGGACGGGGATGGATATGGCGACTTGCAGGGGATTTATGAGAAGCTCGATTATTTGGAGAATTTGGGCGTAGATGTGATCTGGCTTTGTCCCATTTACGATTCACCAGGACATGATAACGGATATGATATCCGAGATTACTACGGCATTTTACGCAAGTATGGCACGATGGAGGATTTTGATCGATTATTGGCAGAGGCCCACAAGCGTGGTCTCAAGATCATGATGGACCTGGTGCTGAATCATACGTCAGATGAACATGCGTGGTTTGCTGAATCGCGTTCATCAAAGATGAATCCGAAGCGGGATTATTATATTTGGCGTTCAGGCAAAAATGGGCAGGTGCCGAATAATTGGGAGTCCTATTTTGGAGGTTCGGTGTGGAAGCATGATCCCGAGACAAATGAATATTATCTGCATCTGTATTCCGAACAGCAACCGGATCTCAACTGGAACAATGCACAGATGGCAGAAGAGATGTATGAGATGGTGCATTGGTGGCTGGAAAAAGGGGTCGACGGATTCCGTTTCGATGCAGTAGCGCATATCGCCAAGGCAGAGGGTCTACCAAGCGCTCACAACCCGCATAATCTGCCGGTGGTTCCCGCGTATCAGCTCTTTTCCAACCTGGAACAGGTACACTCGATCTTGAAGAAGCTGAATAACATGATCCTGAAACCTTATGGACCCATGACGGTTGGCGAGACTTCGGGACTTGGGCCTGAGCAGGCCTTGGCTTATGTCGGGACGGATCGTGATGAGCTTAATATGGTATTCCAGTTTGAGCATATGTTTATCGATGCTAAATCCTCCGGAATTGGTAAGTGGAACTATAAGGAATGGAAATTGACAGATCTCAAAGAAATTATGAGCCGGTGGCAAACGGTTTTGCATGGTAGAGGCTGGAACGCCAATTATATGGGCAACCATGATCAGCCACGACCAGTTTCCCGTTTTGGTGATGACGGTAAATATCGGGTACGGTCTGCTCAGATGCTGGCGACATGGATGCTTACACTGGAAGGGACCCCCTACATCTATCAGGGAGAAGAGATCGGCATGACCAATGTCGCTTTCCCGGATATCGAACAATACCGGGACATCGAGACCAAAAATTATTACAATCATTACATTGGTCAAGGTAAGTCGAAGCATGAAGTCATGCAGGCGATCTGGCTGAAGAGTCGCGATAATGCCCGCACGCCGATGCAATGGGATGAGACGGAACATGCAGGGTTTACCCAGGGTCAGCCGTGGATTCAGGTGAATGATAATTATCTTGAGATTAATGTGGCTGATGCCGAAAGTGATCCGCAATCCATTTTGCATTATTACCGTAAGTTAATTGCCCTTCGCAAACAACATAAAGTACTTATCTATGGTGCGTATGAACTGCTGCTACCGGATGATCCGGATATCTATGCCTATACCCGAACGCTGGAAGATGAGCAGATGCTGGTCATTCTGAATTTCCGTGGGCATGAGCCTGAGATGCACTGGCCGGAAGGTTGGACTTCCGAGCATGCCAAGCTGATCATCAGCAATGTGAGCAGACGTTATTCTACCGATGAAGGTGCGATTCAGTTTCAGCCGTATGAAGCAAGGGTGTATCGTAAGCAGCGATAACACGGAGGCTAGCGTAATTTTGCGTTGGTGAAGAGCTATGATTTATAATAAATAGTGGTTTTCAAAATAATCAAAACATATGTCGGGAGGAATCCAAGTTGTTGAATATTACGTTCCACGGTCACTCCAGTGTACAGCTGGGCACAGAAGAAAAGTCTCTGATCATTGATCCCTTCCTGCGTGGAAACGAGCTTGCCGTCACAAAGCCCGAAGATATTAAGACCGATGTTGTGTTGCTGACACATGCACATATGGATCACATCCTCGATGCTGAACCTATTGCCAAAGCGAATAACGCCAAAGTTGTCGCTATTGTGGAATTGGCTACATATATGTCCTGGAAAGGTCTGGATACACTCGGCATGAACATGGGCGGAACGGTAGATCTTGACTTTGCTCAAGCTAAAATGATTCAGGCGTTCCATACTTCCGGGATTGTGCTCGAAGAAGAACAACGGATCATGTATGCAGGTTTGCCTGCTGGATATATCATTAATATTGGTGGCAAAACGATTTTGCATGCCGGAGACACAAGTCTCTTCGGGGATATGAAAATGATCGGTGATCGTCATGATATCGATGTAGCCTTCTTGCCGATTGGTGGACATTTCACCATGGGACCTGAGGATGCGCTGCAGGCGGCCGAATGGTTTAATGCCAAACTGACGATTCCGGTTCATTATGATACGTTCCCGGTAATTCGTCAGGATGCGGAACACTTCGTGCAGCAGCTGGCTGCAAAAGGGTTGGAAGGACGTGTGCTGGCCCCGGGAGAATCCATTACCCTGTGATGCACATTTAACCGCTGTTCAATAATAAATGGATTTATGGATAAAGACGAATATCACGTCAAGATAACTGACGTGGTATTCGTCTTTTTTCGGTTTCAGGTTCAATTTTCACCAATATAGTTGGTAGAAATGACAAAAACATTGAAATTCCATTGTTGAAATCCCTTTTAGAATGATATAAAAAGTTACACGGAAACCAAACGGAAATCCGAATTGACCGCAAACAGGGGGAGCGTTCATGTCATTTATGAAATCATTATTTTTTCAAATTATTGTAGCGGTAATCATCGGGATTGGTGTAGGCATCCTGTGGCCGGATCTGGGTAGCTTGCTGCAACCGCTCGGAACAGGTTTCATCAAATTGATCAAGATGATCATCGCACCACTGATTTTCATGGTCATTGTGACAGGTATTGCCAAGATCGGTGATCTGAAGTCGGTAGGTCGCATCGGACTGAAAGCCATCGTGTGGTTCGAGATTGCAACTACAGTGGCGCTGGTACTTGGATTGGGAACAGCCAATCTGCTTCGCCCCGGTGCCGGAATGAACGTGGACCCTTCAACCATAGATGCAAGCGGTATTGAAGCAAAAACCAATGGTTCCGAGTTACCGCATACGGTAGACTTTATCATGAATATTATTCCGACAAGTGTTGTGGATGCCTTTGCACAAAATGCACTTCTGCAAGTATTGCTCGTGGCATGCTTGTTCGGGGTTGCTCTGGCAGCAACAGAGAGTAAGGCAAAAGAGAATGTACTGACGCTGATTGAGAACTTGCTCGGCATTGTGTTCCGCATCATCGGTTATATCATGAAACTCGCACCAATTGGTGCATTTGGAGCCATGGCTTACACGGTAGGTGCCTATGGAGCTTCCACATTGTCGTCCTTTGGTCTGCTGATTCTGGCCTGTTACGGTGCAGCGCTGCTGTTTCTGGTCATGCTGGCATTGGCTGCCTGGTGGATCACCGGGCTGAATTTCCTGCAATTTGTGAAGTATACCCGTTCTGAAGTGATGCTGGCGATTGGAACCGGATCATCAGAAGTGGTGATGCCACGCATGATGGACAAACTAACCAAGGCGGGTTGTGATCGTGCGGTTGTGGGGCTTGTGGTGCCAACGGGGTACTCGTTTAATCTGGATGGCGCTTCGATCTATTTATCGTTGGCCACGGTTTTTGTTGCTCAAGCCGTAGGGATTGAACTGACATTGATGCAGCAGATTACGATTTTGCTGGTGTTGATGTTAAGTTCCAAGGGCATGGCAGGAGTACCTGGCTCTGCATTCTTGGCCCTGTCCGCGACGGCAGTGGCTGTCAATGCTTTTCCGGTAGCGGCGGTTGCTCTACTGCTTGGTGCAGATCGATTCATGGATACAATGCGTGTATTCACCAACCTGATGGGCAACTGTGTCGCAGCATTTGTGGTGGCAAAATGGGAAGGTCTGCTGGATCAAAAGCGAATGCGTGCCGTACTCTCTGGTGAGATCAGTGCCGCTGAACTGGAAAGGGAAGAGCAAGCTGCACTATCTTTATTGAAGTTGAATATGCAGGAAAAACAAGGGAAAGCCGTAGTTTCACCGGAGATGTCGTAAGAGGCGTGTCTACGCTGTGGTGATGAAGTCAAGTGACAGCTACTTTATAATAACAATCCATTACAACAGTAAAAAACAGTAGAATACATTTAAAGTTCAACCAAGTTTAACCAAATTAGACCGTCTGTTGCCCGCACCAATGGTGGGAAGAACAGACGGTTTTTTGTTGTCCCAATACAGATATCATTGGGTTCACGAACGCAGGTTACAAAATAAATGTTACAGAGGAAAGATTTATGGGGAATGTGTAGAAGAGGCGGAGAATATACATATTATAGTTTCAACTTGTATATACATGTTTACTTATGTAATATAGATATGAAGTTATCCGAGAACATCACATGAGAGCATTACAATTTATTGGAGGCGTTAACATGAGTTCTAATAACACAACTCCGTCATCTTGGTGGAAGACATCAACGGTGTATCAGGTATATCCGAAGAGTTTTAATGATACAACCGGATCGGGTACTGGAGATATTCGTGGATTAACCGAGAAGCTTGATTATTTGCAGCATCTGGGTATCGATATTGTGTGGTTGCAGCCGGTATATGTATCTCCGCAGCATGATAATGGATATGACGTAGCGGACTATTACCGGATTAATCCGGATTATGGGACGATGGAGGATTTTGACGAACTGCTGAAAGGTCTGAAGGCTCGTGATATGAAACTGATGATTGATATCGTGGTGAATCACTCTTCTACTGATCATGAGTGGTTCCAGCAATCCCGTTCTTCCAAGGATAATCCGTACCGGGATTATTATATTTGGAAAGATCCTGCGCCGGACGGCGGTGTACCGAACAACTGGCAATCCAAGTTCGGTGGACCTGCTTGGCAGTATGATGAACAGACGGGACAATATTTCCTGACTTTATTTGATAAAACACAGGCAGATCTGAATTGGGAGAATGAAGAAGTACGCAAAGCTGTACGGGATATGATCAAGTTCTGGGCGGATAAGGGTGTGGATGGTTTCCGTATGGACGTGATCAACCTGATCTCCAAAGACCAGCGTTTCCCTGATGATGATGGCAGCGTGTCACCGGGTGATGGACGCAAATATTACACGGATGGACCACGTGTGCATGAGTACATCACCGAGATGTATGATGAAGTATTCGGGCCTCACAACATGGTGACTGTAGGGGAAATGTCCTCCACAACACTGGAACATTGTATCCAATATTCGAACCCGGCTTCCCGGGAGTTTTCGATGACGTTTAACTTCCATCACCTGAAAGTGGATTATCCGAATGGTCAGAAGTGGGAACTGATGCCGTATGATTTCGAAGCGATGAAGCAGCTCTTTAGTGAGTGGCAGACAGGCATGCAAGCTGGTGGTGGCTGGAACGCGCTGTTCCTTAATAACCATGATCAGCCTCGGGCACTGTCCAGATTCGCCGATGATGGTGACTATCGTGCCGAGAGTGCGAAGATGCTTGCAACAACGATACACGGCATGCAAGGTACGCCTTATGTCTACCAGGGAGAAGAGATCGGCATGCCGAATCCGGTCTGGAATGACGTTAGCGAGTTCCGCGATATCGAATCAACGAACATGTACCGCCTGCTTCAGGAAGAACGAGGTAAATCCGCTGAAGAAGCTTTCAACATTGTAAAAGAGCGTTCCCGGGACAACTCCCGCACACCGATGCAGTGGAATGGAAGTAAGAACGCCGGATTTACTACCGGAACACCTTGGCTGAAGGTGGATGAGCGGTATCCTTCCATTCACGTGGAACAGCAGCTGGCTGATCCAGATTCGATCTACTATCACTACCGCAGATTGATTGCCCTACGTAAACAGGTTAACGTGCTGATCGACGGTCTGTATGAACGATTGGACGATGCACATCCGGATGTATTCGCGTACGCACGGACCAATGGAAGTGAAACCCTGATTGTTGTATCCAACTTCAGTAAACGAGACGTCACGTTCTCGCTTCCGGAAGCGGTCTGGAATGATCACATTGCAGGCAAATCAGCAGAGTTACTCATAGGAAATACGGAGGCAGCCCCTGCGCTGACGCAGGAAATCTCTCTCAGTCCGTATGCATCCTATATGTGGCTTGTGCCACAACAGGACTAATAACATTTTATAAATAGGAAGTGACACTATGGCAATCGATAAAAAACAGGTTGAGGAGATCGTCCGGGCAGTCGGTGGCAAAGAGAATATTGAAGCTGCTACGCACTGTGTTACACGACTCCGGTTTGCCTTGTACGATGAGAGTAAAGTGGATACTGAAAGTCTGGATCAGAATGATCTGGTTAAAGGACAGTTCTCTTCCCAAGGACAATTCCAGGTCGTTATTGGGCCTGGTCTGGTGGATAAAGTCTATGATGAGATGATTCAGATTACCGGGGGAGATCGTTCTTCCAAAGATGATGTGAAGGCGGTTGCTGGTAAAAAGCAAAATCCAATCCAGCGAGCGATTAAAACACTCTCGGATATTTTCATTCCGATCTTGCCTGCAATCATTACGGCAGGTCTTTTGCTCGGAATTAACAATATTCTGACAGGTCCAGGCATTTTCTTTGATGGAAAATCACTGGTGGATGTTTATCCAGCCTGGAAGGATCTTGCTTCCATTATTAATACGATCGCAAGTACAGCCTTCACGTTCCTGCCGGCTCTAATTGGTTGGGCCGCTGTAAAAAGGTTCGGCGGCAGTCCGCTGCTCGGGATCGTGCTGGGTCTCATTCTGGTACATCCCGATCTGCTGAGTGCCTATGGTTACGCTGATGCTGTGAATAATGGCACGGTGCCAACATGGAATCTGTTCGGTTGGGAGATTGAGAAGATCGGTTATCAAGGGCAGGTTCTGCCAGTACTGGTATCGGCCTATCTGCTTGCAAAGATGGAAATTTTCCTGAATAAAAGGGTACATGATTCGATCAAACTGCTGGTTGTTGCACCAGTTACCTTGCTGATTACGGGATTCCTGGCATTTACGATTATTGGACCGGTTACATTTGCTATTGCAAATGCAATTACATCTGGCTTGATCTATGTATACGATTCATACGCGGCGCTGGGTGGTCTGATCTACGGTGGTCTCTACGCTTTGCTCGTTATCACCGGTATGCATCACACGTTCCTCGCGGTGGATGTTCAGCTCATTGGTAGTCAGGGCGGTACGTTCCTGTGGCCGATGCTGGCATTGTCCAATATCGCACAGGGTTCAGCAGCACTTGCGATGATGCTTGTCCTGCGTGAGAAGAAAATGAGAGGACTTGCGGCAACGTCTTCGGTATCGGCCTTCCTCGGGGTAACTGAGCCGGCGATCTTCGGAGTGAATATCCGTTACCGTTATCCGTTTATCTTTGGTATGGTCGGTTCCGCGATTGGTGGTGTGTTGCTGACGATGAATAATGTTCAGGCAACCTCCATCGGTGTAGGTGGCGTACCGGGGTTCCTGTCGATTTTCCCTAACAAATGGGGCGTCTTTTTCATCGGCATGGCGATTGTCCTTGTTGTACCATTTGTACTGACCGTCCTTTTTGGCAGAGCCAAACTGAGAAAAGAAGATCGTAGTGCAAGCAATGAAACCGTTAATGAGCCTAAAGCGGCTACATCGCAGTCTGCTTCGGGTGTTACCTCTTCAACTGCAAAAACAGATCCAAACCAGCGCACACGTAGTGCAGCTCAAGTAGGGGACGAAGCAGTGAATACACTGGAAATCATGGCGCCTTTAACAGGCCAGGCCGTGTCACTGGAGCAAGTACCTGATCCGGCTTTTGCCGAGAAACAGATGGGTGAAGGTGTAGCGATTGAACCTTCCGGCAACGTTGTTGTGGCTCCGTTTGATGCTCAGGTGGCTCATGTGATCAAAAGTAAACATGCGGTGATTCTTGAACACGCGAGTGGATTACAAGTTCTGATTCATGTCGGGATTAATACAGTATCCCTCAAGGGTGAAGGCTTCAACATGCACGTGGAAGCTGGCGAGCATGTAAAGGCTGGACAAAAGCTGTTGGAGTTTGATCGTAAGGTAATTGAAGATGCGGGATACCCGCTGATTACACCGATTATCATTCCAGATGGTCAAGATATGGTTGAACGGGTGGAAGTCACGACAGGTGATGTTACATCTAATCAAAATGGTGTGTTGAAGGTTCATCTGAAAGGTTAATTGAATACAACAACAAGAAGGGGCTGCGTGATGTGCAGCTCCTTTTTGCTGTATGATCGTTATTTTCATGACGATCATGGTAAACTGTATATAAAATGGAAGAATCACATTTTTAAAATAATGGTGGTTGGAAAGGTTCTTCTGACAAAGCAAGCTTCAGGCATGTTCGAGTCGTGGCGTTCATATGGTGGAGAAAGAGTTCCTAGTCAATCGATGAGGAGGAGAGCCATGACACGTATTGCCGTGATGGTCATTCATGGGCTGGGTATGCGGAAGGATGGGTACGCGGACAAGTTGATTGCTTGTTTGCATAAGGAATTGGACAAGGTAATGGTCTTGCCTGGAGCCTCCAAACAGATGCTGGATATCGAACCTGTATATTGGGCGGATGTATTTGAGGAGCGGGAAGAGGCTCTCTTTCAACAGCTCGTCAGCTCTCCGGGATTGAACTTTCAGGCGTTGCGCCGATTTGTCATCCATTACCTGGCTGATGCGGTTGCTTATCAACCGGTGGAAAATCAAGGCCATAACTACGATGCCGTACATCGAACGTTGAATCAGGCGATGCATACCCTTTCACAGCGCAATGGACCGGAAGCTCCGCTCTGTGTGGTTGCCCATAGTTTGGGTGCCGTAATCGCCAGTAACTTCTTCTACGATCTGCAATATCCGTCCAGTCGTATTCCGGAGGTTGTGGATGTGAACTCGGCTCTGGAGCGGGGGGACACGCTGACCAATTTTTACTCGTTTGGTACAACCCTGCCCTTATGGAGTTTGCGTTATCATGACTTCAGTTGCCCAATTCAGGTGCCCTCTTCCCATGTGAATCAGTATTATGCTGGGCTGGAAGGGGAGTGGGTGAACTTCTACGATCGGGATGATATTCTGGGTTATCCATTACGCCCCATTGATCCCGCTTATGAGAAAGCGGTCAAAGAAGACATTGAAGTGAACTCTGGCGGCGTGGCTATGAGTTGGAATCCGCTAAGTCATGGGGGGTATTTTTCCAATCGAAATATGAATCGGAGAATTGCTCAGGGGCTGGCTCGAACCTGGACCTGGATAAATCGCTCATAATTAAGAGGTAGTTCAAAAAGTCCGCTTTTGATTACGAAGGGTGCTTAATGGCATCATCAGCATCGAATATGGAATTCATCCCATCTTCTTGGTACTGAAAACCGGTCTTTTTGAACATGTATTGTAAGTGTATTGAAATTAGGAGGGAATATGTATGGAATGCAGGACAGGCTGTGCCGCATGTTGTATCGCGATCTCCATATCATCACCGATACCGGGCATGGCTCATGGCAAGCCGGCAGGTGTACGTTGTGTGCAGCTTACGGATGATAATCGCTGCGGAATTTTTGGCCAAAAAGATCGTCCTGCGGTATGCAGTGGATTGCAAGCTGAGGAAGAGATGTGTGGTAGCACCGATCAGGAAGCATTTGATATTCTAACCTGGTTGGAGCAAGAAACTGCACCAAAGGTAATATGAGAGTGGGTTGTTTTAATGAATTGGGATAATTATACTTAATATGGAAGAAGGTTGATCAGAGAGAGGAGACGCGAATAGAATGGGGCTTGTTAAACGTTTTGTATTGGTTGTTGTGAATATGATCGGAGAGTTATGGATGGGATTTTATCGACGTAACTCCGATTATTATGACCATCAGACTTCGGAGTCCAAAAGTAAGATTGGCTATTATGCATTTATTATAGGGGCAACAGTGGTTACGGTGGGCATTGTAGGATGGATGTACAACCGAATTTATTCATAATTAGTCATTATGCTTAAAATTGAATGAGGCAAAATGCTGAAGTAGAGTCTGTACAAATATAAGAGAGTATCCGCAGGGTGTGACATCAAATGGATACTCTCTTTGGCATGGGATCAGACAAAATATGATCATTGAAGATAGGGCTTAGCTTTCTTTTCTTTCAACATATGTACAAGAATCATCTTCAGTACAGAAGAGAAGATGAAGAAAATAAATAGAATCCGAAACAATTGATACCCGGATACAACCGAAAGATCGGCATTCACTCATGGGCCATGATACTCATCTGATCCATCCGTTTAGCCTACCGGTTAAGATCCTGCTAGAGCCGTAGCGGAAGGTTTGGGTTCTCTGAACATTACAAAGTACATCAACGATGAAATAACATATAGACAGCCTGTGATGCTGAAAGTGATCGCATAACCCCAATACGTTCCGTATGTAGTGACCAGATAGGATTGAACAGGTCCCATGGTAGCCCAACCGATCATGAACGAGGTCTGCATCAGTGAATTGGCAATGCCGCGGCGTTTGTCCGAGATCCGATCCACCAGTATCGCTGAATGAATGGGATTGGCTGCGTTCATCAATGCTTGTCTGAATAAGAAACTGAGCGAAGCGATGAACAACAGATTGGTGAAGCCTGTTAATAGAAGGAAGGGTAGCGACATGACCTGGAAAATGACAACGGCTCTTACGCTTCCGACCTTTGCCGCCAGGGTAGGACCAATCAGCATGGATACAATCGTCATAATCTGACCAAGTGCAATCAGTAAGCTCATGCCGCTCAGAGAAACCGAGAACCGATTGGTGAAATACAGATTCAGATACGGTACAACCAGTCCAGAACCTAATCCAATTAACAACTGAGTCACTATAAACTGACCAATCAGTCGGGAATCTTTTTTCTTCGTGATCGAATCGTCCGTGCTTGGGGTATTCGTTGAACTTTCTTTTAGATCCGCATTGGGTTGAAGAACGGGTTGCGCCGGAATTGTTGTCTGCGGAGCAGCCTTGCCTTCGGTTACAAATAACAGTGGAATAAACGCAGCCAGTGTTGCTGCACCACCGACAAATAAAACCGTCTGCAATCCGGTCACTTTGGCGAGTCCTGCCGTATGTAACAAATCTGCGAATACGCCGCCACCCAGGCTACCAAGCACCTGGGAAGCCAGCACAAGGGATGAATAATAACTGAACATTTTCAGCCGCTGGCTTTTCTTGACGTTTTCCGCCAGATAAGGAATGGCCAGTACTTGGAATACCCCAGCGAAAAGGCCAGAGAATACCGAGAACCAGATCAGTCCTGTAGCCGAATAATCGAAGGAGCGTCCGATCAGAAAGATTCCGCTGAATAACGCCCCTGTAATGAGTAATCGCTTGCGGCTGAACAGATCACCGCATAGACCGATAGGAACAAACATAATGGCTGTTGCGAGTGATTGAATACTTACAATCTGGCCGTTCATTGTATCATTATAGCCCAGACCCTGAATGTACAGATTGTACAAGACAGAGAACATGCCATTTCCGATCTGATACAGAATGCTAGCCAGGAAAAACAGTTGAATATTGCGGGACCAGCCGCGAATTTCATCATTAATATGTTGTAAAACTCTCAAGTGGTTCCCCCCAGTCTGCCTGTGCAGTGATTCCAGTTTAACAGGAAAGGGGAATTTGCGGAAGAATTGACCACTGTTTATTTTGGTTCAGGGGCATCAATTACACGAGCAATGACGAATCCATCGTAACCTTTGCTACCCACGGTTTGCAGTGCTGTAGCTTCAAGCCGAGGGTGATCCGCGATCAACTGCAGGAATGATCGAACGCCTTGAACTCTGGGGTCTGTGCTGTCTGTGCGGATCACTTCACCGTCCCTGACGATATTATCACCAATAATAAGACTCCCCGGCCGAGTCAGTCGCAGGGCCCATCTCAGATAATCGGGATTACTCGGTTTGTCAGCATCGATGAAGATCATATCAAATGGTTCCCTGTATTCTTCCTGAACATCGGGAAGAGTGGTTAGGGCAGGACCAACTCTCAGGTCAACCTTGTGCATCAGTCCTGCTCGTGTGAGATTGGCTCGGGCCAAGTCTGCATGGTGTGATTCCGATTCCAGTGAGACGATGCGTCCGTGTTCAGGCAGCGCTCTTGCCATCCAGATGGTACTGTATCCACCCAATGTGCCGATTTCAAGTACACGAGATGCGCCTTGGATTTGCAGCAGGAGCTGAAGCAACTTTCCTTGATTAGGTGTTACGTCATGTGCAGGGAGTCCAGCTTCGGCATTGGTTTGCAGGGTTTGCTCCAGCAGGGAATCTGATGGAATCAGCAGATTATTCATGTAGTCGTCGACTTGGGTCCAGGTATGCTGTAGTTCGGTTGTATTTATATTTTTCATCTTCACATGTTCCTTTCCTTGTTCCTTGTATTGGATTTCTTATTTCAACTATAAATGGAGTAGATATATAAATAAAATATATATTATGTATGATAATATAACTTTAGATTATGTAATTGACGTGAAAGAGGTGGTGTAAACATGAATCTGCATGGATTACGATTATTTCATGCCATCGTGAGATATGGCGGGGTCACTCGTGCCGCAGAGGAACTGAATATTAGTCAGCCCGCGGTATCTTCTCAGGTGAAGAAGTTTGAACGTGAATTGGGAATCCAGCTTTTTGTTTCGGAGGGAAGAAGACTGGTGCTTACGGATGCGGGGATACAGTTGACAGGTTATGCGGAACGTCTGTTCATGCTGGAGCAGGATGTCGAGAATTTTGTGCAGGATTTTCGGGAGGGCAAGAAAGGACTGATCCGTCTTACGGCAACCTACTTGCCTTCGAATTTTCTGTTGCCTGGCTGGATTGCGCGGTTTAAGCAAATGCACGAGGATGTGGAGATTGTTGTGAGCACAACCAACACCCGGATGGCCTTTGACCAGTTGCTTCGTTATGAGGCAGAGATTGCAGTGTATGGTGGAAGTGGCATTACACATGCAGGTGTCCAATGGGATGAATTGTTTGACGATGAGATGTGGTTTGTTGTGCACCCTGACCATCCGTATGCGGGAAAAGAAATCGAGCTGCATGAGATGATGGCAGAACCGTTCATCATGCGCGAAGAAGGCAGTGCCACGCGTGAGCGACTCGTATCCCTTTGCACAACAAATAACCTGGCCGCTCCCCGCATTGCGCTTCAGTTCAACGGGCTGAACGAAACGATTAGTGCGGTGAAGGCAGGTTATGGGGCCAACTTTATATCTTCTTTGGTTGTGAACGAAGATGTGCAGCAAGGCAGGCTGGCACGAGTGTTTGTTCGAGGTGTACAGCTGAGAAATACGGTTGCCGTATGTACACGAGCAGGGGAAGTGTTGTCGCCTGCTGCGCAGCATCTGGTCAAGCTTATCCGCCAAGAAGCTGCTTTGATGAAATAAATAGCGTGATTGTACTTAAAATAACTTAAGGTCCATGTTCAAAAAGACCCGTTTTCAGTGCCCTATAGTGGACTTTTGAACAGCCTCTTAAAAATGAATAGGTTGCTTCTCCAACTATTAACTTTCGCTTTGTTGTGAAGTTCCCCAAGCATGTAATCGGACGTATAGCGTTACGCCGCCAATGATCAGGACAGGAATCCAGACTGCGATCATGGGCTCGCGGCGGAATAACAATGCGGCTGCAATGACGCCGATCAAATAGATGACAACAGCACCTGCACGAAGGTAGGAGTCTGTGGACAAGGCTTTGGCTAACGATCGGATATTGGCATGTCGCAGCTTTTTGAGGATGCTTACAGTATCCTCAACCACAGCGGCCAAATTATTGGTGAGCACGGTTGTTGAGATGCCGGCAATTCCAATGCGGCGTGCCGCAGTTGTTTGCATCCCCATTGCAACGGCTAGAATGACAATTAACAGATAGGACAGTTGTTCTGAAAATGGACTAATCATGGCGATCGCGAACAGCAGCAGCAATATGCTTTCAACAGTTAATACGGCTGTGACCTTAGAAGACCAGCCATTTTTGGTCTGCACAGGTCCAACCATATGTGCTGCAATGGCATTGCCGGCAATAAAACCGATGAGAGCAAGCAATGACCGCAGCACGACAAATTCCTGAGCACGGGCAATGGCAATACCGAGCAGTACAATATTTCCCGTCATATTGGCTGTGAGCACATGCCCCAGTCCCAGATATCCGATTAGATCCACCATTCCGGCAGACATGCAGAGAAGCAACATGGCGTATTTTTGGAGGGTGCTTTGATTCATCCTATCCGTCCTTTCAAAAAACGTAGCCCCTCCAGTATACAGCCATAACCCACGCTTCTTCAAAATGAAATTCATCGCGCAAGACTTAAGGTGCAGCGAGCCAATCAAACATATTGTTCAGCGCTGACTCATGTATTTTCTCGTGAAAATGATGATCCTGCCCGCCATAGGCGTGAAATGTGACATCCGCACCTCGGCGCTTAAGCCAGTGATACATCCGGGTTCCGTGACTATAATTCACCTGTGTATCTGATGTACCATGCATGATTAGCACGGGACAAGAAAGTTTGTTCGCTTTCGACAGGGGAGAACGGGCGAGATAAGCTTCCGGAACTGCGCGTGGGGAGCCACCCAGCACCCGTTTCAATGTGCGCCTCAGGTCGGTTCGCTCATGGTAAGTGCGTTCCACATCGGAGACACCGCTCCAAAGAACTAACTTATGTACTCTGTCCGGTCCCTCATTATAGGCAGTTGAGGTATGTACAGCATTAATGGCTCCGCGGGAGAACCCCATTAACGATATCCGAGTCGGATCGACAAAAGGCAAACGTTGCACTAACCGGTAAGCGGCATGCACATCTTCGGCATCTCTTCCGCCATACTCGTCACGACCCTGACCGCCTTCGTTGCCACGATAGGATGGGGCGAACACGATATAACCTTTATGTACAAACTGCTCAAGCCAAACGGTATTAACCCCGCCATAGCTGCCAAGTCCGCCGCGACAATAGATCAGAACCGGCCACTGTTCCGGTATGTTATCCGTATCATGCATTGTTGCAGCAGGGTAGTGGCTAGCGAGTGGTTGCAAATGTAGAGATGTATGTATGGAAGCGAATTCCGGAAAGGCAGAGGAGACAGAGCCGGGATGAGAAGTTTCATATGTCGTGATATCAGGTAATGAACACCCTTGTGGCAGGTATAAATAAGCTTTAACCCAAAGTGTATCGGATGAATACGTCACTTGATAGAGCAGTAAAATCAACCTCTTTCATCGGTAATAACAGGCCAAATGACAGGGATGCTTCTATAGGATGCGCGTAAAATAAGTTCCCATACCTTCCAGGCTGAATCGCCAGCCCAAATGTAAGAAATTCGTTTATTGGCTCCATATGATTTATAATGGTTCAGGAGACATGTGGATTGACCGCTTGTCCTCATATTCATAAAACTAATTTTAGTGTGCAGAAAGAAAGGGAGAAAGCCATGATGAACGCCCCACATCCAATCGATCAATTCAAGAAATTCAAATATGAAATTACCAGATTTATGATGATCTATAAATTTGCTCTGGATCAAATGGAGACCAAGATTGAAGTCCTGAAGGAAGAATTCCAGTCTTTGCATGATTACAGTCCAATTGAGCATACAAAGTCCAGACTGAAATCACCTGAGAGCATTATGAACAAGATGTTCCGCAAAAATCATGAGTTAACGTTTGAGAGCATCAAGCAAAATATCAAGGATATCGCCGGGGTACGGATTACATGTTCCTTTATCTCGGATATCTATCGTATTAAAGATATGCTGTGCAACCAGAGTGATCTGCGTGTACTGGAGGTCAAAGACTACATCGAGAATCCGAAGCCAAACGGCTACCAAAGCCTTCACCTTCTGGTGGAAGTGCCTGTGTACATGTCCAATGGCGAGGAACGAGCATGTGTGGAGATCCAGATCCGTACAATCGCGATGGATTTCTGGGCGAGTCTGGAGCATAAGATTTTTTATAAATACAATAAGGATGTTCCCGAGCATTTGACGAGAGAGTTAAAGAGTGCGGCAGATTCGGCAAATGCGCTGGATCAACAGATGGAGCGACTTCACCGGGAAATTCAGGAGATTAAGGACGCCGATAACGAGCGGGATGAAGAAGAATTGCGCCGTATTATTATTAACAATCAACAGTTCACACTGCCATCCAACCTGCTCAAGCTGCTGGGTAGCGGGGAGTAGTATTTGATGAAAAGTACTACATCTTCATTGAACACAAACTCCACATCTCGTGTACGGATGGCTTTAATTCTGGGGACATTGTCGGCCTTCGGGCCGTTGTCCCTGGATATGTATTTACCCGCATTGCCCACGCTGGCTGATGAGTTTGGTTCATCTACTTCGTATGCTCAACTCAGTCTGACGGCGTGTATGATTGGACTTGCGGTTGGACAGTTGCTTGCCGGGCCTCTAAGTGATATACGTGGTCGGCGAACACCGCTCATTGCAGGGCTTGTGCTCTATACCATCGCCTCGATACTTTGCCTGGTCAGCCCGACGATGGGCTCTTTTGTTGTGCTGCGGTTCATTCAGGGTGTAGCTGGAGCGGCAGGGATTGTCATCTCGCGCGCAATCGTCAGAGACGTATATTCGGGCCCGGAACTGATACGGTTCTTCTCTCTGTTAATGCTGATAAACGGCGTAGCCCCGATTGCTGCACCAATCATTGGTGGACAATTGTTGACGTATACATCGTGGCGCGGCGTATTTATTTTGCTCAGTCTCATCGGTATACTGACGCTGTTGGCTGTCATTTTCGGTCTAGGAGAGACCTTGCCTTCCAATCGCAGATCAAGCGGGGGATTGAAGCAGACATTACTTACATTTCGCCAAATCGCGGGGGATCGTCAGTTTATGGGTTATGCGTTAACCCAAGGGTTTGTAGCTGCTGGCATGTTTGCGTACATATCAGGTTCACCGTTTGTGCTTCAGAAAATATACGGGGTGTCCCCGCAAATGTTCAGTGTCTGCTTCGCCATTAACGGGTTAGGCATTATTCTGGCCAGTCAGATTGCCGGCAGACTTGCCGGTAAGGTATCTGAAACCCGCCTGTTAATTGCGGGGCTGCTAACCGCGGCGCTCGGAGGAACATCTCTGCTCATCGCCATTCTGGCTGGAGGTAATCTAATCTCTGTACTGATCCCATTATTTTTGGTGGTATCCAGTGTGGGGCTGGTCAATACCGCGTCCTTCGCCCTTGCAATGGCTAATCAGGAGAAGTCGGCGGGCAGTGCGTCTGCGCTTATTGGAGTGATGACATTCCTGTTCGGAGGTATTGTCGCTCCCCTCGTAGGTCTCGGGGGAGAAGGAACAGCTGTGCCAATGGGAATCGTTATTGCGTGTGCTGATCTCGGTGCCTTGGTGATTTACTTCCTAATGGTCAGTAGAGGCAGGAAGCGCCAGAACGATCAAGTGTTGAGTTAAATGTACTGATTCTGTTGTCAGTGCTTTTGCGGATTTTAGTAGTCTAAGGCTGCTTCTGATTAAAAGAACGAATAAAGAGCCCCACTTGGAAGGAATCATGCTTCCAAGCGGGGCTCTTGCTGTAGGTAAGGACAAGTTTAGCAGAGCGCAAACAAAATCTGTGTATTGGACAGTATACCTGGCGTGAGGAATGGATAGAAGTACCCCACCACAAAACCAAACAGATTAATCGCAGGCCACATCAGGTAGACATCATTGTATGTGAAGACAAGGGACCATCGGTTGTAGCAAAAGTTGGGCAGTGCACGTTCTTCGTTCTCTCGAGGTGCCGCTGCACCAGTCTGTGCAAATTGCACAGCTTGAGTGAGACTTTGCGGCTGTTGCTGGAGGAAGAGCGGAAGCAGACCCGGGCTGCTTTTGATCAGGTTATACAGAAAAAGCATTTCTGCCGGAGGCTGACCTACCGGACGAGGATAGGCACTAAGCAGGGTGGGCAGATTGCCTTGAGTCAGTTGCGCAGGTACTCCCGGTGCTGTACCCGGGATTGTACCTGGAATGCCTCCGGGGATATATGGACCGGGTCCTCCGCCTGGAATGTATGGAGGATAGGAGCCTTGACCGCCAGGTATACCCGGAAACGTCGGACCACCCGGTGTGCCGCCGCCACCTCCTGGGAACAGTGGAGGCAATTGAAAGGAACGGTCTTCTCCATAACTTAGATAAGGGTTATATTCGTAATACATATACAGAACATCCTTCCTGTCGTCGTATTCTGCATTCAGCATATGGCGGCATCCGCCTATAGGTGAATTTCGTCAAGAAGATTTTCTATGATCTATATAGTTAACTAATCCTTTACACAAACGGAGAGGATAGAAAAAACCTGAAAAAGCGAAGCGCTCGCATTTATCACCGGATTTTCCCTTAGAGAAAAGGGAATCGAAAAAATCTGGGGATAACAGCGATGGGAAGGTTGTTCTATCATCGTAGTGTCAGTGTAAATAAATTTTAGTTCAACTGTATAGCGCAGAGCATAATCGAATTGACAACTGAACTGATAACAATTATCATTGTCAATGGAATCGGACAAATGTACATACGGATATTATATGTATCAATAATAGTGTCAATATTTTTGAACGTTGATATCTGTCACAATAGCGCCGAATAAGGTTTTCATAATGAATTGAAAGGGGATATATCAAGTGTTTAAGAGAAATAAAAAGATGATCATGCTTCTAATTACGGTGATGGTTATGTCTATCTGGTTGGCCGCGTGTGGAGCGAAGCCTGCAGAGAACGGAGCAGCAGGAGAGAACGATACAACAACGGAGACAGAGACACAAACAGAAGCCCCGACAGAACGCACATTAACGGATGCAATGGGACACGAGGTTACCATCCCGGCTAACCCTGAACGTGTCATCGCGTCTTATCTGGAAGACCATCTCGTTACACTCGGTGTTAAGCCAGCGGCACAGTGGTCCATCAACAACGGCAGTGGTTTGCAGGATTATCTGCAAAATGATCTGAATGGCATACCTGGTATTGCAAGTGATCTACCTTTTGAAGCCATGGCTAGTTTCTCACCAGACCTGATTATTATGGGTTCTGAAAGTACAGTTGAAGGGGAGAAATACGAACAGTACAACAAAATTGCCCCTACGTATGTACTCGGAGATGAGGTCAACAAGGATTGGCGTCAGGCTCTGCTCAAGATCGGCGAGCTTCTGAACAAATCGGATGTAGCGCAGAAGGCGCTTGATGATTATGATGCCAAAGCAAAGGAAATCAAAGAAAAAGTAACTGCTGTTACTGGAGGAACAAAATCCGCCGCAGCGTTGTGGTTATTCAATAACAAGTTTTATGTTGTAAGCAACAATGTTTCCAGTGGTGAAGTGATGTACAACGAACTTGGACTTGCAGAGCCTAATGTTGTGAAGGAAGCATCCGCGAAGGCAACGGGTAACTGGTCTGAGATTTCATTGGAGAAGATCGCGGAAATGGACGCAGACTATCTATTCCTGGTGAACAGTGACAAGGGAGCAGGCTCAGAAGCGCTGAAAGATGCCGTATGGCAGAGCATCCCTGCTGTAAAGACAGGTAATGTGTTTGAATTTGAAAGCACAAGCAGCTGGTTGTACAGTGGCGTTCAAGCAAATACGCAAATTCTGCAAGATATTCAAAGCAGTATTGTGAAGTAACAACCAAACATGTGCGAAACAGTCATTTGAACGCTTTGATGCCATGAGCATCAAGGCGTTTTTTGTTTTTTGAACAGATATGGATATATAATAACGAGGAAGTAAAGTAAGTGAACCACGTTTAACGTAACACGAGCAAGGAAGGGGATATTTACATATGTACACATTGGATCCACGTGAAATAACGGGAAGAGACAACTATAAACTGATGAGTGGTTCGGTGGTGCCACGTCCAATTGCTTTTGTGACGACACTTTCAGATGAGAATGGTGTAATTAATGCAGCGCCTTTTAGTTTCTTTAATGTGGTTAGTTCGGACCCACCGCTGTTATCCATATCCATTGCACGTAAAGACGGTATCATGAAAGATACTGCACGTAATGTGCTTGCTCATCAAGAACTGGTCGTGCATATCTGTGATGAAGCAATCATAACAGAAGTGAATGAGACAGCAGCCATACTGGAACCCCACGAAAGTGAGCTTGAGCGGACAAAACTGACTACAGTGCCAAGTACCAAGGTTGCTGTGCCAGGAATTCAGGAAGCACTCATTCGGATGGAGTGTGAGCTGTATCAGCACATTCCCATCACGAATGATGAGGGCAAACCGGTGAGTGACCTGCTGCTGGTACGCATTGTACAGTATCATTTCAGCGAACAAGTCTACAATCCGGACAAGGGCTATATCCTGATGGATCATTTGAAACCAGTCAGTCGACTGGCGGGTAATGATTATGCCAAACTTGGGGAGAGATTTACTATAATTCGGCCTGAGTAGTTCTGACAGATAGCAAAGGCGGACAGCACGTGCGAAACTCGCATATGTTGTCCGCCTTTGCTTGTTAATATGAACATAAACAGGACAGGTAGTGAATAGACTTGTACTATATCCTGCACACATGTCATATGAACCTATTTTATATATAGGTTGTTTAAAAAGCCTACTTTTTAACACGTACTATAAGGGGGTTAAGCCGATGAACCAGCTTGAGGCAAATACTGGGGCAAGTATTATGGGAATAGGAACGGCGTGGCCTGCCCACCGTATTGAGCAAAAGGATGTATCTGCCCGTCTCGCGCAAGCGCTGGAACATGAGCCAGATGCGAGAAGGTGGGCCAAACGAATCTTTAATCAGTGCGGTGTAGAGACTCGGTATACGTGTGAACCGAATCTGCTTGAGCCTGTTGATTCTTGCCGATATTTACCCTTTACCAATGCGGACGAGGTTCCGACTACATCCGAGCGTATGGGCAAATACAAAGCTGCTGCTGTTCCACTAGGTCTCGCGGCGGCCGGACAGGCACTTCAGGATGCAGACGTAACGTCCTCGGAACTTACACATCTCATTACGGTGAGTTGCACGGGGCAATTCCTGCCCGGACTTGATGTTCGGCTGATCCAGCAGCTTGAACTGTCACCGCAGATCAACCGGATTCCACTGGTGTTTCAAGGATGTGCAGCCGGTCTGAAGGCGATCCAACTGGCGAATTCCATTGTAACGACAGAAAAGAAGGCTACAGTTCTCATCGTGTGTGTGGAACTATGTACACTTCACTTTCAGCCATCTGCCAAACGGGACGACCTGTATGCCGCATCGTTCTTCGGAGACGGCGCCTCTGCCTGTGTTATTGGTGCGTCCGGAACAGACCGCAATGAATGTTTTCGACTGGGTCGTGGGCACTCAACGCTGCTCCCGGATTGTGCAGAAGAAATGATCTGGGAAGTGGGCAATACAGGCTTTGATCTCTACCTGTCACCACAGATTCCGAAGCTGCTTGGTTTGCATCTCGGTCCAGAGGTAGAACGGTTGCTGGAGGGGAGCGGTTTACCGGAAATATGGGCGATCCATCCGGGAGGCAGAGGCATCGTGGATGCCGTTCAGAAGTTGTATCAGTTGACAGATGATCAGGTCTCCTACAGCCGAAACATCCTGCGGGATTATGGCAACCTGTCGTCCGTGACGATTCTTTTTGTTCTTCAAGCCATCCGCGAGGATTACAGACAGAAGGAAGAACATTCCAGCGGGATAGCGCTGGCCTTTGGCCCGGGATTGACGGCAGAGTTACTTCCTTTTACATACATCCCTGCCCCCATAGCGAACAGAACACCTGTGAATCATGGCATCCAATAGTTCGCGAACCCGAGTAAAGGAGATATACACTGCAAGTATATGAATGTGCTTATGATCTTACCGATGAGCATAATCGAATGACTAATCTGATCGCAGAGGAGCTTAGGTATGGGTTATCGCAGTCTTGCTGCCTTCATCAGCCGATATCCGCGGTTCATTATTCTCTGCTGGGTATTTATCATCGGGATGTCAGCGGTCTGGGCATGGAAGTTACCTGACATTGTTCAGGATCACGGATTGAAACGGGTTCACGGGGATGCGCAAGAAGTTGATGCTGTTCTGGAGGACGAATTCGGTTCTCCTGCTGATCCGGTTATTCTGGTTTTTGAGAAAAAGGAAAATACCTCGCCGTTACAGTTCCGGCAGTGGATCAAGGATCGTTTGACACAGGTTCAAGTGTTGCCTGCGGTAACTTCTATCACCTCCCCTCTGGATGCTAGCGAAAGGGTGACGCTGCAAGATCAAAGGGCATATGCCCTTGTGAAAATGGATGTGCCCGCGCATCAGATGGGTCCCCCACTGGAGCAGTTGCGCGCCGTGCTGGCAACAGACGGTCCAGGTACGGTGCAATTGACGGGAGAGGCAGTCGTGCAGCAAGATGTCAATCATCTGAGCTTTCGTGATCTGGAACGGGCAGAGATGGTGGGCCTGCCGATTGCCCTGATCGTTTTGTGTTTTGCATTCAGGGGGCTATATGCTGCATTGATTGCTGTCATGATGGGGATCAGTGCTGTGATTACCGCGATGGGAGTCACGTCACTCCTTGGTTATCATCTGGAATTGTCCAACTTTATCATTAATGTGATTCCCATGGTGGGTATGGCACTGAGTATAGACTTTGCCCTGATCATCCTGAGCAGGTACAGGGAAGAAGTTCAGCGGGCCTGTAAAGATGGAGGCCGAACTAATGTTCAGGGCAGAAGTCTCTTTATTCAGAACGAGGTTTTGCGGAGCGAGATTCTTCAGCGAACATTGCGTACAGCAGGCAGAGCGGTGTTGTTCTCGGCAGCTTGCGTGCTCCTTGGGCTGCTGGGTCTGCTCTGGATCAGACTGCCGATGTTTCTGAGTGTCTCCTTGGGGGCCATTATTGTTCTGCTCCTATCGCTACTGTTAAATGTTACGTTGCTGCCAGCTCTGCTGTCACTGTCTGCGGATCGGGTCTTCAGGCGAAAGTCAGTCCATTGGTTACCCAGACGCTCGGTCTGGTATCGATGGTCAGCAATGGTCATGAAACGACCCGTCCGTATGGCCATTGGAGGTACGGCTGTGCTGCTCCTGTGTGTATATCCAGTGACCCGGCTGGAACTGTCCGTCCCGGATGCTTCTTCACTGCCAGAGAGAATGGAGTCCCGCCAGGCAGCAGAGCAGTTGCAACATGATTTGGGGCAAAAGAATACCTCTACCATCGAGATGGTGATTGGCGGACAGCAGGAACTGTTGACTGCCTCTCACTGGCAGATGGCCCACAACAAAGCCCATCAACTAATGCAGGACTCAGAAGTATTAAGCATTGTTTCACCATGGGGCCTATTACAGCCGAATCAAAATGACTCGCAGAGCCTTTTACAAATTCCACCGTCGGCGCTCACTCCTTCCATAGAAGGCAAGGAGTCAACAAGGACGGCATGGCTGCGTTCAACGGTCTCTGACCATTCCATACGATTGATAGCCACCGTGCACGGGGAGCCTGGGTCGGAACAGGTTGCAGACTGGCTGGACCAAATGAGGAATAGCGATCATGCACCAGGTTCCAACAAAGTAAAACTACGTTATGGTGGGGAAGCTGCCAAGCAGTATGAAATAATGCAGGAGGTCACAAGTCAACTGCCCAAAGTGCTGGTATTTGTAGTGGTCACCAATTATCTTGTGTTACTGGCGGCATTCCGATCGATGCTCATTCCAATCAAGGCAATTCTGATGAATCTGCTCAGCTTAGCCGCTTCATTTGGCATATTGGTGTGGGTGTTCAATGAAGGACATCTGGGCATGGAGCCGTCAGCCATTGCCATTATGATTCCTGTATTCATTGCAGGATTGGTGTTTGGCATATCCATGGATTATGGTGTGTTTATGCTGAGCCGTATCCAGGAAGTGTATAGACGAACCGGAGACAGCGATGTGGCTGTCCAACAGGGATTGGCTTCTACAGGCCGTCTGGTCACCTCCGCAGCGGCAATTCTACTTGCAGTGACTGTGCCGTTTGCCTTTGCTGAAGTCGCAGGTGTGAGGCAGTTAGGGATCGGAATCACGGCAGCGGTGTTGATTGACGTTACATTAATCCGTCTAATACTGGTACCTGCATTGATGAAATTAATGGGCAGGTGGAACTGGTGGTTGCCAGGTCAGATGAAATGAAGGGTATTTCCGTAACCTGTCTTCAGGTTGGAGATATCCTTTTTTTGGCTAGAAATCGTGTGATTCCATTCAAAACAGGCAAACATGTTCAATTCATGTGTGACCTAGATGTTCTATAATGGATGGGATTAATTCCATATGACAGTCTTACATCTACGTTATCCTACGAAAAACAGGAGGGACACAGGCCCATGTCGGATATTGAAGCCTATCTACAACAACAAACGAATCTCCGTGGTCGTTCCGCGTATCATGCAGATCAACCCCTGGATTTATGGCGCAGTCAGTTACGTACACGTGTGAAAGAACGGCTGGGTGGTTTTCCCACGATGGCGGCCGCACTGAATCCTGTCTTACTGGAGCGCATTACATGTGACGGATATATTCGGGAGCGAATTGAAATTACGACCTATGCAGGACTTCGCATGCCTGTGTATTTATTAATTCCGGGTGATGGAAGCATTACCGAAAACAAGAGACCTGCTATCGTTGCTTGTCATGGGCATGGCTACGGTAGCCGAGAGATATCGGGTATGGAACCGGATGGGTCACTACGGACAGGCGAGCCCGGATTACACAAGGACTTTGCAGTAGCTCTTGTGAAGCGTGGATATGTGGTTGCGGCTCCAGAGTTGCTCGGATTTGGTGATCGAAGACTGGAAGAGGACCGCGATGCGCCACCAGGAGCAAGTTCCTGTACGAAGATTGCTGCGCATCTGCTCATGGTGGGGAAGTCCCTCGCCGGTCATAGGGTGTATGAAACAACACGTGTACTGGATTATGTATCGACTCGGCCAGAAGTGGATTCGGAGCGAATTGGAAGCATGGGTATCTCGGGCGGTGGGCTGGTGACCGCATTTACAGCCGCGTTGGATGAACGGTTCAGGGCAACTGTGGTAAGCGGTTATGCAAATACATTCCAGGGCAGCATACTGGATCGGAACCATTGTCTGGACAACTATGTGCCAGGTATCCTGCGTGAAGCGGAGTTACCGGATATCATCGGCCTGATTGTGCCTAGGCCACTTTTTATTGAAGCCGGAAGTGATGATCAGGTGTTCCCAATCCATGCAGCGAGAGAGGCGTATGCCCGTTTGACACACATATATGAGCAGGCGGGAGCATCAGAATCACTGGATGCGGATTTCTTTACAGGTGGACATGAGATTAGCGGAGATAAGGCTTATGACTGGCTTGATCAAGTTCTGTGAAGTTGTGCATCATGCACTAATATAATTCTGATTCGAGAGGAGAATTCAGTGATGAAATGGTCAATATCGGTTAAGCTTCTGCTCTGTTTTGTTCTGTTTGCGAGTACAATGGGCATCGGTCTGGGAAGCAGTGGAGGGCAAGTCGCCGAAGCGGCAACGGACAATTACAGATTTGATTTTGGTTCGGGTGCTGTTGAGAGCGGTTACACAGGCGTGTCCGCAGGAGATGCCTATACGCCTACGAAAGGTTATGGCTTCAACACACCTGCACAGATGAGGAATGTGTCTGCCTCAGGAAGCGGGGTTAAGAGTGACGCTGTGCAGTTTCTGACTTACGGCACCAAGAGCACCAATACCTTCAATGTGAATCTGTCCAATGGTCTCTATGAGGTCAAAGTGGTTCTGGGCAATACAGCCAGAGCGAGTGTGGCTGCAGAAGGTGTCTACCAGATCATTAATATGACAGGCAACGGGGCAACGGACCAATTTCAAATTCCGGTGACTGACGGGCAATTAAACCTGCTGGTTACGGAAGGAAAGACAGGCACCGCCTTCACACTTAGTGCACTCGAAATCCGGAAGTTATCCAATCAGACCGTTACCAACCGCACAATCTACATTGGTGGTGACTCAACGGTATGTAATTACTATCCGCTGGGTAGCAGTGTACAAGGAGGTTGGGGACAGCTGTTTCCGTCCTATGTGAACAATTCCACCTTCCAGGTTCGAAATATGGCGTCAAGTGGTCAATTTGCGAGAGGCTTCCGCGATGATGGTCAGATGGAGGCGATTCTGAAGTATATTAAGCCGGGAGATTATTTTATTTTGCAATTTGGAATTAACGATACCAATGCCAAGAATAATACAACGGAGGCGCAGTTCAAAGAGATTATGCGGGATATGGTGCGTCTGGCAAAGAACAAAGGAGCGACGGTCATCCTCTCCACGCCACAGGGCCGGGCAACGGACTTTAATTCATCCAACGTACATCAAGCGGAGAACCGCTGGTACAATCAATCCACCCGTGCACTCGCTCAGGAAGAGGGGGTTACCCTTGTTGAACTGAACAAGCTGAGCTCTGCCTATTTCACGTCTATTGGTCCTGCGGCAACACTTGCTCTGTATATGACAGGGGATAGTCTGCATCCGAATCGTCAAGGGGCTGCGGAGCTTGCGCGTATTGTGGCTGCGGATCTGAGAAGACAGGGACTGAATGGATTCTGACTTTACTACTTAATCAGTCTGCATAATCAGTGCTTGATAAGATCCGTGTATGCAAAATAAAAAAAATACCCCCGGGAACAACCCGCGAAAAGGGCGGCTGATCCTCGGGGGTATTTGTTATGCCTAGGCTCGGGATTACTCCATCATATCCTTGGCTTCATGGTTCACTTTTTTTCCTTTTAACAAGGGTTCCAGTTCATCTTGCACGCTCTGCTCCCACAGCGGTACATCTGTGCGATAGGCGGCCCGACCATTCAGATGTCCAGCGACCGGAGCCGTGATGAATACAAACAGGATACCTAACAACAAGCGGGCACTGATATAGTTATCGAAGTACCAGAAGTAGAAAAATGTAGCGCTTAATACACAGAACACACCAAGCGTCATACTTTTGGTTGCGGCATGGGCACGCAGATATACATCAGGCAGACGAATAAGTCCGAATGCACTGAGTGCACTGAGTAGTGCACCGAGCAGTACGAGTAAACCTATAGCGGTTTCAGCGGCTACTTTAACGATCTCCATCATTTTTGAATACCGCCCCCCGTTCAATATAACGTGCAAATGCCACTGTGCTTAGAAAGGCCAAAATACCAATCAGCAAGATAATATCCAGATAGGCTTGGGTTTGCAGCATCATCGACAGAACGGCAACGATGGCAATCACATTGATACCAATGGTATCCAGTGCCGTGATCCGGTCAGCCATGGATGGTCCCCGAAGCACCCTGTACAAGCAACCCAGAATGGCTAAGGAGAGAATAAGCAATGAGATGAACAACAGTGAGGATAACATTAACGCGTCACCTCCATAATTGCTTTTTCAAATGTATTTTGGATATCATCTCTCATTTTCTGTTCATCCTTGATATCCAGTGCGTGAATAAACAGTTTACGTTGATTACCCGAGATCTCAAGCGGCAGGGAACCTGGTGTCAATGAGATCAGTAAGCAGAGCAGAGTAACCTCCCAATCCGAGGACAATTGAGTTTTATACGTAAAAATACCGGGCCTTATATCTAGCTTGGGCTTGATAATCTGGCGTATAACCTCAATGCTCGCTCGCACCAATTCCTTGAACAGCAGATTAATCAGTTTGATGATGGCCCAGACTCTCACAATATAGAAGCGCTGGGGGAAGAATCGGCGCATCCCCCCGATGAGAAGCAGTCCGAGCAGGTAACCTATGAGAAAACCAACACCATTCCAGGCGTTGTTCAGAAACATCCATACAAAAGCAATGATAAGATTCAGTACAATCTGAAAGGCCATAGACATCTACTCCTTCAATACGGCATCAATATAAATATTGGGATGCAGTAGAATATCGCCTGCGCGGGAGGTCAATTGGAACATGCCTTCAGCCCCCACACCCATTACGATGATGAATACAAACAGAATTCCGGCAGGAATCAGCAGGCCGTTCACCGCGTAAGGGCGTCTTGTAACCCCGGCAGGTGGTTCGCCCCAGAACGCTTGTATGAAAATGCGTAGTACCGAATATAACATCAACAAGCTCGAAAGCACCGCAATGCCGGTCAGACCATACAAGCCTGCCTGCAAGCCTCCTTCAAATAAGAGCAACTTCCCCGGAAAACCACTGAATGGTGGCAAGCCCGCCAAGGCAAGTGCGCTAATGAAGAACATCCAGCCGAGCAGCGGATAACGATGGATCAGCCCGCCCATGTTGTCGAGTTTTGATGTTCCGGCAACAGCGATCAAGGCACCGCCGAGCAGGAAGAGCAGTGTTTTGATCAACATATCATGCAGCATATAGAAGAGCAGACCTTCCAGTGCAGGGCGACTGGCGGAGGCCATACCGAAAGCGACAAACCCCACACCTGCGACCACGTTATAGATAAGAATTTTGTTCACATCACGGTATGAGATCGCACCGATGACACCAAGGACCATCGTTGCACCAGCCATCCATCCGATCAGTGCATGGAAGAAATCAGGATCATGATAGAAGATCAGTGTGAATGTTCGCACAATCGCATACAAGCCAACCTTCGTAAGCAATCCTGCGAACAATGCAGTGACGACAGCAGGTGGTGCGGCATAAGAGCCCGACAGCCAGAAGAACAGGAACAGTCCGGCCTTGATGCTAAATACGATCAGGAAGAGTACGGCAATCAGGGTAATGACCCCGCTCTGTCCCACTTCAGCAATTTTGACGGACAAGTCCGCCATGTTCAGTGTGCCAGTAATGGAGTAGAGGAAGCCGATGGAAGCGACAAACAGTGCTGAAGAAACGATGTTAATCAAGACATATTTGATCGTTTCCCGAAGCTGTCTTTCCGTACCTCCCAATACGATCAGTGCATAGGAAGAGATGAGCATCAGTTCAAAGCTGACAAACAAATTGAACAAATCTCCGGTTAGGAACGAACCGTTAACTCCCGCGATCAGGAAATGAAAGAACGGATAGAAGTGGTGCTCTTCCCGCTCCTTGTTCACACTGCGGAACGCATACAGCAGACATGCCAGTGCAATGATGGAAGCAGCAACAACAAGCAACGCAGACACCATGTCCGCAACGAGCACAATACCATAGGGAGGTGCCCAACCGCCCATATTAAGCGTTAGAACTCCAGTTTGAGTCACGCGAGTAATGAGTATCGTTGAAACTGCTGCGGTAAACAAAAGTCCGATGACACTAATGATCCGCTGAATATTCGTTTTCCGGAAAAACAGCAGAGCCAGTACACCTGTAATCAAAGGCAACAGAATCGGCAGAACGACGAGATTATTCATATGGGCGCCCCCTTACTTCTTCCATATCATCTGTTTTCAGCTTCAGATAAGAACGATAGGAGAGAACAAAGAAGAACGCAGTGAGTCCGAAATTAATAACAATCGAAGTTAGTATCAAAGCCTGGGGAAGAGGATCGACATAACGTTCAGCCATCTCCCCAAGCAGGGGTGGTGCCCCGGTTTTGAGACGTGACATGGTGATCAAGAGCAGATGCACGCCATGAGTTAGTATGGACATGCCAAGTACGATGCGGAGCAGGCTCCGCGACAAGATTAAAAAGACGGCAACCGCAAACAGAATGCCAACGGCTATACACATCAATATTTCCATATCAGCGATCCTCCCCGATCTGTAGAATGATGGTCATGGTGACACCCAGGACAGCGAGATACACGCCAAGATCAAACAGCATGGCCGTGGCGAGTTCTGTCTCTCCCAGCAAAGGAAGTTCGAAATAGCCGAAGGTTTGACTGAGGAACGGAACTCCGAAAATAAATGAACCCGCGCCCGTCAGTAAGGCTATACCCAATCCGATTCCTGTTAGAATACGGAAGTCAACGGGTAAGGCTTTGCGTATCGTATCAGTACTGAATGCCAGAGCGATCAATACGAGCGCTGCCGCTGTGACTAAGCCGCCGATGAAACCTCCGCCGGGATTGTGGTGACCTGCAAAGAAGAGGTGCATAGCAAACGTCAGTATGATGAACACCACGACTTTGGTGGTCGTTTGCAGCAATACATCATTACTCTGCAAGGGGACGGTATCCCACGAGGATGAGCTGCGTTCCCGATTACCATACTTTTTCGTATTGTCTGTTTCATCATCCAGATCGGGCTCGGAATCCTTAGTTTCGTCTTTCTTACGGAACTTCAATCGGGCTCCGAGATCCTTCGCTTCGAGGTTCAGATTAATCATGGAGTAGATGGACAATGAAGCAACCCCAAGCACCATAATCTCCAATAACGTATCGAAGCCTCGGAAATCCACCAGTAACACATTCACAACATTTTTACCACCAGCTGAGTCATACGCTTCCTGAAGGAAAAAGGTAGAAATGCTGTCCAGTGATGCTGTTCCGCTTGCGGCCAATGCTACAAAAGTCATCACGATCCCGACTGCAATCGCTACGATCACATTTACCGTGAGATAACTGCGGCTTGATTTGCCACGTTGAAGCTCAGGCAGATGGTAGAAGCAGAGCAGGAACAATGCAACGGACACCGTCTCAACAATCATCTGTGTCAACGCCAGATCCGGCGCCCGGAAGAGTACAAACAGCAGGGTTACGAGGTAACCAACCGCTCCGGTCATAATGACTGCTGACAGTCTGTTCTTGGCAAAAGGAATTGAAACTGCAGCACCGATGAGCGTGACTAGCAGTACCACCTCATAGAATGAGTACGGTGCATTGCCCTGCAGATTCCAGGTAATATTTTCTCCTGAACGGAAGAAGGCATAGACCAGCAACGCGACCGTGAATGAGAAAATGTAAACGAGATAATTACGAACCGAGCCATTCATATAGGCTTCCGTCCATTTGCGTGCATAATGCTGAAGATTATCCAGCACGACATGGTACATATTGTTAATTGTTAATCCTTGTGGATAATGCTCATAAATATTCCTCCATCGTGGCAACAGCTTGTAGAGAGTGATTCCGAGAATCACAACTCCGATCGTCATAATCAGTTCCGGAGTCCATCCATGCCACAGGGAGAAATGTACATCGAAGCGCTCATTCCCATTCAAGAGAGATGGAAGAACAGCGGCCATTGCCGGTTCAATCAGTGATCCGGCCAGCAGATTCGGGAAGAGTCCGAATACGATGACAAGAACACCTAGAACAACAGGCGGAATGAGCATGCCAGCGGGCGCTTCGTGCAGCTTCTCGGCAGGGATCTCGCTTTGGCTACGACCGAGGAATGTTTTGAACACGATAATAAGCGCATAGATCAGGGTAAACACACTTGCAAGCCAAGCGAATACCGGCAATAGAACACTCCAGGACCCAAGTCCAAAGATTCGCAGATGCGTGACTTCCACCATCGCCTGGAAGAATAGCTCCTTGCTCAGGAATCCGTTGAACGGCGGAATACCCGCCATGGCAAGTGAACCAATCAATGCTACGGTGAATGTAATTGGCATGAATGAAGCAAGTCCACCGAGCTTCCGAATGTCACGTGTACCCGTTTCATGATCAACAATCCCTACGACCATGAACAGAGCGGCCTTGAAGGTCGCATGATTAAACAGGTGAAGCAGCGCAGCGGTTATTGCCACAGTGTACATCGCAGATGATTCGCCATATCCGAAGTAGAGAGCAGCAGATCCAACCCCTAAGAGGGACATGATCAGACCAAGTTGAGAGATGGTCGAATAGGCAAGAATCGCTTTGAGATCGTTTTTTTTCACCGCCAGGAATGATCCATAACACAAAGTCAGAAGACCAACGCCGGTAACGAGCCAGAACCAGAGTCCCTGTCCACCGAAGATTGGTGTAAATCGGGCGACAACGTACAGTCCGGCCTTGACCATGGTGGCTGAGTGAAGATAGGCACTAACAGGTGTCGGAGCTTCCATGGCATCCGGCAACCAGATATGAAATGGGAACTGAGCTGACTTGGTGAAAGCTCCAATCAGGATCAAGATAAGTGCGGGTAGAAATAGTGCGCTTTCCTGAAACTGACCCAATCCTGTAATGGTTGCACGAATACTGAATGTTCCGGTAATGAGATACATCATCATGAATCCGGTAAGCATGGCGAAACCGCCAAATACCGTAATCAGGAAAGATTTTTGTGCTCCTGAAGTCGAGGCTTTACGTTTGTAATGAAATGCAATCAACAGGAATGACGTAATACTGGTCAATTCCCAGAATCCGTAGAGCACGATCATATTATCAGACAGCACTACGCCCAACATGGCTCCCATGAACATCAACAGATACAGGTAGAAACGGTTCAGCGCTTCTTTCATATCCATGTAGAAGATGGAGTAGAGAACAACGAGGACACCGATTCCGGTGATTAGCAGTGTCAACATGAGGCTCAGACCGTCCAGATACAGGTTAAATCCAATGTCCAGTGAAGGAATCCACGGGATATTTCCGGATACGGTATTGCGCTGTGACACAGCGGGTATGAGACTCGCAAAGGTTACAAATAATAGTGCCGGCACAAGGAGAACCGGCCATCCCAAATGTAATTTACGGAAGAAACGATGCAGCATGGCAAGAAGAATGCCAGCGGCAAAAGGCAGAATAACAGCAACATGAAGCAGGCTCAACATTACACCCCCAATGTTTAGTATTTCGATTACTCTCTCTGTGACATACAGGCGCATGATCCTTTGAAGGATATGCTTGCTCTCTATATTCATAACCCAAGTATGTATATACAGAATCGTGTCTATTCTTTGAATGGAAGAAACACGGTGAAGATTTCAGTATAATATTGTATGGGCATGTATAATAAAAAAACACACAAGTTCCGATAAATATGAAAACGATTAGGTGACATTCCGTGTACTCTTTACAGCATAGTTATGTTGAAAAGCAAGATGGTTTCACCGTGTAATGGAGGAAGTAATGTCATTCAAAATTAGAACTGTGCTTACAGTTATCTTCGCTGTGTTATCCTTGCTGGTTACTCTGACAATTGGGTCTATTTTTAGCCAAAAGTCATTTGTTGCTGTAGAGACTGAGATTGGTCACTCACTTACAGGCACGGCCTCACAGGCTTCGGACAAGCTGGATCGATTCATGTCCGCTCGCGCGGGTGAACTGGACCTGCTGGGCCGAATGGCTTCGTTGGAAGATGGATTCCAACCTGATGAGATTCAGATGCTGCTGGATCAGTTACAAGATAGCTTTCCCTCATTCTCATGGGTTGGATTCATGAACCCGAAAGGAAAAGTGTTAGCTGCCACGGATGGTATCTTGTTGGGGGAAAATTTATCAGAGCGACCTGTGTATCAGGAGGGAATCAAGGGTAAATTCATTGGAGATGTGCATAATGCAGTACTTCTTGCCAAGCTGCTTCCGAATCCAACGGGAGAGCCGTTGCAATTTGTCGATATCAGTTTTCCGCTGAAGGATAGCAAAGGACATATTCAGGGTGTGCTCGCTGCACATTTAAGCTGGGAATGGGCGAAGGAAGTCGAGGAATCCGTGCTTGCCCCATTGAAAAGGGAAGAAAAGGACATTGAGTTTTTTATCGTGAGCAAAAAGGAACATACAGTGCTGCTCGGGCCGAAGGAATGGGTCGGTAAACCGTTGGTATTGCCTGGCATCGAAGAGGCTCAGCTCAACAAAAGCAGTTGGTCCATTGAAAAGTGGCCTGACGGTGATGAATATGTGACAGGGTTTGCCTACAGCCAGGGCCATCTGGATTATCCCGGATTAGGCTGGACTGTAGTCATTCATCAAGTCAAGTCATCTGCTTTTGCTTCTGTGTTTGACCTGATGTGGTTTAATGTGTGGTCTGGACTCGCCGTTACCGTGCTGTTTGCACTGATTGGCTGGGTTGTCTCACGTCTGATCTCTGCCCCACTTGTGCGTCTTACCAGAGTAGCCAATCGACTGCGTGCAGGGGAAGAGCTTGAGATTCCTGCGATTAAGGGGATTAAGGAGATTGAAGTGTTGTCCCGTTCGCTTCGGGATATGCTGACCTCTCTTATGAATAAAAACTCAGAGCTGGTCGTGATGCAGAATCTGGCGCATTTTGATCAGTTAACCAGTCTGCCGAATCGCACTGCCCTTGAAGTGTATCTGGAGGAGTCTCTTGAGACCGAAAGTGAAAATCACACGCTGACATTTCTCTATCTGGATCTCGATGGATTCAAACGGGTCAACGATACACTTGGACATCAGACTGGAGATGTGCTGCTACAGAAAGTGGCCCAGCGACTGTCTGCTCTTGGTCAGGTGAAGGGTATAACAGTCCGATTGGGCGGAGATGAATTCCTGATTGTACTTCAGTCTGTTGGAAGTCATCCGAGGGAAGAAGCCATGGCTTATGCAGAAGCCATCATTCAAAGTCTTAACAAGCCGTTTATTATCGAATACGAGCGAATTAGAATTGGATGTAGCATTGGAGGTGCTGAATATCCAACCAACAGCGACAACCCAAGTGAGATTATTCGGATGGCGGACGAAGCTTTGTATGAGTCCAAACGTGCAGGCAAGAACAGAATGACATTTTATTCCGAGTTGAAGCAGGATCGTTAGCGTATAATAACAATAGCTGGGTTATCCCAATTACCTTTGTGCGAATGTGCGTATAGACAAGGAGGGGTGAAATGTCTGGAAATTATACATCTGTACCTTATGGTTATGAGCCACCTGCGGCCAGCCGTAAAGGCACACTGACTTTTTATGACTCGTTCGAACACGTGACCGATGAGCAACTTGAACGCGCCGCTGCAACGGCGGACACCCGTTCATTCGTACAGCTCGTGCTGTATCCTTTACACGAGAGCACGTTTAAACGAATGAGCAAGGATACCATACGGGCATATTACAAAAGAGAAGACCGCCTGCATGATTGGCGGCGGGAACATCCAACTTCACGTATACGTGTGGAGGGGCTGGAGGGCAAGAGAAAGAAATATACACCTGTGGATAGCGCCCTGCGCCATATCACTGCGGAATATCCAGCCCCTCACTTTCTTTATTTGACGATAGAGATGGCAAATCTGTTTGCTTCATTTGATTCCTTCAAGGATTGGATTAAAGAGCTGCGTCTCATCATTGACGGATCGTCCGAATACCTGCATCCTAGGCTGGAGCAAAATCGTCATCGCTGGGAATGGGCGGAATGAAAACATAGACGTATGAAGAAGATCGGCCTGCTGATCGTATTCAGACCCAAAAAAAGTTGTGTTGTACAAACCGGAATTCCGGTGTACAGCACAACTTTTTTATTTATATTTTCTCTGCCAAGGACGAAGTCAGATCAAGTGATGTTACGGTTTTATTTTTACCTGTTCGTTTGGCGGCATACAGACAGGCATCCACTTCCTCGAACAATTTGTCTTTGGTTAGATTAGGACTGTAGCTTTTGAGACCGATACTCACCGTGATGGAAGCTCCTTCAAGTTCCAGATGGCCCATCAGGGCAATCTTCTGACGAATCTGTTCCACCAAGGCATAGGCCTGCTTGAAAGATTGCTCAAACATCAATAAGGCGAACTCTTCGCCCCCGTACCGTGCTGCAATATCACTTGAGGTAATGGTTTCCTGAATGATCAGGGACACTTTCTCCAGAATGATGTCTCCAACCCGATGACCATAAGTATCGTTAATGGATTTGAAGTCATCAATATCGATCAGGGCCAGATGCAGACTCATGCCACTGTTGGCATACTCAAATGCTTTTTCGTAATAATCCTTGAATGAGCTTTGATTATAAAGGTTGGTTAAACCGTCTGTTTTGGACTGTTTGGTCATAATTGCATTTCGCACAATAAGGTCCTGCTTGGCAAGCATACTGGCCTGAAGATCATCGAGCACCTCAACGCCGCTGGTTACGATAACCTGTGCTACATATGTACCTAGGATTAGAAAAGCAGGAATGGATACCATGTCAAATGAAGACAGGTACAAGCGGTAGGCCGGATCGAACAAAACCAGAAGGTAACCAGTCATTTGCATCAGAAAGACAATCCAGACTCTTTTTTTACTGAAGAACAGCACCGAAGCAAAGATGGGCAACAGACAGATTGCTAATATAATCCGAATGTCATAATTGACATGAATAATCGTCCAGGCGATAACCGTGCTGGCTATAGACATGGTGTAAAAGGAATATGAACTGAAGCGCCGATCAACCCAACTCGCGAACAAAATGCATGAACTGCTGACGGCCGTAGGCCAGAACAGCACATTCATCAAGAAATCTATCGGTGTGCGATCATACTCCAGAAACAGGAAACAGCCAATCTGAATGGCGAAATGTGCAATGATGACAACCCAGTAGGCATGGAGCATTTTTTGAATCCATTTGGAATGCTTGAACTCGTATTCTGTTGGAATGTGGCTATTGTGCGTATGGAAACCTTTCATATATCACCGCTGACTGCATCATAATGGTACGACAGAATCACTCTCGTATATGATGATTATAAATCACAATGAACAAAACGCAAATTAATATATTTGAGCATGAGAACTAAGCTTACATTATATTACATAGAGGATAGAGTATGAAGTACAGGGGTAGCATGGTTGGCTATAACGTATCTGAGGAATTTGTTCATTCTTGGATGCCATGAGATTACACGAACGTAAATGAATGGTATACTAATTGAATATGAACTCGGCAATCAACCCGTGGAATCGGGACGTCGGAGTAGAGGAGGCAGCCACATTGGCAAAAGCAAAAGTAGCAAAAAGACCTACACGGGATGAGTTTGAACTTGAAGAGTTGGGAAATCAGCTCGTTGAAGCCTTTCGGGAACGTTCGGAAGTACTGTTGACGGTATGGGGCAAAGAAGATCAGGTGCAAGGAGTCATCGTCAAAATGGACTCCCGTACACGACTCGTGCATGTAGAGTATACCGAAGAAGATTTCACGGCGAAGGTGCCTTTTCTGGATATCATGCGTGTGCAATCTCCCCGGTACTGAACGAAAAAAACAGCAATCTGAATAATTAGGGCATCCGCCCTGTCAAAGTCGTTCTTCCTGCATAAGATAACCCATACCTGTTGCAGAGGAGGTACGGTCAATGAGCGAAGTATTAGGTGGAGAAACAAGAGGCTACGGATACGGAGGTTTCACTTCTGTAGGTGCCATTCTGGTTCTGTTCATCCTGTTGGTTATCATCTCCAAAGCGTTCTTGGTATAATTGCATATCTCTAAAGAATGAAAGAAGCTCTGCCATCGCGGCAGAGCTTTTTTGTTCGTTCAGTCATTGGCGAATTTTGTAGAAAATCGGTGTTAGTCCTGCTTACGTTATGTTAGAATATAACCATCCCTAGAGAAAGAAAGAGGTGTTTTGATTATGAGCCAAACATTAACAGAATCTTTAAATGAACAGATGAACTTTGAGTTTTATTCCGCTCATGTATATCTGGCTATGGCAGCCTATTGTTCCAGCAAAAGTCTGGATGGATTTGCGAACTTCTTCATCGTGCAAGCGGAAGAAGAGCGATTCCATGGCATGAAAATATACAAATTCCTGAATGATCGTGGACAACGTGCCACACTTGCGGCTTTGCCAGAACCGAAGAATGAATATGCTTCGATGCTGGATGTATTTGAGCATGGTTATGCTCATGAACAGCAAAACACGAAAAAATTCTACAATCTGGCTGACATCGCTCTGAATGAACGTGAACATGCAACGATGTATTTCCTGAAGTGGTTCATTGATGAGCAGGTTGAAGAGGAAGCTTTGTTTGACAATATTATTCAGAAGCTGCGCCGCATTGAAAAAGACAGCAATGCCTTCTACATGCTGGATGCCGAGTTTGGCAAACGTTCGTTCACTGCTCCTGCTGAATAAATGCACATTGGGAGTCGATAAGATTCCAGCGTCAACACACCATTTACATACAGCATGAGGTAATGATCCTGAAAGCAATGGGGGCGATCCCCTTGCAAAGGATGATGGTTTGATGCCATATGCTGATTGGAGACAAAGAAGCCTGCACTTGTGCAGGTTTTTTTGCATGCACAGATATTGAATGATTGTATTGATTTGCTTGAATTGGAGTAAAGGTCTATCAAAATTCTGAATGTGGGTAATAGAGGATATGTCACAATTGATCTATCCTGACGGGATCTTTTTTTGCTCAAATCTATCAAATTCGTATTAAATTTTAGGTTTATCTGACAAAAGTGTAACTCTACCGTAGTTTTTGGAGCGAGAACAGGAGCCACTATCTTTGATAGTATTAGGATTAATCGCCAAGGGATGAAGGTAGAACAACATGGACACCCGGGGAAATATAACACATAAGGGAGACTTTTAATTATGCTACATATTCGTAAATCTATCATGGTCACACTTGCAATTCTATTGATCATCCCACTATTACTGCCGCAGTCGGTATCTGCCAAATCAGCCGCATCCAAGGATGGTGCAAGCAAAGCAAATTCCAAAATCATATACCTGACGTTTGATGATGGGCCAACCGCTCACACGGGTCAGTTACTCGATATTCTGGATCAATATCATGCGAAGGCAACCTTCTTCATGCTGGGTCCTCAGATGGAGCAATTTCAGAAGGCTACCAAACGAATCGTAGCTGACGGGCATGGATTGGGTCTGCATGGTGTGACTCACATTCCAGGCAAATTCTATAAATCTGCATATAGCGGATTGAAAGAGATACAACAGGCCAATGTAAGTCTGAACAAGGTTGCCGGAGTTAAAACAAGTCTCGTGCGGACGCCATATGGTAGTAAACCTTATCTCAAATCGGCATTCCGTAATGTACTGCTGGGCCAGGGTGGATTCCATCTATGGGATTGGAATGTCGATTCGGAAGACTGGAAATACAAGAAAGATCACCAGAAAGTCTATAACAGTGTAATGAAGCAGATTCACAATGTGCAAAAGAGCGGAACAACGCCGGTTGTGCTTATGCACGACCAGGAAGCAACGCTGAAAGTATTACCACAAGTATTAAAAACATTGAAGGCAGAAGGGTATCGTTTTGAAGTGTTAAGCAAAAAAGTGCAACCGGTTAACTTCTGGAACGACAAGCGTTAATCTTTTGGATTTTTAGATTGGCTACAACGAAGGAGGTACACATCATGAAGAAACAACCATTATGGATCACCATTCCGGTAACGACAGCCGTTTTACTTGCTCTGGCAGGATGTGGCGGACCGGATTCAAATGCAGCATCACCAGAGAATAATTCTTCACCAACGACAACGGTGGGTGAGCAGACCGAGACCGGCAGCGGTGGTGCTGATTTCTCTAATGAAAATGAGACGGGAACCAAAGAGAATGCAAACACAACAGATAATGAAGACACATCAGGATCGAAGGCAAATGACAACCAAGATGCGACTGGTCAATCAGGTATGAATGATATGATCAAGCAAGTTCGCAACCAGTTGAAGATGAAGGATGCAGCGTTACCCACTTCATTTTCATTGGACAAGGGTACATCTTTGGGTGCGGCAATACTGTCCAATACTGCTGATGCATTTAAGGTAAACTTCTACGCTACCACTCAGTCTGTTGCCATTAATGATCAATCTTTGACTGCATCCGACAGTAAGATACCTGTACTGGCTTCCTATGAAGTGAAGACCTATAAGGACCCGGATCAGCCAGAAATATTCCCTGAGACGGACCTGAAAGATATTCCAGCAGATATGGCTGTGGATCTAGGACATGGAATAAAAGGCATGAGTGAAGGTGCCGCAGGCAGTCAATATCTGACTTGGCAAGAAGGTAGATGGACGTTGGAAATTCGTTCGGTATCCGAAGATGAAATGAATAATCCGGGCATAGCGAAGAAAATGGTGGAGTACCTGGAGTCACATACCTTGCCTGTACCCAAAGATAAAGGGTATATCAAGGTTGAATATCCAAGTGGTGGAAAGTCTGTCCATGTAACGATCTCATGGCAGGACGGTAACAAAATTCATCAGCTTAAGACTGATCAAGTGCCATTAGAAGCTCTTGGCATGGCTGTTTCTGTGAAGTAATGAGTGTTTTAGGCATATTCTGCAATGTAGAAGAGATGAGTGTAGGATTGTTGCGATACACATAAAAAAGCTTGGCTCAGCAATTTTTTCCTGGGCCAAGCTTTTTATTTTGAGCATGTTATCGCAGCTTGTGCAGCCGGGGGACATGCTTATTTTTGTTTCAATGGGTTGAAGCGGTACTTTCATTTGAACCACCCTTTTTCCTTGGAGCGAGTGATGGCCTCAATGCGGTTACTGGCATTTAACTTGTTGAGAATAATGGAGATGTAGTTACGCACTGTGCCCGTTGTGATGAACAGATGCCCGGCGATTTCCTTGGTGTTCTTCCCATCTGCCATGAGGCCTAGGACTGCATTCTCCCGTTCTGTCAGGGGGTTTTCTTCTACATAAGCTTCATCTACCAAGTCGGGAGCGAAGATGCGTCTGCCATTCATAACTTGGCGGATCGACTCGGCAAGTTCTTCAATTGGACTGTCTTTGAGCAGGTAACCACGGACACCGCCCTTTAGGGCACGTTCGAAATATCCGGTCCGGGCAAAAGTGGTCAGGATAATGACCTTACAGCTCATTCCTTTGAGTTCTTCTGCGGCTTCAAGGCCGCTTTTCACGGGCATTTCGATATCCATCAGACAGATATCCGGGGTCAGTTCTTTGACAAGTGCCAAAGCTTCCTGTCCATTGCTTGCCTGTCCTACCACCTGCATGTCTTTTTCCAGATTGAGCAGGGAAGACAAGGCGCCCAGCATCATGCGTTGGTCCTCGGCGATTACAATGCTGATCATGTTGTATCCTCCTTCATTGGTTTGCGTGTCAGCTTAGGCACCTGGATAACGAGTTGTGTACCTGTTTTATCTGCTCCGGGGCGAAGATCCAGACAACCGTTCACAAATTCAAGTCGTTCCTTCATACCCAAAATGCCGGTACCGCGTCGATCCTTGTTGCGCGTGCGTTCTAAGCCTACACCGTTATCCCGAACAGTTAAAATGTTATCAGACTGTGTCTCTTTAATGATGATGGTGCATACCGTGGCCTGACTGTGCTTGACTACATTGGTGACGGCTTCTTTCAAGCACATGCCGATCACATTTTCATTCAATTGCGATGTATCTTGCAGCTTTGGATTGCCTTCCAGCTCAAATTCAATCGAAGCGGCCTTCAGAATCTGCTCCGCCCGGAACAGTTCATCGACCAATTGTGTACCACGCATGGTGGTGACCATTTCCCGAACTTCCTTCAGAGCTGTACTTGCCGTTTGTCTGAGGTCATTCAATTCGACCTCGGCCTGATCGGGATTATTGCGGAGCAGCCGCTTCGCCAGATCAGTTTTCAGACCGATCAGTGAGAGCTTCTGTCCAAGGGTATCGTGCAGGTCACGAGCGATACGCTGTCGTTCTTCCATTTTCACAAGATCATCCAGTCGTTTGTTGGCATTCTCCAATTGGCCTTCCAATTGTTCAGTTTTGTTTTTGTTATACGTACTGATGGGAAGCAGAATGGAGGCCATCAAGCTGATGAATACAAACGGGAACTGACTCACGAGCATTGAACTCTGATTGATAAAACCATAATTAATGGTTAGGAAACTGGCTCCCAGGTTCACCGAGTAGAGGGTGAAGAAACCGGCTTTATTTTTAATATTCCCAATAAAAAAAGCAAGAAACAATGAAAAGTAGGCATAATCATAGGCGATCGTCATCGTAATGGATATGGCAATGAGCAATCCAATCCACATGTATACCTGCCAGCCCTTGGTGATGAAAGCGAGTAGATAACAGACGAAGAAAACGAGAATGATAATAATGCCTGTTACCATCGTCCATAATTTGGAATATTGTGATATAAAATAGAAGGGCAGGATGAAAAAGGCGAGCCATACATAAAGGTTCAACCCTGTTTTTTTATAAAAATTTTGCATCCACTTTTGAATGGAATTCTCCTCCTCAAACTTGTACTCAACTTTAGCATGACTGTAGCATGACTATGGCTTGAACACAAGAAAACGAATCCGACAGAGTTAAGGCTTCTCTGTCAGACCCGCTGGATTGGTTACTCGGATAGGCGGTTGAACATACGGCTTGCGGGATAGCTTTTTGAGCTGTCTGAAGCTAATAAACTGTTTAGAATCTTCATCCCACAGACGGAAGCGCAGGGCAACCAAACTGGAACGTAGTGTAATAGTAGTTGCTTTTTGCAAGGGTGGTGTTGCGTTATGTGCTTCTTCCAAGAAATAGTTAGGTACACGTGGGCTCAAGTGATGCACATGGTGAAACCCGATATTACCACTGATCCATTGCAATAATTTTGGCAATTTGTAATAAGAACTGCCTTCAACAGCTGCTTTTACATAACTCCACTCATCTTCATGTTCAAAATACGTCTCTTCGAACTGATGTTGAACGTAGAACAGCCAGATACCAAAGAAACCGGAGAAGAAGAAGATAGGTGCCTGCACCATTACAAAAGCCTGCCATCCGACTAACCAGGACATGAATGCATAGAGCACTACGATCAATACGGTAGTCAGGTGTGTATTGATACGTTCTTTACGTCTAGCACCTTTGCGGTTAAAACGGTAAGCCAACAGAAACACGTAAATGGGCCCGATACAAAACAATACAAACGGGTTACGATAAATCCGATAGAAGAGACGACCCCAAGGAGAAGCTTCTTTGTATTCGTCAACCGTCATAACCCAGATATCACCTACACCACGTTTGTCAAGATTACTGCTTGTTGCGTGATGGATAGAATGCTCGTTTTTCCACTGTTGATAGGGTGTAACTGTCAATACACCAGTAATGGTACCGAGAATATCATTGGCGCGTTTGCTCTTGAAGAATGAACCATGACAGCAGTCATGAAAAATAATAAAGGTCCGAAGTACAAATCCGGATGCCACCAAGGCAATCGGGAAGGTCAGCCAGTAGGAAACCGATAAGCTAAAGTAAGCTGCAGCCCATAACAAGAAGAGCGGGAGCAATGTATTGATTAACTGACGGATACTTAATCTGAGATCATTTTTTTCGTAAGGGGTAATTTCTTTTTTTAAGGCCATTTCTTTTGATCTGTTCATAAAATTGTGTCCTCCTTCAATCGTTATAACTGTAATCAGTTACAACTTGGCGTTTCCCGCTAGACTTTCCTGTAGGAAGCGTTTTTATCATTGTAAAACAATCCGAACATGACAGTAAGTCATAAACGTCAGCCTTCTGTAATGACGAATATCAATGATGGACCATGACATTTGTCATGGGTGTATGATACTCAATAGCTCTGCAGAAGACAGAAGAGCAGGTTTTAAAAATTCCTTTGCACAAATTACGCAACAATTTGTATTATGTATACAAATTTTGTTGAGAGCATGGTAAAATCTATCCTTGAGTGATTATGACAACTTATGAGACGGGTCGATTAGGTTGATTTCTGATGGATTGGATGGAATGCATAATGAAGAAACGAATTACGGATATCCTATTTATTATGGCAGGTGCATTTCTGTTTGCACTGGCGGTGAACCTGTTTGTCATCCCGAACGATTTGGCTGAAGGCGGCGTCACGGGTATCACGATTATTTTGTATTACCTGTTTGAATGGTCCCCTGGACTGATGAACTTGATCCTGAACGGTATTTTGTTAATTGTGGGATATCGGTTTCTTGATAAAACGACTACGGTATATACGATTATTGCAGTGGTATTCAACTCGTTGTTCCTGCATCTGACGGAGAGTTGGACGATTGCATCGGATGAACTCTGGATCAATACCATTTTTGCCGGATTATTTGCCGGTCTTGGTATTGGCTTGATTGTTAGAGTGGGAGGCACAACGGCGGGAACAGTGATCCTGGCCCGACTTGCCAACAAATATCTGGATTGGAATATCAGTTACGGACTTCTGTTCTTCGATCTGATTGTGGCTTTCTCCTCATACTTCATCATTGGACCGCAAGGATTAATGTGTACAATTGTCTTGCTGTTTGTAGGGACCAAAACAATGGAGTTCATTATTGAAGGGCTCAATCCGAAAAAAGCCGTTATGATTATCTCTTCCAAACAGGATGAAATCGCGAAGCAAGTCATTGAGAAGATGGATCGCGGAGTAACCGTCCTGTCCGGTCATGGCTATTACACGAAAAATAAGAAAGAAATTCTATACATTGTGATTAGCAAGCAGGAAGTTTCTATGCTGAAGAAGATTGTACGAGCAGAAGATGAGATTGCTTTTATCACCATTCATGACGTGCGTGATGTTTTCGGTGAAGGATTTATTGAACTCTCTAAAACTTGATGAATATATGTATATAAGGAAGAAAAAAGTTGCGGTGAATATCACCGCAACTTTTTTGATAGGTTAATGGTATCCGTTATTAATCTAGTTCAATAAGAAAGAACCCTTCTCCGAAGAGAAGGGCAAAAGAGGATTAGTAATGTCTTCTTTTTTTGACTCCACAATATTCAACAGTGACATGACAGTGTTTTTTACACTTTGTAGGGACATATTTCACTTTGGTAACACAAGTTTTCGTAATTTTTTTGTAAAAACACTTTGGTCTTGGATGATGACATTTATGATGCTTTCTATACATATTAAAACCTCCCTGATCGTGATAAGGTATTCTATGAACAGGTCACTGTTTCGGAAATGTATAAACGTCTATTATTGTATAATAATTCCTTTATTAGGCTTTTGTGTTACAAGTGAAAGTGTGGTTCTTTCTAGTAAAAGAGTGCAATGACAAAAAGCTGTACACCTACAAAGCACGATGATATATTTAATTTAATCAATTTGTTAATAAACTTAACTAACTAAGTATTTAGCATAATTTCCAAGAGCGTTTTACAATCAGCAAGATATAGATCGAAACGGTGTTATTCGTCTATATTTTGTACCCGAGAGCGACTTTAATCGAATTATGAAAAATGCTGACTATAAAGGGAGGCGATAACATGGCTGGCACACCGCAGTATATCCGCAATCTGAATGAAAATCTCATTATGGATGCTCTGATAACTCAGGGAACCATGTCGAGAGCGGAAATCAGCCGTCAGACCGGACTTAGTAAACCAACAGTATCTTTGGCAGTCGAACATCTGATTGACCGTAATCTGGTGAGGGAAATGGGGCCAGCTGACAACGCTCAGGGTCGAAAAGCAACCCTCATTCGTTTCAACGAAACGGCTTATTATGTCTGTGGTATAGATATCGGCGCAACACGTATTCGGATTGCATTATCCGATCTGAATGGAGAGATCATTGCCTATCGAACATATCCCATGGTTGTTCAAGAAGCTTATGAGCGAGCAGAAGCGACGATGTTGGAGCTTCTTCGAAGCCATATGAACGAACTGCTTGATGAGAATCATCTGAACTGGGATCAGATTCAGTGCATCGGGTTCGGTATACCAGGTGTAGTGCTGCCTGATTCAGGGCGTATCCATCGTATTGTGGACCCTTTAGCCGGTCTGGAAGAAGCTTTCTCTTTAGAGTCGTTGTCAGGAGCTTTTCCCTGTGAAGTAATTCTGGAAAATGATGTGAATCTTGCAGCCCTTGGGGAGTATCGGAGTGGTGCAGCAGCGGGATATCCCTTGTTTGTTTTTTTCTCCATCGGTACAGGGACGGGCGCTGGCATCATGGTACATGGCCAACTGCTTCGAGGTTTAGGTGGCTTAACTGGAGAGATCGCGGAGATGCTGGTGGACGATGACCGACGTCTGGAGGAAGTGCTGTCCGCTGATGGTCTGATGCAACTGGCGAAAGATTATCTAGATCAGCATGATGAACTATTATTGGAGGCTGCAGATTCGGGTGCAGATGATCTTCACAGACACCTGACTCCCGAGAAGTTATTTGAAGCTGCACGCAGTGGAGAAGTAGAGGCGTTATACATTCTACAACAATACAGCCAGAAGATTGCATCCGCGCTGCGGCAGATTAGCGTTGTGCTTGCTCCAGATCTCATTGTGCTTGGCGGAGGTATAGGAGGGAACGGTGATGTGTTATTGCCTTTACTGAGGCAGATCATATCTGAGCAATTCCCGGTGCAACCACAGTTAATCTGTTCGAAGCTTGGTGAGCAGGCTGTTGTCACTGGCGCGGTACAGGTAGCCATACAACAAACGATGCTGAACCTTCAGCAGGAAGCCATGGAATAAGAGATTGGATATACAACATGTGAGGAGGGAAAAGGCATGACAGAATTCGTGAAAAACGTAAGTAATAATTATCAGACCAATCAGGATGGTACGGTTGGAGGTGATCCATCCGGCTGGATTGCAGGTATTGACATTGGAGGCACCAAAACATTAATGCTCTTGTCATCACAACAGGCTGGAAATGAAGTTCATGAACGGATCTTGCCTACGCTTGCCAGTGATCAGCCGGATGAGTTCTTCCGATGGTTATTCGCTGAACTGGAAACATTCTGCCGCGAAGTTGGATGCAGTCTGGATCAACTTAAAGGTGTAGGCTTGGGATTCCCTGGTGTGGTTCTACAGGAGGAGGGAATACTGCGAAGTGCTCCGGCTTTTCAGTGGCCTGAGCAAGATATTCGCCCTCTGATTGCGAAGTATTACAGCGGGAATATCATGTTGGATAATGATGTGAATATGGCCGCGATGGGAGAATATGATCAAGGGGCAGCGCAGGGACATCAACATTGTGTGATGGTCACGGTTGGAACAGGTATTGGAGCTGCTCTTATTCTGAATGGACAGCTCTACAGCGGCCAGAATGGAGCAGCAGGTGAGATTGGGCATTTCATTGCAGGAGACGAAGGGCTTTATACCGGTTACGTTGCGGATGCGGATTCCTTTGGCGTATTTGAGCAAGTGACTTCAGGTACGGGAATTACCGAACAGGCGAGGCGTTATTTTGCTGCTGGAAAGGGAAGTTCCTTATCCCTGATCATGAGTCTGGCAGGAGGGGAAGCGGAACAGATTGAAGCCAGGCATGTATTCAAAGCAGCCGAGTCGGGTGATCTTGCTGCCCTGGAGATTCTGGAACTACCCATGCGTTATATGGCGAGAGGTCTGGCGAATATTACGGCTTTACTCAATCCTTCCATTATAGTGATCGGTGGTGGCGTGGCTGCATCCAACCCATCCTATTATCTAAATGAAGTGCGCACACGCCTCCAACGTTACACTGTTCTGCCTACACTTTTAGCTGTAGCTGAACTGGGGAACAAAGCAGGAGCAATCGGGGCATTGGCTGCAATCAAGTCGAGTCTGACACGCACATAAAAAGAGAGAATAGGCGAAGCAACTACAGAAATAAAGGATGGAGATCCGGATGAGAAGTAGACATATGAAGGCTTACACAGAGAAAATAAAAGCCGATTCCAATGATGCAAAACGTGTTTTACTCCAATTGCAGGGCCTATATCTGTTTATGGGGCTTGCCGGGGGGATGTTTAACCCGTACATTAATCCCATATTGGTTGCACAAGGTTTTTCCAGTAAAGAAACCGGATTTATTATGGCGTTTGGCACACTTGTATCTATTATTCTTCAACCTATATGGGGAATTCTGGTAGATAAGTTTAAAAAGACACGGTTCGTACTGGTGATAAGCCTGCTTGTTCCTGCATCGTTAGCGTACTTCTACAATATTCAAGTGTACTTTATATTAATATTGATTTATACTTTATGCACTATATTCCAAGTGACTCAAATACCTGTGGCTGACTCCTATGCGGTTACCGCCGCGAGAGCCGCGAACACCTCATATGGCATGATCCGACTCTTCGGCAGCATAGGAACGGGAGTTGGTGGATTTGCCGCAGGGATGTATCTCTCCCAGTTTTCCATTCACATGTTATGGCTACCATTTCTCCTGTTTAACATTCTGAGCGCTATACTGGCAAGTACACTTCCCCGGCAGACGAGTATATCCTCGTCCTCGGTAACCTTCTCCGTAGGTTTGGCAAGATTGCTCCGAAACCGGACATTCCTTCTATTTCTAACAGGTTGTTTCCTGGTTAACCAAACGCTCACTGCGTTTAACTCCTTTTTTGTTATTTCATTTCAGATGGCTGGCGGTTCTGTGACCATGACAGGTACGGCGTTGTTGCTTGCGTCGATTACCAATGTTCCATCCATGTTGGCAGCGGCATTCATACTCCGAAAATGGGGGCATGAACGGACGATGCTGCTTGCAGCGGGGGCGTATATGTTACGTTGGGGGATACAATGGCTATGGCCGACGCCTGAGGTCATGATTGGCGTTCAGGTGCTGCATGGGTTATCCTTCGGATTCTTCTATATCGCAGCAGTGGAATATGTGGCTTCCGTTACGGGACGGGAGATGCAGGCCACAGGTCAAAGTTTATTTAACATGGTGTTTGCTGGCCTGGGCGGAATTGTTGGTAATATGCTTAACGGATATTTACTCGATTCCGGCGGTCCATCACTGATGTATCTGGCTTGCACGATCAGTGCGGCACTAGGATCGGTGATTCTGTATATCGTCAGCAGGCAGGCCAAAGAACAGAGAAGAGCATACTCATTAGAATAGAAACGGAAGGAGTTGGAGCCTATGAAAGTAAATCTGAAGCGGAATTGGCACACCAAGTTGATGTATTCGTATTTTCCTATTTTTCTGCTTACGATTTCCATTCTGATCTTTCTCTCCTTCCTGATTGTCAACGAACTCTCACGTAATGAAACAAAAAAAGCCGACATGATCTCCACACGCTATATTGTGGATACACTGGAGCGCTCCCTAAGCGACATTGAACTTCGGTTGCTTGAAGACATTGGTGCAAACAAAACATATAGTCGCTTTCTGGAAGCTGGACAGGGACAATTATCGAGTCAGTTCATCTATGATGCGGCAAGTGGGCTGGGACGTATGCTGGATCAGCAGGATATGATTCAATCTATTTATCTCTATCGTATGTCCGATTCCCAGATTCTTACGCCCAGAGGCATGATGCGTTTGGAAGATTTCGAAGATCGTGCCTATATTGAGCAAGCCTTGAAAGATCGGGAGAACCTCGGTTGGAATCTGCCGCGTGATTATAAGGAACGTTCCTTCGACGTACCTTCACAGGTGATTAGCATGAATAAGTTGCTTCCTTTACCGTGGGGCGGGGAAGGTCTGCTCGTCATTACCATCCGCATGTATGCAGTGGAACGGCAGATTGATAACATGACCAATGAAAAGTTATCTGTTCTTCAGGTTCGGGATAAGAGCGACAATCTGATCTATACCGCGCATCAAATGGACCCTTCAGCAGGTGAAATTCTTAATCGTGTGACTGCGGACAAGCTTGGTCTGATCTTCGAGAGTGGTATTCAATCCGGACAACTGTATTCATGGGTATCCCTTGTTTCTTATGTGTGGATCGGTATTGGATTATTAACGATCGTTGGTGCGGTGGCGGGACTAATCTACATTACTCGCAGAAATACACGCCCCATTCAGCTGATCATGAATCGAATTCAGGCGTTACAGCCACGTGCCGAGGAGGATGAAGCTGCTCCATCCGTCAAAGATGAACTGGCACTTATCGACCGTGCGCTGGAACATTTGATTGCTCAGACGGTTGACTATGAGAAACAACATCATGAAAACTTGCTGATTCATCGCAGACAGTTGCTCGTTGATCTGATGGAAGGGGAGCGGATGGATTCGTTCCGTCAGCGACTTCGCCATCTGCAACCGCTAGAGGAACGATTCATGGAACCGAAGAGTGTTGCTGTCCTCATTGCGGAGATGAATGGTGACGATCTCTCGACCAATCAGAATATTCTGAAGATTGCGCTTATGAACGTAGTGGAAGAACTTGTGCAGAATGAGACTCAGTTCGGCGGTTGGGCTGAATGGTTTGGGAACCGCAGGCTTATTGTGGTGATTGCATCGGATGAGCAGGAAGGATTGGACCGTGAATTGCTTATGGATCTGGCTAAGCAGATGCATATGTGGATTGCGGAAAACTTTCGCCTACGGTTTACGTTCGGGATTGGACGAACCGTATCGGGATGGGAAGAGATTACTCGTTCCTATGCGAGTGCAGATGCGGGTTTGCAGCATAGACTTACCCTTGGTAAAGATGCCATCGTTCTCAGTGAGCAGCTGCCGGATCGTATTGAGCTGCAATCGTACAAGTATTTGCAGATGCTCGCAGACTTTGTCCGTGAATTCAGACTAACCGGCGATGGTTGGCGAACGCAGCTGGATCAGATGTTTGTTGCGTTCGGTGAAGATCAGATTACAGATAACGATATTCGCATGTTGCTGCAGGCATTAATCCAGATGTTGTCCCGTGAATTCGGGGAGCTGTCTGAGCGGCTGCAAAGCCAATTTGCCGAGGAAATCCTGACTCGTCTTCGCAGTGATATCCAGCAGGTGGAGACACTGGAGGGTATTCAAGAGATTTTGCAGGAGTGGCTTAAAGAGGTCTATCGCAATTATGTATCTGTAAATGAAACGAAAAGTCATCGCGCGATGATTAACGAGCTGCGGATTTATATTGAAGAACATTTTGATGATCCGGATCTGTCGCTGAAACATCTGAGTGATCGGTTCCAAATCTCGGGCAAATATGCGAGTTATCTGTTCAAGGAAGAGTTTGAGATGAAGTTTGTTGATTTTCTGGTGAAACTGAGGGTCGAAAAGGCCTGTCGTCTGTTGTCTGCATCCGATATGGCTGTTCAGGATATTGCTCTGCAAGTGGGTTATGCCAATGCCATCTCTTTCGGCAGAGTATTCAAACGGATTATGGGCGTGACACCAGGGGACTATCGCAAGCAGAGTGGAAAACAAGGGGATCAATAACGATCGATATTGGACGTGTCAGACAACCAAGCATCGCATGAAAAGCAATATTCTTAGGATATTTCATGAAATCTCTTGTATGAGGGGATAAGATTCGTGCCTTATCGTCCTTTTACAGGAGATTTTTTGATTTTTAATACAAGATCATAGGCTCATTAAGCTGGTACGTTAAGGAATTTTACGAATGACCTATACTAGCATTATGACAATCCATTAATTCATAGGGAAGGAGTTGAAGATGATGTATACATACGGACAGCAAGTGTGGGGATCGGTAGATATCAATAGGCGGATTACCATCACAGCAAGCAACAACACATTCACATTTAATGTAGATGACTCGTCATATACGATAATTATACCTGATGGTACCTACACGACCACTCGCCAAAGGCATGAATCAGAACTTGTGCAGGCCATTTCGAAGGCGGGGGCAGCCCAGAACATTCCTGTGAAGTTTATTTTGGGCGGAATGCATTATGATGAGAAGTATAATGTGTTGATTTTGGAACATACGGATACGAGCAACGAACATGTTATCGATCAATTTGCGGGAAATGCCATCGATACGTTGTTTGGTCAAGTGAAGTTTAATCTTCCGCCGAGGGATTAGTGCATGAAATGCTTTTAAATCTGCTACACATGGAGATCACTACAGATGTGGTCTCTTATTGTTATGGTTTGATGGGAGTATCCAGCGGAAAAAGGATTATTGCGAGCTGGGTGATGCCAGATTGTGTATAAGAAATTGAAATGAACAGAACACAATATGTTATTATAGTTAACATTAAAGGTGTGAAAATTGTATATTGTCAGGAAATATGTTTATATATCGCGGTATTTAACTTAAAAACCGTGGATTTTACATTTTGAAAATAGTTTATTGTCTGATTATCGGATTATATGTAATGATTAGTGACATTCACAGGTGCGACGAAATGAGATGAACAAAGTGGAGTGGCAATCATGTGAATTCATTCAGAGAGTGTGCGAAAGGGGAAAGGTCAAATGAGATTATTTCAAAGACGTAAGGCAGGCAAGGCAAGTTCAATCCTCGCAGTGGTAACAGCATTCACTCTATTATTATCTGCATGTTCGTCAGGAAGCGAATCAGCATCTTCATCAGGAGAGTCGGGTTCGGGGGAAAAAACGACTTTGAAAGTGGAAATCTTCGACCGGGGAAACACACCGGCGGGCTACACCATTTCGGACAGTTATCTGACTCGCTTCATTCAAGAGAAGTTTGGTGATCCAAACAACATCGATGTTCAATTTGTTCCGGTACCACGCTCGGAGGAAGTACAGAAACTTAACGTTCTGATGGCGAGTGGCTCTGAAGTACCTGATATCGTCTTTACCTACGATTCGGGAACATTCAACCGGTATGCAGAGCAAGGAGGTCTGACCGAACTTACGGATCTGATCAATCAAAGTGGTCCTAACCTGAAGAAGTTCCTGGGAGATGAAACGCTGGCCTACGGTCAATACGATGGACAACAGTTTGCGGTTCCAGGTAAACGTCTTGTACTTGGCAAGTACGCATCCTATGTTCGTCAGGACTGGCTGGATGCGCTCGGATTGCCTTCACCTGAGACAGCTGAGGAGCTGCATACAACACTGAAGGCCTTTAAGGAAAAAGATCCGGGTAAGGTTGGCACAGGACTTATCCCAATGGGGATGTCGATTGCCTCGGCTCAATATGAACCCCTGATCTGGTCATTCATTGAACCACTGACGGAAGAACAAAAATATACATTAACGCAACAACTGGGTTCCAATGACTATCCAACGTTGTTGCCTGGTTTCAAGGATGCCCTGAAATATATGAACACACTTTATAATGAAGGATTAATGAGCAAGGACTTTGGACTCGACAAAGACAAGAAAAAGCTGTGGGAAGATGTATCTAACGGCAAAGTTGGATTCTACACTGAGGATGCAGGGGAGATTTACATCTCCGGTACGTACAAAAACCTGCAAACCAATCAACCGGGTGCAGTGATGACACCGATTGATGCATTCAAAAACTCCGAAGGCAAATTCGCCAAACCGGCATATGCACCCAATGCGATGTATGTGATGATTCCGAAATCGAGCAAAAATGCGGAAGCAGCGATGAAGTATCTGGATTGGATGGCTTCGGGCAACAACCTGTTCGATCTGCAATTCGGTGTTGAAAACGAGAACTATGAACTTGTGGATGGGGTCCCATTGATCAAGGATGATGCTTCTCCTGAAATCGCAGGCCGTATCTATAATTCCGGTGACATTGCCATTATCGTCAATGGTAAATACGTTGGGGATGACAAGAAAAATGAAGAAGCTTATGTCGTACAGGTAGAGTCGAAGTATCGGGATGACATGCGTAAGTCGGTAGCGATCTCTAACACGGACACGATTCAACCGGTGCGCTTCTCCAAACCGATTGAGGCGGAAGCACGCTACGGTAACGGCTTGAAAGACAAATTTATGGAGTTCTTCGTAAAAACAACCATTTCCAAACCCGCTGATTTTGAAGCCACCTATGACAGCATGATGAAAGATTACATGGCGAGCGGTGGTCAAGCGATCCTGGATGAACGTACAGAAGCTTACAATGCGATGAAATAAGTAGAGTAGAGATCACATCTAATGCGTATGGCAACAAAGAACAGGGATTTCATTAAGGCGATGACAACATCGTCTTGATGAAGAAATCCTGAATGACATGGGGGGAAGTTTTATGAAAACAAGCATCTATTTCCGCAGAAACTGGCAACTATATGCGTTGCTCCTACTGCCCATGATCTACTTCATTATTTTCAAGTATGGGCCAATGTATGGCGTGCAGATTGCGTTCAAGGACTTTAATTTCTTTCAAGGTATCGCCGGTAGTGAGTGGATTGGCTTGGATGCGTTCAGAGAAGTGTTTCAAAATCAGGGTTTCTACACGGCATTACGCAACACGTTAGTACTTAACATGCTGGATCTACTGGTTTCCTTCCCGGCACCACTTATATTGGCCATCTTATTGTTCGAGCTGAAGAAGGCTTGGTTCAAAAAGTTGGCACAGACCTTACTGTACATTCCTCACTTTATTTCGTGGGTTATTATTGGAGGGATCGTACTTCAGGTATTCGGTACGCAATCCGGTTTCATTAACAATATCTTAATGAGCATGGGATTCGATCCATTGCCATTCCTTTCAGACAAAAACTATTGGCTCTTCACGTATCTTGCGGTAGGTGTGTGGCAGAGTGCAGGCTGGGGTACGATTCTGTATCTGGCATCCCTGACGGGGATTAACCGGGAACTGTATGAAGCTGCAGAAGTGGATGGAGCAAGTCGGCTACGCAGAATCTGGCACATCTCCTTGCCAGGCATCAAAACGACGATTGTTACCTTATTGATCATCAATGTCGGCAACATGATCTCCATCGGCTTTGACCGACCATTTATTATAGGGAACGTGGCTGTACGTGAATACTCGGATGTGCTCAGCACATTTGTCTATCGTGTCGGTTTACAATCTGGTCAGGTTACGCTCGCAACGGCTGTAGGTTTGTTCCAGGCATTAGTTGGACTTGTCTTCATACTCGGGGCAAACTATACGTCCAAGAAATTGACCGATGAGAGCATTATGTAGTGGATTGATTCACATATGATCTGTAAGGAGTGAGTGAGATGTCTGAAAACACGGCGAATCGAATATTCAACACGGTAAACGTCATTCTTATTATCATTACGATGGTGCTGTGTCTTGCACCATTCATTCATATTATTGCGATCTCGTTCAGCTCGAACCGGGCGATCGGTTCAGGAGAAGTTTCCTTTTTCCCCAAAGAGTTATCCTTTGAGGCGTATACCAAAGTATTTGCAGATGGATCGATGATTCGTTCCCTCATTTATACGATTTGGCTAACCGTCCTGAGTACGGTGCTAAGCATGGCGATGACCATTGCAGCAGCTTATCCACTGGCGAAAAGTAATCTGAAGGGGCGCAAGTGGTTCATGCTTGTCATTGTGGTGACGATGTTCTTCAGTGGGGGTATTATTCCCGAGTACATTCTGATCAAAAATCTGCATCTACTCGATAGCACATGGGGACTTATTCTGCCTGGATTGATTAGTCCGTTCTATATGATCATCCTCATTACCTTCTTCCGAGGGATTCCCGAAAGTCTCGAAGAAGCGGCGGGCATTGATGGAAGCAGCCACTTCGGAACCCTTATGCGTATTATTCTACCGCTATCCCTTCCGGTTATGGCGACACTGAGCCTATTTTACGCGGTAGGACGGTGGAATGGTTTCCAGGATGCACTCATGTATATTACGAAACCTGAACTATATCCTTTGCAATTGAAGTTGTATCAGATGATTCAGCAAAACCAGATTACAGAACTGATGCAGAACGAAGGAATCGGCGCCGTTCAGGTCCTGCCTGAGAGTCTGAAAGCAGCCAGCGTTATATTCTCCACGTTACCGATCCTGCTTGTGTATCCGTGGTTGCAGCGGTACTTTATCAGTGGCGTAATGGTAGGTGCTGTAAAAGGTTAACAGTCTCGGGAGGTCGCATGACATGACACAACGAATGGTAGAGAAGATGTCGAAAGAGCAACAGTATCTTGTAAATCAGTCCATGTTGATGATGGATAGCTTCTATGACAAGGAAATGGATCTGCTTCGTAGTTTCGAAGAAGAGGATTCATCGCAGCACAGCACACGAGCCAGTGCACATTATGCGCTCGGATTGTTAATTCGAAATGAGTCTGGTGATGTGGAACGCGCGATACGAGTGTTCCACAAGGTGCTCGATGTTCAATATGACGCTCCAGATGAGATCTATCACGGAACCTTCGCGACCCGACCCAATGAGTTGCATCCACCAGCGGGTCACTATGCTTGGAAATCTTTTGCGCCAGGCACGGCCTATTTCCTGGAACGCACCTTTGAGAAGGTGTCTGCGCAGTTTATCCATAAACTACAGGAAGAGGGTTCTCTGCTAACAGAGGTAGCAGACCCCAAACAATTGAAACACCTTTTTTATTCGGCAGTGAATCAGATTCTGCCACCGGTCTGGATCAGTTATGATCCCAACTGGCGCGAGTTTATCGCTTGTGTCTGTGTGGTTGTAACTGCCGAATTCGCCGAACTTATGCCGGAGACACTCATGAAGCGGATGGATCATGCAATGGAGTTGGCTGTACAAGGGTCAATAGAACGCAGGTTATCCGACGTAATCCCAATGAACACGAATATTGAGTTGATGCACATTTTCATCACCCACTACTACGGTCACCGCTTGAACCGGACAGAATGGATTCAGCATTCGGATGAACAGGCAGAAGGATTGATGAAGGAGTTTGAACAATACGACGGTACATTCGCGGAGTTCAATACTACAACCTATTATGGCGTCGATCTGTCCGTGCTTGGCATGTATCGAAAGTATGGTCTCACCGAACGTTTGGTTGAAATTGGACACCGGATCGAACACGGGTTGTGGAATAACATTGCGCTATACTACAATGCCAACCTCGAGAATCTCTCCGGCCCATTCTCTCGGGCGTACGACATGGAGATGCGAGAGCATAGTTCAATTGGTGTATTTATCTATCTTTTGCTTGGTGAAGGGTATGAGTATCTGACAGGCATCAACTGTGAGTCAGGCCATGATCCACTGATTGCTCTCCTTGGAGTAGATGTGCCCGCGGAAGCCGTGCCGTATTTCAAGGCTCATCAAAAGGATCGGCTTGTGCAGAAACAGTTCATGGAACTGTGTGAGCGCAATGATCCAACGTCTAACCGGAATCTATGTACGGCCAAAGCCTGGGTCGGTGAGGAGCGAATGATCGGGGCCATGTCGGGAAGTGTGAATACGAACGGACAGATGCATCCCGCCACGATCCACTGGCAGACAGAGACGGGGGAGCGTTATTATCTTCGCTTGATACGCCGTGAGGTAGGCGAGGGGTGGAACAGTCATCTGCGCGGAGTAACGTTTGATGCGGATCTCACACCAGATTCGTTAACCATTGATGTGGAGCTGGATACGGCGGAAGAGATCGACGTTTATTTTGAAATCAGAGGCCCCTCCCTTCGTCAGGAGGATATTACACCAGCGTTATGGCAGTTCCCTGGACTTACGTGTACCGTGAAGGCTGAGGCACCTGAACCATCCGTGTTGATGTACGTGAATCATGTGGAGATCATCTATCGTTATGTGCCTGGAACGACTGCAAACAAGATGAGATTTGAATTGACCCTCCATGAAGACAACGGTATGAGGAATAAATAGGTATATAAGATGAACTGAACATTTACACGAGATCGAAGAGTGCAGAACCGATCTGAAGAAGCGGAGCGTTCGCCTGAAAGCTTTCTGCAAGAAAGCTGCATCGGAAGCATAAGCTATCACCGGATTTTTCCCTTTGAAGAAGGGGATCAAAAAAATCTGGGGATAACAGCGATCGGAAGATGGTACTGCAATTGGAGTGATCTAGTGTAAAGTTTATTGGTTCAACTTATATAGATAGAGATAAATGGAATATGAATGGGCGATAGAATGAGAGACAGGAGGACCAATCATGTATACGGACAAACAGGAGTATTCGTTCTCAACATGTTGGAATATTAAACGTTATACGAACGGACAAGGTATGATCGAGGAGATCAAGTCTCTTGGATTCAAACAGGTTGAACTGAATTATAACGTAACGGAAGAGATGCTGCAGACGATAGAACCGATGATTGAACGGGGACAGATCGGTGTATCCAGTGTGCATAATACATTCCCGCATGTGGCTGATCCGGATTACGGGACGGATTCCGTCCTGCTTGGATTCGATGATGAGACGCGCCGCAAACGGGCGATTGAGCTGTTACTTCGCTCAGCCGAGTACGCACATCGTTATGGTGCCAAGGCTGTTGTTGTACATCCCGGTGAGGTTCCGTTTGAATACAATATAGATGAAGCATTGAAAAAGATATACCACGATCAGGGGCCGGATTCACCGGCATATCAATCTTTATGGCAAGAGATGCTGGAGAAGCGGGAAGATGGCAGCGCATATTACCTGAGCCGGATTCAGGAGAGTCTGGAAGAGGTGTGTGACTTGTCGGAGCAGCGAGGATACGGGGTGAATTTCGGTATTGAGACCCGTTCACGCTGTTATCAGATGCCGACTTTGCACGAAGCGGGAACGATTATTGGACAAATGAAGGGCGCGCCGCTTGGTCTCTGGTACGATATTGGTCACGGCATGATGATGGATCGAATGGGCCTATATGACAATGTACGTGAGGCCAACGCGTTGATTGATCACGTGGTTGGCGTGCATATTCATGAAACTGTAGGGTTGGCAGATCATTGGTGTCCATACATCCATAGTAAAGACATGACCTTTTTTGATTCATTTTTGGATATCATTGATCGTTCGCCAGTGAAAGTATATGAGCTGAAAGCCGCGTGTACACCGGAAGAAATCGATGAGAGTCATGGAATAATCACGGCTCGTATTGCTGAACGTCATGTGGCGCGTCAGCGCGGATAGGGAGCACACGCATCAAGCATGAATGCACCTTATAGGAAAGTAAACCAACAGATAGAGCGGTTCAGAACAAACCTCAGGTTGTATTACAGGGTGTTCTGCCGCTCTTTTGTTGTTCTCGTAAAAATGTTCCATGCTTTAACGTTTCTCAGGGAGTATTACGTCACCGAGAATCCCTGCCTGATAGCCTTTGACTACAGCACCAATTCTGGACTTAACACCAAATTTCTGTGTAATAGAGGTTATATGATACTCCACTGTACGTTGACTGATCGCCAGATCCTGTGCAATCTCCTTGTTGGTCATCTCCAGTGCAATGCGGTTAAGCACTTCCCGTTCAGTTGCTGTGAGGGATTCCTCCAGATTAGGGGATAACATGGTCTCTGGAATAAGCACATGACCCAACATACTTTGGTGAATGGCGTTGATAATCTGTCCAAACGTTGCTTGTTTCGACAAGTAGGCATGGACGCCCAGATCATAAGCTTTTAACTGGAATTCGTGATAGTTGTATCCGGATAGTAATATAATTTTGACGGATAACCCGTATTGATCTTTCAATCTTCTCACAACCTCGAACCCGTCAAGCTGGGGCATGCGGATATCCATCACAACAACATCTGGTCGCAACGCCTCTACTTCGGATAAAAAAAGCAATGGATCGCTGAATGTTTTCAGTACCTGTATGCCGGGTTCGCGGTTTAAGCGGTTGTTGAGACCTTCCATGACCAGGGGGTGATCATCAAGCAGTACGACTGTAATGGGTTCGCTCATTGTTCAGTTGCTCCTTTGGTTAAAGGCAAACGGATGTTGATTGAGGTTCCTTTGCCAAGGCTGGAATGTATGGTGAATTCTCCACCGAGATGCTGAATGCTGCTTTGTATGGATATCAAACCGAAGTGCCCTGTTGCAGTATCAAATGTGGTATGAACATTAAACCCCAAGCCGTCATCCTCTACTTGGAGAATCAAGTCAGTATCCCTTGTATGTACCTGAATAGAGCAGAACGACGCCTGTGCGTGCTTCATCACATTCATGATGAGTTCACGGATCGTCCGAAAGACGGTGGACTTCAGAGGTTCGTGCTTCAACTCTTCAGAGAGGGCGTTGTAGTGTAGTTCCATTCTGATGCCACTTTGTATTTGAAGTGTGCGGATGAGCCATTGCAACGCTTCCTCAAGATCACTTCGATCCATAATATGAGGGTAGAGATCATCACACAATTGACGTATATCTCTCTGGGAAGCATACAGGCACTCCAGCCAAACAGCCGTTTGATCCTTATGCGTCTCTCCGGTATCGTGTAATTCCTCCAAATCACGAGACAGGAAAATCAGGTTTTGAAGCAGTTGGTCATGAAGGAAATAAGAGGTTTTCATACGCTCTGCCTGTTGGGCTTCCATCATAATATCATTGAACTGCCGATGACGGCGTATCTGGTGTTCATGAAGAGCTGTCTGGTCTACACGGTATTCATATCGCTTCTGCAGATCGGATAAGAGTCTCCCATTGACGAGCATTCGAATTGCTTCCAGCCTGCCTTTATTAATGATATCCTGTTCCTCTGCTGAAAAAAGGGTGCGATTTTCTTTGTGACCAATGCCCAGAAATCCTATTGTCTCCGTAGTGGGTTCACCTGACAGCTCCCAAATCTGTGCCAAATCAACTTTCTGTCGTAAAACTTCAATATCCAACGCCTGGTTATCTATATTCTGAATGGAAGTAAAAATCCCTGTACCTTCCTGAGAATATCTGTGCTTATCATCAATCCATATGACAATTACACCTTCAATATCCAGCATCTTGTGGAACATCTCGGCAAACACGTGAATCATGTCCCGCATGTTTTGCTGTTCAGCCATTCGCACAGTCAACCGCAGCTGTTGGTGTTCCAACCAGTCTTTGTTAAGTTTGTTTTTCTTGCGTGAGCGGGTGAGCATGTACTGATACACCCAAGTGATCAGCAAAAACGAGACAAAGAGTAAGCTGATATGAATTAACGAATGCAGGTGAGAAGCAGCCAGAAACAGTAAAAATACGATCAAAACATATAGTCCATGAATCATCAATCTTGGCATCACCAGTTTGAGGTCAAGCATACTCCGTTGTACAAGTACATAAGTGAACATCCATGACAAAGGCAGAAATCCAATTAATGTGTACTCTACAGGCAATAATGGTTCACCTTGAAGCAGGGTTGGAATAGCAAAACAGATGATGAAGGGAATCAGGCTAACAAGTATTCCTGTTAACATGAGCAATAGCTGGTTCTGCTCCTTGCGATTGTAGCTTTTACGATTAACCCATGTCATCCAGATTAAGATCAGAAGGGTTGCACAAAGAATAAAGTTGAGCAGATTGGTTGGACCAGACGGTGCAACAGGAGTACTGACGGTAGTAATACCTTGATTGATTTGAACATCGGTCATCATCCACTGCTTGATGTACAGAAAGGCAAGGCCAGTAGAGTAGGCAACGGCAATACATCTGCTGATGATTAATAACCATCGAAAACGATGCAGACGGGTACGGAATACAAAAGACACATAAAAAGCAGTTAGACAGTAAGGTAACCATGCCGCACAAAAGGCCAAAATATAATTGGATAAAGGCAACTGGGATGTGTACATCGTCAGTATACATATGGCCATGGACAAGTTAAGGAGGTAGAACAGGCGCATCACTCGTGAACCGGGTTGGCTAAACAAGGCATAGGTTCCGGTCAACAATAGCAATAATTCTACTATGGATGAGAAGCCGATGTTGAACCATTCACGTGGTCCAGGCTTCATTGTATGTTGGGATGCCTGACCGTGAGAATTCTCAACGTCGATGGTGTAGGCTTCAGTCACTAGAAATACACCTTTTTGATGGAGTAAGCGGACTCGTCCTTTGAGTTCCAGCGAGATAACGGTGTCACCTGATCTAATCCCGGATGTATAGGCTAAACCTTGCGGATCTACATCATGTACTGCCCAAGAATTGGAGGCATTTGGTGTCAACGAAAGTCCGATATAAGGATTCATAAATGAAGAGATATGGATGTACGTGGCTGTCAGTATAAAGCACAACATCGTTACAAACCACACGAAATTAAATTTAGTTTTCATGAATCTATGTAATGAGAGTTTTAGTCGCATGGTACAATCATCCGTTCTTATAAAATGCATCATTGGTAAAATGAAGTGGAAAAACAAGCCATGTAGCAATGACATGGCTTGCCGAGCATCACTCTATGTTAATGTAGCAGAGTGCCTAACATTTTGTACATCAAAACTGATGATTCCTGCCTGAGCATAGGTTGCTTCGATCTATAATTCACAGCACCGGTGCTGGATACAGATACTTCAGGACCGTAGAGACCTAGAGCAACCACAAACTGGACACCTTCTTCAGCCCAACGATCCTGTGAACCGATGAGATCGGCAGTTACGGCAGGTGCGCCAAGGAGTTGTTGTGCCGTTCTCGATATGATCACCGCGGCCTCTTGCCTTGTTATGGCTTGGTCAGGATGGAACAATCCACGGGTATTACCTTGCACAATACCCAGTTCAAGGGCTGTTTGAATGTAGGCGGCATAGGGACTTGATTGGGTATCTTTAAATGTTGGTGATTGAGCTGAAATGGACATTCCGCTTATACCCACGACCTGTGCTACAAACTCCCCACGACTTACAGGCTTCTCTGGTTCAAATAGGGATTGATCCTGTGGATACAGGCCAATCTGGGTTAAGCGATAGATGTACGGAGCATAGGGATGGTCTTCTGGCACATCTTCATAAGGTCTGGCTTCTGGCAATTTTTCGGACCAGCTATCTGACTTGTTGTAATAGAAATATGTGATTTCACCTGACTGGTTTTTTTTGAAACCAGCGAGCTTGCCTTCCTCATCCATGAACAACATGTCCTTAACGGGGGTTAAGGTGTGAGTGCCATAAGCATCTATAACCTGAAGACCTTTCTCTGTTGCTAAAATATCATACAACCATGCAGGCAAACGGATATCCCGATATAGTCCCTCATAGGTACGGAGTGAAGACTTGGTTACGCTATAATCACTATAATGCGTCTCGTTGTTTGGATAAAAATGATCCATAAATGCTTGAAAAAGCGCTTCTCGCACATCTGGTCCATCACTGTTGGAGACGATAAATAGTCCAGTCTTCTCGTTAGGTAACAACCACAGATTGGAGTGGAATCCGTCAAGATCGCCTGCTTTACTCACGACTTTCCGTCCATGATTATACTGCGAATAGGTGGATTCGAATCCGTAACCTGTGCCAGGTATATCCGGGTGTATGGACACATCCAGGGTTTGCATCGCTTGGACGGATGACGGTTCGAGTATACGTGCACCCTGGTACGAACCTTGATTGAGCTGCGCAAGCATAAAGTGAGCCATATCCCGTCCAGTCGTAATTAATCCCCCCTCAGGAGAGCTGTCCGGTACATTGGGATATTGCGGAAGTACTTGTCCTTCAGCGCCATAAGGAGTTGCGAGTTTACTCAGCGTGTCTTTGCTTAGTGTAAAATGGCTATCCGACATATCAAGAGGGTTGAATATATGCTGTTGTACATAAGTCTCAAACGGAAGTTTGGACTGTTTCTGAACGATGTAGCCCAAGAGTGCATAACCGTAATTGTCATAACGGAAAACTTCTCCTGGATTGCGAACAACGGACGGTTTGTTGTCCTGGATGAATTGCTCAAGCGGATAAGAATGATTCAACTCCCTGGGTATAGCTGCTGCATCTGTGAAATCAAACCCGCTGGTGTGGGTCATCAGATGTTCCAATGTTAACGCTGTTCCGGTGTGGTTGGTCAGATGCAAAGCGTCTGTGTATGCGCTGATATCCTGATCAAGCTTTACGTTACCTTGCTCGGCCAATTGCATAATAGCGGTTGCTGTCAGCGTTTTGGAGATGGAGGCTACACGGAATAGAGTGGAGTCGGCGTCGACGGGGATTTGTTTTTCCACATTGGCATAACCATATCCTTTATTCAAAATGATCTGTTGATCGTGAACAACGGTGACTACCGCACCTTTCAGAGCAGACTTCATTTCAGGCTGGGCGAAGAATTGATTGATGAACGATTCAGTTTCCTGAGGGCTTACCTGAGGAAGAGGGAGACTGCTCTCTGCCGATACACTGGTCATCGTGGTGAAACTTAGAGATGCAACCAGGAGGATGTTGGCTACGGCACGTTTCCAATTAGGATTTGATTTGTAGCTGTGTTGTTGTCGAGTTGGACATGTTGCTACGTGAGATTTCATGAAATTCTCCTTTGAGTTGAGATATGTTCGTTCTCTTACATTTAAGTACATCTATAATCTATCAGTTCGAATGTAATGGCGATTCCGTAGTACGCACTTATTACGGCAGGACTTCCGCAAACCTTTTTGCGTGATCCCGCAATTGTGGAGGATGAAGATTGAGTTTTGAATGATCTTGAATATATGAAAAGAGGTATTTGTCATGATGGACCCAACGGGGATCTCGACAAATACCTCTTTTTGTTTCGTCTTTTTATTTTCCATGCAAAGCGACATCGTGCAAAGGAATTGGGAAGTAGATTTTATAAAACTACTCGTACATCCATCGTTCAAGTTCAGCATAGGCAATCGCAGGATCATCACTGGAATTATCAATATAAGCGACGGATGAAGCAGGGAGCGGCCAGGCTATTTCTTTACGGACGAGAGAAGCTGTGAAGGCATCCCAGTTGGCTAACTTCCATTCATCTAGTGGGGATTGTCTTGCAGAGATCCGTTTGTGGTACAATGCTTCATTCTCCAGATAAATATAGGCCACCCGCACATCCGTATCTTCCAAGGAACGTCCAATTCGTGCAAGTTCCTGAGCAATCCAATCGGGAGTTCCAATTTCTTTGGTGAATGGCCCCACAACGATCGTATCGATACCCAACTGTACGTTATCCAGAGCGGCGTCCATCGTAATGCGATACCCAAGATCACGGCACAGCCGTTTGTATTCCGGTGAATCCCGATCAGATGGATCAAGTCCCTGAAGGGTCATGATCGCCTCAGCCGCGGGACGAAGCAGAATATCCATATCAAAGAAAGCCGCTTTATGTTTACGGGAAAGGGCTTTGGCAAGGGTGGTCTTGCCGCTTCCGGCCCCGCCGAGAAAGAAAAGTAGTTTGCTCATGAATGTAATGCCTCCTTTAATTAGATTCAAAAAATAGGATATGTAATTGAAAAATACACGAGTATATAGAGTCATCATTAGAGTTCGTGAATGAAAGGACTTGTTTATTTTAACATAAATAAAGAAGCTTGTTGGCTAGACAGAAAAGGAAGGATAAGGTAATATCATACCTAGTTGTTCTATGCATAGGTTTCCGATGTATATAAAAAGAAGAGATTTAAAAGTGTATTTTTCAAAATCTAAAAATTCTTGCTAAATGAATTAAAAAGGAAGGAGTGAGCGCGTTGCAGGTTAACAAACAAATGATTAAAGGCAGTACCGAAACATTGATTCTGACCCTGCTTCAGGAACGACCGTTGTACGGATATGAATTAATTAAGGAATTACATCGTCAATCCGAGGGTGTGTTTAATCTGAAAGAGGGCACGTTATATCCTATTTTGCATGCTATGGAGATTGAAGGTTGGGTAGAGTCGTACTGGATGGAGGTTGAAGGCCGTAAACGGAAATATTATTCGATTCGTGACAAGGGCATGGAGGCCTTACAAAGTAAAAAAGCAGAATGGAATATGTTCCGTAGAGCTGTTGATCGGGTGCTTGGGGAAGGAGGCCTGACATGACAAATCGACATGAGCGAATTCAGCATTATCTTGATCACATGTGTGTTCAGGTTAAAGCTCGCGAAGTACATAATGACTTGCGTGATGAGTTGGGAAACCACATGGAAGAAATGATGTTGGATAAAGAACAAGAAGGTTATACAGAGGAAGAAGCAATTGCATATGCCATTGAACAGATGGGTGATCCAGCTGTCGTAGGCAAGAGTATGCACCGATTGCATCGCCATCGTATGCATTGGGGCATTGTGTCTGGAATTATTGTCTTGGCTACAATCAGTCTGATACTGATGTGGATTTTTACGACTAATACGACACAAGCAAGATATCAATATTTATACAGCTATCATGTGAAAAACACCGTTGTTGGATTGATGATGATGTCTTTCTTTATTTTCTTTGATTACCGCAAATGGAAAAAAGCTGCCTGGTGGATTTATATTTTGTTCAATGCCCTGTTGTGGATCAATCCGATGCTATCTTCAGCCTACAACGGTATAGACAGGTACTTGTCATTACCATTCGGCTTTGTACTTGATGTAACCACGGTTTCAATGTGGATATTGCCTCTCGCCATAGGTGCAATTATGCTGGATAAACTTCGAACAAGTTGTAGTATACAGTCAGTACTAAGTTACATTGCAATGGTGGCATTACCGGCAGTGCTCTTGTTTCAAATATCAGATTGGGTTCGTATGTTATTGTTTGGTATTGTATCGGTCATTCTATTTGGCTGGATTACACGAAAATGGCTTTATATGATCATCGCTGCCATAACTACTGGAAGTCTGTCACTAATATTGTTGCTTTTCATGGATGAATACAGACGTTTGGATAGATTCTCTGTCGTGTTCAACCTTCAGGATGACCCCAATGGAAATGGTTTTGTGTATAATTCGATTATGGATATCGTGCGAACAGCCGGATGGTGGGGCAATGGACTAGATACACGGTTTGACCTGATCAAAAGTAATTATTTCGATTTTCCCGGTGTAATGCTTATTGATGTGTTTGGTTGGTCTGCAGGCATACTCTTGTTGATAGGTATTTTCTGGTTTGTAAGTAGTATGGTGAAAATACTCCCTCGTATTCGGGATGATTATGGTCGCATGATCATCTTGAGTGTCACTACGATATTGTCTTTGCAGATGATTTATTCTCTTGTAGTAATTACTGGTAAGGTTCCAATCATCAGCATTGCTTTTCCTTTCATTGGATATGGTACTCATCTGATCTTTGAATATGCCATGATTGGATTACTTCTCGGTATTTACCGCCGCAAGGATACTATTTCGAAGAAAAATGAAAAAATACGGCAGAAGGTGGATGCCGACCCAATGACCAGTTCATAGGCATCCAAAATCATTACCGCATCATGAAATGAAAGTATTATTATGCTCGTTTAACGAGCATTCACGGAAACCAGATATGACGGAGGTTCACCCAGCCCTGGCTGTTGAAAGATAGACCACGCACGGAAGGCATATAAGCCGTCTCTACCGGTTTTTCAGATAAATGGAACAGTAGGTTCTGGCTTACCAAGAATTGTTCAATGCGGTCTAATTCACTAGTTCGATCCGCAGCGATGGGAGAGGCGACGATGGTTTGCAAGATCTCATGGATCGTTATACGAGTAGAATCTTCCAGATGCTCAGACAACGTGGAGTAAAGATCATACCTGCGCAGTTCTTCATCCCTGTCCCGAATCAGTGAGAAGAGAATCAGATCGGACTCCAGCCGCAGATTTCCTTTGAACTGCTCCATCGTAGCAGTACGGACGGTACAAGAGAAACCGTACTGCTCCAGTATGGACGCCAGATTTTTAGCATCCCTGCGATATTGTGGAATGGTTGCAATGTGCAGGGAGATGGGACTAGTCGAAGTGAGTCGTTTAGTAATATCTCTAAACCCTTCCGGGTCAACCATTCCGGCATTCACCGCACTAAAATCAGTCTCCACGATCTCAGAGTTATCTGCATGTCCGTCATCTCTATACATCCCAGCAAGGCATGACTGAAAGTGTGCTCTTACTTCCGGATCGTTTAACGGTCCGGTTTTTTGCGTATTACACGTGAGTAATTTATGAACCATCACACCTGCACTAATCTGTGTCCATTCTGCACCCGCAGACGAAGACGGATTATGAACAAGATGAAAGAACGGAGTTTCGATATCTTGGCTATCATCCATTTTTGCCGAGGCACTCCACGGAATTTGCAGGATATCTACCCGGTCCATATGTGCTCTACCCTGAAAATACGATGAAAAGGCTTCAAGTCTGCACAAGTGATCATCCCAGGCGGTGACCTTGAACGGTCCCGTCCCAACAGGTTTTTGCATCCCATGTACATCACCCGCATGCTTCATCTTATGTTCGTTTGTTCCTGGTGAGGGTACAATCGCCGCACGACTTGTTGTCAGGAAGGACAAAAACAATTCATGAGGATCTTTAAGCTGGAAACACACGGTTAAGGAATCGACCGCTTCAATAGATAGAATCTGTTTACTTACATCACGGTACAGTGTCCGGCGATCTGTAGATTGCAGCCGTTCAAACGTATGCACTATATCATGGGCCGTCAACAACTGACTATCGTGAAATGTAATACCTTTTCGCAAATAAAAGATCCAGGTCTTTCGGTCTCCACTGACATCCCAGGTATGAGCGAGACAGGGAAGAATCTCTCCTTGTTCACCCCGCTGAACCAACCCGTCAAAGACATGGCTGGTAACAAAGGATTCAGCTAATAGATTAATGTACAGCGGATCAAGCGCATGAAGCTGTTGGCGCAGGGGCAACCGAAGCGTATCAATCTGCTCATTATTGGTGCCGGCTTCCGTATGATGTCCTGAATATCCAAGCAACCACTGGTTTAGATGATCCTGCATGATTGTTGAACTGGAGAATGCGCTTACCTGCTCGGCAGCTTCCTGTAACTCCCGGCGATTCATGGCCTGCATCATATATTCTGCGGCGATTTGATCAGCCGGAACAAGCAAAGTCAGTGAAGAACGCCGACCCCGGCCACGCTGGGAAACCCAACGAATCCAATCATGGGCAACCATCTTTTTGACAATCGTTAACGTATTGCGGTGTGTACAATTTAGCAACTCAGCGAGATCGGCGAGTGTAAGTTCATGTTCTGTATGGTGACCGTAATGGCGATGCAACAGCAGATATTGCTGATGTAATTTCAAGTGTTGATTCCCTCCTGGAGGTGAACTCTGACGTATTCCTCTAAAATAAGAAGTTTTGTCGATTTTAATTTCTATTTATATTCCCATTTTATCATCTAGAATATAGCATAGAAAGGTTAATGGAGGTTTTTCCCATGATTGATAAAATAATGGCTTCACCGCAACGCGCTCTAATCACGCTACTGTCTGCATGGATGCTGGCGATCATTCACCAGTATTTATTCTATGGTAATGAGATTGGCGTATCGTATCCTATCTTTGTAATTCTCTTTTATGTGTTCATGTATCTGTTTGCAAGGGATCGCATGAGGTCTTTCAAGTTCATTGATGCTTTTGTAGCGGCTGTAGTGCTATTGTTGTCGCTAACGTTTCTGTTATACGACAATGAACTGCTGTATGTTCTTAATTTTCTGGTCATACCTGGCGTAGTTATCTTACATATGACGTATCTGATGGGCAGAAAACAGAAGCAGTGGTGGGAGATTGGCTTGATTGGTACGGCTATTGACCACTTGCTACCTCAAGCCATACGTCATTGGGGGACTGTTGCTGCTATTGCTGTGAGAGCAGGCGGGCGTGGCATGGGCAAATCCCAGAAAACAGTTGTTTTCAAAGTACTCATTGGTCTTGTGGCGTCCTTGCCTATCCTCATTGTAGTCGTTGCATTACTGTCCTCTGCTGACGGGGTCTTTGATCAGTATTTAGCCGGTTTTCCGGAGTGGCTGAATCAATTGGCTTTTACTCCAGGGATACCGAGAATCATCTGGATTGTCATCGCAGGTGTATTGCTGTTCGGTTATGTATGGGGATTTGTACAGCCAATGCAATATGAGGCAGAGAAGAGAGCGAACGCACATTGGAAAAATGGAGCAGTATCCACGGTTGATAAGCGTGATCACACCTATATATTCTCTCCTGTGGACCCGGCCACTGAAGGTAAGGTTACCAATAAGATTACACCCGAGCCCGAACGCACTCCGGTCCAGCGGGAACCATTCAGATTGGACCCCATCATTGTGGGGACAATGCTGATTGTCATTAACTGTGTGTACGTTTTGTTTGTACTTGTGCAGTTTTCGTATCTGTTTGGTGCAGGAGAGGGGCACCTTCCGGTAGATCTGTCTTACGCAGATTATGCGAGAAGTGGATTCGCAGAGTTAATTCTCGTCACAGGTATTAACTTCTTTATTCTTATTGTTGCTTTGCAGTATACCCGTTCGAGTGGCAAAGCGGGTTCCATCGTACATCAGGTACTTCTCCTGATTCTGGTCAGTTGTTCAGCAATTATGTTGTATTCCGCGTTTATGCGCCTAAATCTGTATGAGCAGGCATATGGATATACGTACATCCGCTTCCTGGTACACGCATTCATGATCTTCCTCGCACTCCTGTTGCTGATTGCTGGCCTTCGTATACGGTACACATCAATACCTCTGATCCGCTGGTATATTGTGCTTGCGCTCACTGCATATGTTGCTGTCAATTATGTGGGCATGGATAAACGGATTGCCGATCTGAACATAGAACGTTATCATCAGACTGGCAATATTGATGCAACCTATCTGGCAAGTCTGTCGGCAGATGCAGTTCCGTTACTTCGAGAGTTTGCTCAGGAGGAGTATCCGGATCTCAAAAGGGAAATGCTAGAACGTCAAGCCTACTTGGACGAGGATTCATCAGATCGTTCATGGCCTTCTTATAATGTAGCGAGACACAGAGCCGAGATAGAATTGTCCAAATTGAGAACAGAATAGATGAATAGTAGTTGTTTTCACGTACGGATTTATGCAAAAACAATATGTAAGTGTTATAATATAAAAACTAACCTATAAAGGGGGTGAATCCCTTGTTTGAACTGCAGGAGTTATTACCATATTTATTTTCGATTGGACTCATCTTCACCGTCAGTTATGCCTATATTGCCCATCTTCATTGTGGCATGACAGAGTACTGGATGGAAGGTGGCGCCGGTGGTGGACTTGAACCTGTACTTCCCGCCCTGTGTTTGGACAGACAGCACAGACAGGAAGACTGGAGCCGCATGATTAGACGAAGAGAAGCGCCCGATGAAGATGAACCAGATTGTCATTCCTCGTTGAACGATTGGTCAACAAATCAACGAGGAGGATATATATGGAACATAAGACGAACAAGGGATTCACTTTTACTTCGGGCAAGGGACGGATCTATGGCCTGATTGTCATTTTGTTTGCAGTCATGCTGCTTGCCGGATGCAGCAACAACGTGTCGGAGATTACTTCATCGACACCGGGATTTTTTAATCACTACATTGTATTTCCACTGTCGTATCTGATTCAGCATATTGCCACCATATTTAACGGAAGCTACGGGGTCGCGATTATCGTGATTACGCTTGTCATTCGTCTGGCACTGTTGCCCTTGATGATGCGTCAAGCCAAGTCCCAGCAGGGAACACGAGTCATCATGAATGCCATGAAACCCGAGATGGATGCGCTCAAGAAAAAATATGAAGGCAAAAATGATCCTGCTGATAAGCAAAAATTTTCTCAGGAAACGATGGAGCTATACAAGAAACATAAGTTCAATCCGCTGAATATTGGTTGCTTGCCGATGCTCATTCAGTTGCCTATACTTTCAGGTATTTACACAGCCATCCGACTTACACCGGAGTTGTCCTCCCACTCGTTCCTGTGGTTCAAACTGGGAGCGCCTGACTATGTTCTCGCTGTGGTGGTCGCGGTCATATATCTGATTCAAGCCAAGGTATCACAAGCTAATATGGCGCCTGAGCAGCGAAAACAGTTCGCCATTATGGGATATCTCTCCCCATTGATGATGGCATTCTTTTCTCTTACAGCTCCGGCAGCGATGCCGCTCTACTGGACAGTTGGGGGTTCGTTCCTGGTACTACAGACATTATTGTTCCGTAAAATGTACCCGGTGGAACACCCACAGGAGCCTGTGGTTGTGGAAGTAAGTAAGAAAAAGAATAAAAAATCTAGTTCATCTAAATCTTCTCGGAAACCTGCAAAGTCTTAATAAAGTTGGTCGCAGTTGGCTGAGGAAACATGGTGACTACGGAACCTTATTGAACACAAAAAACATAATGAAGAAGCCTGATCCACATGGATCAGGCTTTTTTTTGTACTATCGGGTATTCCTTTTTTCAGTCTTTTTACGAAAGCGGATGAACAGCATAACGTCCGCTGTCTGCTCCCCAATATCACTTAATGATGATATACTTACCTGATCAAATGTGATATTGATAATCAATATCAATTATTGAGTGATGTATACATGGGAAAAAGTGAAACGAGGAGTGCGGATAGATGCAAGAGGAAGAAGCAAGACAGGGATTTACACCAGAGATGATTGATATGATGGCCAGTATCTGGACACGCTCGATCATTACATTAATAGATGTACGCTTTCAGAATGTAGCGTCACAATACCCGTTGGAGCAATATAAAATGCCTAGTAGCATGTTTATCTATGCATATGGGGGAGAAGCGCAAATCCAACTGAATGAAACCACATTTGCAATGGAACGCTTCGGTTTAGTTCACGGCGGGAAGGGGAGTCTGCTCAGTATTACGCCTAAAGAGGAGATGGTGAAGACCTTTATGGTGTTTTATAGAGCAGAATCACCTCTCTTTTTCAAAAAACATCTGCAACAATTACTGGAGCAAGTAAATCCATTTGTTCAACAGTTTGGTTATACGCCAAGTAATCCCATCTTGCTACGCGATTGGTTCCAACGGATGATGAATGGCTGGAAACGTGGCAAGGCGATGGATCAACTGCAGGCCAAAAGTTTTTTATATCAATTGATTCATGAGGTCTACAGGGATTTGGAGGGTGGTGAGATTCGGTATCTCCAGCCAGATCCAGCCTGTTCTGCCAAGATATATCTCGATAAACATTACAGGGAGCCGATCATGTTTCAACAAATTGCCGATATGTTTGGGATCAGTGGTGGACAATTGACGCGGTTGTTCAAAAAAAGGGAAGGGGTGAACTTACAGGAGTATCTCATTCAGAGAAGAATTGAAGCTGCCTGTCATGACTTGAAACATACAGAAGCGACGGTTAAAGAAATCGCAACTGGAGCTGGTTTCGCAGATGAGAAAAATCTGTTCCGCATGTTTAAGAAGCATTACAAGATGACGCCAAGTGATTATCGGAAAATAAACGCACTATCCATGCAGGTTGATGGTATTGATAATGATTCTCATCTCCCTTACGATGAGAGGGAACTAGCGAGTCTAGTCAAGTCTTATAGAGATGGGGAATCAATGATGTTTGGAACATTAAGAAGTAAAGAAATGATTTTGGCGGCGGCGATAAGCATGATGCTCTTATTGACGGCATGTACGTCGGGGACGCCAGCGAATAATGGGGGAACGGCAAATACAACACCTGCGCAGACACAGCAAACGACACAACAGGAAGGGTCGGAGACAAAAGCTTCAGAAACAGTCTCGCAGACCAGAACGATATCCACAGTTAAGGGTGATGTTGAGGTACCTGATAACCCTCAGCGAGTTGTAGTCGATTATTTGGTTGGTGATGTGGTAGCCCTAGGTGTAACTCCTTTAGGTGTGGCTAGAGCTGCACGGGGAGAGACAGAGCCTGTATATGCTAACCAGATTACAGACTCCATAAAAGTAGCCATGGAGCCGGAAGATATCATGACGCTTGAGCCTGATCTTATCATTTTGGCATGGAGCGATGAGTCGTATGATGATTTATCCAAAATTGCCCCGACCATTTATGTTCCCTATGGTGATATGACTACAGAAGAGCGGATACAATTTATTAGCGATGTTTTGAACAAACAGGAAGAGGCTAAGGATGTTTTGAATGCTTATACCGGAAAAATTGAAGAATCAAAGCTAGCCTTTCAGAATGCGGGCCTATCCGATGTGACGATTACGGTTGGAGAATTCAGTGATAAAAGTAACTACATAGCTGGAGCCAAGCATGCCGTTGGCGAGCTTGTTTACGATGAACTTCAATTGCAGGCACCTTCAAAAGTCCAAACGGATATTATCGATGCAGATAAATATTGGGGCGATGTCTCCATGGAAGTATTACCCGCTTACTCTGGGGATTATATGATCTTCTTAGGAGATGGAAACGTTGCTTCTGATAATGCAGTGTGGAATGCCATACCTGCTGTGCAACATGATCGGATCGTAAAGGTAGATTCTTCGCTATCTTGGTCCACCGACGTAATGACTTCCAGTGCATTGATTGATTATATTGTTAGTCAACTGCTGGCATTAGCTAAATAAGAGTTAGAACGAAATTTTAATTGAGCACTCCAAATTTTCAAACATGACCAGTCGAATTTATGGACGTTAATATCCATATTCGTTTGGATTGTCAATAGGTGATGAAAGGGAAACGAGATGAAAAGCAAGCCTGAACAAAAACGCCGTGGGGCGATGAACTTCACCATGTACATGGTAGTGGGGCTTGGATTAACGGTTCTCATGTCGGCGGCATCGATTATGTTTGGCGCCGCTGATATGAGGTTAGCAACGGTATGGGAAGCTATTTTCCGATTTGATCCAATGCTCACTGAACATCAAATTATTCAAACGATGCGTCTTCCGCGTACCGTAGCTGATCTGATCGTTGGGTGCAGCCTTGCGGTATGTGGCGCTATCATGCAGGGGACGACGCGCAATCCGCTGGCCGACTCCGGGCTCATGGGGATTAGCTCTGGGGCAGCATTTGCAATTGCACTTTGCCTGGCCTTCTTGCCGGGTTATTCGTATTGGCAGATGATGTTGTTCGCTTGTCTGGGAGCAGCGATCGCTACCGGTATGACTTATTTTACCGCGTCACTGGGCAATCGTGGAATGACGCCTCAGCGGCTTGTGCTGGCAGGTCTGTCCATTTCAATGTTGTTTGGCGCACTCAGTCAGTACTTGGCGATCAATTATAACCTGGGCCGAGCATTGACATTCTGGACGGCGGGTAGTACAGCGGGTGTCAAATGGGGTGAATTGCTGATTATCTCACCGCTCTTTGTTGGTGGTATACTGCTGGCATTGGCGCTATCCCCTTCCGTTACACTGCTCAGTTTGGGAGATGATGTGGCAAGTGGACTCGGCATTCGTAGCGGACTGGTCAAGATTTTGGCGACAATTATTGTACTTGTGCTGACTGGATTGGCTGTTGTTGTGGTTGGCCCGGTTGGTTTTGTGGGTCTGATTACCCCGCATATTGTGCGATATATGGTAGGTGTCGACTATCGATACATTATTCCGGCAGCTGCGTTATATGGTGCGTTGCTGACCGTATCGGCCGATTTGGCTGGACGGTTGATCAATAAACCGTTCGAAACGCCGATTGCCATTATATTTTCTATCATTGGTGTGCCGTATTTTCTCTTCTTGGCTCGAAGACAAAGGAGGGAATATGAATGATCAAGCGGCGTTATACGATGAAACGAGGCATTATCATCAATGTAGTGCTTATGGTGCTGATCCTTGTGTTTGCGATCATTAGCATGAATTCTGGCAAGATGAATCTTTCACCGCTAGAAGTGCTGAACGTTCTCATAGGAAACGGTACCGATAAGCAAAATCTGATTGTGTTTGATTTTCGTTTGCCACGAATCGTACTTTCGATCTTGGTAGGTCTGGGGATGGGAGCGGCCGGGGTCGTGATGCAGAGTTTGCTGCGCAATGACATGGCTAGTCCGGGGACACTGGGAATTAGTTCGGGATCGGGTTTGTTTGTCCTGTTCTTCGTTGTATTCATTGCATCCACAGGAAAGAGTTCCTTTATTGCTCTGCCTCTGTTGGCTTTTGTTGGCGGACTATTGGCTGCGGGGTTGATCTTCTTATTATCGTATCGCCGCGGACGAGACATCTCGCCAATCGGTTTGATCTTGACCGGGGTCGCGCTAGGAAGCGGATATGGGGCGCTGACGACTTTCTTGACACTCAAGCTGGATGATTCGCAGATGAACTTCATGCTGTATTGGCTCGCAGGGAGCCTATGGGGCGATGATTGGGGCTATATTTCCATACTGACACCATGGGTCTTGATACTACTCGGCTATATTTTTTACAAGGCTCGCATACTGAATGCCCTCCATCTGGGCAATCAGACAGCACAGGGGCTTGGTGTTTCCGTAAAACGGCAGTTCTTGGGGTTGTCAATCGCTGCTGTTGCTTTATCCTCTGGAAGTGTAGCCGTGGGAGGCAGCTTCTTTTTCGTTGGCTTGATCGCTCCGCATATGGCGAGAAAACTGGTTGGTCCCGATCACAAATTGCTCATTCCGGCTGCCAGCTTGGCCGGAGGGCTAGTCGTGGTGTTGGCTGACACGATTACGCGCACGGTTAGCCTCGTAGGAGATGTGCCGACAGGAATCGTTATTACAGTCATTAGTGTTCCATATTTTCTTTATTTACTAGCAAAAGCCAAATAACACAATCAATGATATGGTCTGAATATTTTGTGGAAAACGGGTTGGTAGGACTGTGCGTTGCTTTTTAAAGCAGAATGCACGATATCAAAAGTTCAAAGATCGAAGTTACCCTGTATTACCGCTATGCTTCTTAATCAATAGCATATAGAAAAGGATGCCATTACGAAGATATCGTATTGGCATCTTTTGATTTTTTCTCATTATTGGATAGTCAATTTGATACTGGGAAATCACTCAGGGTTTATATGGCAGGCTCATCCGACAGCTGGAACCGGGATACGAAATACCAGATGAGCTCGCGACGTGAGGATACCTTGGTTTTGACGAAAATGGATTTTAAATGATCCTGTACGGTATAGACAGAAATGTGCATTGCAGCAGCAATTTCCTTGGACGAATAACTGCGGAGCACATATCCGAGTAGTTCCCGCTCTCGACTGGATAATCCATGGCTCTCGGCGAGCAAGGGAAGCAAATCCTGCGGCATCGCCTGCTCCAAACGGATAGCAATCTGATCCGGTCCTGTAAGCTGTTGCATGAGACTGGCATGAAGTATGAGGTAACGCCCATCCGGAAGTTGGATGCAAACTTTGGAGGGTGAGTCGGGTGCAATCTGAGTACCCACGACCAGTTCTGCCCGATACTTGCGCTGCAAGTGGGAACTCACTGCACGTACCGGACGGGGCAGAACATCAGGCCCTACATGTTCCAGCATGCGCAATTGGGACAGCCAATATTGAGCGGAGGCGTTCAGGGATAAGAGCTGGAACGTGTCTGAGGTGATCAAAATTCCGGGTTCTTCGGGACTTTCACTCGTGATCTCATCGATCAGTGTCAGGCTCGTGGACCGCAGCATCGATGCAATAGAAGCGGTCCAGGACTGAATCATCAACCGCTCCTCCTCTGTAAAGACAGCACTTTCTGTCTTACGATATAGGGTCAGATATCCCCAGCAAGCGTCTCCACTGACCAATACAGCACGCAGTTCATCACCGAACCCCGCTGGCTGAAGAATGTCGATATAACGTGGACTTTGTTCAAACTTTGAGTTCATGGAAGCATGAAGTGTAGCTGTGTGCTCACCGCTGCGAATTAATTCAGCGTATTTATGTATATCTTCTTCCATGTATTCATTAATGAATAACCGATCATGAATGGCTTCAATGCCATCTTCTGTCACGGCTCCTGTGGAGAGAAGAGTCAGAGGATCAACGGTGGTGAAACAGTATGCGTCGTAAGGTACAACCGAATGGATCTGCTTGAGAACAGCTTCCCGGTAAGTACGTGAGGTCCAGGTTCCTTTTTCAAGAGAAGTGATAAGTCTGTGGTTCCGATCAATACGTGATGTCAACAAGATTACTCCTCTCTCTGTGCGCATATCCCAATGTTCTGGGATTGTAGGCTCGCTGTATCCTTCTATAATGAAATTAGACGAACAACGAGTCAAGTCTAACTTCAATTCAAGAGGAGTGCGGTGTCCATGAATCACAATCCATCACCGATGAGCTGGGAAACAGCAGATGTTCATCGTTACGAACAATCGATAGCCTTGAAAATTCCGGGTTATTCTCATATGCATGATCTAATGGAACGGCTGCTTTCAGCATCTTTTGCGAATAACAACGATATTCATATCCTTGTTGCCGGAGCGGGAGGGGGAAAAGAGATTGCTCTGCTCGGATCACGTCATGCCGGTTGGACATTGACTGGAGTAGATCCTTCACAGCCCATGCTGCAACTTGCTGAGAAACGAGTCGCGGAAGCAGGCATCGGTTCCAGAGTGAAGCTGCAACCTGTCACGGTTGAAGAATTGCCTAAGGATATTGTATATGATGGGGCGACAAGCATGCTCATGTTACATTTCCTTCAGGGGATGGAGGCCAAGAGAACGTTTCTTACCAGCCTCGCAGCGAGACTTAAACCGGGTGCACCACTGGTCATTGCGGCTGTAAATGCTGATCTTCGTTCACCCGCACATCCAATCATGATGCAAGCTTGGAAGGATCACATGTTGAGTGTGGGCGTGCTTCCTGAAGAGTGGGAGCGCTTTGCTGCTTCCTTGGGCCGTGAATCCGATCCAATATGCTCTGAAGAGATGACTCAGCTACTGACCGAATGCGGTTTCTCACATATTACACGTTACTTCGGGGCGTTCTGGGTGGAGGGGTATTATGCAATTCGAAACTAACGTAAAACCTATGAAAGATCAGATCTGGGTGGTTGGCGGTTATGGTCAAGTGGGACAGATGATATGTACTCAACTGGGGAAATTGTTCCCGGGTAAAGTATGGGCTGCGGGTACACGCATGAACCGTGCGGAAGAGTTCAGCAGGTCTACAGGTGGTGCTGTGCTACCACTTCAACTGGATGTAACACGACCTGTAGAGCCATCCATGTTAAGGCCTGTGAAGCTGGTCATCATGTGTGTTGACCAGAGCGATACCCGGTTCGTTGAAGCCTGCGCACAAGCCGGAACCGACTATATTGATATTTCTGCAAAATATGATTTTCTCGCCCAGGTTGAACAATTGCACACCAAAATGCAACGTTCCAAATCAACTGCGTTACTCAGCGTAGGACTATCACCAGGAGTAACGAACTTGCTTGTACGCGAAGCGACCATGCATATGGATCAGGTGGAGGAAGCAGACATTACCGTAATGCTGGGACTTGGAGAGAAGCACGGAAAAGCTGCCGTGGAGTGGACCGTTGATCAGATGAATGCCACCTACCAAGTGATGCAAAAGGGCAAACCTGCTGAGGTACAAAGTTTCGGAGATGGCAAAAGGATTGATTTTGGAGCAAAACTGGGGCAGCGGAAGGCGTATCGATTTAACTTTTCGGATCAGCATGTGGTTGCTCGGACGTTACGTATTCCAACCGTATCTACCAGACTCTGTCTGGACTCCCGCTGGATCACAAAATCCATGGCAATCTCCAAACGTGCAGGGTTGTTTTCGTTGCTGCGTATCCCGTCTATTCGGAGTGGAACGGTAAAGGCATTTGGCCTTATTCCTGGAGGAGAGCCGATGTATGCAGTCAAGGTCGATGCCGTAGGATGGGAAAATGGTGAGCAAATCCGCGTCGAACAACTACTGGTTGGCACAAAGGAAGCAGATGCAACAGCAGCGGTAGCTGCAGCCGTGGCTGAACGTGTGTATAGAACAGCGTTGCCACATGGTGTATTTCATATTGAACAGTGTCTCTCTTTGCAGGACATTCAAGATGCACTTCATACGCCACTAAAGGTGACGACCAAGATCACGTAGTTTCATGTTCTTTTGCTGGGACCCTCCGATCTGCTATGATGGAACAATAATCATGGCATGAATGGGGGGAGATCATGAACTGCGTTGCTGTATTACCTTATTACAAAGTACTGAGAGAAGTGACGGGTCTCGCCCAAGAGATTGAGATGAATGCCCGTTCCATGATTCTGTATTCAGATAAAATCGTGACCAAATACCGCGAGTTCAATATCACGGAAGTGTTTGACATGTCATTTCGACGAATGGGCGATGAAGGTGGATTTTTCTATCTGCACACAAGTACAGGCGTGTATCCATACATGGTCGAAATCGATCCCAAGCCCTTTATACAAAGTTTCAGAAAGATGACGATCCAAAAATTAAAATGACTTGACCTTACCGTTACGTGAAGGCTTACCCTCGGATATGGAAGGAACGATAACCAATCCAGAGGAGCCGTGAATAACATGAGCATATTGATTCAGCAAGCGACCATTCTAACGATGAAAGATACTGATGCCCCCTTCACGGGGGATATTCGTGTTGAGGGCGATCGCATTACGCAGATTGCTGAACACATTTTGCCTCAACCTCAAGATGAGATTATTGATGGTCGCAATAAGGTTGCCATGCCAGGACTGATTAATGCCCACCAACATACACCGATGAGCCTGCTCCGGGGATTCTCGGATGATCTGAAGCTAATGGACTGGCTCGAACGTAAAATGCTGCCTGCCGAAGCGCGGATGAACCCGGAAGACATCTATTGGGGTGCCAAGTTATCCATCGCCGAGATGATCCGTTCGGGTACCACTGCCTTTGCGGATATGTATATCCATATGAATGAGATTGCAGAAGCGGTTAAGCAAACGGGTATGCGGGCATCGCTTACACGCGGGATGGTATTCCTGGAGGATGATGGTGGACGCAGGTTGCAGGAGGCAATCGATCTTGTAGAGCGCTGGTCTGGAGCGGCCGAGGGACGGATTACAACCATGTATGGACCGCACTCACCCTACACCTGTCCCGTGGAGCCGCTCCGTGAAGTCATTGCTCTAGCTGTCACTGAGGATATTCCTCTGCACATTCATCTGGCTGAAACGAAGGAAGAAGTCATGAAAATTCGTGAGCGCTATGGCATGACGCCGACAGAGTATTTGGAAGAGGCGGGGATGTTCGAACAGGCACATGTGTTGCTTGCGCATGGTGTACACCTTAATCGAAGAGACATCGGCAGATTGAAGGGCATGCGTGGCGGTGTAGCACATAATCCGGTCAGCAATCTGAAGTTGGGGTGTGGAATTGCTCCAATTACCGAGATGTTGGCCCAGGGAATTAACGTGGGAATCGGAACGGATGGAGCGGGAAGTGCCACCACCGTGGATATGTTCGAGGAGATCAAAGCCGCGACCTGGCTGCAAAAGCTGGACTATGGTGATCCCACTCGCTTGCCAGCCAAGGACGTACTAAGCATGGCTACACGCGGAAGTGCTAGTCTGCTGGGTCTACAAAATGAGGTGGGTATCCTTGAGGTGGGGCACAAAGCTGATCTGATCCTGATCGATCTGGCGAAACCACATCTTCAACCGGTACATGAGGTAGAATCGTTACTGGCTTACAGCGTAAATGGGGCGGACGTGGACACCACGATCGTGAATGGTCAGATTCTCATGAGAGGCAGAAAGCTGCTCACGATCGATGAGGATGAACTTTACCGTGAGGTGAAGGTTAGAGCCAAAAGGATTGTTGAAGGAATTTAATTTTAGGTGAATATGATCCGAACTGGAAAATAATTTGTGTTCAAAACGCTATGGAGGCTTACTCCATGGCGTTTTTTGTCGAATTACAACTGGGAATAGTTCCATGGTCCTGTTCAGAATTGGTTCAGAATGACTCGTTATACTGAGCATGTAGTTGTTCAAATTTGAAATGTATACGAGGAGGAACATGAATTGAAGGGGAAACAAAAAAACCGGCTTAAGCCGATATTGAAAAAAAGCATGTTGACTGCACTCGGGTTGGGTATTGCGTTGCCTATAGGTGGAACGCTTCCACAAGCTAACGCAGGAGAAATTGGCCCAGAGATTAACATTTCACGGCCTGTGCTCAACGACGGCATCCATTGGTTAAATTATTCATCGGAACAAAACGATCCTTCTTTTGTGTCCGGTGTACCCATCGAGGTAACGAACAATAGAGTTAGAATTGATTTGAGTACCCATTTACGATCTGATGAGTTTAGTATGCTCACAGCCAACTCGAGTGATAACAGTATAGCTAGGGTGTATGTAGAAACGATAGAAAATGAAAATACATTGGTTGTTATTCCTTACAAGAGCGGCAAGATCAATATTGAATTGAAAGCTCAATATACTGTATCTGATGTACCGGAAACGGTTACGGATAACTTTGAACTTAACATTAGTAAAAAAGGGGATGTAAATGCAGACGGAAAAGTGAATTCTGCGGATGCAGCAGAACTTTTGACTTATCTTCGTAATATGGTCAGTCGCCGCGGTTATTCTTATGTAGAGATGAACCGAATGGACGTGGATCGTAATGCGGAACCCACTTTGGGGGATATGAATGCGTTGTTAAACGGATATGCCAATAAAACACTTGGCGCGAAAAACAATGATTATGTGTTGACCTTTCAACAAGTGGACGATGCGCCGTATGTGCTGAATGGTCAATTGAAGAATTACATGGAGAACACAATTGCCACAGATTATTATTTAATGGATGTTGATGCTGATGATATTGATTACATTAATACTCCTTCTTATCAGTGGTACCGCGCAACAGACCCTTCAGGAGAAGATATGGTTCCAATAGAAGGGGAGACACGAGAACAGCATACCGTTACATCTGAGGACGAAGATTATTATCTTGTGCTCGAAGTGACTACTCATTCCACTTCGGATACGAATACGGAGCCTAGACGAGTATACATTGTTGGAAAAGAAAAAATACAACGCCCTGATTAATTCATATTTTTTAATTTAAATAACGAATAACAATATTTTTTTCTATCGTTACCATACATTCTACCAATTGATACAGACATGGAGGCTAATACATGTTTCAACCGAAAAAGAAACGTCCAAGAATCAGAAGAACAATGTCAGGTCTCATTGCACTGACGTTACTCTCGTCACTCGTATTCCCGAGTGTAGCAGGAGCAGAGCCAGCGGAACCATCACAGGTGCAGTTTGCAAATGTTAGTGTACAGGCGGGGCAGACGGTTCATGTTCCTGTTGCATTGAAAAAATCCCATTTCGGGGTGAAAGCTTATAATATGCAGATTGATTATGATACGTCTGCACTGGAAATTGTTCGGATCACGCCTAAATCTGTCAACGTCATCAGCACATCCGCAAATGAAGATGGTGTAGCAGACTTCCAGTACCAAATTAATAATGCGGAAGGCTGGGTACGGATCATCTGGGTTGATTTTACTGGGGGTGACCATTCAATTGTAGATGAAACCCAATTATTTGATATGGAGATCAAAGCCAAAAGCAATGCGACGCCTGGAACGAAACAGCTATCCGTAGATCAAACTGATTCAGAACATTGGCATTTTACCAATGTAGAATATCAGAGCTACACTGAATTGTCCGGTGGAACAATCACAATTACAGCAGCAAACTCAGGTGGCGACAATTCTGGCTCGACACCTACGCCGAATCCTGGTAACTCTTCGGGTGGAGGAGGAAGTGTATCGCCAACTACACCCGTGATTACCCCAGTTCCATCGACTCCGGCGGTAACCAAAGGCGTAGACATCTATGTGAACGGTCAGAAACAGGAACAATCTGCAACGGCCACCACATCAACGGTAAACAATCTGGTTACCACCACGGTTCACGTGGATAATGATAAAGTGATTAATCAGATTGGAAGTGGACTAAAAACGCTTTTGCTGCCTATTACAGGTACTGGCAAAGGCGCAGTAGTTGGTGAACTGAACGGCAAGCTGGTCAAAACGATGGAAGGAAGTAATGCCGAAGTTGTCATTCAGACTGACAGCGGTACGTACACACTTCCAGCTAACCAGATTCAAGTGGATCAGGTTCTGAACCAATTCGGAAGCACGGTTCCATTGGAAGATATCACAATCCAAATCGCTATTGTGCCTAGTGCCACATCTAAACAAAAAGCAATTCAGGCCGCAGCGGATAAGCTGGAGAACACAACGGTGATCGCAGCTCCGATTGATTTTGAAGTAAAAGCGATCTGGAATGGACAGCAAGTTAATGTAGATCGTTTCAACTCTTATGTAGAGCGCTCCATTACTTTGCCAGAGGGTGTCGATGGTTCAAAGATCACGACAGGAGTTGTGCTTCAGCCAGATGGAAGCCTTCTGCATGTACCGACCAAGGTTATCAAAGGTAACGTGCAAGATTCTGCTATTATTAACAGCTTGACGAACAGTACCTATGCGCTGATCTATCATCCGGCAACATTCAGCGATGTATCAAGTCACTGGAGTCGTGATGACGTACAGGATCTGGCATCCCGTCTGATCGTACAAGGTACTGGTGAGAACGTGTTTGCGCCAGACCGGAGTATTACGCGGGCAGAGTTCACGGCTGTTCTGTTAAGAGGTTTGGGGCTGCACTCCCCGCGCAGTACAGAAGCGGCATCGTTCACAGATGTGAAGACTGGCAGCTGGTATGAGGATGAGGTTCAGACGGCTGTGTCCTACGGCCTGATCTCAGGTTATGCTGACGAGAGCTTCCGTCCGAACAACGAAATTTCTCGTGCGGAAGCGCTGACCATTGTGTCACGTGCGATGAAACTGGTCGGTCTGGCTCAGGCCGACGCGTCAGAGACAACAAGTCTGCTGAGCACATACAGCGATAGCGCTAAAGTACAATCATGGGCAGCAGAGCCGGTTGCATCGGCGATTAAACAAGAGCTGGTACAAGGTGCTGATGGCAAACTGATGTCAGATGCAGACATTAGTCGTGCACAGTCGGCGGCGATTGTGAAAAGGCTGCTGGCAAAAGCGGGATTAATCTAATCAAATTTTGGACACCTACACTTACTTGAAATGATTTATTTCAAGCAAGCTGTGGGTGTTTTTTTTGCATTTCGTTCTTTTGAACAACCTCTTATAAGTGCAATGGTCCAGTTCATTATCAGTTCATACTGATTTGTTACGATATGAACATCAAATAGATAGATATCGTGCATGATCAGGAGAGGAAGAGATCCAAATGAAAATACTAGAAGTTAAAAATGTGAAGAAATCATACACCTTATATGGAAAAGAAAGAGTTCCGGTACTCCACGGTTTGAACTTAAGTTTTGAGACAGGGGAATTTGTCTCCATCCTCGGCGAATCTGGCTGTGGTAAGTCGACACTGATGAATATCATTGGTGGTATGGACTCCGACTATGAAGGGGACGTCGTTGTTCGTGGCAAGAACTTAAGTGCCATGACAGAGAAGGAAATGGATGATTATCGGAAGAATAATATCGGCTTTGTCTTTCAAAATTTCAATCTGATCCCGCATCTGTCTGTCCTCGAAAATGTAACGATTGCGATGCAAATGACGGATACCAATGAGAAGGATCGGAACCAACGTGCCGTAGATATATTAACAGAGGTGGGACTGAAGGATCATCTGAACAAACGTCCCAACCAGTTATCCGGCGGTCAGAAGCAACGCGTTTCCATCGCACGGGCTTTGTCTAACAATCCCGATATTATCCTAGCTGATGAACCGACGGGTGCTCTGGATAGGGAAAACGGAGATCAAATCCTCGCTCTGCTCGACAGTATAGCCAAAAAGGGAATGCTGGTGATTGCCGTAACTCACTCGCAGAAAGTCGCTGACTCCGGTACACGGATTGTGAAGGTTGAAGAGGGGCGCATTAGTGACGATATTCACCTGAAAGATCCTTCTACGGCTGTTTACGAGAGTGGTCAGGATTCTTCCCGGAGCCTGAGCTTGCTTGCTTCATTCAAGATGGCACTTAAAAATATGAAACTCAACGGCAAGCGTAATGTACTGGTAGCATTGGGTGGATCTATAGGTATATTAAGTGTACTCCTGATGCTCTCCTTGGGGAATGGAATAACGACGTATATGAATGACGAAATCAATTCAAGTATGGACCCTTTGCTCGTGGATATAACCAAGCCGAGTGAAGAAGCCAAGGATATGCAAGGTCCCGAGGCCTTGATGGCACCAGGTGAACCGTTCACCGAAGCTGATGTAGAGACGATTCGCAATTTTCCTAATGTGGATCATGTAGAGACAATTACGACCATTACAGGCAAATCCACTATGGTGAATGAAAAACAAAGTGTAGGACTCACACAGTTAACAACGTTAACGGATGCTTTTGATCCAGCACTGATGACAACTGGTGTTCTGCCGGTAGAAAATCAGATGTTGTTACCTCTCGATACAGCGAAACAATTAAGCGGAAATGATCAAGCTGAAACCATGATCGGCAAGTCCGTGTTTCTATATATCAATGAGATGGATGGCAATAATAAACCAGTAACTTTGGAGAAGGAAGTAACCATCTCAGGGATTTACGAAGCGGCAGATCCACGATCTCCAATGCAACAATCGCCGGGATACATTTCATCAGAAACGCTGGAGCAAATGTATGCGGACGAAGGAATAACAATCGGGCCAATTCAAGTTAACGCCTATGCAACCGATATGAAATATGTAAATGATATCAATGAAGCTGCAGTGGATGCTGGCTTCGCAGGCTCCCAAATGGCCAAGGTCATGGAGAATATCACCACATATGTAAGTATGGCTTCCATTGTACTCGCGGGTATTGCAGGCATTTCGTTGATCGTATCCGGTATTATGATACTGGTAGTACTCTACATTAGTGTCGTGGAACGGACAAAGGAGATCGGAATTCTTCGGGCGATTGGAGCAAGAAAGAAAGATATCAAGCGAATATTCTTCTCCGAATCTGCCTTATTAGGCGTATTTAGTGGTATTATTGCGGTAATCTTTGCAGTGATCATCAGTTATGTATTAAACATTCTTTTGGACAATGCGTTTGGAGCCAAACTCATTAATCTCTCGGGATATTATATCTTGTTTGGTATCGTGGTAAGTACAGCGATTAGTATTGTTGCCGGTTTGATGCCATCATCAAAAGCGGCGAAACTGGACCCGATGGAATCCTTACGATACGAATAAATATCAATTTTGGAAAGGATAATGGCTACATGAACACAATTTTGGTGGTGGACGATGATTCCCATATCCGCAAATTAATCCGAATCTATCTTGAAAAGAATCAATTCTCCGTGCTGGAAGCACCAGACGGTCAAGAGGCGTTAGATATCCTCTCGCATACGAAAGTTGATCTGGCGATTGTGGATGTGATGATGCCGCGAATAGACGGCATTGAACTGACGGAAGATATTCGGTCTTATCTGGATATTCCCATCCTGATGGTGACTGCCAAGGGAGAATCCAAGGACAAAGTCAGAGGATTTAATGCCGGATCAGACGATTATCTGGTTAAACCTTTTGATCCGGTAGAGTTAATCCTGCGTGTAAAATCGTTACTGAAACGATATAACAAAAGTTCGTCAAACATGATTCAGATCAGCGGTGTAACGATTGATTTGGGCAATCTGCTGGTCATTGCGGATGGTCAAACCATTGAATTGAAAAAGAAGGAATGTGAATTGTTATTTTCTCTCGCGAGTTCGCCAGGGAAAATATTCACACGTACACAGCTTATAGATGATCTATGGGGTATCGATTACGAAGGAGATGAGCGTACAGTTGATGTACATATCAAACGGTTAAGGGAACGTCTTGAACATGTTCCTGAGTTAGTGATCTCAACGATAAGAGGACTCGGTTATCGCCTGGAGCGGGCATGAAAATGTTAAGGAAAAGCCTGCGACTTCGCATCGTAGCTACATTTATCGGGATTGTTCTGGTGAGTTTGATTCTCTCCTTTATGATCAATAACGGGTCCCAGGAAAAGACACCGAATCGTTTTATGGTTACCTTTGCTCAAGATCTAACTACACTGATTAACCTGATTGATGATCCTGAAAAAGTGAAATCAAGCTTGGATATTTTTGCTCGCTACGGCTTAAATATCACTCCCGTAAATGAACAAAGTGAAGTGTTATCTTCTTTGCCAGAGGACAAAGTTCATTCGTTATTTGAGGCGGGTACAACGGATGCCATTTTTCTGTCCAGTAAAGATGGAATTGCGACCATAGGTGTTCCCGGAACAAACGAGGGGATTGGCACATTTCTGATTCAAAGCGATTTCTCCTCTCTTTTTCATACACTGCGAAACACGCTCTTAACCTCACTGTTAACGGTTCTGGTCATTGGCAGCTTGTTAATCCTGTTCATGTCCGGGTACATTGTAAAACCGATTAAGAGATTAACGGTTGCAGCGAAGGAGATGTCCTCAGGTGACCTTTCCGTCCGCTTGAAACATAATAATCAGGATGAGTTTGGGGAACTGATGGAGAGCTTTAATCATATGGCCAGTGAGTTGCAAAAAATTGATTCGGTTCGTGATGACTTTGTCAGCAACGTCTCTCATGAAATGCAGTCTCCGCTCACTTCAATCAGGGGATTTACCAGAGCACTACAAGATGGTGTTATTCCATTAGAAGAGCAGAAAGAGCATCTGGATATCATCTATGAGGAAACGCTGCGCTTATCGAGGCTCAGTGATAATCTGCTTCGGCTAGCCTCGCTGGATTCAGAGCATCATCCGGTTCATTTCACCACGTTCCAGGTAGATGAACAATTAAGAAGGGCGATCTTACTGGCAGAGCCGCAGTGGGCTCAGAAGGACATACAGATCGAACTGGACTTGTTGCCCTGCGAGCTCACAGTGGACAAAGATTTGTTTGATCAGGTCTGGCAAAATTTAATAAACAATGCGATCAAATACACCGGTCCACAAGGTGCCATTCATGTCGAAATTGAGACGTCATCTTCATTTGTGAAGGTATTGATTAGAGATTCTGGACAAGGAATACCTGAGGAAGCACTCCCGTATATCTTTGATCGATTCTACATGGTGGACAAAGCGCGAAGCAGCTCGCTTCGAGGGAATGGATTGGGTTTGTCCATTGTCATTAAAATATTGAAATTGCATCAATGTACAATTGATGTAGAGAGCGAAATGGGTAAAGGCACACAGTTTATTGTCACGATCCCCAGATCGACCATTACACCTTAAGGCAAGCCAGAACAGAGAGAGCAATATGGAAACAATCGGTCCCTGTGCGTTCAGGATTCAGATTGCTGCCATATTGCTTTTTTTGATATTTGTATTCACGACAAAATTTCACATATAGTTTTGTTTAGCAGTGGATCATTTGATAAAATAGAAGAGACGTTATGTGAATCTATGAACTTAATTAATTTATCATACACAGAATGGAGCCATCCAATGAAATATCGCAATATGGAAGATTGTATTAACGATCTGGAGCAGCACGGTCATTTGATTCGGGTCAAAGAAGAGGTTGATCCTCATCTGGAGATGGCAGCGATCCACATGAAAGTGCACGAGGCTAAAGGCCCGGCGTTGTTATTCGAAAATGTAAAAGGCTCAAAGTTCCAAGCTGTGTCGAATCTGTTCGGTACGGTGGAACGAAGCAAATTCATGTTCCGGGGGACGCTGGAAGGCGTACAACGGGTCATGGCAGTTCGTGACGATCCCATGAAGGCGCTTAAGACGCCATTTCAGCATGTCCGTACAGGTCTTGCTGCGTGGCAGGCGCTGCCAAAACAGAAATCTATAAGCCTACCCGTGTCGGCGCAAGAGATTCAAATCTCGGATCTGCCGCTCATCAAACATTGGCCTATGGACGGTGGGGCATTTGTGACGTTACCACAGGTTTATTCAGAAGATCCGGACAAACCAGGAATCATGAATTCAAACTTGGGGATGTACCGGGTTCAACTGGATGGCAATGATTTTGAAATGAACAAGGAAATAGGGTTACACTATCAGATTCATCGCGGAATTGGTATACATCAAGCCAAAGCTGTCAAAAAGGGAGAACCACTGAAAGTGAGTATTTTCATTGGGGGTCCACCTGCACATACACTTTCAGCGGTTATGCCTTTGCCTGAAGGACTTAGTGAGATGACATTTGCCGGTCTGCTCGCTGGACGTCGTTTCCGGTACAGTTACAAAGATGGGTATTGCATAAGTAATGATGCCGATTTTGTCATCACAGGTGATATCTATCCAGGCGAGACGAAGCCTGAAGGTCCGTTCGGTGATCATCTGGGTTATTACAGTCTGACACATGAATTCCCGCTAATGCGTGTGCATAAAGTCTATGCCAAACCGAATGCTATATGGCCGTTTACGGTTGTTGGTCGTCCGCCGCAAGAGGATACGGCGTTTGGTGATTTGATTCATGAGATTACTGGAGACGCGATCAAACAGGAGATTCCAGGTGTCAAAGAAGTGCATGCGGTCGATGCGGCAGGGGTCCATCCATTACTGTTTGCCATCGGCAGTGAACGTTACACGCCGTATCAGGCGGTGAAGCAGCCGACAGAGTTGCTTACGATTGCCAATCGTATTTTGGGTACGGGTCAGCTCAGTCTGGCGAAGTACTTGTTTATTACTGCTGAGGATCAGCGACCTCTGGATACCCACAAGGAAGTTGAATTCCTGACCTATATCTTGGAGCGCATGGATATGCAGCGGGATATTCATTTCCATACCCATACAACGATTGATACACTCGATTATTCGGGTACAGGACTGAACAGCGGAAGCAAGGTCGTTTTTGCAGCATATGGCGACAAGATTCGAGAGTTGTGTACGGAAGTTCCGGAGTCTTTGAAAAACATTCGTGGTTATGAGAATCCGCAGCTCATCATGCCGGGTATCGTTTCGATCCAGACATCGGCTTTCACGAGTTATGCGGATACAGCACAGGAGATGCAAGCATTCACGTCTCTATTGAAAGAACAAGGAGGTCTGGACTCGTGTCCGATGATCATTCTATGTGACGACAGTTCGTTCCTGAGTGCTAACCTCAGCAACTTCTTATGGGCAACCTTTACTCGCAGCAACCCTTCACATGATATGTATGGGGTTAATAGCGGATATGATCACAAGCATTGGGGTTGTGATCAGGTTATTATTGATGCACGTACCAAACCCCATCAGGCACCGCCGCTGATTCCCGATGCTTCGGTCGAGAAGAGCATTGAACGATTTTTTGTTAAAGGTGCTAGTCTGGGTTCGATCAAAATCTAATTTGAGATGTCTTGGAGAAGTTCAAACGGAGCGTTTGAACTTCTTTGGCTTACTCTGGTACGGCAATGAGGCACAAAAGTGTGTAAAAGTTTAAAACCGGGACTAATTTGGATGTTGGAGTGAGGATAAAGTCTTAGGCGTTCGTATTTACCATTGTGATTAAGGTCGTTTGAACTATGTATGAAATGAAGAATTATAACGATATAAAGAAGTATAGGTATTTTTGTGGCCCCGTTCCGTTGGGTGCTGTTACTATAATGAATTGTTCAGGGGGAATACCGATTTGAGAATCCATATTATGAACCTGCAAGACGGAGACCGTCTAACTGCGGATACATTCAGCGATGCAGGATTACACGTTCTCGGGAAGGGAACTGTGATCAAAGGTGAGGATATCACCTTGCTTATGCAGCACCGTGTAGATTATGTAGATATTGAATCACGCGAAGAGGAAATCACTGAAGCCGAATTTTTTGCAGCAGCCGCCAAGCATGCTTCCGGGTCAAGTACAAGCACGAAGGAAGAACCGCCTGAAGAAGAGCTGAAGTCCCAATTTATTCAGACTGTACATAATTATCAAAATGCTTTTCTCGAAGCTCTGACCGTTGGCAAGTTCAACGCCACCATGGTGGATGATGCACTGCAACCGATGGTTGAGGGACTGGATGAGCAGAAAGATGTCGTTCATCTCCTGATGATGCTGGAGCGGGATGACGTCAATAACTATACACATTCAATCCAGGTAGGATTGTTGTCATTCTACCTCGCGAATTGGCTTGGATATTCTCAGAAGGAGAGTTATCAGATTAGTCGCGGTGGTTATCTGCATGACATTGGAAAGTGCAAAGTTTCCCACCGGATTCGGAACAAAACAGAACCGTTGACGGCTGATGAGCAGCTTGAAATGCAGCGTCACACTATATATGGTCATGAAATTATCAAAAATTCGATGACGGATGAAGCGACAGCACTGGTTGCTCTGCAGCATCATGAACGGGAAGATGGGTCTGGTTATCCGATGCAACTTGAGAAAAGTGAAATTCATCCATATACACAGATTGTATCTGTAGCGGATATCTATATAGGCATGAGATCCGGGAACCACGGAGGAAGTAATCCAAATCTGATCAACAACCTTAGAGATATCTATGGAATGGGATTTGGCAAATTGAATGAAAAACCGGTTCAGGCATTGATGCAACATTTGCTTCCTAATTTCATCGGGAAACAGGTTCTGCTCAGCAATGGAGAAAAGGGTGTTATTGTCATGAACAATACATCTGATATTTTCAAACCACTCATCAAAGTGGAGTCTGAAGAATATCGCGATCTCTCCAAAGAGCGTACGCTTGCCATTGATGAATTGCTTATTTAATCTAAATATGATCTGTATTCCTTACTTATATTGAGAACGGGCCTCCTGTACTAAGACAGGAGACCCGTTTTTTGTTATATCATCCTAGATGTGTTGTTCGACCAAGGAAGCAAGCGTATACTTTGCAAAGACCTTATTTTTCCTGCCAAGGAGCGATCGCCATGATTGAAGTGACCACCGAGATTACGATACATGCCTCGATTGAACGGTGCTTTGACTATGCTCGGGATATTGATGTACATACTCAGACCGTCTGGCAACATACAAGAGAGCGAGCAGTTGCAGGAGTAACCACAGGAAGAATTGGAGCAGGGGATACCGTTACATTTCAGGCTACTCATTTTGGGGTCAGACAGAAGTTGAAGTCCCGAATTGTGCAGTTCGAACGACCTTTCCTCTTTGTGGATCAGATGGAGAAAGGGGCTTTCAAGAGCATGCGACATGAACATCATTTCAGCGTAATTGGGGATCAGATGACTTGCATGAGAGACACACTTCGATTCGAAGCTCCACTTGGATTGCTGGGATGGGCAACCGAACGACTTGTGCTGAAGAGATACATGCAGGCATTTCTGGAGGATCGTAATCGTAAGCTCAAAGATATGCTTGAGCAGTAGCCAGAATTGAATGGATAGAGGAGAGAAGACATTTGATGGATAATGAATATTTTGTAGGTTGGGGCACACTTGCCTTGATTAATGCCGGACTGGCTCAGGGAAAAAACAGAAGTGGTCGGAACTGGTTTCTGATTTCCCTGTTATTTGGTCCGTTGGCAACCCTCTTTATTGTGGTGTGGAATAAACTGGACTAATTCAACGATCGAGATTCCGATGCATATAACGATCGATCATCCAGAACACAAGGGCTGCTGCACTAACGCCAGCACCTAACCAGCATACGGCTGTCCAGCCCGCCCATGCATACACTTGGGTAGAAACGATGGAGCCGGTTGCACTGCCGATGGAATAAAAGATCATATAAGCTGCCGTAAGGCGGCTTTGTGCTTCGGGGCGAACTTCGTAGATCAGGCTCTGGTTGGTAACATGTACGGCCTGCACGGCAAGATCGAGCAGGATAACACCCAGGATCAGAAACCAGAGAGAATGATGGACATAACCGATGGGTAGCCAGGACAAGAGCAGAATGACAAGAGCGACACCGGTTGTTTTCTGCCCAAGGCCCCGGTCGGCAAGTTTACCAGCACGGGCAGCAGCCAATGCTCCCGCCGCTCCTGCGAGACCGAATGCACCTATGACTGTATGAGACAGGGACAGTGGAGGGCTACTTAGTGGCAGTACCATGGAAGTCCACAAGATGCTGAAGGCTGTAAAAATCAGCATGGCCAGCACACCTCGTACTCGTAACACACGCAACTCACGGTACAGTTGCAAGACGGAACCGAGTAATTGGGTATAGCTTTGTTTTACTTGTATTGATTGTTGCCTTGGGAGAACAAAAAATAAGGCGACAATTCCGAGTAATGTAAGGCTGGCGGAGAAGAGATACACCGATCTCCACCCGAGCCAATCGTTCAGCGTACCTGCAACCGTTCGTGCAAGCAAAATGCCAATGACGATTCCGCTGGTTACCAACCCGACAATGCCACCACGTTCGGAAGGGGCTGCCAAGTGTGCAGCAAAGGCAACGAGCGTTTGCGTAATGACGGCTAATAAACCAACGACAGCCATGCCCGTGAATAAAAGTGAGCTGGATTGTGCGGTTCCTACGAGAACCAGTGCAAGCACGGATAAGAGCATTTGAATGATGATCAACTTGCGGCGATTTAAGAGGTCACCAAGCGGAACGAGAAGAAACAGCCCCAAGGCATAACATATTTGAGTCACTGTGATGACAATCCCTATGGATGATGGCGAGAGACTGAATTCTTGAGCGATGGAGTCCAGCAAAGGCTGAGCATAATAAATATTGGCGACCGCAAGTCCGCTGCACACGGCAAAAAGAAGAGCAACTAACCGTGACATGGCAGGACGATCCTTATTGGATAATTGTGCATCTGGAGAAGAAGTTTGCATAAATGGATGTCACCTTTCTATTCTGTACTGATCAGTATGTTATGTTTCGGAATAACCATACTTTATTTGCGTGAATTCTGTCAACAGAGAATTGGGTGAGGGTTAAACTAAAGATTTTTACCCAGAGAATATGACGACAAAATAATTATCCGATCGCATCTATTCCAGATTTTTCGATTCATTTATAGCTAAACACTCCTTTCCGGTTATTAGGTTTTGACTTTGTAATAAGAGTGAGGTTAAAATATATAAACATACTGATCGATACATAAAGAGGTGAATTGTATGGTTAGAAAACGGGAATTTGATACGGATAAAGCACTTGATGCAGCGATGCATACGTTTTGGGACAAAGGGTTCGAAGCGGCATCTTTAAATGACTTGACGACCGCAATGGGCATACAACGTCCCAGTCTGTACGCGGCTTTTGGCGATAAAAAGGAATTATTCGAAACAGCACTTCGCAGGTATACCACTCAGCATGCGGCTCAAGTCAGAGCCAGACTTCAACAGGGCTTCTCCGTGCGGGAAGCCTTTCGTGGATTGTTTGAACATATTGGAGCAGAGGGGAGTGTGACCGAGCCTAGTCACGGCTGTTTTTGCATTAATACGATGGTTGAGCTGGCTCCACATGATCCCAAATTCGCTGTCCTTACACGGGAGCATCAGATGTACCTGGGTGTTCTTTTCAAAGAAACGATAGAACGAGGGCAACAGAGCGGGGAGTTGTCTACTGACATGAACGCGAGTGCGGTCGCACAGTCCCTGGTAGTATCCATGATTGGACTGACTGTACTGATGAAATCAGGACCAGACCGCTTATTTGTAGAGCAGAGCATCCAAGTTACGCTGTCTTTGTTACATTAATAGGGAATTATTCTGTTTAAAGTGATGCGGAGTTGCTACAATATGTTTAAGAATTGAGCAGATATAGGAGGAGATCAGAAATGAATACGAAGTTGCGCTGTGCCGTTTTGGATGATTATCAGAACGTTGCGCTGACGTCGGCGGATTGGGGTCCGTTGATGGATCAGGTGGAGATTCAGACATTTAACAACTATATGGGCTCGGAAGAAAAAGTCATTCAAGAATTGCAGATTTTTGATATTGTGGTTCTGATGCGGGAACGTACACCGTTTCCAGAGAAGGTCATTTCGCGGCTCCCTAAGCTAAAACTTCTGATTACAAGTGGTATGCGCAACGCGTCGATAGATCTCAAGGCTGCAGAGAAGAACGGGATTATTGTGTGTGGAACCGAGGGAAGCTCTAATCCGCCGACGGAGCTTACATGGGCACTGATTCTGGGGTTGTCCAGACAACTGGTTACAGAAAATAATGCACTTCGCTCCAATCGAAACTGGCAGAGCACGGTCGGGTTGGATCTGCATGGGAGAACACTTGGATTGCTTGGTTTGGGCAAGGTAGGCACTCGCATGGCTGAGATCGCACAAGCTTTTGGTATGAATGTGATGGCCTGGAGCGAGAATCTGACACAAGAAAAAGCTGAAAAACATGGTGTCATCTGGTCCGAGACCAAGGAGCAATTGCTTGCACAGAGCGACATCGTATCCATTCATCTAGTATTGAGTGATCGTACGCGGAATCTGATCGGACAAGCCGAGTTTCAACTAATGAAATCGAGTGCGCTACTCATTAATACGTCGCGAGCGGGCATTGTCGATCAGGAAGCTATGGTGGAGGCATTGCAGAGTGGTGTGATTGCTGGTGCAGGCCTGGATGTATATGAGCAGGAACCGCTACCCGTTAACCATGTGATGCGAACGTTGCCCAACGTTCTGGCAACACCGCATCTGGGTTATGTGACTCGTGGCAATTATGAGATCTATTATAATCATACCGTAGAGAATATAGCGATGTTCCTGAAGGGAACACCGATCAGGCAACTGCTTTCTTAGAATGAACGTATGCGGAGTATGACTTTGCTATAGTTATAGTTATATAGAATCAACGACAAATAAGGTGCTGTCAGGAAAGAGTTAGACCTGAGCAACACCTTTTTAGTATATCTGTGTAGCAGGACAAATAAAGGGATAGCCGTAAAATATATTCTATCCTAATGCCCATACCCCTCACCAAATTTAACTGTGTTGTCCTCGCTGGGAGGAATGAATCATGGCGACGCTTGATTCACGAACGATTAATCGCGGTTCAAATTGGATGTGTTCGTAATCGGTCATATTCATCTCCCGAATTCGTTTTAACAACAGCTCAGTAGCAAGTCTGGCAACTTCTTCGCCCATAATGGACACGGAACTAATCTGAGGAGACGTGACGGTTGTCCATTGATTGTTATCCACACCCACAACAGCCACATCTTCAGGTACACGAACGCCTAACTCCTTGAACCGATTAACCAATCCGATGGCAACCATATCATTAATGGCATAGACGGCATCTGGCATATGCGTAAGTCCATAGAAATAATCTGCAGCATTAGCACCTGTATTCAATGAAAAGTCCTCACCAAAGTAAACGAGCGAGATGTCTATGTGACCTACGGCTTGCTCATACGCACGAAAGCGTTCTTCAATAATGTCCTTCGGTGCGCCTGCATAAGCGATTCGAGTCCGGCCGATTTTGAACAGATGCTCCATCACCAGTTTGCCTTCAGGTTGAGAGAGAGAGACGATGTCCGCTTTCATACCCGGTTCCAGTTTCTTGCCGTAATTAATCATGGAGATAGGGAGCGGCGCTTTATCAATCAGTCCGGGCAACGTTTTGGGGTACGCCAGAGGCATGAAGATCAGTCCGTCCACATGCAATTTTTTAACATTACGAATGGTTTCAAGCTCCGTTCTGGCATTGCCTGCCGTATTGATCTGCACGACATGGTACCCATGTTGCTTCGCCGTTTGCTCTACAGACCAGGAGATTTCCGGAATGATGGCGTTACGTATGTCGGGTACAACAAGCGCGATCTGGTGCGTTTGCCGGATTTTCAGACTCTGTGCCGAGGTGTTGGGTACAAACCCCAGTTCTTCAATGGCCTGCATCACTTTATCTCGTGTTTTACTGCTGATGCCGTCTGAATTGTTGATGGCCCGGGATACGGTAGCGATACCCACGCCGGCACGCTCTGCAACGTCCTTGATCGTAAGTTTCTGTTCTTTCCTCAATGTACGGTTACCTCACTTTATCGGAAACGATTCCGAATTATTAGGAATATGTATGAACTTCACGATAGTTATATAACTTGATTATAACATTTGAACAATGAAGTATCCCGTGAATGGGCCAGATTTATGGCGAGGCCTGATTAAATTTCAATAGATCTGCAATATTATTTGCCATAATATATGTTAATAACAAGGATTACATCGTTTGTAATGCCGTTAAGATCACTTGAATTAAAGTACAAGCATTCTAAAGTGAGCTCGATATGATCATGAAATAGCCATATTAATGGAGAAATATGTTTGACAGCGTATCTAAAATGTGACATATTTAATTTACGGAAACGTTTCCGATTATATCACAAATTATGATCTGGGAGATGAAATGAATGAAAGCATTACGTTGGCATGGAGTCAAAGATTTACGTCTCGAAAATATTAATGAACCTCAGCCTGAAGAAGGAAAGGTCAAAATAAAAGTGGAATGGTGCGGTATCTGCGGCAGTGATTTGCACGAGTACACAGCAGGTCCAATCTTTATTCCCGCTCAAGCACCACATCCGCTAACAGGGGAACAAGCGCCTATAGTCATGGGACATGAATTCTCAGGACAGGTGGTTGAAGTAGGGGAAGGTGTTACTCGTTTCAAGGCGGGCGATCGTGTTGTGGTAGAACCCATCTATGCATGTGGACACTGCGAAGCTTGTAAACAGGGTAGATACAATCTGTGCGATCAGATGGGTTTCCTTGGACTCGCCGGAGGAGGCGGAGGATTCTCCGAGTATGTAACTGCTGCAGAAAACATGGTACATGCCATTCCGGATTCAATCTCGTATGAGCAAGGTGCGTTGGTTGAACCTTCAGCTGTAGCACTTCACGCTGTGCGCCAAAGCAAGCTGAAAGTGGGAGATACGGCAGCCGTGTTTGGCGCAGGCCCAATTGGACTACTGGTCATCGAAGCGCTTAAAGCTTCGGGAGCGTCGGATATTTATGTAGTGGAGTTATCGGATGAACGGAAAGCAAAAGCCGAAGAGCTTGGTGCCATTGTGATTGATCCAATGCAGTTTAATGTCGTGGAAGAGATCCATCAACGTACACTAGGTGGCGTTAACGTAGCCTATGAAGTAACCGGTGTTCCACGTGTTCTGCAACAAGCCATTGATTCGACACGTATTGGTGGAGAGTTGATGATCGTCAGCATTTTTGAACAGGAAGCACCGATTCACCCGAACTCAATTGTCATGAAAGAACGTACAGTTAATGGCATTATTGGTTATCGCGATGTGTTCCCGGCGGTTATCAGTCTGATGGATAAAGGTTTCTTCCCGGCTGACAAGCTGGTGACCAAACGAATTTCGTTGGATGAAGTGGTAGAGCATGGATTTGAAGCACTGTTGAAAGAGAAAAATCAGGTTAAGATTTTGGTAAAAGCAGAATAGAACTATAGGCTGTAAGAGCAAGTAGACAACACATCAATAGATGTGATTGTCTACTTTTTTTTATATAGATCGGGCGGAATTTGTTGCATGTACGGGTCGAATTACATAGTATAAAAAGATACAATTTGTATCATCTTGGTGTGAAGGTAAATATTGTGAAACTATGAAGGAGGAAGCGGACATGCAGAGACATACAAAATGGACAGCCGTAATTTTGACCATTGTCGCTGGAGTGAGCTGGATGCTAATGGGTAACTCCAAACCGAGAAACAACACGTCACCGAGTCAACCACCTGCAACTGAACACGGGCTTGCCAAGGTGTCGAATGCACCGATCAGTTCAGCGGATGTAACATCGAAGATCGAACTGCTAGGCAGACCTTTTACCAAAACACCATATGCTAATAACGTCTGGGACATGCAACTGTACAACGGCAAAATATATTTGGGCCACGGGAACAGTAGCAATCTGGGCGTAGCTCCTAATTCAGGCCCTATTCCAGTCATTTATTATGATACAGCGAATGCAAAATTTAAAACCCAGTCTGTGACTAACAGCAACCCGGGCATTTTGCCATCAACGAAGATGTATGTGGATGAGGAACAGATTGATATCTACCGAGTACTAAACGACAAGTTATATATTCCTGGCAATGATTCCGATAGTGAACAGTGGGAACTGGGCAACTTCTATCGTCTGGATGGAGAAGTGTGGACCAAATATCGCAATCTGCCGCTGGGTGTACACGTATACGATTTGGCATCTTATCAAGGCAAGATGTTTGCCGCGCTGGGTACAGAGTCCAAACCAACCATTCTAATCTCTCATAATGAAGGTGAAACTTGGCAAAAATATGCGACTATTAATACGTTTGGTTTCCGGGCTTATACCATGTTCCATCTTAATGGCAAGTTATATGCATCTGGCATGATGTATCCTGCCAATAAAATATGGAATGACAAAACTAATATTTTGGAGATTAATGAAAATCTTGAGAAACGGGATGTTGTCATCTATGGTAACAAAATGCTACCTGGACTAACCTATCAAACGGGCACGATTCCTTATAATAAAATAGGCAAAAATGTTAACTTCAATAACAAGTTGCTCTATATAGCAGGTGGCGTGTTTAATGATGGGCAGCTGCTGCCCAAATCTTTGAATGTCATGACCGACATCAATCAGGCAAGGCGAGTTAATCTCCCGGATACCAAGGCGCTCCCAACCGATGTGCTGTTGCGTGAAGGCAAGGTGTATGTGCTTACGTATACTCGCCAAAGTGCCAATCTGTATATCAATCGGGTCTACCAATCAACGGATCTGACCACATGGAATGAGATTTTACGTTTTAACCAGGACACCTATGCCAAGTCTTTCGAAGAGAACGAGGGTGACTTCTACTTTGGTCTGGGTACCGATCCGGATGTGTTATCAACTTCATCAGGGAAATTGCTTCGAGTGAACCGGAGTGATATCCCTGTGAATGCTAATTAAATTGGAAGGAAGATTATAGATTATATACTATGCTGCATCCACATTATTGGTGACCGGGAAAATACCTGTTGTATCGTAGATCGCAGGACGGATTGCTGTGGTAGTGTGATCCAACAGAGGCTGCCGTAAGGTAGCTTTCTTTTTTTTTCTATAAGAGTAGTTTGAACGCCCAACTTCGAAAATTTGAAAATAAAATTAAGAAACTATAAAATGGATAGAGAAATAATTCTAAATCAGTCAACTGGATTACACGTGTTACAATATACAAAAGCATGTCGCATTTCATGTGGATGCGGAGTTCCACACTTCCAATTGCAAAGGAGCAATGTACTATGAACGTACCTTCAGCATTATTCAAACCTTTCACCTCGGACAAGCTAACATTGTCTAATCGAATCGTTATGGCACCCATGACTCGCGGATTCTCACCAGAGGGTGTACCTGGACCAGAAGTTGCTGAATACTATCGTCGCAGAGCAGCAGGTGGAGTGGGGCTCATCATAACGGAAGGTACAGGCATTAATCATCCATCTTCGGTTAGTGGGGCGAGTATTCCATTATTCCATGGTGAAGATTCGTTGCAAGGATGGGCTAATGTAGTGAAAGCAGTACATGAAGCGGGTGGCAAAATCATGCCACAATTGTGGCATGTGGGTACAGCACGTCGTTCCGGTGACTTGCCTAACGCAGAAGCTGAGCCTGTAAGTCCGTCAGGGGTTAGCATGGCAGGTGAACCATCACGTGAACCATTAACGGAAGAGGAGATTCAAGGTCTTGTACAGGCATATGCTCAAGCGGCAGCGGATGCACAGCGAATCGGGTTTGATGGCATTGAACTGCACGGAGCCCATGGATACTTGATTGACCAATTCTTCTGGGAGCAGACGAATCGACGGACGGACAATTATGGTGGTGACTTGGTACGGCGAACCCAATTTGCGGTTGAAGTGATTGAAGCTTGTCGTGCAGCGGTTGGTCCTGATTTCCCGATTGTGCTCCGGTTCTCCCAATGGAAGATGGGGAATTATGAGGCACGTCTGGTGGAGACGCCAGAACAATTGGAGCAATTCCTGGCCCCACTTAGTGCTGCTGGCGTGGATATATTCCATTGCTCTACACGCCGGTTCTGGTTACCGGAATTCGAAGGATCTGAGCTGAATCTTGCGGGTTGGACGCAAAAAATAACGGGTAAACCAGCCATTTCGGTTGGATCGGTAGGTCTTGAAGCTGAATTTGTAGACAGAGCAACCGAGAACCAGGGAACAGGGGATGCCCATTTGGATCTATTAAATGAGAAGCTGGAGAACGATGAATTTGACTTGATCGCCTTGGGTCGTGTTCTGCTTAGTGATCCCGAATGGCCTGCCAAAGTTCGTGAAGGTCGCATATCCGAAATCATTCCATTTACAACGGAAGTGTTGCAAACACTCCATTAATAGAAGCCTAATAACGTTTGGTGAAAGGTGAACTAACGCTGAACGGCAACGATTTACAACGAAAAGTAAAACAAAAACGAACAAATAGGCCGCCTTTGGGCGGCTTTTTGATCTGCCTATACTAATAATTTCAACATATGAAAAATTCACAATAGAAAATCATTTCCTGCACCGATACTCCTTTTTATTCTCCACATACATCGCACACGCGCCTAGTCACAACACCATTAAGTTCCACATCTCAGGTTCCAGTGCAACCACTTTTTTTACCGCTTAAGTGTCTGAACAACGATTCAATCTTCAGTACGACTTATTTTGAAAATCCACCACCTTATGATAAGGTTAGGCCTGAACCCAAGGGTTGCCATGATGACATTACATAAGGAGGATGAATATCCTTGCACAATTATAGGTACAACTCGAACAATCAATGGAGAAAACCACTGCAGATGCTGTGTCTTCTGCTGGGAGTAGTCCTGCTTTTATCGGCATGTGGCCAAGCACAGAAACCTTCCTCCGCAACAGACTCGAATACCGGCTCCAACGCTGGCTCCAACTCAGGGCAATCTTCCTCATCGCCGGAGCAGAATACCGCTCCACCGCAGGAAGAAGTACCGGAAGAAGTCGATCCGGTGCAGGAGCAGCTTAGTTCATTAACGTTAGAAGAGAAGATTGGACAGATGATACTGGCCGGTGTTCAAGGGACAACGTTGGATGATCAAGCCAAACAGATGATTACCGATCAAAAGGTAGGGGGCATTATCTTCTATGCCAACAATGTATCAACACTCGAGGGAACAGCCAAGTTTGTGAAGTCCATCAAGGAAGCGAATCAGTCCAACCCGGTACCGATCTTCATGAGTGTGGATCAGGAGGGCGGCAAAGTCAGTCGTATGCCAGAGACGGTGGAATCCATTCCTTCCAGTAGAAAAGTAGGCGAGACGAAAGACAGCGCGCTTGCTGAAACGATGGGCGAATTGTTGGCGAGACAGGTTCAGCTTGCGGGTTTTAATGTGGACTTTGCTCCTGTGTTGGATGTGAATAGTAACCCGAAGAACCCGGTGATTGGAGATCGTTCATTCGGCAGCTCGGCAGAACTGGTGTCACGTATGGGGATTGCAGAGATGAAGGGATTACGTAGTGAAGGCATTATTCCGGTAGTGAAACATTTTCCGGGTCATGGTGATACGTCCGTAGACTCCCATCTCGATCTCCCTGTCGTGAATAAAACGGAAAAACAACTGGCCGAGCTTGAATGGATTCCGTTCCAGGCCGCAGTGAAGGAGCAGGTAGAGGCGGTCATGGTTGCACACATTTTGTTCCCGAAGCTGGACCCGGATCATCCGGCTTCCTTATCGGATGTCATTATAGGTGAACATCTGCGCGGGAAGTTCAAGTATGATGGTGTGGTCATCACAGATGACCTGAGTATGGGTGCAATCGCGAAGAACTACAAGTTGGACCAGGCAGCCCTAGCAACTGTCAAAGCTGGAAGTGACATTCTGTTGGTAGCTCACAGTTATGAGAGTGCCAAGACGATTTTTGATACGCTAATAAGTGCAGTAAAGTCAGGCAAAATCACCGAGTCCCGAATTGATGAAAGTGTATATCGTATCCTGGCATTGAAGCAACAATACAAGTTATCCGATGATCAGAAAGCTTCCGGAGACCTGAAGCAATTGAATGCAGATATTGTGGATTGGCGTAAGCAAATCGATGCTAGATAATAAATCCTGTGTTATGATTTTGCCAGAGGTGAGATCCAATAATGTATACCATTATGATAATAGAGGACGATCCCAAGATTGCGGGATTATTGAAATCACATATTGAACGCTACGGGGACCGGGCCGTACTGGTCGAGGATTTTGAGATGATTGTGCAACAGTTTGAGCAGGTACAGCCACATGTGGTACTTCTGGATATCAACTTGCCCAGTTACGATGGTTTCTATTGGTGCCGCCAGATTCGTACGCTGTCTACATGCCCCATTTTGTTTATCTCCGCACGGAGTGGGAAGATGGATCAGGTCATGGCACTGGAGAACGGGGCGGATGATTATATTACGAAGCCATTTGAGCATGAGATTGTTATAGCAAAAATTCGAAGTCAGCTGCGCCGGGTATATGGGGACTATGCTGCTCGTGATGAAGAACGCAAGGTGGAACTGGACGGTTTGGTCGTGTACTTGGAAAGACTGGAGATTCAGCTTGGTGATCGCAAAGTACAGCTGACGAAGAAGGAAACGATTCTGCTGGAAACGTTACTCCGCCGCAGTCCCAAGCTGGTGAGCAGAGAGACAATCTTGGAGAAGCTGTGGGATGACTCTTTTGTGGATGACAATACACTCAGCGTTAACGTTACTCGGGTACGTAAACGATTAGCCGAGCTTGGTATTACGGATGCACTGGAAACGGTCAGAGGTTCGGGTTACCGATTGAACAATACCTGGAAGGCCGCTTCACCATCATGAGATTGTTTATACGAGAACATCTCGCTTTAACGTGCTGGGTTGTTGCCATCTTGTTCACCGTTGTTGCAGTGTTCTGGTATGACGGTTACAACGATTGGGTCACGGCTGCTTATGCCGTAGCGCTGGGATTATTTTTATACATCGGATATTTGGTGTATCGTTATTATTCACATCGCTCCTTTTATACCCGGATGTCACGGTCGATGGATTCGCTGAAGGAATTTGTACCCTTGAACGAAACAAGTCCTTTATCACTGGCGCTGGAGAAGTTGTTGGATTCACAATACGGACAGTACCATGCTCATCTTCATCGGCTGGAACAACGGCAGCAAGAATATCTGACGTTCATGAACCAGTGGGTCCATCAGATGAAGACACCGTTATCCGTTATTGAGTTGACCGTGGAAGGTCAGGAAGATGATGATCCTCGGCTCGTAAGCATTCGGGAGGAAGCGGACCAGATGAGGCGAGGCTTGGAGACGGTGCTGTATGTGGCCAGGTTGGATACCTTCGAGCAGGATTTCAGTGTGGAACCTGTGATACTGAGGACCGCTGGGGAAGAGGCGATCCATGAACTCAAGCGATTCTTTATTCGCAATCATGTCTATCCAGAGATACATATAGATCCTGCGCTGGTTGTGCAATCCGATGCCAAGTGGCTTCGTTTTGTCTTGGTACAGTTACTGTCGAACGCAATCAAATACTCCGCGGGCAGCGGGCAAAAGATCTATGTGCGTGCGTATGATGCGGAACGCTCCATCATGCTGGAAGTGCAGGATCAGGGCATCGGAATTCCGAAGTCTGATCTAAACCGGGTATTCCAGCCTTTCTTCACCGGGGAGAACGGGCGACATTTCAAAGAGTCCACAGGCATGGGGCTGTATATTGCCAAAGAGGTGTTAACACGGATGAATCATCAGATTGATCTTGAATCCGTGTACGGCGAAGGAACGACTGTCCGAATTACATTCAACTCCTGAAGTGACAGGTTGAAGATAAGATTGGAACGTGAGGTCTGTATTTTTGTTGAAGAAGTGTGAGTGGAGTATATATTACAGTGTAAATATAAGTATAGACGTCTATTGCCTGATCGGGGCGAAGGCGTCTTTTTGATTTTCATGATGCAACCTTACAACATTGTCATGTTGATGAAAGGTTAAACCATAGGAGAATGGCCGAAACTTCGATAGACTATAGTCATAAGAGTACAGGAAAGGCCACGCACAATACGCATGCACACAGCATGAAAAGTAACTTGATTTTGAATTCATACATCACTAAGGAGTTGTAACCATGGAGATTTGTTCTGTGAAACAGATCAGTAAAATCTACAAAGGCATCGTATCTTATGAAGCGTTATCAGGTATTGACCTCAGTATTCAGGAAGGTGAGTTTGTTGGCATCATGGGACCATCGGGTAGTGGCAAAACAACACTGCTGAACATGATCTCAACCATTGATCACCCAACATCAGGCGAACTGCGGATTGCAGGGAAGAATCCGTTTGAATTGAATCAAGACGAACTCGCGCTGTTCCGGCGGAAAGAGCTTGGATTCGTTTTTCAATCGTTCAATCTGTTAAATACCCTGACAGTCAAGGAAAACATTGTGCTGCCACTGACTCTTGACGGTGTTTCGCTAGCAGAGATGAACACTCGTGTTGAACATCTGGCAAGCAAGCTGGGGATCGAGGGTATTCTGAATAAACGGACATATGAGATATCAGGAGGACAGGCACAGCGTACGGCCATTGCCAGAGCGCTTATCCATTCCCCGAAGCTGATTCTGGCCGATGAGCCAACAGGCAACCTGGATTCGAAGGCGGCAAGAGATGTCATGGAAATTCTCGAAACTCGCAATCAGGAGGATCAGGCTACGATGTTGCTGGTCACTCATGATGCAGTAGCTGCAAGTTATTGCAGTCGGGTTGTCTTTATCAAGGATGGCAAACTGTATAATGAAATTCACTACGGCGATAATCGCGCAGCCTTTTACCAGAAGATTATTAATGTATTATCCCTAATGGGAGGTTCAGGACATGAATTTTCGCCAGTTCGCCATTAATAACGTTGTTCGCAACAAACGAATTTATCTGGCTCATTTTCTGAGCAGTACATTTTCCGTTATGATCTTTTTTACTTACGCATTGCTCCTGTTCCATCCTGATTTGAAAGCGGGGTTAAAGGGATCAAGTGGAACGGTTACGTTGCTTGCAAATCAGGGGTTTGTGATTGCAGAGATCATTATATTCATCTTTTCATTCCTGTTCCTGCTCTACTCCGTTGGTTCATTTCTGAAAACGCGCAAGAAGGAATTTGGTATTTTCCTGATCATAGGCATGACACGTAAACAGATGAACAGACTTCTGTTTATGGAGAACATGTGTATCGGATTAGCTTCCATCATTACCGGGATTGGACTCGGAATTATTTTCGGAAAATTGATCCTGCTGATCTGTGGCTCCATGCTGGCTGTTGAGAACAGTCTTCGATTCTATTTTCCGCTAAAAAGCATTGCCCTGACCGCAGGTGCATTTCTGCTGCTGTTTGTTATCATTGCGATGTCGTCATCCTTGCTCATACGGAAAGGTTCGCTCATTGACCTTGTGAAATCAGAGGAAAAACCGAAACCGGAACCCAAAGCATCACGTCTACTCGCCTTGTTATCGGTATTGTTAATTGGCGGGGGTTATGCAGGAGTATTCACTTTTGTATGGATAAGCTTCTCCTTTCCGTTATTACTCGCAAGTGTCGTGGTTGTTATTGCAGGTACGTACTTCCTGTTCACGCAGCTCAGTGTATACATCATTCGGGCACTGAAAAGAAATCCAAGGTTGTTTTTCCGTAAAACCAATCTGCTCTTCCTATCTGAACTTACCTATCGAATGAAAGATAACGCGATCATGTTTTTCATGGTAAGTATCATTTCAGCTTCTTCATTTACGGGAATTGGCACCATGCTCGCGATTGCTGATCCAGGTTTGTCGTCCATGTCGAATCCATACGCATTCAGTTATATGAATTCATGGGATACTCCCGACTCGGAGCGACATATTCGGCAGATTGAAGAAACGTTGATTGATAATCAAGTTCCCTACGTGAAGGGCAGTTATGCTCCTATAGGTGAAAATAATAATGGCAAGATTATCAAACTGAGTGATTATAACCGTCTTGCGAAGGCACTGGGGTATGAAGAACGTACGTTGAAACAAATCGATGAGTCATTTATGACACCAAGCAATTTGGCGATTCGCAAGGAGTACCGTGAACAGGTTGAAAAAGGAACCTCGGGAGGAAAGGTCAATCTGGAGGTTGATAATCAGCACGTACCTGTCCAGCTATCGACACCTGGTACCGAGATTGTGATTCCTTTTCAATATGAAATTTATCTCTACGTCGTAACCGACGAATTGTTTAATAAGATGAGACCTGCGTACAATGAGGAAGTTGGCATGCCTGAAGGTTTCTATTCGAGTCGAACGATACAATTTATCGTGAAAGATTGGATGGGTACACGCAGCTTTGCTCCTGAATTGATCAAATCCATTCAAGATGATCATTCCGAAAAAGGTTATTACGAGGTCAGCGCGCTTGTGGTGGATTGGCTTAATTCCAAGCAGACCAATGGCATCATTCTAATTTTGAGCGGCCTGATCGGCATTGTTTTCTTCACCTTTGCAGCAAGTTTCACGTATTTTAGACTTTACGCAGATCTAGAACGGGATGAAGCGCAGTATCGCATGATTGGAAAAATGGGACTGAGTCGTCCCGAACTCCGTAAGATCGTAACAAGGCAGCTATTGCTTATGTTCTTCCTGCCGATTCTGGTGGCGGTCATCCACAGTTCGGTTGCCTTTGTGGCGTTGCAGCAACTGGTTGATTTCTCGGTCTTTGGATACAGCCTGCGCATCTTCTTGGTGTTTGCTTCCATGCAGATCTTGTATTTTGCACTCGTGCGCTGGCGGTATCTGCGTCACATGTATTCCAAATTAGTCTAAAATAGCATGGCCCAACAGACACCGGACTCATCGCTCGGTGTCTGTTGACTTTTCTAGCTAAGGCACAGTACTATTTCATTAGATACAGAATGTATCATTACATAGTTTCTCAAGCAGTTAGAAGGATGGAGTTACAGAAATGTCAGGCAGGTGCCTGAGAGGGAGGACATATCATGAGCATCACGATGTCTCGTGGACAAGCTTACGTTCAACGTTTGAATGATGAGCGGAATGTATGGCTGGACGGAGAGCGTATCCAGGTAACTGGGCATCAGGCCTTTCAGGGAACACTTCAAACCATAGAAGGATTGTTCAATCTGGTGGATGACCCGGAGACAAGGGAAACCGTGGCCTACTGGGACGAACAGACAGGAAGTTACGTGCATCGCTCCTTTCTAGTGCCTCGTTCACTTCCTGATGTAAACAGCAGGGCGGATGCTTTTCGGCTATGGGCCGATCGGACGTATGGGGTTATGAGCCGTTTGTCTGATTATGCCCGATCCAGGCTGACAGGTTGGTACGCAACACGACATGAGATGACAGCGCATGACCCGGCATTTGCAGGTAAAATATCCGCATATTTTGAACAAGCCAAGCGAAACGATGCATTCCTAACAATTGTCCAGCGTGACCCGCAGATTAATCGGTCCTTGCCTGTTGGTGAAGATGAGGATGCCATGCTGCGAATTGTCAAAAGTAATGCGGAAGGCGTAGTGATCCGCGGGGCCAAGATGGTGGCAACAGCAGCGCCTTATGCGGATGATATCATTGCTTATCCCGTTCAACGAATTCCAGGCCACCTGCCAGAGCTGGCCCATATGGTAATTGTAGCCGCGGGCAGTCCGGGCTTGCACATGATGTGTCGTGAATCTTTTGCCACAAAAGATACAGATAAATCACATCTACTCAGTGCGCAGTATGATGAGATGGATGCTGTATTATTTTTTGACGATGTATTTGTGCCCTGGGAACGTGTATTACTGCACAATAACCCTGAAGCCGTATGGCAGATTCGCTGCAATACAGCTTCGGCCAGTCTGGCCTACCATCAGAGTGTCATTCGTTTACACTCGAAACTGGAGTTTATTACAGCCGTGACCTCAGCCATTGCCAAGGAGATTGGGGTGGACTCTTTCCTGAATGTGCAGGAACAACTCGGAGAGCTGATCAGTCAGATGCAAACCATCGAGGGACTGATTATTGCTGCTGAAGCACAGTCCAAGCCGGACGCATTTGGCAACTGGCTGCCGGAATTCAAATATATTGAAACCGCACGTAATCTGGGCAATCGCTATTACCCCCGCGCGGTGGAGATTTTGAAGACCATTGCTGCGGGTGGTCTGATTCAGATTCCTTCAGGTACGTTTGAGATGAATGAAAAGATGGGTTCCATGATAGGCAAATATCTTGGTGGAGTAACGATGCAAGCCCCGGAGAAGATTCGACTCTTTCAACTCGCATGGGAGCTGACCGGAAGTCCACTCGGAGCAAGGCATGATCTATATGAACGTTTCTACGCGGGTGATCCCGTGCGCAATCGGGCGAACCAATATGTGCAGTATGACAAGGAACGTTTATTGGGGAAAGTTGAGCCGTGGCTACGACGTTCGCTTAAGGACTGATCTGATGATCTAATACAAACGGTCCCAATGAAGATTGAAAAGCCTGAATGAGGAACGAAAAGCTTGAATGTAGGCTGAAAACAGCCCTATTTTAGTTAATGCCTTGGCCTGAGCCAGGGCTCTATTTCTATTTATTTAGATTATCTTTAGAAATGATTTAGGTTGAATTAAGAGACGTAGTATATAGTAATAATGTAGAGATAGGCATAGAGTATAGGAAATGAGAGGAATAACATGAGATACACGGTATTAATTGCAGATGACGAACCAGAGATTGTTGAACTGCTTCAACTATATCTGGAGAAGGACTATACCATTAAAACTGCGGTGAATGGAGCCGAGGCATTACAATGCATACGTTCAACACAGATCGATCTGGTCATACTGGACATCATGATGCCTGTAATGGATGGATTGCAGTTGATCAAACAGATCAGAGCCACATATCACATGCCTGTACTGTTCCTATCCGCTAAAAGTCAGGATCACGATAAAATCCTTGGACTTGGACTTGGGGCAGACGATTATATAGCGAAGCCGTTCAACCCGCTTGAGATTGTCGCCAGAGTAGAGGCCTTGCTCAGAAGAGTTAATCAATTTGATGCAGCGGAGATCCCCGAAGCGAAAGAACAGAATCTGGTATTAGGTGATCTGACGCTGGATCGATCCCAATGTATCCTTTTTCGTTCAGGAAATCCTGTAACATTGACCTCTACAGAGTATAAAATTATGGAATTGTTGCTTGATCAACCTGGCCGAGTGTTCACCCGTAAAAAAATATACGAAGCGGTCTGGGGCGATTATTATGCGCACGAGGACAGCACGATTATGGTACATATCAGCAACATTCGGGAGAAGATCGAGCGTGACTCCAGACAACCGGAATATCTCAAAACGATAAGGGGACTGGGATACAAAATTGAAGCGCCCATGGAAAGCTAGAGGAAAGCGACTGTTGCAGACATCCCTGACACTGGACTTCTTGCTGTTCAACTTCTTTTTGCTGTTACTGGTATTGATTGTGTACCTTATGGTTTCACTGGATGTCGTGGATTTTCGCATTTCGGATCAGGTGGTTGATCCAGATCTGAATGTTGAAGCCCACGTGTATGTAGCAGAGCTGGAGAACGAATTTTACTCCGGTGGAGGTTCGGTGTCGAAAGGCAAAGACACAGAGATTCAACGTCTCAAGGATAGCGGCGGCTGGATTGAAATATTGGATGCGAATCGCAATGTCATTCGTCATGTGGGAGACAAGCAAGATGCGTTCACACAATACAGTGAAGCCGATCTGTATGATGGATTGGAAAATCGGAGTGACCAGGAATACTATTATTCGATCACTCCTCTCTCGATTGAAGGAGCGGTAGCGTATGTATTGCTCAAAATCCCGCGTGATCTGGTCAGCGTGCGGATTAATGATAATCAGTTGATTACTAATCTGAAACATCCATTATCCTTTTACATTATGATTGGCATCGGTTTAGTATTGTTATTGATCTTTGTATATAGCTATTGGGTCGCACGGAGAATCAAAAAACCACTCAGCATCCTCTCCTCGGGTCTTACGCAGATGATACAGGGGAATTATAGTACACGGATGTCGATTTCAGCTGAGAGAGAGTTTGTCCAGATTGGTGAGACCTTTAACTACATGGCGGATGTCATTGAGAACACCTCTGCGGAGAAACGTTACGCCGAAGAGAGCAAACAGCGACTGATTGTAGATTTATCACATGATCTGAAGACACCGATAACATCTATACAGGGATATGCGCAGGCATTGGTGGAAGGACGTGGAGAGGACAAGGACAGGCAGCAAAGATATCTGGGATACATCTATAACAAATCCGTTCAAGTTGCACGCATGATACAGAATATGCTGGAGCTGCTCAAGGTGGATTCGCCCGATTTTCGCATGCATATTCAGAGAAGAGAGATTGGAGAATTCGTGCGCGAGATTATGGCGGATACCTATGGGGAGATTGAACAGAAACAGTTTGTCCTTCATGTACTTGTTCCTGATCAGGTGATCTACGCGAGGTACGATCCGGAGCTGTTATCCAGAGTCATCCAGAATCTGATTACCAATGCTCTGTCTTATAATCCAATCGGGACCGAACTGCGCGTTGAACTCATTCCGCTTCATACCCATGTGGTGATAGAGGTGGCAGATAACGGAGTGGGCATACCACAAGAACTGTGGTCAACGATCTTTGACCCGTTTGTCCGAGGGGATGAGGCGCGTACAGCGACCGGAGGCACCGGTCTGGGATTGTCCATCGCACGACGAAATACGGAGAAAATGGGCGGACGGCTAATCCTTTCCCGGCGTGGGCGAGAAACAACCGTGTTTAGCATTGAGATTCCAAATTAAATAAGAGAAGAAATGTCCATGTGGAGGGAAATATTTTGTTCAAAGTAAATACGTTTGTTCGGTTCAGTATTGCACTGGCGTTGATATTGGTTAATATCTATTTATTATCACGTGTAAGCTTCATCTTTCAGCCGCTCGTCACCATGATCACTGTTATTACCGTGCCGATGATGTTGTCGGTGTTCTTTTATTATCTGCTAAGGCCGCTTGTGAATTATATGGAGAAGAAGAAAATAAATCGAACGCTAAGTATTTTGCTAATCTATCTGGTTATTGCTATTCTGGGAGTGTTCTTCATCATTGGTTTATGGCCATCGTTACGTGAGCAACTGTTCAATCTGGTCGATAACGCACCAAGTTTAATTAATTCATTAAGTGACCAGCTGAGAGATCTGGAGCAAAATGGTGCCATTCAGGCTTTGTTCCCTGAGGGCTCGACACCTTTCTCCCAGATCACGGAGTATATCAACAAAGGATTTAACTTTGTGACCAACTACGTAAGTGGATTTTTCTCACTTGTTTCCAGTTTTGCGATCATCTTGTTTACACTACCGATCCTTTTGTTCTATATGCTGTTACAAGGCGAGAAATTTGGCCGTAAATTGGCACATATTGCACCGAAACGTTTCCAAAATGACAGCCGTGAAGTCGTAATTGAGATTGATCAGGCGCTGAGTGGTTTTATTGTGGGAAGAGTTTTGGTCAATCTGGCGCTGGGTGTACTGATGTATATCGGTTTCTTGATCATTGGACTGCCGTACGCATTACTGCTCACGGTAATTGCGGTCATCATGAACTTTGTTCCGTTTATCGGAGCGATTGTGTCGTCCGTACCTATTGTGATCATGGGTCTCGTGGTATCACCATCGGTTGCCATCTGGTCTCTGATTATTATTCTTGTCGCTCAGCAGATTCAGGACAACCTGGTAGCACCTTATGTATTCGGCAAAAAGCTCGATATTCACCCGCTTACGACGATTATTCTGGTGTTGGGTGCAGGGGACCTGGGTGGAATTATTGCCATCCTGATTATTATTCCGGTTTATATGATCGTTAAAATTCTTTTGGTTCGAATCTATAACTTGTTCTTCAAGGACAAATGGCAGAATGCATAGAATCTAAATTATTCGAAGGAGTGGAGCACATGTCTGAAATTATCGAAAAACCATACAGTGAACCTGAATATATCGCACCTCAATCTGTTCAAATGGGTACCATTCACATCTCGAACGATGTGTTATCCAAGATCGTGGGGATGGCCGCTCAATCAACGGCTGGTGTATCCTCCATGTCCGTTGGACTGACTGAAGGCATTGCCAAGAGCATCAGCGGCAAGAGTCTGCAAAAAGGGATTGATGTACACGTCAAAGACGATCAGGCAACCATCCAACTGCGCATCAACATTCAATATGGTAACAAGATGCACGAAGTCTGCCGTGAACTTCAACATAATGTTCAACAGGCTGTAGAACAAATAGCTGGCGTTATGGTCGATGAAATCAAAGTGCAAGTTGTTGGCATATCCATGCCGGAGACGCTATAAACAAACGTATAGAATGTAAGGAATAACAATTGTAAGGATAAACGATTGGCAAAAACAGCACCTTCCCAATTAACAACTTAACTGGGAGGGTGCTGTTTTATGTTTGCGGTAGTAGGTGGGCGCTTCGCCCATCACTTTTTTGAACATTTTGGAGAAAAGCAATTGATCGGTGTAGCCCACAGAACGGGCAATATCGCCAATGGTCAGACCGGGATCAAGCGTCAGTTCGGCTGCCCTGCGCATCCGATAATGGACCAGATACGACTGAATACTGCTTCCCATCTGATCCTTGAACAGAGAGCACAGATAACTGCGCTGCAAACCGACATGGGCCGCGATGGACTGAACGGTAATGGCATTGGCATAGTTCATTTCAATGAAGTCCATTACCTGCGTAACGTACGTTTCCTTCGAATAATCCGGCATGGGTTGAAGATGCTCTGAATTAGCCTGATCAATCAAAATGGAGAAGAATTGATACAACAAACCAGTCATGCTAATCTCCCAGCCTTTGTGAGTATTGCGGGAATTGATCATTCGGTGCAGGCAGGATCGCATCTCGTCATCCTCATTACCCAGCTCAAAAATAGGGTGATGCTCGGACAGACAGGCCTGCTGTAAAAAGGAAGAACTATTGCTACCTTGGAAAGCAACCCAGCTGTATTCCCATGGATCATCCTGATCTGCTTCGTAATGAACAACAGAGTGCGGAACAATCAGAAATCCTTGTCCTTTGTGCAGTGTATACGTTTTGCCACCAACTTCGAAGGTGCCTTTGCCATTCAAAATATAATGAATTTTATAATAGTCTCGCATGGCAGGGCCAAAGTGATGACCTGGTGTACAGGCTTCCGTACCATAATGTAGGAGCTGAAGCTCCTGAAAATGATTGTTTTTGAACATATACGTAATCAAGGGTATTCACTCCTGTACGATTTCGTCTCATCTTGCATTTTAACATACTAAATAGCTGAAAAGATTAATTATTTAACATTAGTATATATAGATAACAATCATTATTCCATATGGTTATAGTGAAATGCCATATCGTTTATCCAGAAAAATGTCTAAGATGAAAAGGAATTCAACAAACCTTACAGGAAAGTGAGAATAACGATGCCCTATACTGCGAGTGAACAACGATATGATGAGATGAAATATGTACGTTCCGGCAAATCCGGAATCAGACTTCCGCAAATTGCGCTGGGTTTATGGCAGAACTTTGGTGGCAACCGTACATTGGATATTCAGGAAGAAATGATTTTGCGTGCCTTTGACCTCGGAATTAACCATTTCGATCTGGCGAATAACTATGGTCCACCTCCAGGATCAGCGGAAGAGAACTTTGGCGTGATTTACAAAAAACATCTTCGTCCTTACCGGGATGAACTGCTCATCTCCTCGAAGGCAGGTTACCATATGTGGAATGGACCTTACGGCGAGTGGGGCTCCCGCAAAAACCTGATTGCCAGTCTCGATCAAAGTCTTGGTCGGATGGGACTGGATTATGTGGACATTTTCTATCATCACCGTCCAGATCCGGATACGCCATTGGAAGAAACGATGACGGCGCTGGATCACATCGTGCGGCAAGGTAAAGCACTGTATGTGGGCTTATCCAATTATAATGCAGAACAGACGCAAGAAGCGGTAACCATTCTTCGTCGTCTGGGTACGCCATGTCTGGTTCATCAGCCTAACTACTCGATGCTGAATCGCTGGATTGAAGACGGTTTGCAAGACGTACTGGATGAGCAGGGCGTAGGTTCCATTGCGTTCTGTCCACTCGGCCGCGGTCAGTTGACGAATAAATATGTCGACAAGATCAAGGAAGAACGAGCCAATCCAACAGGAAATTTGAAAAAAGAAGCTTACACGGACGAACGGATTGCCAAGTTCGATGCACTTCAGGCGGTTGCTGAACGACGAGGTCAAACGATCTCTCAACTGGCTTTGAACTGGATCTTGCGTGGTAACCGTGTTACCTCCGCACTGATTGGTGCAAGTCGTGTGTCCCAGATCGAAGAAAACGTAGCTGCCCTCCAGGCACCGGATCTGACAACGGAAGAACTCAATGAAATTGAGAGCATTCTGGACGGAATGGGTAATTATCCGTGGTAACATCCACAGTATAGCTGTGTGAAAATTATAGTTAGGTAAAACTAATGTAATATGAATGAAGAATGAAATGGCGCCTACCTGATCAATCAGGAAGGCGTCATTTTGTATATGTCATTTTCATTATAGGATAAGATCTATTATAATAGTTCATTAATTGACCTATGTTTATTTTTTCAGAATGAACCTAGTTCATAGCACCTGGTCCTAGGATTTAGGGTATAATATATAGAAGCTATACAATTGAAATACGAAGGAGAGGCTCCATTTGAACTTTGAACAGTGGATTTCGCCTGAAAGCTATAACCTGACATCCGAGATGGAGAATCATCCATCAGACCGGATTGCACTTAGATGGCTCAGCGATCAACGAGAATTGGAAGAGATCACGTATGGTGATTTGTTCAAGCAGGCGAATCGTCTTGCTGGAGGTCTGCGTGAACTTGGACTAGAGAAGGGTGATCGGGTGTTGGTCATGGTACCACGCCGTATTATTGCCTATGTCATTTATATTGCTTGTCTGAAATTGGGGGTTGCCGTTATTCCTTCTTCCGAGATGTTACGGGCAAAAGATCTGGAATATCGTCTGCGTCACTCTGAGGCGCGGGCTGTTATTGTATGGTCCGAGACGACCTCAGAAGTACAAAAGATGGACGCGGATCTGCCGTCACTGGCACATCGCATCGTGGCATCGCCGAATGAAGAAGTTAGCGTACCTGCTGAAGGTTGGGTCAATGTGCATCAGTTAATGCAGAATCAACCCGAAGAGATGGCTGCGGTGGAAACTCACCGTGATGATACGGCTATTCTTGCTTACACTTCGGGCACAACTGGTAATCCCAAAGGAGTTGTACATAGCCACGGTTGGGGATATGCCCACCTGCGGATCGCTTCTTCATTATGGCTGGATATTCAACCTTCAGATACCGTATGGGCAACGGCTGCACCTGGCTGGCAAAAATGGATCTGGAGCCCGTTCCTGTCGGTACTCGGAAGAGGCGCGACTGGACTGGTCTACAATGGATCATTCCAGCCCAAGCGTTATCTGGAACTGATGCAGGAACATCAAATTAATGTCCTTTGCTGTACACCAACCGAATATCGGCTGATGGCCAAAGCGGATGATCTTGGACATTATGACCTGTCTCATCTGCGCAGTGCTGTTTCAGCGGGTGAACCGCTCAATCAGGAAGTCATTGAAATCTTCCAGCGTCACTTCGACCTGACTATTCGGGACGGATATGGACAGACCGAGAGCACCTTGTTAATCGGCAGTCTCAAAGATGCGCCTGTACGTATTGGCTCGATGGGTCAGTCGATTACACCTGGATTGATTGAAATTATTGACGATGAGGGACAACCTGTTCCTCCGGGTGAAGTAGGAGATATCGCGGTACACAAAGAGATGCCAGCTTTGTTCCGGTCCTATTATCAGGATGAGGGACGGAAGGAAGCGAGTCAGCGTGGCGATTATTTTGTAACAGGGGACCGTGCACGCAAAGACGAAGAAGGTTACTTCTGGTTTGAAGGGCGCAGTGATGACATTATCATCAGTTCGGGTTATACGATTGGACCATTTGAAGTGGAAGAAGCACTTATGAAACACGCCAGTGTGAAGGAATGTGCGGTGGTTGCGAGTCCAGATGAGATCCGTGGCAATATTGTCAAAGCATTTGTCGTACTGCGAGATGATTCGTTGGCTTCACCGGAACTGATGCGTGAATTGCAACATCACGTCAAAGAAATTACAGCACCTTATAAATATCCACGTAAGATCGAATTTGTTACGGATCTGCCAAAGACCAACTCTGGTAAAATCCGCCGGATCGAGTTACGTGAACAAGAAAAACGTAATGGTTAGATCATTTTGTATAGATGAAATTTTAGATATTAAGCCTGCGTAGTGAAAGAGAAGGAATCGATACTGAAGAAGCGATAGCGTTCGTATTTGTCTCCAAATTTTAACCTTTGAAAAATACGATGAAGAAAATTTGGAGACAACGACGATCTAAAGTACGATCCTTCGCTGTAACGGCCACTCAGCAGATTCCAAGACACTTGCAAACCATGTCATAATATATGAAACAGGAGTGAACACAACCATGAGTCAATTTGAACAAACCTTTGAAAAGTCATTGGAACAATACGCAGAACTAGTTGTTAAAGTTGGCGTGAATATTCAAAAAGGACAGGATCTGCTCGTTACTGCTCCCATCGAAACGCTTGAATTCACACGTCTGATTGTGCAAAAAGCCTATGCGGCTGGTGCAAACTATGTACAGGTGGACTTTGATGACGACAACATTACCCGCAGTCGTTTTGAGCATGGTTCCAATGACAGCTTTGACTATTATCCAGCGTGGAAAGCGGATATGATGGAGAAGTTTGCGGAAGCAGGCGGCGCTACCCTGACGATCAAAGTTCCAGATCCTGAACTGTATAACGGAATTGACTCCGACAGCGTTTCCCGTGCTACCAAGGCAGCTGCACACGCACGTCGCGGATATGCCAAATACACACGCAACCATGAAATTAGCTGGTGTCTGATCAAGGCCCCAACCAAAGCTTGGGCGAACAAAGTATTTGCCGACATCCCGGAAGAAGACCGAATCAACGTGATGTGGGAAACGATCTTCAAAATGAACCGTGTAGATGGCGGAGACGCCGTACAAAATTGGAGAGAACATCTGGACACATTGAATGCAATGAGTGATCGACTGAATCAGAAAAACTATAAAAGCCTGCACTACCGCGCACCAGGTACCGACTTGAAAATTGAACTGGTGAACAATCACATCTGGGGCGGTGGCGGTGGTGAGAACCAACAGGGGATTTATACGGTCGCCAATATGCCAACTGAAGAAGTATTCACCATGCCTAAGCGCAGTGGAGTGAATGGATATGTCAGCAGTACCATGCCTTTGAACCTGAACGGGCAACTGGTAGATCAGATGAGAATCACATTCAAGGATGGACAGGTTGTAGCGTTTACGGCGGCATCTGGCGAAGAGCATCTGAAGAACCTGTTTGCTACCGATGAAGGAGCGCGTTATCTGGGTGAAGTGGCACTTGTACCGCATGACTCCCCAATCTCCAACCTGAATCGCATTTTCTACAATACGGGTATTGATGAAAATGCATCTTGCCATTTGGCTGTGGGAAGTGCGTATCCATTCAATATGAAAGATGGCACAACCATGTCGAATGAAGAGTTACTGAAGCATGAGTGCAATGTGAGCTTGACTCACGTTGATTTCATGATCGGTTCCGCTGAGCTGGATATCGATGGTGAGTTACAGGATGGTTCAATCGAGCCGCTATTCCGTAAAGGCAACTGGGCATTTTAATATCTTAACAAGTCTTAACTAGCTAGTAGTAGCAGTCGTTAACAAAAAAAGTGACTTCAACCTGAAGTCACTTTTTTTGTTTCTTCATAACATGAACTACACAGGTCTTACAGGCACACATATCTCGCAATAATGCTGATTAAGCAGTTCCCAACGATATCTTTCTATAACCGGCTTGTTGTTATCCATCTGATAACCACTTGTTTGTAAATGAGGGATGATCACATTCAATGCTTGCTGAATAGCTTCTGCCGTGTGCCTCACTTTACAGATGAGATAAACTCTGCCTGATAGCTCGCCAAACTCAATAGAATCATCTTCCAGACGTTCAGATTCAGTAATAACAATACAGGCATCATATCTACATTTTTCGGGCGGTGTGGTAGTTGGGTCATCTTGTGGAATACCGAATAAAATTGCTGCTTCATTAAGCAGTTGTTTTTTGTCTGCCCATTGTTTCAGCGTATTCATCGCTTGAGCATTGGCAGGCCCATACGGGCCAACTTGTCGCACATAGGCGATACGATATGACGGGAGGTTTTCGATAACCATTTCCATGAAAATCTTCCTCTCTGTACGATTTCTCTTACATATTGGATGCTAACATGGTATAAAAGAATTTGCTTAGGTAATTGTTGAATCCCGGCGACGAAACTCATAGAATAGTGATAATATGTTGGAAAACTGCTCCAATAGAGCAAAACGAGAGGGGGAGGCGTTAGACATGGATATTACTTATGCCTTCACGGATGAACGTTTCAGGCAAGTTGTGTTGGATCGTTTTTGTGATCAGCGGGATTTCATTCAGGAGAGTGACGTTTGTGAGGTTGAGATATTAGAACTTTCAAATCACAATATTAGCAATTTTGATGGAATCAATTATTTCAGGGGTCTTCAAGAGCTGGATTGTGCCTATAATCAATTGACCGGTCTGGATCTTACTCAGAATCACAAGCTGAGGATATTACGTTGCAGAGAGAATCAGCTTCTTACACTGGACCTCCATTCCAATTTGGAATTGCAAGTGCTGGATTGCAGTTTTAATCGACTTCGCAAATTGGATCTTTCTCATAATCCTAGGCTTGTAATGGTGGAGTGTCATTGGAATATGTTATCGGAGCTGGCTTCGGAACCCCTTCAGCAGTTGGAGGAACTTAGTTGCAGTTATAATGCTCTTTTCTCACTGGAACTTGAACACAATAAGCAACTGCGGCAACTTGATTGCGCCAACAATTACATGTTGGAACTTGATGTAACAGGTTGTCCAAACTTGATTGAACTTCGTTGTAACCACAACCATATCAAACAGTTGGATTTTCGTTCAAATATGGTTTTAGAGAGTGTCCGGTGTTTTAACAATCACATTAGCGAGCTGGATATTCGCCATAACGTACAACTGAGAGAGTTGTACTGTTCCGAGAACAAATTAACCGAGTTGGATTATAGCGCTAATCCCAAGCTGGAGAGACTGCAATATGCAGATAATCTAATGTTTGAATCCAATCATGAAGTTCCGGGTATGGGGTTGTTTCAGTATGACGTCTCGATGTCCAACTATCAGATGAGCTTACTTATTCAGGATAAAGAACTGGTAGTCACTGCACAGGTTTCAACTAAGACAGAGATGGAAGCCTTATCCCCATATATGGAAGAAACGTGGAAACGGTGGGACATGCTTGGTGAGCAGGCACTTAAAACCATTGCCGAGGCTCATCCGGACGAAGATATCAATGCATTGATTTTGGCTGATGCAGAATTTCAGGGAGATCAATATTTCCGATTGGGTTATGATGCGGGGGATACACCTGCTGGTCGACTGTACATATATGCGGAGTTTGACGATGAATTTCACATGTTGGATACGTTGATCTATGAAACGTATTAAAGCCACGAGATCGTGGCTTTTTTGCTTTGTTGAACTAACGATTATTTACACTGTCACTACGATGACAGAACAACCTTCCAATCGCTGTTATCCCCAGATTTTATTCGATTCCTTTTCTAAAAGGAGAAAATCCGGGGATAAAGGCGAACGCTTCGCTTTTTCAGGTTTTTTCTGTCCTCTCCGTTATCGTGTAAATGTTAGTTCAACTTATATAATTTGTTATATTATATGTTATTCAGCGTGCATTTTGTTGAAGCTAACATATTCGTTAATTGGTTTACGGTAACCGCGTGGGCGCTGTTTGGATTCCGACTTTTTACCGATGGTGATCATCATAACGGGTACATAATGGTCGGGAATATCCAAACTCCGTTGCAGTTCTTCCGAGTCAAAACCAATCATTGGACAGGTGTCCCAACCGCGATCCTGAGCGATCAGCATCAATTGCATGGCAGACAGGCTGGCATTGCGAATCGCATCCTCACGTTGGAAAAATCTGCCGCGAGATTCGTAAAATTCGGTGACACTTTGGGATTCCTGCTCGTATTGGAACGGAGTAAGAGCGCCCAGGTTCAGCAGGCCTTCGTTAATAGTGCGGATATGATGATGCGCGTTGACGTCGCCCAATACCACGATGACTGCAGAAGCTGTTTTTACCTTATATTGCTGGGAAGCCTCATAGACTTTCTCTTTCTGTTCCTCATCTTTAATCACAAGATAGTGCGTGTGTTGCAGGTTAAAGGCAGATGGTGCAAATTTGTTCAGGGCAAACATTTCTTGCAGTTCCAAATCCGAAATTTCAATTCCTTCTTCAAAAATAACGGCCGATCTACGGTTTTTGACTAGATTCTCCAACTCACTCATGGTAGTTTCCCTCGCTTATGTATGATTTATAAACTGACTATAACACACTTAGTTACTTTATGTAAGTATTATTTTAGAATAAGACAAGGATTGTCTGCCATACGCTAAAATAAAACACTAGAGGTGATTCATGAAAGCATTGATCGCAAGGTATATGGGAGGACATGACCCTCATGAATTTCGGGTATATGTGATCCAATCTTCGACGTTAAAACGTTTTGTAGTCGTGGAGATTATTCTAGGCCCTATCGTGTACAATGTCGCACTTTATTTGTGCCATAATGTAATACTTGCTGGCGTAGGCTCTTGGGCTGGAACAGAAGGTCTGAAGAGACTGCCACTGGTCTTTAGAAAAATCGTTGGAACATGATGAAGTGTGTAAATGAGAAATTAAAGCAGAAGAGGGCCAGTTGCGGCCCCATCTTCTCCTTCAGCCATGTTATCAATAGTCACACTTCTTTTATCTATCAAATAACTGTCTAAGATTTGGGTTCAAACCTGCCTTATTTAGCACGTTCCAAATACTGCTCCAGCGTAAGTTTCTGGTTGGTAATCTCACCAGCAATATACACCCCTACATAACGTACATGCCATGGCTCATAGGAGTAACCAGTCAATTTCTCCTGGTCTTTGCCATAACGGATGATGAAGCCGTACTTGTGGGCATTGGCTTTCAGCCATTTGCCTTCTTTGGTGTTGCCAAAGCTTTGCTGAAGATCATAACCAGCCGAAGCGCTGGAGATATCCATGGCTAGACCCGTTTGATGTTCGCTTTGTCCTGGCCGAGCACTTGTTTTATTGGCAACAGCTTCACCTTTGATGCTGGCATTACGGTCAAAGATCGATTTCTGAGTCGCATACGAGCGATAGCCCGACACCGCTTTGATATCGATGCCGTCTTTTTTGGCAGCGGCAAATAATTTCTCTATCGCGGTTGCAGCCACTTTACGCATCTGTTTCTTCGGACTGGAACCTGAGAAGCTAAAAGGAATATTAGGTACAACCAAATCTTGAGGTGCATAAGTTGAAGGCAGATTTCTCTTTTTATTGACAAGCACAACTGTACTGGACACATTGGTCACGGTTGCCACATTTTTAATCGTTTTGATCGTACGACCAGGTGCATTATCATGCAGAAATTGAGTGAAGCTAGAGCTTGCCGCAGACGCGACGGGATTCAGGCTTGAAGTGATGGGAAACGTAGTAAAAGCAGAACCTGCTACAACAGAGCCTACGAGAATTGTAGATATGATGGATTTACGAGTAAAAGGTTTCATGATGTGTGTTCCTCCTCGGAATATATGAATCTATATACCGAGTATACTAGAGGATTATATCCATAGGTTCTCCAATTGTTTCCGAGTTGTAAACAAAGTTTGCTATAAAATCTAACTAGAGGATATTTACCTTGCCACTTCGATGACAGAACAACCTTCCGATCGCTGTTATCCCCAGATTTTTTTGATTCAATTTTATAATGGTGAAAATCTTAGGATAAAGGCGAACACTTCGTTTCTTCAGGTTCTTTCTGTCCTCTCCGTTTCGTGTAAATGTTTAGTTCATATTTTATAGAGTCTTCTTCTGCAACTCTCGTAGAGGCAGTATACATGAAAAAGCCGTTGCATTAGATGCAACGGCTTTTGATGTGAAGAGAGATAATGCTAGATTACTTCAAGTATGCTGGAGCCTGTATTACAACATGCAGGCGTCAGATCCACCGGAGCTTCCCGCAGTTACGGCACGGGTGTCACGAACGCGAACGTTGGCGCTGAGCACACCAGAATCACTGCTTAATTTGAAAGAAGGATAATTCTCTTCTGTATCCAGCTTCATGTGTTGTTCTAGGTTCAGCTGCTGCTTCGGATCAACATAGAACGGAACTAGATTAGTTTCAATCTGCGCGTCGAGAGCCGCAAGTTCATCAACAATGATAATAGCGATAACTCCGTTACATCCGCAACCTTCCAAGTCATAGATCACTTTGAAATATCCGGGTTGGTCATTCAGGCTTTCCGTCAATCGTTTTGCAGCCAAATCTGTAATTTGAATATACATATAGGTACACTCCTTTATATGTGGTCATGGTTGTAAGTGGTAAAAGAATTCATTCAGCTTCTATTCCCATTATACTACTTTGGCAAAAATCAAAGCATTTATTTTCTTGACTGATCAGTCTGGAAAAGGTATTCTTTATTTAATCAATAGGGAGGTGAGGTCTGAAATTGGGAAGAGCCAAGGAGTTTGACACGGAGACCGTTCTAAGAAAAGCAACGTCTGTATTTGGAGCGTACGGTTATGAAGGTACCTCTTTGAGCTTACTGTTGAGTGAACTTGGCATTGCGCGGCAAAGCTTGTATGACACCTACGGAACTAAACATGATTTATTTGTCTCTGCTCTTAAATTCTATATTCAGCAGAAGACAGAGGCGGGGATCAGACTATTAAACGAATGCACAAGTGTGAGGCAAGGCGTGACAGAGTTGTTCAACGAAGCGGTTAATGTGTTGACAGACAACGAACGTCGTAATGAATGTTTCATCATTAATAGCGCGGTTGAACAGGCACCACAAAATCACGAAATCGCCGCCTTTATTCAAACCACTAACCAACAAATGGAAGATGTTTTTTATACTGCGCTGTTACGAGGCCAGAAGAGTGGCGAATTGAGGCATGCAGAGGAAGACTTGCCCGGACTTGCCCGTTTTCTGAATTATTCCCGACTCTCATTGACCTTTACAGCAAAGAGCGGTGCAAGCGAAGAAGCGCTACGAGATTTTGTACAGATGACCCTAAGGGCTATGGATTAGCGTTTTACATGATTCGAGTAAGAATTCTTTACGTTTTTTTTAAAATGGACGCTTAGAGCGTTTATTTTTTGACTATTATAGACCGATTGGTCTGGAAAAACGCCGAACAAAACTGAAGGAGGAAGCAAACATGATCAATGATAAACCGTTGACACTTATTACAGGGGCTAATGGTAAGACAGGAAGCCGTGTTGCGGCCATACTTCAAAAGCATCATTATCCGGTGCGTTTGGCAGGAAGAACGAAACCATCTCTTTCTGGTTCTGCCGATAATTATGTCTATTTTGATTGGTATGATTCCGAGACATATGCGCTGGCGCTGAAAAATGTGAATCAGGTGTACCTTGTTGTGCCAGCAATGGATATGAACCCAGAAGACGTCATCATTCCGTTCATCAAGGAAGCATTATGGACCGGCATTAAGCGATTTGTCTTGCTTGGCAGTGCTTCAATTGATGAAGAGGGTCCTATATTTGGCAAAGTACATCAGTATATAAAAGCCCATGCTCCTGAGTGGGCTGTATTGCAGCCTTCCTATTTTATGGAGAACTTTACGGAGGGACCGCATCGGGAGACGACGAAACAACTCGGGAAAATTTACAGTGCTACGGGTGACGGGAAAATTGGATTTGTTAGTGCAGATGATATCGCGGCAGTTGCGTTCCATGCTCTGACAGATGTTGTTCCTCATAATAAGGAGCATATCATTACAGGGCCGGAGACGTTGTCCTATGGACAGGTTGCAGACGTCTTGAGCCATGTACTGGGTCAGTCCATTCAGCATGAATCTTTGTCCGATGATGAATTGAGGAACAGCATGATTCGCGCAGGAATGTCAGAAGAATATGCTGCTGCCCTCGCAGGACTGGATGTGCCTATCCGGGAGGAGGGGAGAGAAGATCAACGACGGATACGGTGACAAAAATAACGGGGAATAACCCGATTTCATTCGAGAAATTTATTCAGAATCATATGGAAGTATGGAAATAATGGAAGAAATATTTTCATATTATGAGAAGACGGTGCCTAGTGCCCGTCTTTTTGCATGTCTACCAGCATGTTGACATCGTTGATTCAGCTATGAATCTCTCCCTAGCCAGGGACACTACGGAAAGCAGTGATTATACGAACACACTTTTGGGGAAATAGATGAAGATGAATGTTAGGGCGTGTCTGAGACACGCCCTAGATAAAGGGGCGAAGAGAGAGAATGATTCAGTTCGAAAATGTATCGAAACAATATCCTGATGGAACAACGGCTTTGCGTCAGGTTAACCTCAACATTAACAAGGGAGAATTGTTCGTCATGATTGGTCCGAGTGGATGTGGCAAAACCACCATGCTCAAAATGATCAATCGCCTGATTGAACGAACAGATGGAACAGTGCGCATTAATGAACGCCCAATCGATGAATACAACATTCACGAATTGCGCTGGAATATAGGATATGTGCTGCAACAGATTGCACTATTCCCGCATATGACAATTGCCGAAAATATTGCAGTTGTTCCTGAACTCCGAAAATGGAAGTCAGATCAAATTAAGGAGCGTGTACATACGTTACTGGACATGGTGGGTTTGCACGGAGATACGTACAGTGAGCGTAAACCGTCCGAGTTATCCGGAGGACAACAGCAGAGAATTGGTGTGTTGCGTGCACTAGCTGCCGATCCCGAGATAGTTTTGATGGATGAACCGTTCAGTGCACTCGATCCAATGAGTCGGGAGAAATTACAGGACGATATTCTGGATATCCAGCGTCAGATGAAAAAAACAATTGTGTTTGTCACCCATGATATTCAGGAAGCGATGAAGCTGGGGGATCGCATCTGTATTATGAAGGATGGACAGGTTTTGCAGGTAGGCACCCCGGAAGAACTGATCCGACAGCCAGCTAATGATTTCGTACGTGAATTTGTCGGAAGTCCTAACACCGATACGAGTTCACAATCTGATTTTGATCTCGAATCCATCATGTCACCACTCTCACCAGGTCATGTGCCAAAATCAGCTAAAACTGCCGTTCCTGTATCCATTACGTTGACGGAGTTAGTTGATATCATGGCTTCCCATGACCATCTGCTGGTTGAACGTAACCGCCAGATTATTGGCGAGATCAGTCGAGTTGATCTGATGAAATACTGGTCTGGTCAGTTACAGGAACGAGGTGAAGGACATGAGTAGATTCACGGAGGTGTTCAGTGAGCGCAAAGGTCAATTGTTGTCTGCTCTGCTGGAACATATTCAGATCTCATTTATCGCATTGTTCTTTGCTGTTCTCATCGCTATTCCGCTCGGTATATACCTGACACGCAAACCAAGAGTGGCTGAACCAATTATCGGAGTTACAGCTGTGTTGCAGACGATACCGTCCTTGGCGCTTCTCGGATTGCTCATCCCGTTATTCGGCATAGGCACACTTCCTGCAATCATTGCACTGGTGGTGTATGCACTGCTTCCCGTACTCCGCAACACGTACACAGGCATATCCGAAGTTGATCCTTCCATGGTGGAAGCAGCGAATGCGATGGGCATGAATAATCGGCAACGTCTAATCAAAGTGGAACTGCCACTGGCGATGCCTGTTATTATGGCCGGAATTCGGACCGCGATGGTCCTGATTGTAGGAACGGCGACACTTGCTGCCTTGATCGGCGCAGGAGGTTTGGGTGCATTAATTTTGCTGGGCATTGATCGGAACGATACGGCATTGATCATCCTTGGAGCCATTCCGGCCGCATTGCTGGCTATTTTGTTTGATGTACTATTACGTCAGTTCCAGCGGTTATCCTTTAAGAAAACATTGGTTACCCTTGGTTCGCTGGCAATAATCGCGATACTTGTGATTACCATTCCCTTCGTGGCACGTGGTGGTCAGAAGGATCTCGTCATTTCCGGGAAATTGGGGGCGGAACCCGAAATCCTCATTAATATGTACAAATTGTTAATCGAAAAAGACACAGACCTGACCGTTGAACTAAAACCCGGATTAGGCAAAACGCCATTCCTTTTCAATGCACTCAAGTCGGGTGATATTGACATCTATCCCGAATTCACGGGGACAGCGATCTCCGAATTTATGAAGGAAACGGCTGTGAGTACGGATCGATCAGAGGTCTACGAACAAGCCAGAGACGGAATGTTAAGCCAATTCAACATGGTGCTACTGAACCCTATGGATTACAACAATACGTATACGTTGGCCGTTCCAAAGAGCATCGTAGATCAATACAATCTCAAGACCATTTCGGATCTCAAACCGGTTGAGCAGCAGATCAAAGCAGGATTCACACTTGAATTCTCGGATCGGGAAGATGGTTACCTTGGCATTCAGAAGAAGTATGGGATTGAATTCCCGAACGTTGCAACAATGGAACCGAAGCTTCGCTATGGTGCTGTTCAACGTGGCGATATCAATCTCGTTGATGCTTACTCCACAGACAGTGAGTTGAGACAGTATGAACTCGTTGTGCTGGAGGATGATCAGGAGTTATTCCCACCGTATCAAGGCGCGCCGATGCTACGTCAAGAAACGGCAGATCAATATCCACAACTGGTTGAGGTGCTGAATCAGCTTGCTGGCAAAATTACGGATGATGAGATGCGTCAGATGAACTATGACGTGAACGTAGAGGGAGAGAATCCTGAACAGGTTGCAGCAGAGTACCTTAAACAGGCTGGATTGCTGTAACTTCAGGCATCCCTGCAATAGATGTACCAAAAGGATGAGGAGGAACCATGATGACACAAGAAACGTATGACTTGATTGCGATTGGCACAGGAAGCGCGGCTAGCTCTGTAATCACCCGTTGCGCTGAAGCTGGCTGGAAAATTGCTGTAATTGATGAACGTGAGTTCGGCGGAACGTGTGCACTGCGTGGCTGTGATCCCAAGAAAGTGCTGGCTGGAGCGGCTGAGCTGATTGACTGGAATGAACGGATGCAAGGGAAAGGAATTCAGGGACAGGCGACCATCAACTGGTCTGAACTTATGGCCTTTAAACGCACCTTTACCGAGAGTATACCTAGAGCAAGTGAAGATCAATTCAAACAGGCCGGAATGGATACGTTCCATGGTAAAGCTTCATTTGTCGATGAAGACCATATTCAAGTGGGAGAAGAAGTGCTCCATGGCAAACACATCCTGATTGCTACTGGTGCAAGACCAGCGCCACTTGAGATTGAGGGCTCGGAGCATCTTATATATAGTGATGACTTTCTGGATCTGGAACAGCTGCCGGATCGATTAGTTCTGGTAGGCGGTGGATACATTGCATTTGAGTTTGCGCATATTGCGGCCAGAGCCGGGACGGAAGTCCATATCCTGCATCGGAGTGAACAGCCTCTGAAGTCGTTTGATGCGGAGCTTGTAGAATCTTTGTTGCAAAAATCAAAAGAGATCGGCATTCATGTTCACTTGAACGCGGAGGTGAAGTCCATACGGCAAGAGGGGAACGCCTATGTCGTTCATGGCACACGTAATGGTGCAGATCACCAGTGGCAGTGCGGACTTGTCGTTCATGGAGCCGGGCGTGTTCCTAATGTGGATGGGCTGGAATTGGAGAAAGCCAACGTCAGCTACAGCAAAAAGGGGATTACGGTGAACGAGTACTTGCAAAGTGAAAGTAATCCGAGAGTGTATGCTGCTGGGGATGTAACGGATACAAAAGGGTTGCATTTAACCCCGTTAGCAGGTCAGGAATCCCGGGCTGTATCGTTCCATTTGTTGGAGGGAAATCAACACAAACCTAATTATAAAGTGATGCCTTCCATTGTGTTTACTGTCCCTGCCCTTGGAGCTGTAGGTATGAGCACGGAACAAGCCAAAAAAGAGGGCTACGAGGTGCAGGTAAATGATATGTCGAAATGGTATACTTACAAGCGAACTCATGAAAAATTTGCCATGGCCAAAGTGGTGATCGACAAATCAACCGGGCGTATTCTGGGTGCGCATGTGCTCGGGAGCAAAACAGAAGAATTGATCAACCTTTTTGCAATGGCGATTCAGTTCAATCTGACTATCGATCAGTTAAACACCATGAATCTTGCATATCCTACTGCTGCATCGGATCTGGGTTCTTTAATTTAGAAGTGATGAAGTGAGGATGAACTCCCCTTTGGGACGGAAGAAAGGATGAAAACAACGATGTCATCGGATTTTATTGGGCTTCATGAAGGCAAGTGGACTAAGGAACCCGTTGCTGCACGGATGGATGGGGATCGTTTCGTTGTGGAAGCTCGGGAAGGCAGTGACTTCTGGGAGAACACATTCTACGGGTTCTGTCATCGGGATGGACATGCCATGCTTGCTCCATGGGACGGAACGGAAGCAATTGAGGTATCGTTTGATCTAAGCTCATTCACCGAATTATATGATCAGGCGGGACTAATGTTATGGTACGGAGAAGACCAATGGATCAAGGCCGGAGTTGAGGTCAATGATGGTGTGGCACATGTTGGAGCCGTCGTGACGGATACATATTCGGATTGGTCACTCTCTCCTGTGCCAGAGTGGGGTGGACGAATCGTAACAATCAGAGCCTCCTACAGTAATGATGCTGTTGTCATTCGTGCTCGCACAGATGAGCATCCTTGGCGTACGATTCGGGTTGCACGGTTTGCCTATCCGACGAACAAACACGCAGGTCCGTTTCTGTGTTCACCAAAGCGTGGAGGGTTCGAGGTAGCCTTTACCAAGTGGAGATCCACGACACCCGATCAAGACTTGCATACAGATCCGCCGATTACAGATTAAAACAAGTTAAGATGCATGATAAACAATGAAACATGACTGGCTTAGAAAGCAAAACAACAAAAACAAGCAAGTCTTCCATTGACGGAGGACTTGCTTATTTGTGTGTTTAAACTTTGGACTGTGAAAAGTCTCCAGTTACTCGTTTCATCATTCACCGGGGTCAGTGGGTTCTTTTCGCACATACAATAGAGTGCTTGCGAACTTTACTTGAGTTTAACGTTTATTTACTCGTGTCCGTATCCAGGGACTGGGTTTCGGTCTCTTTTTCAACCTCATCATCATTGGACTTATTGAACTCAAGCATACGCTCCTCGTAATCGTCCAGGAACCATAACGGGTCCATACTGTCTTCCTCACCGTTGTAATTGATCACGATTTCTTCGCCAGCTTTGATGTCTGTATAAGCGTAGAAGTCAAAGGTGTGGTTATCAAAATTGATATCATAAGTAGCGTTAGGTTCATAGGAGTGGTTGATCAGACTGCCGTAGCCGAGCAGAATGGCGGTATGATTCGCCCCATATTCGAACACGTAATCTTCCAGAATCGTTTTTTCGACATGCTCATGATCTTCATTTGGGTAAGGCACAACGGGTGCCTGATGGATAAGCGTTCCTTTGGCAATATCAACGGTAGCAAATACCCCGCGGTTAAACTCGCCACCATCACCCAACTTGGATTGTTTCACTTCAATCATAATCTTCACCTGATGCTCTTCGAAGAGCTCCATTCTATATAATAGTAATTCGTTAAGGCAAAATTTTAACCCATACTTTCATATAAGGCAAATTTCAGACAAAAAGGTGCAATAATTTTTAATATGGCGTTGAGTTGTGCAGGATATAACGCTTATAATATACAAAGAATTAAGTCTATATAGAAAAGGTGTCATGAATGAGCATATTAAATGTAGAAAAATTAAGTCACGGGTTTGGTGACCGTGCTATCTTTAACGACGTTTCATTCCGCCTGTTGAAGGGCGAACATATTGGTCTGATCGGGGCCAATGGTGAAGGTAAATCCACCTTCATGAACATTATTACAGGAAAACTTCAGCCGGATGAAGGCAAGGTGGAGTGGTCCAAACGGATGCGTGTTGGTTATCTGGACCAGCATGCTGTATTGAACAAAGGCCATTCCATCCGTGACGTACTTCGCGGCGCGTTCCAGTATTTGTTTGACATGGAACAGGAAATGAATGATATGTATGGCAAAATGGGCGATGTTACACCGGAGGAGCTTGAACAACTTCTTGAAGACGTGGGTACGATTCAGGATACGCTGACAAATCAGGATTTCTACATGATCGATGCCAAAGTGGATGAAACCGCACGTGGTCTGGGTCTGACGGATATCGGTTTGGATAAAGACGTCAATGACCTGAGTGGTGGACAGCGTACCAAAGTCCTGCTTGCCAAGCTGCTGTTGGAAAAACCCGATATTTTGCTCCTGGATGAGCCTACGAACTATCTGGATGAATTGCATATCGAATGGCTAAAACGTTATTTGCAGGAATATGAGAATGCTTTTATTCTGATCTCTCACGATATTCCGTTCCTGAACAGTGTTATCAACTTGATCTATCACATGGAGAACCAGAATCTAACTCGTTATGTGGGCGATTATGATCACTTCCAGGAAGTGCATGAGATGAGAAAACAGCAGCTGGAGTCGGCATACAAACGCCAACAACAAGAAATTGCTGACCTCAAGGATTTTGTAGCCCGGAACAAAGCAAGTGTAGCTACACGTAATATGGCGATGTCCAGACAGAAGAAACTCGACAAGATGGATGTCATTGAGATCGCCAAGGAGAAACCGAAACCGCAGTTCAACTTCCGTGATGCAAGAACATCCGGCAAGCTCATTTTCGAAACCAAAGGTCTTGTAATTGGTTACAACGAACCGTTGTCCAGACCACTGGATCTGCGTATGGAGCGCGGACAGAAGATTGCCCTTGTTGGTGCGAACGGAATCGGTAAAACAACCCTGATGCGCAGTATTCTGGGTGAAATTCAAGCTCTGGAAGGAACCGTTCAACGCGGTGAACATCTGGAGATTGGTTACTTCCAGCAAGAGATGAAGGATGCCAACTACAATACATGTATTGAAGAGATCTGGCAGGAGTTCCCTTCGTATACCCAATTCGAGGTGCGTGCTGCACTCGCAAAATGTGGTTTGACAACAAAACACATTGAGAGCAAGGTAGCTGTACTGAGTGGTGGGGAGAAAGCTAAAGTGCGTCTCTGTAAGCTGATCAATAATGAAACCAACCTGCTTGTGCTCGATGAGCCGACGAACCATCTGGACGTTGATGCCAAAGAAGAGTTGAAACGTGCGCTCAAGGCTTACAAAGGCAGTATTCTTCTGATTTCCCACGAACCGGAATTCTATCGTGATGTGGTTACGGAGACGTGGAACTGTGAGTCGTGGACAACAAAAGTATTCTAAATAGAGGTTGTTCAAAAAGTCCGCTTTTGATTACGAATCACGTGCGAGCTTGCGAACAAGCTCGAAGCGTGAGAAGAGGCGCGAATTTTGCTTGCAAAACAGGCAGAACTCGCGCCTTTTTTGCGTGGTTTTAACGAAAAATGTTTGAGCCCAATTCACAGTTGACAGCTTGAATAAGGCAATAATATAATTCAGGAAAGCGATTACATTTATATATTAAAAACCTGTTTCACTGCATAGGGGCAAAGAAAACACGGTATTCCGTATGGGTATCATTGCACTTAGAAGGGAAGACGGGTCTTTTTTTGCACTCTAATGAAACCGGTTTCATTAAAATAAGGAGGTGGACAAAAGCTCGTTACTGACCACTGGTTGCTGAGGATAGGCTGAACCACAACACCGCGCATACATGAACCATGCTTTCATCTTTCACGCCAAAGGAGAGAATGAACATTGGATAAACTCAGGAAACCCATGATATTTATGTTATCTGCAACACTTGCGCTGTCTTCCGGACCGTTGATGCTGCCGAGTAAGGCGTATGCGGATCTGAACAGTATACCCACCACGTTGTTGCAGGACGATTTTTCGGATGGGAATTACACGGAATCACCCGCGTGGAACGTAAGCTCAGGCAATTGGGAAGTACTCGCGGACCCGACAGATACGTCCAACTCTACGCTTTTCCAGAGCGATACCAATGAAGGCATCATCTCTACTGGAGACTCCATGTCGGACATGACCGTGTCCATGCGCTTTTATACAGGAGAAGGTAAAGGATTTCCGGGCATTTTGCCGCGGTTCCAAGATAAGAGCAACTTTTACTATTTTCAAATGCAGCTACCCAACAACAAACTCGTTTTCTCCAAACGGATGAACGGATCAGACACAACTTTGAACACGGTGGACTATGCGTTTGCCAAAAACACATGGTACACGCTCAAAGTGGTGCTGTCGGGTACCACCATTCGCGGGTATATCGCGGAAAACGGCTCCGATCGGTTGGTATTTGATCTGGTCGATCCTACATACGGGTCAGGTACCGTGGGCATTCGGAATAAGTGGCAGTCGGTACATGCAGATGACGTGATCATTGCCGAGCAACCGCCTGGGAACGATATTCAGCTATCCATTGCTGAGCAGACGGCGTCATCGGTTTCACTGCAATGGTCTGAAATCGTAGGTGCATCAGCCTATCGCTTGTATCGTTCCTCTACGCCTGAAGGCGGTTATTCCCTGGTAACCAATACCGGGACTTTGGGACACACAGATGAAGGATTAAGCGGGGATACGGTGTATTATTACAAGATCGCTTATGAATACGGAGGCCTAACCGAGTCACAATGGACTGCTCCGCTGGAAGTTCGGACGACTGCGGCGGCACCACAGGCTCCTGGCGAATTAAAGGCCGAGGCACTCAATGCCACAAGCGTGAAGCTATCTTGGTCCGCTGTGGACAAGTCAACTGGTTATCGCGTGGTTCGGGCCGAAGCTGGCAGTGACCAGTATGAGCAGATCTATGAAGGGAAAGGGCTCATATTCACGGATAATGCACTTGAGCCGGGCGCCAGCTACAGCTATCGTGTAACAGCCTATAACGCAGCTGGGGAGTCAGCATTCACTGTTGCAGAAGCGACGACATACTCCATTGACTCTCCAGCAGAGTTCGCTGCCACAGCTGTGACGGACACATCAATCTCTCTGGGGTGGAATGTCCTGCCTGGATCTGATGTAACGTATACACTCTCGAGGTCTACCAGTGCTACGGGTACGTATCAACAGGTCTATAGTGGCAATGAAAACACGTTTAACGATAGCGGTCTGACGATGGGCACAGGATATTTCTACATCATCCAGGCGACCGTGGACGGCGTAACTGCTCCAGCATCCGCACCGCTTGGTGTTGTCACAGTTCGTACAAGCATTACACCTGGGCAACTGTGGCCGGATCTGGACGGTAAGCCGATTGATGCGCATGGGGCTGGCTTTTTCTATGATGAACAGACAGAGACCTATTACTGGTATGGCGAATATCATAAGGGCGGCTGGCCAGCTGTTGGTGTGCGTGTGTATTCATCCAAGGATCTGATGAATTGGACCGATGATGGTATGGCTTTAACAACTCTTCAATCCATGGATGATTTTGACAATGACCCGTTGATTTCCGAATTGTATGCAGGACGCGAAGACAAGGTGGATATCTGGGCAGATATTCGCAGAGGACGGATCATTGAGCGGCCGAAGGTCATCTATAACGACAAAACGAAGAAATACGTGATGTGGGCCCACATGGACGGCGACAAAGACCCCTATAACGATAATGCGAATTACGGTAAGGCGCGGGCCGGTTATGCGATCAGCGACTCTCCAACAGGGCCTTTTGTGTATCAGAAGAGTTACCGGATGGACAGAGCTCCCGAAGGGGAGAAAGATTTCTTCCCAAGCGACCGGGGTATGGCACGTGACATGACGTTGTTCAAGGACGATGACGGCACTGGCTATCTGATCTACTCCAGTGAGGAAAACCTGACGCTCTATATCTCCAAACTGAATGAAGACTACAGTGACGTAACAGGGTGGCATAAGGAAGGACGAACGGATGACAAAGGCAATCCGGTACGAGATTCCACCTATCAGGCGGAATACGGCGTCGATTACGTGCGTGTGTTCCCGGGAGGGCAACGCGAAGCACCGGCGATGTTCAAGTATCAGGGGAAATATTATATTTTGACTTCCGGAGCTTCTGGCTGGGCCCCTAACGAAAACAAAGTGACGGTGGCGGACAACATCTTTGGCCCGTGGTCAACGCAGACCAATCCGTTCGTGCGCACGTTGCCGAGTGATCCCGATCCAGGCAAAGCATTTGGCACACAGACCACTTCCGTCATTCCGGTCGATCCGGAAAAAGGAAAATTCATCTACGTGGGGGATACGTGGAATGGTGGCAATTTCTCGAATGACGCTGCAAAATACGTGTTCTTGCCAATTGAGTTTGGAATAGGCTCTGACATCGCGATCAAGTGGTATAACAGCTGGACACCTGATCTGCTGAATTCGATGGGCAAGGTAGATATTGCTGATCCGTTGCCAGAAGCCGTGGCGCTAGGCAAAGTACCATCCCTGCCAACCACATTGAATGTGCGTGAGGGTGAAGCACTGGTATCAACGCCAGCAGTATGGACGATTGATAACCGGGCCATGACGGCAGAAGATTTTGCCAAGCCAGGACCGCTCACATTACAGGTAACGACACCGGAATATAACAACAAAAAGCAGGCAGTTCGCGTAAACGTCATTCCGGAGAATACACTCTATTTCGTGAACAGCGGAGGTTACGAAACGGCTGATTACAGTCTCATGGGTGCTTATATGAAGGGAACGCTTGCGAACCCGGGAACGGCCGATCAGATGTACGCTCCGGCTGAGGGACGCAATTGGGGTTATGTCAGCGCTGCTGCACTGGCATCCGGTTCGAATGGCGGGGATATATTCTCGACCGTACGTTACCTGAACGGTGGCAATGTCAGCAATTCTCCTAAAGGCACGGACTTAACCTATACATTTGATGTGCCAAACGGGACATACGATGTCTACGCCGGATTCAACGATCCGTGGAGCAATACATCGCGCAGAGCGAATTTCATCATCAATGGCACCAATACCGGTGCAGTTTCTTTTACACCTGCCAGCGTTAGAGCCCACAAAGACATCAGCGTGTCGGACAACAAGCTGGAGTTGACCGTGCGTAATACAGCATCGCAGGACCCGATGATTAGTTGGATTATGATCGTTAAACCTGACGCCGCGCCACCTGCAAATGATAGTGCTGGCCTTAATGCTGATGCGTTAGATTCAACGAGCGCAACGCTTCACTGGGATGCTCATCTTGGTGCAGCAAGCTACAAGCTTTACCGCTCAGATCGTGAACAAGGTGAGTATAAGGTGGTCTATAGCGGCAATGGACGGGAGTACACGGACAGTGAACTGAACCCCGGCACAGAATATTATTACAAAGTGGAAGCTTTTGAAGCAACGGGGCAATCCGTGAGAGGTGTATCTTCCGCTTATCAGGTGCACACGGCTCAGCAGAGCGCTGCCGATGTAGCTACAGGCATTACAGCATTGGAACAGCCTTCCGCAGGTGCGAAGAAACTGAAGTTACCATCCGTGCCGCAAGGTTTCACGGTGAAGATCGCTTCCAGTTCGGTACCGTCTGTCATACAAACCGATGGAACGATTGTTCCACCATCCAAGGAAACAACAGTAACCTTGGAGTTGGAAATTACTCGAAATTCTGACGACAGTAAAGCCTTGACTGTACCGTTGACAGTGAAGGTGCCGGCGTCTGTTCCTTCCCCTGGAGGCACGGAACCTGGTTCGGGCGGTAATCCAGGTGGCAATTCTGGTGGAAATCCAGGAAATGGTTCTGGTTCATCCAGCAATGGTGGACAAACAGGAAGTGGTAACCCAAGTGAAGAGAATGTGGTGCCACAACCTAAACCGGAGAAGGACCGTTCTGTTCTGGAGTTGCAGGGACAGTCTGATCAGAAGGGTGTAGTGCAGTCCAACGTGGATGTTTCAACGATTAAAGAGGCTTTTAAAGTTGCCCCCTCAATGGATGCAGGTCAGCGCTTGGTCGAACTTAGGCTGAAGCCGGTTTCGGGAGCAACGGCATATGAAGTGTCTCTGCCTGCCTCTGCGTTGATAGATCAGGGCGAGTCACATGTGTTCAACATTGTTACAGAGCTGGGAATGTTGGAGCTTCCTGCAACACTGTTAATGAAGGATGTAGTTGGTGATGGGATTGCATCAATCCGATTGGTCAGAACGGAGCTGCCAAAAACAGTCGCAGATCAGCTTGGCACGAAATATGGAGTCCAGCTTGAACTTCAACTGGATGGTCAACCATGGCCATTGGAAAGCCAGTTAATACTTCGTCTGCCTTTCCAATCCTCACAAAATGCTCAGCAGGATCGGATTGTAGCATTTGCCATTGGCGTGAACGGTGTGGCAACCCCGTTGCCGCAAAGTTACTACGATCAAAAAAGCGGGCAGCTTGTATTTTCCGTCACATCATTCACAGGAAATTATGCTGTTGTACCTGTGGAGCAGACATTCGCAGATCTTGCAGAAGTGCAGTGGGCCAAGAAAGCAATGGAGGCTTTGGCTGTCCGAGGTGTAATTGATGCTGAGGCAAGCGGTGATTCCACCCAGTTACATCCAAAACAGGAGATGACCCGCGGCCAATACATGCAATGGTTGATGACTGCGCTGGGTTTGAATGCTTCTTCCGGGAATGCGTTCTCTGATGTAAACGAAAATGCTCCGTACTACGAAGCAGTTACAGCTGCGCGTTCGCTAGGTATCACGAGTGGTACCGGTGACGGGCGCTTCTTGCCAGAGTCCACGATCACTCGTCAAGAGATGATGACGTTGACAGTGAGGGCACTTGCGGCGGCTGGACTGGTTGACTCCGAGACGGCTGTAACAGATAACCTTACTCGTTTCCGCGACGCTTCCGAGATTCGCTCCTATGCCCGGGATAGTGTGGCATTACTTGTGTATCTGGGCATCGCTCACGGATACAATGGTGAGGTGAAACCACTTGCCGAAGCGACCCGAGCCGAATCGGCTACGTTGTTATATGCGATGATGAGCAAACTGGTATGGAAGAAATGATGATACACCAGAATCGTAGCGTGTGAAAAAGAAGGCTTACTTTGACCTGGAACCCAGGTTGGAGTAAGCCTTCTTGATTGTACGCCAGCCATAGGCGAAAAGTCATTTACTCAACGAACGAGCAGCTTCCTATCGTTTTGCAGTTGTTATCTGTAATGTCTGCGAATTGTTATTTGTAATATTTGCAAATTGTTAATTGTAATGTTTGCCGATTTGATATGCTTGCTCAAGCAAGCCTTCGATATGTTCTTTGGATTCTGAAATGGTTTCATAGAGGAATTCGACTCGGGATTCCTGCATTCTTGCATAACCTGCGATCCCATTATTCAGATAATTGGAGATCATGTTGTAATAGTCGTATTTATGGAATGAAGCCTCCGTTCCTCCAGCTAGCGCAATCCACAGTGCCTTTTTGGAGTTTGCCTTGTTCAGCAGCCCCATGTTCCATACCTTGTCCAGATAAGCTTTGAGCATGGAGGGAACGTTGTACCACCAGATCGGAAAAACAAATACAATGGCATCGGCCGCAAGCACACGATCCAGCTCTTTGCGAATCACAGGGGCATGCTGTTTATCGGGATTTTGCCAGTCTCGTTCATCTTCTACACCATATAGTGGATCGAATCCGTCATGATATAGATCGAGGATATCGATTTCATGGGAATTCTCCTGCATACCTTCTATAAAACGATTCATCACTGCAAATGTTAGGGAATCCTGTCTTGGGTGAGTAACGACCAGTTTAACATGTAGGAGTAACCATCCTTTTTTCTTTTTATTTTGGTTAAACATTCTGACCAATGTTATTATAAGTTTCATGACATCTTCTTGAGAAGTACGCACCTGAGAGTGCTGTAGATACTTTGGGGTTCTTCGGTTACTTTTAATAACGGATATACATATATGTGAATTATGGGGGAGTACAAGTGGAACAAGAAATGAAAAAATATGAGAGTGGTGTGCAGGCGATGCTGGAACTGGTCGGTGGAAAATGGAGGATTCTTATTCTGCATCAGTTGATATCAGGTAAAAAACGAACAAGCGAACTTCGCAGAGCCATTCCTGGCATTACCCAGAAGGTCTTAACCCAGCAGCTGCGTGAACTGGAAAAGAATGAAATCATCCATCGGATCATTCATCCCCAGATTCCGCCCAAGGTAGAGTATGAGATGACAGAGTACGGCTTGACACTACAGGACATCATTGACCGCATATGTCTATGGGGAGAGAATCACTTGGACAAAGTATACGGAGATAAAAGCAGAGTGCTGGGAAATCATTTTAGTGACTATACTCCACTTTCAACTTCAACTTGAGCTGGCTGCCAAATTTAAAAATATAACAAAACCGTCCTTGATTTAAAAAGGAGGGTTTTTGTTGTTTTTTGTCCTTTATCAGCGAAACTGATAAATGCTATAAAATCATTGAAATTGACCCTCAACACCCGGTGTGTTAGGTTTTAGAGAGAAGAAATTAAATTAATGTGATGATTTTAGTCGGAATTAAAATCGAAGCAATGCGCGAGGTGGCAAACAGTGGAACTTCAAGTGACAAACAGCCCTTTTAATCAAGAACAAGTTGAACTGCTTAATCGTCTTATTCCTACATTGACCGATGGACAACGTACTTGGTTGAGCGGATATATTGCAGCAATTCAGGCAAGCGCGACAATAGCGGCTCCAGCTAACCTGGTACAGGCTGCACCAACTACAGGTATTGCACCTGACAGTGCTCCGCCAGTATCCCGTGAAGTTACCGTGCTTTTTGGTTCACAAACCGGGAATTCCAGTGGCCTATCGAAGAAGCTGGCCAAGAAACTTGAAGAGCAAGGTCTTCAGGTAACGTTGTCATCGATGGGAGATTTTAAACCGAACGGACTCAAGAAAATTGAAAATCTCCTAATCATCGTCAGTACACATGGCGAAGGCGAACCACCGGATAATGCGATTCCGCTGCATGAATTCCTGAACAGCAAACGGGCTCCAAAACTTGAAGGACTTCGTTACTCGGTGTTGGCTCTGGGAGATACCTCCTATGAGTTCTTTTGTCAGACAGGTAAGGACTTCGATAAACGATTGCAGGAATTGGGTGGTACAGCCCTTGTACCACGTGTGGACTGTGATGTTGATTTTGATGAAGCAGCTGCGGAGTGGATGAATGAAGTACTGGCGTCATTAAGCAGCACATCTACTGGTGCGAGTACGGTAACCACTGAGGCTGTCACAGCAGCGGTGAGCGGCGGGGAATCCGAATATGATCGCACGAATCCATTCAAGGCTGAAGTGTTGGAGAATCTCAATCTGAATGGCAGAGGATCGGACCGTGAAACACGCCACATTGAGTTGTCTTTGGAAGGCTCCAGCCTGGATTACGAGCCAGGTGACAGCCTTGGGGTATTCCCTGAGAACCATCCGCGCCTTGTGGAGGAATTGATTGCAGCCATGGGATGGAATGCCGATGAACGCGTGACTGTGAATAAAAACGGCGATCAGGCATCTGTGCAAGAAGCGTTGCTGCGTTATTTTGAAATTACAGCTGTGACGAAACCGGTCGTGGAACAACTTGCGAAACTGAATCCTGGGAGTGGCTTAACAGCGTTACTCGCAGATGATTCCGAATTCCGCACGGTCATGAATAGCTGTGATCTCCTGGATCTGGTTCATGATTATAATCTGAAAGGGATTCCTGCCGGAGAATTCGTAGCTGCTCTTCGCAAAATTCCGGCACGTCTATACTCCATAGCGAGTAGTTCGAAGTCTTTCCCGGATGAAGTTCATCTTACTGTTCGTTCGGTACGTTATGAAGCGCGTGGCAGAGAACGTTACGGTGTATGCTCGGTACATCTGGCTGAACGAATCGAAGCTGGCGACACCTTGCCTGTATATATACAGCATAACCCGAATTTTAAGCTGCCTGAGAACCCGGATACACCAATCATCATGGTTGGCCCAGGTACAGGTGTGGCGCCGTTCAGATCTTTCCTTGGTGAGCGTGAAGAAACAGGAGCAGAGGGCAAGACATGGCTGTTCTACGGAGATCAACATTTCGCCACGGACTTCTTGTACCAGACGGAATGGCAACGTTGGCTCAAAGATGGTGTGCTCACTAAGATGGATGTAGCCTTCTCACGGGATACGGAACAGAAAGTGTATGTACAACATCGCATGCTGGAACACAGCAAAGAACTGTACCAGTGGCTTCAGGAAGGTGCAAGCGTATATATCTGTGGTGACGAGAAAAAAATGGCACATGATGTGCATGCTGCGCTCACCACGATTCTTGAACAAGAAGGCGGTTTATCGCCTGAGCAGGCATCGGAATATCTGACACGGTTACAGCATGAGAAACGTTATCAGCGGGACGTCTATTAATTACCGGCCCAGCCGGATTGCACCATCCCGCAGAGACGAGAGGAGAAAGCAGCATGGTTTATAATAACTTACTTAACCCACAGCGCACGAATAGCGATGTGGAAGATATAAAGATCAAAAGTGATTACTTGCGTGGAAGTCTGACCGAAACGTTGGCTGATCGCATCACGGGGGCTATTCCAGAGGACGACAACCGTCTGATGAAACACCACGGCAGTTATATGCAGGATGACCGTGACCTGCGCAATGAGCGTCACAAATCCAAGCTGGAGCCTGCATACCAATTCATGTTGCGTGTACGTGCTTCCGGTGGGATTGTAACCCCAGAGCAGTGGTTGATGATGGATCGGGTAGCGCATAAATATGCGAATGAGACGATTCGTCTGACCACACGTCAGTCATTCCAACTGCATGGCGTACTGAAGTGGGATCTTAAGAACACCATTCGCGAAGTGAACGATTCGTTGCTAAGCACACTGGCTGCATGTGGTGACGTAAACCGTAACGTGATGTGTAACCCGAATCCGAATCAATCTGATGTGCATGCTGAAGTGTATGAGTGGGCATGTCAGGTGAGCAATCATCTGGACCCTCGCACGCGGGCTTATCATGAGCTGTGGCTAGACGGAGAGAAAGTGATTGATTCCCAGGACTCCGACGAAGAAGTTGAACCAATCTATGGCAAAGTGTATTTGCCACGGAAGTTCAAGATCGGTATTGCTGTACCACCATCCAATGATGTGGATGTCTATTCACAGGATCTTGGCTTTATTGCTATTGTGGAGAACGGCAAGCTGCAAGGCTTCAACGTTTCCGTTGGTGGTGGCATGGGGATGTCTCATGGTGACGCCAAAACCTATCCTCAGGTGTCCAAAGTCATTGGTTTCTGTACGCCGGAGCAAATGATTGATGTTGCAGAGAAAACAGTTATGATTCAGCGTGATTATGGTGATCGTGCAGTTCGTAAACATGCTCGTTTCAAATATACGCTGGATGACCGTGGTGTGGAGTGGTTTGTCGAAGAGCTGACCAGCCGTCTGGGATGGAAACTGGATGCGGCACGCCCGTATCATTTTGAGAGTAACGGAGATCGATATGGTTGGGTAAAAGGTAATAATGGAAGATGGCACTACACGCTGTTCATTCAGAATGGTCGTGTAAAAGATGTAGACGGCTATCCGCTCATGACGGGTCTGCGTGAAATTGCCAAAGTGCATACGGGTGATTTCCGTCTCACTGCGAACCAAAATCTGATCATAGGTAATATTAGCAGCCAGAAAAAGAAAAAGATTGAAGCGCTGATTCAGCAATACAATCTGACCGATGGTGCACATTACTCTGCGCTACGCAGAAGCTCGATGGCTTGTGTTGCGTTTCCGACCTGCGGCCTTGCGATGGCTGAGTCCGAACGTTACTTGCCGTCCCTGATCGACAAACTGGAGCCTGTACTGGACGAAGCCGGGCTGAGAGACAAAGAGATTGTCATTCGCATGACCGGATGCCCGAACGGATGCGCAAGACCGATGCTGGCGGAGATTTCATTTATCGGTAAAGCACCAGGGAAATACAACATGTATCTCGGTGGCAGCTTCACCGGACATCGCTTGAATAAGCTGTACAAAGAAAACATTGGCGAAACCGAGATTCTGGACACGTTAACTCCAATGGTGAATCAGTATGCCAAAGAGCGCAATGAAGGTGAACATTTCGGAGACTTTGTCATTCGTGCGGGTTACGTTCCTGAAGTGTTGGATGGTCGACAATTTCACGCTTAATTGACCGGGTAAGATGAACTGAAATTAGGACTGATTTAGGGCGGAAGCATTCCTTTATGGGGTGCTTCTTGTCTGCTATATATGGAGTGAATAGAGGTAACGTTAGTTGCTGCTGAGAGATTTATGAGAGGATAAACTGAGGTTAATCTTCAACTGGAGATGGATAATCACCTCAGTTATTCCCATTATTTCGTTCGTATTAACTTGTTGAAGTACGTTCAACAAGATATAATGGCATAGTAGAAAGCAGATTACATGTTGAAAGTGAGCGGAAACGATATGGGTCGTAAGTGGAATAATATCAAGGAAAAAAAAGCTTCAAAAGATGCAAACACGAGCCGGGTCTACGCTAAATTCGGCGTTGAGATCTATGTAGCTGCCAAGAAGGGCGAACCGGACCCGGAAGCGAACCGTGCACTGAAAGTCGTGCTGGAACGTGCCAAAACGTATAATGTACCCAAAGCCATCATTGATCGTGCGATGGAAAAAGCAAAAGGCAGCGGGGATGAGAACTATGAAGAGCTGCGTTATGAAGGCTTCGGACCGAATGGTGCGATGGTCATCGTTGATGCACTCACCAACAATGTGAATCGTACAGCGCCGGAAGTGCGCTCTGCGTTTAACAAAAACGCTGGCAACATGGGTGTCAGTGGTTCAGTTGCTTACATGTTTGATCCAACAGCGGTTATCGGTATAGAAGGCAAAAACTCCGAGGAAGTACTGGAACTTTTGCTTGAAGCAGATGTGGATGTACGTGATATCGTTGACGAAGACGATGCTGTAATTGTATATGCAGAACCGGATCAATTCCACGCTGTACAAGAAGCATTCAAAGCTGCTGGTATTACTGAGTTCACAGTAGCCGAGCTGACCATGCTTGCGCAAAACCATATTGAACTTCCAGAGGATGCACAAGCTCAGTTCGAGAAACTGATCGATGCGCTTGAGGACCTTGAAGATGTTCAACAAGTTTACCATAACGTAGAGTTCGTGTAAGATAACGAGACGATACGTGGTTTGATTGCATAAAAAGAGTGTCTGTCCAATCTGTGGGATTGGACGGACGCTCTTTTTTGTTCGTTTATGAGTCAGACTGAAGTGTTCCAGGGGACTGCTCTGATTTTTCCGATTTACTTCCACCGAACTTGAACAACACAATTCCTCCCACTATGACAAGTACACCGAGCAGCTGATTCCACGAAAAAGGGATTTGCTCCAGACCGAGCCACCCCATGGAATCAAATAATAGAGCAAAGCTCAGTTGGGATGTTAGCACGATCGAGATGGCATATGTGGGACCAAGCAGCTTCATGCCTTGCACGAGACAGAAGACCACGCCAACGCCGATGGCTCCGCTAAGCCAGTACCAGGGTTGCATATGCTGAAAGCTGAATGTATTCTTGCCCTCTACCAGAAGGGAGATAAGGAAAGAAGCAATAAACCCGGTGAAAAGCACCATCGTTGTTGTGGACCATGAACCGGTGCGTTCATTGACTTTGCTATTAAAAATCGTTTGTAGACTGACAAGTGCACCTGCCAGTAGTGCAAGCGAAATACCTGTGATTAACATAGTTGTCGAACTCCTTATTCATAAATGTTGTGACCTGCTATTTCACGTAGACCCGCCCGGTCCTTGATCATAATCAATCCTTGATGTCGTTCAATTAACCCGTCTGCACAGAGCTTCTGGATGACCCGGTTCAGGTGTCGGTAACTGGTGCCGATCAGATTCGCAATGTCGGTCAGATTGAACGCGTCCAGCTCTTCATGAACGACGTTGCCCGCTTCTTCTGTTGAGATGGAGAGCAGGTAGCTGACTAGACGAACCTCAACGGGATACATCAGGTTGAAATTGGAAAAGTTCGAGTCAATGTAAAATTTGTGAGAGATGATTTTAAGCAAAAATTTAAGTAAAGGTGCATAATCGCTGGCAAGCTCAGCGAGCCATTGATAATGAATGCGAAGCATCACCACAGGTGACACGGCCTGAACCGTATTAACAATATCGCTTTCACGGACATACTCTATGTCACCGACAACTTCAAGCGGTGTTTTGAAACAAAGCACCAGCGTTTTGTCCTGTGCGGAGGTGGTGAAAATCTTGATTTTACCTTCGACTAGCACGTACAAATATTCGGAAGTTTCCCCTTCACGACAGATCAGTTCACACTTCTCAAAGTGGCATAACGTTATATGTGTACGCAGGGGCTCGTGAAATACAGTTTCGAGTTGATATTGCTTCAGATATTGTATTAATTGTTGCTCGTTATGGATCTCTTGCACGCTGTGATTCACCCCCGACGATATGTTTCAATCCTTCTCCAAAAACTATAGTTTCATAATAATGACACCAGTCACCATTAAGGCAATGCCTAGAAATTGCGGCAGTTTCATCTTTTGTTTTACCACGCCGAACCATCCGTTACTATCCACCAGAAAAGTCAGGAACAGCTGAGCAATGAGCAGAGCCGAGATCGTGAATGTAACCCCAATTTGCTGAATGGCCGTCACTTCGCTGAAAATAATGACGGCGCCAAAAGCACCTCCAGCCAAGTACATAGGTTTTACTTGTTTGAGTCCTTGAAGATTGGTGTCTCTAACAAAGATTAGGATCAGCGCTGCTAAGATGAATCCTGTCAGTTGTGTAATCGTAGCGGCCTGCCATGTGCCCATGTCGGTGCTAATCCGAGTATTGGCAACACCTTGGAGCGTGATACACGCGCCGCCCAGTAATGCAAAAATAATTCCTCTCATATGTACGCTCCTTATTCAATCACTTCGACTTCTATTATTAAATGATAAATTAACTCTGAACGCCAAGGACAAATGTCCTGAGCTTTGAAGTCACAGCATCTAGAGTACAATAAAGAACTCGGGAAATCCAGATGGGGCATGAAGAGAGGCGTGGCATATGTGCTCAGTACTCATTTTTCATCATAATCTAACGAACCAGTGACACCTTATTGTACTGATCCGATTGAATTGAGAAATCTAACGAATCTCAGCGACGTTAAATGGGTTATGTCGGGTAGAAATAGGCGGAATGGAGGAATAGGGTGTCTACGATTCGTTACTTTTGAAAATCGGCAAATATTCGCTAAATAGAGTGTGTCAGGTTCGGTAGCTATCCAAGAACTGAAACGAGAGTCTGCAGACTCGACCCCGGAGCGTAGAAAGTATGCAAAGCTCCGGGATACGCTGGGCAACGAGATTAGAACCAATCAGCTAGAAGATCCTCTCCTTACAAATCCAATGATCCTATTAGATCACAGTGTACACAGGCTTCTCGCCTATAAAACGAACAGATAATTCAGGAAAACGTTCTGCCAACCTGTCTGCCAATAGCTTCATTCCCGAAGCCTCGCTCTCAGCATGTCCCATCATGATCAGTGCCTTAGACTTGCCTTGTTGCACGGCATCACGGATATATTCCGGTGTCTCCCATTCGAATCCTTCTCCAGCGATGATGAGATCCAATTGCTCATTCTGAATCAAGGGAATTGTCACATGTCCATTACCACGAAAACCTACCAGTACCGCTGCACGTCTACAGACTATTTCCGCATTGCCTGCAACGCGTACATAATCGATGCCCAGGGAACTTTTCACATGGTGAGCAATAGCTTGGGCGGTGCGTCCTTCCGGAAAAGAAAGGATGTCTGCTTCCGCTAGTTGTTGCTCCACATAAGAGGACCACCCCAAGGCCTGAATCAGTCCTTCGGTAATGCCATCCGGTTGGAAGCGGTGGATGATATCATGACATCGATAGATGGAAATGCCTGCTTCGTCGATCAAGCTTTTTTTAGTTTCATAAACTGGATCATTGGCTAACCAATCGGTATGACTGTGATGGTTGTAGAAGGGGGATTCATGAGCGATAATTAGATTGGCCCCACGTTGTACGGCATGTTCAATGACATGTTGAGTGGGCATAAAAGTAACAAACACACCTGTGACCGTTTGGTCGGACGAGCCAGTAATCAGCCGATCTACCGTGTTCTCCGGTAACTCTACATGGGCTGTGAGATACTGTATAATGTCTTGAATGGTTATATTCATGAACATAAGTCCTCCAAAATAATAGATTTTATAGTTATTGTATCATTTTGAAGAATAAACAGTAGGATAGAAAGGTCTTGCTTGAAGTGACAAAAGGAGTTATACTAATCAAACATAACGGAATGAACGTTCATTCCTGTATAAAGGAGGGATAGCCACATGGCTAAAAGCAGCAAAAAAGATGATATTTTTGCAGCTGCTTTAACGCTTTTTGCACAGCGGGGATTCGATGCAACAACCATGCCGATGATTGCCGATTCGGCTCAGGTGGGAGCAGGAACTATTTACCGTTATTTTACGAACAAGGAAGTATTGTTGAATGAACTTTTTCAGAAAAGTATCAGGGAGTTTCTTGATGCCTTAAAACAGGGATTTCCGAATGAGCCGATACCTGTACGTGACCAGTTTCATCATATTTTTCGTGGATTGTTCAAGTTCGCAGAGTCCGACCCGGATCGCCTAAAGTTTATTAATTCTACGGGTAATGCATTGCATTTTCACGATGAAAGCAAGGAAAGTGTCAATGAATTTATGGGGTTTCTGAATGAATGCATACATAAGGGGCAGCAGCAAGGAGCCATTCTTATACTGCCTACAGAAGCTTTAATGAATATAGTTTACGGTGCTTTCATACATTTGTTTGAACACTTTAACAAAGGTCTCCTGGAAGCGACGCCGGAGCTAATGAACCAGCTTGAGGAGTGCCTGTGGAATGCCATTAGAGTCCATTGATTCTATTGGCCTTTTTTTACAACATAAACGGAATGAATATTCATTCCTATACTAGACATAAGGTGTGTGAAGATAAATCATGAATAAACTTAGGAATCCCAGAACGATTTCCCTGATTTTTTGGATACTCATTACTCTCGTTTCTGTAGTGGCGATGCCTGATTTTGGTCAACTGGTAAAAGAAAAAGGACAGATTTCAATTCCTGAAACGGCACAAAGCCAGGTTGCTGCGACTATGTTGAGAGATATGGATAAGGATAGCGGGAATACTTATTCCATCATTGCTGTATTTAATAGTGGAGAAGATACACAAGCATTAACGAACCAGCAAAAGACGGAGATCGAATCCGTTTTATCCAACCTGAAAAATCAGAAAAAGCAACTGAATATTGAGACGATCACAAGCCATCTGGATGGTGAAGAGCAAGCTGATCGGCTTATATCCGAGGACCAAACCACGATCCTGACTCAAATCACCGTCACTAAAGATGAGAATATTCCTCTTTCGGAAGTCATTAGTCTATTAAAAGAATCTACAACCATCCCTGATGTGGATACATATCTGACGGGAGCTGACCTGATCGATGATGATTTTGGTAAATCGATTGAAGACGGTGTGCAGAAAACAGAAATTATCGCGATCATTTTCATCCTCGTTATCCTGATTATTATTTTTAGATCCCCAATCATACCTGTTATTTCACTGCTCACGGTAGGTATATCTTACGTTGTTTCATTAGCTATTGTGGGATATCTTGTAGATTGGTTTAACTTTCCGTTCTCGAACTTTACTCAGATATTTATGGTCGTTATCCTCTTTGGTATTGGGACGGATTATAATATCCTGTTATATACCAGATTCAAGGAGGAACTAAGTAGACAAGATGGCGATGTGATTCTTGCGACCAAAACGACATTTAAAACAGCAGGCAGAACCGTATTGTATAGCGGCATCGCTGTATTCATCGGGTTTCTTTCACTCCTGCTTGCCAAGTTTCAGTTATATCAGGCAACCTCTGCGGTGGCGATCGCAGTAGCGGTTCTCATTATCGTCCTCAATACGTTGAACCCGTTCTTCATGGTTGTCATGGGCAAAAAAATGTTCTGGCCATCGAAAAATTTCGAAGGCCATGCGGACAGCCGACTGTGGGGATTTTTATCCCGCCAATCGGTACGAAGACCTTTCCTGGCAATCATTCTGGTTGCGGTGATTAGTGTTCCTTTATTATTCAGTTACAGTAATCGACTAAGTTATAATGACCTGTTTGAAGTCAATAATGACTACAATTCCAAACAGGGGATTAATCTGATTATGGAGCATTATGCACCAGGATTCTCAGCGCCAACAACATTGGTTGTGCAATCCGAGCAGGCAATGGACAATCAGACATTGCTGAAGGCACTGGATGATCTGACGGATAAGATGTCCAAGGTGAAAGGTGTCTCTGAGGTTTACAGTGTCACTCGACCAACTGGAGTCCGAATTAAAGAGTTGTATATTAACGATCAAGCAGAGGAGCTTAATCAGGGTATTGGTAAAGCAAACGATGGTGTAAGCGAAATTAACGAAGGTTTGTCCTCTGCAGCTGGACAGCTTCAATCTTCAAATGATTTAAGTAACGTACAGCTGTTGATTGATGGGACAAGCCGGTTGCAAGTTGGAGTAAATGCATTGGGAGACGCCATGAATCAGGTATCTGATGGGCTGAATAATGGGGAAGAAGGGGCAGAGACGTTGAAAAACGGACTTACTACCCTTAAAGGAAAGGTTGGAGTCCTGTCTAAAGGTGCCAGTGATCTGCAAAAAGGGTATACGCAACTTGAACAGGGATTTGGTTCCTTCCGTGGTACTTTCACAAGCATTAAGACAGCCATTAAGGGAGCTCTTGATGCCTATGCTCAGATCGAAGGCAGCATGACCAGTCTAATTGTGAATCACCCTGAGTTACAACAAGAAGAAGATGCTGTACAAGTGATTAGTATTTCTCAAGCGGCTCAAACTGAACTGAACGCGTTATACACACAGTTGGACCCGTTGATGCAGCAGTACAATGGGGCTATGGATTCTTTCAAGGAAGCCAACGAGTCAATGGCTCAAATTAGTGGCGGTCTGACTCAGGTTGCTGTAGGTGTCGGTCAGCTTGAATACGGTGCTGGCGAGCTATCCAAAGGTTTGGCGACTGGAGCCAATGGAACCCAGCAGATAGCGGGTAAAACATTGGAAGTGAAGGATGGGCTGGGTCAGATTAATGAAGGACAGAGTCAATTGTTAAGCGGTCTGAACGATTTGCAGGACAAAATGGGTGAGTTGAAATCCGGATTGACCGAAAGTACAAAAGGACTCTCAGATGTGTCGAAGGGTCTTGGTGATGCCGAAGTTTATTTGGCCCATCTTGGCCAGTCTGATGCTGCGAAAAGCTTCTACATTCCAGAAGAGGTATTAAAAGGAGAAGAGTTTCTAAGTTCGCTCGACATGTATATGTCTTCGGATCGGAAGACAGCGGAAATCTCCATTATTTTGACCGATAATCCATATTCGAAAGAAGCGATGGATGTTGTTCAAAATCTTAACAAGCAGTTGGAAACGGCTTTGGTTGGCACGGATTTGAGTGAGGCGAAAGTGGCACTGGGCGGCATACCGTCACAGAACCTGGATATGAAAGAATTATCCGGAGGCGATCTGAATCGGACGTCCATGATCATGCTGATTGGAATTGGATTGATACTTTTGTTCATTATTCGTTCGTTTTGGCAGACTGTAATCATTATAGGTGCGTTATTCCTGACGTATTATGTGGCCCTTGGTCTGAATGAATTGCTGGTGGTTGGCCCGCTTGGCGTTGACTATCTGAGCTGGAACGTTCCTTTCTTCAGTCTGATCATGATTGTTACACTTGGTGTGGACTACAGTATCTTCCTCATGATGAAATATCGTGAGATTGAAGGAGATCCAATTCATAAAATTACGGAAGCTTCCCGTAATATAGGAGGGGTCGTGATCTCGGCGGCAGTGATCTTGGGAGGTACCTTCGCCGCACTAATTCCTTCCGGTGTTGTTACACTGATTGAAGTAGCTATTTCTGTCATCATCGGATTGGTTTTGCTAAGTTTTGTCATGCTTCCAATCTTGCTTCCGGCTCTAATCAGTCTATTACACAAGTTAAAAAACTGGGGTTCGGGGTCCGATCCCATAAAAAAATAAATAAATCATCTTTATATCAAGCGATTCCTGACAAACATGACGTCAGGGGTCGTTTTTTATTTTTTTATCCTATGAATTATAACTAAGTTATCATAACAATGCGGGAAATAATCTAACGTGAAACAATGACGGATTCATATAGTTTTCTCAAACAAGAATAAGTATACTTACATAGAGTCTTTGTTTGTCTTAAATGGAGCTGAGTGCAAGAAAAGCAGTTTCTATTTCAATATACTGAGAATCAGTTGAGGATCAGCATTCATTTGCAACAACAGAACAGATTGTGAAAGGGGATAACTAAGATGACTGCAACAACTATTATGGAACGTCTGAAGAGCGAGACAGCTCATTATCACAGACAAGTAGAACAGAACCCTTATGCAAAAGCCATTATGAATCAAACTGTGACTATAGAAGAATATAGAACATATTTAGAGAAATTTTATGGATTCCTGAAACCACTGGAAGATCAGGCTGTACAGCAGCCTTTCTGGGAAAGTACGGGATTGGATATCGAGATTAGAGGCAAGGCTGGACTGTTGGAAAAAGATTTACGAAATCTGGGTGCCAGTGAAGAGGAAATCAGCCAACTTCCGCTCTGTGAAGAACTGCCGGATATTTCAACATCTGCCCGTTTGTTCGGGTATCTGTATGTAATTGAGGGGTCCACGAACGGTGGACAGATTATGACCAAACGTTTGTCGCAGTTCCTGCCCATTGAAGCTGATCGTGGATTGGAATATTTCAATGCCTACGGCTCTGAGACAAGAACAAGATGGAGCGAGTTTACAGGTTTGCTGCAGCAGTCCATCAGCACTCCAGAAGATCATGACAACATGGTACACAGTGCATCAGAGACATTCCGACTATTAGATCAATGGATTAATACGTAGGGCGGACTTTTTTTCATATAATTAAAAGGAACCTATATAAGTTGAAATAATACATTTAACCTAACGGAGAGGACAGAAAAAAGCTGGAAAAGCGAAGCGTTCACCTAAAAGCTTTCTGAAAGAAAGCTACATCGGAAGCATACGCTTAAACCGGATTTTTCCCTATAGAAAAGGGAATCGATAAAATCTGGGGATAACAGCGATTGGAAGGGTATTCTGTCATCGTAGTGCAATGTAAATAATTATTAATTCAACTTATATAACATCATGATGAAAAGAGGGCAGAAATGCCTTCTTTTTTGTGTCCAGGAATGTTTAAATTTCGTCACCGCAGACACAGGACAAGTGATATAATGATCCCTATGGATACACTTGTTCGTATTCTGTCTTGGAGGAGGGTGAGATAACGTTCTATGAAAGACAACTCAAGACAATTGGAATTTATGGAGATAGATCTGAGTGAAGAACCTGAAACAGCAGCGGTTCCGGTTCCTGATCGTTCAACCATTGTGCAGTCTGCACATGATACGATGCAGCATCGTGGAGGCATATTGTCCTCAGAGAAACGTTTTGTAGAGGAAGCAAAGCAGTGGGCAGAGATGGAGGGGGATGTATCCCCATGGGTTCCCTTTATGAGTTACTGGCCAACGTATGGTGTGATGAATGAAGCCCAGCGCAAGTGGTATATGTTTTGGAGGAAGGAAGTACGTCAGGGGAGATACCCGGATACCGATCTGTCCTATCTATTTGTTCATATCTACGAGTTAATTAACGGCATTGGCTGGCAGAATCCTCAGGATGGTTATGATCAATTAAAGCAGCTATGGGTGAACTACCGTGAACGGTTGCCCCAATTAAATATATATATGCAAGAGTGGATGGTCGATTATGTGCTGGTCCATCAGATGGAAATGTCCTTATCCGAGGTCATGGGCCTTTCCTGCGGATACCTGCCAGCAGAGATGCTGGATAGGGAGCTGCAACGTATTTTACAGGATAATGTATCGGATATATCGCTGAATATGCTGCAAAGATATTATGATTACGATATTACGCTCAGTAAATTCTACAGAGATGGCGGCAAAGAAGTGATGGAGCAGTACATCCCGCGGGTCATGGCCTTGGTTGATTCGTACCTGGAACGTACGCGACAAGTTGGACTGTTGCCTGAGTGTGATCCTAACGATGAACGCACGATGGAGCGCATTCTGTTTCGCAAAGCAGTCTATGATGATTCGATCTATGGAAGATCGGTATCGTTCAGATATATGCCCATAGGTGAACAGGCTGAATTTGTGCAGATGGTTACGCGGATTTATCGATGTACTGAAAATAAACTTCGTGAACTGCTTGGATTCAGAGGCCGATTGCGAGGACAGACTCTTGAACCCGAACTTGCAAATCTGATTGAACGTTACCTGGACAAAGCATATGCGATCGAGCAGGCGGAGTCTGTGGAACAACCAATGATTCGGATTGATACAGAGAAATTGGCATCATTACAGCAGGAAAGTGAGTACGTGCGATTGGCGCTTACAATTGAGGATGATCACCCTTCTGAAGTGAAGGATGAAGAGGTTAATAGCGCAAATGTTACAAGTAATCCATTCGATGTACTGGAAGCAAGGAATGAGATCACTCCAACTGAAGGTTCTATGGAGTCGGAGCCATGCGCAGTAGAGATTGCAACAGGAGCGCAAGTAGAATCGATTAGGTTGCAGTGGGACGAGTCTGCTGAGGCTGATCTGGATGAAGAATGGCTGCTTTTTGCCAAGGAACTCTCCCCTCAACAGGTGCAAACGATTCATGTTCTACTTGGCGCAAGTCCAGATACGGAGCTGATGCGTCTGGCTGAGCAATATGGAACGATGCCTACGCTTCTGCTGGATGAAATTAATGATGTGGCTATGGAAACGATCGGTGATCTTCTGATTGATGGTGATCGGATTGTTCCTGATTATATAGATGTGTTCGAACATGTGAAGAGGTGATACGCAGTGACAGAACTTAAAATACCAAAGCGGCTGACCACCGCACTTGTAAATTCATTGACAGCTGGTGTTGTCCCGCGCATAGGACTGGAGCAGATTGCTGTTGGTCGGAAACCGGAAGTGGAAGCCATTTTGCGGGATATGGACAATATCGCTGAGGGCGGCGCAGCTTTTAAACTCATAACGGGTCGTTACGGCAGCGGTAAAAGCTTTCTTTTGCAGATGATTCGTAACTATGCGATGGATCGTGATTTTGTTGTGGCAGATGCCGATCTGTCACCAGAGCGACGATTGGTGGGAACCAAAGGCCAGGGACTTGCGACATATCGCGAACTGATGACTCGTCTGTCTACACGCACACGCCCGGATGGAGGAGCGTTGGAGCCGATTTTGCAAAAATGGATCGCAGGGCTGCAACAATCCACGATGCAGAGTCAGAACCTGCGCCCGGATGATCCCGCTCTGCCGCTTGAGGTAGAGAAACAGATCTACGCGGTGACGGGGGAGATGCAGAATCTGGTTCACGGCTTTGATTTTGCCAAGGTACTGGCTTCGTATTGGAACGGGTATAAGCTTGCTGATGATGAACAAAAACAGGCGGCACTTCGCTGGCTTCGAGGAGAATTTGCAACCAAAACGGAAGCGAAAAAAGAACTGGCTGTTGGCGTTATCATTGACGATGACAACTGGTATGACTACTTCAAATTGTGGTCTGAATTCACGGCGCGCATTGGTTACAAAGGATTATTGTTGTTCATTGATGAAGCGGTGAATCTGTACAAAATAACAAACAGTGTCTCCCGTCAAAGCAACTATGAGAAATTGCTGACCATGTTCAATGATACGATGCAGGGCAAGGCGGAGCATCTGGGCATATTTGTAGGCGGTACGCCGCAATTTGTGGAGGATGAACGGCGTGGATTATACAGCTATGAAGCGCTTCGCTCCAGGCTTATTGATGGTCGCTATGCAGCCAAAGCGTATGCGAATTATACAGGCCCGATCCTGAAACTAGCGATGTTATCACATGAAGAGATTCTGATTTTGCTCCAGAAGCTACGACAGATTCATGCCCTGCATTTTGGATACAGTGCAAGTCTGACGGATGAACAATTGGTTGATTTTATGCAAACGGCGGTGAACCGACTCGGTGCGGATGAATTGCTGACAACGCGTGAAGTGGTACGAGACTTTATGGATGTACTGCATACGTTACACCAGAATCCTGAAGTGACTTATACTCAATTACTTGGCGAGCGGGTTGCCAAACCTCAGGAAACGGGTAAAGGGGCAGATGCATCCGCGAATGCAGATGATCTGGACGACTTTCTGGCGGAGTTTGAATTATGAGTGATAACCCGTTCTATCGGTTGGCGCCGTTTGTTCAGGAATTTATATATAAAAAAAGATGGGAATCGCTTCGTCCTGCCCAGATTGAGGCCTGTAATATCTGTTTTCATACCCCGCATCATATGCTGATTGCGGCGGGAACGGCCTCCGGCAAAACGGAGGCGGCTTTTTTTCCTGCATTGACCGAGCTGTATGAACGGCCTTCCAAGTCGGTTGGCATTTTGTACATTGGGCCTCTGAAAGCTCTGATTAATGATCAATTCGAACGTCTAAAGGATCTGTTATCGGAAGGCAATATTCCGGTTTGGCATTGGCACGGGGACGTACCTCAGGCGGAGAAAACAAAACTGATGAAAAATCCGTCCGGTGTGCTCCAGATAACGCCAGAATCGTTGGAAGGTTTGCTCATGAATCGACCGAATGCAATTCCGGCGCTGTTTCATGATCTGCGATATGTCATCATCGATGAGGTGCATGCCTTTATGGGAGCGGATCGGGGCATTCAAGTACTCAGCGAGCTTGCCAGAATCGAGCGTATGGCTGGCTGTGCACCGCGAAGAGTGGGCTTGTCCGCCACACTTAGTGACTATGATGCGGCTACATCTTGGCTTGCTGCGGGAACGCAGCAGGGGGTGGATGTGGTCTCTTCCCCGGGCGGTCGCAAGTTGCGACTGCGGGTGGAACATTTCTCCTTTCCAGATGCACAGGACGAGGAGCAGGCGGAGCAGCTTCATAACGCACGTAAAGCGTACTACGACTTCATCTATGAGAGCACACATCGTAAAAAAGCGTTGATCTTCACCAACAGCCGAACGGATGCTGAAGTCACCATTCTTGAGATGCGGCGAGTCGCGGCTCGCAGGCAAGAGCGTGGTGTGTTCCATGTGCATCATGGAAGTATCTCGGCTATGCTGAGGGAAGAGACGGAAGCTGCCCTACGCACAGGATCGGGGCCCGCGGTTGCTGCGGCAACGGTCACGCTTGAACTGGGCATCGATCTGGGCGAACTGGAACGTGTGGTTCAGCTCGGTGCACCGTATAGTGCGTCCAGCTTTGTACAGCGTCTGGGACGTTCAGGGAGACGAGAGGACATGGCATCAGAGATGCTTTTTGTATGTCCGGAGGAAGAGGATGAGGAAGCGCAATTGCCAGCGCGTATGCCGTGGACGTTGATGCGTGCGATTGCTGTTATCGAACTGTATGTAAAAACGAAGTGGGTCGAGCCGCTTGAAGCCCGCAAAATGCCCATAGGTGTGCTCTATCATCAGACGATGAGCATGTTGAAAAGTATGGGGGAGGCGGAGCCGAGAGATCTTGCTGAAGCCATCCTTTCGCTGGCCCCATTTGCGTTGATCAGACCTGATCAATATCAGGTATTCCTGAATTACCTCATTGAGACGGATCATCTGCAATGGACAGAGGATCGAACATTGATCATCGGTCTGACAGGTGAGAAAATTGTGAATAATTATCGCTTCTACGCCGTGTTTAAAGACGATGAGGAACATAAAGTATTAAACGGCTCAGAAGAGATTGGTTCAATTACAACCGTGCCCCCACCTGGCTATTGCTTCTCGCTCGCAGGCAAACTGTGGAAAGTGGAAGAGGTCGATCACAAGCACAAGGCTGTGTATGTGAAGTCTGCAAAAGGTAAAGTAGATACATTATGGCTTGGCGCGGGAGGAGATATTCATACGTCGGTAGTACAGAAAATGCGTGAAGTGTTGTCCGACTCGACCATCTATCCCTATCTGTCACCACAAGCCGTCAATCGACTTGAACGGGCGCGCCGCCTAGCTCGTGAAAGCGGACTGTTGAAGCAGGTCGTGATTCCGGCAGGGGGAGATTCGATGTATGTTCTTCCTTGGGTTGGAAGTAAATCATTCCGTACATTGGAGCGCCTGATGAAGCATAATCTGTCCAAGAAACTTGCCTTGCGTTCGGTTGTGCCCATGGAGCCATATTATTTTGTAGTGTCCGGCAAGGTCGACGAACGAACATTGTTAGCCGAGATCATGAGTGAGTGTCGAACGGCTGAAGACGCATCTGCGTTACTGGCTGAAGATGAAGCGCCTTATCTGGGCAAGTATGATGAATTTGTCGCGCCGCCATTGATCCGTGAGGCTTTTGCTGTGGATGGGCTGGATCTGGATGGATTGAAGGCAGGTTTACAGCAAACATTGGAGTGGGACTCCTCAGGCTCCAATCGGACATGACGTTTTTACGTAATCAGAGTACTCGAAGCATGGTACAGCGATCGAAGCGACTCGGTGTAATAATTTAGTTCAACTTTTTATACGGAATAGGGTTGACACCATCTCACCTCCCATGTAATATATGAAAAGTCGTCACACACGAATTACATCAAATTGCATATATCATTTCGTATAACCTCGCAGGCCGAAAGTGTACATAGGGCGAGGGTCTCTACGGGAAGCCTATACTTCCTAACTACGATGCCAAGGAATCAATGTATTCCTTGCTCGTAGTTAGGATTTTTTGCATTTAGATGGTGTCTGTGACCTTGGCATGAACCAACATGCGGGCGTATTTTTCTTATCATCAGGAGGTTTATTCACAATGAAATATTATCTGTCCGTTCTCGCGGGAGCGATGAGCTATGGCATATTATCCACGATTGTGGTTCTGGCGTACGGCGAAGGGTATAAACTTGGAGAGGTTGTGGGAGCACAGCTGATCACGGGTTTTCTTCTATCCTGGATGCTGGCGCTATACACAAAATTTAGAACAAAACGTAAGTCGCAGGCAAATGGCAAAGCATCAGGAGCCGTGGCACAGGTATTCAAGCGGTTGACGTGGAAACAACGTCTGATATTGATGGCTGCTGGAACACCAACGGTAATTACAGGTCTCGTGTATTATCAGTCTTTGCGTTACATTCCGGCTTCACTTGCCATTATCCTGTTGTTCCAGTTCACTTGGATTAGTGTATTGATTCAGGCGATAAGCAAACGTCAACGTCCAGACAAAGTCACATTCCTGACGTTGATCATTCTGTTCGGCGGAACTTTGCTGGCAGCCGGTTTCCTGGAACAGGGACTGGGTGAGTTCAACGGTCTGGGTATTGCACTTGGATTAATGGCAGCCGTAAGTTATTCCCTGTTTGTATTGTTCAGCGGCAAAGCGGTTCCTTCAGCACATCCAGCCTTCCGCAGTGCGTGGATGGTTACAGGCGGATTGATCCTGCTGTGCATTTTGTTCCCACCGACATTCCTCTTTAACGGATTGATCTGGAGCCAGTTGCTTGTATTTGGATTGCTGCTTGGATTCTTTGGGGCATTCATTCCACCAGTACTGTTCGCTATCGGCGTTCCGCATATTGGTGGTGACATGGCCGGAATCCTGGGTGCAGTGGAGCTTCCAATTGCAGTTTTGTTATCCTCAATCGTGCTCCATGAGCATGTCAGCGGATTGCAATGGTTCGGAGTTATTATTGTACTCATTGGTGTAGCCCTGCCAGAGTTATATAAATTACGCATGAGACGAAGTCGGAATACACCGATCTATTCCTGAGTTATACAAAAAGGGATATTGCAAAGCATGAACGGGAATACCCGTAGATAAGCCTGAGAAATCAGGCTTTTTCTATTGAAATATTGTATATAAATTGAACTAACATTTACACAAAACGGAGAGGACAGAAATAACCTGAAGAAGCGAAGCGTGCGCCTTTATTCCCGGATTTTACCCTTTGAAAAAGGAAATCAAAAAATCTGGGGATAACAGCGATCGGAAGGTTGTTCTGTCATCGGAGTGTCCAGTGTAAATATTCTTTAGTTCCACTTATATAGCTCGACCGCAATAGCCCAGAGGGGTCATTTTCATTGTCATGCGAATCAGGTATGCTTAAAGAATACATCCGTCTGTTGATTGAATATTGATGGGACATCGAATGAGGAGTGTTTATATGAAAAGCTGGTTTGGAAAAACATGGCCTTGGTTAACGCTGGGTCTGACCGTTGTTGTACTGCTTGGATCATTTTTGGTTTATTTTATGGGCAAAGACGTATCCCCCGGATCGGGAAGTGCAGTAACAGCACAAGCCGAGACTCCGGAGGATTTGAAGGGATATGAAGTCATTGATGTGGACGTGAGCAACGATGGTTTTGGACCAGATGTTATCGAGGTGAAGGCTGGCGTACCGACCAAAATCAACTTTATTCTGACCCGGTCGGTGACACATGTCAAATCAGTCGGATCACAAAAGCTTGGCATGGATCTATACATGCAAAAGGGACCCAATTATTATACGGTCGACAAAGATCTGCCCAAGGGAGAATATGAGATCCATTGCGGCATGTACATGATATATGCAACGATTAAGGTCGTATAAGCAGAAGGAGCAAAGTTTCGGGTCACCGAGCTTTGCTCCTTTTTTTGGTGCGTGATATCATGAGGAAGTGGGTAAAATCGATCAGGAGGTGGCGAAAATGAAAGCGCTATTTATTGGAGGGACAGGCACCATCAGTACGGCCATTACGGAGATGCTTGCACAGCAAGGCTGTGAACTGTATATAATTAATCGCGGCAATCATAACGATGACTTACCTAGTGAGGTCAACATACTTCAAGCGGATATTAATGACGAGGCACGTGTAGCGGAACTGATAGCTGATCTGGAATTTGATGTTGTGGCGGATTTTATCGCTTTTGTACCGTCTCAATTGGAGCGAGATTACCGTTTGTTCAAGGATAAAACCAAGCAGTTTATTTTTATAAGTTCAGCATCGGCGTATCAGACACCTTTGGCTGATTACCGGATCACGGAAGGGACGCCCTTATCGAATCCATATTGGGAGTATTCTCGCAACAAGATTGCCTGTGAAGACTATCTGATGAAACAATACCGCGAGCATGGGTTTCCTGTGACCATCGTGCGTCCGAGCCATACGTATGGCGACAAATCGGTACCTCTCGGTGTTCATGGTGCTCAAGGCAGCTGGCAGGTTCTCAAGCGTATCCGTGAAGGCAAACCCGTTATCATCCATGGAGATGGCACCTCACTGTGGACCATTACGCACAATACTGATTTTGCCAAAGGGTTTATCGGGCTTATGGGTAATATCCATGCCATTGGTGAATCGGTACATATCACCTCGGACGAATCCGTCACCTGGAATCAGATTCATGAGATTATAGCCGGCGTGTTGGGCGTTAAGCTTCATGCGGTACATGTACCCTCCGAGTTCTTGGCAGCATGCAGTGATCAGGATCTTCGCGGCGGATTGCTGGGTGACAAAGCCAATACCGTTGTGTTTGACAACAGTAAGCTGAAACGGCTTGTTCCGGAATTTGTAGCAACGACAAGAGCCGATCAGGGCATTCGACGTACGATTGAGCACATTCTGGCGCATCCTGAATTACAGAACGAAGATCCGGAATTTGATGTATGGTGTGACAAGGTCGTTGGCGCATTGGACGAAGCGTTATTAAAGATCAGAGATGAGAAATGAGAAGTAAGGCGTTCATGATCAAGTGTTTACATTCATGCGCTTAATCGTTATAATCAAGAAAAAATGACACTTGTTAGGGGAGGCACCCCAACTTAGGACATCGTTCCTTTGTTGGGGTGCCTCCTTTTTTTGTGTTTCAAAAAGGAGAGTAGACGTTGAAGAAATCAGGAAAACGTGTGAAAAAACAAGCGGAACAGTTAACCAAAGTGGTGCTGGCATTTGCGTTATTATCACCTCAAGCCCTGTTGCTTGAATGGGGTGCAGCCACGGTAATGGCTGAAACGGTTGAAACAATCGGGATTGTATCCGATACGTCCAGCATGAAGGCTGTACAGTCATCCAAGGTGAAAGTAGAGATGAACAGTGACGGTAAATACAGAATTGTATTACTACCAAACACAAATGTATTTTACGGTGGTGATACAGGGAATGTATCTACGATTATCGACCACAACGGATCTCCCGTGAACTTCAAAACATTGCCGCTGAATTATTACCGAATTAACAATAATGTGATTGAAATGTCCCGGCAAAAGGACAATGTCGAATATATTTTGCGTGTATCTATCGTTAATGCTACCTCACAAGGTGGATACATGAAGGTTGAACTGGAAGCCATCAACCGTAGTGGATCGGCACTGAATTTGGGTGGAACATTTTATTGGGATACGATGGTGAATGGGAATGATGCTTCTCCGTTTGAAGTCATCGAGAATGGATGGCGTAATTACAGCGGCGGCGTTCAGGTCACGGCTTTTTATGCGAATACGTACAATGTTGTGAATGCAGATCGCATATACATGGGACAGTACAGTGGTCCGGACAATGCGCAGCTAACAGGGGGTTCTTCACCTTCGTCATTCACTCCAGGCCAGACCGTTACGGCTAGTGATACAGCCGCGCAATTCTGGTGGAATGCCAAAGCAACAGCGAATCAGGCTTCACGCAAATTTTCAACGATTGTGGGAATCGGCCCTCAGAACGTTCCGCCTTCATTTACACTAACGGCTCCTTCTTCGGGGCAAACGTATTACAAAGGCGAGCAACTTCAGATCTCTGGTACAACGCGAGATACGGATGTAGGCGACTTGTTGACCGTGAAATGGTCCATTGATGGTGGGTCGGAGAACATTCTGACCCAGATGACCGCGACGGGTTCCAATCAGTCTTTCAACACCAATTACACGTTGCCTGATACCCTGCCAGATGGTACGCACACGTTGCAAGTATGGGTCATGGATGACAAAGGTGGGGTGTCCTCAGCAGGAACCGTTAACTTTACAGTAAGAAGTTTTGTTGTGCCCGGAACGCCGACATATACATTGATTAATTCTAATAACTTGACGGTAAATTGGGAAAAGAAGGCGAATGATGCATCCGTTACGTATGAACTGAAGAATATGACAACGAATCAGATCGTGGATACAGGTACATCAAACAGTCGGCAGGTGACTGGACTCACTCCGAATACCAGTTATTCTTTTGCCGTACGTGCCAAAAATTCAAGTGGTTCCTATACGGGTTACTCCAGTCCATCCACCAAATATACATTGGCGAATCCACCCGCTGCTGCGGCTGTGACACAATCAGGCAACTCAGTTACAGCGAGTTGGAATAATAATAGCAACCCTGCGGGCACCCAATACAAAACGGAAATACGCAGTCCAGGCGGGCAAGTCCTTGCAGCAGGAACAACAACGTCCACACGTACAGCGTTTGCCCTGACCGGGCTCGCGGACGGAAAATATGAAGTGTTTGTGGCGGCGCTGAATGGTGAAGGGATACAGACCCCGTATATATCCGCTGGAGAGATGATTAAAGATACGACGGGTCCAACTGCACCTGCTGTTACAGTTACTCCATCCTCATGGACCAAGGAAGATGTTCTCATCACGGTTGAAGAAGGAAAGGATGCCTTGAGCGGAACTCAGAAGACTGAAGTGAAAGTTGGTCCGGCAGGAGAATGGCGTGAATACAGCGCTCCGTTTACCGTAAGCAGTGAAGGCAACACAACTGTTATGGCACGCAGTATTGATGCGTTTGGTAATACGGGACAGGAAACGGCTGTGACAGCTAGGGTAGATCGGACGGCACCAACGCCACCTGTCATCTCGCTGAATCCGCCCGATTGGACAAAAGCGGCGGTAATCGTGACATTAACGGAGGGTACGGACGAAGCAAGTGGCATTGGTCTGACACAATATAAGCTTGGAAGTGAGGGAGAATGGATCGACTATAAGGCTCCTCTTACACTAAGTGAAGAAGGGATAACCGAGATTTACGCACGAAGTGTTGATCGGGCCGCCAATGTCAGTGCTTCCACTTCGGCAACAGCCAGAATCGACAAGACTGGGCCTGAGCAACCAACGATTGCGTTAAGTGAAGAGGATTGGACGAATGAGGATGTAACTTTTGCGATAAACAGTGGTGAAGATGCGGGCAGTGGGCTTGCCAAGAGTCAATATCGACTTAACAAAGAAGGTCCTTGGATCGATTATACGGGCGAAGTGACGGTTACCGATGAGGGAGAAACGATCGTATATGCACGCTCAATTGACCGTGTAGGCAACATAAGCACGTCCGCTCAGGCTACAGTTCGAATTGACAAGACAGCTCCAACCGAGCCGGTGATTCGTTTAAGTCCTTCTGGATGGAGTAAAGAACATGTGAAATTCACTATCGCTGGAAGTGTGGATGAACAAGCGATATCCTATGAATACAGCATGAATGATGCCCCGTATATGACAGGAAGTAGCGGTACAGTAAGCACAAACGGCGCTACCACCATTCGGGCTAGAGCAAGGGATACTGTTGGCAATGTGAGCAAGGAAGTGAGTCGAATCGCCTATGTGGATCAGATGGCTCCAACGATTACATTTGCACCTAACGGACATGCTTGGACGGACATGGATATATCCACTACCATTCAGTATGCCGACGCCCACTCAGGCATTCAAGAACTGGAACGATTCTATCAAGTTACGAACAGTGCAGATTCACCGGAGCATTGGCTTGAAGCCCGCTCTGACCAGCATAAAATATCCATCGAATCGGAAGGTATATGGTACATCCATGCGAAAACCATGGACAGAGCAGGGAATACATATGAGACAACATCCTCACCTTACCATATTCAACGCAGGCCCGAGCAACCGAGTCATGTGAGAATGACACAGATCGCTGAGACATCAGCTGAACTTACAGTGGATCTTCCAACGGGGGAAAGGTATACCGATGGATATCAGTATGAGATAACGAATAAAACGACAGGACAGTCGTGGACACTGGATTATCCTAACCACAGTATAATCGATCACGCCCTAAGCGGTGGTCAGGTCTATGAATATGAAGTTAGAGTGAGAAACCATACCGGAGTAAGTGATGCAGTAAGTGCTCAAGTATTAACTACCCCGGCAGCTCCCGGAACGTTGCACGTTCGAAAAGTAGATTCACAGCCCAATTTGGCCGAGATTCAATTTGATTCAGTACGAGGAGCAGATGCTTACCGCATCATCGCGACTACTTCGGACGGTGCCACCGTATTTGATCAGACGGTATCTGATCCTGGTAGCCTTCCCTATGTCAGCAACCTCGTTCCAGGAACCATTCATAACATCTCGGTAACGGCAATGAATGAAAGTGGCGCAGGTGGTAGCAGTAGAACTGGATTTCTCACACTGCCGGCAATGCACGGTGAGTTTATGGCCGTTCAAATTCAGGAGCATGATATTTCATTAAAATGGGAGACAGTGACTTCTGCAACGTATTATGGTCTTTCACGCGATGGAACAGCCATATATGAAGGAGAACAGATGGAGTATCTGGACTCGGGTCTGGATAGCGGAACGGAGTACAGCTATACGTTAATTGCCGGAAATGAGACAGGAACAGGACCGTTGGCAGGATTACCTTTGCTCAAGACGTTACCTGGGCAGGTGTCCGGCTTACAGGTATCAGATGCTTCCACAGCGAGCCTTCGTCTGAATTGGGAAGAAGTACGAGGAGCCGATCGTTATGAGTTATGGTTGAATGGAGAGAAGTCGGGAACGATTCCTGCTGGAACCCAAGAATGGGTCTTTGCGGGACTGAGTTCAGGAACATCTTATCAACTGGATGTACAAGCAGTGAACGGAAGTGGACAGGGGATGCGCAGTTCGGTATCAGGAACAACGCTACCGGAGAGCCCTTCGGGACTTCACGTTGTTCAAGTAACTGAACAGGGAGCAATTTTGAGCTGGGAACCTGTAGCTGGGGCAACGAAATATCGGGTGGTCATCGATGGACAGAGCCATGAGATATCAGATACACAACTCGCGGTTTACCATCTGTCAAACAGTCGTGAGTATACCTATGAAGTACAGGCAGGCAATGCTGCCGGGTACGGTGCATCCACCAGTAGTACAATTCTTACGCTACCTAGCAGGCCGGAAGGACTGAATGTCACATCGACTGGTGAGACAAGTATGGGACTTGCATGGCAAGCTGTAGATACGGCGAATCTCTATATTGTGAAAATCAATGGAACAGAAGTGGGCAGAACATCAGAACTGGCCTACACGGTTGAGGGATTATTGCCAGGTACAGAGTACGCTTTGGAAGTTCAGGCTACGAATACTTCTGGTTCAGGTGAGACAGCGCAGCTCATCCGATTGTCCAAACCTGTGTCGCCTGCCGAAGTACTTGTTGATTCAGGAGTACATTATGCAAAAGTTTCCTGGTCTCTCGTGGAAGGTGCCGCTGAATACGTGATTGAGCAGCATGGCAAGGAGATCTATAGAGGAATGGAGAATGAAGCAACGATTACTGGTCTACAGGATGGGACGAGGCATCGCTATCAACTATGGGCGGTCAACAGACAGGGAACTCGTTCTGAAGCGACGGATGTATCTCTGCTGACTTTGCCTGAGAAACCCGTTAAGGTTGCAGTATATGATGTGGCAAAAAACAGCCTAGGTCTGGATTTCAGTAACACTGGTGTCCAAGGGGCAGATCATTATGTCATTGAACGGGATGGAAGAGAGATCACTCAGATGGATTCAAGTGAAACCCAATTCGTAGACAAGGATCTGTCGCCAGGAACAAAATACACTTATGTAATTCGGGCAGTCAATGCGAGTGGAACGAGTGGGCCGCTTAATTTTAGTGTAATGACTCAAACGTTGCCATTGATTGCAGAAAGTATCACAGTGAAAGCCGGAACACATGCAGTGGATCTGGCTTGGGATGTTGTTCAGGGAGCGGCTGCATATGAGATTCGTAATCGGGTAACGGGAGATGTACAGAGCGTGTCTGAACCGTCTGTACATCTCAATAGCATGCTGGATGGCACAGCGTATGAATTCGAAATTGTTGCGATTAATGAAGATGGTCATCGGTCAGAGTCTATTCAGATTCAAGTTTTAACGAAACCCATATCACCTCAGACGGCAGGCATAACACACATCACAGATAAGACTGCGGTATTGGACCTGACTGGAAGCTCAACACGGGGAGCAGAGCAATTCATCATTATGCGGGATGGTGTTGAAGTCGCTAAGGTTCCAGCAGATCAAGCTTCATTTGAAGATGATGGACTGACACCAGGAGAGCATTACACGTATACCATCAAAACATCCAATGCAACGGGAGAGAGTGATTCCGGTTTCGAAGTTCACTTGCGAACGTTGCCTGCGACCATTCATGAACCTTTACATGCAAGCAAGATTGGGGAAAAGGAAGGATTGATATCTTGGCCAAAGGTACAAGGTGCGGAGGGATATATCATACGTATCGGAGATCAGATGTTCACCACGATTGAAGAAGGGGATATCACAGAGGTGAGATTAACTCATCTGGAGAGTGCAACCCGATATGATCAGGTACAGATTATTCCTTATAATACGGCTGGTTCAGGAAGCCCAATGACCGTGATTCCTTTTTACACCTTACCTCATGTTGATTCACTGGAAATGAAGATATATCCGGAGACAGATCATGCGAAACTGGAATGGGACTTCCCTTATGGGAACGAAACTTTCGTTGTATTGCTGGAGGGTACTGAAGTATACCGAGGCACACAAAAAGAGTTTATCGTTGATCAACTGGATGCAGGCAAACAGTACTCGATTGAAATCTACACAGAGAATGATCAGGGAGATGCATCGGAGAAGCTGGCGTATTCTGTCCTGACCAAACCAGCAGCCCCTGTCAAAGTGGAGTATCATTCGGCGAAGGATCAAATTCGTCTTTTATTAGAACAGAGCCGGGTCGAAGGTGCCGAGCAGTTTATCATTGAGCGTGACGGTGTAGAGATTGCTCATGTGCCTGCAGAAGAACTATTCTATGACGACAAGGAACTCGAACCGGGCGTGAACTATATCTATACAGTGAAGGCCATGAATGCCTCCGGCAGTAGTGATGGTGGTTATTACCTTCATGCAATGACTTTGCCTGGTAGTGCTGCTTCAACTCCTGTAGTAGAGGGGCGTTCCATGTATGGTGCAGACATTGTATGGGAACTGATTCCTGGTGCTGGGGGTTATCGAGTTTATCGAAACGAAGAGCTTGTGGGAACAACAACGGAGACATCCATACATGTGTCTGAATTAAACAGTGCCGAGCGTTATACTGACTTTGCGATCATTCCATTTAATGAGGCAGGTGAGGGTGAGGCGCTCCAGGTTCCGGAATTCGAGACGTTGCCTTCCGAGGATCTGACAGTTGCAGCCGTAGCGCAAGGCACAAGTGCGATTAAGCTAACTTGGGAACTGGATTCAATAAATGAGGTGATTGTGATCACCCATAAAGATCGTGAGATTTACCGTGGCACGCAGCGCAGTCATGTATGGACAGGACTGAATGCCGAGCAGCATTATGAGGTGGAAGTATGGACGGAGAATTCAGCAGGTGAAAAAAGTGAAAGAAAACGGGCAGCAGCCATGACTTTTCCGTATCCACCATCCGCCTGGAGCGGTGGCGGTGCAACCCCGAGTCCGAACGGTACATCGGAACAAGCCGATGAGGTGAGTTCACAACCAGAAACGTCTGAGCAGCCTGATGTACCTGCGAAAAAAAATATCAAATTTATTGATATCAGCCAAACATTCAATAAAGATCAGATCACCTGGCTGGCGGAACAAAATATCATTCAAGGTGTAAGTGAAACTCGCTTCGAGCCACGCCGTCCGATCACCCGTGCGGAGTTCACTGCATTAATCGTGCGTCTGATGGGTGTGGACACAACGGTTAATGAACAGCATGGATTTCAGGATGTGAACGATGAGGATTGGTTTGCTCCTGAGATTAAGGCAGCCGTTCACCATGAGATGGTTCAAGGTATGGGGAATAGGAAATTCGCTCCACATGCGCTGGTGACACGGGAACAGGCATCCAAGATTATAGCTAATGTTATCCGTAAAATCAGACCGGAACCGCTGACTTCCCCAAGAGCGTTTACCGACCAGACTGATGTATCCGATTGGGCCAAAGAAGAAGTACAGGAACTTGCAGGTTTGTACATGATTACAGGATATGAAGACGGCAGCTTCCGTCCCATGCAGCACTTAAGCAGATCCGAAGCTGCAGCGCTCATCTTCCGCTTAAATAAGCTGATTCAAGTTATGAATGAGAAGCGTACAGATCAAGTGGAGAAAGCGTCAGCGTTCGATCGTCATATCTAGATTGTATTGATTCTTACACATGATACTGCAATCATCGGCAGTAACGACATTACCGCTTGATTGGTTTTTAATGCTATAATGGTTGCCAATATGATAAAAAAAGGGTAATGAACAATGGTGATGAATAATGAATAATAAATTTATCCGGATATATGAAGATATTGCAGATCGTATTCGGACCGGAGAGATTGAGGCAGGGACGCTGCTTCAATCGGAACTGGATCTATCGGAAAGTTATCAAACGTCTCGAGAGACTATCCGCAAAGCATTGAAAATGTTGTACGAAGAAGGTTATATTCAGAAGATTCAAGGCAAGGGCTCGATTGTACTGGATATACGAAAGATCGATTTTCCCATCTCAGGTCTGGTTAGCTTCAAGGAATTGGCCAAAAAAATGGGACATCGCGCTCAAACGTATGTGAAGGTTTTTGAGGAGCAGCAGGTCGATCAGGCGCTGCACAAGAAAATTAACTTTGGTCTGAATGAACAGGTCTGGGAGATCAGACGTGTGCGCAAAGTGGATGGAGAGCATGTCATACTGGACAAAGATTACATTAGCCAGCGGCTTGTTCCTGGGCTCAGCAAAGAAATCTGTAATGATTCCATCTATCAGTACATTGAGCAAGAGCTGGGGCTTTCCATTTCGTTTGCCAAAAAAGAGATTTTGGTGGAAGAACCCACCTCTGAGGACAGGGAACTGCTTGACCTTGAAGGGTTCCATAATGTGGTTGTGGTGAGGAGCCAGGTGTACCTGGAGGATGCTAGTCAATTTCAGTATACGGAGTCGAGGCACCGACCGGACAAGTTCAGATTTGTGGATTTTGCACGTCGCAGATAAGTTAATCAAGATCGATTAGAGAGTACCTTTCACTGCTTTATTGAGTGGATAGGTGCTCTCTTTGGTTATGGGGGAATCCGAAGATCGTCCATCAAGAACCGCTTAATGTCAATGTTCTTACTGCATGTCGGAGCGTATGATCACAATATATACGAGGCCGAGGAGTGAGGGAATTGAATCACGTGACAGCGAAATCAAATGTTCGCATATGGGAAGAAAACAGAGATATTCCAACTTATGGTACAGGTAAACCGGACAAAAATCCGATGTTTCTTGAAAAGCGAATCTATCAGGGAAGTTCGGGTAAGGTGTACCCGCATCCTGTGATCGACAGCATCGAAGATGAAGCCCAAATGAAGTCGTATCGATTAGTTATTCTCGAAAATGAATATGTACGTATCGAGATGATGCCCGAACTGGGTGGACGGATCTATCGTGCGCTGGATCGGAGCAACAACTACGATTTTGTATATTATAACCGGGTGATTAAACCTGCGCTCGTGGGTCTGGCAGGGCCATGGATTTCCGGAGGAATTGAATTCAACTGGCCCCAGCATCATCGGCCGAACACGTTTGGTCCAGTCGATTATACATTTGGCAGTAATGAAGATGGAAGCGCTACCGTGTGGGTGGGTGAGATTGACCGTATGTATGGTACCAAAATGACAGCTGGCTTCACATTACATCCCGGCAAAGCCTATCTTGAAATCCATGCCGAGGTATACAATCGCACCAGCGCACCCCAAACTTTTCTATGGTGGGCCAACCCGGCTGTAGCTGTCAACGATCATACGCAATCCGTGTTTCCACCTGATGTAACGGCTGTGCTGGACCATGGAAAACGGGACGTATCCCGCTTCCCCATCGCAACCGGCACCTATTATAAGATGGACTATTCCGAAGGTGTGGATATCTCCCGATACAAAAACATACCGGTTCCAACATCCTATATGGCGTATAAGTCGGATTATAATTTTGTAGGGGGTTATGACCATGGGATTCAGGCAGGTTTGTTGCATGTAGCCAATCATCATATTTCTCCGGGCAAGAAGCAATGGACCTGGGGGAACGGGGAATTCGGGCAAGCCTGGGATCGTCAGTTAACGGACGAGGATGGACCTTATATTGAATTAATGACCGGGATCTATACCGATAATCAGCCTGATTTTACATGGTTACAGCCCTATGAAGCGAAATCATTCTCGCAGTATTTTATGCCGTATAAAGGAATTGGTATGGTCAAAAATGCAACGATTGATGCAGCGGTTAATCTAGAAATGGACGAAAGGACCGGAATGGTAACCGTAATGGTATATGCGACGTCGGTTTTTGAACAAGTGACCGTTGAAGTGATAGGATCAACCACGGTATATCTCCATGAGAGATGTAATATCTCACCTACGGAACTATATAAATCTTCATTCCCGTGGAGCGGACAAGATGAATGGCATCAGTTGAGGTTAAGTGTTCGAACTGTGGAAGGAAAAGTACTTGTAGCCTATCAGCCTGAAAGGTCTGAGATACAGGAAGTGCCCGATCCGGCCACACCACTTCCGCTACCATCCGAGATTCGTACGAATGAACAACTATATCTGGCTGGTCTTCATTTGGAGCAATATCGGCATGCCACGTATGAACCGGAACCTTATTATCTGGAAGGTTTGAAGCGTGATGCAACGGATATTCGTCTAAACATTGCGTATGGCACATTGCTGCTGCGTAGAGGGTTGTTTGAAGATGCAGAGAAGCATTTCAGACAGGCTGTACAATCGCTGACATGGAAAAATACGAATCCATATGATAGTGAAGCTTTTTACCAACTCGGTCTGAGTTTGAAATTACAGGGGAAACAGGAAGAAGCCTACGCAGCACTGTATAAAGCCGTATGGTCTGCACAGTATCAGGATACGGGTTATTACATGCTTGCTCAGATCGATACGGCGTTACATCGAGACATCGAAGCGTTGGATCACATCGAACGTTCGCTGATTCGTAATGCCAGAAATTATAAGGCTCGGCATCTGAAGGTTGCTCTGCTGCGCAGAATGGGTCAAGATAAACAGGCCATTCAATATGCTCGTGAGACATTGGCACTGGACCCGGTTGAATTTGGAGCCGCACATGAATTAGTCTTGATCTATAGCGTAGCGACTACACCTTCAGAGAGAGAACAAGCGGGGCAAACACGTGAGCATTTTCATCGTCTGATGCGAGGAGACGTTTATAATTATCTGAATCTAGCCGCAGATTACGCGGATTGTGGATTGTGGGAAGAAGCACTGACGGTACTCTCTTATGTTGAATCCGAAAATTCACGGACGTATCCTATGGTTGGTTATGCTCAGGCTTACTTGTATCGTCAGCTGGGGGATGTGGAGCAGGCCCGGGAATGTCAAAAGCAGGGGAAAGCTGCTCCAACGGATTATTGTTTTCCTAATACGTTATTTGAATTCATGGTGCTTCAGGATGCATTGGCAGTGGATTCGAATGATGCGCGTGCTCACTATTACCTGGGAAATTGGTTATATGATCATAAACGCTACGAGGAAGCAATCACCCATTGGGAAACTTCACGCGAAGTGGATGCTGCATATTCGACTGTACATCGGAATCTGGGACTGGCTTATTATAACAAGCTGAATCGCCCTGATCTTGCATTGGTATCATTAGAGGAAGCTTTCCGGTTAGATTCACAGGATGCCCGAATCTTCTACGAGTTGGATCAATTGCACAAGAAGATAGGGTATTCCTGCGAGCGTCGAATCAAATTGCTGGAACAACATATGGAGTTGGTTCACCACCGTGATGATCTGTATATAGAGTGGGTGACTTTATTGAATATGCAAGGTAGTCATCAAGAAGCATGGAATGCCCTTCAGACCCGGCGGTTTCATCCATGGGAGGGTGGAGAAGGCAAGGTAACAGGACAATATGTTACGGCACTGACGGAACTGGCAAAGAAAAATCTGGAGAAACAACAACCTGAACTAGCAATGGAGCTGTTGCAGAAGGCATTAGTTTACCCGGAGAACTTAGGTGAAGGTAAATTGGAGGGAGCAGGAGACAATCCCGTTTACTTTTATCTTGGCTGTGCCTACCAGCAACTGAAGAATAATCAGGCGGCAGAGGAGAATTTCCACAGAGCATCCATCGGTTTGAATGAACCGGCAAGCGCGATGTTTTATAATGACCAACCGCCTGAATCCATCTATTATCAGGGTCTGGCCTGGCAGAAACTTGGCAATGTGAAGGAAGCCAACAGGCGGTTCAACAAATTAATTGATTATGCCGAAAGACATATGCATGATCACATCCGAATGGATTATTTTGCGGTATCTCTGCCCGATTTTCTAGTATTCGACGACGATTTAGATCAGCGAAATGAAGAACATTGCCGATATATGCGGGCATTGGGTCTTCTGGGGCTGGGGCAGACAAGTGAAGCCAAACTTGAGTTGGAGCGGGTATTGGAGACAAACCCGAATCATCAAGGGGCAATCATCCATCGATAATTGATAATCGTTTCAACACATCCCATTTATATCGAAGGAGTTATATAATCCATGAATGATACTATAGCAGGTAGCCAGATTCGTTTCATATTAGATGCGGAAGATAAAGAGATTCGTGCGGGTCGTATGACTGGCAGTGGCGGCAAAAGCCCACGAGGGGAATCGTATGATTTTACCAACTATTATATGACTCGTAATGCTAAACCCCATATTCCCGTGGTAGGTGAGTTTCATTTCTCCAGATTCGCTTACTTGCAGTGGGAAGAAGAATTACTGAAGATGAAGGCAGGCGGGGTGAGCATTGTCGCTTCCTATGTTTTCTGGAATTTTCACGAGGAGCAGGAAGGTGAATTTAATTGGTCTGGAAATCTGAATTTGCGGCACTTTGTGGATCTGTGTGGCAAACATGAGCTGCCTCTGATTGTACGGATTGGCCCATTCTGTCATGGGGAAGTTCGTAATGGTGGGATGCCCGATTGGTTATTCAGTTACCCATTCGAAGTCAGGTCGAACGATGAAGGGTATCTGTATTACGCCAAGCGATTATATCGGGAGATTGCCCGTCAACTCAACGGCTGCTTTTATCAGGAGGGTGGCCCTGTTATCGGGGTACAGTTGGAAAATGAGTATATGCACGCTGGCGCACCCATGGATGCCTGGGGGTATACCCGTGAAAAATACATTACCTCCGGCCGGGACGGGCGAGAACATCTGAAGATGCTTCGCCATATTGCCGAAGAAGTCGGTATGAAGCCGATGTTCTATACTGCCACGGCCTGGGGCAATGCTGCCGTGCCTGAAGAAGGAACATTGCCGATGCTCGCGGGGTATGCGTACACACCATGGATTCCCAATCAGCCTCCAAGCCGGGAGTATTTATTCCGGGATCTGCATATGAATCCTGTGGAAGAAGTGGATTATGACAGTCTGGAGTACCCTGCTGCGTATTGCGAGCTTGCTGGAGGCATGCAGGTCAGTTATCACGCTCGTCCGGTTGTTGATGCGGACAGTGTTGAGGCGATGACCATTGTGAAACTTGCGAACGGCAGCAATCTGGTTGGGTATTATATGTATCACGGGGGGACCAATCCGATAGGCAAAAATTCATATCTGAACGAGCAGGCATTGCCGAAAATGACGTATGATTACCAATCGCCACTCGGGGAATTTGGGCGTGTTGGTGAATCGTATGACCGCATTCGTACCTTGTCCATGTTCCTGGAAGCATACGGTGAGTTACTTGCACCAATGGGCTGTGTTGTACCGGATGGTCAACATGCGATAACACCGGAGAACACGATGGATATGCGTTGGTCTGTTCGCCAACAAGATGGCTCGGGATTCCTGTTCATGAATAATTATCAGGATCATGTGGCGATGCCTGATCGTGATATACAATTGGAGCTGCATACCAGCAAAGGGACTGCTTTATATCCAAGAGAAGGAACGATGCAGCTGAAAACCGGCATGGCAGCCATTCTGCCTTTCCATATGAATCTGAATGGAATGAAGATCATTAGTGCTACTGTTCAGCCACTGACCCGATTTATGGTAAATCAGGAGCTTACGGCTGTCTTTTATGCCCATGATGGCATGATGCCTGAGTATGTTATTGATGCATCATCTGTTACAAATGTGGATATGCTCGAAGGCACTGTTTCAGAGCAGGGGAATGAAGTTGTGATACATCCGATTGCCGGCAAGGACCATCATCTGCGAATCACAACATCGGACGGTATAATGATACGAATCATTACTTTGACCCGTGAAGAGGCATTACATGCCTACCGTTTCCGTGTGGGCGGAGAAGATAGGCTTGTAATTAGCAGCAGTCATCTGTATGTACAGAATGAGATGCTCCTATGTACATCCGTGGAGCAACCAGAGATGGAGGTATCCTTCTATCCGGCTCCAGAGCATGTTTCAGCTTCTAAATATGCTGTGTCATCCCAGTCGAAGCAAGGAATATTCGGAACGTATACATTGCAAGTTTCACCTTACGAGCCTGCTGTAGAGGTTGATTATCCGAAAGAGTATGCAGCAACACTGAGATTGGACACAGCGTGGCCGGAACAAGTAGATGACGTGTGGATTGAGATTGATTATGAAGGAGACGTTGCAGCAGCACATATTCATCATCAGATGTTAACAGATCATATTCACTATGGACACAGCTGGATGCTTGGTTTGAAGCAATCCCGTCATTTGTTGGCTGAACACGCGCTTCGTCTGTCTATAACCCCAATTCGAAAAGGGACGACTGAGAGTTATGTTAATCAGGCTTATGTGGAGCGGTTTGAGGGCGTGGAGATTGGAAAGTTTAATGAAATTCGGGTGAGATTACAGTATCGGGTTGGTTTGATATTGGCGGGAGTTAGAGAAGACACTTAGTCTAAATCAGGAGTTAAACAAAATAACAGATAAACAAGACTTAAACAAGAGTTAACTTTCGTTAATAATACAGAGGGTTCTTTCTCCGAACGATTGTGAGGGGAAAGAGCCTTTTTTTGCTGTGTTATGAAAAAACAAATGATTCCTAATCATGGTAAAAAGATCTTGACTGGTAAGCGTTTTCGATTTATTATAACTTCATAACCTTAACGATAAAGTTTATTTAAACTAAACAACGTAACTATAATAAAGTTATTTGTTGTTTATTTTATAACAAAAAAACTTCTATTACCAACGATTTTAGTTAACTTCTTGCCTAGAGCAGTGTTAATTGAAATAAAAAAACAAATACAGGAGGTTCCAAACAAATGGTTAATCTGAAAAAGTGTACCATCTTTACGGTTATTGCTGCTCTCATGTTCATGGTATTAGGGAGTGCAGCACCCAAAGCATCTGCTGCTACAGGTTTTTATGTAAGCGGTAACAAGTTGTACGATTCCACAGGCAAGGCTTTTGTCATGAGAGGTGTTAATCACGGACATTCCTGGTTCAAAAATGATTTGAATACCGCTATCCCTGCCATCGCCAAAACAGGTGCCAATACGGTACGCATAGTTCTTTCGAATGGTAGCCTGTACACCAAAGATGATCTGAACGCTGTTAAAAATATTATTAATGTGGTTAACCAAAATAAAATGATAGCTGTACTCGAGGTGCATGACGCCACAGGGAAAGATGACTATAATTCGTTGGATGCGGCAGTGAACTACTGGATTAGCATTAAGGAAGCTTTGATTGGCAAAGAAGATCGGGTAATCGTCAACATCGCCAATGAATGGTATGGAACGTGGAATGGAAGTGCGTGGGCTGATGGCTACAAAAAAGCCATTCCGAAACTCCGAAATGCGGGAATTAAAAATACGCTAATTGTGGATGCAGCCGGATGGGGACAGTTCCCTCTATCCATCGTGGATTATGGACAAAGTGTATTTGCAGCCGATTCTCAGAAAAATACCGTCTTCTCCATTCATATGTATGAGTATGCTGGCAAAGATGCTGCAACGGTCAAAGCCAATATGGAGAATGTGCTGAACAAAGGATTGGCTCTGATCATTGGTGAATTCGGGGGATATCACACAAACGGTGATGTCGACGAGTATGCCATCATGAGATATGGTCAGGAAAAAGGGGTAGGCTGGCTTGCCTGGTCCTGGTACGGAAATAGTTCCGGTCTGAACTATTTGGACATGGCAACAGGTCCGAACGGAAGCTTAACGAGCTTTGGCAACACTGTAGTTAATGATACCTATGGTATTAAAAACACTTCCCAAAAAGCGGGGATTTTCTAATCCGCCGATGAAAAAGGAACACTCTGACGGTTACGTCAGGGTGTTTTTTTAATAAAATGGCTCAATCTATAATGACTTTTGAATATTTCCGTTTGGTTATAAAATATTTTGTTTTCAAAATAAAACAAAGATGATAAACTCGGATTAGGAATAAAACAAACATTATCGGAGGGAAACAAATGGTACAGAGTTTATGGAATGCATCGCAGGCAACTGAGAAAACAACAGGACTTGAGCAGTTGGTTTACCGATCCAATCTGATTGGATCTGATCGCAGTGTATGTAACATTTACGGTGGTAATACCTCTACCAAAACGACAGTGAAGGATTTTCGTGGTCGTGATGTAGAAGTAATGTATGTGAAGGGAAGCGGCTCTGATCTGGGTTCCATGGAAGCGAAGCATTTTACCGGACTTGGGCTCGAAGACATTCGACCATTAATTGAACGTGAATCCATGTCGGATGAAGAAATGGTTGAATATCTGGGACATTGCATGATTGATGCCAAGCATCCGCGCGCCTCTATCGAGACTCTTCTGCATGCGTTCCTTCCATATAAACATGTTGATCATACGCACCCGGATGCGATTATCAGCCTGTGTTGTGCGCATAACGGCAAGGAATTGGCGAAAGAGATCTACGGTGATCGATTTGTATGGGTGCCTTACGTACGTCCAGGATTCACCTTATCTAAAATGATTGCTGAAAGCGTATTCTCGAATCCAAATGCGGAACTCGTACTGATGGAAAAACACGGACTTGTGACCTGGGGAGAAACATCCGAGGAATGTTACGCTCAGACCATCAAGATCATCAATGAAGCGGAAGCATTCATCGAAGCACGGGTGGACGAAGGAAGCTTGTTCGGTGGTATGAAACACCCGGCACTGGCCGCTGATGTTCGTCGTCAGATCGTATCACGTGTAATGCCAACAATTCGTGGAGCGGTATCGGATAGCAAAAAAATGATTTTGTCCTTTGACGATCAAGAGGACGTACTTGCTTTTGTGGGCGGAGCAGATTCCCCGGAATTGTCTCAGGTGGGTGCAGCTTGCCCGGATCATCTGGTACATACCAAAGTGGTACCTCTGTTCATCGATTGGACACCGGATGCGGAAGATATTGAAGGCTTAAAAGCCAAGCTGGTAGAAGGTGTTGCCGCCTACAAAGAGCAATATCAACAGTACTTTGAGAGCAACAAAAACGAAGGTGATGTCATGTTCGAAGCGGCACCACGCGTTATCCTCATTCCAGGTGTGGGCATGATCAACACAGGCAAGAGCTGGGCGCTTTCCCAAGTAAGCGGAGCGTTGTATCACAGAGCGATTGCCGTTATGCGTGGAGCTACTAGCCTAGGTCAATTCGTATCACTCATTGCAAACGAATCTTACAATGTGGAGTACTGGCCGCTGGAATTGTACAAATTGTCTTTGGCACCAGCAGAAACCGAATTCTCCCGTAAAGTGGCGTTTATTACAGGCGGCGCAGGCGGGATCGGAAGTGAAACAGCACGCAGATTGGTATCTGAAGGTGCACATGTGGTGCTTGCAGATCTCAACCTAGAGGGCGCACAGAAGGTAGCACAGGAAATCAATGATCAGTACGGTGAGAATCGTGCTTATGCGCTGAAAATGGACGTAACCGATGAGGAAGCCGTTCAATCTGCGTATGCTGATGTTGCGGTGCAGTATGGCGGAGTGGATATCATCGTGAACAATGCCGGATTGGCGACATCCAGCCCATTTGACGAAACGTCCCTGAAAGAATGGAACCTGAATATGAATGTTCTGGGTACAGGATATTTCCTCGTGGCTCGCGAAGCCTTCAAGCTGATGAAACAGCAGGGTATTGGAGGAAGCATGGTATTTATCGGGTCCAAGAACTCGGTGTATGCAGGTAAAAGTGCCTCTGCCTATAGCTCAGCGAAAGCGCTGGAAGCACATCTGGCACGTTGTATTGCAGCAGAAGGTGGAGAGTATGGCATTCGTGTCAACACGATTCTTCCAGATGCCATTCTACAGGGTTCAGCGATCTGGAACGGTTCCTGGAGAAATGAACGAGCAGCAGCATACGGTATCGAGCCGGATCAATTAGAAGAGTATTACCGCAAACGGACGACATTGCTCGTGAATATCTATCCAAGAGATATTGCGGAAGGAATTGCATTCTTTGCTTCTTCGAAATCCGAAAAAACAACCGGTTGCATGATGACCATTGATGGCGGTGTACCGGCAGCATTTACACGTTAAAATAGGAGGGTTCTTGCGGATGGATAACCAAGTCAAGCAAGCGTATGAAGCAGCCAAGGCATTGTATGCCCAGCACGGAATTGATACGGACGAAGTACTGAACAAACTCGCGGAGATCAAAGTATCCGTACACTGCTGGCAAGGCGACGATGTCAAAGGTTTTCTGAATAAAGATGGGGAGTTAACAGGGGGCATTTCCGTTACAGGTCAATATCCGGGGGCTGCCACCACACCTGCAGAACTTCGTAACGATCTGGAGCAAGCTTTTGCTCTGATTCCCGGCAAACATAAGGTCAATCTGCACGCGATCTACACGGATACAGACGAGCAGGTTGAACTGGATCAGATTGAGCCAAAGCATTATGAGAACTGGGTAAAATGGGCGAAAGAACAAGGACTCGGTCTGGACTTCAACCCAACATGTTTTTCCCATGAAAAATCAAGTGACGGGTTCACGCTCAGTCATCCAGACCCTGAAATTCGCAAGTTCTGGATTGATCACTGCAAGGCATCCCGCCGGATTGGTGCTTATTTCGGGGAACAGCTTGGTCAGACTTGTGTAACCAATGTATGGGTACCGGACGGATTCAAGGATAATCCGGTTGATCGGTTGACACCACGCAAACGTCTCAAAGAATCGCTGGATGAAGTATTCGGCGAACCACTTAACCCGGAGCACAACCTGGACGCGGTAGAGAGTAAGCTGTTTGGTCTGGGTTCGGAAGCATATGTAGTGGGTTCTCATGAATTCTATATGGGTTACGGTTTGCAAAATGATACGTTGATCTGTCTTGATGCGGGTCATTTCCATCCAACAGAGGTTATTTCCAATAAACTGTCGTCCTTGTCTTTGTTTACAAGTGGCATTCTGCTTCACGTAAGCCGCCCGATGCGCTGGGACAGTGACCATGTGGTAATCATGGACGATGAGTTGCTTGAAATTGCCCGTGAACTGGTTCGACATGATCTGCTTGCGACTACACATATTGGACTGGATTTCTTTGATGCAAGCATTAACCGTGTAGCTGCATGGGTTGTGGGAACTCGCAACACGATCAAAGCCCTTCTCCGAGCGATGCTCGAACCAGTGGATGCCTTGAAACAAGCCGAACTGGAAGGGGATTACACGTTGCGCCTTGCCTTAACGGAAGAGTTCAAATCCTATCCGTTTGGCGCAATCTGGGACTACTATTGTGCTCAGCAAGGCGTACCAGTTCGTGAAAAGTGGATCACCGATATCAAAACCTATGAACAAGACGTATTACTACAGCGTGATAAATCATTGGTGTAATCGTATTTATTTTTCGTATAAACCACTATGGAATGAAAATTCCGTGGTGGTTTTTTTGGCATAATCACGCTGAAATGCATAACTGAGGCGATTGCTTCCATACTAGGAATATAGATCCGTATCGTATACGATTGCCACGCAGAGGAGGAATAATAGAGTTGAATCTAGCCCACAACAAACTGTATATCGCTGCACTTGGCGGCGTGAATGAAATAGGGAAGAATATGTATTTCATCCAGTACCATCAGGACATCATCGTGATTGACTGTGGTTCGAAGTTTCCCGATGAGACATTGCCTGGTATTGATCTGATCATTCCGGATGTAACGTATCTGCTGGAAAATCTGGATAAAGTAAGGGGTCTTGTGGTTACTCACGGACATGAAGATCACATTGGTGGCATTCCCTATTTGTTAAAACAAATGAACATCCCGGTGTATGCATCCAGGCTCACTCGTGGGCTGATCGAACTTAAACTGAAAGAGCATGGGCTGCTGCGCAAGGCCGACTTGCATACGATCGATGCTCATTCCAGCATTACGCTGGGAGGGATCGAGGTTTCCTTTTTTGCAACCAGTCATAGTATACCGGATTGTCTTGGTATCTTTTTTCAGACCCCAGCAGGCAATGTTGTGCATACCGGAGATTTCAAATTTGATATGTCGCCTGTACATGGACCTTTCCCAGATTTGCACCGTATGGCCGAGATTGGCAAACAGGGTGTCCATATTTTGCTCTCCGAGAGTACCAATGCAGAAAGACCCGGATTTACACCTTCCGAGCGTGTTGTGGGGGATCACATTCTGGATGCCTTTATCCGTGCAAAACAAAAAGTATTTATCTCGACCTTTGCGTCGAATGTCAGTAGGGTACAGCAGATTGTGAATGCAGCATTCGAGACGGGTCGCAAACTGGCACTGTTGGGCAGAAGTATGGTGAATGTGGTATCGGTGGCCAGTGAATTGGGGTATTTGCAAGTTCCTGACGGATTGTTGATTGAAGCTATCGATTCGGATCAGTTTCCACCAGAACAAGTCGTTGTGTTATGCACCGGTAGCCAGGGAGAAGCGATGGCAGCATTGTCACGTTTGGCATCCGGTAAACATCCTCACGTAAGAATTAACGCCGGGGACACGGTCATTATTGCTGCCGGAGCCATTCCGGGCAATGAACGAAATCTTGCGCATGTAATTGATAACCTGTATGTTCTTGGAGCACGTGTGATATATGGTTCAAGTGGTGCAGCTGGGATGCATGTATCCGGACACGGCAGTCAGGAAGAACTCAAATTGATGCTTACTCTGATGAAACCGGATTATCTGATTCCGATCCACGGTGAGTTTCGCATGTTGTATCAGCACAGACTGCTTGCTGAATCCGTAGGTATAGAGCGTGATCATGTGTTTATCGTGAATAATGGGGATATGGTCCAATACAAAGACGGCATTGCTTCGCTGGGTCCCAAAATTGCGTCGGGCAACAGCCTCGTAGACGGTCTGATCATGGGTGATGTCGGCAATATTGTATTGCGTGACCGCAGGCAACTATCCTCCGATGGCATGCTGGTGATTGTGACTACACTGAGCAAAACGGAGAAACAAATGGTCACATCACCCGAGATTATCTCCAGAGGGTTTGTGTTCGTCAAGGATTCGGAAGAATTTATGCATGAGATTCATGAGCTGGTTCTGAACCGGATGGGGGAGTTGACAGGAGCTGGTGTGAATCAGTGGAATGTAATCAAAAGGAAGCTGAAAGACGAGATCGGTCACTATATTTACGCCCAAACAAAGAGAAGACCTATGATCTTGCCTATTATTATTGAAGTCTGAGACCGTAAGGAATAGGGATTCTCCTTGCCCTAATGGTCTGTGCAAACGTGTATATGGAAGTTTAACAGCCTGATGAATGTCGGATCATACTTCTGTATGAACGTCACATTGATATCGGGCTTTTGCTATTACATCGGGAATGTACAATAGACGTGCGATAAATGGAGTTGAATCAAATTCGCCATGGGTTTGCGATTCGAAGTATAATAAAAGGTAAACTATATGAATTGAACTAAACATTCACACGAGAACGTAGAGGACAGAAAGAACCTGAAGAAGCGGAGCGTGCGCCTTTATCTCCGGATGTTCACCTTTGAAAAAGTAAATCAAAACATCTGGGGATAACAGCGATCGGAAGGTTGTTCTGTCATCGGAGTGGTAAGTGTGAATATTCTTGAGTTCAATTTATATAGCTAACAGAAACAAGAGGAGTCTTTATGAATAAAACGATTTCTGATATCGCTCAGATGGCAGGTGTGGCAAAAAGCACGGTCTCTCGCTTCCTGAATGGAGGATCGGTTAGTGAGGATACACGCCAGAAGATTGAGCGTATTATCAAACAATACAATTATGTTCCCAACACATTTGCACAGAGTCTGAAGGCAAAGAAGACCAGTATCATCGGTACGGTTGTGCCACGTCTTGATTCTTTTGCAACATCACAGACATTGATCGGAATTGATGAAGAACTGCGGAGTAATCAGTATCAGATGCTGATCGCAAACACGAGTCAGGACATGCAGCGCGAGATTGATGCCATCTATGATTTTGCACGACAGAAGGTATCGGGTATTATTCTGCTGGCTGCTGAAGTGACCGAAGCACATCTGAAGGCCGTTGAGGATATACGGATTCCGGTGTTATTGGTAGGGCAGCAGCATGAGCAATTGCACAGTCTGGTTCACAATGATGATCAGGCAGGTTATGAGATGGGCAGATATGTCGTCGAACAGGGTCACCGCAAGATCGTGTATATTGGGGTTAGCGAGAAGGATCGGGCGGTAGGAATCTATCGTAAACAAGGGTTCCAGCGAGCAATCGCCGAGTGTGGTGGATGTGAAGTGAAGTATTATGAGACAAGCTTTAAGATGTCTGAAGCCATCGTTACCGCTGAAGCCATTCTGAAAGAAATCACACCAACGATCATCGTGGGGGCTACGGATAATATCGCACTGGGTGTGATGAAGATTGCATTCTCGAATAAAATCCGCATACCGCAAGATTTGTCTGTTACCGGATTTGGCGGGTATGATATTACGGAGATGATTCACCCCACGCTGACGACTGTGAAATATCATTATTTGCAGGCAGGGAAAGTAGCGGCGAATCACATTATTCGACTGGTCAAAGGCGAGTCGGTGGAGGAACGAACAACACTGGACGTAGAACTAATTCCTCGAGAAAGCGTTGACAAATTATAAAAACATCCTTTATGATAATTCCATCGAACCGGTTCCATTATGAATATCCAATACGGATATGCGAACACGGGCAGGCACTAATGCCATATGGAATTATTTTTTTGTGACCATTGGAACCGGTTCCTATATTTTGAATGGAGAACAGCTATGAAAATGACTAGAGAGCAACGTTACAGACGAATTGAGCAAGCGGAGCCTGGAGAGATTGTGAAGCTTGAAGCACAGGTATCCAAGTGTCCATGGAGACAGAGTTATCACATTCAGCCGATAACAGGTCTGCTTAATGATCCTAACGGCTTTGCATATTATCAAGGCTATTATCATCTGTTCTATCAGTGGTTTCCACTTGGGACAGAACATGGCATGAAATACTGGTATCATACCCGCTCGAAGAATCTGGTGAACTGGGAAAATGTCGGGATTGGAATCGAACCGGGTGGCAGGTATGACTCACACGGAGCTTATTCCGGCAGTGCGATTGAAAAAGACGGGAAGCTGTACTTGCTGTACACAGGCAATACGAGGGATGAGGAGTGGGTCAGACATCCGTATCAATGCCTGGCAGTTATGGATGAAAGCGGTTCAGTAACCAAACTGAATGATCCCGTGATCTCGTCTGTGCCAGACGGATACACGGAACACTTCAGAGATCCGAAGGTGTGGCAACAAGGAGACATGTATTATTGTGTAATCGGTGCGCAGAGAACAGATGAGACGGGATGTACAGTGCTGTATCGCTCAATTGATCTGAACAACTGGGAGTTTCTTGGTGAAATTCATACGCAATTAACCTCCTTTGGTTACATGTGGGAGTGCCCGGATTATATGGAGATGGACGGGAAAGGTGTACTTGTCTTTTCCCCGCAAGGCTTAGATGCAGCGGGAGATCATTATCAGAATATTTTTCAATCCGGTTATCTTATCGGTGACCCGCTCAATCTCCAGACAAGAGAGTTCAAACATGGTGAATTTCAGGAGTTGGATCGTGGATTCGACTTCTATGCGCCGCAGACCATGCAGGGCCCGGACGGAAGACGTATTCTGGTTGGTTGGATGGGACTTCCCGATCTGGAATATCCGACAGACGATAGTGGCTGGGCTCATTGCCTGACCATCCCTCGGCAATTGTCACTGAGAGACGGCAAGTTAATCCAACAACCTGTTGCAGAGATGGAGCAATTGCGCCAGCAGGATAAAGGCACACATATTCGCGCAACAATTGACAATGAGAGTCGATCTTTCACTGGTTTTAATGGAATTACCTATGAGCTGATATGTGAGATGAGCCATGTAGATGCAGAGACTGTAGGCATCGAATTCCGGGCAAATGGAACTGAGAAAACGGTTCTTCTGTATGACCAAATCCAGCAGAAAGTTGTCTTGGATCGGACCATGTCTGGTGCCGAGTTGGCTGAACAAAATGGTACGATACGGCGGTGCACGCTTACTGCGGAAGTGATTAAGTTCCATCTGTTCGTAGATTCGTCTTCCGTCGAGATCTTTGTGAACGATGGGGAAGAGGTCTTTACCAGCCGCATTTTCCCAAGCCGGAACAGCGTGGATATTCGTTTCTTTGCACACGGAGGCAAAGCTGATTTTGAAGCAACTCAATGGAATTATTAAGTATTACGTGAGAGGAATGAGATAACATGTCGGAGAATCAACGGATTGCCCAGGAAGTCATTCATGCCATCGGGGGCAAAGAGAATATCGCATCATTTGCACATTGTGCAACACGTCTTCGCATCATGGTGAAAGATAAAGAAAAGATTGATCAGAAAACGGTCGAGAATATCGAGAAGGTGAAAGGCGCCTTTTTCAACTCAGGTCAATATCAGATTATCTTTGGTACGGGAACAGTGAATCGAATTTTTGAAGAGGTTGAGAAGCTGGGCATCGAAGGAACGTCCAAGGATGATGTGAAGAGTCAGGGGAAAAAAGAAGGAAATGCTTTTCAACGGGCTATCCGCACGTTTGGTGACGTATTTGTACCCATCATTCCCGTTCTGGTAGCTACAGGACTGTTCATGGGATTGCGCGGATTACTTACCCAGAATGAAATTCTGGCGTTGTTCGGTGCAACACCTGATGATATCTCGGCCAATTTCCTGTTGTTCACTCAAATCCTGACGGATACGGCCTTTGCATTTCTGCCTGCACTTGTAGCGTGGTCTGCATTCCGCGTATTTGGCGGAAGTCCGGTACTTGGTATCGTACTGGGGCTAATGCTGGTCAGTCCTGCATTACCCAATGCTTACGCGGTGGCAGATGGATCAGCACAGCCGCTGCATATGTTCGGTTTTATACCTGTCGTGGGTTATCAGGGATCGGTTCTGCCTGCGTTCTTTGTAGGTTTGATTGGAGCCAAGTTTGAAAAGGTATTAAGAAGACGGGTGCCTGAGGCACTGGACTTAATTCTGACTCCTTTTATTACGTTAACGGTTATGATTACGCTTGGACTTTTCGCCATTGGTCCCGTATTCCATTCCCTAGAAGAGTGGGTGCTGCATGGAACAACTGCCGTATTGGATCTGCCGTTTGGAATCGCAGGTATTATCATTGGATTCTTCCATCAGATTATTGTCGTTACCGGTGTACATCACATCTTTAATTTCCTGGAGATTCAGCTACTGGAGAAAACGGGATTCAATCCGTTCAACGCCATCATTACCTGTGCCATGGCAGCACAAGGAGCCGCTTGTCTCGCAGTCGGTCTGAAGACCAAAAACATGAAACTCAAAGCACTCGCATTACCTTCGTCCTTGTCCGCATTTCTGGGCATTACCGAGCCGGCTATCTTCGGAGTTAACTTGCGTTATATGAAACCATTTATTATGGGACTGGTTGGTGGTGGTGTAGGTGGTTTCATCGCTTCCTTGTTCCATCTGCAGGGTACAGGCATGGCTGTAACGGTTATTCCCGGTACACTGCTCTATCTTAACAGCCAACTGCCGTTGTATATCTTGTCCAACGTAGTTGCCATGGCGATTGCATTTGCACTTACCTGGTTCTTCGGCTATAAGGACCAACCAGTTGCAGAGGAGTCGCTGAGCCATGACAACAGTGGAGCAACATCAGCTGAAGTTAAAGTAGAGGAATCTAATCCGCGTATTAATTCAGTTACCGAAGCCGTTACAAGCAATCGTCCTAAGGTAGATTTTCTCGAAATCGCTTCGCCAATGAACGGTACCGTCGTTGCTCTGGAGCAGGTTCCTGACCCGGCGTTCTCTGAAAAACACATGGGTGAGGGCATTGCCATTGAGCCATCAGAAGGCAAAGTGTATGCACCGTTTGATGGTGTCATTGCACATGTGATGAACAAGAGTAAACATGCGGTGATTCTGGAGCATGAGACGGGTGTACAGATGTTGGTTCATATCGGAATTAATACGGTTGGACTAAAAGGGAACGGTTTTACCGCGCATGTGAATAGCGGAGATCGTGTAACTGCAGGTCAATTGTTGATTGAATTTGACATGGATGTCATTCAGTCTGAGGGACTGCCTTTGATTACACCTGTGTTGATCCCAAGTGGAAACGAAACGATAGCAACTGTTACTGCAGCCTCAACCGGTCGTGTGCAAGCCAATGGGGAAACGGTGCTGGTAGTGAAATTCAAAGAACCTCAATAAGTGATCGTTTGAAATAGAAATGTACTGGAACATGGATGTAGAGAAATACAAATCATACAAGGCAAAGGAACTGATGTATCATCAGGTTTCCTTTGTCTTTTTGTATTACTTTTAGCCAAAGTATTAAGACATTTTGCTTTGAATCTGTGCATGTAAGCGATTAAAAAGAGATATATCTTCGATTAAGGCTCGGTTAATCAGATTTCTTTAATCGCTTATGATTGACCGAGAAATATGGAGAATAACAGAGTAAAGAGTGCATTATACAAGATATGAACAGGATTACGGTCTGGAATCAATCAGGAAGGTTCTGAATCGGATACGGTTCAATTGCGGAAAGGCAGACAGAGGACTATGATTCGCACATAACGTACTTGAGATGATATATGCAGGATCTGATGTAAAGGCGAGGTAGACAGCAATGGATGAAGCAATGATTGTTGTATCAGCAGGGCACAGTGCAGCGGGGATGAATTTTGTGGATTTATTACTGAAAAAGGGGTTAGCCTTCGTTGTGCTTGTACACAGTGAAGAGGAACGGGAACAACTTCAAACCCTTGGAGCATTTCCTGTGCGATATATTCAAGAAACGGAAGGGATGCAACAGACTCGTCCCGAATATATGGTCACCAATGCATTTGTGTTCGAGAATAATCTGCCTCAGTGTTGCCAGGATATCCAGTTGTGTCACAGCTGGTATCCGCAACATCTCTATGTCGTTTCCAGTAACAAGGCTCCAGTTGGTCTTGTATATAAAGGGCTTGGTGCGACGTATGTCATTCATAGCCAGAGTGGGAATGTTTCGTTTTTATTGTGAACGGTCATTCATAATGGATGTGGAAGGAATATCTGATTAAAAGGAAAAACGTTCTGTTCGAACCGAGGGCTCTGGACAGAACGTTTCGTGATTCCCACAGGTATAGATCAAGTGGGGAATCCTTATAACTATTATGAAGCTACGCCAACAACGCTGGTTCCATTTTTCGTGATTTTGTACGTCAGCACATCTCCGTTCCAGAAATGGAACTTAAGCGTAACTTCGCCATCATTGGTTTCATTGAAGAAGTTAGATTTCAGCTCAATCACATTACGTTCGTAATCTGGGCTAAATGTGTAGGAGAATTCTTTGAATGAAGTCCAGTTCTGTGGACCGGCGTTCTCTCCGTTTGCATATGTTGCTTCCATCGTTGCGAGCTGATTACCGTTAAACATAGTCGGAATGGCAAATGCACTGGTTGTACCTGTTGCATCGTTCAACTTAGGTGTGTCATATTTAATAATATTGAAGTTCCAGTCAGCACCTTCATTGAACCCAGCCGTGAGTGTGGCATTTACGCCCAAATCACCAGAGGCTGTCAATTTGGTTAACAGATTGGATTTTAACGTAAGTACATCTTTTTTGATCGTATAGTCTTTACCTCTGACAAGAGGAGTAGTGCCATTTTTCAACGAATTGAATTTGTTCCCATTCAGATTGAGTTTTACCTTCTTATCTTGAATGGCTTCATTTTGTTTAAGATATACGAGATCCGTTTCGGCTGTGGATGAGCGACCTGTCCAGCTGGCTTTCATGGTATCAAATAATTCCTGATCAGACCAAGTAAAGCTTGTGCGAACGAAGTGTTGTCCGTTATCCCACAACATCGTTGTCATCTGTTTTTGACGCAGATATTGTCCAACAAATTCGAAGAATTTCAGTTTTTCGCCTTGCTCAATGACACCTGTGTGCTGGTCAAAACCAAGCAAGCCATACTCACCAACGATAACCGGTATGCCTTTCGCTGTAAAAGCATTGTATACCCGCTCAAAAGTGTCGGTAACGTCCTTCTGTACTTCCTCGTTATACTTGGTGTAACCTGCGATGTTCACACTGAATGGCCAGAACCCGTAGTAGTGAACGGTTGCAATAATATTGCTGTCATTCAATTTCTGAATGGTCTTATTCAGTTCATCCAGATCAGGTTGAGCGGAAGAGGTATGCATCGTTGGAAGCACAAGTGGACGTGTCTCGTTGTTTCCACCCGAAGTTCTTACGATCTTGTGAAAAGAAGTATTCAACTCGTCCAGCATGCGGTATCCAATCGCTGCATCTGTTGTGCCGCCTTCGGAGAAACGTGGTTCGTTAACACTTTCAAACATGAGTTTATCGGATGAATCCTTGAATTTGTCCGCAATCTGAGTCCAAGCAGCGTTATAACGTGCAAGCACATTGTCATGGTCTTTCTCCATGTAACTGATCCAGCGCCAGGAATCATGGTGAAGATTGATCATGACGTAGAGATCCGCATCAAGGGCCCAGTTTACCACTTCTTGAACCCGATTCATGTAAGCGGAATCAATTGTGTAGTCGGGTGCGTCACCGATGTGGGCTTCCCAGGTTACAGGAATACGGATACTGTTGTAGCCCTCAGCTGCGATCGACTGAATTAGTTCCTTCGTAATACGTGGGTTGCCCCAGGCAGTTTCATCTTCACCAACGGCGTCCAGAGAGTTACCCAGATTCCAGCCAGGCTCCATGGCGTTTACGTAGGTCTGCATTTTGCTTGGAGCGGCTGAGGTATTGGCCTGTTCGCTGTTGTCAGTTGCAGCTGAAGCCATAGCGGAGGAGAATAGAGATAGAATCAGGGCAGTCACAAGCGTAAGAGATAGGACTGATTTGCGGTTTTTTTTCATTAATATAGTCTCCTTCGAATAGAGAATGGTTGAACGTGAATAGCGGTTAAGCAGGGTGAAAATAGAGCTCAACGCAAACAAAAATTCACTTGTTTAATACTGGGATCACCACCGATTTATGCTCTGAAAGCGTTTTCGTAATTTACTATATCATGATTTAATATTGGACAATACCTGCACAATTGGAATAAAAATCATGTGAAAATCAGTGATTGCTTTTTAATGATAATTAGATTTAAATACCCTGGGAGGGATCTAATATGAAGCTGGATGCACATCAACATTTCTGGGAATACAATGTCGTCGAGTACGGATGGATTGGCGAAGAGATGAAAACCATTCGTCAATCTTTTCTTCCGGAAGATCTTGAACCTTTATTGGTCCAATCCGGACTGGATGGATGTATTGCGGTACAAGCCAGACAATCACTGACAGAAACCGAGTGGCTTCTGCAGTTGGCAGATCGGCATGAATGTATCAAAGGTGTTGTCGGATGGGTGGACCTTTGTTCGGATGAAGTTCGGAATCAGCTTGAATTGTTCGCGTCCAATCCGTATCTGAAGGGCGTACGACATGTCATACAGGATGAACCTGATCTGAAGTATGTATTGAGAGAAGACTTTCAGCGCGGAATTTCATTGCTAAAGGAGTATGGTTTGGCCTATGATCTGTTGGTATCCAAGGAGCAACTGCCTTATGCCGTTGAACTGGTTAAGACGTTTCCTGAACAGCGATTTGTACTTGATCATCTAGCCAAACCCGACATAAAATCAGGTATACTCTCACCCTGGAAAGAAGCGCTTGAGTCATTGGCCGCACAACCAAATGCGTACTGTAAACTTTCAGGGATGGTGACGGAAGCAGACTGGGTAAATTGGACTCCAAAGGATTTTACAGCCTATCTGAATATCGCCATAGAAGCCTTTGGTGCAGAACGGTTAATGTTTGGGTCCGACTGGCCTGTGAGCAACGTTTCAGCTACGTATTCTGAAGTATACGGTCTCATTATGAGTCACATTAATACCCTACCTATATCAGATCAACAGATGATTCTTGGCGGCACATGTGCTGCGTTCTATCAAATATCGTAGTGGGCAATCCGAAGCTAAACCGGTTTCAAGAAGTTGACAACTGTTCTGATTCTTGCTAAAGTTTTATCCAATCCGCATAATCATGATCTGGGAATGTTACCGATATGGGCATAACCTGAGCTGGCTTGTTTACACGTAATCGTGTACCCAGGCTGGTTCGGGTTTTTTCTATTTTGTCTTTTTGATATTTCAGGATTTGAGCGGATAGCTGAATTACATATTTGGAAGGAGAATGATGATGATGAATTTTAAATTTCCTACAGATTTTCTATGGGGTGGAGCCATTGCTGCGAATCAGGCGGAGGGTGCGTATCTGGAAGATGGCAAAGGGCTGAGTATCGTTGACTTGCTGCCGACCGGAGAGAAACGCAGAAGCATTATGAAAGGCAATGTTCCAGCTTTTACGCCGCTCGCTACCGAGTTCTATCCTTCGCATGAAGCGATCGATTTCTATCACCGTTACCCTGAAGACATTGCTCTATTTGCAGAAATGGGATTCAAAGCACTGCGTGTCTCCATTGCCTGGGCACGGATTTTCCCGACAGGAGAAGATGCACAGCCAAATGAAGCCGGATTACAATTTTATGATAACCTGTTTGATGAATTGTTGAAGAACGGTATTGAACCTGTAGTTACATTAGCTCACTTCGATGTGCCTGTGCATCTGATCGAGAAGTATGGCAGCTGGAGAAGTCGTGAACTGGTAACGCTTTTCGAGACTTACGCTACAACGGTATTCACTCGGTACAAAGACAAGGTGAAATACTGGATGACATTTAATGAGATCAACATGCTGCTACATCTTCCGTTCCTTGGGGCGGGACTGGCGTTCAATGAGGGGGATAACATCAAGGAAATTCAATATCAGGCTGCTCACCATCAACTGGTTGCAAGTGCATTGGCAGTCAAGGCATGTCATGAGATTATTCCTGATGCCATGATTGGGTGCATGCTCGCCGCAGGAAGCTTCTATCCGTATACCTGTAATCCGGAAGATGTGTTCCAGGGTATGGAAAAAGATAGAGAGTCCTATTTCTTCATCGATGTGCAGTCACGTGGGGAATATCCGGGTTACGCCAAACGTTTCTTCAAGGATCACGAATTGAACATCGTTATGCAGCCGGGTGATGCGGAAATCTTGAAAAATCATACCGTAGATTATATCGGGTTCAGCTATTATTCAAGTCGTACAACTAGCACCGATCCGGAAGTCATCAAAAATATGACCAGTGGTAATGTATTTGGCTCGGTAGCCAATCCATATCTGGCGAAGTCCGAGTGGGGATGGACGATTGATCCCAAAGGATTCCGTATTACCGCCAATCAACTGCATGATCGTTATCAGAAGCCGCTGTTTGTTGTTGAGAATGGATTTGGTGCGAATGACGAGGTTACACCGGAAGGTGAAGTGCATGATGCGTACCGGATTGACTACTTGAAACGGCATGTAGCTGAAATGGGTGAGGCTATTCAGGATGGGGTGAACATCATCGGTTACACCAGCTGGGGACCTATTGATATTGTAAGTGCCTCCTCAGGTGAGATGAGAAAACGTTATGGCTACATTTACGTGGATCGTAATAATGAAGGTCATGGTGAGTTGACACGACTGAAGAAGAAGAGTTTTGAGTGGTACAAAAATGTGATCGAATCCAACGGAACAAACCTGGGTGACGAGTAGTCAAAAAGGTGAATTGGATTAGTTCAGACATCAAACAATCGGAAGGACCATAAATTCACGGAACTTCCGATTTTCCTCACATTGAAAGCGTTGACATATAGTCAGGTTCGCGCTATACTTGACGCAATTATATCGTTTCTGGGATTGTTACTACTCGAAGTAGGCAAAACCTAAGCACCAAAAAAAGCAGACCACCATGTCTTGTTTATTTTGTGATGCTTCAGGTTTTTTTTGTATACCCAAAAGACGATGTATAACTGCCAAGAGAGTGGAACGTGACGGGGGGATTGAAGTGAAAATAGCAAAGGTTATCAACAATAACGTCATTAGCATCTATCAGGCGGATGGAGCAGAGCTTGTAGTGATGGGACGTGGGATTGCCTTTAAGAAAAAGCCGGGGGATAAAGTAGACGAGACCCGCATCCAGAAAGTATTTGCATTGAAAAACAAACAAACATCCGATAATTTCAAAATGCTGCTGCGCGAAGTTCCGATGGAACTGATTGAAATTGTGGAAGAGATCATCACGTATGCGCGTGAGAATCTGGGTCGAAAGCTGAATGAGAACATCTATGTATCTCTTACAGATCATATTAACTTCGCCATCGAACGTTATCGGGAAGGCGTCGAAATCAAGAACGCATTAATGTGGGAGATCAAACAGTTGTACAAGTCCGAATTCGAACTGGGCTTGAGGACGTTGGAACAGATCAACACCCGTATGAATATTGAGCTTCCACCCGATGAAGCCGCTTTTATTGCCCTGCATATTGTTAACGCAGAGATGAACGAAGAAGTTATTACAACGATGAATATTACGAAGTTTATCCAGCAGATTATTAATATAGCGAAATATCATTTCAAAATGGAATTTGATGAGGACTCTCTCAGTTATTTTCGCTTTATCACACATCTGAAGTTCTTCTCCCAGCGTGTGCTCAGTGGTACGCATTACGACAACAACTATGATCATTTCTATGACATGATTAAGGAGAAACATCCAGATGCCGCAGCGTGTACGGAGAAAATTGAGTTGTTTGTAAAAAAAGAGTACAACCATGAGTTGACCAATGAAGAAAAATTGTATCTGACGGTTCATATCGAACGGGTGGTTAATCGATAATATTTAAATGTTGACAAAAATGGTTTAATTATAATAATATGTGATTAACAGGAATTGAATACGATTTAACTGGGATTGTTACTGGTTATGCAGGCAAAACCTAAGTCATGAGAAGGTCAGGACCATTGTGTCAATGTCCCCTTACTCAAGGCTTAGGTTTTTTGCGTGCAAAAAATTCGGTAAAGAGCCTGTTTGAGAAAAAGTGGGGGTGCAGATCATGAGTCAAGAGAAACTGGCCAAAGAGATTGTAGAACTGGTTGGCGGTGAGAAAAATGTGGAATCGCTGGTTCATTGTGCAACACGATTACGGTTTGTATTAAAGGACGATGCCAAGGCAGACAAAGCCAAACTGGAGAAAACAGAAGGTATCATCGCAGTCAAAGAAAATGGAGGACAGTTCCAGGTTGTTGTTGGTAACAAGGTGCCTGAAGTCTATAGTGCCATTGGACAGATCAGTAACATTCTGGACGATTCGTCAGATAAAGAAAAACCTCGCAAAGCAGCCAAAGGGCTCGGGGGTATTATCGATATCATATCCAGCATCTTTGCACCACTTCTGGGTGTTATGGCGGGAGCCGGTATTCTAAAAGGGTTATTGTTGATTGCAAGCAATATTGGATGGCTGGAAACGACAGAAACAACATATACGATCCTGTATGCAGCAGCAGATAGTCTCTTCTATTTTCTGCCTCTGTTGTTAGCGGTTACAACAGCACGTAAATTCCAGGGAAATATGTTTGTCGCGATGACGATTGCAGGAGCACTGATCTATCCGTCCATCGTCACGTTGAAATCAGAGGGAACACCAACGGATTTCTTCGGTATCCCTGTCATTTTGATGAACTATTCATCTACAGTTATTCCTATCATTTTAGCTGTCATTGTTATGAGCAAGTTGGAGAAATTCTTTAATAAAACACTTCACGATAGTGTGAAAAACTTTGTTACGCCATTGTTTTTGCTAGTGATTATGGTACCTCTGACATTGCTTGTATTCGGACCATTTGGCGTATACGTTGGTAATGGAATTGCAGCTGGACTGGTTGCCGCATTTGGATTCAGTCCATTGCTCGCAGGAGCCGTTATGGGTGCAAGCTGGCAGCTGCTCGTTATCTTCGGAATACACTGGGGTCTGATTCCGGTATTTATCAACAACGTTGCAGTGTATGGACAGGATGGCGTTAAACCCGCTGCGACAGCTTCGATCTTTGCTCAAACGGGTGCGGCTTTTGGGGTTATGCTGAAAACCAAGAACAAAAAACTGAAAACGCTGGCTGGATCATCTACGTTGACCGCATTATTCGGTATTACGGAACCGGCCATCTATGGGGTAACATTACCACTGAAACGTCCATTCATTGCAGGGGTAATCGGTGGTGCAGTTGGTGGAGCTATCATTGGTCAAGCGGGCACATTGGCATTTGCATCCGGCGCACCAGGGTTGCTGACCTTGCCAATCTTCTACGGACCAGGTGGACAAGGTTTCCCAGGATTGATTCTGGGTATCGTAGTATCCTTTGTTGTTTCGGCTGTACTGACGTACATTATGGGCTTCAAAGATCCGGTTGAAGAAGAAACAAAAACCGAACCTGCTACATCTGCCGAGCAACCTGTTCGTGCAGCGAATGCTTCGGACGAAATTGTATTTAGCCCAATCGAAGGAACGATTGTAGAATTGTCGGAAGTTCCAGATCCGGCCTTTGCATCGGGAGCAATGGGTAAAGGGATTGCGATTGAGCCAGCTGTGGGCAGAGTGGTAGCACCTTTTGACGGCACAGTTACCGTTGCATTCAAGAAAAAACATGCCTTGGCTGTTGTATCAGACACCGGTGCTGAAATATTGGTTCACGTGGGAGTTGATACCGTTAAATTGGATGGGCAACATTTTGTTTCCCATATTAAAGAAGGCGATCGGGTCCAAGCGGGAGATCTGTTGCTTGAATTCGATATAGCACAGATTAAGGCTGCTGGTTATCACACGGTAACGCCGATTATAGTAACGAATTCCGCCAACTACGAGGAAGTAATTCCACAGGCTACAGGTCAGGTTCATAGCCAGGAGCTTCTATTGAAGTTGTACAGCGGAAAGGGACTCGAATAAAATAAGAATAGATACAAATTCGATGCCTAGAGTTTTCATGGTTCCGTTGACATGGTGGAATTGGAAAATTATAATTAGATTTGTACATCTATACATGATAATGAAAGGTGGATTATTGAACATGACACATGCAATGAGACTGCGCTTCCTTCCTTTGAATCGGTAATTGAATACGTTCAAAGGCTCTGACCATTGGTTCAGAGTAAACGGGATCAGTCTGTCATTTTCAATCATCCTGACCTTAAAATAAGTGTTATACTCGCTTTCCCGTTTACGTTGAATCACAGGCCGTGGCCTGTGATTCTTTGTTTTTCTTCTGATTATCTTAATCAGTTAAATAATTAGGTAAAGGTGCTCAATACAGACTACTGGAGGTAAACGCTATGATGACGTTACTGTTCTATTGATACGAGCTGGCACGATAAGCTCGTATCGATAGAAGCGTGCTTCGCTATCGATACGAAATAAATCTTATTTCGGAGGTAGCGAATATGGAAAAGATATGTTTTGAAATAGAACAGGTTGAGATGACCTATATGGATAAAGTAATACTGAACATTGAGCGACTGGCTGTGCATCAACTGGATCGCATTGGTGTAGTAGGTGGTAATGGTCAGGGTAAAAGTACACTGTTGAAACTCATTGCGGGGCAGATCCAGCCAACAGCCGGAAAGGTAAAACGTTTTGCAGAGTTTGGTTATTTGGAACAAGTGGAACCACCCCAGTCTAACGAAAGTATCGAAGTTGACGGGGCTTTACTCAGTAAATTAGCCATACCTCAACACGATCAGCCATGGAGTGGTGGAGAACAGACCCGTCTAAAACTGGCTCAAATGTTCACTCATTATCATGAAGTACTGTTACTGGATGAACCAACAACACACCTGGATCAAGAGGGCATTACATTTTTGCTGGATGAATTGCGTTATTATTATGGGGCGCTTGTGCTGATCAGTCATGATCGTGCAGTTCTGGATGAACTGGTGACCACGATCTGGGAAATCCATCAAGGTGAGGTTCGCGTATATTCCGGCAACTATAGTGATTATCAGGCACAGAAGAGGCTGGAGCGTGAACAACAAAACCAAGCGCATGAGCAGTTTTCCAAAGAGAAAAGACGATTGGAGCTGGCCGCTCGGGAAAAGATGAAGAAAGCCGAGAAAATAACGCAGGCCGGAAGCATGTCCAAAAAAGAATCCAAGGCAAAAACAAACCGTATGGTTGAAACCAAATCCAAAGGCACCAGTCAAAAAGCGGTGCACCGCGCAGCCAAAGCGATTGAACAGCGGATGCAACAACTTCATGAGGTAAAAGCAGTGCAAGAGGATCGGCCGATGATCTTCCGTCAGCCAAAGACACTGGAGCTGCACAATCGATTTCCGATTATGGCAGATCGCCTTACACTTGAAGTGGATGGAAACATATTGTTGGAGGATGTAAGTTTTCAAATTCCATTAAAACAAAAAATAGCGATAACCGGAGCCAATGGCAGTGGGAAAAGCACATTGCTTAACCATGTTTTCCATGCTGGGGATCAGATCACGATGTCTCCAAAAGCAAAGCTCGGTTATTTTCAGCAAATGAGTTATCGTTTCACGACAAAAGAGACCGTATTACAATTCCTGAAAAATCGTTCGGAATATGAGGAATCAGAGCTCAGAAGTGCGTTGCACGCAATGCAATTCTCAGGTAATGACCTACTGAAGAATGTTGGAACATTAAGCGGAGGAGAAGCGATTCGTCTTCAATTATGTCACTTGTTTCTTGGACAATATAACATTCTATTGTTGGATGAGCCGACGAATTTTCTTGATATGCATGCATTGGAAGCGTTGGAGCGTTTTATCAAGGCCTATGAAGGGACGATTCTGTATGTATCTCATGATCAGAGGTTTGTTGAAAATACCGCGGATCAACAATTTCAGATTACAGAGCGTCAATTAATTCAGGTGTCTGTATAAATTGAACTAAAGAACACTTACACGGATCACTCCGATGACAGAACAACCTTAGAGGAAGAGAAGTAACAAAACAGCCAAAGTGATTTTGGCTGTTTTTGTTTTAGAATATGGAGGCTCCTGATCTAATAGGATATGTAGCTTCTATTAAGAATCCGCTTTTATAACCGTTGAATGCATGTTACCTGTGAGACGTTGAGGTGGGAAAACCATGCGCACGGGCGCAATGATGATGGCAGCAAATACAGCTTTGATCAGATCCCCAATTATGTAAGGATAAAACCCTTGAATCATGGCCTCAGGTATGTCCATTTTGTAAGCATAAGCAAGCCAAGGGACCCCCGAGACATACACGAGCAGTGAGCCAAATAGTTCAAATACAACAAAAGCGAGAAGGAATCCTGCTACACCTTTGATGTTGATTCGTGCAAGCAACAATCCAATTAATAATGCGGAGAACGGCCACATCATCACATATCCTCCGGTAGGTCCAAGAAGTACTGCAAGTCCTCCGGTCCCGTGCAGCAAGGGGAATCCAAGAGCGGTGAGCAGAACAACCATGGTAACACTTAGAAAACCATAGAGTGGGCCAAGTAATCCTCCGGCCAGCATGACAGCCAAAGTTTGTAATGTTATCGGTACAGGGGAGAAGCCAATGGGAATGCTTATGTAACCAAAAAGTACTAAAATTGCGGCCATAAGTGCGCTGAATACAATGCCTCGCAAAGATAATTTCATGTTTGAACAATCCTCTCCATTTTGGTAATATGATTGTTAACCAATTATATAAATGTGGTTAACGATTAGGATCGTACCACATAACAATAGAAAGGGAAAGGACTAATTTACGATGCAAGGCAACCTGCCTATAATTACATTAGAAGATGTTCGAGTGCATTATGCTTCCGAAGGTAGTCAGGTGAGAAAAGCACTGGATGGGGTCTCACTTACGCTGCACCAAGGAGAATGGATTAGTATTGTAGGGGCGAATGGCAGTGGGAAAAGCACACTTGCTGGACTACTGATCGGTTTCATTCCGCTATCGGGAGGGGTACGGGATATCTCGGATGAACTTACCGTTCGGGGTGTACTGCAGCAACCGGATGCTCAGGTACTTGGCGATACGATTGAAGAGGAGTTTCATTTTGCGCTGTCACCATTGATGGAATCTGTAGAAGAGCAATTGGAGTACAGGCAGGATGCTTTACATACCGTAGGACTTCAGTATCCCCCGGAGAAGGCTGTCTCACAATTATCCGGTGGACAGAAACAACTGCTTAATATTGCTGTAGCGCTCGCGGCCAAACCGGACATATTGATTCTGGATGAGCCAACAGCCATGCTTGATCCAGAAGCAAGAGACCGTATCGAGACCATCGTTCAGAAGATTACCCAGCGGGGTACAACGGTGATCTGGATTACACACCATCTGGAGGAAGCAACCCTGTGTGATCGAATCATTGCTATGGAGAGGGGACGTTGTGTGTACAATGGGGCGCCGGAGTCCTTTTTCTATGAAACAGAGTTGAATGAGAAGGCTACTCGGGAAAAAGTACAGCTATCTCCCTGTCAACGGTTAGGGTTGGACCCTCCTTTTACTGTAAAAACTGCGTTATTGCTCAAGCAAAAAGGTATGATGCCAGAAGCCATGCCACTGCGACCTGAGCAACTGGCCAAGGAGGTCGCACGTTGGAGATCGAGCTAACCAATATACGTATAGAAGCATCGGAATCGGGCAAACGTGCACTGCTTGAAGATGTGAGTGTACAGTTGAACAGTGGGGAAATCACCTTGCTGCTGGGCTGCACCGGTTCAGGAAAAACGACTTTACTACAGACGTTTGCTGGTCTGAGACCGCCCGATGCAGGAAGTATCACATTGGATGGCACTCCTTTCTGGAAAGAAGGAAAAGTGCCGCAGTCGATTTTATTGCAAATGGGACTATTGTTTCAATTTCCGGAACAACAACTGTTTGCCCGAAGTATTCAGCGTGAATTCACATATTCTCTGCGTCCCTATCGACTTTCAGAGAAACAGCAACAAGAGCAGATCACAAAAGCACTGAAGCAATGGGACCCGCCAGTAACCTCGGAGTTGGACCGACGTTTTCATCTGGACAGGTCGCCATTTGCTCTAAGTGGGGGAGAGAAGCGCAGGCTTGGACTTGCTCTCGGAAGTGTGACCAATCCACACTGGCTTCTGCTGGATGAGCCGAGCGCAGGGTTGGAAGCGCAAAGTGTCGGGCTTTTGCTGGATGTATTGGAGCAACATCGTCTGGCAGGTGGTGGGGGCGTGGTAGCAACCCATGATCTGGATACATTTTTGCCTTGTGCGGATCGAGTATTATTGTTGCAGGAAGGCCGTCTAATCGCCGATCTTACTCCGAGAGAACTTCACAAAAGGCCTGAACTGCTGGAGCAGACAGGGATTGGACTGCCACCATCGATGAGACTGACACAGCAGTTTAGAGCAGCGGGTCTTGAGCTGCCTTTGACCGCGATGACGCCAGAGGAGATGGCTGAAAGTATTGTTCATTCCACGTCAATTAAGGTGGGGATTCAGAACGAATTGAAAGAAGCATCAGCGACGGTAACGATGGAAGTCAAGAGCGATGTAATGAAATATGAAAAAGAAGCACTGATGCTATCGTCCATTAAAACGGAAGATGATCCAAAGCTTCTTCCGAACACCTTGACTCATTCAGGCGGATTATATGGCGTTATGGACCCGCGTCTGAGATGGATTTTGTATATTTTGCTGGTCACCGCAACTATGCTTCAACAGCGATGGCTGGGATTGACTTTAGCACTGGTGCCGGTAGTAGCAGCACTTGCCGTGCTCCCGCGTCAGACTTTGGCTGGATGTATGAAGTTAATGAAGCCATTATTATTCTTTTTCATCATATCAACGGCGTTATCTGGGACAACTCTTTCAACAGAGGGAGGAGGTCTGCACTTTGGCTTTTCCCTGATGCAGGCGGAGGGCACTTTGCTGAATGTGTATCGTTTGTTTATCGTCACATTGGCAAGCCTTTGGTTTTCGTTGACGACACCTTATGGGCGAATGGTAGAAGGGCTTAACTGGGTACTCGGTATCGGTAAAAAGATCAGGTTACCCCTAGCTTCGTTTGCTCTTGCTGTATCGTTAATCTTTCGGTTTATCCCGATGATCTGGAGTGAGTGGCAGCGATTCTCACTGATTGTACGGGCACGTGGAAAGGCAGCTTTAAGACCAAATACCGTTCGAATTCGTGACCTGGGTCCGATGGTGATTCCCTTGTTAATGGCACTGTTCCAACGTGCAGAGGATATGACCATTGCGATGGAAATGCGTAAAGTTAGAGAGCACTCTACGCTCGGAGGACGTTCATCGTTATTGGTATGGTCCAAACGTGATACCTGGATTAGCCTCGCTGGCCTCATTGTTTTTGTATTTTTAATATGGATTCGCTAATTGTGATGGCGATAATGATTGTGATGGATCCGGTAATGGATCAAAACCTAAACGCAGTGTTTTCCAAAGATCATGCATAAATGCGTTTGTCCTCGCTCACAATAAGTATACGTTGGTCATCTGAAGTGGATCAGGAGGGATAAACGATGAAAGATAAGTTTTTGCGTGAAGAACGGCAAGAATATACCGATGTGTCTACGGTGGAGTCGCAGCGAAACGATATCACACTCGAAGAATTCCCGGAGGGTCCTTACGGTTCATCGCTGTTATCCGAGTCTCTTGGGAAAAGTTCACCGTGGCGCGTGGACCAGCGGTCTGCACATCGTTTTGATTATGAAAATCATGAGCTTCACGAGGGAGACGTACGGGATTATCCAGGTCAGGATGTTTTTGACGAAACGGTTCCGGATAACGTGTCCAAGCCTCAATATACGGAAGAATCGTAATGACATATTGATATAAAGTAGAGCGTAGCCTCCGACAGGTTTTATTCTGTTCGGGGGTTATTTTCGTTGTGTTTAATGAAAACAAATCTCCTCCAATTCCACATTATGGGTTATTATGTTTGTAGCTCGAAGTAAAAATCTGGTTGATATGCGGAGGATTTGGAATGAGAGAGATCGATTATAGTCAATATTTTTGGCAGGATGATAAGATCAGATTACGTGCTTTGCGTGAAGAAGATTGGGAAGATCATTATTATAACCGCTTTGATACACCTGCCCGTCGGTTATTGGAGTGTGCAGTAGAGTTGCCGCCAACCCATGTTGAAGCGAAGAGTTTCACGGAAAACTTCTCTGATTTTTCTTTAGCCAAAGGACGGATCATGTTTACAATTGTAAATATGGATGGTGAAAATGTCGGAGGTGTGAATCTGAACAGTATTGATGAGAGGAACGGTACCTTTAGCATTGGAATTCAAATTGACAGGGATCATCGAGGAAAAGGATACGGAACCAGAGCCGTTCGAATCTTGCTGAACTATGCTTTCTTCGAGCGCAGGCTCAATAAATTTAATGATTATGTACTCCAAGGTAATGAACCTTCCGCAGCCATGATGAGAAAACTTGGATGTGTTCAGGAAGGTGTGCGTCGCCAAGTGATCTATACGGATGGAAAATACCAGGATCTGATCCTCTTTGGATTAACCAAAGATGAGTTTATGGAAAAAGAGGGCCTTGTTGGAAGTAAAGGCTAATAAGCTGAAATTAAGTGTGTAGTAGGAGGAACTATGAATCAACCCATACAAACTGATGAATTAATCATCGATTGCAAGGATATTTATTTACGTGAGTATCGACTGGAGGATTTGGAGAAACTGCAAGAAATTACGTGGCAACCTGAGGTGTATGAATTCCTACCGGGATGGAACGCTACGATTGAAGACAGGACCCTGTGGCTCACCGAATATGAAATCCCTGAGAATCAGCGTTTTAAACAAGCTGTAGTGGCGGGAGGGGATATTGGAGAGTTATATTTACGTATGGCTATCGTACTCAAAGAAAATGATGAGTTCATAGGATGGTGTTGCTCAGGGATCAAGGACGAACTGCCAGCACCCAATCGGGAGATTATGTATGGTATTTCCAAGCATTTCAGAAATCGTGGTTACACAACGCAGGCGCTCAAAGGAATGACAAATTATTTGTTTGAACATACAAACGTGGAAGTATTAAATGCCATCGCTTTGACTACCAATCAAGCATCCAATAAGGTGATACAGAAATGTGATTTTGAACGGTTAAATTTGATCGAGATCGAGGATGAACCCTATAACCATTATCAACTGTGTAAGCGCGAAGGTCATATTTAATACAATTATCTCAAGATGAATGTGTTGTCGTGATGATGTCAGGGTAAGAACATAGTCTACTGAAAAATAGCTATAACATCAGCATTTCAAATCAGGTTGGACAGTTATTGCTGGCTGCCTGATTTTTTTTCTGTTTTTATTTTATGTAAATACTAAGGAAACATTGTTAGGACGTACTATAACATAAAATGCAAAAGTTTAATCTATAGCATAAGGCTTATATTAATAATTTTCTCCGCGATAATAGCGCTCCAGTTTGTTATCCAAATGAACAAGCTGCGCTTTTTTCTCCTCTATATCATTCAGCAACTTTTGCTTTTGATCCTCAATCAGCTTGGTTCTTTCCTTCAGCGTGGAGGTTCCTTCGTTGACCTGATCATAATATTTTTTGATGTCTTCCACACTCATCCCGGTTTCGCGAAGGCATTTGATAAAAACCAGCCAGTTCAGATCATCCTCCAAATAAAGACGGTTATTCTGCTCATTTCGTGCAGCAGGTTTCAGCAGTCCCTTTCTTTCATAAAAGCGGATCGCTCCAATGGAGATTTCAACTTTTTTTGCTACTTCTCCAATCGTTAACATGTTAATCCCCCTTTTTATAAAAATAATTTGACCTACACTAAGTGTAGCATAGTAACTTATACATTGTTAAATATAAATCAAATTATGGAAAGAAGGATTTGCATGAAAAAGACTGTCTTTGTAACCGGAGCAAATAAAGGAATTGGATATGAAATCGTAAAGCAGTTGGGTGAAGCAGGTTGGAAAGTTATCCTTGGCGCACGTAGTGTTGAACGGGGTGAAAGAGCTGTTTCCGAGTTAACTTCCAGGGGATTAGATGTAGAATTTGTACAGATCGACATGTGCGACTTGAAGAGCATTGAACAGGCAGCCGATACGATTCAGAAGACTTATCCCGCAATAAACCTTTTGATCAATAACGCGGGTATGCCCGGTGCTTTCTCTCATTCATTTACGGATACTAAAGAGGAAGATCTGCGGAACGCCTTCGAAGTGAACTTTTTCGGCACCTTCCGTTTGAATCAGCGATTGTTCCCGTTAATCAAAGATAATGAAGGCACAATCATTAATGTTTCAACTGACATGGCTTCTCTGGACCATATGCAAAATGCGGAATTTACTTTAAATGCCTTCGATTATAACTCATCCAAAACGGCCAACAGTGCCATGACACTTTCGATGGCTTATGAAGTGAAAAACAGCAGGGCGCAAGTCTTTGCAATAACGCCCGGATTCACATCAACAGATCTTAATGGCAACGCCGAAGGTGGTAAATCAAAAGAAGCCGGCGCTGCGATTATCGTGCGCTATGCGACGGATGGCAAACGCCATAACGGAGAATTCCTAGATGAAAATGGCGTATACCCTTGGTAATCCTCCATTGCCAAAAGCAGCAATAGATCGGGATGAATTTTAGAGTGTGTCTTCAAGCTCAAACTCAGGTAAGCCATACGATGATGGATATGAGGGGCTAAAAAGTTTTGAGGTTCATACTGGATGATCTTGACGATTGGGTAGACGATTTTCTAACGAACTCAGAACGTCTTATTCGGCCTCTAGGTACGCTTCTTAAATTGTAAGGAACATCAGACACGCTATTTTCCGAAATCCCCTGAGAAAAACGCAGTAAACGGTTGTTTATTCTAATATAACGTGGCTCAGGTTCATTAGATCTCTGTGGACGCTCCAAATGCTTGAATAAGACGTCTCAGATTCGTTGCTATGAACGTTTTTGTCAAGCCCATCACAAAATGCTGCTTTTCGCCGAAGCCCTAAGCGCGGGAGTCCATATGCGAGCGACGGTTGGCACGCTGCTATCCGTGGGTTGGTTACCACATGGTATGCCTTCGTCAAGGAGAGCGGTTACAAGCTAGCCACGCACGTTCAGCCCCTTACAAGCCTAGTGCAAACGAATCTCGTACATTCTCTCCTGAACCTTCCATGAACTCCCGGGCCTAAGGCTTCGGGTTTTCCCTTTTTCCTTTTAAACCATCCGTCTCTTCAAGATGAAAAACAGATTACTGAGCGTTCGGTAGCTCTAATGTTCGGGCAACTGCCCAAATAAACCCGGTCAGTTCCCTGGCCACTGCGGTGACCGCGACATTTTTGTGCTTGTTCAATCCATAAACTAAACGGCGGAATTTTCGATGCAGCCTTTCCTGGGCTTTCCATGAAATAAGCTGTATGTCCGCAGGCAGACCTTCCAAACGGCGGGCCAAGTCCCCTTTAATCGCAGGCCGATGGCGGTAACTCCATGCCGATTCAATCAAGGTGCGACGCAATCGTCCATTTCCTGCTTTGGTGAGCGAGCCTCGTTGAGTACGGGCTCCAGACGAATGCTCACGTGGAACCAGACCTAAGTAAGCCATGAGCTGAGCAGGGGAACGGAATCGAGCAAAGGAACCGATCTCCGCAGCAAGCGTGACCGCTGTAAGAAACCCAATACCACGCAGAGACTGTAAAATCTGAATCAAATCGGCTTTGGA